>NZ_BNHJ02000026.1:0-509 GCF_014905595.1 Rhodococcus sp. NKCM2511 | reverse complement strand
GGCCCACCGAAAGAATAATGTTGCTCAGAATGAGAGTTGATAATTTGGTCTTGAATATCATCTCTGCGTATGCACCTCAGTGTGATAGGTCGGTGAAAGAAAAGGAGGAATTTTATGAAGATCTTCTGACCGTCGCATCCAAAGTTCATGATACAGAGAAGTTATTAATAGGTGGTGATATGAACGGTCATGTTGGTAACAGTTCTGATGGTTTTCCTGAAGTGCATGGTGGATACAGTTATGGGGAACGAAACTTTGAAGGAGAACGGCTGCTGGAATTTGCAGAAGCGTTGGAGTTAGTTGTGAGTAACACTTCGTTTAAAAAAGAAATCACAAAACTCATAACATACGAGTCTGGAGAACATAGAACGGTGACAGACTATTTCTTGGAAAGGAAGAAGGAGCGCGCACTAAATGACGTAAAGGTGATACGATGGATCAGGCCGGCAGGCCAGCGATCGCCCTCGAGATGTACCCGCGAGTGGTTTGGTCGTCCGCTCTGACGTCCA
>NZ_BNHJ02000025.1:0-528 GCF_014905595.1 Rhodococcus sp. NKCM2511 | reverse complement strand
CCATTAGAAAGACAATATATAAGACCCAATTTGTGGCTTGCCGGGCAAATAGCGTAAAAAACATTTCAGTATACAAATATACTAATCGACTATTTCACTTCAAGATGTTTGGGGTCAAATTTTGGAGAAATTGGGGTAAAATAGGGGAAATTTGGGAAATAGCGTAATTTCGTCTAGCCTGCGTTGACCAGGGTCCAGCCGTGCGTCATTCGGCGCATTGTTTATGAAAATTGCTCGAAATTTATTTTTAACGCTTTTTTGACACCCTTATCAAAGACCCTCCCGAAAATGAGAATTTTGGGGGAAATTTGGGTCAAAGTGGGAAGAGCTCTAATTTTGGTTCACGTCACCGTATAGTACTTCTCGATACGCCTCGAACGCTGTATTAATGTCTAAATTAGCATAAAAATCTTCACTTGCTGCCTCAAAATTGCCATTTTCAAACTGACCTTCAGCCTCTCCAAATTGGGGTTTTTGGGACATAGTGGGGTAAAAATTTCAGGGACAAATATAAACATCAAGAGTAAC
>NZ_BNHJ02000024.1:0-528 GCF_014905595.1 Rhodococcus sp. NKCM2511 | reverse complement strand
CCATGTGAGTGGAACCTCGTGACGGGTTCACGTGGTCGTCGCAACGAGCAGTCGTTTGTTGTACTCCTCGAGTGGAGTATCCCATCCCAGGGTTTTTCTGGGGCGGTTGTTCAGTAGAGCGGCGACCTCGTCGAGCCGTTCGGGACCGTGCACCGACAAGTCGGTGCCCTTCTTGAAGTACTGACGGAGCAGACCGTTGGTGTTCTCGTTGGTGCCCCGCTGCCACGGGGAGTGCGGATCACAGAAGTAGATCTGCACCCCTGTGGCGACGGTGATCTCGGCATGCTTGGCCATCTCGCCACCTTGATCCCAGGTGATCGAACGCATCAGTGCCGCAGGCAGTTCCGCGATCTTCTTCGTCATCGCCTCGGCCACCGACGCCGCCGAATGATCGATGGGCAGATGCAGCAACATCACCAACCGCGAGGTCCGCTCGACCAGCGTCCCGATCGCCGACCCGCCCTTGGTGCCGATGATCAGATCACCCTCCCAATGGCCGGGAACGTTGCGGTCGGCGACCTCGGCGGG
>NZ_BNHJ02000023.1:0-537 GCF_014905595.1 Rhodococcus sp. NKCM2511 | reverse complement strand
CGCCGATTTCTTCTCCATCCATTTCCGTCCATATATGTCAAAAACATTTTACTGAGACGGTCTTCTTGTCTCTGTTCGACACAGTGCGCCACTTGACGCGGCTCTGAGCCCCATTCAACGCAAGCTAGACGAAATTACGCGATTACCGCAAAATTCCCATATTTACCCCAATTTCCCCCAAATTTGACCCCAAAACAACTTGAAGGGAAGTAGTCGAGTAGTATACCAAACGACTCGTCTCGTCATAGGTAAGTTACTTTTGATGTTTATATTTGTCCCCTGAAATTTTTTAACCCCATTTTGCCCCTAAAACCCCTATTTGGGGCTTAAGTAATGTATTTGCAATGGTAGACTTAATTGGGTCGTTTGTGAATATGTGTTGGTCAATTTTTCGGAGTATGGTTAAGTGGCTATACATCGTGCGCCGCATATTCGTGAGTGCTTTACCGTAGTATGAACCAGAATTAGAGCGTTTACGCTTTCTCCCCTATTTCCCCCTAAATTGTCATTTAGGGAGTGTTTTGATAAGGATGGGTC
>NZ_BNHJ02000022.1:0-539 GCF_014905595.1 Rhodococcus sp. NKCM2511 | reverse complement strand
GAATCAACGTGGTTTCCCTGGCCGAAAGGCCCGGGTAACCCGCTGAACCTCCTTCGTGCTAGGGATTGGGGCTTGCAATTATTCCCCATGAACGAGGAATTCCCAGTAAGAGCGGGTCATAAGCTCGCGTTGATTACGTCCCTGCCCTTTGTACACACCGCCCGTCGCTACTACCGATTGAATGATTTAGTGAGGTCTTCGGACTGGTGCGCGGCAGTGTCTCGGCACTGCCGATGTTGCCGGGAAGATGACCAAACTTGATCATTTAGAGGAAGTAAAAGTCGTAACAAGGTTTCCGTAGGTGAACCTGCGGAAGGATCATTAACGTATAAAAAAGTTGCTCAAAGAAGCAACGAGAGTGAGCACATATATAATATGTGTGAAACAAACAAACAAACAAACAATGTACGATAAAAGGGGTGACGGTGCTTCACGGAGCCGGAGCATCGTCGAGCGACGCACAAATCCTTAGGGTCGAGGCGTTCGTTAAACTGATTCGTTAAACGGATACATGGCCACGGACCGTGTTCCTCCGACTC
>NZ_BNHJ02000021.1:0-570 GCF_014905595.1 Rhodococcus sp. NKCM2511 | reverse complement strand
ACATTAATTAATCATAGCACACAAAAAACAAAATTACAACACGAAGCAAATAATAAGTTGTCAAAATTGTCGTATCATTTATTGTCGCATCATCATCATGGGGCATGCGGCAGTTACAGATAGCAGAACTGCCGGCGTAGCGGGAGCGACCGCCCTCCTACCACAACTGCCACGAGATGGATTGATGGATTGAAAACATCGCTTGAGGTAAGGACATGGCATAGGTGAAATGTCATGGAGGAGCAAGACTCTGGCGTTTCCTCCCGATTCCGAATTCGTCAGTTGCCGTCAGGAAGGGCATCCGGGCTATAAAAACTTGCCGTTTAATGAAAAGTCCGGGCTCCAACGTGGCTTTTGCTACATTTGGAGTCTGGCACGTCTTACCCTCACTAGTGAGGAAAATAGACGTTAAACCGGGGATGATGATGATGATGATGATGACACTGAACTGGCTGGCTAGTTTAGTGCGAGTTGAACAGATGTTAAAGTGTTAAAATTCAGTAAAGTCTAAACGGATGAATGTAATTGTTGGGGACCATTCAACGTTAGACAGGCCGACCTGCGATCCCG
>NZ_BNHJ02000020.1:0-580 GCF_014905595.1 Rhodococcus sp. NKCM2511 | reverse complement strand
CGCAAGCGCATAGCCGCGGTACAGAGGAGGGGCCCTCTCCGAATCGCGTCGTCCTACCGTACGGTCTCTGAGCCCGCGGTGCTAGTGGTCGCGGGAGTATTCCCGATAGACCTACTAGCCCAGGAGAGACAATTCGTCCACCAGAAAAGGTCCGTTTTGGGTAAGGAGGAGGCATCAAGGCTCGCCAGGTCTACCAGCATCGAAACCTGCCAAAGCAGATGGGAGCAGGAAACTAGGGGCAGATGGACTGCCCGACTCATCGGTCGACTTGACAACTGGATAAACCGGGAGGTGGGAGAGGTAGATTTCAACCTCACCCAATTCCTGACTGGGCATGGCTTATTCCGTTCCTACCTCGCAAAGATGAGGAAAACAGCAGATGGCAACTGCCCTTATGGCGACTCAACCCTCGACGATGCCCACCACACTTTTTTCATATGCGCACGGTGAAGCGGCGAACGATTTGCCTTGGAAAAGGAGCTCGGAAACATCTCGCCTGCTACGTGAGGGCAATCTTACGTAAGAAGAAGAAGGAGATGGTTGGCCCATAGAAATGCCACCAACGTTGCTCCAGGTTCCT
>NZ_BNHJ02000019.1:0-580 GCF_014905595.1 Rhodococcus sp. NKCM2511 | reverse complement strand
AATTTTAATAATCAAGTTTTTAAGTCGAAATTAAATAGGGAATTTCCTTTCATATTAAAGATATAATTTTATATAAAATAATTTTTATTTGCAAAATAAATGTTATTATTTAACTAATATCCTAATTTATTTTAGTCAAATAATTGATTGTTCATTTCATTCATAAATTAATCCTAGGATTAAGCAAATATAAATTAATAAGAATGAAATTATTCAATAAAATAAATTATATCTGATTGATAGGGTTGAGATAAAGGGTAATATTAAAATAATTTCAATATCGAAAATTAAGAAGATAACTGCAATTAAATAAAATTGAATAGAAAAAGGTAAGTGAGGGGAGGTAATAGGGTTGAATCCGCATTCATAAGGAGTAGGTTTTTCTCGATCTTGGTAGTTTTTAAATGATAGAATTATATTAATTGTAATTAAAATGATAGTGAGTAAAAGGGGTAGAATTGATAAATAGATAATTAGTATTACTTATATTATTATTGGATAAATAATTTTTTTAATTGGAAATTAAATGTAATGTATTATACTATATATATATATATATAAATATTAATATATTAAGTAT
>NZ_BNHJ02000018.1:0-583 GCF_014905595.1 Rhodococcus sp. NKCM2511 | reverse complement strand
TCTCTCTCTCTCTCTTTCCGTATTTTCTACCATTCGTTTAAGGTGACGTCGACGACCCAACGGAGTTTCCCTCCGTCTCTTGTCAACGAGCAACCCAATATTCGCTCTACGTCGCAGACAACAAAGTCTGCGAGCGCAAGCAGTATCTAGTATTTAAACGACCCTCAGCCAGGCGTGGTCCGGGAATTGTATCCGTGGACCGCAATGTGCGTTCGAAATGTCGATGTTCATGTGTCCTGCAGTTCACAAGTTGACGCGCAATTAGCTGCGTTCTTCATCGACCCACGAGCCAAGTGATCCACCGTTCAGGGTAATCGTATTTGTACGTTGTTAAGGCGTACATAATTTTTCCATGTCTAATAAACTCGGCGATAACCAAGCTTCGTCGCGCGGAGCAAAAGCACCGACGCGGACCGCCACTGCTACGACGATCGGGCGCATCGCCCCCGTCCATCGAGAGTTACGGCAAAGAGGAATCGTCGACTTTGAAGGTCGAGAGAAGTTTGCGTTCGAACCGGGCGTAAGTGTCTTTGAATTAATTAACAAAAAAATAAAACAATAAACCATCGACGTGTCGGCGTCA
>NZ_BNHJ02000016.1:0-649 GCF_014905595.1 Rhodococcus sp. NKCM2511 | reverse complement strand
AGCCATCACTATACTTCTAACCGATCGAAATTTTAATACATCATTCTTCGATCCAACTGGGGGCGGAGATCCTATTCTATACCAACATTTATTTTGATTCTTCGGACACCCAGAAGTATATATTTTAATTCTACCAGGATTTGGAATTATTTCTCATATTATTACTAATGAAAGAGGAAAAAAAGAAATTTTTGGATCATTGGGAATAATTTATGCTATAATTGCTATTGGTTTATTAGGTTTTATTGTCTGAGCCCACCACATATTTACTGTAGGATTAGATATTGATACACGAGCTTACTTTACCTCAGCAACAATAATTATTGCTATCCCCACAGGAATTAAGGTATTTAGATGATTAGCAACAATTTATGGATCAAAAATTCAATTCTCCCCCGCAATAATATG
Organism: Rhodococcus sp. NKCM2511; assembly: GCF_014905595.1. NCBI lineage: Bacteria > Bacillati > Actinomycetota > Actinomycetes > Mycobacteriales > Nocardiaceae > Rhodococcus > Rhodococcus sp. NKCM2511. Next base: position 241 of record NZ_BNHJ02000016.1, on the reverse strand, counting down.
AAGAATAGGATTTATTTTCCTATTTACAATAGGTGGATTAACAGGAATTATTCTATCTAACTCTTCCTTAGACATTATTCTACATGATACATACTATGTCATTGGCCATTTTCATTATGTACTTTCCATAGGAGCAGTTTTCGCCATTATTGCAGGATTCATTTACTGATATCCTTTAATATTCGGATTATCAATAAATAAATTATGACTAAAAATTCAATTTACATCAATATTTATTGGA
>NZ_BNHJ02000015.1:0-683 GCF_014905595.1 Rhodococcus sp. NKCM2511 | reverse complement strand
GTTTATCCTCTCTTTTGAATGAGGTGCTACGCGTATAGGCCGCTGAATGTCATACTTCATTGTGCCAAGCATTCAACTCCGCATGCCACTGCTGGTATTCACCGAGTCTTGCGGTCCGTCAACATTGTAAGGAGGTGTTTAGCTACATCTATGTACTGTTGTAGGATGTAGGATATAACTACCCTTCTGTTGTATAAAACGAAAGCATACCAGACAAGTCCACAAGTTATCTCAGTTTGAATTTGCCACGGTTAACATCTCAACACACCGCATACATTAGCCAAAACAGAGCAGTCAATGAGCAGCCGACTCAGCAAAATTTACGTAACCCCCTGCCAAGAGCATCTTCTGGACATTTCCATTATGAGCTCGCTTGTAAGGGTGTTAGGGTGGGAAAATGCATGACCTCGAATTTCGTAGGCGCTTTTAGGATGGCGAGTGGAGAAGTGGGTATAGCGTTGTGAGGTAAGTAAGTTCAGCTCGAGTTTGGTAGTCGACACCAAGATCATCGTCGGATATTATGGGTAGGTGATGATGCAGCAGTAGGAGTAAAATGATCTTTGCTGTTTTATAGGTGTCACCCTTACAGAGTGTTATAAACTAGCAAGTTTTTTTACATTTATTTGTGCTGTTTTGGAGGAAGAAATTTATTTAAAGTTTTATTTTTGAAGGAGACCGAAAAA
>NZ_BNHJ02000014.1:0-748 GCF_014905595.1 Rhodococcus sp. NKCM2511 | reverse complement strand
TGAATAGGAAGTAGCGCATCGTTTGACGCGTATTCGTAAGTACTGTACCATGGTGTGGTACAAGACTGGGAGGGCGAGAAATGTCAGCGTGACACGATGACGTCATCTATATATTTGGGTACCAGCCCTGTGTCCGGAACGGTTTACGCCTTGACTTCAAACCCTGCAGTCTGTCAGAATAAAGAAAGTTATGCAATCGGGGGAATCCAGGGCGATATCAAAACTGGCCGTGCCTGATGAGGTCATGAACTCATTCGTGCTGTACATTACACCGTAGCATAAATTTCACGAATAGGCTACCGCGCTCCATTTCTTCTGATTGTGTTTTATGAAACTTTGCATATAAATACGAGAAAAGTGATCGGAAAGTTAATACAACCTAGGGAAAACAGACTTATAATCATTCTAAAGTCACGCTGTCACACTGGCGTTTGCACTCATTTTTAATAAAACAGCATAAATCAGAGCAAAAACTTTAAGAGTTTATAGCTTGGTGTAAGGGTGACATCAGAAGTCACACGTCTAAAACCGCAGAAATCAATTGTTGTAAGTATCAAATCCGAACACACTTACAAGCGAGCTTATGGGTGATAAACCTGAAATCATGCATTAGCTTATGTTCACATATACACATCGTATCTTCTCAGCGCCATATTAAATTTTGGAGTTTCCGATTACTGAGCGTAACCGCGTTTCAGTGCATAGTTGTTATCCCCGTGGCGATTATTGCCGAAGGCTTTTAATTGAT
>NZ_BNHJ02000013.1:0-763 GCF_014905595.1 Rhodococcus sp. NKCM2511 | reverse complement strand
GTCCGAGCTCGTTGAGGAGGAAAGTACTAACGCTGAATCTATCTGGCAGGTGCTCAAACAAACTCTGTTGGAAACACAGGCGTCCACGCTATCGAGATCCAAACCAAAGAACCAGAAACCTTGGATCAGTCGTAACACGTTAGCGCTGGTTGGACAAAAACGTGCCTGTCGTAGAGGAAGCGTGGAATTTAACCTCCTCAAACATGAAATACGAAGCAAACTAAGGGAAGACAAAACGGCGTACATCCTTGAACAGTGCAAAGAGGTCGAGCTTGAAAGTCGGAAGGGCTGCGCGAGAGGAGTCTTCCAGAAAGTCAGTGAAGTGACAAAACAGGTATGTCCAAGCGCTCAGACGCTCAAGGCGAGCAACGGTGCAATACTCACCGCCAAGGAGGATATCCAGAAGCGGTGGGTGGAGTACTGTGAAAACTTATACAAAGAGGAGGTCAGCGATGGTGATGCGGCTGACCTCCTCATGGCAGATGACACCTCTCAAACGGAGATGAAACAATTCACTCTCCAACATGAACCACTTCCCACTAGGGAAGAAGTACAAAGGGCAATCGATGCACTGAATTGCGGGAAGGCGTCTGGTCCTGACGAAATTCCGGCAGAGTTGCTCAAGCTTGGCGGAGCGAAAGTGGTTGATATCATGCACAAAATATGCACGCGCATTTGGTTAACAGGGGAGTGGCCAACTGATTGGACCCACTCAACTTTTGTACCCTTACACAAGAAGGGTGACAATAAAGTGTGCAGCAAT
>NZ_BNHJ02000012.1:0-802 GCF_014905595.1 Rhodococcus sp. NKCM2511 | reverse complement strand
TAGGAAAAATTAGAGCCAGCATCAGAGGTTAAACTATTTGTTTAAGTTAATTAAGAGAATTATATATAGGAAATATTATAAAGTTAAAAGTTTAATTAATAATAAATTATTTGGTGAAATATAATAAATTATTATTAAAATTTTTAAAAATTTTAATTTTAAGAAAGTTATATTATAGACTAGGATTAGATACCCTATTATAATAAGTGTATAAATAATATATAAGAGATTAAATGGTAAATCATTAAATTTAAAAGATTTGGCAGTATTTAAAATTTAGAGGAACCTGTGTAGTAATTGATAATCCACGATAAGATATACTTAATTTAAAATTTATGTATTGCTGTTTTTAATATTTAATTAAGTTAGATAAATTTAATTTATAACATTTAATCAAATAAAATAATTCAAGTCAAAATATAGTTTAGTTAAGATTTAATATGGGTTACTATTAATTTAATTATTGGATTAAAAAATTTAAGTTTTTTAGGAAAATGGATTTAAAAGTAAATTTAATTAATTAATTATATTGAATGTTAGATTAAATATGTACAAATTGCCCGTCACTTTCAATAAAATGGAATAAGTCGTAACAAAGTTTAAGTACCGGAAGGTGCCTATTGATTAGTATAAAAATTTTAGTTTATAAAAAATAATTTATTTACAATAAATAGAATGATATTAATATATTAAAATTTTAAATAATTATAATAAATTGAATTGTGTAAAGGTTATTATTTATTAATGATAAGATTAATTATTGGATGAATTTTATAAATAAATAAAGTTAGTTTGTTAAATG
>NZ_BNHJ02000011.1:0-841 GCF_014905595.1 Rhodococcus sp. NKCM2511 | reverse complement strand
AAATATATTTAATTCATATCATTTATAGATAATAATAAATTTTATTATATATATATATACATAATATGAATTATATGTATATACATATGGTGTATATATATAATTAAATTATAATAAAGTATAATAAAAAATATAAATTATAATTTTAATATATTTTATTAAGAATAAAGCGTTAGTTTTTATTTAATAATAAAATTATTAAAAAGAAGCATTTTATAATTTATTAAAAATAATAACATGTTTTACTGTATTTAAGTGAAAAAAAAATACTAATGAAAAAAAATTATGAATTTTGTAAAAATATTGAATTTTTGAATATTTATATATAAGAATTTATAGAATACATAATTAAATAATAAAATATAAAAATTTAAACAAAGTAGGCATTATCCCTATATATAAGATTCTAAGATATGTGACATCTGATAGTACATAATCGAATAATAGTTAATAATTTAAATAAACTAAATAAACATTATCCTAATATATGAATAATTTTAGATATGTCATATATTAAGATAAATAAAGATAGATTTATTAATCAAAAATATTATTAAACTCATAATCTCGGAATTTAGATTTATTAACATATAGAATAAATCGGGAAATAATATTTCTCTTGGGTAATTTAATTATTTTATTAATTAAGTAATAATTATTCTCTGTAAATTAATATAGATAAAATTATATAAATATAAAGATTAACTTAATCTGTTTGAAAAAATGGATAACAATTAAAATAAAAATTTAAGTACAAATTAAAGATAATCTAATAATAATTATATGTAGAAAAATTAATAATAAAATAAATTTAATTTATATTATTTATAGTTAATAATAA
>NZ_BNHJ02000010.1:0-847 GCF_014905595.1 Rhodococcus sp. NKCM2511 | reverse complement strand
GCGTCGCCTTTCCGTGACTTTTCTTGGGAATGGAATGGGTAGAAAATAAAACAATCAGGTCGAAATCCCTGCACCGGAAGTTGTTAGCCGTGACGTCAAACATGTGTGGAATCTTTGTTAAACTGGCGAAATTTCGCGGTCATGTTGATTAATACGAACAAGAGCCTAGCTAGTGCTAGGATGGCCGACCGAACCGTGAGCAGATCAATACCGCTAATTAACCCCCGGACATACTGACATATGATGACAATAGCCTGTTTAACTGCCATTTCAGAAAGCGCATGTTTTCAATGCAAATGGAAATTCAAAACTTTAATCCCCGCAAAATCGCTATTTCAGAATATGCATATTTTCAATGCAAATGAAAATTCAAAATTTTAATCCCACATAACTCCCCCTTAGAGGGGGCAGGGGGACCCCCACCTAACACATGACATGTTGTCGACAGGAAGCCGTTTGCCAAAAATCAGCTCGCTATTACACACCGTTTGGCCAGGACACACGAAACCATGTTTTGGGGAGATTTTGGGGCCCCAAACCCCCACCCCTAGGGGAGGCTCGACCCCCTCAGCTTAGCACAGAGTTTCGGGGGCCAAGGAGAGTCACTGTGCATAATATCGTCTCGATCGCTTGAAGTTGGCCTATACCTTCCCATACAACCCAAAATTTTAAACCCCTAATTTCCCCCAAAATAGGGGAGGGGGACCCCACCTAATACACGATAGCGTTTGGCGAAAGTAAAGTCTGTACCATTAATCAGCTCGATCCTCTCAGCTGTTTGGCCACAATCCCGGAGTGTTACGGTCTGACGAACGGACGCACAGATCATGACAATAGACCCAACCAC
>NZ_BNHJ02000009.1:0-870 GCF_014905595.1 Rhodococcus sp. NKCM2511 | reverse complement strand
CTCTCTGTTGCATTTTCGGCTTCGCCATATTCACTAATTTTCTGAATATGACCATTTGCTCGTTATCGCAGGATGAAGCAGTCAGTCGTACTAGTTGGTGATGGAACGGCTATTTCATTTGTCGCACCAAGTCTCAATTCAGAACGACAGTTTGCCACGATGAATATGGTACGAACCAGAGTTTTATTTATCAAAACTCTCGGCTCCTATGCTGCTTGACTAAAACGAGTTGCGGAATTTCCTTGCAGCCACGAGCTCGCTTGTAAGAATAACACCACTGATGGCAATCCTCAACTAACACAGCAAATTGATTTCTGCTGTTTTTTACGTGTCATTCTTACAAAGAGTAATAAACTGAACAGTTTTTTACTTTTATTTGTAGTAACAATTAGCGTTCATGCTAAGGCCCACTCGGGCCTTAGCATTGTAAGAATGACGATCAATGTGAATGGGTGGCCTAGAATAGGGGGGGTACCCGCCCAGCAAAAACTAGTGAACCGATATGCATCAAAATGAAATAAAATGATTATGTTGGGGACATGACCTCAAATATCAAGTTTGGTCGCGATCGCTCCACGGAGAGCGTTTCTGCATATATGCGAAATATAACACTTGGCTGCAAGCCAACCTTTTTTCTTTTATTTTTTAGTTTATTGCGCTCTCGCACAGGTCGCATCGTTAGGCGGATTTTTACGTTTTATGGCTCAAAACGCGCGTTGGGGCAGCCATTACGCCCTTTTGGGGTCGAGAATGATGAACTCCCCAATTTTCCCCAATTTTTACCCCCAAAACCGCAATTTTTGGGCCCGTCCCATGTATTTTCAATGGGGAGCTTCTCGGGCTGTGGCAAACACGCTAATTGACAGAATA
>NZ_BNHJ02000008.1:0-1152 GCF_014905595.1 Rhodococcus sp. NKCM2511 | reverse complement strand
TAAATTTGACCAGAAATTCGTAAATTTTATCTTAATTTCTGGGTGCCAGCCGGTACTCGAGACGGGAGGATTCACCGAATGAAACCGAAAGCAATCTCAACCAAATGGAAATTCCGGTAAATTTGGTGAGGCAGGAACCCACATACGTGCACGTTTCGATCTATTAGATCTCATCAGTGTGGGTTAGGGTTGGCTTTGAACCTGGTATGACTGGCCGGGTGTGAACCGGCCACGACAACTACACTGACCCCTTGACAGCTCGTTATCGCAGTCAGCATTGTGTCAACTCTGGTGGTCATACGGTTCAAGGTGGCCAACGTTTTATTCCCATACGCCAGGCGTCAGCACGTTATAGTTAGGTTCCATGGAGTTATTATGTGTTCGGAGAGTAACTCAGACTGGAGGCCGCCATTGTACACCCATACGGAAGGCGCGGGCGGTTTAGGTTTTTAGAGTTAGGATTAGGGTTACGAATAACCCCAACCAATAATGCACTGGCACATCAACGCACGGTGTACAAGGTGGACACTGCTATTACACCAGTCGGCTGCAAGATATTGCATAGGGCCGACTGATTAGGGTTAGTCGGTGTCTGGATAGGTCAGTATTGGATAATACCAGGCAGGAGTAGGGTATCCATACGATGATTAACCTCGTGACACGCATGGCAACTCTGCGCACTACTGGTTAGTGCTGTGGCGAGTTTGCACACAATGTCGGTCGACATCAGTATGTGATTGGCGCTCAATTACCTTCGGGGCCCTAATCCGAGGTGTCGCCCATACCTAGCCGATCAGACATACTATATGCCTTATCGTACAACTCAAATCAGTTCGAGAGAGCCTGCACTAGGCCGGGCTGTGTAACAAATCTCAATCAATCGTACATCGCTTAGTCCTTACCATGGTAAACTCCGAACGACAGTTCCAGAGTAGGCTACTATATTTTCGGCTAAAGTTTATGGTTTTTCTATTAAATTGTGGCCAACTGGATAGGCCTACTGAGCTTATTAGCCCGTTTAGGCTAGATGTGATGAAATTATCGGTAACCCTCCTTCTCCCGGCAATTTAAGGCTAAATTTGACCAGAAATTCGTAAATTTTTATCTTAATTTCTGGGTGCCAGCCGGTACTCGAGACGGGGGGATTCACCG
>NZ_BNHJ02000007.1:0-1546 GCF_014905595.1 Rhodococcus sp. NKCM2511 | reverse complement strand
AAGATCTTTGACTAGCCTTTGTGGATCTCGAGAAGGCTTTTGACCGAGTGCCTCGTGAGGTTGTTTGGTGGGCGCTCCGACGAATGGATGTTCCCGAAGGATTACTGCAGGTGATTAAATCTATGTATGTTGGCGTCACGACTTCAGTGAAACACAACGGTGGAGAGAGCCGATTCTTCGAGGTCAAAGTTGGTGTTCATCAAGGTTCAGTGCTCAGTCCAATTTTGTTCATCATTGTCCTGGAAGCCTTATCAAAAAAGTTCAGAGGAGGCTTACGGTGCGAGCTGTTGTATGCTGATGATTTGGCGCTGGCAGCAGATACAAAGGAACTGTTGGTTGAGAAACTTAGTCACTGGAAGAAAGGCTTGGGGGAGAAAAGCTTGTGTGTAAACGTTAGCAAGACGAAAGTAATGCGTTGTGCCGCAGACGTGGGCACGAAACCGGACTCAGGGAAATACCCTTGCGGTGTTTGCAAGAAAGGAGTAGGTAACAACTCTATCTACTGCAGCACATGCAAAAAGTGGATACACCGCCGATGTAGCGGAGTAAAGGGTAAACTCATTGATATCCAGAACTACATGTGTCCGGCGTGTCGTCATCGACCACAGGTTGATCCTGCGAGTGACGTTCAGGAACTGAATGAAATATCGCTTGATGGAAAGGTGAGCTTCGAGGTGGTGGATCAATTTTGTTATTTGGGAGACATGATTGGTGCTGGTGGTGGTGCTACTGCGGCTTCAAGAACACGTGTACGTTGTGGATGGAAGAAGTTTCATGAGTTGGCTCCAGTACTAACACTGAAAGGCGCATCATTTAAACTGAAAGGAAAGATATATAAAACTTGTGTGAGGAGTGCCATGACATATGGCAGTGAAACATGGCCTATGAAGGTTGAGGATATGAACAGATTGATCAGAGCTGAAAGAATGATGATGAGGAGGATGTGTGGAGTAACGCTGAGAGACCGAGTTAGCACAGACACATTGTACGATCGTCTTGGAGTTGATCGCATTACTGGAGTGGTGACTCGAGGCAGATTGCGTTGGTTCGGTCATGTTGAGCGGAAACCGGATTCAGATTGGACGAAAGGTTGCACACAGCTTGAAGTGAAAGGAGTTAGAGGAAGAGGGAGAGGCCGAAAGACCTGGAGACAGTGTGTGGATGATGATTTAAAGAGATGGAAACTGAAACCGAAGGACGCTACAGTTAAAGCGCTGTGGCGAGGGTTAGTTAGTCAGATCGTCTGACCCATGCTAGCATGGAAAAGGACGTTAAACGGTGATGATGACTGCCCTCGGCCCAAGAAATATGTTTGCCAAACTTCAGCTCAATCTTCACCGAAATAGGGGAGTTACGCACTCTTAAAATTTGGATTTCGGGCCACAGCGTGCACATTTATGCCAAATGTTTTGGTCACTTGTCGGCACTTCTTCAACCTTATGATCCATCACGTACACTCCGTTCTTAAAATAAAAACTTTCTTACTGTTTATTTCCTGCGTACAGCTTTCGGCTCTCGTAGTTTCAGCGTTTTGCTCTTCCGGTTT
>NZ_BNHJ02000006.1:0-79144 GCF_014905595.1 Rhodococcus sp. NKCM2511 | reverse complement strand
TCCGTGAAGACCGGGTCGGTGTCCGTCGCTCTGACTCGACAAAAGTTACGCCACCAACCCCACACACGCAAATCGGCAGGTGAATCGAGTTACCACCGGCATCTGCCCAGGTCGGAGAAGCCGCGCGCATGAGTGCCTCGCATTCGGCCGACATATCCCCGCGTGTGACGCCAGCCATATCTTGCGAACAGTCGACAGAAACGGGTTTCACGAGCGGGACAACGCCAGAACGTGGTCGGGCACATCGAGGTTCGGTTCCACATCTTCCCCACGCTCTGCAGCGCCGACGTATTCACCGACCGGAATCACACCCGCCCACACTTCACCTGCTGCAATGTCGGCCTCGTCGTCGATCGGTCCGCCGGTCCGCGCTTTCACCGATGCTTCGTACAGCGGAAGCGCCAACACGCTCGTCGCCGCAAGCTCTTTCCTCGTATGCGCCCGCAGATATGTGCTTCTACCCGGAACGACCTGATCGACTATGGCGTCCAATGCCCGTGCCCGTTCGTCCTCGTCCTCCACTCGACGCGGCCGTCCCACGATGACGGCGCTTCGGTAGTTCATCGAGTGATGGAACGCGGACCGGGCCAGGACCAACCCGTCGACGACCGTGACCGTGACGCAGATGTCCTGATCAAGTGCCTCCACCAGGCTTCGAGAGGCGACCGAACCATGGAGGTACAGGGTTCCCGCCCTGTCCGGCCCCTCCGGATCCAGGCCGAACACGGTCGGGAGCACACGTGGCACGTTCCCCACCAGCACCCCCATATGACAGAGGCGAGCCGATCGGAGCACGTCGAGCAATGCCGTCCGCTCCGACTGCGCACGCTGCCGACCTCGGACCACGGTGGTTCTGGATGTTGGGGACAGAAGTGTTTCGTCGGCCGTCATGCCACCAGAGTGCCGCCCCGTTGGCTCACTGTCATGGTCCAATAGGGAGCAATAATGCTAGGCCACTTTCTGCCATGGACAGGTGACGCACGATGACCTTGCCGCCGAATGCCCTGTCGATCGCGATCGATCGAGCCGACCGCCGCACGTTGCCCGTTCAGGTAGCCGACGGTATCCGGGCGGCAATCGATCGCGGCGAGCTCGAGCCGGGCGTCCGATTGCCAAGTACCAGAGCACTTTCCGTCGAAATGGGTCTGGCTCGTGCGGTGGTGGAGAAGGCGTACGAGCAGCTCGTCGCCGAAGGATGGCTCGAGGCACGTCGTGGATCCGGCAACTACGTCCGAGATGTTCCGCATGCCGTTCGGTCGGACCACAGGCTGCACCGAGCACAGGAAGGCCCACCCACTACTCAGCGCATTTCGCTGCGCCCCGGAATACCGTGGACTCCGCCTCGCGCATCCGATGCGTGGAAGCGGGCATGGCGAGACGTCGGTGGCTCTCCCCCGCCGGGCGACTATCCCGATCCGGCCGGCTCACTCGACTTGCGCAAGCGCATTGCAGACTTGCTCGGCCGTGCACGCGGGCTGCACACCACCGCGGATTCGATCGTCGTCACCACGGGCAGTATTCACGGTCTGGACCTGGCACTGGGTGCCCTCTCCGCAAACGTCGGCGTCGAACATGTTCTCGCACTGGAGAATCCGGGATACCGGGCTGCTGCTGCCCTCGCTACACACCGCGGGTGGTCCGTTCACGACATCCCCGTCGACCGCGAGGGCCTCGTCGTCGACGAGCTCGAATCGGTTCCTCACGGCACCCCGGCCGTTTACGTCACCCCCTCACACCAGTACCCCACTGGCGGACTCATGCCCGTCGGTCGTCGGCGCGCCCTGGCGGACTGGGCACGAAGTACCGGAACCACCATCATCGAGGACGACTACGATTCCGAATTCCGTTACGGCATAGCAACTTTGACCACCGTCACCGAGCTCGTTCCGAACCGTGCCGTCTACCTGGGAACGGTATCGAAGACGCTGGGTGCCGGCGTACGCCTCGGATGGATGGTCGCTCCCCCGTCGATGGTCGAGCGCATCACCGACACACGTCGCGCCATCGGCGACTTCCCGTCGGTTCCCGTCCAGCAGGCCATGACCTCGCTGTTGCGGGACGGCGAATGGGACCGGTCCGTACGCACGGCACGTCGGATCTATCGGGCACGTGACCGCGTCGTCGCCGCTGCGCTGGCACCATTCGGCGAACTTCGGGGCGTCGGTGCCGGGCTGCACACGGTGCTCGTACTCGACGCAGACGTTGCACGCGATATTGCAGCCGACTGCGCGGACAACGGAGTCGATCTGCCGACGCTCGCACATTCGACGCGATCGCCGACCACCGATGGTGGCATCGTCATCGGCTACGGGTCGGTGGCGGACGATCGATTCGAGCGCGCGCTCCGGGTGCTGGTCGACGCTCTCGAGAAGAGGTCGGTCAGCTGACCCGCTCGATGCTCCCGCCGAGAGCGGTCAGGTTTTCCACGAATCGCGGATAGCCCCTGTCGATGTGGAACACGTCGTGCACTTCGGTCGTACCGTCCGCCACCAGCCCGGCCAGGACCAGCCCGGCCCCAGCTCGAATGTCCGAAGACCACACCGGCGCGCTGGAGAGTTGGGGAACACCGCGAACCACAGCATGGTGGCCATCGGTACGCGCATCAGCCCCCAGTCGGATCATCTCCTCGACGAACCGGAAGCGTGCCTCGAACACGTTCTCGGTGATCATCGACGTCCCGTCGGCGACGGTCGCGAGCCCGATAGCCATCGGTTGCAGATCCGTGGGAAACCCGGGGTACGGCAACGTCGCAAAGTTCACTGCTCGCGGCCGTTCGTGCTGAACGACGCGGAAGCCGTCCGGTTCGCTTGTCACCTCGGCACCCGCAGACCGCAGCTTGTCCAGTACGAGCGAGAGATGTTTCGGGTTGACCCCACGCACTCGAACGTCCCCGCGCGTCATTGCGGCCGCGATTCCCCACGTAGCAGCGACAATTCGGTCGCCGATGACGCGATGAGTCGTCGGCTTCAACGCGCTGACACCCCGGATGGTGAGGGTCGAGGTGCCTGCGCCCCGGACATCGGCACCCATCTCGTTGAGCATGTTGCACACGTCGACGATGTCCGGTTCGCGTGCCGCGTTGTCGATCACGGTCTCACCGGTAGCGAGCACAGCCGCCATCAGGATGTTCTCCGTCGCTCCCACAGAGGGGAAAGCCAACCTGATGTTCGCGCCGCGCAACTCGTCGGCTTCCGCAACGACGCATCCGTGTTGAATTTCGCTGCGCGCCCCCAGCAACTGCAGTCCGGACTGGTGCATATCCAGCGGACGCGACCCGATGGCGTCTCCACCCGGCAATGCCACCACCGCTCGCTTGCACCGCGCGACGAGAGGGCCGAGGACGCAGACCGACGCTCGGAACTGGCGAACCGCCGCGAAATCGGCGTGGTATTTCGGCATCGCCGGGGTCGTGATGTGGACGACCGAGCCGTCGAGCTCCACCTCGCACCCGAGTCCGCGCAGCACCTCCGCCATCAGCGGAACATCCAGGATGTCGGGGCAGTTGGTGATCGTGCTGGTTCCCTCGGCGAGCAGGGCCGCGGCCATCAGCTTGAGGACGCTGTTCTTCGCACCACCGACCGCCACCTCACCCACGAGGCGATTACCACCGTTGACCAAAAAGCGTTCACTCACTTCGACAGCGTAGCCAGCGGTACCGACCGGCACCCGCGCGGTACCGTAGCCGCATGGCCGTTCACCTCACACGCATCTACACCCGGACCGGCGACGACGGGACCACGGGATTGAGCGATTTCTCGAGGGTCTCCAAGAACGACGAGCGGCTGATCGCCTATGCAGATTGCGACGAGACCAACGCGAGCCTCGGAGTCGCACTGGCACTGGGAAATCCGAGTGAATCCGTGCGGACCGTCATCCGGACCGTTCAGAGCGATCTGTTCGACGCCGGTGCCGATCTGTCGACGCCTGTAGTCGACAATCCGGAACACCCACCGCTGAGGATCGATCAGAGTTATGTCGACCGCCTCGAAGCCTGGTGCGACGAATACAACGACGAGCTACCGGCGTTGACGTCGTTCATCCTGCCCGGCGGAACACCTCTGGGAGCGCTGCTGCATGTCGCGCGCACCGTGGCTCGGCGCGCGGAGCGGTCGGCCTGGGCAGCGGTTCACGCCTCCCCGGAAACCACGAGCGATCTACCGGCCAAGTACCTCAACAGGCTCTCGGACCTGCTGTTCATCCTGAGCAGGTACGCAAACCCGGAGGGCGACGTGCAGTGGGTACCCGGAGCGAGCCGCTCGACAGGTACCGATACCGACTGATTTCCGGCAAGCGACTCGTTCAGGCCGCCGGCCGACGGCGGCGCGAGCGCCCCGACGGGCGTGACTCCACCCAGGACAGGAAAGCGGTCAACGCACTTCTGTCCAGTGCCATTTCGTACTTCTTGCCGTTGTCCGACAACTCCAGCACGGCGATGTCCGGAGTCATGATGTCGAACTCGGTGTCGCGTGGGGCCCGTCGGTCCCCCACCTGAACGTCCTGTCTACCGAGCCGATGATCGGGCCCGGGCCGCAGACTGGACAGCTTGAAGAACACCAACGTGTTGTCGCCGTACCGAATGATGCCGTGCCGCCAACCGGCACCACCCTCGGACGGCAGCACACGCATGATCGCTGCCGTACCACCGCGCCGCAGCACGGCAAGACGATACGCAAAAGCCGCGACGAGCCCTGCGAGCAGCACAACCAGAATGATCAGAGCAATCAATCCGGAGTGCATCGCAGGTCTCGTCGCGGCTTCTCGTGAACCTAGGACCGCTCGACAGCGCGGATACGTCCCTTGGCCACCGCAATGGCCTCGAGGTCGTCGCCGTTCTCTGCCACTACAGCCCGTGCCGATTCGACATCGATGTCGTCGGCGAAATCGGCGGACTCCGCCAGCACTGTGACGGTCTTACCCGTCACCGACAGGAAGCCACCGTGCACCGCAGCGATGATCTTCTCGCCGTCGGTCGTCGTGATCGACACCGTGCCCGCCTCGACCAGCTGGCCGAGGACAGGCTCGTGGCCGGCCATGATGCCGATCTCACCTTCGGTGGTCTGAGCACTGACGATGGTCGCAGTACCGGACCACAGCTTCTGCTCCACAGCGACCAGGGAGACCTCCATGCCGCTCTTCTCGGAAGAAGTCACGTCGGTCTACTTTCCGGCCATCTTCTTCGCGGCTGCCTCGACGTCGTCGAGACCACCACAGCTGTTGAAGGCCTGCTCGGGAAGGTGGTCGTACTCACCCTTGGTGACCTTGTCGAACGCCTCGATGGTGTCCGAGAGGGACACGACCGAACCGGCCTCGCCGGTGAACTTCTCGGCAACGATGAAGTTCTGGCCGAGGAACTTCTGGAGACGGCGTGCGCGGCCGACCAGAACCTTGTCCTCTTCCTGAAGCTCGTCCATACCGAGGATGGCGATGATGTCCTGCAGCTCCTTGTACTTCTGCAGGATGCGCTTGACCTCGTTGGCGACGCGGAAGTGCTCGGCACCGACGATGCCGGGCTCGAGGATGCGCGAGGTCGAGCTCAGCGGGTCCACAGCGGGGTAGATACCCATCTGCGAAATCGGACGCGACAGCTCGGTCGTCGCATCGAGGTGCGCGAACGTCGTGGCCGGAGCCGGGTCGGTGTAGTCGTCGGCGGGGACGTAGATCGCCTGCAGCGAGGTGATCGAGCGGCCACGGGTCGAGGTGATGCGCTCCTGGAGCTCACCCATCTCGTCCGCCAGCGTGGGCTGGTAACCGACGGCAGACGGCATACGACCGAGAAGGGTCGACACCTCCGAACCTGCCTGCGTGAAGCGGAAGATGTTGTCGATGAACAGCAGCACGTCCTGGCCCTGCACATCGCGGAAGTACTCCGCCATGGTCAGTGCCGACAACGCCACGCGCATACGCGTGCCGGGCGGCTCGTCCATCTGTCCGAAGACGAGGGCGGTGTCCTGGAGGACGCCCATCTCTTCCATCTCGAGGTGAAGGTCGGTGCCCTCACGAGTACGCTCGCCGACTCCTGCGAACACCGAGGTGCCCGAGAACTCGCGTGCGATACGGGTGATCATTTCCTGGATCAGCACGGTCTTGCCGACACCGGCACCACCGAACAGACCGATCTTTCCGCCCTTGACGTACGGCGTCAGCAGGTCGATGACCTTGATGCCGGTCTCGAGGATCTCGGTCTTGCCCTCGAGCTGATCGAAGGCTGGTGGCTTGCGGTGGATGCCCCACTGCTCGCCGTCGCGGCCGAGTCCGGGGGTGTCCAGGCAGTCACCGAGGGCGTTGAACACGTGGCCCTTGACGACGTCACCGACGGGAACCGAGATCGGCTTGCCGGAGTCGACGACAGCCGTGCCACGGACGAGGCCGTCGGTGGGCTGCATCGAGATGGTGCGAACCAAGTTGTCACCGAGGTGCTGTGCAACCTCGAGCGTCAGGGTCTTGGCCACGGTCGGCAGAGTGATCTCTGCGTTCAGGGCGTTGAACAGTGCGGGAATCGAGCCGCGCGGGAACTCGACGTCCACAACGGGGCCGATGACCCGAACGACACGGCCGGACTGTGTGTCCGCTCCGCTCGCGTTCTCTTGGGCTACTGCTGCGGTCATTGCTTAGTCACTTCCTGCGCTGTCGGCCAACGCGTTGGCGCCACCGACGATTTCGCTGATTTCCTGGGTGATCTGGGCCTGCCGAGCCTGGTTGGCCTGACGGCTCAAGGTCTCGACCAATTCGTTCGCGTTGTCCGTCGCTGCCTTCATGGCGGTACGACGCGCCGCGGACTCCGACGCTGCCGCATCGAGCAACGACGCGTAGATCCTGGTGCTGATGTACTTGGGCAGCAGCGCCGAGAGCAGAGTGCCTGCCTCCGGCTCGAACTCGTACTGTGCCTGCACATCCGCGGTCGGTGAGTCGGTCAACGCGTCCGCACCCATCTCGAATTCCTCGTCGGTGTACGAGATTTCGAGTGGTGCCATCCGGCGAACTTCGGGCTTCTGCGTGAGCATCGACACGAAGCGGGTGTAGACGATGTGCAACTCGTCCACGCCCTCGACGGTGCCTTCACCGTTGGGAGCCTCCACCTCGGTGCCCGAACCCGCCATGAACAGCTCGACCAGATGCTTACTGGCCTTCGCTGCATCGGCGTATCCGGGTTCCTGCGAGAAGCCCGTCCAGGCACCCTTCACGTCCCGCTCACGGAACGTGTAGTAGCCCAGGCCTTTTGCGCCGAGCACGTAGATGACCGGGTCCTTGCCCTCGGAGCGCAGGAGCTGGAAGAGCTCCTCCGTTTCCTTGAGGACGTTGGAGTTGTAGCCACCGCACATACCGCGGTCACTGGTCACGACCAGGACTGCAGCACGCTTGGGCTCGGGTCGCTCGTTGAGCAACGGGTGATCGAGCGAGCTCGATGCACTCGCCAGTGCGGAGAGCACCTTCGTGATCTCTTCCGCGTACGGCTTCGATGCGGCAACGCGGGCCTGCGCCTTGGTGATTCGCGAAGTTGCGATCAACTCTTGCGCTTTGGTGATCTTCTTCGTCGAGTTGACCGACTTGATACGGGAGCGAAGCTCGAGAATGCTTGCCATCTAGCTGTTCACGCTCCCTTCTGTGCTCGTCATGTCACCTGTCATCGCCGGCCTACTTGCTGACTGTCTTGCGGGTGACGTTGACCTGCTCCTGGCTGACCTCGTCGGCGTTCAGAGTGTCTGCCTCGGCCTCGTTGACAACGCGGTTGCCGTCCGAGTCCACGAAGCCGGCCTTGAACTTCTCGGTCGCTTCGGTCAGTGCCTTCTGGTTGTCGTCGTCGAGAGCCTTGCCACCGGCAATGCTGTCGTAGACGCCGCTTGCGTTGCGGTGCAGATCTTCGAGCAGCTCGGTCTCGAAGCGGCGAACATCGCCGACCGGAACGGAGTCGTACGTGCCCTGGCCTGCGAGCCAGATCGAGACGATCTGGTCTTCGACGGCCACCGGTGCGTACTGATCCTGCTTGAGCAGCTCGACCAGTCGAGCGCCGCGCTCGAGCTGCGCCTTGGACGCTGCATCGAGGTCGGACGCGAACGCCGAGAAGGCTTCGAGCTCACGGAACTGAGCAAGCTCGAGACGAAGGGATCCGGAGACCTTCTTCATGCCCTTGGTCTGCGCAGCGCCGCCGACTCGGGAAACCGAGATACCGACGTTGATGGCGGGACGGACGCCCTTGTTGAAGAGGTCCGATTCCAGGAAGACCTGGCCGTCGGTGATGGAGATGACGTTGGTCGGGATGTACGCGGAGACGTCGTTGGCCTTGGTCTCGATGATCGGCAGTGCCGTCAACGACCCGCCACCGAGCTCGTCGGACAGCTTCGCCGAACGCTCCAGCAGGCGGGAGTGCAAGTAGAAGACGTCACCGGGGTATGCCTCGCGGCCCGGCGGGCGACGCAGCAGCAGCGAAATCGCGCGGTAGGCCTCGGCTTGCTTGGTCAGGTCGTCGAACACGATGAGGACGTGCTTGCCCTGGTACATCCAGTGCTGGCCGATGGCCGAGCCGGTGTACGGAGCGAGCCACTTGAAGCCGGCCGAGTCGGACGCGGGTGCGGCGACGATGGTGGTGTATTCGAGTGCGCCCTGCTCTTCGAGTGCAGCCTTGACGCCTGCGATCGTGGAGCCCTTCTGGCCGATGGCGACGTAGATGCAGCGAACCTGCTTCTTGTCGTCGCCGCTCTCCCAGTTGGCCTTCTGGTTCAGGATCGCGTCGATGCAGACCGCAGTCTTGCCGGTCTTGCGGTCGCCGATGATGAGCTGACGCTGGCCGCGGCCGATCGGGGTCATGGCGTCGATCGCCTTGATGCCGGTCTGCAGCGGCTCCTCGACGGGCTGGCGCTCGAGCACCGAGGCAGCCTGCAATTCGAGGGCGCGGGTCTCGGAGGACTCGATGTCGCCGAGGCCGTCGATGGGCTTGCCCAGCGGGTCCACGACGCGACCGAGGTAGCCGTCGCCCACGGGGACCGACAGCACGTCTCCGGTGCGCTTGACTTCCTGGCCTTCTTCGATGTGCTCGTAGTCACCGAGGATGACGGCACCGATTTCGGTGGCATCCAGGTTCAACGCGACACCGAGGACTCCGCCCGGGAACTCCAGGAGTTCGTTGGACATCGCCGACGGCAATCCGGACACGTGAGCGATTCCGTCGCTCGTGTCCGTAACCGTGCCGACCTCCTCGCGGGAAGACTCCGGTGAGTAGCTCGCGGTGAAGTTATCGATCGCGCTACGGATCTCGTCGGAGGAGATCGTCAGCTCCGCCATAGTGTTTCCTGCTCTTCCTTCGAATGATCGCGGTATGAAAAGCCTCGAATGCCGAGGCAATTCTTCTCGTTACTGTGTCCGTGTCGGACTATTTGAGCGTCTTTCGCAATGCAGCGAGGCGGCCTGCCCCGCTACCGTCGATGACCTCGTCGCCGATACGAACGACAAGTCCGCTGAGCAGTTCGGTATCGACCTCTACGTGCACCGTGACCTGCTTGCCGTACGTGCGGGTCAAGGTTGCGGTCAGCTTTTCGAGCTGACTGTCGCTCAGTGGGGCTGCGCTGCGTACGTGTGCAACTGCGCGGTCGCGCTGTTCGGCGGCCAGATCTGCCAGTCCGTTCAGAACGTCGGCGGGTGCCGCCTTCCGTGGACGCGTGACGGCCTGCACCGCGAGCGCCTCGGTGACCGCGGTGACCTTGCCGTAGAGCAGACGACCCAGCAGTTCGCGCTTGGCCTGTGCCGGCTTGGAGCGATCCGACAATGCCTGCTCGAGCTGCGGGTTGGCAGCCACGATGCGGCCGAGCCGGAACAGCTCGTCCTCGACCGTGTCCAGCTGGTCCTGATCGGCAGCAGCGCGGAGCAGAGCTTCGCGTCCCAACTCGACCAGCGAGTTCAGCAGGTCACGGGCGGTGGACCAGCTTTCGCCTGCCGCAGCCTTGACGATGGTCGCCGTTGCGCTCGACACCTGGCCGGAGAAGACCTCTCCGGCCAGAGCGCTTCGTCGATCGCCCTCGACCGAGGAGTCGGCGAGAGCGGTACGCAACGTGCGCTGCGCGTCGAGAGTCTCGACGACGGCGAACAACTCGGCACCGGTCTGAGCGGCGACGGCCGTTGCCTCGCCGCCCGACGCGGACCCCAGAGCTTCGTGGGCGACCGACCGTGTGCGGGCGAGCGCCTCACGAGAAGTTGCGTACATGGTTCGACTCACTTTCCTGATGCGGAGTCCGCGGTGACGGAATCCAGCTCGTTGAGGAAGCGATCGATCGAACTGGAACGCTTCGCGTCATCGGAGAGCTGCTCTCCGATGACCTTCTCGGCGAGTTCGACGGCCGTACGTCCTAGGTCGCCACGAAGTTCGGTGACGATCTGCTGACGCTGAGCAACGAGCTGACTGTGGCCTGCGGCCACGATCCGATCGCTCTCTTCCTGCGCCTTTTCCTTCATCTCGGCGAGAATCGCCTGTCCCTGGGTGCGCGCTTCCTCGCGGATCTGCGCAGCCTCGGAACGGGCGTCGGCGAGCTGAGCGTGGTACTGCTCGAGAGCAGCCTTCGCCTCTGCCTGTGCCTGCTCGGCCTTCTTGATTCCGCCTTCGATGAGCTCGGAACGCTCGGAGAGGACCGTCTGGAAACGCGGTACGACGTACTTCCAGAACAGGAAGCCGATGATCACGACACAGACGATCGACCAAACGATGTCGTATGTTGCGGGCAGCAGCGGGTTCTGGGATTCCTCCCCCTCCGCCCCGGCTGCGAGCAGCGTTATCGCGTTTGTCATCGCGCTCTCAGAGAATGAAGCCGGCGACGAGGCCGATCAGGGCGAGGGACTCGGTGAATGCAATGCCGAGGAACATGGTCGTACGGAGCTGACCTGCCAGCTCGGGCTGGCGAGCGGTTGCTTCCATGTTCTTGGCGACGACGAGGCCGAGGCCGATGCCACCACCGATCGCTGCGAGGCCGTAGCCGATGGCGCCGTATCCGTTTGCGGTGATTTCCTGCGCCTGGGCCAGAACTTCAAGGCTCATTCGGTTTTCCGTTCCCTTTCTTCGGTCCACATCCGGGTGTCGGAGGTGGCGGTGTAGCTAGTTCGGTCTGTTGGTCGGTCAGTGCGAGTCGGCGTGCAGCGACAGATCGATGTAGATCGCCGTCAGCAGCGCGAAGATGTAAGCCTGCAGGAAGATCACGAGCATCTCGAACATCGTGAACAGGAAGCCCATGATGAGCGAGGGTGCGGCGAAAATCTTCAGGCCGGCAGAGGCCTCGAAGAGGAAGAACTGCGTGGCGCTGAAGAACAGCACGAGCATGATGTGACCGGCGAGCATGTTGGCCAGCAGACGCACCGTCAACGTGAACGGGCGAAGCACGAAGTTCGAGATGAACTCGAGCGGGATCAGCAGCACGTGCATGGCCTTCGGAATGCCCGGGATCACGATCGTGCCCTTGACGAACTTGGCTGCACCGAACTTCTTCACACCGGCGTAGACGAACGCGATGTACGCGACTGCGGCCAACACGATCGGCAGACCGATGCGGGCGTTGGCCGAGATGTTCAGGAACGGTATGACCGCGCTGAGATTCACCGCGAAGACCGTGAAGAAGATCGTCATGATGACGGGCAGGAAGCGGCGTCCCTGTTCCTTGCCGAGGACATCCTCGGCCACGTGGATCCGGACGAAGTCGAGAGCGATCTCGGCGACGTTCTGGATTCCGCGAGGAACGATCTTGGGGCTGCGCAGAGCGATCAGCATGAAGACGATCAGCAGAGCCGACATCAGGATGCGGATGAGCATCAGCCGGTCGAGCTCGAACGGGGTTCCCTCGAACAGCACCGCGGGAGGAAAGAAATCGGATAGTGACGGCGGATGGAACTCCGCAGCCAGAGTGGTGACGCTCAGCGGTCTCTCCCGTGTTCGGGCCGCAACCGAGTAACGGCTGCGGTTCGATCGGACAATGACGATCTATCAAGTCGACGAAAATCGGCTCGCAATCGTCAGAGGCTGAGGCCCGGTCTTCATCGGCCAAGCGTCTGTCGGGTGTCGGCGACTCACGTCGACTCGGCAACTCTCAAGGCGAAACCCTACGTTGCCGAAGTCTGTGACTCCGGGCCTACTGTAAGGAAGCTCACGCTGATGGTTACCTGCGGGGGTCCAGTCCGGGGAAAAAGTCTCTTTCGTCCCGGTCTTGCCCATCGCTTGATGCAAACTTTATCAACAGAACTACGACGTTGTGTAGGCGGCCCTCAGCTTAACCGATTACGACAGCTTGTCGTACTACGACTTGTCGGGGTTCCCGTCGGCAGGAACGCTGTCGACGTAGCCCACCTTCGTCTTGACGACACCGAACACCTCCGCGCCCAGGACCACCACCAGAGCCCCCAGAATGGTCAGCCCGAGCGAATACCGGTTGTAGAAGTCCGCATCCTTGAGTGCCACGAGCACGATCAGCGCGATGACCATCTTGACCAACCACCCACCGAGCAACAGCGCTCCGACCGCCGACGCGGGAAACCGCGTGGTCAGAGCCACCGACAGCGCGGTCGTGATGACGAACCCGCCCCCGATGGCTACTCCGATGATCGATCCCCACAATCCTGGAGTTCCCGCAGCAGCAACCGAAATCCCCACGCTCACCACCGTCAGTACCACCAGGCCGATGAGGCCGTAGCGGACCGCGGCACGAAGCGGTGCGAATTGGTCGGGCATGGGCTGCGGGGTGAAGGTCACAGTTGACGAGAGTACCCAGTGGCACCCGGTGGCCGGCACCAGCCGGGACACGACCGAAGAACCACCGACCCGATCAGCGGCGTCGGACACCCCGGCGTTCGGATCCGGGCGATCGATCCACCCGCAGAGTGGGCACAGCCGTGACGACGAGCGCGAACACCAGACCGGCAGCGACGAGCAGCACCACGATGCGCCGGTCGAGAAGCGAGGATCCGACCGCACCGAACGCGAGCACACCGACCCAGAGGTAGATCACCAGGACCACCCGTCGATGCGAGTGGCCGATCTGCAGGAGTCGGTGATGGAGATGCATCTTGTCGGGGCTGAACGGACTTCGCCCGGCCCGAGTGCGGCGAACGACGGCGAGCAACAGATCGAGTATCGGAATGAGCATCACGGCACCGACCAACAGGAGCGGCGACAACAGACCCAGCAGATCGCGTGGACCGTAGGCCGTCAACGGAATGCGCCCCGAGGCACTCGTCGAGATCGTGGCCAGCGTCAGCCCGATCAACATGGACCCCGAATCGCCCATGAAGATGCGCGCCGGTTGGAAATTGTGCGGCAGAAATCCCAGGCAGGCACCGGCCAGCGCCGCCGCGATCAAGGCAGGTGGGTAGACGCCGACGTCGCCCCCCTGTTCCTGCAGCAGGCCCACCGAAAAGATGCAGATCGCGACCGACGAAATGAGGCCGAGTCCGGCTGCGAGCCCGTCGAGGCCGTCGACGAAGTTCATCGCGTTGACGATGACGACGGTGATCAGAACGGTCACCAGCCCGGCCTGAAGTTGGTCGAGCACCAAGGTGCTGCCCGGCTGGCCGGGCTCGCCGCCCCAGGGCTGGTAGAGCACAACCCAGCTCACACCCATGATGACCAGGACGCCGGCCGCCGTCACCTGGCCGACGAACTTCGTCAGTGCGTCGAGACCCCAACGGTCGTCGATGACGCCGACCAGCACGATCACGAAGCCTGCAACCAGCGCAGCCGGAATGTCGCGGTTGTAGGCGACATCGAATCCGCGGGCCAACGCGGGCAGCTGCGAGGCGAACAGCAGCGCAGCGAGCATGCCGGCGTAGATGCCCACTCCCCCGAGTCGGGGGGTGGCCTGTACGTGGACGTCACGATCACGAGGAATGGCGACTGCGCCGAACTTGATCGCGGCCACTCGAACGCCACCGGTGGCGAAGAACGTGACGACAGCGGCCGTCAGGAAAACAAGCAGCAGCTCGCGGATCGGAACGCCTGCGCCCAGATTCGACTGGGCAAGCACCTCGACGCTCATGCGGAACGGACGGGCATGTCAGGACGCTCCCGGAACCAGGCTTTCGGCGGTGACACCGAGAACCTCGGCAATCTGCTCCGTGGGAATGGCACCGACCCGCAGGATTCGTGCGTGCTCACCGGTCAGGTCCACGATGGTGGAGGCCACCGCGTGGTCGGCCGGCCCCCCGTCGAGATAAACCGCCGCAGATCCACCGAGTTGTTCTCGCGCCTGCGTCACCGTGGTGGCGGGCGGACTTCCCGAAATATTTGCACTGGACACCGCCAGCGGACCTACTTCACGAAGGAGCTCGAGCGCGACCGGGTGCAGCGGCATCCGGAGCATGACGGTTCCCTGAGCATCACCCAGATCCCACGCCAGCGACGGTGCCTGCTGGACCACGATGCTCAATGCACCGGGCCAGAAGGCTCGAATCAGATCTCGGGTCCGCGGCCGGACGCTCTGCACCAGGCCGTCGATCGTGTTCCACGAACCGACGAGGACCGGGACCGGCATATCGCGTCCCCGCCCCTTGGCGCGCAGCAGGTCGGTGACCGCGCTGCCGTCGAACGCGTCGGCGGCGATCCCGTAGAGCGTGTCGGTGGGCATCACGACGAGTCGACCGGATTTGAGGGCACCGCGCGCTGCGGTCAATCCGGCAGCCCGCGCATCGGCTTCACGGCAGTCGTAGACGGTACTCACTCCGCCTATCCTTCCACCTTCGGTAACGAAGTGATGTCAGGTGCCGCCGGCTTGCCGCCTTGCCGCTCAGGCAGAGGGCGGCGTCGCCCGTGCCGCCACGACGAAGCGGGGTCGGCCGGCCAGGTCCGGATGCTCGGTGACCTGGGTGAAGACTCGTCGCCGAGACAACAGGGCAGCGACGCCCTCCCCGTTCGAGTCGTCGTGTTCGATGGCGACTCCGCCGCCGACACGCAGCCACCGCGCGATGTTGCCGATCATCGGCTCGATGACCGACAACCCGTCCTCGCCGCCGAAGAGCGCGATGTGCGGATCGTGGTCGAGTACTTCCGGATCGAGCTCCGCCCCGTCCGGAATGTACGGCGGGTTGGCGACGATCATGTCCACCGAGCCGTCGAGGTCGGTCAAGAGATCCCGAGAAGTGACGTCTCCGTGATGCAACGTGATCGGTGAATCCCCCTGCTCGGCACGCAGATCCGCGTTACGGCGGGCCCACGCGAGGGCCGATGGGTCGAGTTCGACGGCGTGCACGACGGCATCCGGGCGAGCGTTCGCGATGGCGAGCGCCAGCGCGCCCGACCCCGTGCACAGGTCGAGCACCACGGGCGGGTGATGGTCGACGTTCTCGAGAAACGCGAGCGCCCACGCCAACAGCAACTCGGTTTCGGGACGTGGAACGAACACCCCGGGACCCACCTCGACATCGATGTTTCCCAACGACGTCGTTCCCGTGATGTATTGCAGGGGAATACGTTTCGCGCGCTGCTCGACGGTTCGGAAGTACGCGTCGACGAGCTCGGGCTCCACCAACGGCACCAACCCCAGCCGACCGCGATCGACTCCGACGAGGTGCGCGGCGAGTAGCTCCGCATCCACCCGAGGGCTCGGCACACCGGCGGCCTCGAGCATCGACGTCGCTTCGAGGATGGCTAGGCGTAACGGCTTGCGGCTCACTTGTACAGACTGCCACGGCGGTCCGACACCGGACTCACAGCCGCCCCAGCAACTCCGACTTCTTTGCGAAGAACTCGTCGTCGGTCAGAAATCCCTTCGCATGCAGACCGGCGAGCGCCTCGATCGCAGCGGTGATGTCCGAGATGTCGACACCGGCGTGAGCAGGTGAACCCGACTGCGCAGACGCGAAATTCTGTGCGGCCGGCTGCGGCTGCTGCGACGAAGTCATGTTCTGCGGTGGCGCGTCGGCGGACCGTTGGTCGACGCGCGGCAGACTTGCCGCAGTGAACGTGCCGTACTGGCTGGTGAACTCCACCGAACCCGGACCCCCACCCTGCTGCTGTTGCACTCCGCCGATGGAGTGATCGAGGGTGTCGTACACCGCCAATTCCCCTCCCACGAGGACGGCGAGGCGACGAGATCCTGGAAACACCGCGTACTGCGATCCGTTCTGGCCACCGCTCGAACTCGGCGAACCCAGATCCGACGGCCACCACGATCCCCCGCCGAAGGAAGTGCCGCCGAACGATCCCGTACCGGCATCTCTCGGCGGATAGACCTGATGCTGCGCCAACACCGCGGACAGATCGCGGCACAAACCGTCGACCCGACTCTTGAGGCCGTGATCGAACATGTTGCCCACCATCGTCATACCGCCGCGCATCCACTGCCCACTGCCGCCGAGCTCGGGAATGTTGAACTGCGCCATGGTGCCGCGGCCGTTGTTGACGGCGTCGAGCATGGTGCGGACCGCGTCGGTGGACACCCCGTAGCGGGAAGCGAGCTCGGTGACTGCGTTCTCGCCTGCGGGGGTCAAGGCCTGGTTCATCTCGGGTGTGCCTTTCATGGCGCGGGCGGGTCGAATCCGATCGCCAGGGTATCTCGAGATTCGTTCGATCAGCAGCGCGAGAACCGAAAACGGTTGGCGCGCAGTTACTCTGCTTGCATACGTGCGTCGCGGTCGGCCTTGGCGAGCGCGTCGAGCAGTGCATCCATGTCGCCGTCGAGCAGCGCGTCGAGGTTGTGCGCTTTGAATCCGATGCGGTGATCGGTGATGCGGTTCTCGGGGTAGTTGTACGTCCTGATCCGCTCCGAGCGGTCGACGGTACGCACCTGACTGGCCCGGCCGGCCGAGGCCTCTTCGTTGGCCGCTTCCTCCGCGGCCGCCTGCAGACGCGCCGCGAGCACCTGCATCGCACGCGCCTTGTTCTGCAACTGCGATCGCTCGTTCTGACAGGTGACGACGATGCCGGTGGGCAAATGGGTGATGCGGACAGCGGAGTCGGTGGTGTTGACACCTTGACCACCCTTGCCGGACGAGCGGTAGACGTCGATGCGCAGATCGGTTTCGTCGATCTGCACTTCCTCGACCTCGTCGGGCTCCGGATACACCAGAATGCCGGCCGCGGAGGTATGCACGCGTCCCTGCGATTCGGTGACCGGCACCCGCTGCACGCGATGGACGCCACCCTCGAACTTCAGCCGCGCCCAGACGCCGTCGAGCGGATCCTTGGTCTTGATCGACAACGTCGCGTCCTTGTAGCCACCCAGGTCCGAGACGTTCGCGTCGAGAACCTCGACTCGCCAGCCGCGGCGTTCGGCGTAGCGCACGTACATCCGCGCCAGATCGGCCGCGAAGAGCGCCGATTCCTCGCCGCCCTCACCCGACTTGACCTCCATCACGATGTCGTCGCCGTCGTGCGGGTCGCGTGGTGCCAGCAGATCGGTCAGCGTCTGTTCCAGGTGCAGAACCGTTGCCTCGAGCTCGGGAATCTCTGCGGCGAACGACGAATCGTCGGCGGCGAGTTCACGTGCGGCTTCGAGGTCGTCCTGAGCGGCGGTCAACTTGGTGTGCGCTGACATGATCGGTGCCAGCTCGGCGAACCTCTTGCCTGCCCTGCGCGCTGCGGACGGGTCGTTGTGCAGGGCGGGGTCGGCCAGTTGCTGCTCGAGGCCGGAGTGTTCGGCGAGGATGTCGTCGATGGCCGAAGGCTTGTCTGTTCTCGCCATGGTGACGACTCACTCTCCGAACGGGTGAAACCGGGTGTGGACACAAAAAAGCCGACGCCCGCCCTGTAGTTCACAGGACGGGCGTCGGCGAAACAGCTAGCTGTCTGCGTCGGCCTTCTTGCCGGCGCGCTTGCCGTAGCGAGCCTCGAAGCGAGCGACGCGACCGCCGGTGTCGAGAATCTTCTGCTTGCCGGTGTAGAAGGGGTGGCACTGCGAGCAGACCTCGACGCTGATGCGCTCTTTGTCGGTGGTGCTTCGGGTCTCGAAAGTATTGCCGCAACCACAGACGACTGTCGTCAGTGTGTAGTCGGGGTGAATTCCTGCCTTCATGGTGTCCTTACCGTTCTTTGTAATGGTCGCCGGGTCGCCTTCGCTGATCGAAGACGTGAACCGGAACCGGACTCGGCCGTTGATTATGCCAGAGCGTGTATCTGCCCTGCTAATCGTCGGTACTTCTGTGCCGACAGATGCTTACAACGCGGGCACCTGCCCTCTTGTTCCCCGGACCCTCGGACCCGGGGAACAAGGGATCAATCGTTGATGCCGCCGGGAGCGGTCTTCGAAACTTCCATCAGGAATTCGAGGTTGTTCTTGCTCTTCTTGAGCCGGTCGACCAGCAGGTCGATGGCTTGGTGCGAGTCCAGACCGGACAACACGCGACGCAGCTTGTGCACCACCGCCGCCTCGTCCGGAGCGAGAAGAAGCTCGTCGTGACGGGTGCTGGACGGGTTGATGTCCACCGCGGGGAACACCCGACGCTCGGCGATCTTGCGATCGAGCTTGAGCTCGGCGTTACCGGTGCCCTTGAACTCCTCGAAGATCACGGTGTCGCCGGTGGATCCGGTCTCGACCATGGCCGTGGCGATGATCGTCAGCGAACCACCGTGCTCGATGTTTCGTGCCGCGCCGAGGAATCGCTTGGGCGGGTACAGCGCGGTCGAGTCGACACCACCGGAGAGGATGCGGCCCGAAGCAGGCGAGCTGTTGTTGTACGCGCGGCCCAGACGGGTGATCGAGTCGAGCAGGACAACCACGTCCTGGCCGGCCTCGACCAGACGCTTGGCACGCTCGATCGCCAGCTCGGCGACTGCCGTGTGGTCACCCGGCGGACGGTCGAACGTTGAGGCGATGACCTCGCCCTTGACCGAGCGCTGCATGTCGGTCACTTCCTCGGGACGCTCGTCGACGAGGATGACCATCAGGTAGCACTCGGGGTTGTTGATGGCGATCGCGTTTGCGATGGCCTGCAGAACGCTCGTCTTACCGGCCTTCGGGGGGCTGACGATCAACGCGCGCTGACCCTTACCGATGGGCATCACCAGGTCGATGATGCGCGTGGTCAGGATGTTCTGCTGGGTCTCGAGGCGCAGCCGCTGGTTGGGGTACAGCGGGGTGAGCTTGCCGAACTCCGGACGCTTGCGCGCGGCCTCGACCTCTCCCCCGTTGACGGTATCCAGACGCACCAGCGGGTTGAACTTCTGACGCTGACCCGACTGCTCACCTTCACGCGCCACCCGAACGGCACCGGTGACGGCGTCGCCGCGGCGAAGGCCGTTCTTGCGCACCAGGTTCATCGACACGTAGACGTCGTTCGGTCCGGCCAGGTAACCCGAGGTCCGAACGAACGCGTAGTTGTCGAGAACGTCGAGAATGCCGGCTACCGGCTGGAGAACATCGTCCTCGCGGATCTCGGTGTCGCGCTCGCGACCGCCGCCGCCCTCGTTGCCCTCGCCGCGGTCGCGTCCACGACGACGCTCGCGGAACCGTCGACCCCTGCGACCGCGGCCTTCGCCGTCGTCGTCCTGGTTGTTGTCACGGTTGTCGCGCGGGCCGTTGTTGCGGTCCTCGTTGCGATTGTCGTTCCGGTTGTCGTTCCGGCCGTCGCCTTGATTGCGATTGCGTCCGCCACGGTCGTTCTGATTGCGGTTGCCGTTCTCACGGTTGGAGTCGCGGTTCGAGTTGTCCCGGTCGCCCTGGTTGCGGCCCGCATTGTCGCGATTGCCGCCGTCCCGGTCCCCCTGGTTGCGGTCGCCCTGGTTGCGGTCGTTCTGGTTGCGGTCGTTCTGGTTGCGGTTGCCGTTGTCGGTGTCACGCGGTTCGCGCTCGGCACCGTCCTGGCGGTTGCGCTCGCCGCGGCTACGACGTGGGCGCTCCGCTGCGGCGTTCTCGCCGGAATCGTCCTGCTTGTCGGTGGTCTCCGCTGCAGCGGTCGACTCCGCGGTAGCGGGGGCCGATGCGGCCGTGTCGCCGCTGCCGTCCAGTGGCAACTGGTCGGGCGCACCTGCGCGGCGACCCGCGGCGCGGCGGCCCCGGGTGCGACGTCCGGCCTCGGGTGCTACGTCCGACGTGTCGGCAGCCGTCGCAGGCTCGGGAGCAGTGTCGATCGCGGGTCGTTCGTCGGCAACCGGTGCCGACGCAGCAGCGCGTCGAGCCTTGGGAGCGTCGACCTTCGGTGCATCGCTCTTCGGTGCATCGGACTTCGGCGCATCGGACTTCGGCGCAGCGGACTTGGCCGGCGCGGTGCCCGATTGACGCTCGGTGATGGCCGCGATCAGATCGCCCTTGCGCATGCCGGAGATGCTCTTGATGCCGAGTTCGCCAGCGAGGCTGCGTAGCTCGGTGAGAACCATTCCGGACAGGCCGGCGCGACGGCGTGACGTTTCGGGCGCAGAGATGAGTTCCGTATCGGTCACGGAGGTCCTTTCCTTCCCTCGCTCGCTCGATGCGCAGCCGAGGGTTCGTTCCGCAGCTCGGCTTTCTGCCGAACTCGGATATTGCCGTTCATGTTCGACGCACTCCGCCGACGACACCATCGGTCCGAGACCGCAGCGAACTACGGGAAGGACCGAGCCAGGAGCGTCACATCACTCGGACGTTCTGAACTCCCCCGAATACAGTGACCTGATTGCCCTGACGAAACCGGCGTCTGAAGCGCACGATGTACGGACAGGGTTCACCATAGCGTCGTTGTCCTCGCTCGGCAAGAACCCTATTCGGTGTCGGTCATGCGACCGTGACTCCGTCGGCCACCTCGAGGTCGAGAACTCGCCATCCCTCGGCCAGCGCAGCGTGGCGCAGATCGGCCGGGAATTCTTCGGTGCACAGGGCCATGACGGTAGGGCCTGCTCCCGACACCACTGCGGCGATCGAGCGGGCGCGCAACGTCGCGATCCACCGGGTGGTGTCGGGCAGTGCCTGTGCCCGCTGGCCCTGATGCAGTAGATCCTCGGTGGCAGCCATCAGCAGATCCGGACGCTCGGTCAATGCGACGACGGCGAGCGCACTGCGACTGACGTTGAAGGCGGCGTCGCGGTGCGGCACCAACTCCGGCAGCAATCCCCGTGTGTGCGAAGTCGAGGAGCGCTCGGACGGCACGAGCACGACGACCTTGATGCTGGGATGTACGTCCAGGCGCACGGCGGCGTACTTGCGTGCCGTCACACTGGCATTGGGCGGTTCGCTCCACGACACGACGGCACCGCCGAGGCAACTCGCCGACGCGTTGTCGGGGTGCCCCTCGAACTCGGACGACAACTGCACCAACTGACTGTCCGACAACGACAGCGCGGGGTCCACCTTCGACGCGAGTGCATTGGCCGCGGCGAGCCCGCCGACCACTGCCGAGGCCGAGGATCCGAGACCTCTCGAATGCGGAATGACGTTGCGGCAGTGGACATTCAATCCATCGGCCCACACTCCGGCCGCTTCCAGACCCCGTTCGATGGCCCGCACGACCAGGTGCGTCGGTCCCCACGGAACGTCCGCCGAACCCTCACCGTCGACGTGGATCGACAGGCCCGACGCCGTGGTCGTGACCTCGATCTCGTCGTACAAGCCCAAAGCCATTCCGAGACTGTCGAATCCGGGGCCTATGTTGGCACTGGAGGCCGGCACACGCGCGGTCACCATGAGCCCGATGGGAAGCGTCTTCGTCATTGCCGGAGATTCCGTCAACTCAGGCCAGCTCGAGCGCAGCCGCAACAGCGACGGGATCGACCGAAATCGGTTCCACGACAGGCATTCCCGACAGTGCAGTGTCGGGATCCTTGAGACCGTTGCCGGTCACCGTGCAGACAACGGTCAGGCCCGGCTCCAGCCAGCCTTCCTTTCGAGCCGCCAACAGTCCGGCGACGCTGGCCGCGGAGGCCGGTTCGACGAACACGCCCTCGGTCTTCGCGATCAACCGGTACGCCTCGAGGATCTCCTCGTCGGTCGCGGCCCGGAATGCTCCGTTCGATTCTTCCTTGGCATTGACGGCACCGTTCCAGGATGCGGGTGAGCCGATCCGGATTGCGGTCGCGATCGTTTCCGGGTCCTTCACGGGCGCACCGTGAACCAGAGGAGCGGCGCCCGCGGCCTGCACGCCGAGCATGCGCGGCTTGCGGGTGGTGAGGCCGTCGCGGAAGTACTCGGAGTACCCGCGCCAGTACGCGGTGATGTTGCCCGCGTTGCCGACCGGTAGAGCATGGATGTCGGGTGCATCGCCGAGGGCGTCGCAGATCTCGAACGCCGCGGTCTTCTGCCCCTCGATACGCACGGGGTTGACGGAGTTGACCAGACCGATCGTCGGGAACTCGGCCGTGGTCTTGCGCGCCAGTTCGAGGCAGTCGTCGAAGTTGCCCTGGACCTGAATGATTTTCGCGCCGTGCATGACTGCCTGAGCCAGCTTGCCCATCGCGATCTTGCCCTGCGGAACCAGTACGGCACAGGACATGCCCGCCTTGGCCGCGTAGGCCGCAGCGGACGCCGAGGTGTTGCCGGTGGACGCGCACAGTACTGCTTCTTGCCCACGGGCGAGCGCGTCGGTGACGGCCATGGTCATGCCGCGGTCCTTGAACGAGCCGGTGGGGTTGAGTCCCTCGACCTTCAGGTGCACTGTGCAGCCGGTCAATTCGGACAGGTGCCCGGCGGGCAGCAGCGGAGTGCCGCCCTCGCGCAGGGTGACGGTCTTCCAGTCGGGACCGATCGCCAGACGCGACCGGTACGCCTCGATCAGACCGGGCCAGGGGGTGTGGACGCTCATACTGTGGTGCCTTCCAATCTGAGAACGCTGGCGACGTGGACGACCACGTCCAACTGCTCGAGGGATGCAACGGTGTCGGACAGTGCGGAATCGGCCGCGAGGTGAGTGACCACGACGAGCCTGGCCCCGTCACCGGCGCCGTGCTGGCGCACGGTGGAGATGCTGACGTCGCGCTTGGAGAATTCGGCGGCCACGGTAGCGAGAACGCCGGGCTTGTCGGCCACCTGCATGCTGACGTAGTACCGGGTGAGGATGTCACCCATCGGGGCCACCTTGAGCTTGGCGTACTTGGACTCGAGCGGGCCGCGGCCACCGTAGAACTTGTTGCGCGCGGCCATCACCAGGTCGCCGAGCACGGCGGACGCCGTCGGCGCGCCGCCCGCACCCTGGCCGTAGAACATCAACCGGCCTGCAGCCTCGGCCTCGACGACGACGGCGTTGAATGCGCCGTTCACCGATGCCAACGGGTGATCGAGCGGAACGAGTGCCGGGTAGACCCGGGCCGAGATGCGCTCCTTGCCCTTGGGCGTGGTGATGCGCTCGCAGATCGCCAGCAACTTGATGGTGCAGTCGAGAGACTTCGCGGTCTCGAGGTCGTCTGCAGTGATCTTGCTGATGCCCTCGCGGTAGACGTCGCCGGCCGTGACCCGAGTGTGGAACGCGATCGAGGCGAGGATGGCCGCCTTGGACGCGGCGTCGTAACCCTCGACATCGGCGGTCGGATCGGCCTCGGCGTATCCCAATCGGCCTGCCTCGGCGAGGGTTTCGGCGTAATCGGCACCGGTCTCGTCCATGGCCGACAGGATGAAGTTGGTGGTGCCGTTGACGATGCCCGCCACCTTGTTGACGCGGTCGCCTGCCAACGACTGCATCAACGGCCGCACGACCGGAATGGCTCCGGCGACAGCTGCCTCGAAATACAGATCGGCGCGCGACTTCTCGGCCGCGTCGGCCAACTCTCCGGTGTATTCGGCGAGCAGGGCCTTGTTCGCAGTGATGACGGACTTGCCGTTCTCGAGCGCCGACAACACCAGCTTGCGTGGGATGTCGATACCGCCGAGCACCTCGACGACGATGTCCACGTCGTCGCGACCGACCAATTCGGCCGGGTCGTCGGTGAGCAGTTCGGCCGGTACTCCGCGATCGCCGTCGATCCGACGGACCGCGATTCCCCGAATCTCCAGTGGCGCACCGATTCTGGCCTCGAAGTCCGCTGCATTCTCGGTGAGGATCCGGACGACCTCGCTACCGACGTTTCCGAGTCCGAGTACGGCGACGCCTATCGGCTTCGATGTCATGGCTGAACCTCCAAGCTGAGCAGATCTTCGATGGTTTCCCGCCGCAGGATCAGGCGCGAACGCCCGTCCTTGACCGCGACCACAGCGGGCCGCGTCAGCAGGTTGTAGCGGCTGGACATGGAGTAGCAGTAAGCGCCGGTGGCTGCGACGGCGAGCAGATCACCGGGCCCGACGTCGGCCGGCATCCACGTGTTCTTGATGACGATATCGCCGCTCTCACAGTGCTTTCCGACCACGCGAGCCATCACGGCGTCGGCGTCGCTGGTACGCGAGACCAGGCGGCAGTCGTACTCGGCCTGATACAGCGACGTACGAATGTTGTCGCTCATACCGCCGTCGACGCTGATGTACCGCCTGCGGGTGGCGTTGTCGACGGTGACGTCCTTGACGGTGCCCACCTCGTAGAGCGTCACGGTGCCCGGACCGGCGATGGCTCGACCCGGCTCGACGGCAATGGTCGGAACCGGCAAACCGGCCGCGGCCGACTCCGTCTCGACGATGCTCGCCAGCTTGGCCGCCAATTGGTCGACGGGCGGCGGATCGTCACTCGGTACGTACGAAATACCCATGCCGCCACCGAGATCGAGCGTCGAGATCTGCGAGGTCTTGTCCACGCCGAACTCGGCGACGATGTCGCGCAGCAGCCCGATGACCTTGTGCGCAGCCAGCTCGAAACCGTCGACCTCGAAGATCTGCGAGCCGATGTGACTGTGCAGCCCCACGAGACGAAGGTTGTCTGCGGCGAACACCCGACGGACGGCTTCGATCGCCGAGCCGTCGGCGAGCGAGAAGCCGAACTTCTGATCCTCGTGAGCGGTCGCGATGAACTCGTGCGTGTGTGCCTCGACGCCGACGGTGATACGAATCAGCACGTCCTGCACCACACCGGCCGAACCGGCCACGGCGTCGAGACGGTCGATCTCGATATTGGAGTCGAGTACGACGTGCTCGACTCCGGCACTCACTCCGGCCTCGAGCTCGGCCACGGATTTGTTGTTGCCGTGCATCGCAATTCGATCCGCCGGGAATCCGGCAGCAAGGGCGATGGCCAGCTCACCGCCCGAGCAGATGTCGAGCGAGAGACCCTCGTCGGCCACCCAACGAGCGATCTCTCCACACAGAAATGCCTTGGAGGCGTAGTGAACTCGTTCGGGTGCTCCGAACGCAGCGGCCATCTCGCGGCAGCGTGCGCGGAAGTCGTCCTCGTCCACGACGAACAGTGGGGTGCCGTACTGCGCCGCGAGGTCGGTGACCGACACCCCCGCGAGCCGAACCGTACCGTCGTCGCCGCGTGCCGCGTTGCGTGGCCACACCTGTTCGGGAAGCGTCGTCATGTCCGACGCGGCGCTCGGACGCTCGGACATCGACTGCTTGGCTGGGGCATCGGCGTGCTTGGGCCCTGCCGGATGTGCGCTCACATGCGCTCCGGTGCGCTGACACCGAGCAGTTCGAGGCCGTTGGCCAGAACCTGCCGGGTTGCGTTGCCCAATGCCAGTCGCGCGGTGTTCACAGGTCCGGGCTCCTCGTCTCCTTGGGGAAGTACTCGACACGCGCCGTAGAACCGGTGGTAGGCCCCCGCCAGTTCTTCGAGGTAGCGGGCGATCCGGTGTGGTTCGCGAAGTTCGGCGGCACTGGCCACCACCCGCGGGTACTCGCCGATCGTCCTGATCAATTCGCCCTCCTGCTCGTGCGTCAGCAGGCTCAGATCGGGATCGTCGCCCGAGATCCCCAGTTCGGCGGCATTGCGCGCGAGCGATGCCAACCGGGCGTGGGCGTACTGGACGTAGTACACCGGGTTCTCGTTGCTGGCGCTGGCCCACAGGGCGAGGTCGATGTCGATGCTCGAGTCGACGGACGACCGGATCATGACGTAGCGCGACGCGTCGACGCCGATGGCTTCGACCAGATCGTCGAGCGTGATGACGGTGCCTGCCCGCTTGCTCATCTTCACCGCGACGCCGTCGCGAACGAGGTTGACCATCTGCCCGATCAGTACCTCGACGGTCTCGGGGTCGTCGCCGAATGCAGCGGCGGCGGCCTTGAGTCGACCGATGTAGCCGTGGTGGTCTGCTCCGAGCATGTAGATGCACAGGTCGAAACCGCGCTGCCGCTTGTTCTGGAAGTACGCGATGTCGCCTGCAATGTAGGCAGCATTACCGTCGCTCTTGATGACGACGCGATCCTTGTCGTCGCCGTACTCGGTGGACCGAAGCCACCATGCACCGTCTTCCTCGTACAGGCTCCCCGAGCCCTTGAGGTAGTCGACCGATTTTTCGACGGCACCGGACTCGAAGAGTGAGTTCTCGTGGAAGTAGACGTCGAAATCGACACCGAATTCGTGCAGGTTCGCCTTGATGCGGTCGAACATCAGCTGGGTACCGATCGACCGGAAGGTCTCGTCCTGCGCCTCGGGTGCCAGCGCCAGCGCTTCGGGCTCCTTCGCCAGCACCTGCTGTGCGATCTCGGCGATGTACTCGCCCGCATACCCGTTCTCCGGGGCAGGCTCCCCCTTTGCCGCGGCGATGAGCGACCGGCTGAAGCGATCGATCTGAGCGCCGTGATCGTTGAAGTAGTACTCGCGAGTGACCTCGGCTCCGTGCGCGGTCAGGATGCGTCCGAGGGCATCGCCGACGGCAGCCCATCGGGTTCCACCGAGGTGCACCGGTCCGGTGGGGTTGGCCGAGACGAACTCGAGGTTGACCTTCTTGCCTGCCATCGAGGATCCGTTGCCGAACTCGGCACCGGCGGCCAGCACGCGGGCAACGATCTCGCCCTGCGCTGCGGCAGCCAGCCTGATGTTC
Organism: Rhodococcus sp. NKCM2511; assembly: GCF_014905595.1. Taxonomy (NCBI): domain Bacteria; kingdom Bacillati; phylum Actinomycetota; class Actinomycetes; order Mycobacteriales; family Nocardiaceae; genus Rhodococcus; species Rhodococcus sp. NKCM2511. Next base: position 52,383 of record NZ_BNHJ02000006.1, on the reverse strand, counting down.
AGAAAGCCGGGGCCCGCGACGTCGGCACTGGCGATCGCGGCGTCGGCCGCGAGCGCCTCGGCGAGCCAGCCGGCGAAATCACGGGGATTGGCTCCGGCCTTCTTCGCCACCTGCAGCGCCACGTTGGTGGCGTAGTCACCGTGCTCGGGATTGCGGGGACGCTCGACCGTGAGCTTCGCAGGGAGAACGGATGCGTCCAGGCCGCGGTCGGCAAGCACCTTGGCGGCGGTCGCGTGAAGCAATTCGGCAAGATCGGCGGGAGTCACAGGTAGCCATCCTATTGGCTGGTGTGCGGCATACTCGCATCCACTGCCCGTCCGAGCGCGGGGCCACCTGGCCGATGCGGTCCACACGGGCTCTGAGCACGCTCTCAGACAGAGAACGTACAGTAGGGGCGCTCTGCGCGGACGACCGTCGAGTACGGCCGTCACCAGCAGATACGTACCACCAGCGCTACCGACCACCCACTTTTCCTCGACTGAGAGAGCAACCACAGCGATGCCAACGGGTCCCGACAAAGGCAGTCAGAACAAGTCGGCTGCGAAGGCAGACAAAGCCATCAGTGCAGCCAACAAGAAGTCAGCTCGCAAGAAGCAGGGCGGTGTCCCCGCCGCCAAGGGCAGACAGATTCCCTGGCTGACGGTTGCCGGTGTCGTTGTGGTCGTCGGACTCGTCGTGGGCCTCGGGGTCAACCTCTACCCCAAGTACCAGGACCGCGCCGAGGCGCAGAAATTCGCGCCCAGCGAGAGCAATCAGGATCCGTCGACGGGAATCGACGGCGTCACCATCAAGGAATACCCGGCAGCCCTGCACGTCGGGCGCGCGCAACGCGTCGCCTACGACCAGACGCCGCCGTTCGGCGGACCGCACGATGCGGTGTGGGCCACTTGCACCGGCATCGTCTACCCCGAGGCCATCCGCACCGAGAACGCCGTGCACTCCCTCGAACACGGAGCGGTCTGGGTGACGTACAACCCCGACGACCTGAACGAAGACCAGATTCAGTCCCTCGCCGACCGCGTCGACGGGGAAACGCAGATGATGATGTCGCCGTACCCGGGCCTCGACACTCCCGTCTCGCTGCAGTCCTGGGGTCACCAGCTCAAGCTCGACAGCGTCGACGACGAGCGCATCGGTCAGTTCATCTCGGCTCTGCGCCTCAATCGATTCGCCTACCCGGAGGTCGGTGCCAGCTGCGCATCCGTGCCCGGAGTCGGTGACAACGCGTTCGATCCCGACAACCCGCCGCTGTTCGACGCTTCGGCCCCGGGTGCGGACGCCGTTCCGATGGACGGCGCAGGCATCACTCCCGACGCCAGCGAGACCAGCGGCGCAGGCGGAATGCCGAGCGGCCTACCCGGCGGTGCCCAGTTGCCCGGCGGAGCGCAGCTGCCCAGCGATCTCCAGGTGCCCGCAAGCTGATGACCGAATCGACAGTCGACTCGGTCAACGGCGTCCCCGAGACCAAGCGGAGCCAGCGCACTGCGCTGGTCGCCTTGGCCGTGATCGCCGTAATTGCGATCGGATTCGCGCTGGGCTTCCTGGCGCAGAATCCGTTCCGCAACGGTGACAACTCCCCCGCAGCAGATTCGGTCGACGTCGGATTTGCCCAGGACATGACGGTGCACCACAACCAGGCCATCGAAATGGCCGCGGTCGCGTTGACCAACGCGCCCGATCAGGCCGTCAAGAGCCTGGCGTTCGACATGCTCACCTCGCAACAGAATCAGGTGGGCCAGATGCAGGGCTGGCTCGCGTTGTGGGACCGCGCGCCGATATCGACCGACGGCTACATGACCTGGATGACGGCCGACGACTCTCACGGCCATTCGATGGGCGGCATGTCGATGGAACCGGGATCCTCCGATCCCACCAGGGCCATGCCCGGCATGGCCAGCTCCGCGGAGCTCGCCGCACTACGCCAAGCGACCGGAACCGACGTCGACGTCATGTTCTTGCAGCTGATGCTGCGTCACCACGAGGGCGGCCTGGCGATGATGGAATACGCCCAGACGCACGCGCAGTCTCCTGCGGTGATCAACCTGGCGAAGTCCATGGTGGCAACGCAGACGAGTGAGTCGACTCTGATGAAGCAGATGCTCGCGGCGAAGGGTGCGCAGCCGCTGCCCGAGGGGTGATTTCGACTCGCGTCGCACATGCGCTAGTCTTTCGTACAGCCCAACAGGCACGCCGGCTGAAGCCGGTGCGCCCCCGTAGCTCAGGGGATAGAGCGTTCGCCTCCGGAGCGAAAGGCCGCAGGTTCGAATCCTGCCGGGGGCACACATCTTTCACGCATGTCACTTCCCCGAGGTGACTGCTCGAACGAGACGGACTGTTCACATGTCCGAGGATCTCCCCGATATCGACATCGTCATCGACGACCTGTATTCACTGGCACCCGCCGACTTCGTGTCGCACCGATCGGCGTATGTGACCCGGTTCAAGAAGGCCGGAGACAAGTCCGGTGCCACTCGTATCGGCGGACTCCGTAAACCCACTGTCGTGGCCTGGTTGGTGAACACACTCGCTCGTCAGGACGAATCCGCGGTCGCCGAGTTGTTCGACCTCGGTGCCGAACTCGAACGGGCTCAGCAACGCGGCGACGGACATCGACTGCGTGAGTTGTCCACCGCTCGAAGCGCTTCGATACGCGCGCTCACCGATCGAGCCGTTGCATTGGGTCTCGAACGTGGCGTGACCGTCGGCGACAACGCGGCGCGCGAGGTTTCCAACACCCTCAATGCTGCAATGGCCGATCCGGAGATCCGCGACCGGGTTCGTGCGGGCCGAACGGTGGTGGCCGAGACATACAGCGGCTTCGGCCCCGCGCTGCTCTCGCTGGTTCCTGACACGGTCGACGATGCCGATGCCGAGACGGAAGCCGAACCGGACGGTACCGATGACGCGCCCGAGTCCGCTGCAGAGCCGGATGCCGAAGACACCTCCGAAGCCCAGCGGCTGCGCCAGGCCGAACACGATCGGCTGGTCGCCGAACTCGACTCTGCCGAAACCGCATTCGATGCCGCACGTGATGCGGCCGACGCTGCCGACCAGGGCACGGAGCGCGCTGCGTCCGAACGACGCAGCGCGACAGCAGAAGTCGAGAGACTCGAAGCCGAACTGGAGGCCGCGAGAGCCACAGCGAAGGCAGCGCGGGCCGCGGAGAGAAAAAGCGTCGAACAGGCCGAGTCGGCAGCCGAGGCACTCGAGACGGCGCGGGCACGCGTGACCGAAGCCCGGTCGGCCCTCGACGAACCGAGCTGACCTACCCTGGCGGCATGACCACACGCTGGCAAGCCGAGAACTCCGCCGACGACTCCGCCCGGTACATCGAGCGATTCGATCGTCTGGCCGAACGCGGCGTGGATCTGCACGGTGAGGCCCGCATGGTCGACGCGGTGGTCTCCCCCGCGTCGGACATTCTCGACGCCGGCTGCGGTACGGGCAGACTCGGTGCCGAACTGGCGCGACGTGGCCACCACGTCACCGCCGTGGATCTCGATCCGATTCTGGTCGAGAAGGCGCGTAGTCACCCCGAACTCGACGTGCATCTCGCGGATCTGACCACGCTCGAGTTGAATCGCACGTTCGACGCGGTCGTCGCGGCCGGCAACGTGTTGGTTTTTCTGGAGCCCGGCACCGAACATGCTGCGCTCGAACGCATCTGGGCACATCTGAAGGACGGCGGAGTGTTCGTCACCGGCTTCGCCACCGACCGGGCATACACAGCCGACGAACTCCACGAGGATCTCACTGCCGTCGGATTTTTCGTCGAACATCGATTCTCCACCTGGGACCTGCGGCCCTGGCGCGCCGACGCGGACTGGGCCGTCACCGTGGCACGAAAGTCTGCTCTGCTCGCTTGAGACGAAACGAGACCGGCCTGTGCCGGCAGGCCTCGTTCGAACGAAGCGAGCGCCGCGATTCCAAGTGCGGGTGTCGATTCGTTCCTGGGCGGGAAGACTGTCGCTCATGAAGGAACACATAGCGCGGTTGCGGGAGTCGTTCTGGTTCATTCCCGCCGTCCTCGGAGTTCTCGCACTCCTACTGGCGCAGGCGCTCGTCACCCTCGATCGCTACCTACTCGACACCCGCGTGGACCTGACGGGTTCGTTGCTCTATCACGTCGGAGCGAGTGGCAGCCGGGACATCCTCGGGGCGATCGGTGGCTCGATGCTGGGGGTGGCCGCCACGTCCTTCTCCATCACCATCTCCGTCCTCGCCACGGCCAGTTCCTCGTACGGCCCCCGCCTGGTGCGAAACTTCATGGCGGACCGCGGGAATCAGGTGGTTCTGGGTATCTTCGGGGCGACGTTCCTGTACTCGCTGATGGTGCTGCGGTCGATTCGTTCGATCGAATCCGATGGTTCGGTGTTCGTCCCGGACATCGCCGTCAACGTGGCAGTCGCGCTCGCCGTCGTCGACGTGGGCGTGCTCGTCTACTTCATCCACCACATCGCGCAGTCGATTCAAGTGGCCACCCTGTCCGCGAGAGTCCGCGACGAGTTGTCGGAATCCGTCGACTCCCTCTACCCGACCGATCGTCCCGACGACGCCGCTTCGATCGACGGCATCTCGAAACCACCTGTCTACGTGACAGTCCTGGCCGAGACATCCGGGGTGATCATCGACATCGACGAGGACGCACTGCTGGGCATCGCGAGCGACAACGGCACGCTGATCGAGATTCATCGGGTCTCGGGCGAGCACATCGTCTCCGGCGAGCCGCTCGTCGACATTCTCGCCGATCGCTCGGCCGACATCTCCGACGCATCGATCGACCGAGTCCGCTCATCCTTCGACATCGGTACCAGTAGGACGCCGCGCCACGACATCGCGTTCGCCGTCGAGCAGATGACGGAAATGGCGGTCCGGGCGCTGTCCACCGGGGTCAAGGATCCCTACACGGCGCGTAACGCCATCGACGATCTTTCCGTCGGACTCGTTGCACTGGTCCAACGGCCGGCACCGTCACGCGGACGGCGTGGAACCGACGGAGAGGTACGACTGATCGTGCGGCGGGTGCCCGTCTCGATCCTGATCGACCATGCGCTCGATGCGGTGCGCATCTACGGGACCGGCAGTCCTATGGTGGTCCAGGCCGGAATTCGTCTCGCCGAGAGGGTCGGCCGCGCGGCGCGCTCCACCGACGATGTCGACGCCGTGCTGGCGCAATTGAGCCTGTTGGACGCCGCCCTGACCGTCGACGAGACCGACAGCGCGCGCACAGCCGATGCCCGCGAGCAGATTTCGCGGACTCGAGCAGCGATCACCGATCGGGTACCACTCGCGGTACTTCGCACCGTCATTCGGTAGACGCTCGAACCGGGCACCGTGGGAGGATGGTGTGTATGCCAGCACCGTCGCCGCTTCCCCTCGACCCCATTGCAGAGGCCCACCGTCAGTGGACCAAGCACGGGTGGTCCGATGCCGCCGACGGTATGGCCGCGGTCACCTCGCTCATGCGCGCGCAGCAGATCATGCTGGCGCGGGTCGAGGAAGCGCTCAAGCCGACGGGACTGACGTTTTCGCGCTACGAGTTGCTGACGTTGTTGACGTTCACCAAGAACGGCGCGCTACCGATGGCGAAGGCCAGTGCCCGACTGCAAGTGCACCCCACCAGTGTGACCAACGCGGTGGACCGCCTCGAATCGGTCGGCTACGTGCGCCGCATTCCCCATCCCAGCGATCGACGGACAACCCTGGTCGAAATCACCGAGCAGGGGCGCACGTTGGCGGTCGAAGCCACCGAGCGCCTGAACACGCTGGTGTTCGCCAAGCCCGGGCTCGCGCGCGACAAGCTGATGGCGCTGGTGCGCATCCTCGCGGAACTGCGTTCGGATGCAGGCGATTTCGACAGTGATGACATCACCACATCGTTCTGAGTTCGATGGTGACTCGTCACAAGACAATGGCACAGCCGTACCGTTCGTGGTCCAATTGCTCCGGGAACAGGTCGGAGTCGGTCTGCTGAAGGGCGGGGCGGGGTGCTGGTGTTGGGGGTCGGAGCGGGTGCGCACGGTGCACGCGCAATTCTGACGTATCTGGACAGCCCCCACCGCACACCCATCGTGTCGCGGACGGTGCGCCGCGCTCCCGGGCAGTCGCTGGCCACCACGATCGCCACCGGCGTCGACGCCATCCATGCCATCGCCGCGACGATGGCGCTCCCGGTCCAGTTCTCTGCGATTGCCTACCGGGTGGCCACCGATCCTGGCACGGTCGCCACCCGAGGTACCGCTCGCACTGCCTCACTCGTTCCGGAAACCGCTGCGCAAGTGAGGTTTCTACGATTCATCGGGCTGGTCCCCAATCACGGCGTCACCGTGCTGTGCGACATCGGTAGTACCGGGACCACGGTCACCGTCATCGATCTCGCGTCCACTCGCACCCTGATGACGCGGCGCACTGCCACGTTCTGCGGCGACGATCTCGATCACTCGGTGCGCCGGTTGCTCTCGTCCAACGGCGTTCGCGTCGGAATCGACGCCAGCCGGTCCATCAAGGAGCAACTGAGCATCGATTCCGTCGTCAGCACCACGGACCCAGCCGGCACTGCACGGCATGTGCTGACACGGCGCGACTTCGACGATCTGATCGCGGGACCCGTCCGTTACGCGGGCATGCTGGTGGAGCAGACCATCGAACTGTCCGGTGCCAGACCGCAGTCCATCGTCGTGGTCGGCGGCGGCGCGAACATCGCCTCGATAGCGCGGTCTCTCGAACTGCGGACCGGCCTGACGACCCTGGTGCCGACGATGCCCGAGCTGGTCTCGGCCCGCGGGGCCGCCCTCCTGTCCCCCGACAGGTAGGACGGCCCCGGGAGTCGAGCCTGCGGAACGACCCGAAAGCACGAGTGGAGCCTGCGGAACGACCCGAAAGCACGAGTGGAGCCTGCGGAACGACCCGAAAGCACGCGAGTGGAGCCCGCGGAACGACACGAAAGAGCGGCCAGCTTTACCGGTGCTGAAAGTTGGGCGTGCGCTTCTCGATGAAAGCCGACATGCCTTCCTTCTGATCCTCCGTGGCGAACGTCGAATGAAACACGCGGCGCTCGAACAGAACTCCCTCACGAAGGCTCGACTCGAACGATCGGTTCACTGCTTCCTTCGCCATCATGGCAACCGGTAGCGACATCTCGGCGATCGTGGTCGCGGTTGCGATGGCGTCGTCGAGGAAATCCGCGACCGGCACGATGCGCGAGACCAATCCTGCTCGCTCGGCTTCCTCGACCTTCATGTTCCGGCCGGTCAGGCACATCTCCATGGCCTTGGCCTTGCCCACCGCACGCGTCAGGCGCTGCGAGCCACCGATTCCCGGAATGACGCCGAGCTTGATCTCGGGTTGTCCGAATACCGCGGTGTCGGAGGCGATCAGCACATCACACAGCATCGCGAGTTCGCAGCCGCCACCGAGTGCATAACCGGAGACCGCGGCGATGAGGGGCGTCCGCGCCGCGGCCAGTCGATCCCACGCCGCGAAGAAGTCGTCGAGGTACACGTCCATGTACGACTTGGGCTGCATTTCCTTGATGTCGGCCCCGGCCGCGAAGGCCCGTTCGGATCCGGTGATCAGAATGGCACCGATCTCGGAATCTGCATCGAGTTCCTCGACCACCGAAACGACCTCACGCATCAACTGAGAGTTCAGCGCGTTCAATGCTTTCGGACGGTTCAGCGTGATGATGCCGACGCGTCCCCGGCGTTCGAGCAGGATGGTTTCGTAGTCGGTCACTGAGCAGCTCCGTTCGAGCGTTCGCGGATGTCGTTGATGATGCCGGAGAAGTCCACGTCGGTTCCGCCGCCGGACGTTTCCTTGAACCGAGCGTAGAGCTCGGCTGCGCGAAGTCCGAGTACTCCCTCGACCCCGTTGTCGCGCAGTGCATTCGCAGCCAGACCCAGATCCTTGTCCATGAGGGCCGCCGCGAATCCGGGCTTGTACTCGTTGTTCGCCGGGCTCGTCGGAACCGGACCGGGCACCGGGCAATTGGTCGTCAACGCCCAGCATTGGCCGGACGCAGTCGATGCCACGTCGAAGAGCGCCTGATTGCTCAGGCCGAGCTTCTCGCCCAACACGAAGGCCTCGCTGATGGCGATCATCGATACGCCGAGAATCATGTTGTTGCAGATCTTGGCGGCCTGACCGTTGCCCGCCGGTCCACAGTGCACGACCTTGCGGCCCATGACATCGAGAACGGCAGCGGCGGAGGCGAAATCGTCCTCCGAACCACCGACCATGAACGTGAGCGTGCCTGCGGCCGCTCCCCCGACACCGCCCGAGACCGGAGCGTCGAGGCTACGGTGTCCGGCCTCGTGCACCAGCCGGTGCGCGGCATGCGCGTCGGCGACGTCGATGGTCGACGAATCGATGAACAACGTCCCCGGTGCCGCGGCCGGAAGCAGGTCCCCGTACAGCCCGAGCACCAGTTTCCCGTTCGGCAACATCGTGATCACGATGTCGGCTCCGGCGACGGCCGCAACCGCGGACTCCACCACAGTGACGCCGTCCTTCGTGGCCTGCTCCAGCGCCGCGGGAACAAGATCGAAGCCCTGCACCGTGTACCCGGCCGCAGCCAGGTTGGCGGCCATCGGTCCACCCATGTGCCCGAGGCCGATGAATCCGATCGTCTTCTCGCTCATGACTGCTCACCTTCTGTAAGTGCTTTCGACAGACCGAGTTCGGCGTCGCCCAGGGGCGCGAAGTATCGGTCGACATCCTCGGCAGTGACATCCGCCGACGTGGCCGGCTGCCACTGGGGGTTGCGATCCTTGTCGACGACCTGCGCCCGAATTCCCTCGACCAGATCGTGACTGCTCAGCGACGCGACCGACACGCGGTACTCCTCGTCGAGCACGGCCTCGAGGGAGGGCAGCGTCGCCGCCCGTCGCAGCGACCGCAGCGTCACCGCAAGAGACACTGGCGATTTGGACGCGATGTCCTTTGCGGCCTGCTGCGCCTCCGGCACCGGCGATGCAGCCAGAGCGTCGACGATGCCCTGGATGTCGTCACCTGCGTAGCACTCGTCGATCCATTCTTGCTGAGCCGCGACGGTGGATTCCGGAGCCGACTCGCTGAACGCGTCGACGGCCTCCCCGACGCTGACCGTCTCGAGGGCGGTGTAGAACTCCTCGAGCTTGTCCGACGGAATGTAGTGATCGGCGAATCCGACCGCGATGGCGTCGGCCGCATTCATCCGCGCCGTGGTGAGCGCGAAGTGGGTACCGGTTTCGCCGGGCGCACGCGAAAGAAGGTAGGTGCCACCGACATCGGGAATGAATCCGATGCCGACCTCGGGCATCGCGATCTTCGAACGTTCGGTCACGATGCGGGTGTTCGCGTGGGCCGAGAGCCCGACGCCACCGCCCATGACGATGCCGTCCATGATCGCGACGAAGGGCTTCGGGAAGCGGGCGATCGCGGCGTTGAGCACGTACTCGTCGCGCCAGAAGTCTTTGCTCCCGCTGCCGCCGTCCTTGGCGTCGTGGTAGATCGAGACTATGTCGCCGCCCGCGCACAATCCGCGCTCGCCGGCTCCGGTCAACAGGACTACGTCGACGCTGTCGTCGGATGCCCACTGCGCCAACGCCGGAGCTATCTGCTGCACCATCGCATGCGAGAGTGCGTTGATCGCTTTGGGGCGGTTCAGAGTGATGCGACCGATCCCGCCCGAAACCTCCAGTAGGACATCGCTCATGCTGCACCCACGATGGAGCGAGCTACGACCACGCGCATGATCTCGTTGGTACCTTCCAGAATCTGGTGGACCCGAAGGTCGCGAACGATTTTCTCGACACCGTACTCGGCGAGATAACCGTATCCGCCGAGCAACTGCAGCGCCCCGTTGGCGACCTCGAAGCCGGTATCGGTACCGAAACGTTTGGCCATCGCGCACATCTCGACCTTGTCGGCTGCATTGTTCTGCAACCCGTCCGCTGCTCGCCACAGCAGAGTTCGGGCAGCTTCGAGCTCGGTCTTGAAATCTGCCAGTCGAAACTGCAGGGCCTGCGAGTCGAGCAACCTGGCGCCGAATGCGTTGCGGTCGGCGAGGTAGGACACGGCCTTGTCGAGAGCGGACTGTGCGCCGCCGATCGAGCATGCGGCGATGTTGATGCGTCCGCCGTTGAGCCCGTTCATCGCGATCCGAAATCCGTCGCCCTCGCCGCCGAGCAAGTTGGCAGCAGGAACGCGGGCACCTTCGAAGATCACCTGGCGGGTGGGTTGAGCGTTCCATCCCATCTTCTTCTCGTTCGCTCCGAACGACAGTCCCGCCGTGTCCTTCGGCACGATGAACGCCGAGATGCCGCGGGGACCCGGCGCTCCGGTGCGGGCCATGACGACGTACACCTCGGAAGTGCCTGCGCCGGAGATGAACTGCTTGACGCCGTCCAGCACGTACTCGTCACCGTCGCGGACGGCCTTGGTACCGAGCTTTGCCGCATCGGATCCAGCGCCGGGTTCGGTGAGGCAGTAGCTACCGAGCTGGTCCATCGAGCACAGCCCCGGAAGCCAGCGCTGCCGTTGCTCGTCGTCGCCGTACGTGTCGATCATCCAGGCGACCATGTTGTGGATCGAGATGTAGGCCGCGATGGACGGGTCACCGGTGGCGAGTTGCTCGAAGATGCGCACCGCGTCGACGCGGGTCAGGCCCGATCCGCCCACGTCTTCACGAATGTAGATGCCGCCCATCCCGAGAGCAGCAGCCTTGCGCAACACGTCCACCGGAAAGTGCTTCTGCTGATCCCATTCGACGGCGTTCGGTGCGAGGAACTCGTCCGCGAAATCACGAGCAGTGTCGTTGATGGCACGCTCGTCCTCGTTCAACGTGAACATCGTCGATCAGTCCATGTTCGGAATGACGAAGTGATTCTGCGCAGCTGCTTCCTTGGTGCCCGACGGCCAACGCTGAGTGACGGTCTTGGTCTTGGTGTAGAAGCGGATGGAATCCGGTCCGTGCTGGTTGAGATCGCCGAATCCCGAACGCTTCCAACCACCGAACGTGTGGTACGCGATCGGCACCGGAATCGGCACGTTGACTCCCACCATGCCCACCTGGACGCGGGAGCAGAAATCGCGAGCGGTGTCGCCGTCGCGGGTGAAGATCGAGACGCCGTTGCCGTACTCGTGTTCGGACGGCAGACGCAGTGCGTCCTCGTAGTCCTTCGCGCGCACGACGATCAGCACCGGACCGAAGATCTCTTCCTTGTAGATGCGCATGTCGGTGGTCACCTTGTCGAACAGCGTTGCGCCGGCGAAGAATCCGCCCTCGTGGCCCTCGAGACTGAATCCGCGTCCATCGACGACCAACTCGGCACCCTCGTCCACACCGATCTGGGTGTAGTCGTTCACGCGCTTCAACGCATCGCTACCGACGAGCGGGCCGAAGTCCGCGTTCTCGTCGTCGCTGCGGCCGATCTTCAGTTTCGCCACTCGCTCGGTCAGTTTGGCGACCAACGCGTCGGCGGTCTCCTCACCGACGGGAACCGCGACGGAAATCGCCATGCACCGCTCGCCGGCCGAACCGTATGCAGCTCCGAGCAGAGCGTCGGCGACCTCGTCGAGATCGGCATCGGGCATCACCAAAGCGTGGTTCTTCGCTCCACCGAAGCACTGCGCGCGCTTGCCGTGCTGCGCCGCCGTCTCGTAGATGTACTGCGCGATGGGCGTCGATCCGACGAAGCCGATCGCCTTGACGCGATCGTCGGTGAGCAGCACGTCGACCGCGTCCTTGCCGCCGTTGACCACGTTGAACACGCCCGGCGGTAGACCTGCCTCGAGGAACAGCTCGGCGAGCTTGAGGGGTACGGACGGGTCTCGCTCTGACGGCTTGAGAATGAAGGCGTTACCGCAGGCGATGGCCGGGCCGGCCTTCCACAGCGGAATCATGGCCGGGAAGTTGAACGGGGTGATGCCGGCAACGACACCGAGCGGCTGACGCATCGAATAGACGTCGATACCGCCACCCGCACCCTCGGTGTACTCACCCTTGAGCAGGTGCGGAACACCGACGGCGAACTCGACGACCTCGACGCCACGCTGGATGTCGCCCTTGGCGTCGGCGATGGTCTTGCCGTGCTCCGACGAGAGCAGCCGCGCGAGTTCTTCGGTGTCGCGGGTGACGAGCGCGAGGAACTTCATCAGCACCCGAGCGCGTCGCTGCGGGTTCCACTTCGCCCACTCACGCTGCGCCTGCTCGGCGTCGGCGATGGCGGCCTCGACCTCGGATACGTCGGCCAGGGGCACCCGGGCCTGCACCTCACCGGTATTGGGATCGAACACATCCCCGAACTGTCCGGAGGTGCCGGCGACATGCTTGCCGCCGATGAAGTGCGTGAGTTCGCGAGCCATGGGTGTCCGTCCTCGAGCGTGGAATTAAGTACGCTCATCCTATAGTCGGATGTCCATGTAAGTCCAGGAGCGGTTACATTCGGTCGTAGAACGCGCGCAGATCAGCGCAGGCCCGGCTGACTTCCGCCTCCGTCGAACCGTCGGCGCGAAAGATTCTGCGCAGGATCAGCGGATCGAGATCGTCCGTCGCCGGAGCGAACGACACTTTCGGAAGTTCGGGGAACGCCGCACGATCGCCGAACCAGTCGTCCGGGTCGAACTCCTCGTCGCTGTCGCCGACCCCCTCGATCAACTGATCCAGATCGACACCGCGCAGCGTCAGGATCGTCCCCGCGGACGCGTCGATGTGCTCGGCGGCGATGTACATCAGCGCTGCCGCGTGTTTGCACGGCCACCCGTCGTCGGGGCACGAACAGTCGAAATCCAGTTGCCCCTTGTCGTGGGGAAGCAGCACCGACGCCAGCGCCTGAGGAATCGCGTTGGACGCGAGTTCCGCCAGCATGCCGGGGTTGGATCGCACTCGGCCGACGAGCGCGGCCACCTCGCCTTCGGTGAGCGGCTCCACGCTGACCGACGCCGAGAACGGTTCGAGTTGACTGCCCTGCACCTCGCCGTAGATCTGCCCGCGTTCGACGCCGAGAGTGAGCACCTGACCCTGGCGGGCATAGGTCCGGCCCCGTGCGATCCGGCCCGGGTCGGCCAGATCCTCCATCGCGGCCACGAAGTGCCTGCCCCACCACGTCTGCCCGAAGGCTCCGCGCTTGTTACGAGACTCGATGCCGCCCTTGGCTTGTCGACGCTTACCGTACTGCGAGAAGTCGGCCATCACTCCCCCACCGCGTCTTCGCTGAGACGAAACAGTTCCTGCAGTTCCGCAGTGTCCATCTCGGTCACCCAGCTCTCACCGGTGCCCACCGCCAGATCCGCCAGATCCTGCTTCGACACCAGCATCGAATCGATGCGTTCCTCCACGGTGCCCACACACAGCAGCTTGCGCACCATCACATTCTTGCGCTGGCCGATACGGAAAGCGCGGTCGGTCGCCTGGTTCTCCACCGCCGGATTCCACCAACGATCGAGGTGCACAACATGATTGGCGGCAGTGAGATTGAGCCCGGTACCACCGGCCTTGAGCGAGAGCATCATGATCGGCGGACCGTCGTCGCTCTGGAACTTCTCGACCATCTCGTCGCGCTTGCCCTTGCTCACGCCGCCGTGCAGGAACGGCACCTGAACTCCGAAACGCTCGGCGAAGTACGGTGCCACGAGCTCACCGAACTCTCGAAACTGCGTGAACAACAACGCCTTCTCGTTGTCACCGAGAACGGAATCGAGCATGTCCTCCACCAATCCGATCTTTCCGGAACGGTGCTGACCTCGCTTGAGTACCGACGAGCCGTCGGACAGGAAATGCGCGGGGTGATTGCACACCTGTTTGAGGCGAGTGAGGGCCGAGAGCACCGCACCCTTGCGTTTCATGCCCTTCGCGTCGGCGATCTGCGCCATCATCTCGTCGACGACCGCCTTGTACAACGCCGCCTGCTCGGCAGTGAGGTTGGCGCGCACGGTCATTTCGTTCTTCTCCGGCAGATCAGAGATGACCGTGGGATCGGTCTTGACGCGACGCAGAATGAACGGAGACGTGATGGCACGCAGCCGCGAGACCGCGTTCTCGTCGTTCTCCCGCTCGATAGGCACCGAGAACCGCTTCCTGAAGTCCGACGGCCGTCCCAGCATGCCCGGGTTCGCGAAATCCAGAATGGACCTCAGCTCGTCCAGCCGGTTCTCCACCGGCGTCCCGGTGAGCGCCAGTTTGTGATCGGCCGGAATGGCCAGCGCCGCCTTCGCCTGCACGGTGCCTGCATTCTTGATGTGCTGCGCCTCGTCGAGAACCACACGGCGCCACGTCTGTGCGGCCAACTGCGCGCGGTCCTTGGCCATCAATGCGTACGTGGTAACTATCAGGTCGTGCTCCGCGATCGCTCGATCGAGCTCCTCGTCGCGTAACCGCGTCGGACCGTGGTGCACCAGAACACGCAGTGCAGGAGTGAATTTCGCGGCCTCACGTTGCCAGTTACCGACCACCGACATCGGGGCCACCAACAGCGTCGGAGTCGCACTGTTCTCGTGGGCGAGCAGCGTGAGCACCTGCAGTGTCTTGCCCAGGCCCATGTCGTCGGCGAGCACGGCACCGAGACCGAGCCGGCTCATGAACGCGAGCCAGTCGAGACCGCGTTGCTGATAGGGCCGCAGAGTCGCCCGGACACCGTCGGGCACCGGGATAGTTTCCGGAACCGCCCCGGGTTCGAGCAACGTAGCCGCCCAGCCGGTGGCGCGGATGTCCTGGACCGGAGCCGGAGGCGGATCGGCCAACGTCATCTCACGCATCAACGTGCTGAGCGCAGTCCCGTCACCGTGATGCTCGGCGACGTACTTCGCGGCCCGCGCCAGCTGTCCCCCGTCGGCGAGCACCCATTGCCCGCGCAGCCGGACGAGGTCGCCCTTCGAGACGGCAAGCCGGTTCATCTCCGCCTCGGTGAGCACCATGTCGCCCAGCTGCAGTTGCCAGTCGTACGACACCAGCTCGTCCATCCCGACGGCACGATCGGCCGCAGCTTTGGTCACCGCGGGTGACTCGACCCGCAACCGCATCGACGGATCCAACCTGGTCCAGGCCCTCGGCAGCAGGACCGTCGTGCCGGTGGCCTGCAGCGCAGTGGCACCGTGTTCGACGAGATCGATGACCACCGACGTCGGCAACAACAGGTCGAGGGTGCCCTCCTGGGTGGGCAGATCACGCAGCCTCGGGTAGGCAGCCACGGCCTCGCCGAGTTTGCGCACTGCCGTCGACAGCAAGGTCGCGTCGACCTTGCGGCTCATCGGGACCGGACGCGGCGCCTCCCCGTCCGCGCGCAGGCACACCTGAAGTGTCCAGAACGACTCGACGGCATCGTCCGCGGCACCGTCGGCATCACCCGTCTCGCCGTCCTGGTCGTCCGGTTCGAGCAGGCGCAGCACCAGCGCCGGTTCGTCGACGGTGAGGCTGGCGCGCCAATTGTCGAACAGCGTCGAGATCTTCTGCGTCCCATCGAGATACGGATCGTCACGCACGAGGGCCGACAGCAACGGATGCTCGGAGTCGGGCTTGCCGAGCACCGATCTGACGATCGGGTCGGTGAGCTCCTCGACCATGTCGTCCAGAAGCTTCTTCGGCCGTTCGTTCGCCCGCTGCACCGACGGCATCGCAACAGCGAGCTCGCTGAGCCACGCGCGTTGACGCTCGCCGCCGACCAGCCGCCAACGCGGCCACCACTGGCCGTCCATCAATTTCAGTGCCGGCACCACTCGTCCGGCTCGGACCCACCGTTCGATGCCCTGGGCGACGTGGCCCAGGAACCGGAGGTCTCCGGAGATCAGCGGGTGGGTCGACGGGGTGCGGAGCAACAGGTCGGCCGCATCGTGCGGAGCCAGCGCGATCGCCGGCAGTTCGACCGGATCCCGAGGGGTGGCGCGTCGAGTGGAGTCGGGAAACGTCACTCGGGCGCGATGCCGGAACGTGCGGGTGAGCACGTGCGAGTGTGTCGCCGGTAGGTCGGGTTCGTCTCCGGTGCTGATCTCGTCGTCCCAGAGCAGCAATCCGGCACCGGGAGACCAGAGACCGTGCAGCATCGGTCCATCCAACCAGCACGCACCGACATACCCGGCGCCGATGTGTCTTCGATGAGGCACCGATGTGTCATCGATGAGGCACAGTGGTCCCATGATCGCGTACGGCTTCGACGAATACGGCGGCCCCGACACCGAGACATTTCTGGACCTCCCCGTGACGGAACCGGGATCGGGGCAGCTTCTCGTGGCGGTACATGCCGCGGGGGTGAATCCCGCAGATTGGAAGGTGCGGGCGGGTAATCGCAAGGACACCGTGCAGATCACTTTGCCTGCGGTGCTGGGGCGGGAGGTGTCGGGCACTGTTGTGGGCGTCGGCTCGGGAGTGGACGGGTTCTCGGTCGGTGACGAGGTCTTCGGGGCAACGGCGTCGGGTCACGGCGGCTATGCGCAGTACACGCTGCTCAACGCGGCCGGTACGGCACACAAGCCCGAGGCCGTGTCCTGGTCGGTCGCGGCGACACTGCCGGTGGCGGCCGGGACCGCCTTCGACGCACTGCGAGGGTTGGCGCTGACTGCAGGCGACACGGTTCTCGTTCTCGGCGCAGGCGGCGGTGTGGGTTCTTCGGTTCTGCAGCTGGCGCGTGCCGACGGTATCGACGTTCTCGGGGTGGCGAGCTCGGGCAAGCGGGAGTGGATCGAGAGCCTCGGTGCGGAGTTCGTCGAGTCCGGACCCGAGTACGTCGGTTCGATATCGCGGCCGGTGCACGGCATCGTCGATCTGGTCGGCGGCGACACTCTTCGCGCGGCCGCTGCGAAGACCGGCGCTCCGATCGTCAGCGTGGCCGACCCGGTGCTCGCCGCCCAGTGGGGTGGGTCTGGAGCAGTGCGCGAGCGCACCACTGCGGCGTTCACCCGATTGGCCGATCTGGTCGTGACGGGCGTCCTTCGTCCACGCATCGATCACACGTTTCCACTCGACCGCGCAGGCGAGGCTCTTGCGCTCGTGGAGAACGGGCACGCACTCGGCAAGGTCGTCATCGAGGTCCGCTGACACCCGACCGTGTCGGGCGGTGTCGGTACCGTCCGGCACACTGCTGTCGCGAGGTACGAGAGTCGGCAAGATCGAAGTTTCACGATGGGGCGTGTGTGAAGAAGCTGTGGGTAGCGGCGGCGTTGGTGATCGCCGCGATCGTCATGGCGACGTTCGAATCCTGTGACCGGTCCGACATACCGGGATTGGCTCCCCCGCCCCCGGCTCCGGGCAGCCCCACCCGCGCCCAGATCGAAACGCTGTTGGATCGGGTGGCCGTCGTCGCCGCACGACCCGATCCTCGTGGGTACGAGCGCGGATGCAAGAGCGGTGAAGGGTGCGTGTTCGGACCGGCGTGGACGGACGACTACGACGGACCGGGCGGGCACGACGGGTGTGGAACCCGCGACAACGTGCTGGCACTGTCGATGACCGAAGTCGAGTTCAAGGCCGGCACCCGAGACTGCGTGGTGCTCTCGGGCTCCCTGGACGACCCCTACTCCGGTGAACGGTTGCAGTTCACCAAGTCCGACGCCGGCAAGATCCAGATCGATCACGTCTATCCGTTGTCTGCCGCCTGGGACATGGGTGCCGACAGCTGGGCAGCGGACAAGCGCATTCGTTTCGCGAACGACATCGCGTTCAATCTGCTGGCGGTCAACGGGCCGGACAACCAGAGCAAGAGCGACAAGACGCCGTCGCAGTGGATGCCGCCGAACGCGGCGTACCACTGTTTCTACGCGGGCAAATATCTGTCGGTGGCGGCCCAGTACGAGCTGCCGATCACCGAGGCCGACCGCCGCGCCCTCGCTTCGGTGGCCCCCGGCTGCTGATCCAGCGATGCGAACGCGGGCGGTAAAGTCTGGCCAATGGCAACGACGTCGTCGCGCAGCTTTCTCGACCGTGACACCCAGCTCTGCATGTCTCTGTCGGGAAGGCCGAGCAATATCGGAACCCGCTTCCACAACTACCTGTACGACGAACTGGGATTGAACTTCGTCTACAAGGCGTTCACCACCACCGATCTCGCGGCCGCGGTCGGTGGAGTCCGTGCACTCGGTATCAGGGGATGCGCGGTCTCCATGCCGTTCAAGGAAGACGTGATCGAGCTGGTCGACGTCATGCACGAATCTGCGAGCGCGATCGCATCGGTCAACACCATAGTCAACGAGGCGGGCGTGCTGCACGCCTACAACACCGACTACCAGGCTGTGGCCGATCTGCTCGCGTCGAGCGATATCTCGACCGACTGTTCGGTGGCCGTGACCGGCAGCGGCGGTATGGCCAAGGCAGTCGTTGCCGCACTGCGGGATTCGGGTTTCACCCGCGGCACCGTGGTTGCCCGCAACACGTCGACCGGTCCGGCTCTCGCCGAGGCGTACGGATACGACTGGTCGGCCGAGTCCGTCGAAGCCGACTTGCTGGTGAACGTCACCCCGGTGGGAATGGCGGGCGGCCCCGCTGCCGATTCGACTCCCTTCACCGAGTCGCAGATCCATGCGGCACAGGCAGTGTTCGACGTGGTCGCGATGCCGTCGGAGACACCGCTGATCACCGCGGCGCGTGCGGCGAACAAACCGGTGATCACCGGCGCTCAGGTCATTGCCCTGCAGGCAGCAGAACAGTTCGTTCTCTACACCGGAGTTCGCCCGTCCGACGATCAGATCCAGCGGGCGTCGGAATTCTCCCGTCGCTGACTCACAGGCGTTGCCACGCGGGCTTGTTCGCGTAGGCGTGGCGGTAGTAGTCCGTGAGAGCGAGGGACACGGCAGCTGCCTCGTCCACCAGTACCGTCACGTGTGGATGCCACTGAATCGCGGACGCAGGACAGCGTGCCGACAACGGCCCCTCGACGGCCGCGGCCACCGCGTCTGCCTTGGATTCTCCGGTAGCGATGAGCACGAGATGACGCGCCTCGTCGATGGTGCCGAGGCCTTGCGTCAGCACGTGGTGCGGCACCTCCTCCGGCGAGGGGAAGAAGCGCGCATTGTCGACCCGAGTCTGTTCGGTGAGCGTCTTGACCCGGGTTCTCGACCGAAGTGACGATCCGGGCTCGTTGAAGCCGATGTGTCCGTCGGTGCCGATGCCGAGAATCTGCACATCGATACCACCGGCCTCCCCGATCGCGGCGTCGTATCGTCGCGCTTCGGCAGCGATGTCGACGGCTTCACCGTCCGGCGAGAACACCGCGGAATCGTCTAGGTCGACGAGGTCCACGAAGTTCTCGCGAATGAACGAAAAATACGACTGCTCAGCAGTTCTGGGTAGCCCTATGTATTCGTCGAGCAGAAACGCTCGACACCCAGCGAAGGACAGCCCTTCCTCGCGATGTCGGCGGGCCAGCTCGCGATACGTGCCGACGGGACTCGACCCGGTCGCCAACCCGAGGACGGGGCCCGATCCCGGGACCGAGTCGGTTCGCACGACGCGCTCGACGACGTCGGCCGCGGTTCGGTCCACGTCGGTAGCTGTAGGGAGTACGACGATCTCCATCTAACTTTCCTCCTCGATCGCGCGTCCGCCGCGAATGACCTGCACCGGCTCGAAGGATGCGTCGACCACCAGCACGTCCGCTCTCGATCCGGCGACGAGAGAACCGGTTTCGGCCCCGATCCCGATCAATGCTGCCGGGGTGGTTGCCCCGGCACGCACTGCGTCGAGCAATGGCACGCCGGCGTCGAGCACTGCGCGGCGTACCAGGTCGAGCACACTCGACGTGCCGCCCGCGATCGGGGCCGACTCGGGATCGTTCTCCCGCGACAGGCGGGCGACCGAATCGTGCACGGTGACATCCAGCGGCCCGAGCCGGTAGCGGCCGTCGGCCATTCCCGCTGCAGCCATCGCGTCGGACACCAACGCGATGTTCCCACCGCCGACGAGATCGAACACCGCTCGCACGGTCTCGTCGGCGAGATGTACTCCGTCGCCGATCAATTCGAGCACCATCGACCCTCGCGCCGCGGCAGCCAAGCATTCGCTGACCGGCCCCGGCGACCGATGATGCCAGGTGGGCATCCCGTTGAACAGGTGCGTGGCACCGATGGCACCCTCTCCGAGGGCGTCGATTGCGCTGCGAGTGGTGCGTGCGTCGGCGTCGGTGTGCCCGATGCTGGGGACGATGCCGTTCTCTCGCAACATGTGTCCGACGGCCGTGAAGCCGTCGACTTCGGGAGCAAGTGTCATCGACCGTACCGATCCCCGCCCGGCGTCGATGATGTCTGCCAGCAGACCGGTGTCGCCGCCGCGGAGTGACGCGGGGTCCTGCGCCCCGCAGCGGGCAACAGACAGGAACGGCCCTTCGAGGTGGACCCCGGCGATGTCCCCCGACTCGTACAGATCGGCGAGCGTCGACGTCTGCTCGACCAGTCGCCCAGGGGATGCCGACACCAGCGATGCGAGCATCGTGGTGGTGCCGCGGCCACGGTGGTGCCATACCGCGGTCATCAGATCGGCACGGGCAGAATCCGGGAACGACGCCCCGCCGCCGCCGTGGCAGTGCACATCGACCAGGCCCGGCAGGATTGTCGAATTCGATTGCGGTGGAGCCTCGTCGGGCCACGCCACCACCGGACCCACCCAGGAGATTCGATCGCCGGACAATGCCACGACGGCGTCGTCGATGACCGCGTCGGGTGTGACGACCCGCCCCCTGAGCGCCGTCGTGATGGATTCGCTCATGCCCGGTCGGGTTCGAGCACCGCGTCGTCCTCGCGGCCGGGGGTGCGCAGGTTCCACTTCTTGATGACGAAGCTGAACAGGAAGTAGTAGATCACCGCATACACCAGGCCGATAGGAATGAGAAGCCATGCCTTCGTGGCGATTCCGTAGTTCAACAGATAGTCGATACCGCCGGCAGAGAAGAAAAAGCCGTCATGGATTCCCAGGGCATTGGTCAGTGCCATGGAGGTTCCGGTCAGCACGGCGTGGATGATGTAGAGCGGCCAGGCGACGAACATGAACGAGTACTCGAGCGGTTCGGTGATGCCGGTGACGAACGCAGTCAGACCGGTGGACAACATGATTCCGCCGACGATCTTCTTCTGCGACGGCTTGGCGTTGCGATAGATCGCGAATGCAGCGGCAGGCAGAGCGAACATCATGATGGGGAAGAAGCCGGTCATGAAGACTCCCGCGGACGGATCTCCCGCGAAGAATCGGTTGAGATCGCCACGCACCAATTGACCACTCGCGTCCTGATAATCACCGACGAGGAACCAGACGACCGAATTGAGAATGTGGTGCAGTCCCGTCGGAATCAGCATGCGATTGGCGAAACCGTAGATCCCGCTACCCACCACACTGTGATCGGCAACGGTGTTTCCGACCCAGTTCAGTGCGCTGTAGAAGAGCGGATAGACGAACGACATGACGACGGCGACGACGAGGCCGGTGACAGCGGTCAGGATGGGAACCAGACGTCGTCCGCTGAAGAAGCCGAGGTAATCCGGCAGTTTCTGGCGGTAGAACCGCTGCCACAGAATGGCGGAGAGCAAGCCGATGACGATGCCGGCCAACACGCCGTAGTCGATCACGGCCGGATCGCCGTTCGCGTCGACTTTGCCTTCCAGTACCACCGGTGACATCGCGGTGAAGACACCGTTCATCACCATGTAGCCGACGACGGCGGCGAGGGCGGTCGAGCCGTCCGATTTCTTGGCCCAGCCGATGGCGATGCCCACGGCAAATATCAAGGGCAACCAGGTGAACACCGCCTGTCCTGCAGCGGAGATGACGGCCGCCGCGGTGCCCAGAGCACTGAATCTGCCGAGGAGGTCGTCCTGGCCCAGCCGCAACAGGATTCCCGCCGCAGGAAGAACCGCGATGGGCAGCATGAGACTGCGCCCGAATCGCTGCAACCCGGCGAGAGATCTGGATTCCTTCTTCGGTTCGGCTTCGGCCGAGTCCGTCTTCTTCAGGGTCATGGCGACCTTCTCTTCGAGGCTGGTCCGGCAAGGGAGTTCTACTGTTGTGACCGGATGACATCAGGGGTACTGTCCGGTCATTACCAGTTGTAGTTTGGCCAGGTGACGACCACATGTCAACCCGGAGATGTGACCTCGCCGACACCACTGCACACGAGAAGGAAGCGGGAACAGAACATGGCCAAGGCGGACGCGATCGTGAAGGGCCTCGGCGGTGCCGACAACATCGTAGAGATCGAAGCGTGCATCACCCGGCTCCGTACCGAGGTCAAGGACGGGTCGCTGGTGGACGAGGCTGCGCTCAAGGCAGCCGGTGCGCACGGAGTGTTCCACAAGGGGACAGCCGTGCAGGTCATCGTCGGCCCGGAGGCCGACACCCTCGCCGAGGACATCGGCGACATTCTGTGAGCGGGACCTCGACGATCTCCAGTCCTGTTGCCGGTGAGGTCATCTCGCTCGCCGACGTCCCCGACCCGGTCTTCTCTTCGCAGATGGTGGGCTCCGGGGTCGCCGTGCGCCCGGCGGCCGGTAGCGGGCCCGTCGAGGTGCGGTCTCCGATAGCCGGCAAGATCCTCAAACTCCACCCACATGCGTTCGTCGTGTTCACCGACGACAAGGCGGGAGTGCTGGTGCACATCGGCATCGACACCGTGAAGATGAAGGGCCAGGGTTTCGAACTCGTTGCAGCAGAGGGCGATCGGGTTCAATCCGGCGATCTCGTGATCACCTACGACCCTGCGGCGATCGCGGAGGCCGGATACTCCGACGTGATTCCCGTGGTCCTGATGGACTCCGAGCCCGATGCCGTCACGAGCGCGGCCGTCGGAACGTCGGTGGCACAGGGTGACTCGCTGTTCGTGTTGCCCTGAGCCTAGCGGCGCTGCGTGGTGCGCCGCTCCCCCTGCACCTCCATCGAGAGTTGGTACCGGTCGCACCGGTACCAACTCTCCGTGTGCTCGATCGGCTCGTCGCCGCTGAACGACACTCGGTCGAAGTACAGCACCGGTGCGCCGCGTTTGGTCCCCAGCAGCGTGGAGGTGTCACTGTCGGCGGCTGTCGCTTTGACGGTCTGCTCGGCTCGATCGATGGTCAGGCCGTAGTGGTTGCGCACGGCCTCGTACACCGACTGACTCAGATCGTGGTCGATCAGCCCCGGAAGGAGTTCGGCCCGGTACCACCCGTCGTCGACACTGACCGGCTCGGCATCGGCCAGCCGTAGCCGTTTGATGTGGTACGTCCGATCACCGTCGACCAGGCCCAGAGCACGAATCGTTGCTGCCGAGGGCTTTTCGAGTCGCGCGAACAGGACCACCGTCGTCGGCGTCAGCCCCTGGGCACGCATCTCCTCGGAGAACGACGCCAGGTGCAACCGCGACTGCACGGTACGAGAAGCAACGAACGTCCCTTTCCCACGTACCCGAACCAGATGTCCGTCGTTGACGAGCTGTCCTATCGCCTCGCGTACCGTGATGCGACTGACGCCGTAGTCCTCCATCAACCGACGCTCGCTCGGCATCAGATCCCCCGGCGAAAGCTCCTTGGTGCAGCGGTGCAACAGTATTGCGCGTAGCTGTTCGTGCTTCGGGATCTGACTGTCCCTCAGGTGTACGGGCATCACCACTGCGCCGGCCTTTCGATCACTCGCAGAACCAGCGGTACGGACTGGTCCGGTCCAACCAAAGACTACGTCACAACGGCGATACCGAGGAAGCATTCGCCCGGACTCAGCCTCTCCGATGCCTCGAATCCGGTCGCGTTTGTTGCCGACGTGGCGACGGGTTAGCGTCGTGCCATGACGGAGTCGCCGAAGGACAGCGTGGAATTGTCGAATGCGTCGGATTTCCCGGCGCTATGGCCGGTGTCGACCCGATGGGACGACAACGACCACTACGGCCACGTCAACAACGTGACGTATTACGCATACTTCGACACCGCAGTGAACGGGTGGCTCATGGAAACGACGGGTGTGGACATCAGGACTCTGCCCGCGATCGGCGTCGTGGCCGAAACCTCGTGCCGCTACCTGTCCGAGCTCAGTTTTCCCGATCGCCTTCAGGTCGGTCTTGCGGTGGAGAAGCTGGGCACCCGCAGCATCGTCTACTCGCTGGCCTTGTTCCGAGAAGCCGAGGACGACGCACTGACATTGGCCGCTCGGGGACGGTTCGTTCACGTCTACGTCGACGCGAACTCCCGTCGCCCCGTCCCCATTCCCTCCGAAATCGAAACTGCGGCACGCACTTTGGTGATCGGAACGTCAGTAGACGCCTGAATCTAGAGCCCGATTTCGTCGGCGCGCTGCAGCGCTCGGGTGACGATGTCGTCGATCAGCGTGGTGGTCGGCGCGCCGCCCACGGCGCGGTTGCGTGAATCGGCTTCCATCCGGCGCATGACGCCTTCGGCGATGATCGACAACTTCCACAGCGCCAGCACTTCCCAGAATCCGGCATCGGTCACATCGCGGCCCGTGTTGTGCGCGTAGGACTCGACCAGCTCCGCCCGGGTAGGGAAACCGGGCAGAGTCGATGCCATGAAAGGACCGGCAACCCCGTCGTCCGCCTGAGGCCAGTAGGCGAGCAGACCACCCAGATCCGCCAACGGGTCTCCGAGCGTGCACAACTCCCAGTCGACGACGGCAACCACGCGGCCGTCGTTTCGAGCGGTGATGACGTTGCTCAGATGGAAGTCGCCGTGAACCAGCGTCACCTCGTGCTGCTCGGGGATCTTGGCCGTCAATCGTGCTGCGAGCGAGTCGATTCCAGGAACCTCCCGGGTTCGGGAGGAGTCCCACTGCGTGGTCCACCGCGCGATCTGACGCGCAGCGTAGGGCTTGCGGCCGGCGAGGTCGGCAAGACCCGACGACTCGAGGTCGACACGGTGTATGTCGGACAACGCCGCGGTCAGACCGAGTCCGACACGTCGACGCTGATCGGGGTCCAACTGTTCGGCAGCCGACACAGAGTCGACGACGACCCCGTCGACGAAACTCATCAGGACCAACGGAACCTCGGAAATGCCTGGATCCTGCGTGATCGCAATCATTTTCGGCACAGGGACCGGCGAATTCTGCAGACCGGAGAGAATCCGGTGCTCGCGCACGACGTCGTGGGCCGACGCCAACAATTTGCCCAACGGCGGCCGGCGAAGGACCCACGCACTGCCACCGGCGTCGCGAACCGCATACGTGAGGTTGGACTGGCCGTTACCGATGCGCTGAAACGAGAGCGGCGATGTTGCGCCTATCCCCAGCTCCGCGATCCACGTCGACACTGCATCTTCGTCCAAGCCCACCACGCCCATACAAAACCCTCACTTCGTTGTGCGGCACCGTTGCCGACGGACATCACCGGTTCGGGTGATCGTAACGAAGCGGTGCCAACGGATGCCGGTGGCACGAGCACAGACGGTCAGCTGGCGCGACCGAACGCGGAGATCAGCGCCGGAGTAGCAACGGCAGCGGCCTCGTGCCGCTTGACAGCAATTTCGTCGATTTCGCCGACGAGCAGTGCGGTCATCGACTCGGGCTCAGCACACCAGACGGACGAGATGTTGTGCACCTCCGCGGGTGCGAACAGTCCACTGGTGGACAGCGCGTCGATCCATTCGGCAACGGCATCGGCCGTGGGCTCCGGCATCACCGTACGGTCCAGCGAGTCCGCTTGGAACTCGTTGCAAAAGAACGCGCGGACCATATCGAGCTGCCCCTGCGACATTGTGGTCATGTTCTTCTCCTTCGAGTTTCCGACTTCTGTTGGTGCCGAATGCCCGTTCACGAGTTGCGATGAGCCGACCAGACCGTGTTCAGATCGTTACCAACTTGGCCGTAACGGGGGAATACGGTTTTCCGATGCGGCTGAAACTACGCCCTTTTCGACGGTCTCGCCCAGGGTGAACTGGACTATGTGACCATAGTCACACAGATCGGCCCATCCGATCAACGACTTGCAACGAATTCATAGTTCGCATTTCAAAATACTGTGACAGGAGACAAACTCCGCACAAAAGTCCAGGTAGGCGCGGTGCGACACTCGAGAGCAACTACTTGGAGCCGCAGTCGAGTAGCCTCCCCTACACCGCACTGGACCACGCACTCCGACCGATCGGTTGGTTGCAGGGTCAAATTCTACTTTCGGTTCGGTTTTTCGGCTGTTTACAGACTCCAGGAATTTGACAGATCGCCATTACTAGGTTGCGGCTACAACAAGGAATCGACGCTTCTTCGTCGTGATCCGACCGTTACCGCAGATGCTCAGCCGGCTCCCACGATGCTCACACCTCACGCTCAGCCGACTGCGGCAGTCTGGCGTCCATGCGATCACCGAGTCTCGACAGCGGACCGATCCGGTCACCCCGTGGAGCCGGCAACGAGAGCCGTTCGGCGAACACGAGCGAGCGAGCGCACCGACGGGCGATCCGCACCCGGCTGACGGTGTCGGGCCTCTGCGCGGCGCTCTTGTCGGTACTACTGATGTGGGTGCCGAACATGGCACCGGTGTGGCCCGTCTCCACGAGCCCGGCTGCCGCCCTGGCCTCGCGAGCACTGAGCACTATTGACGTCACCGCAGTGCTGACCGTCCTCGCCGCCCTCACCGTTGTCGCCCTGGTCCGAAAACTGCCTTACGGCATCGGGGTGGTGATTGCCTGCGTCGTCGGCGCGGAAGTGACCACAGCTCTGGTGCGTCACCTCGCGGCGTCGTCGACAACGGCCACCGACCTTCCGAGCGGGCAGCTCGTCGCTGTCACAGCGCTCGTGGGGGCCGCGTCGATGGTGGCATCGGCCACGTGGCGGCCGATGATCCTCGGACTCGGGACCGTCGCCGCCCTCGCTGTCGGAGTGGCACAACTGGCCGTCGGGTCCGTCTCCCCCGTCGGGATTGTCAGCGCACTGCTGATCACGGGCGTGTGGTGGCCGGCGTGCTCGGTGGTAATGCTCTTCTCACCCGCAGCCGCTGCCCGCGAGGCTCGAAACCCGTTCGATACCGCTGCCCTCGTCGCCCAACGCAGAATGGGACGCTTCCGTTGACACGGAAGCGTCCCATCCGGGCCGAGATGGCGACCGACTAGAGGGCCTTGAGCTCCTCGGTCACCTCGGACACCGACTTCTTTGCGTCGCCGAACAGCATCGACGTGCCTTCCGCGAAGAACAGTGGGTTCTCGATTCCGGCGAAGCCGGACGACATCGACCGCTTGAGGACGATGACCGACTTCGACTGATCGACGTTGAGAATCGGCATCCCGTGAATCGGGCTCGACGGATCGTTGCGCGCCGCCGGGTTGGTCACGTCGTTCGCTCCGATGACCAACGTGACGTCGGTGCGAGAGAACTCGTCGTTGATATCGTCCATTTCCTTCATCGCGTCGTACGCGACGTCGGCCTCGGCGAGCAGCACGTTCATATGTCCCGGCATGCGACCGGCGACGGGGTGAATGGCGTACTTGACCTCCACGCCCTTGGACTCCAGCAACTTGGCCATGTCCTTGACGGCATGCTGTGCCTGAGCGACGGCAAGGCCGTAGCCGGGCACGACGATGACCTGGTTGGCGTAGGCCATCTGGATCGCTGCGTCTGCCGCCGAGGTCGCCTTGGCGGTTCCCCCACCTGCACCGGCCGGGCCTGCAGCCGCGTCGCCGCCGCCGAATCCACCTGCGACGATCGCCGGAATGGACCTGTTCATGGCCTTGGCCATGAGGTTGGTCAAGATCGTGCCGGACGCGCCGACGATCATGCCCGCCACGATCATCGCGGTGTTGTTGAGCGCCAGACCCGCAGCCGCAGCAGACAGACCGGTCAGAGCATTGAGCAGCGAAATGACGACCGGCATGTCCGCGCCGCCGATGGGCAGTACCACCGTGAGACCGAGGATGCCTGCCAGTACGAGAACCGCGACGATCCACCACTGCGATACGCCGCCGCCCGGAGTGGCGTTGATGCCGATGACCACTGCAGCGGCCACAGCGCCGATCAGCAGCAGAGCGTTGAGCGGCTGCTGCAACTTACCGATGGTGATCGGCGAGCCGGGCAGAGTTTCCTGCAGCTTCAAGAAGGCGATGAGAGAGCCCCAGAACGAGATGGAACCGATGATCGCCGCGAAGAGTGAGCCGATGACGATATGCACCGTCGGCGACTCTCCGTGGTTGAAGTTCGAGAATCCGGACGTGTCGAGGAACTCGGCCCACGCGATCAGTGCGACCGTGCCACCGCCGACGCCGTTGAACAGAGCCACCAGCTGCGGCATCGCCGTCATCTTCACCCGTCGCGCAGGCGGGATTCCCAGCGCCACGCCGACGACGAGTCCGACGATGATCAGGATCCAGTTACCGGTGTCGCGAATGGATATCAGCGTGGCCACCACGGCGATGAACATGCCGACCGCGGCGATCTGGTTGCCCCGCACGGCTGTCTTCGGTCCGGTCAGACCCATCAGACCGTAGATGAACATGCCGAAGGCGACGATGTAGAGAATGTTGACAAGGTTGTCCATCAGGAGTCAGCACCCTTCGAGGTCTTGGCGGGCACCGGCTTGGACTTGAACATGCCGAGCATGCGGTCGGTGACCACGAAGCCACCGATGACGTTGACGGTTCCGAACACCAGCGCGACGAACAGGATGACCTGCAGTCCGATGGACGGATCGTGCACCTTCCCCAGGACGACCAACGCACCCAACACGACGATGCCGTGGATGGCGTTGGTTCCCGACATCAGCGGGGTGTGCAAGGTGTTCGGCACCTTGGAGATCACCGCGAAACCGACGAACCCGGACAACACCAGGATCGCGATGTTCGCGAGAAGCGGGGTGTACATCAGTTCTCCTTCTCACGTGTCACGCAGGCACCGGCGAGCACTTCGTCGGAGAAATCCGGAGCGAGTGCGCCGTCGACCAGCATGAGCTCGAGCAAAGCCGAGATGTTCTTCGAGTACAGCTCGCTGGCGTGCTCGGGCATCGTGGCAGGCAGGTTCAACGGCGAGCAGATGGTGACGTCGTGCTTGACGACGGTCTGGCCGGGCTCGGTGAGTTCGCAGTTTCCGCCGGTCTCACCGGCCAGGTCGATTACGACGCTGCCGGGCTTCATACCCTCGACTGCGGCGGCCGTCACCAGACGCGGTGCGGGACGGCCGGGCACCAACGCCGTGGTGATCACGACGTCGAATCCCTTGATGGCCTCTTCCAGGGCACGCTGCTGCTGGACGCGTTCGTCCTCGGTCAGCTCACGCGCGTAGCCGCCTTCGCCGGCAGCATCGATCCCCAGATCGAGCCACTGCGCGCCGACGGAACGGACCTGGTCGGCTACCTCCGGTCGCACGTCGTAGCCGGTGGGTCGACCACCGAGACGCTTCGCGGTGGCCAGGGCTTGCAGGCCGGCCACACCGACACCGAGAACGAGCACAGTCGCCGGCTTGACCGTTCCGGCGGCGGTGGTCAGCATCGGGAAGAACCTCGTGGACTCCGACGCGGCCAACAGAACGGCCTTGTACCCGGCGACGTTCGCCTGAGAAGACAAGGCGTCCATCACCTGAGCGCGGGAGATACGCGGAATGGCTTCGACCGCGAACGCCTGTACTCCGGCGGCCTTCAGCGCGCCGATGCTGTTCTCGGCATTGCGTGGGGCGAGGAAACCGATGAGCGTCGAGCCCGACTTCAGCCTCGAGATCTCTGCGTCGGTGGGTGGCGCGACCTTGACCACGACCTCCGAGCCCCAGGGATCGCCGATCGTGGCCCCGGCTGCGACATAGAGCTCGTCCGGGATCAGAGCGCCGAGTCCGGCACCCGATTCCACGACGACCTCGACACCCTTGCCCGTGAGCGCGGCAACGATCTTCGGGACCAGAGCGACACGTCGCTCACCTTCCCCCGATTCGCGGACCACACCGACGACCGTCGTGGATCCCGAACCCTTTTCAGTGCTCTGCGATGTATCCAAATCTCCGTCTTCCTGCGTTGAATGGTGCCCACCGATCGGCCAATGGCTCGAAATCTGCGACGAGTGGACGAACCCATGCGACAAGGCACGAGGTTCCTGATAGTAGCCACAGGTAATGGAGCGCGGGTAACCCAGAACACAGTCCGATTCGTTCTGAATCGAGTCCGTTTCGACATTTCGCGACTACAGGGCGAGCAATTGTGATGCACGCCATACAGGTCTATCCGTGATGATCGGACCTTACAGTGACAATCGTGGAATCTTGCATCTTCTGTGCCATCGTCGCCGGCGACGCACCTGCCCACCGCGTGTTCGAGAACGAGCACACCGTCGCCTTTCTCGATATTCGACCGATCAGCAGGGGCCACGTTCTGGTGGTTCCGCGCAAGCATTCCGCAGACCTGACCTCCACCGGACCGGACACAGCTGCCGACGTTTTCCGCGTCGGGCACACGCTGGCGCGCGCAGTGCGCGACTCCGACCTCCGCGCCGACGGTGCAAACCTGGTGATCAACGACGGCGTCGCCGCATTCCAAACCGTCTTTCACCTGCATCTGCACGTGGTGCCGCGCTGGGACCGCGACCGGCTGAAGTTCGCGGCGGGGTTCGTCACCCGTCGCCTGCGTGAACCCGAACGGGTGGCCGAGGCAATTCGATCCGGAATGGCCAGGGTCGCCGGGGAGCAGACCCCGTGAGGTTGTTCTTGTCTTCGTATCGATTCGGCGGCCATTCCGACGAGTTCGCCCGCCTCACCGGCCCGCCCGCCGATCTCGCGGTCATCGCCAATGCGGCCGATGCCTGGCCCGCCACCGCCCGCGAATCCTCGCTCCGCAGCGAGTTCGGACCCCTGCGCGCGTTGGGATACCGGCCGTCGGAGTTGGATCTGCGCGATTTCGCCGGGAGGCCGGCCGCATTCGAGCGCGCCCTGGCAGCGTTCGACGCAGTCTGGGTCCGCGGTGGCAACACGTTCGTGTTGCGCGCTCAGATGGCTCGTTCCGGTGCGGACGACGTCATCCGCGGGCGCGTTCGGGCCGACACCATCGCCTACGGCGGGTACAGCGCGGGAGCGTGTGTCGCTGCGCCGTCGCTGGCCGGGGTCGAGGATGCCGACGACCCGAACGAGGTACGGCCGGTCGCAGGCATCGATCCGATGTGGAGCGGGCTCGGTCTCGTCGACTTCTCCGTCGTCCCGCATCTCGATTCCGTGCTAAACGAGAAGGATTCGGGGTGGGCGACGCTGCGCCGTCTGCGACGCGAGGGAATCGAAACTCACGGACTGACCGACAGCCAGGCAATCGTGGTCGACCACTCCGGGACGACAATTCTGGGCACGTGACCTGCGATCCGTGTGACCCGCGATCAGCCCAGCCGAGCGAGCGGCGCGAGCCGATCGAGGGACGACCACGCGAGAGAGCAACGCCGAGCAGTCATTTCGTCGGCATCGAGGACGAGCATGTCGAACAATCGGCGGGGTGCTGCACGCCACGAGTCGGCGATGGCCGCGACGGTCGCGCTCTCGAACATCCCGGATTGCAGCAACGCGTGCACCCACTCGTCGACCTCGCCGCGGTGAATGCGCTCGATGGTGTCGTATTCGACTCCGCCCCCGAGAAATTCGTACGAGAACATCGCCGCCACATAGTTCCAGGAGTCACTTCCGGGATCGATCATCGTGCAGCCTCCTTGTCGACCCGCACCGCATGGGGTGCGAGATGCGCTGCGCTGGACGCTAGCGCTGCGAACTACAACATTGCGTGTCGACGACGCATCGATCTGGTAACGCCTGGGGCTGGTGTTACTGATGTGACTCGGACATTCTCGGAGTCGTCCTCGTTCACGCCCCACTGCGAGTCGTGACAGACTCGAGTGGCGACGGTCACATGTACGACGTGAGGAGAACCGGATGTCGGTGACTACCGATGCAGATGCCCACCTGAACGAGCTCGAAGCGCTGCTTCCCGCCGGTGCCGTGGTCACCGACCCCGACATCACCGAGGGATACCGACGCGACTGGGCCAAGGACCCCGACGCGGGTATCCCATTGGCCGTGGTCCGCGCGCAGTCCACCGACGACGTCAGAGCCGTCATGCGGTGGGCCACCGAACACGCGGTGGCGGTCGTCCCGCGCGGGGCCGGCTCGGGCCTGTCCGGTGGTGCCACGGCCGTCGACGGCGGGATCGTGCTCACCACCGAGCTGATGCGCGAGATCACCGTCGACCCGGTGACCCGCATAGCCGTCGTACAACCCGGGTTGCTCAACGCCGAAGTCAAGAAGGCAGTCGCCGAACACGGCCTGTGGTATCCCCCGGATCCGTCGTCGTTCGAGATGTGCTCCATCGGCGGCAATGCCGCGACCAACGCCGGCGGTCTGTGCTGCGTGAAGTACGGCGTCACCACCGATTACGTTCTCGGACTCGAGGTCGTCCTGGCCGACGGAACGGCCGTCCGACTCGGCGGTCCACGCCTGAAAGACGTTGCGGGACTGTCTCTTGCGAAGTTGTTTGTCGGATCCGAGGGCACCCTGGGCATCATCACCGAGATCACTCTGCGGCTGATCCCGGCCCAACCTCCGGCCAGCACCGTGGTCGCTTCGTTCGCCTCCGTGCACGATGCGACGACTGCCATTCTGGCCATCACCCGTACCTTGCGACCGTCGATGCTCGAGTTCATGGACCGTGCGTCCATCGGTGCCGTCGAAGACGCCATGAACATGGGACTCGACCGCGAGGCAGCGGCGATGCTCATCGCTCGGTCCGACTCCCCCGGTGCCGATCGAGGGCGTGAGATCGAGATCATGGCCGCAGCATGCACCGAGGCCGGTGCCTCGGATGTCTTCACCACTGACGACCCCGACGAGGGTGAGGCCTTCGCTGCCGCACGACGATTCGCCATCCCAGCGGTCGAGCGACTCGGCAGCCTGCTGCTCGAGGATGTCGGCGTTCCGCTACCCGCCCTCCCGGCTCTCGTCGACGGTATCGCCGAATTGTCGAAGAAGTACGACGTGCTGGTTGCCGTCATCGCGCACGCGGGTGACGGCAACACCCACCCGCTGATCGTGTTCGACCCCGAGGACGCCGACATGACTCGCCGGGCCAACGTCGCATTCGGAGCCATCATGGATCTGGCAATTTCGTTGGGCGGCACCATCACCGGGGAACACGGCGTAGGTCGCCTCAAAAAGGCCTGGCTACCCGATCAAGTCGGCGAAGACGTCATGGAACTGACCCGGCGAATCAAGACCGCTCTCGATCCGGCCGGAATCCTCAACCCCGGTGCTGTGCTCTGATCAGAGCGGCTGACGCCGCACGTGCGCGCAGTGTTTTCGGGTCGTTCCGCAGGCTCCACTCCTGCCTCGTAGCAGGAGTCGAGTTTCCGCGCACGACCCCGAGTCAGACGGTGAACCCGTCCGCCACCGTCAATACCTCGTCGAGGATTTCCAGTCCCTGACGAATCTCGTCCTCGGTCGTCGTCAGCGGCGGCGCGATCTGCAGACGGTTGCCTGCGACGAAGGGCCACAGACCCCGTGACTTCGCCGCGGCGGTCACGGTGCCCATCGCCGCCGCGTCCTTGCCCGACGCGGCGAAGGGCACCAGCGGCTCCCGCGTCGTGCCGTCCTTGACCAACTCGACGGCCCAGAAGAATCCCTTGCCGCGCACCTCGCCCACGCTGGGGTGAGATTCGGCCAGCTTGGACAGGCCCGCACCGAGTACGTCCTCGCCGACGTGACGCACGTGCGGAAGGATCTTGTCGCGCTCGAACACTCCGATGGATGCCACACCCGCGGCGCACCCGAGGACGTGGCCGGAGTAGGTCAACCCGCCCGGATAGGCTTTGTGGTCGAACTGCGAGGCGATCTTCTCCGAGATCACGACCCCGCCGAGGGGCACGTATCCGGAGTTGACGCCCTTGGCGAAGGTGATCAGATCCGGTGTCACATCCCAGGCCTGGCACGCGAACCATTCGCCGATTCGCCCGAACCCGACCATCACTTCGTCGGCGATGTAGACGATTCCGTACTTGTCGCACAGCGCTCGAACGCCGGCCAGATATCCGGGCGGCGGGATGAGCACACCGTTGGTACCGATGACCGATTCCAGGATCAGCCCGGCGATGTTCTGCGCGCCTTCGAGCACGATGACCTGTTCGAGGTGCGCCAGCGCTGCGGCTGTCTCGTCCTCGGGAGTCGTTGTGCCCCAGGGCGACCGGTACGGGTACGGCCCGAAGAAGCGTACGACGTCGACGTTGGTCGGCTCGGTACCCCATCGCCGCGGCTCGCCGGTGAGACCGATAGCGACTCCGGTTCCGCCGTGGTACGAGCGGTAGGCGGCAAGCATCTTCGTGCGTCCGGTGTGCTGGCGCGCCAGCCGCACCGCGTGCTCGACGGCTTCGGCACCGCCCGTCGTGAAGAACACCCGTTTCAGATCACCCGGAGCGCGTTCGGCGATCAGAGCGGCGAGTTCACTGCGCTTGTTGTTGGCCACGGTCGGAGAGATGGTCGTCAGAACCTGGGCCTGTTCGACGATGGCGGCCACCACGTCGGGGTGTTGATGCCCGAGATTGACGTTGACCAACTGGGACGAGAAGTCCAGGTACCGATTGCCCTTGTCGTCCCAGAACCACGACCCCTCGGCACCCTCGACGGTGATCGGGTTCAGTTCGGCCTGCGCCGACCAGGAGTAGAACACGTGATCCATCTACTTGCCGCCTTTCTTCGGTGTGACACTCACCGGAGCGTACGACTGGCCGACGGCAACAGTCCCGTCGCCCGTCACGACGTAGCCGTGACAGATGTGCGAATCTGCGGGATGATGCTCTCTCCGTACGCTTCGAGCGTCGCTGCCTTGGCGTCGTGCTGCAGGTACACCGAGAACTGGTCGACGCCGAGCGCCTCGAGCTCCTTCAGCTTGGCGATGTGATCGGCCGGGGTGCCCAGTAGGCAGAACCTGTCGATCACCTCGTCCGGAACGAATTCTGCGTGCGAGTTTCCGGCTCGACCGTGCTCGTTGTAGTCATATCCTTTGCGCGCCGCGATGTAGTCGGTGAGTGCCTGCGGAACACCGCCGCCGTCACCGCCGTAGCGTGCGACGATATCGGCGACGTGATTGCCGACCATCCCACCGAACCAACGACATTGATGGCGGGCATGTTCGAGCCCGGCCTCGGTACCGTCGGTGACGTAGGCGGGAGCTGCCACGCAGATCGAGATCGAATCCGGATCTCGGCCCGCCTGCTCGGCCGCAGCACGCACTCGGCCGATCGTCCACGCAGCAATATCCGGATCTGCCAATTGCAGAATGAATCCGTCCGCTACCTGCCCGGTGAGCTCGAGGGCTTTCGGTCCGTACGCCGCGACCCACACCTCCAGCGTCGAATGCTCCGCCCACGGGAACTGCACCGTCGTCTCACCCACCCGGGCGCTGCGCCCGTTGGCCAGATTTCGGATCACCTCGATCGAGTCTCGAAGCGAGGCAAGTGTTGTCGGCTTCCCTCCGAGAGCGCGGACCGCGGAATCACCCCGACCGATGCCGCAGACGGTTCGATTGCCGAACATGTCGTTGAGTGTCGCGAACGTCGACGCCGTCACGGTCCAATCGCGGGTAGCCGGATTGGTGACCATCGGACCCACGGTCACACGCCTGGTCGCGGCCAGAATCTGACTGTAGATGACGTACGGTTCCTGCCACAGCAGATGCGAATCGAACGTCCATACGTGCGAAAACCCATGTGTCTCGGCCTGTCTGGCCAGATCGATCACCCGCGACGCCGGCGGATTGCACTGCAGCACCACCCCGATGTCCATGCTCAGATCAGATTCTGTGACAGGTCGCGGCGAACGAAGCGGCCGTGTCCCGCAGTGCCGGAATAGGATCCACTGTCGACGATGACGCGCCCGCGAGACATCACGGTGTCCACGTGCCCGTCGATCTCGAAACCCTCGTACGCCGAATAGTCCATGTTCATGTGGTGGGTCTTCTCGACCCCGATGCTGGTGTGCCCGTTCGGGTCGTAGATCACGATGTCGGCATCTGCTCCCGGGCTGATGACGCCCTTTCTCGGATACATACCGAACATCCGGGCCGGGGTGGTGCAACAGACGTCGACCCACTTCTCGAGGGTGATCTGGCCGCTCTTGACCCCCTGGAACATCAAGTCGATGCGATGTTCCACCGAACCGATTCCGTTGGGAATCTTGGAGAAATCGCCGATTCCCATTTCTTTCTGGTCCTTCATGCAGAACGGGCAGTGGTCGGTACTGACGGTTGCCACGTCACCGGTGCGCAGGTAGCGCCACAATTCGTCCTGATGGCCCTCGGCTCGCGACCGCAGGGGCGTCGAGCAGACCCATTTGGCCCCCTCGAAGCCGGGTGCACCGAGTTGTTCTTCGAGCGAGAGATAGAGGTACTGCGGACACGTCTCGGCAAACACGTTCTGCCCGTTGCCCCGAGCCTGCGCGATCTGTTCGAGAGCCTGCTTTGCCGATACGTGCACGACGTACAGCGGCGCTCCGGTGACGTCGGCCAGCATGATCGCTCGATGCGTCGCCTCTTCCTCCAGCTGCCACGGACGCGATGTCCCGTGGAAGTACGGGGCCGTGTCGCCGCGTGCGATGGATTGGGCCACGAGGACATCGATGGCAATCCCGTTCTCCGCGTGCATCATCAACAGCGCACCCGTTTCCGCCGCCGACTGCATGGCGCGCAGGATCTTGCCGTCGTCGGAGTAGAAGACCCCCGGGTACGCCATGAAGAGTTTGAAGCTGGTGACACCCTCGGAGACCAACTCGCTCATGGCTTTCAGCGAATCATCGGTGACGTCGCCGATGATCTGATGAAACCCGTAATCGATCGCGCACCGACCGGCGGCCTTGTCGTGCCACTGCGCCAGAGTGTCCTGGACGCGTTGGCCGGGAGTCTGGATGGCGAAATCCACGATGGTCGTCGTACCACCCCACGCCGCTGCGCGCGTCCCGGTTTCGAAGGTATCGGAGGCGAACGTGCCACCGAACGGCATCTCCATGTGCGTGTGTCCGTCCACGCCGCCCGGAATCACGTACTTCCCGGTGGCATCGATGACGACGTCCGCCGATGTCTTCAGATCTGCGGCCAAGGACACCGAGCTGGGTGCCAGCACTGCGACGATGGTCTCACCGTCGATGAGCACATCCAGTTCCTGTGCGCCGGTGGTGGATACGACAGTGCCGCCGTGCACGAAGGTGGTGGCCATCAGGGTTGCACCAGCGGGCCGTAGGCGTCGGGTCTGCGGTCACGGTAGAACGCCCATCGGTCACGAACCACTTTGATCAGGTCCATGTCCAGGTCTCGAACGACGATCTCGGACTTGGAATCCGACGCCACCTCGCCGACGAATTTGCCCTCGGGGTCCACGAAGTAGCTGGTGCCGTAGAAATCGTCGTCGCCGTACTCGGATTCGATTCCGACGCGGTTGATCGCACCCACGTAGTACTCGTTCGCGACGGCCGAGGCCGGTTGCTCGAGTTTCCACAGATAATTCGACAGACCCCGTGAGGTTGCCGAGGGATTGAAGACGATCTCGGCACCGGCAAGTCCGAGAGCACGCCAGCCTTCGGGAAAATGCCGGTCGTAACAGATGTAGACGCCGATGCGGCCGACGGCGGTATCGAACACCGGCCACCCCAGGTTGCCGGGGCGAAAATAGAACTTCTCCCAGAATCCGTTGACGTGGGGAATGTGATGCTTGCGGTATTTACCGAGATACGTGCCGTCTGCGTCGACCACAGCAGCGGTGTTGTAGAGCAACCCGGGCTGTTCCTGCTCGTAGACGGGCAGGATCATGACGATCCCGAGCTCTTTCGCCAACGCCGCGAACCGGTCGACCGTCGGGCCCGGTACGGATTCGGCGTACTCGTAGAATTTCGCATCCTGGAGCTGGCAGAAGTACGGACCGTAGAAAAGCTCCTGAAAGCAGACAACTTTCGCGCCCTGCTCGGCGGCTGACCGAGCGAACCCCTCGTGTGCCTCGATCATCGATTCTTTGTCACCGGTCCACGTGCTCTGGACCAACGCAGCTCGAACTGTGGACATCATCGGCACTCCATCTCTCGCTGGCTTGCACCCTCAAGGTATTTTGCGCCGTGTTACGGGATCGTTCGTCCGGTTTCGTATGTATTAATCGTGCACAGCTCTCGGTGCACTCACGAGTTCGAGTTGGGCAACAACGCGCGGACGGCATCGATGGTGTCCGCGGTGGCAAGGTTCTTGTCCGGTCGGTATCGCAACACTCGGGCGAAACGCAGCGCCACCCCGCCCGGATAGCGCGAGCTGACCTGTACTCCGTCGAGTTCGATTTCGACTATCAACTCGGGCCGCAGGTACACGGTGTGCTGATCTCGCTCGCGTTCGTGCTTCGGGAATTCCTCCGTCTGCCACTGCAGCAGCACATCGGTCAGGCCTTTGAACGTCTTGCCGACCATGATCGGTTCACCGCCGTCGGGATCGCGGGCCCCCAGATGCAGGTTGGACAGAAAGCCCGTACGTCGGCCGTATCCCCACTCCGCGCCGAGAACAACGAGATCGAGAGTGTGTTCGGGTTTGACCTTCTGCCAACTCTTTCCGCGCCGGCCTGCCGCATACGGGGCGCTCAGGGCCTTGAGCATGACTCCCTCGTGCCCGGCATCGAGCGCAGCATCGAAGTGGCCGGCCGCCCCGTCGGCGTCGGGCCGGACGGCACTCGGAATCCGATGGCCCGACGCCACCTTGTCGAGCGCTGCGAGGCGCTCTTCGAGTGGAGCGTCGAGCAGATCGACGCCGTCGAGATGCAGACAGTCGAAGAAGTAGGGCTGCAGCAACAATTCGTGTGCGCTCTCGGCACCGAACCGGCTCATCGTCTCCTGGAACGGACGCGGCCTGCCACTGTCGTCCAGTGCGAGTGTTTCGCCATCGAGGACCACCGACTCGCAGGGAAGTGCACGGACCAGTTCCACCAGCTCGGGCACACCGGCGGTGATATCGCGCAGGGTGCGGGTGTAGATGCTCACGTCGGATCCCGAGCGATGCACCTGAATTCGGGCACCGTCCAGCTTGTACTCGACCGTCACATCCCCCGCCAGCTGCTCCCAGGCACCCCGAAGAGACTCCGCCGGCGACGCCAGCATCGGGCGAACCGGCCGACCGACTTCGAGTCGAAAGGCGTTCAATGCCTCGACACCACCGGTCATGGCGGCGACGGCAGTGGCAGACAATCGACCGGACAGCATGAACGCCCGCCGCACCGACGCCTGCGGCAGAGCTGTGGCAGCGGCGACAGCGTCGACCATGATGCCCTCGAGCGCACCTTGCCTCAGCTCGCCCGTGACCAACCTGATGACGAACGCACGCTCGTCGGCCGTGGTCCGCGAGAACAAGCCCAGCAGCAGGGCCGAACGTCGCGCAGCCGAACCAGCGCCCGACGTCGCCGCCACCTCGGACAACTTCTCGTCCACCTCGGCAACGGTCAGTGTCGACTCCGATGCGGACGGGACATCCAGATCTGCGAGTGTGCGCCAGCCGACCCCGATCCGTCCCTGCGGCAATTCGCCCGACAACCACGACACCGCCGGTTCGATGTCACCCGCCTGTGCCTCGGACAGCACAGCACCGAGCACCTCGATCTTGACCTTGCGCGAACGCGTCGCGGCCACGGCCCGAGAGGTTTCGACAATCCTGGACATCAGCACTCATCGAACATAACCGCACCCACCGACTGGCCTACCCAACCGGGTCATTCCGCAGGCTCCACTCCTGCCTGACATTCAATTGTTACCGCTGTGACTCCAGCGGCCGGTGTTCTTGCTGTTACGTTCGATGCATGCCTGTGACGTCCCGAGCAGGAGTGAAGCCTGCGGAACGACCCGGCGGCGGGCCGGCGACGGGTCAGCTGAATCCCACCACCCGGTCGCCCCAGGCAGCGCGCATGTCTCCGTCGGGATCGTCGACGAGCGTGTCGGACGTATCGATCACCAGAGTCCATCGATTCTTCTCGGTGTACGGGGCCCAGTGCTTGGACGCGTCCAGCGCGGCCGGTACTCCGTACCGCGCGAAGGCCAGCCACCGCCGCTGCATCCGGGCCGACACCGCCATCGCCGGTTTGCGACCCCCCAGCCAGAAGGTGGGATCTCGGTTGAGAGTTCCGAAATTGCCGAACACGTACGGCAGTTCGGTCGCGTGGCCGGCCCCTACTCGCGCGGCCTTGAGCATCGGCGTCGCGTGATCGAAACGGTACATCCAGGTCGGCGAATGTCTACTGTGCCCGTCGGCGATCCACAGACTCGGCATGACGAAGCCTGCATCACGCGAGATCGCCTGCGCCCCAGCGGGTTTGTTCCTGTCCGGGTAGGCGGCCATGATCTCCGCGATGCGCGAGGCGGGCATGTCCGCGTGATCGTGCGCGATGGCCTTGAACATCTCCGAGACGGTGTCGGACGTGATCGGCATCAACGGGGACTTCATGAACCGGAAGATCGAGGGCTCGTCGTGGTTGGTGCCGATGATCAACGGAATTCTGTGCGACAGACCTTTCTGGAAGGCCGCGACCGGATAGCGGGGCACGATGTCTCCGTCGACGACGGGCGAAAGCCCCAGCGTCCCAGGCACTGTGGTCGGAATCTCGTAGCAGAGGGTGTCCCCCGCGGTGACCAGTCTGCTGAAGTGCATCTCGAGCAACTCGCCGACGTCCTCGCGGTCGACCCCCACGAGCTCGAGGAACCGGGCGGCCACCGCAGCGCCGCGTTCGGGACCGTACACGGACGTGGCCGGGGCACTTTGCACGATCGCTCGATGGAAGAGCCCCTCGGCCTTGGGCGAGGTCATCAGAGTGGTGACCGACGCGCCCCCGGAGGACTCGCCGAAGACGGTGATCTCGTCGGGGTCCCCACCGAAGGCGGAGATGCACTCCCGGACCCAGTGCAGCGCCGCAATCTGGTCGCGCAAGCCGAGATTGGTCTCGAAGACGTGTTCGTCGGTGGAGAAGGACGACAGATCGAGAAAGCCGAATGCGCCGAGACGAAAGTTGATCGAGACCACGACCACGTCGCCGTTCTCGCTCAGATGTCGCCCGTCGTACACCTGTTGCGCGGACGAACCGAGCGAATACGCGCCGCCGTGGATCCACACCAGCACCGGACGCAGTTCGCCGTCCGGCCGTGGTGCCCACACGTTGAGCGACAGGCAATCCTCGGAGATCGACAACGACGGATCGATCGGGACCGGGCTGTCGCGGCCCTGCGGTGCCATCGCACCGAAGTGCAGACCGTCGAGCACGCCGTTCCACGGCTGCATGGGACGCGGTGCTCGAAACCGCAACTCACCCACCGGCGGCGTCGCGTACGGAATACCCCTCCAGGCGACTGTCGGCGATGCGTCGGCCGCAACCGGGTAGCCGAGAACGTCGCCGTACGGCGTGCTCACACGCACGGTGGAGTCGGACGTGGTGTCGTCCATCGCACCTCCCTTCGGGTCGTTGCTCAACGTACCAACTCCATCCCCGACGCCGGCCTCCTCGAAACCCCCGGCAGCGCTCCCATCGAACCGAGGAACGAGTCATGAAGAGAATTGGATCCGCCCTGGCGGCGGTCGTCGGAGTGTGCCTGTTGTCTGCCTGCGGTTCGGGCGGCGGAGGTGACGGACCCATGGCGACGGTCATCACCGACCGCCCCCAGCCGATCACCGCGGTTCCGACCACCGACCGTGGCCTGCCGTCGAGCAGTGTGCCTTCCACACCGTCCTCCACGACACCGTCCAGCACCACACCGTCCAGCACCACGAAGACCACGCCGAGTGCCGTTGCGCAGCAAGCGAACCCGACACAGTACGCGGGCAAGGCTCCGGGCTGGTACTACTTCACGAGCCCCAGCGGCAAGTTCGAGTGCGGTATAGCCGTACAAGAGACGTCGATCGCCGGTTGCCACGGCTCGCTGCCCGACTCGGCCCCCGAGGTGACCGACAGTGCATCCTCCGACCGGGTGAAACCCAATTCCGTGCAGATCATCGCCGGCTCCCCCGCGAAGTTCGAGAGCCTGGGCGATCCCAAGTTCCACCGATTCGACGGACCCGCGGCGGCACTCCCGTACGGCGAAGAACTCACCGTCGCGGGTAGCGGATCCACCAACGGGCTTCGATGCAGCGTCGACGAGCAGACCGGAGTCACCTGCACCGATCAGGTCGGCCACGGTTTCACCGTCTCGGACGACGATTTCGACCTTCGCTGACGGCGTCGTTCGCGCGGCGAAAGACCAGGCGTAATGTCCCAGGACGGTACGACAATCCCTGCCGTACGGTCTCCCCAGCGGCCGGCGCCCGCGCGCGGCCAGAAGGTGCATCACACATGAATCAGACCTCGGACCGTCACACAGCGAAGGTCATCGGCGTCAGCGTCGCCGCCGCTGTAGGCGGCTTCCTGTTCGGCTTCGACAGTTCGGTCATCAACGGAGCTGTCGATTCGATCGAAGACCACTTCTCTCTCGGCTCGTTCACCACCGGCTTCGTGGTTGCGATCGCCCTGATCGGCTGCGCGATCGGTGCCTGGTTCGCCGGTAGCCTCGCCGATCGCTGGGGCCGCAAGAAGGTGATGCTGCTCGGCTCGGCCCTGTTCGTCATTTCCTCGGTCGGCTCCGGGCTCGCGTTCAGCGTTCCCGATCTCATGCTCTGGCGTGTGCTCGGCGGTCTCGGCATCGGTATCGCGTCGGTCATCGCACCGGCCTACATCGCCGAAATCGCGCCCGCCAAATGGCGTGGCGCGCTGGCCTCGCTGCAGCAATTGGCGATCACCATCGGTATCTTCGCTGCCCTGCTGTCCGACGCCCTTCTCGCGGGTGCGGCCGACGGAGCCTCCAACGACCTGTGGTTCGGTGTTGAGGCGTGGCGCTGGATGTTCCTCGTCGGTGTGGTCCCCGCTCTGGTCTACGGAATCCTGGCCACCCTGATCCCGGAGTCACCCCGCTACCTTGTGGGTCAGCATCTGGACGAGGAAGCCGCCGCGGTTCTGGCGAACATCACCGGCGAGCTGCATCCCGACGAGCGAGTGCACGAGATCAGGCTGACGCTGCGCAAGGAGGCCCGATCGTCGTTCGCCGACATCCGTGGCCCCAAGTTCGGTCTGCAGCCGATCGTCTGGGTGGGCATCACGATGGCCGTCCTGCAACAGCTCGTCGGCATCAATGCGATCTTCTACTACTCGACGACGCTGTGGCGGTCGGTCGGGTTCACCGAGGACCAGTCTTTCACCACCTCGGTCATCACCGCGGTCATCAACGTGGCCATGACGTTCGTGGCGATTCTGTTCGTCGATCGCATCGGCAGGCGCAAGCTGCTGATGGCGGGGTCCATCGGAATGTTCGTGGGACTCGTCATGGCATCCGTCGCCTTCTCGCAGGCGACCGGCAGCGGCGACGAGGTCAGTCTGCCGTCGCCGTGGGGTGCGATCGCGTTGGTCGGGGCGAATCTTTTCGTCATCTTCTTCGCATCGACCTGGGGGCCGATCATGTGGGTCATGCTCGGCGAGATGTTCCCCAACCGGATGCGTGCCATGGCTCTCGGTATCGGTACGGCTGCGAACTGGATCGCCAACTTCGCTGTCACGCTTGCCTTCCCACCACTGACGTCGTCCGTCGGATTGTGGGTCATCTACGCCGGCTTCGCGCTCTTCGCTGCGCTGTCGTTCCTCTTCGTCAAGTCCAACATCCGTGAGACCAAGGGCATGGAGCTCGAGGACATGCTGGGCTAGACCCAGACCGAGGTGAAGGGGCAGTAACACCGGCAGATCGTGACCGGTGTTACTGTCACTGACGTTCTGACACGGGGTGTGTCCGCCGATGCGGATGCTGAGATCAAACCCGCCGAACCTGATGCAGGTAATACTGACGAAGGGATGTCAAGGCGATGACGCCTGTTGTATCTGCGGACCCGGTCCGCTTCACCGATCGACTCTGGGACGCATCCGCGCACATCAGACGCGCGATCGACGATCTAGAATTCCTCCGCCGACTCGGTGCGGGAACCCTTCCCCTCGACGCGTTCCGTCGATATCTGGAACAGGATTCGCTGTATCTCGGTGGCTACGTGAAGTCGCTGTCCCTGCTGGCAGCGCACGCGCCGACACCGGTGGCCGGAGCCTTCTGGGCCGGCGCTGCAGCGAGCGCGATGGACGAGGCCGCCTCGCACGAGGCCATGCTCACCGGAGACGTTCTTCCGCCCTCCACCGAGACGCCGACGCCTTCACCGGCATGCCTCGGCTACACCTCCTACCTGACGGCCGTCGCCGCGACCGAGCCGTATCCCGTTGCGGCGGCAGCTGTTCTGCCGTGCTTCTGGATCTACGCCGACGTCGGCCGCTCGCTCGCCGGAGCGGCGAAAGCCGTGCTCGCACGCGATCCCGGTCATCCCTACGCACAGTGGGTGGCCAACTACGACGCACCCGAATTCCATGCCATCGTCGATGCCGCCAAGGGCTTCGTCGACGACGCGGCCGACTCTGCGACGGAACTGCAGCGTGAGCAGATGATCGACGCCTTCGTCGTTGCGTCGAGGTACGAATTGATGTTCTGGGACAGCGCATTACACCCCACTCCGTGGCCATCGACCGAGAGCGCGGTGC
Source organism: Rhodococcus sp. NKCM2511 (assembly GCF_014905595.1). Taxonomy (NCBI): domain Bacteria; kingdom Bacillati; phylum Actinomycetota; class Actinomycetes; order Mycobacteriales; family Nocardiaceae; genus Rhodococcus; species Rhodococcus sp. NKCM2511. The sequence continues at coordinate 7,950 of NZ_BNHJ02000006.1, read as the reverse complement.
ACGCATGAGAACGTCTCGATTGCTCACGGTGATGGTGGCGACAGTCCTCGCGACCACGGTGATGGCCGGCTGCTCGCAGTCGACGGATTCCGACACCATCCGTTTCGCCCTCGACTGGACTCCCAACACCAATCACACCGGCCTCTACGTCGCCCTTCAGGAGGGTTACTTCGCCGACGCCGGGCTCGATGTGGAAGTACTGCCGTACAACAACACCGCCGCGGACACGCTCGTCGATGCAGGCAACGCCGAATTCGGTATCAGCACCCAGAGTTCGACGGTCTTCGCGAGATCCGCCGGCGCCCGGACCGTGTCCGTCCTCGCACCACTGCAGCACTGGGCCACCGGCATCGGAGTGCGTGCGGATCGCGACGACATCGCGAGCCCACGCGCACTCGACGGCAAGGTCTACGCCGGTTTCGGTGAATCCGGCGAGCAGGCCGGACTCCGGCAGGTCATCGAGAACGACGGTGGCACAGGCGAATACGAGACCGTCGTACTCGGCACATCTGCCTACGAGGCGGTGTACTCCGGCACTGCGGACTTCACCGTGTCCTACCTCGCATGGGAGGGCATCGAGGCAGAGCACAGCGGAACGCCGATGAAGTACTTCGACTACACCGATTACGGGTTCCCCGACGCCTACGCCATCACCATCAGCGGGAACGAGCCGTGGCTGGCTGCGCATCCGGACGAGGCGAAGAAGTTCGTGCAGGCGCTGCAGCGTGGCTACCAACTCGCAGCGGACGATCCGGACAAGGCGGCTCAGGATCTGATCGACGCCAATCCCGGTACGTTCACCGACGAATCGTTGGTGTTCGAGAGTCAGAAGATGCTCGCAGAGAAGTACATGAAGGATTCCGCGGGCGAGGTCGGACGACAGAGTATCGACACGTGGACCGCGTACTCGAAGTTTCTCTACGACAGCGGGGTACTCACCGATCAGAACGGTGCACCGCTGAGCGCCGAACCGGACTGGTCCACCTATTTCACCGATGACTACCTCGGCGATCGATGAGCCGGTGACCGCCGAGCGAGATACGTTCTCGCTCAGCGGTGTCCGAGCTTCGTTGCGGTGGGCATGGCCCGCGGTGACCGTCGTCGTCCTGTCGATCGCGGTGTGGCAGATCTATGTCGAGGTCAGCGGCATCAGGCCACAGGTACTGCCCTCCCCCGGCCGCGTTCTCACGCAGGGCTGGGCCCAACGCGAGGCGATTGCCGAGAATGCCGCAGCGACACTGCAGGTGACACTCGTCGGGTTCGCGGTCTCTCTCGTGCTGGCCTGGCTGCTCGCCATCGCCGTGGACTTCTCGCCGTGGCTGCGCCGTGCGTTCGTACCCTTGTTCGTCGTCTCGCAGACACTGCCGATCATCGCCATCGCACCGCTGCTCATCATCTGGTTCGGGTTCGGACTGTTGCCGAAGATTCTCGTGATCGCACTGGCAACGTTCTTTCCCATGGCCATCGGGCTCATCGAAGGGTTCGCCGCCGCAGATCGCGACGCGCGAGCCCTCCTGGCCACCATGGGGGCCGGCCGCTGGCAGCAGTTCCGGTACGTACGGCTGCCGTCGGCACTTCCTCGGTTCTTCACCTCGCTTCGCATCGGCATCACCTACGCCGTCGTCGGCGCAATCTTTGCCGAATACGCCGGAGCCACCGCAGGACTCGGTATCTACATGAGTCAGCAGAAGAATTCGTTCCGTACCGACCTGGTACTTGCAGCCGTTGCCGTCACCGCGGTGATCAGCGTGCTCCTGTTCGTCTCGACGTTCGTGGTCGAACGCGTCGTCGCCCCGTGGGCACGTCAGGGGTCGGCGGGCCACAATGTCTGAACTCGAGCCCACAATGTCTGACGTCGAGCACAGCATCGACATCTCGGCCCTGAGAAAATCGTTCGGCGGAAAACCGGTACTCGACGACGTGTCGTTCGGAGTCCGGCCCGGTGAATTCGTGTCGATCATCGGTCCGAGCGGGTCGGGCAAGAGCACGGTGTTCAACATGCTCGCCGGCCTCGATACACCCGATTCGGGCTCGGTCCGAGTTCCGCCGTGCGCGTACATGCCGCAGAAGGACCTGTTGTTCCCGTGGCGATCGGTGCTCGACAACACCTCGCTCGGCCTCGAAGTACAAGGCGTCGCCAAGAAGGAGGCACGAGCGCGGGCACGCGAGTTGTTCCCGGTGTTCGGTCTCGACGGGTACGAGTCCGCTCGCCCGTCCGAACTGTCCGGGGGCATGCGGCAACGAGCAGCACTGCTGCGCACCGTGGTGCAGGGACGGTCGGTGTTGCTGTTGGACGAGCCCTTCGGGGCATTGGACTCGTTGACCCGTAGTGACATGCAGGCCTGGCTGCAGCAGGTCTGGTCGGAGTTCAGGTGGACGGTGCTGATGATCACCCACGACATCCGCGAGGCGGTCTACCTGTCCGATCGGGTGGTGGTCCTCTCGCCACGACCCGCCCACGTTCGACGGCAGGTCGACGTACCGCTGCCTCGACCCCGGGAGCTCGAGATCGTGACGACGCCACAGTTCGCCGCCGTCGAGAAGCAGTTGATGGATGTTCTGTCGAGCACGCCGAACCATTGACCGAGTCGATGCAGGGATCAGTCGACGCAGGGGATGCCGCCGTTGCTGTGCACACCCTGATCCGGGGCGGCCGGTAGATCCTGGGACGGCTCGGGTATGGCTACCTCGAGCGGTGGTGGTGCCGGATCCGACGTCGGATCGAGGGCTGCGGGTGCCGGCTGCGCGGGACCGATCAATCGCGCTGCCTCGGCTCTGATGGCGTCGACGTCGACGAGATTGACGTCCTGACCGTCAACGGTGTCGTAGCCCGTGATCGGCAGCGTGTAGAAGTCGATATCACCCTTCATGACGGCACCGGCTCCCCCGGCAAGGCCGATCGGGTCGAGGCCTGCGTCGATGACGATGTCGTTCTTGGTTCCCGCGATCAGCGCACGCAATTCGCTGATGTTCGCCAGCACGCCGGATGCGCTGAGCTTGGCCATCACCCCGGCCACGAACGCCTGCTGCCGCTTGGTTCTGTCGAGGTCACCGTTGTCGAGTCCGTGCCGTTGACGCACGAAGGACAACGCCTGAGTCGCGCTCAATTCCTGCGCACCCGCAGGGAAGTCCGCACCCGAGTACGTATCGTGCACCGGGTTGTTCAGGCAGACCTGGATCGGGCCGACTGCCGTCGCCACGTCGTAGAAGCCCAGAAGATTGACTTCGGCGAAATGGTCGATGGGCACATCGAGGAGATCGCGAACGGCCGTCAGCGTGGAGCGGCGCCCCGCCTCGCGTGCTCGACGCTCACGCTCGGCCGCGTCGGTGACACCCTCGTCGAGCAATTGGGTGTCGGCATCGGCCTTGGCGAGCCCGTAGGCCTCCTTGATCTTGCGCTTGCCGTACCCGGGAACGTCGACGTAGTCGTCGCGCGGTATCGACAGCGCTGTCGCTCGTCCACCGCCGGCCGGAAGATGCACCAGCAGAAGCGTATTGGTGTTGTATCCCCCGACGTCGCTGTCACCGGCATGCAGGGTGTCGGTGACGAACGCGGCCGGCAGATCGTTGCCGTCCATGTCCTTACGACTGTCGAGCCCGATCAGCAGAATGTTGGTGTCGGCACCGTTGACATCCGGATCGTTGTTCGCGATACCGTCGAGCGCATCGGAGGTGGTCAGTCCGGTGGTTGCCTCCCGGTACACCGCGAATCCGACGCCACTGACTGCAACGGACGCCACCGCCGCCGTCGCAACGAGCACTCGGCCGATCCGCAGCGCAACAGCGTGGTCGCCGGACGGACGCGCCAACCGGTGGCGTCCCGGTCCACGTTCGATGCCGCTACCAGGGCCGTTCGGTTGCACCCTGACAGGCTACTCGGCTCTCACACGGGCGAGATCGTGCCCAGACGCCGCGCGAGCTCGTCGACGGCCGAGAATGCCGCGTCGAGGCTGGCCCGAGCCTGCGGAATCTTCGGTGCCAGACCGGCAACCCGCTCGGCAAGGGTCAGGTCGATCGGGACGAAATGCACGTCCATGCCCAGTGCGGCACCGAGAACCTGCCGCAGCTGCCCCGTGGTGTGGTCGATCGACGCTGCCTCCGAGCCCGGGGTGTACTCGTTCCCCCGACTGGTGACCACAACCGCAGGCTTGCCGACGAGTGGTGCTGTGTCGCCGTCGAACGGCACCGTGATGCCGGGAACGTGCACGTAGTCGATCCACGCCTTCAGCGTCGACGGGATCGACCAGTTGTACATCGGCGCACCGATCAGTACGACGTCCGCGGAGATCAGTTCCTCGATCAGCTCGACTTGAAGAGCCTCGGCTGCCGCGTCCACGGTCTCGTCGGCAGTCCGCAGGTGCGGTGCCCAATGCAGTGCCGAGGTCGGCAGATGTGGCAATGCATTGACGTGCAGATCACGGCGAATCACCGAATGATCGGTTCCGATGGTGTGCCACGCGTCCGAGAAGTGGGCTGTCACCCGACGGCTGATCGAACGGGACAGGTCGGCAGACGAATCCAGGTGCAACAACTGCGGCACTGAAACACTCCTCGGATGGTGGGTGTCCCGAGCCTAGGCGAACCGGACGCTCCTATCCTGGTCGGATGGACTTCCGATTCGTCACCCGCGCGCTGAGTTCGCGCTCCGCCGCACGAATCACGACGGCACTGCACGAGAACACGGACACGGACGTCGATGTCCGTCTCGGCGGAGTGTCGGTGGACCTGGACGACTCCGCGCGCGCTGCGGTGCTCGAACTGCTCACCCAGCTGGCCACCGCCAGGGCTGTGGCCATCGGAACCGTCGAAGAACTGCTGACGACCTCGCAAGCGGCAGAGGTACTCGGTGTCTCCGACACCTACGTTCGGCGCTTGGCCGACGCCGGAGACCTACCGATCGAAATGCGTGGCACCCACCGACGCTTCCGGCTGGAAGACCTTCTGCGACACCGTGATCGATTTCGCTGACGGGCTGCGGCGGCCGATCAGCCGGCCTCGCGCTCGAACTGCTCGGACTGCAATGTCATGAGGTCACGAAACGCGTGGCCGGCTGCACGCCACAGCTGTTCCGCATCGATGTAGTCCACGCCGCGAAGGTCGACGTCTCCCAGATACGCCCCGACGTCGACCGACAGCATCCCGATCACCGACGACACCTCTGCATCGAGGTACGTCACCCGCGTGTTCTGAAGTTCTCGAAACTGCGTCGAGAAGAATTCCGCCGGAATTCTCCGGTCGACGAACTGTGCGATGAGAAAAAGGAAGCGGGACGAATGAGCGGATGCCGCTCGGTATGACTGCTCCATGGTGAATACCTCTCCCCACGGTCGACAGCACCCCTCGCACTGTCGACCGTCGAGCTCGCTGAGACCCGAAACCCGATGCACAGACGAACTCTCGAGCATCGATTCGACCCAGCGATTGAAACAGGGAGCTCGTCGTACAAGCGCCAGGTTAATCAGACACTTCGACGGTTTCCGCACGTTGCGCGAAGTTGGTGAAAGCTCACAAAATCACCGCGTTCACCTGCTAGTTCTTACTGAAAGGAACCGAGAGGGGCGCGATCGGGAGTGTCCAACTGCCAGAACTGCCAGCCGTCCCGCTCCTCGACATCTCCGCTGATGTGCGTGGCGACGGCACTGGCGGCGACGGACGGGTTGTCGAAGCGTCGACCCTCCATCGGCCCGGCCGTGATTTCCAGGCGCTGAGTCTGCGGGTCGAATCGCCCGCTGAGCCGGTATCCCTCGCAATCGGCCACCACCCGTACCCGGTTGTCGATCACTTCTTCTTCGACGACGACCTTGGACTTCCGCGTTGCTTTGACCCTGGGCGTGCGAACCCACGTCTGCTCGGGTCCGACGTCGACGGACGTGTCCAGGGTGGCGCTCAGTCCCAGCAGTTCCCAGCGCTCACTGCCGTGAGCCACCCTGTCGACTGCAATGGCGTGATGCCCGGTTCGCGTCCGCAGCGGCGAATCCTGTACCCACAGATCCACTTCTCCACGAATATCCGACGCCATCTCCTCGGAGGACACCATGTAGAACCGCGGTTCCTCGGTTGCCAGGTCCACGAACACCCAGTACGACGACCCCGTGTCGTCGCTCTCGAGCGACTCGTCCTGTCTGCGGGCTTTCCAGTCGCCCGTCACCTTCGATCGCACCCGCACGATGCACGAGGACTTACCGTCCATCGACCAGACCTGAACGGGATTACGACGCGAGGTGGTCAGACGCTCCGCGCGTCCACCGCGCTGCGCGACGGTTCTGATGAAAGCCTTGATTCCCCGGTCGGATGTGTCTTCCACGGTTTGCCGCCTTAAGCCTCGAGCGCCCCGTACTTATGAAGAGAGGTGTTGCGACGGGTGGCGCTCGCACGACTCGGTTTCCCTCAGCCTACTGCGTCGATGCGTGCTCGAGTAACTACCGAAAGATCGCCGTTCGGCTGCCGGTTACCGTGGAGACATCGAACACTGCCAGGAGGTACCGCAATGCCGGTGACGATCACCCATGACACCGCCGCCCACCGATTCGAGATTCACGTCGACTCCGAGCCGGCCGGGTACTCCGAGTACTTCGAGTCGAACGGCGTCCGAACCTTCCACCACACCGTGACAGTGCCTCGGTTCCGCGGCCGAGGGCTGGCCGCCGCGCTCACCGAATACGCTCTCGACGACACCAGCACACAGGGCCTCGAAGTGGTCCCTGCGTGCTGGTTCGTGCGCGACTTCATCGACGCAGCCGGCGATCGATATGCACATCTGGTCAAACGTTGACCGGTCAGCGATTTGCCGAGACGAATCCGGACCCGGTACCGGATTCAGAACTGTTACCGTTTCCGGGTGTTCCCTCGTCGTTCCCAGTGGTTTTCCCGACCGATTCCTGAACGGGTTCGATTCGTTCTTGTGCCGCAACACTTTCCGCAGCCCGCTCGGCTGCTACCCGACGCCGTTCGTAGTTCTCGACACCCCGGGCAACCCGTTGTCGATGTTCACTCGAGACATGTTCGTAGTACATCTGTTCTCCTACAGAAAGAATGGACGCCTCACACGGAGCACAGCCGTGCCGCGCAAAATAGTCGACGCGTCGTTGTCGAGGCTCATCGGCCTCGATGCGCGAAAGCTCTACTCAGAGAGCGTGATCGGCAATAGCCGCGGATCGCGTGTAGACGACGCCCCGGCCTGCGAGCTCGAAATTTGCTGCCATTGTCCACCTCCACGATCGATGCGATGTACCCGTACGACGATCATGCACTGCCGAGGCATCGAACTCCACTGATTAAATTCGGCGCTCGAGAATTGTTGTGCAGCTGGGCGTTCCAGGGGCGCACTCGAACGAGTGGTGGAGTGTGGCCCGACTACTCCGATTCGATCCGTCGGTAGACCTTCCAGGTATACGCAAACGCGCGCGCGTTTGTCAGGTACGCGCAGTCTGGTGTCGCTGTTCTGCTCGTGTGTGGCGAACGCGCTCGCGTGTGCGAACGGGGTGGGGTGGCGCGCCGCAGCGGGCGACACGGTTGGGGATCACCGATCCCCTTTGTCTGCGCGATGCGCTCGCGTATGCGATGGGGGGTGGGTGTTGCGAGTGAACGTCCGGCACTGCCGGAGGCGACGTGGTGCCGGCACCTCTGGTGCTATGCGAATGCGCGCGCGTTTGTCGGGTGCGTGCAGTCTGGTGTCGCTGTTCTGCTCGCGTCCGGCGAGTGCGCTCGCGTGTGCGACCGGGTGTGGCTGGACGGGCGGTCCGTATGGCGATGATGGGACTGGGGGTGCAGGTGTCGATGCCTGCGCGTTCAGCAGCGCGAGCGGTGAATACTGTTGTGTGGATAGTGGTTTCGAATGCAAAATGCCCCTGACCAGGAGTGGTCAGGGGCATTCTGGGATGTTGTGTTCGGCGGTGTCCTACTCTCCCACACCCTGTCGAGTGCAGTACCATCGGCGCTGGAGGGCTTAGC
>NZ_BNHJ02000005.1:0-216917 GCF_014905595.1 Rhodococcus sp. NKCM2511 | reverse complement strand
AGCTAAGCCCTCCAGCGCCGATGGTACTGCACTCGACAGGGTGTGGGAGAGTAGGACACCGCCGAACACAACATCCCGAAATGCCCCTGACCACCCGTGGTCAGGGGCATTTTGCATTCGAAACCAACACTCACACAACTCAATCGAAAGAACGCGTGCGCATTGTGTACCGCGCTGGATTCGTGTGGCACAGTCGTGTTCGATGAAACTTCCCGTCGACGGACAGCGCGTCCACAAGGTTCTGCTCGATTTCGATCTGACCATCGAATTCGACAGCGGTGCCACAGTCGCGTTCAGTGAAGTCGTTGTCGATGATCTCGTCGTCGACGAAGACAATCAATTCGAGGGACTCAGGGCGTTCGCCGTGTTACTCGGTCTGGTCTGCGATGATGCCGACTTCGACGAATCCGGAGTTCTCCGTCTGACTTTCGACGGACGGACGCGAGTTGTGGCTCATCCACGACCCGAGGTCGAGTCGTGGGAATTCTGTGCGGCCGACGGGTCGACCGTGCTGTGTGGTGCCGGGGCCACCGTCGAATCGTGGCCGGCACCGCCGCACCGGAGCGACGAAGTATCCATTCGGGAGGGTCTGCCCTCGATCGGTGCGACCGTCGTTCGGATATCTACCGGCGACGATGCTTCCGTAGAATTCTCCGACGGAACTCGCCTGAATTTCGATCTACCGCTCGACGCGGGTTACTTGGTGCTTCGGGAGAGCGTTACTGCTAGTTCCGACGCGGGCGGGGACTGGGTCGTCGAGTTGTCGTCGGGGCACGTCATCTTCTACCGACCACGCACCACATAGGGCTTGCCGAACTGAGTTGCGACCCCGTCCGAGTACAGCACCGAGTCGGGTGTTCGAGTACAGACCCCCGGTAGACCCGCAGCCTCAACCAACTGATCCGAGCAGTGGGTCAGTTCCGCGTCCACCAGGGCCCAATGTCGATGCACGTTCGGCACGTACAGCAGGCGTCCGCCCAGCGCGGTGTGCAGTCCCCACCGTGCGGTGAGGAAGACCGCCAGCGGGTCGTCGGACATGTCGCGTGTGCCCCGGACGATGCCGAAGTCCGTCGTCGCACCGCGTTTCGGCGGTGCCAGCCGCCGGCTTCGGTAGGAAATTGCTCGCTTGTCGTCGTCGATATCGATCGATGCCCACCGGTAGGGGATACGTGCGGCATTGGTGCCCACGACGACTGCGAGTCGGGTCGCCTCGAGGGAGCGAAAGACGACACCGTGTCGGCCTTCTGCGTCGATCGAGTACAGCCGTACATTGATCTCGCCGAAGGTCCCGAAGTACGGCACCGGGTGCCGATATCCGAGACCAGCGCCGACCATGTGGAACCCGATGAGACCGACCCACGACGAACCGTCGAACTCGTCCGGTACGCACCCGTCCGGTAACAGCGGCGCTACGACCGAACTCGGTACTCGCCAATGCAGGAAGACGAGTCGTTCCCACCGCTGGTCCATCAGAATCGGACGAGGCAACAGCGGTGGCCGGGGCCAGAGGCGTCGGGCATCGTCGCGGTTCATGTACTCAAGGGTAGGCGCGCCACGTCAGGAGGCGGTGAATCTGGCGTGCACGCTGGCGGAGATCGTGATGTTCTCGGGCTTCAGGGCGAACGCGGCGGGCCCGGATTGTGCGGCAAGCATGCGGTGGGACGGCTCGGTGACGCCGCGTTCGGCAGACCCCGTCAGCAGTCCGGGATCGGCAACGGCCACGGCCGTCACATTCACCCTTCCCAGGCTCGACGCATAGGCCTCTGCCTTGGACACAGCATCCTGCACTGCACGTTCGCGGACCTCATGGGTGTGGGCTTTCCTGCTCGGTTCGGTGAGGTCCCAGTCGAAGTGGTCGATCGAGACCCCGTCGAGTGCGGATGCCGCGTACACGAAGGCATCCACCAGGTCGAGTTGGCTGAACTTCACTTCGACGGACGCTTCGGCCTGATAGACGTACGGAAGTTGTTCGCCGTCCTGATTGAACGGGCGGTGACGGGAACGCCGAACCTGATCGATGGTCCATCGATCGATCGGCCCGTGTTCACTGTTGTAAAGGGGTTCGATGAGGCGAGTGAGCTCACGTACGAGTTGCCCCGCAGGCTCCGACGCGGACTCGGCGCTGCGGCCGTCGGTACGCACCGTCAGGGACAACGTGCAATGTTCGGGTGGGTAGGTCACCTCGCCGTGACCGACGACGGTGATGTCGAGTGCTTCCGGGCTCATGGCGTCCAGTCTGGCATCCGGGCACGGAGATTCATCGAATCTCAACACTGCTGGCCGACGCGTCAGGTGCGGAGGACAATCGGGTCATGCTCCCTGTTCTCGATCTCGAGTCGTCCGAAGACGACCCACAGACCTTCCGACAGGCTCTGCGAGAGGCCGCCCACGATTCGGGTTTCTTCTACCTCGTCGGACACGGCATCGGCACCGACCGGATGGCCGACGTGTTGCGTTCGGCGCGGGCATTCTTCGCGGTGCCCGACGCCGTCAAGGACGAGATCAGTCAACTGAAGAGCCCACACTTTCGCGGCTATTCGCGAGTGGGCGGCGAGCTGACCAACGGTCGGGTCGATTGGCGCGAGCAGATCGACATCGGTCCCGAGCGGCCGGCGATCGAGCATGCGCAGGGCTACTGGAATCTGCAAGGACCGAACCTGTGGCCGTCCGAACCCGAGGGCTTCCGCGAGACGTTCGAGCAGTGGGAGCGATCGGTGTCGCAGATCGGACTCGCGCTGCTCCGACATTGGGCGGCCTCTCTCGGCGCGGACGAGCACGTGTTCGACGACGCGTTCGGCACCGCGCCGGCAACGTTGATGAAAGTCGTGCGCTACCCGGGGACGCCGGATCACTCACAGGGTGTGGGTGCGCACAAGGATTCTGGGGTGTTGACGCTGCTCGTGGTCGAACCCGACTCGGCCGGGTTGCAGGTGGAGACGACCACGGATACCTGGGTCGATGTGCCGCCTCTGGAGGGCGCATTCATCGTCAACATCGGCGAGCTGTTGGAAGTGGCGACGGGCGGCTACCTCCGCGCGACGCGGCATCGGGTGATCGCCCCCGGGCCGGGTACCGACCGGGTATCGGTGCCGTACTTCCTCAGTCCCGCACTCGATGCCGTCGTACCGATCATCACGCTGCCACCGGAACTGGCACGGCACTCACGTGGCGTCGAGGACGATCCCGCCAACCCCATCTACGACACCTACGGGGCGAACGCCTGGAAATCCCGTACGCGCGCACATCCCGACGTGGCTCTGTTACACCACGGCATCGTTCCCGCCGGGCACAGCTCCGCTCAGTGACGCTGGCTGCGACCCTCATTCGAGGCGCGCCATTGTGCCCAGGCACCGGTGCACCACAGCGCCCACACGATCAGAAGGGGTTGGAACAGCAGTCGGATGCCGCGTGCGGCATCCGAGTCGAGACCGAACGCGTCGGTGTGCGTGACGAATTGAGAGATGTTTCCTGGGAAGACGGCGACGAAGAAGGCGGCCACCACCCATCCCACGAGTGCTGAGCGAGCAGTCCAGAACAGGAGAGCAAGACCGAGAACGATCTCGACGACGCCCGAAGCCAGGACGACGAAGTCGGTGTCGACGGGCATCCATGTCGGTACCTGGGCCGCGAAGGTGCTGCGTGCCCAGAACAGATGGCTCAGACCGGCGAAGACGAGAAATGCTCCCAGCACGATCCGGCCGATGGTCCGAGATATCGATTTCGTCATTGCGCCATGAGACACCACGGGCACACTGGTGACCATGACCGGGACCACCACGGCCGAGCATGCGTCGACCGATGCCACTCGGCGGCGCTGGGTACTGCACGTCGATCTCGACCAATTCATCGCAGCGGTCGAGGTGCTGAGGAACCCCGACCTCGTGGGCAAAGCCGTCGTGGTCGGCGGCAGGGGAGATCCGACCGAGCGTGGGGTGGTGTCGACGGCGTCCTACGAGGCGCGGGCGAAGGGCGTCGGATCCGGAATGCCGCTGCGGATCGCAGCGAAGAAGATTCCCGACGCCGTCTTTCTTCCCGTCGACAAGCCGGCATACGACGAGGCGTCGGCGACGGTGATGGACACGTTGCGTTCCCTCAGGGTGGTGGTGGAGGTGATCGGCTGGGACGAGGCCTTCCTGGGCGTCGAGACCGACGATCCGAGGACATTCGCCAGGACCGTGCACGACGCGGTGTTCGATGCGACCGGGCTGCATTGCTCGGTCGGGATCGGGGACAACAAGCTTCGAGCGAAGATCGCCACCGATTTCGACAAGCCTCAGGGTATCTACCAACTCACCCAGGACAATTGGTACGAGGTGATGGGAGAGCGCGGCACCGATGCGCTGTGGGGAATCGGCAAGAAGATCTCCACCCGGCTTGCTGCACTCGGTATCACCACCGTCCGTGAATTGGCCGATGCGGACGACGCAGACCTTGCCGCGGCGTTCGGGCCGAAGATCGGGCCGTGGCTCGGTACGAAAGGTAGGGGGATCGAGCTGTCCCCGGTGACATCCGAACCGTGGGTCGCGCGATCTCATAGTCGGGAAGTCACGTTCCAGACCAACGTCGCCGACTGGACCGTGATCAGGGACGAGGTCGCGAATTTGACGTCGAAGGTGCTCGCAGACATCGAAAGCGAGAACCGACCTGCGGTCCGCGCAGCATTGAAGATCCGGTATGCCCCGTTCGAGACGCATACCGTCAGCGCGCCGATCGCGGGCCCGCCAACCTTCGATGCAGCGACTCTCACGTCGGCCGCGGTGGCCCTGGTGGACCGGCTCGACCACAGTCGAGAGGTTCGCTTGATCGGTGTGCGACTGGAAATGGTTCCGCCGCAACCGAAACCAGCGTCCTAGGTCACTTTCGGCCGGCAGCCCACTCCATTCCCCAGCCGTACTTCTTGTCGAGATCGGCTTGGCTGCCCTGGATGTACTCCACCTCGCGCGTCACGGTGATCCCGGCGGACGTGTTCTGCAGCAACGCGATCGAGCAGATCCGTGCCGAGTTCTCGGCCGAGTCCAGGCGAACCTCCACCTGTGGACCGCTGGTGGGGTACAGGGTCACCACGCCGTCGACCGCAGCCCAGTTGGGCGCGCCGTCGTAAATCATCGCGAAGATCAGAATGCGCGTGAATTTGTCGGGGTCGGCGAGATTGATGTGCATGTTCTCTCCGCCGCTGACCGAGCCCGAGCGGTCGTCGCCGTCGAGCGCGATGAACGGCGGCTGCTGCAACGACCCGAAGCTGTTTCCCAGTGCCTGAACGACGCCCTTGGAACCGTCGCGCAGCTCGTAGAGGCAGCCGAGGTCGAGGTCGACCCCTCCGGTGCCGTACGACGCGGCGGCCAGCTTCGCCAGAAAGCCCTTCTTCTTCGGTTGCGCGGCAGGTGCCCCGCTCGACCAGTTGAGATTCACCCGCATCGACCCCTGCTTCTCACCGGACTTGGTCAAACTGATGGTGGGCGACGCCTTGGACAGCGTCACCTTGCTCAGGTTGACCGACGCGGCGGGCTGGGCTGGCTGGGAGGGCTTGCGGGTGTAGTCGATGGCCATCGTGGAGCCTTCCGAAACGGTCGAGTTCCGGATCGCGATGTCCGGTTTGGGCGGTCCGTCGAGAATAACCGCAACCGGAGTCGACGACGTGGGCCGGGCGTGCACTATGGAGTTCTCACGTTCGAAACCGAAAGGAACCGATGAACCCGGTCGTAGAGGTCGCGCAAGGGAAACTCAGTGGTCGCACAGTTGCGGGGGTGAGCGCCTTCAAGGGAATCCCGTACGCAGCACCGCCCTTCGGTGCACACCGCTTTCAGGCACCACAGCAACCCGAGTCGTGGGAGGGCGTCCGGCAGGCCACCGAATTCGGCCCGACGGCTCCCAAGCCCGGATTTCCCAGCCCGATCGACCAGATTCTGTCCGAGGTGGCGATCGACGGAGACGATTGCCTGAACTTGAATGTCTGGACGCCCGACGTCGAGGCTGCGGGCTTGCCGGTACTGGTATGGATTCACGGTGGTTCGTTCACCAACGGCAGCGGCGCGGTACCCACGTACGACGGCACCGCGTTCGCCCGCGACGGAATCGTGTGCGTCACCATCAACTACCGATTGGGCGTCGACGGATTCCTGGCGATCGACGGAGCGCCCGCCAACCGCGGTCTGCTGGATCAGGTTGCGGCGCTCGAATGGGTGGCCGCCAACATTACGGCGTTCGGCGGCGACCCCGCTCAGGTGACGATTGCGGGGGAGTCGGCGGGCGCGATGAGTGTGGGCACGCTGCTGTCGATGCCACGCGCGAAGGGGCTGTTCCGCCGCGCCATCCTGCAGAGCGGCGGCGGGCACCATGTGCTGACGGAGGAGACCGCGAAAAAGGTGACCGCGGCGTTGGCGTCGGACCTCGGTGTTGAACCCACCGTCGACGGTTTCGGTTCGGTGCCGGTGGCGGACTTGACGGCCGCACAGACCGAGCTGTCGAATCGTATTGCCAAGCAACCCGATCCGCGTCTGTGGGGCGAGCTGGTCCTCAACGTCATGGCGTACGAACCGCACATCGACGGGGACGTGGTGCCGGCCCGACCGATCGATGCGATCGCCGCCGGCTCCACCACAGACGTCGAGATCATGGTCGGATCCAACTCCGACGAACATGCGCTGTTCTTCGTACCCAGCGGGGTGTTCCGGCACATCGACGAGAATCTGCTGCGCATGGCCATGGCGGGCATGGGCGCCGACGCAGACCGAGTGCTAGAGCTCTACCGCGCCGACACACCCGACGCAACCGCAGGTGAGGTCATGATGGCCGCGATGACCGACTGGTTCTTCCGAATTCCTGTCATCCGTATTGCCGAGGCTCGTTCGGGTTCCGCGACGTATATGTACGAATTTGCCTGGCCGTCACCGTCGTACGAGGGCAAGCTGGGTGCCTGCCACGCAATCGAGATCCCGTTCGTCTTCGACAACCTCGCCGAGGGCACCGGAGGGTTGCTCCTCGGGCCGAACCCGCCGCAGAAACTCGCCGACCGGACTCACCGCGCCTGGGTGGACTTCGTCACGGCAGGCGACCCGGGCTGGGCCCCGTACGGGTCGGAGCGAACGGTCATGACGTTCGACGAGGAGTCGGCTTCGGTGCAGGATCCTCGTGCGGCGCAGAGAGAGCTGTGGGACAAGATCCGGTAGACGACAGCACCGGTGGTACAGGCCGTACCACCGGTGCCGTATCTGGATCAGGGGCGCGGAACGTTACGCAGGTTCGACTTCGCCATCCGAACTGCTTCTCCTACACCGCCGTTGAGAACCACCTTGCTCATCGCGAGCGCGAAGCCCTTGAGCTGCTCGCCGGTGAGGGTCGGCGGCACCGACAGTGCCAGCGGATCGGTGATCAGTTGCACCAGGGCAGGCCCGTCCGTGGCGAACGCGGTTTCGAGTGCGCCGCGAATATCACCCGGCTGGTCGACGCGCTGCGCGTGAATGCCCGCAGCCCTGGCGATTCCGGTGTAGTCGACCTGTGGCACGTCTACACCGAAGTCGGGGAGGCCGTCGACGAGCATCTCGGCCTTGACCATGCCCAGGGTCGAGTTGTCGAACATGACGATCTTCACCGGCAACTTGTACATCGCCACGGTGAGGAGTTCGGAGAGCATCATCGAGAATCCACCGTCACCCGAGATGGAGACGACCTGACGGCCCGGGTGCGCGAACTGCGCCCCGATGGCGTGCGGTAGCGCGTTGGCCATCGAGCCGTGCAGCATCGACGCGACGAAAGCTCTTCTGCCGGTGGGGTTGATGTATCGGGCGGTCCACACGTTGCACATACCGGTGTCGGTGGTGAACACGGCATCGTCGTCGGCCAGATCGTCGAGCACGGACGCGGCGAACTCGGGATGGATCGGCACGAGCTTCTCGGCATTGCGGGTGTACGCGCCGACTGTCTTGCCCATCAGGTCGTTGTGCTTGTCCAACCACTTCTCTGCGTAGCGGCGATCGGTCTTGCGAGTGACCAACGGAGCCAACGCGTTCAGAGTTGCACTCACGTCTCCGTGGATGGGGTACTTCACCGAGGTACGGCGGCCCAACTTGGTCGGATCGATGTCGATCTGCGCGGTCGCGACATCCTCGGGAAGAAACTGTTGGTACGGAAAGTCGGTGCCGAGCAGGATCAACAGATCCGCGTCGTGGATACCGGCGTGCGCAGCTCCGTAGCCGAGCAGGCCGGTCATGCCGACGTCGTACGGGTTGTCGTACTGGATGAACTCCTTGCCGCGCAACGAATGTCCGACGGGAGCGCCGATGGTGTCGGCGAATGCGACGACCTCGTCATGGGCACCCTTGACGCCGTAGCCGGCGAAGATCGCGACCTTCTCGGCATTGTTGATGGCGTCGGCCAGCTGTTGGATGTCGGCGGCGGGCGGAGTGACGACGGGAGTCGACGGAATGGCGATGGGATCCATTGCGCCGGCGGCGGACAGCTCGGCGATGTCACCGGGGAGCGTCACCACCGATACTCCGCCGCCGGTGATCGCTGCGTTGATCGCAGCGCGGAAGACGCGCGGTGCTTGCTCGGCGGTGGAGACGAACTCGTTGTACAGCGAGCATTCGACGAACAGGCGATCGGGGTGCGTCTCCTGGAAGTAC
This sequence comes from Rhodococcus sp. NKCM2511, assembly GCF_014905595.1. Taxonomy (NCBI): domain Bacteria; kingdom Bacillati; phylum Actinomycetota; class Actinomycetes; order Mycobacteriales; family Nocardiaceae; genus Rhodococcus; species Rhodococcus sp. NKCM2511. Next base: position 208,296 of record NZ_BNHJ02000005.1, on the reverse strand, counting down.
CCCGACCCGATCTCGCTGCTGGGAATGTGGGATGCAATCGCGAGAACCGGTGCGCCGGAACGGTGTGCGTCGAACAGCCCGTTGATCAGGTGCAGGTTGCCCGGTCCGCAGGAGCCGGCGCACACGGCGAGGGTGCCGGTGGTCTGCGCGTCCGCCGATGCCGCGAACGCCGCGGCTTCCTCGTGGCGAACATGGATCCAGTCGATGCCGCCCTTGGCCGATCCGCCGGTACGACGCACCGCGTCGACCACCGGGTTGAGACTGTCGCCGACGATTCCGTAGATGCGCCGGACTCCGGCGTCGACGAGTCCGCGAACGAGTTGATCGGCCACTGTGGTGGACATAGTTTTTCTCCTCGGATGTAGTAGCGCGCCTCGGGGTCGATGTGCCCTGTGCGCATTCTCGACGCCTTCCCGGCGCCGAGGGTGTACGAAACATCCTGGGTAGGTACGCGTGAACCGTCAAGAGTGAAGGCCCTGGTCACAGCGGACGCGATCTTCGTCACGTGGGCTTTTTCCCGTCAGCACCCAACCGAATGTGGGGGTGGCCTTACGCCGACATCCGCAGTATCCGCACAGAAGCCACGGTTCCGAGCACCAGCACGCCGGTCGCGATGGCGAAGGCAGTCGAGTAGGAGTTCCCGATTGCCGGCGCGACGACCAATGGACCCACCACCTGCCCGACGCCGTAGACCGCCGTCAGCGTCGCCGCGGTACGGCCGACGGGAAGCGTCTGTGCGGTAGTCATCGTCAGCATCGTGATGCCCATGAACGTGCCACCGAACAGCAGCGCCGAAAATGCGGCGGCGACGGGGTTCGCCGTCAGGGCGGGAAGTACTGCGGCCACGGTCTGCAATGCGAACGCTGCTACCAGAGCTTTGCGCAGGCTGGTTCGGCGTGCAACCCCTTGCCACAGCACCGTCGCCGGCACCGCAGCCAATCCCACGACGATCCACACCGCTGGACCCACCGACGTGCTGCCGTGGCCACTGACCGCCGCAACGAGGAATGTGCCGACGACGATGTACCCGAGGCCCTCGAGGAAGTACGCGACGAGCAATGTCCGCCACACCGTGCGGGTTCCGGCGTTCACCTCGCCCGCCTCGGACCGCCCTGCAGGCTCGGGGTGTACCCGAAGCGTCCACGCCGGGGCGACGAGCACCGCGGTCAGTATCGCCGAGCACAACCACAGCGCCTCCCACGACAGATGTGGTCCGGCGAGCAACGTCAGAATGCCCGACGCTGCAATACCTGCACCGACGCCGCCGAACGCGATTCCTGGTGACGCACCGTCGGCTCTGTGCTTGGTGACGGTGCTCGCGCAGGCGATGAACACCGCGGCACTCGCCAGGCCGGCCAGGAACCGCAGCGCCGAAAACGTTGCGGTGGAATGCACTGCAGCCATCGCCAATTCGCTTGCGATGAGCACGAGCGTCCACAGCCTGAACGACGTCGTCGTATTGATCGACGGGCGCACCGACAACACGATCGCGCCGACGAGGTAGCCGGCATAGTTCGCGGTTGCGATGACGGCACCGCTGCTCGGGGTCACCTCCGCCGCGTCGACCATGATCGGTAGCAGCGGCGTGAACACGAACCGCCCGACGCCCATCGCGGCCGCGAGTCCGGCCGCGGCAGCGAACGATAATCGACGGCCGTTCATTGCGATCGCCCTCCTAAGTCGTTAGCCGCGCCAACGGTACGCGTTGGATCCCCGTCTCATCGAACCGAGCAGCAGGGAACCGATCGCACCACCGGTGCGTCCAATACCTGATACCGACTGTGGGGGATGCATGAGTGAGACGAAGTACACCGACGCAGAACGACCTATCTGGGTCCCGTACTGGCCGAACACGTTGGGCCGCCTGTGGCAGGCCGTCATCGCGATTGTCGCAGTGGTAGCCATTGCGATCTATCGCGGACGGCTCGAGGTGCAAGGAGGCGACAATGGGCACACGATCGGATCGATCGCTCTACTTGCCCTCATGGCCTGCGTTTGGATCGGCGTCAACGACAACGTGATTCGATGGGGAATCCCCGTCCGATTCGTTCGGCGCGTCGAGGACCACGCGCTCGGTAGCGGCGTCTCCATTCCGCCTCGGACCGCCAAGCTCTGGTTGATCACGGTCGCGTCCATCTCGGTGTCAGGAATGGGGGTCGCCCTGTCGAAGAGTGACGTGTTCGGCGCGGCCGGTATGCCGATTGCTGGAATTGCCATCGTTGTACTGGTGGCGACGCTCGGCTTCCGCAGCAGCGTCGAACTGCGTTTGTTCGCGGACGGATTTGTCAGACGCAGACGGTCGTGCATGTTCTTCTTTCCGCGCACCCACGACATCCTCGTGCGCTGGGACGATGTGGAGCAGTACGAGGCCTCGACGTACCGAACGTCAGAGAAGCGGGGGAGTGGGTTCACCGAGCCTGTACTGTACGTCCGAGCGACTGGGCTCGATATCGAGCGTCCCCGCGACCGGCTGGATCAACCGGACCGGATGGCGATTCGCATCCATTTGCTCGCAGCCGAGCCGAATGCCGTTCTGGCATTGATGAAGTGGTGCACCGACGGCCCGGTCAACCGGATTCGCATGACCGGCTACGACTCACCCGACCTGCTGGTGCCACCACCGCTTCGTGAGCGACTGGAACTGTCGCGGTCCTAGCTTCGGCACGGAACCGATAACGGGCTCGCTGCGTCAAACCCGATGACGCCGATTCACCGGGCGTCGATACGGTGCGACTCGGGGGAGCGTCATGACAGTGAATGTGGATCCAGTGATCCTGCGGCAGTTCTCGAATGTGCTGTCGGGAACGGGGGAGGTGATCGCCGAGTTGGACACCCTCGCCCCGTTCCGAGCATCCGAGAATGCGCTGCAGGGTACCGACTTTCGCGCAGCGTGTGCGGCAGCGTCCGCAGCGGCTGCGGGAGCTGTTGCCGCTCTGGCAGGCCGAGCCGAATGCGTTGCGGACATCGCCCGTGGTGTCGCGCAGAACTACGAGATCACCGACGACGACCTTGCCCGCCGCCTCGCTGCGATGGACCAGCCGAAATGACCCCGACCGTGCCGCACGTCGCCGGCTGGGAGCCGCAGTCGATGCGCAAGACGATGATCGAACTGGCCGAGATAGTCGAACGCGTCAACGGCCAACGAACCGGGGTCTTGGAAGAGCAGGACACACTGGCCGAGACGTGGACCGGCGAGGCGGCACGCGCCGCAGCCGATCGCGTGGTGGCCGAATGCTCCCGGATGAGCTCCGTCTGCAGTGAAATCGACTCGCTCGGAGCCGCATTCGAAGGTGCGGCCGACATCGTCGAGGCCGCCCAAGCGCACGTGCGGGCTCAGGTGTCCGCGGCTACGACGAGCGGGTTCGCGGTACGGGCCGACGGTGTGGTGAATCCCGAAGGGATGATCGCGCTGATCCCAGACAGCCTGGGTGAAGAGAAGACACGTCGAGCCGACGAACTCCGTTCTGCAGCATATCAATTGACCCAGGACATCCAGAGTGCTCTGCGCCAGGCCGAGAGTGTCGCTCTCGACGCTGCGCAGCAGCTGGCCGAGCCCACCGAGCGGTTGACCGCGCTCGCCCTCGACAATCCCACCGGAAAGTTCGTCGAGAACCCGGACGGGTCGTTCTCCTGGATGCCGGACTGGCCGTCGACCATTGCGGCGTCGGTCGTCGGAGGCATGGCCGCCGTGACGAGGCGGGCGCTGGAGGTACCCGGTGTCGAATCCGTCGACGACGTTGCCAAGAACATCGGACGCGGGCTCGGGGTCTTCGGAGTCGTTGCCGGTGCGATTCCCGGAATTGCGGGAAAAATCGACGAGGGAGTGAACCCGGCCGAGGCCGTGTTCGTCGAGGCGACGCCGATAGTCGCGGGAGCAATTACGACCTGGGCGTTCGGAGCCGTGGGTGGCATGGCGGGTTCCATTATTCCGGGGCCCGGCACGGTGGCCGGCGCCGCTGCCGGGATCGCTCTGGGCCAAGTCGTCAGCTACGGCGTGGAGAAGTTGTTCGAGGCGGCAGGAAAATGAGCGAGATCAGAGACGATCGCACGCCCCAGACCGAGGACGTGCTGCGTAAGAGCCTGGTAGCACAGAAGTATCCATTGTGGGTGCGGACGTGGCGCAGTGTTCACCTGGGTTGGCTGGTAGCTCTCGGGGTTTCGTCTGCAGTCCTTGCCGCGACGATTGTGGCTCCGGTTCTCCTGTTCGGGACGCTCTCTGGGGAGACCGTTCTCCTCGTGTCGCCCCTGGTGCTCGCGGTGCTGATACCGCTCACAGCGGCCGTGGCGTTGTCCGGCATCGGGTCTGCGCGGCTGTCGCTGTTCGTGCGACCGGTGACTGTCGCCGGAGTCGGCCGAGGCGTGGCAGTGCCGGGGCGGGGGACCGTGTTGTATCGCAGCGGAATACTCGCATTCGCGTTGGTGTCCGGCCTGTCCTACATCCACTGGGGAGGAGACGCACGGGTAAGTACAACGCGTCACGACCTGGGCGTCGTAGTCATGTCGCACTTCGGCGCTCCGATATGTCTGCTGTTTTTCGCACTGAGTGTGCTCGTCGTCAATCGGACCCGCATTTCGCTGCATCCCGATGGCCTCGTGGAGGAGATCTACCGGCGCCGCGGATGGAAGGCCACGACTGCAATCACGGTTGTCCCGTGGGACGGGATCGTCGAGCTGCAGCCGCGGACGCATCCGAATCCTGCGGTATCGCATTCACATTGGTACCCCACCATCCGAGTCGTGTATCGCGACCCTGCCGGTGGAACGGATCAGGTGCTGGTCCTGATGGCGTGCGAGAAGAAGGTCGAGCCCAACGCGCTGCTGTCCGTACTGCAGTGGTGTCGGGACAATCCCTGGGGCCGTGCGCAGCTTGCCCATGACGACGCGCGAGAGCTACTGCGCCCGCCTCGATTCCTCGATCGCATCGAAGCAGACCGAGCGGCGTCGATGTCGGGTCGACGGGACGTCCAGTGACAACTCGGGAACAATCGATGCAGGGCGTTCTGCAACAGCGTGGTGGCGAGCTCGCGCCCGTACATCTCGACGAATGCGCAAGGTTCGGTCTGGAGCTCCCTGCGCTGCCGGGGTGGGATCTCGTTCCTGCGCAGCTGTTTCCGCACGCCACCGCGGTGCTGTGTTCTCCGGCAGATGCGGTCGACGGGTTCGTTCCCAACGCGGCAGTCTTGACCGGAAAATTGACGCGGTCACTCGATCCGCAGACCCTGCTGGCTTGTGGGTTCGGCGACTCCCGGGCACTTCCGGAATGGATCGACGTCAGCTACGACCGTGACCCGTTCTGCGGTCTACCGTCCGTTTCGATTGCGGGTCGATACGACTGGGACGGTCGGACGCTGTTCGCTCGGACTAGGTATGTCGTGGTCCACCACATCGTCGATCAGTACCTCGTCCAATTGACGGTTACCCTGCCCGACCAGATGAGGTCTCGCTTGCTTTGGGCGACAGATGTATTCGTGGACGAGGTTCGTATCGGGCATCGATAGCTCACGCAGGGATCTGTTGTACCACCGCAGCGACGGCCTCTGCCTGGTCTGCGATACGCGGGCCCCATCGACTCGACAGGTCCTCGTCCATCGGGAAGATCCGGCCGTCGCGGACGGCGGTCATCGACCCCCAACCCGGTCGAGACGAGACGGAAGCGGCTGTGACGCCACAGCATTGGGCGTCGGCAAGAAACACCACATCCGGGTTCGACGTAATCACGGCCTCGGCGGCGAGCTGCGGGTAGTCGCCGGCGTCGGAACCATCGGCGATGCTGGTGAGTCCGAACAGACCGTAGATCTGCCCGACGAAGCTCGCACTCGTCACCGTGTACAACGTGTCGTCGAGTTCGTGGAAGTACGTCAGCGGCGCCTCGCGGGTCGGGACGCTCGCGACGGCTGCATCGATCCGGTCACGAGTCCGGGAGACGACGGCATCGCCGTCGGCGTCGTGGCCGGTGGCGTCCGCGACGTGCTCGATCTGCGAGTAAGCGTCGTCGATGCTCGTCGCGGCAGGCAGCACCAGCGTCGGAACGCCTGCCTCGGCCAGTGTCGACGTCACGAGGCCCAGGTCGGTGGAGGCGATCACCAGATCGGGGTCGTACGCCACGATCGCTTCGAGGCTCGGGGTGAACGCCGACAACCCTGTCTTCGGAGCATCGGCGGGGAAGTCCGATTGATCGTCCACGGCCACCACCTGGTCGCCCGCCCCGACGGCGTACAGCGTCTCCGTCGCGGTCGGGCTCAGCGACACGATCTTCTGCGGAGCAGCGTCGATGGTGACCGAGCCGCCGTCCGAGCCGGACGTGATCGTCCTCGGAAACTCGCCACTCGCCGCGGGTGCCGGATCGGCGGCGGGTGGCGCGTCCGTTTCCGTGGTGCTGCATCCCGCCGCTACGAGCGCGACGACCGCGAACCCGGCTGAGATCATTCGTGCCGATCGACGCTGCACTGCCACTCCTGTGTTGTCCGGTGTCTCTTCGAACGCCAACACTATCGGGGAGCGGTCAACGCCCCAGGCTCCGTGCCAAGTACCTACCGGTGTGAGTGGCCGAGGCCACCAACTCGTCGACCGTCCCGGTGAACGTGATCAACCCGCCGTTGTGGCCGCCGTCCGGGCCGAGGTCGATGATGTGATCCGCCGCCGCGACGACGTCGAGGTTGTGTTCGATGACGATCACCGACCTGCCCTCGTCGACCATCCCGGACAGCAACGCGATCAAGTTCGACACATCCGACGGGTGCAGTCCCGTCGTCGGTTCGTCGAGCACCAGGACCGAAGACGACCCGATCAGCTCGGTGGCGAGTTTGAGCCGCTGGCGTTCGCCGCCGGACAGTGACGACAGGTTCTGTCCGAGCGAGAGGTAGCCGAGTCCGACGTCCCGGCAGCGGCGAAGAATGTCTCGAATCTTCTTGACCTCGAAGAAGTCCTGCGCATCCTCGACGGGCATCTCGAAGATGTCGGCGATGCTGACGCCGTCGACGGTGTGCCGGATGGCCCCGGAGCGAAAGCGCCTGCCCTGGCAGGTCTCACAGGTACTCGTCACGGGATCGGTGAACCCGAGTTCGGTGAAGATGACGCCGCTGCCTTGGCAATCGGGGCACGCGCCGTCCGAGTTGGGGGAGAACAGCGACGGCGGCTGGCCCGTCTTCTTGGCAAAGTACGCGCGGATCGGATCGAGCAGACCGGTGTAGGTCGCAGGGGACGAACGGCGTGAGCCCCGGATCGGTGCCTGGTCGATGACAACGGCGTCGGGCGCGGCCTCGCGCAGGTGTCCGTGGATGAGGCTCGACTTTCCGGAACCGGCGACACCGGTGACGGCGGTCAGTACCCCGAGCGGGATGTCGACGCTGATATCGCGCAGGTTGTGGGTGGTGGCACCGGAGATGCTCAGCCAGCCCGAAGGCGTACGGGGAGTCCGTATCTCGGCGTCATCACGCCGGAGTGCGGAGCCGGTCCTGGTGTCGGCTCGGCGGAGTTCGTCGAACGTTCCCTCGAACACCACTGTGCCACCTGACTTTCCGGCACCCGGTCCGATCTCGACGATACGGTCGGCGATGGCCATCACCTCGGGGTCGTGTTCGACGACGAGGACGGTGTTGCCCTTGTCGCGCAGCGCGAGCAGCATGTCGTTCAGACGGTGGACGTCGCGAGAATGCAAACCGGTCGTCGGTTCGTCGAAGACGTAGAGCATGTCGTTCAGCGTGGCTCCGAGGTGACGAACCATCTTGATGCGCTGGGATTCACCACCCGAGAGCGAGGACGTCGCACGGTCCAGGCTCAGGTAGCCCAGGCCGAGATCGACGAGCCTGGTCAACTGCGTGACGATTTCGGTGGTGACGGAGTGCAGGCCCTTGATGTCCCATTGTTCGATACGGTCGGCTAGTTCGGAAACCTGCATGGCGAACGCGTCGGGCAGGGAAAGTCCTTCGAGAGTGGCACCGCGGATGGTGTCGTTGTAGCGGGAACCGCCGCAGGCCTCGCAGACGCCGCGCGTGACGATGCGCTCGAACGCGGCTTTCGCCTTGCCCTTGAGCGCATCTGCGTCCTTGGCGAGGTAGCTTCGGCGGAACCTCGACACGATGCCCTCGTAGCTCTTCATGACGGCGTCGGGATTGGTCACCTCGACCTCGCCGGGCTTGGCGTCGAAGAAGAGGTGACGCTCGCGCGCCGAGTACTGCTCGATCGGGACGTCGAGATCGAACAGGCCCGAGTCGGCGAACACCCGGTACGGCCATTTGCCGACCTCGAAGTCGGGATGCTTGAACGGGCCCTCGCGCAACGACTTCGACTCGTCCACCAGTTCGCCGAGGTCGACGACCTTCGCCTCGCCGAGCCCCTCGCATTCGAGACACATCCCGGCGGGGTCGTTGAACGAGAAGGCGTTGGCGTAGCCGATGCTCGGCGTGACGGCGCGGGACCACAGCATGCGCAGCCAGTCTCCGATGTCGGTGATGGTGCCGACCGTCGACCTCGGGCCACCGAACAGTCGCTTCTGATCGACGATGACGACGGCCGACAGGTTCGCGATCAGATCTGCATCCGGTCGGCCGTAGGACGGTAGGAACGTCTGCGCGAACGCGGTGAACGTGGAGTTGATCTGCCGCTGTGCTTCGGCGGCGATGGTGTCGAACACCAGTGACGATTTGCCCGACCCGGAGACGCCGGCGAACACGACCAGCGAGCGTTTCGGCAGATCGAGGTCGACGTCGCGCAGGTTGTTCTCTCGGGCTCCACGCACGACGATCGTGGACAGTGCATCGGTAGGTGGCTGGTTTTGTACTACTAGCTGGGGCTCGGTCATCGCGTTGTCGATTGCCTTTCGCCGCGCCCCGAAGGGCGTACACCCACGTTGGTTCGCGCAGTGCCGCCGCAGCCTACCGTACGGTGTACGGAAACGCCACAGGTAACGGATCGACGCAAGGAGCGATCCATCAAAGACGGCTGCTGTGGTGGGGGTTTGTCGTAACGAAAGGTCTCGATGTCGACGAGAAGGCATGTGTTCGCAGCCTGCATTGTCGTGTTGCCGATGCTGGCGGGGTGCAGCACGCCGAGCGCAGACGTCGGCACGGAGGTCGAGGCGGTGCCAGGGGGAGGCCTCACGCGCTCTACCGTTGTGCCGAGGATCGTCATCCCCGATACCCCGACGGTCGAGAGGCCCGCACCCGCAGCCCCCGCCTACATGCCTCCGGTTGTGTGTATGAATCTGCAGTCTGCGCAGAAAGCGATCCAGGCGGCCGGTGTCTTCTACTCCCGCAGCGCGGACGCGTCGGGGGAGGGCCGTATGCAGGTCAACGACTCGAACTGGACTGTCGTCGAACAGGATCCGGCTCCCGGCGTCCTCATCGGCGCGGGCGAAGCCGTGCTGTCGGTGGTCAAGATCGGAGAACCGAACAACTGTTGACGGGTTTTCAGCTCGGCAGGCGGTGTCGAGCTTCGGACTCGGCCTCGCTGCCGGGGGTGCTGTAGGCGAGGTGCCCGCCGATCAGTCCGCCAAGCCCTGCGGCTGCGAGGCCGGCCGCCGCCAGAGCTTTGGCGACTCCGTCGGTCTGCTTCCGGCGACGGAGGTAGGAGCCCAGAAAGAGGAACACGCCGGTCGCGTTCGAGGCCGCGTGGATGATGCCGACCCGCCGCTGGACTGTGTTCATCGTCGACCAGTCGGCCCATCCGGTCGCTATCGCCGGAGGCGCGGACGCGAGACCGAGCGCGACGACAATCTTGGCCGCCCTGGACTGGTTCTTGACTAGATCGAGCGCGACGGCGCTGGTCCAGCTGCCGATGGTCACCGTCACCAGCGCGGGGTGGATGGGGTGCCCGATCCACCGCCCGTGCAGCGCTGATCCGACGGCACTGTCCGCTACCGCAGGTGCAAGTACGCCATGGATCGCGTCGCTGGGTCCGTCGAGAAACGAGGCAGTCTCGAGGCTGTCGAGTGCTTGTTTGATTGTCATGGAACACCGAATGCCCCGTGATCGGCGAGCGAACCATCGACGCCGAAGTCGAGGCGAGAAGCTTGGACGTCCTATAACGTCGTTGTCATGACGAACGGCACCCGAGTCAGCACCGTCGACGGCGTTCTGCGCAGGTCGGCGGCGAAATTTCCCGACCGTCCGGCCGTGACATTCGAAGGCCGCAGCCATAGCTACCGCGAGCTCGACACTGCCGTGACGCGGGTCGCCCGTCGGCTGGTTGCTATGGGCTTGGACAAGGGTGACCGGGTGGCGGCGTACGGCGTCAACTCCGACGCGTACGTGGTGGCATTTCTTGCCTGTGCGCGAGCAGGATTGGTGCACGTGCCCATCAACTACGCACTCGTGGGCGACGAGCTGCTGTATCTGCTCGATCAGTCGGGCGCACGGGCTGTGCTCGTCGACCCGGAGTTGTCGAACACGCTCGATTCCGTTCGGAGTGGCACCGCCGTCGAGTTCGTGGTGTCGCTTCCGGATCTGCTCGACCCTGCCGGGGATGATTCGGTCCTCGAGCCGGCCGCGGACTCCACGGACCTGGCGCAGTTGCTCTACACCTCCGGCACGACGTCGAAACCGAAGGGCGCGATGATGTCTCACGGCGCGCTCGTTGCCGAGTACGTCTCGTGTGTGATCGCTCTGGGGTTCGCTGAAGACGACGACCCGCTGCTGGTGATGCCGATGTACCACTCGGCCGGGATGCACGTGTTCATGCTGCCGTATCTGTCGGTCGGGGCGACCGTGCGACTGATGCGCAAGCCCGACGTGGCGGAAATTCTGCGGCGGATCGAGGACGAGAAGATCAAGTCGTTGTTCCTGGCACCGACGGTGTGGGTTCCGCTCGCCAACCATCCCGACCTCGATTCTCGTGATCTGTCGTCGTTGAAGAAGGCGCAGTACGGGTCGTCGATCATGCCCGTCACCGTGTTGACCCGGCTGCGTGAGCGATACCCGGACATCGAGTTCTACAACTGCTTCGGACAATCCGAAATCGGTCCGCTGGCAACGGTTCTTCAGCCGTCCGAGCACGAGGCCAGACCGGCGTCGTGTGGTCGTGCGGTGTTCTTCGTCGAGACACGCGTCGTCGACGCGGACGGTAACGATGTGCCGGACGGTGAGCCCGGTGAGATTCTCTACCGCTCGCCTCAATTGTGCGACGGTTACTGGGACAAGCCGGAGGCGACGGCGGATGCGTTCTCGGGTGGGTGGTTCCATTCGGGTGATCTGGTGACTCGGGACGCCGAGGGGTTCATCACGGTCGTCGACCGGATCAAGGACGTCATCAACACGGGCGGAATTCTGGTTGCTTCTCGTGAGGTCGAGGACGCGATCTACACGCACCCCGCCGTTGCCGAGGTGGCGGTTATCGGGACTCCGGACGACAAGTGGATCGAGGCGGTGACTGCTGTCGTCGTGCTCAAGGACGGAAGTGAGGTATCGGCGCAGGAGTTGATCGACCACGTGAAGGGCAGGATCGCGCCGTTCAAGGTGCCGAAGACCGTCACTTTCCTGGACGAGTTGCCCCGCAACCAGAGCGGAAAGTTGCTCAAGCGCGCGTTGCGCGCCTGAGTTGTTCAGGCTGCTCGCTGTTTTCGTCGGTGGTAGCTGGGGAGGGGCTGCTGTCCGGGGTCGACGGATTCGGGTGGGATGGCGTAGGGGTGTCCGTCGTCGCCCATGATGAGCTGCCAGTCGCCGTGGTGGACGAGGCGGTGGCATTCTCCGCAGACCAGCGCGAGGTTGTCGAGGTCGGTGGGGCCGCCGTGTTCCCAGAATTTGATGTGGTGGGCTTGGCACCACTGGGCGGGGCGGCCGCACATCACGCAGCAGGTGTCGCGGATGGTCAGGGCGATGCGTTGGTCGTCGCTGGCGAGTCTGGTGGTTCGTCCGAGCGCGAGTGGTACGCCGTGGTGGTCGACGATGACGGGGGTCAGGTCGGCGTCGCAAGTGACCAGCTCGGCGAGGAAGCGACTGATGGGGCCGGTCCAGTCGAGGTGGAACGGCCAGTCCGCATCGCCCGGCTCGGGGACAGATTTCTGCCCGCCGTTACTGTCACCGCCACGACCGGCCGCGGCATCGCCGCGAGGCCCAGCGTCGCCCGGCTCGGACACAGATTCTTGCCCGGCACCACCACATCCGGATGTCGCATCGCCGCGAGCAGCGATATCCCCTCGAGCCACTCCATCCGGATGCGAGGCGTTGCTGTCGCCGCCACTTGAGGAACCATTCGAGACCGAATCAATGTCGACCGAATCCGTTGCAGTGCTACCCGTTTGCTTGTTGCCACCGTGGGCGAGCAAGTCCCACAAGGGGACGATCAGGTGCACCGACGCCCGCGACCCGCCCGCCGACCCACGAGTGCTGCCGCGGAGGTGTCGGTCGAGGATCTGATCGAGTGCATCGGCCCGGCGCTTCGACGGGCTACGTGGATCGCGCTCGCCACCGGGGCCGGGCCGCGGTGCCGTCAACGGCGACAGAGCGGTGAGAAGCTTCTCGGCGAGCAACCGGTCGATGTCGCCACCGAACTGGAAGCGGCCGTTGGCCAGAGCATGCAGGTCGAATCGGTTCAGTGCCGGGTTTTCCGACACCGGTCGCGGTGCAGGTGTCGGCGGAACAGGCTCGGGCGCAGGCGGTTCCGGGTCGGGAAGCCGGCCGGTAGAGGTAGCCGCATCATCTCTGCGCCGCTCCTGATCGTGGCGTTCCTGTTCCTGCTGTTCTTGCTCTCGGCGTTGTTTCTCGGCTTTCGCGTGTCGTGCTCGGGCGTCGTCCGCGGCCGCATGCGCCAAAGCCTGCGCGCGGGAGGTCACCTGCCCCGCGGTGTTGCGCATCGCGGTGTCGAGCAATTCGGCGACAATTCCGTCGCGCCGGTCCTGATCCAACGTCGGGTCGGCCACCAGCACGACGTCGTATCCCTCGGCGATGGCGGCGGCATGTGCGGCATGGATGCGGCGGTCGGCGAGGGCGTCGAGCACGGTGGGGTGATCGAACAGCCAGTACCCCAGTGCGTTCTGGCGGGCGGCGGATCCGTCGGTGATCCGTATCGATCGGGCGTACCAGCGGGTGACGGACGAGTGCCCGAGTTTCATCGCCAAGCCGCGTCGGTCGATCTCGGCGAGCAACGTCAATCTCTGTGCTGCGAGAGCGTTTTCGAGGGAGGTCACGTCAGCAAGCTCGGAGACCAACTCCTGGTCCCCGAGCCCGAACACATCCCCCCATGTCTTCACACCACGAAAGCTATACCCACCCACCGACAGGTTTCCGTCAACGCTTCCAACGGATCCGGATCGGCCCCTTTGCGGTCGAGGGATCTATGACCGACCCCTTCTGGGTGATCTCGACTTCGCCGGCGTCGACCATACGTCGGGCCGCGCGGCGAACGGGCTCCATCAAGTCGCGCCAGTCGTCGTCGGACAGGGCTCGTGCGACGTCCGATGGGCAGATCGTGGCGTCGCGTGATCGGGCGTCGAGCAAGGATCGGATTTTGTCTTCGAGTTCCTTGTCTGTTGCACTCACCTTGCGCCGCCGGCAGGTGTCGCTGCAGTATTTGACGTCATCCCAGTTCTTCTCCCATTTCTTGCGCCACTCGATCCGCCGACCGCACGACGCGCAGACCTTGTCTGCGGGGTGCGCGGTGGAGGTACGACGGGAGTGGGCCACAGATCGACAGTAACCTCGTCGCCCAGGGCTTCGCCGCTCTCGGAGCGAAACTATCCTCATCTCATGGCGATTCGACCGATCCTGGTTGCCGGTGATCCCCGGCTGACAACTCCGGCAACTCGCGTGACGGTGTTCGACGACGAGCTCGCAGCGCTGGTCGAGGACATGTTCGAGACCAATACGGCTGCACCCGGTGCGGGCCTGGCGGCCAACCAGATAGGCGACCCACGTTCGGTCTTCGTCTACGACCTGCGGGACGGCGGGGTCCGTCGTCGCGGACACGTGATCAACCCGGTGCTCGAGGCCTCGGCGGTTCCCGAGACGATGCCCGACCCGGACGACACCGAGGGATGCCTGTCCGTGCCGGGGGAGCTGTTCCCGACCGGGCGTGCTCAGTGGGCCCGTGTCACAGGTGTCGATGTGGAGAACAACCCGGTGACGGTGGAAGGCACGGGCTATCTTGCGCGGTGTCTGCAGCACGAGTCCGACCATCTGGCCGGGCTCCTCTACCTCGACCGCCTCCTCGGCCGCCACCGACGTGCGGCCAAGAAGATGATCAAGGAGAGAGGGTGGGTCGGGCCGGGCAACAGTTGGTTGCCTGGGGCCGACGCGCATCCGCTCGGATTGTGATTGCGGCTGTGCCTTATCCGACTGTTAGAACGGGTTGTACACGTAGAGCATCCGGTAATCCCATTCCGACGATCCGGCCGGAATGCGGATGTCGGTGAGCGCGTGGCCGTTCTGAGTGCACCAGGTGCGGGCATGGAACGAGGAACAGTCGATTTGCCGGCTGGTGCCGAATGGGCTGACGATCAATGACTTCTCGCTCGCGCTGCTGTAGGCCGCGGGGTCGAATGCGTTGACGAAGCTCGAAGTGGAGTCTTTGGGGCCGAACGGGTTGTCGTCGGGCGCGGCGGATGCCGTCGGCGCGGCGAGCACTGCTACGCCGATCGTCAGTGCAGCGCCTGCGAGGATCTTCTTCAGCATGGTGACTCCGTTCGTTTCGAGCACGAATACCCGGTGCTCGGTGATCGGCAGCAACGGACCGCGCGTTACGGGTCGCCCTCGGCGTCGAGCCCGGCACACTGGAGCGATGACTCGTATGGAAGCTCCCGCCGTCGCCCAACTACTCGGTCGGCGTCTCGCCGTGTGGGGCGGTGTGAGTGTGCTTGCCGGAACGGTGTTGGCGGTGCGCGGCTCGTCGCCTGCCCGTCGTGCATTCGGCCAGCAGACCGCGGGTTGGGGTGCGATCGATGTGGCGATCGCAGGGGCGGGAGCGCTCAATTCCTCGGTCCCGACGTCGAAGAGTCTGAGCAAGTTGCTGTGGATCAATGCGGGGCTCGATGTTCTCTATGTCGCGGCCGGTGCGCACATCGCCGTCCGGAAGCCCAGCTTCGGCCGTCGAATCACCGCTGACCAGGCAATCGGTCACGGAACGGCGGTCGTCGTGCAGGGCGCTGCCCTGTTCGCACTGGATACGACTCACGCGCGCATGATTGCCGGCTAATCACACGAGTGTCATTCTCGCCGTAGGCATTTTGTCAAGTACCGACACGCCCAATTTGTTGCGCGATCAGTAGATTTGCGTAACACTCGTCCCATCAGTCACATCAGTATCGTGGGTCACACGGGAAACGGTGGGTTCGTCCATGCGCTTACGTAGTCGGCAGATCGCTGTTGGGGCTGTCCTGGCACTGGCAGTGAGCGGGCTGAGCGCATTGACTGCGCCGACCGTCTCTGCAGAACCGTGCGGCGGCCTCGGTGGGCCGGGCTCCTCACCGCTGTTCGGTTCGTCGGGCAGCGCGGGAATGTCGGGCAAGAACCCGCAGGGACCGCAGGGTCCTCTGCCGCGCATCACCGGGAACACCCAGAGCATCGCCTGGGTCACCGGTCCGCAGAGCGTGAACGACACCTACGACAACCTGGCGATGTCCGGAACCGACCTCGGTATCACCTGGGACAACGGTGCGGGCCAGATCTTGATGGCGTTCGGTGACACGTTCGGTGATTGCTCCTCCGGCAATGCCCAGTGGCGCAGCAATGCACTCTTCCGCTCGGACAAGGCGTCGACGAACCTGTCGCAGGGCATCACGATCGGTCCGGCCGACCCCGCGAACACCACCTCGGGTGCGGTTGTCAGAGCGAACAATCCGCGTTACGCCGCCGAGATCATCTCGAGCGCAAAGCTACCGAGCGTCGAGGACACGACCATCCCCACGGCCGCTATCGCGATCGGCAGCACCCAGTACATCAACTACATGTCGGTGCAGAGCTGGGGCACACCCGGTCGCTGGATCACGAACTACTCGGCGACGGCCAAATCGACCGACAACGGCCAGAATTGGACGACGGATCCCAAGACGATCCGCGTCAACAAGGGTGTCACGATCCCGGGCTTCACCAACGTCCACGAAAGCCAGGGCAAGTTTCAGCAGAGCGCCTACGTTCTGGGACAAGACGGTCGGTACCTGTACCAGTTCGGTACTCCCAACGGACGATTCGGCGACGCGTTCGTCTCCCGAGTCGCGCCCGATCAGATCGAGAATCTCGACGCGTACGAGTATTCGACGCAAGATCCCGATCCGGCCAAGCAATGGTCCAAGAACGTCGGCGATACCGTGGCCGTAGTGAAGGGCCCGGTCAGCGAGATGTCGGTGGCGTGGAACGACTACCTCGGCCGGTACGTCATGATGTACGGCAACGAGAACAACCGGACGCTGGTGGCGCGCACGGCGGAAAACCCGGAGGGGCCGTGGAGCGAACCGAGGACGATTCTCGACGCCAACCAGACGGCAGGCGGCATCTACGCGCCGTTCATTCACCCGATGTCGAGCGGAAAAGACCTGTACTTCACGGCTTCTCGGTGGTCCGATTACAACGTCATGCTTCTGAAGACGAACCTCGACGCGTTGAAGTGACGCGTCCGGCGGCAGCGTCGAGGTAGGCGTCGGCGTCCATGTCGACTCCTGCGGACAGCAGTCCACGCCGGATCGTCGAGAGATACTTGCTCGACGGTTCGCCGTGCTCTCGCACGATCGAACTCGTCAGTGTGAACGCGGGCAGTCCGTCGATTTCCGGAAGCCGTAGCAGCGCATCGTATTTCCCTCGGTAGGCTTCACCTCGGCGGTCGATGTCGAGTGTGGCCCACTCGCCGATGCTCAGTGATTCCACAGCCGAGATATCGACGGAATCGACCACGTTCTCCACCGAGGCGACGTGCGCCAACTGCACACTGTCGATCAGGTATCCGTGTACCAGCGACGGATACGCGGGATCGGTGTTCAGCGACACGAAGGCCGACGCCCCGGTCCACCGTCGGGACACGCCTGCGAAGTAGAGGGCGTGATCGATCCACAACCAGCGTTCCGCCTCGACCGCTGCCGTCGAGGGTGCCGGTGGATGTGCCCCGAACTCCGAGCCGTCCTCGGAGCCCGTCAGGTAGACGGAGAACCTCTCTCGCAACAGGTTCGAGCCGTATGCGACGTACCAGAGGCGGTCGGTCACTCGGCCTCGAACAGCTGCCGGTATGCCTCGGCGAGTAGGTCGGCCGCGAGATCGTTGTTGTGTGCCGCTGCGCCCGTTGAGTTTCCGGACCGCATGAGCCGCGCGTTGAGGCCGTAGGCGAGATCGTCGAACGTGTCGTCGTCGATACCGAGATCGACATCCACGTCTTCTTCCAGCAACGCGCCGAGGTCGATCGACCACGACCACACCCGTTCGTCTCGGTACGGTCCCCGTCCGGCGCTGACGGTTTCGTTGGAGACCTCGAGTTGCTCGTCTGTCCGGTCGCGCGGAACGTTGGTGTTGATGCGCAGGTCGAGCTCGATCGTGTCGTCGTCGTGCACGATTTCGTCGACTCGCAGGGTCTCGAAGCCGCCGCACGTCAGCGTCAGCAATCGTCGCGGACCGGTGTCGTCCTGTACGTCGGACAGAGCGGCTGTCTGCCACAGGTATTTCGCGGTGTTGGCTGGGTCGGGGATCGACGAGTTGATGTAGTCGGCCACGATGCTGCGGATGGCGGGGTACGCGATGTGGTCGGACAGTTCCCAGAACTGGCGACGACTGCGTCCCACGGCCGCGTCGAGGAGCGTCGTGCGCTTGGCTCGTTCTTTGGGCAGTGCCGTCTTCACTCCCGGAGCTTCGCCGATCGCGGTGGGCTCCGACGGGCGTTGTCGCAGTGGGTGGAGCTGGGACACGAGATCGGTGAGCTGCTCCAGACGATCTGCGGCACCGGGTGCAACCTCGAGGGCCTCGATGTCGGGCCATATCTCGCGGTCGGCATTCACTCGGGCCGCGAGTGATTCGGAGTAGCCCACGAAGGCCGCGTTGTCTGCGAAATGCAGAACGTAGAGTCCGTTTCGGTAGTCCTTGGCGGCGAAGATCGTGGCAATGGCCCCGGAATCGGTCATGTCGAAGCGTTCGAGAGCGAATCCGTCGGGTGTGGAGTCTGTCGGCATGGCACTGAATCTACCGACGCGTGCGAGCACCGCCTATTCGTCTCCTGTCCGCATTGTCGCGAATGCGTTCTGTGAGCCGATGAATTAGGCGACCCTACGACAGCCAGGTCGTCAGACTCGTTCTGCGACCGATGATTCCGCATTGCCCGAAGTGTCGGTAAGAGTTTCGCAACCGTCATCGAAATACGAATTCCTGGTGCTATCTTGAGGATTGTCCGTTTCCACCGCTAACGAAACACGCAGGAAACAAGCGGTGTGAACAATGCCGAGAGCAGTGCCGTCGGGCACGGCCGTGGTGCTCGATGGAAGGTGGTTGCGCGTGGGCGGTTATCTTGCACGCAGGTTGCTGAATTACGTCGTCCTGCTGATCATCGCGACGTTTCTCACGTACTTGCTGGCCTCGCTCACGTTCGATCCACTGTCGAATCTGCTCAGCCGCAACCCGCCGCCGTCGGATGCTGTACTCGACGCCAAGCGCGCGGCACTGCACCTCGACGACAATCCGGTGTTGCGGTATCTGAAATGGCTATGGGCGGTACTGCACGGAGACTTCGGGCAGACCATCGCTGCAGGCTCGGTCAACGACGAACTGTGGCGCCGCATCCTGGTCTCGCTGCGGTTGGTCGTACTCGGCACCGTCCTCGGCGCGGTACTGGGAACCCTCGTCGGTGCGTACGGCGCCGTCCGGCAGTACAAGATCTTCGACCACGTCGCAACGGTGGTGACGTTCATTCTCATCAGCACCCCGATCCTGGTCTTGGCCCCGGTGCTCAAGTACCTTGCTGTGCAGGTCAATCAGAGCACCGGCAGTCAGTTCTTCCAGTACACCGGTGAAACGTCGACGACGCTCGCCCCCGGTCTAATGAACGAAATTGTCGACCGCGCACAGCATCTGCTGCTGCCGACCGTCGTCTTGATGCTGTTCACCATCGGTGGGTACAGCCGGTACATGCGCAGTTCTATGCTCGACGAGCTGAACATGGACTACATCCGTACTGCCCGCGGCAAAGGACTCACGCGCGGGCGCGCAATCTTCAAGCACGGCTTCCGTACTGCGTTGATCCCGATGGCCACACTGTTCGCATTCGGTATGGGTGCGGTGATCACCGGCGCGACGTTCACCGAGCGCGTGTTCGGCTGGTACGGCATGGGTGACTGGCTGATCTACGGCATCACCAGTCAGGACATCAACATCACGCTCGCGGTCTCGCTCTTCACTGCGCTGTCGGTGCTGGTTTCCGGAATGTTGACCGATATCTTCACTGCTGCTTTGGATCCGCGCGTTCGCTACGCGGACTGACCCACCACTTCGAGTAGAGGAAAGGACCGGCGATGGCGACACCTGTGGTTCCCGAGATCGCTGCGGTCGAGGGCCCGATCGACTCGTCTGCCCCGATCACCCGTCGGCGGTTGGTGCTGCGCCGGTTCCTGCGTAACCGGCCGGCGCTGGTGGGCATCGTGGTCCTTCTCGCGATGTTCGTCGGCGCGTTCGTGCTCCCGCATTTCATCCCGTTCACCTACGAGGAACTCGACGCGTACGCGCTCAACTCGCCGCCGACCACACGACACTGGTTCGGCACCAATCAGATCGGCCAGGATGTTCTGGCTCAGACGCTGCGCGGTCTGCAGAAGTCGCTGATCATCGGCATGCTCGTCGCGCTCATTTCCACGGTGCTTGCCGGCGTCGTCGGCGCGGTGGCGGGGTACTTCGGCGGTTGGACCGACCGCGCGCTGATGTGGGTCGCCGATGTA
Source organism: Rhodococcus sp. NKCM2511 (assembly GCF_014905595.1). NCBI lineage: Bacteria > Bacillati > Actinomycetota > Actinomycetes > Mycobacteriales > Nocardiaceae > Rhodococcus > Rhodococcus sp. NKCM2511. Next base: position 188,471 of record NZ_BNHJ02000005.1, on the reverse strand, counting down.
TTGCTCGTCGTACCCAGCTTCCTGGTGATCGCTATCTGCTCTCCGTTGTTCCGCGACAAGAGCTTCTTCATCCTGGTGCTGCTGCTCGCAGCCTTCGCGTGGATGATCACCTCACGCATCATTCGCGCGATGACGCGGTCCCTACGTGAACGCGAATTCATCCGCGCCGCAAAGTACATGGGCGCAACACCGAGCAGCGTGATCGGCAAGCACGTGCTGCCGTCGATGGCCTCCATCCTCATCGTCGACGTCACGCTCAATGTGGGTATCGCCATCATCGGGGAGGCATCGCTGAGCTACTTCGGCTTCGGTGTCCAGCGACCCGACGTCTCGCTCGGCACGCTGATTGCAGACGGTACGTCGTCCGCGTTGACGTATCCGTGGCTGTTCGCATTCTGCTGTGGCGCACTGGTATTGATCGTGCTGGCGACGAATTTCGTCGGCGACGGTCTGCGCGACGCATTCGATCCGAACTCGACGAGGGGACAGGCACGTGGCTGAGACAGTGCCGGTGTTGAAGGTCAGCGGACTCGAGGTCAGCTTTCCCAGCGAGGAGGGGCGCGTCACCGCAGTGCGAGGCTTGGACTACCAGGTCGACAAGGGCGAGGTCATGGCCATCGTCGGCGAGTCCGGCTCGGGCAAGTCGGTGTCGTCCCTCGCGGTCATGGGTTTGCTCCCGGAGTCCGCGCGGGTCACCGGATCCATCGAACTGAACGGCCGTCAACTGCTCGGCCTGTCCGACCGCGAAATGTCGCGTGAGCGTGGACGTTCGGTAGCGATGATCTCGCAGGACCCGCTGACCGCGTTGACGCCCATCTACCGCATCGGCGACCAGATCGCCGAGGCGATCTCGGTACACAATCCGTCACTGTCCAAGGCGAAGGTTCACGAGCGCACCCTCGAATTGCTCGATCTGGTCGGTATTACCGATCCGGCGGCCCGGGCGCGGTCGTATCCGCACGAGTTCTCCGGTGGCATGCGTCAACGCGTCGTCATCGCGATGGCCATCGCAAACGATCCCGATCTCATCATCGCCGACGAGCCCACTACTGCTCTCGACGTGACGATTCAGGCCCAGATCCTCGATCTGCTGCGTACCGCCCGCGACGTCACCGGCGCAGGCGTCGTGTTCATCACCCACGACCTGGGAGTCGTTGCCGGCGTGGCCGATCGGGCTATGGTGATGTACGCCGGGCGTGCGGTCGAGACCGCGCCGGTCGACGAGTTGTACGCACACCCGTCGATGCCCTACACCGTCGGCTTGCTCGGCTCCGTGCCTCGCCCGGATCGTCCCGCGCAGGAGCGACTGGTGCCCATCGAGGGCACGCCGCCCGCTCTGGTGAATCTCCCGACGGGCTGCCCGTTCGGACCTCGATGCCCGTTGCACACGGAGGCCTGTGACAAGGGCGAACCGCCGTTGATTCAGGTGGCACCGAATCACAGGGCGGCGTGTATCCGCGTCGACGCGGCGACGGCCGAGTCGGTGGAGGCCGAGTTCGAGGGTGCCCCACGGTCGGGGGCCCCGGCGGAGCTCGTGGTGACGGTGTCGAAGGACGCTCCGGTGCTGTCGGTGACCGACCTGCACAAGAGCTACCCGCTGTTCAAAGGTTCCGTGCTGCGGCGTCGGGCTGGGGAAGTGCCTGCCGTGCAGGGCATCAGCTTCGATGTGCATGCGGGGTCCACGTTGGCGATCGTCGGTGAGTCCGGGTGCGGAAAGTCCACGACTCTCCTCGAGATCATGGAATTCGTGAAGCCGCAGCAGGGTTCGATCAAGATCAACGGCGTAGAGCCCTACAGCCTGAGCCGCGCCGAGCAACGAAAGTTGCGCGCCCACATCCAAATCGTGTTCCAGGATCCGATGGGCTCGCTAGACCCGCGCATGCCGGTGGGGGAGATCATCGCCGAGCCGCTGAAGATCAACGGCGTCCCGGTCGACGAGCGAACCCGCCGAGTTCGAGAACTGATGGACACCGTCGGAATGCGTCCCGAGCTCGCGGATCGGTATCCCACCCAGTTCTCCGGCGGGCAGCGCCAACGAGTCGGCATTGCACGGGCTTTGGCGCTGAAGCCGTCGATCCTGGTGCTCGACGAGCCCGTGTCTGCTCTCGACGTGTCGATCCAGGCGGGCGTGCTGAACCTCCTGCAGGATCTGCAGGAGGAGCTCGGTCTGGCGTATCTGTTCGTCTCGCACGATCTTTCGGTGGTGCGTCACCTCGCCGACGAAGTAGCGGTGATGCGTAACGGTGTGTTCGTGGAGAAGGGCCCGACGGAGCAGATGTTCGACGCACCGAAGGACCCGTACACGAGGGCGCTGCTCAAAGCCATCCCCATCCCCGATCCCGTGCTCCAACGAGCCCGAATCGCCGAGGCCGCAGCACTGGCCGACGCCATCTGACCCTGCAGGTTACGTGCACACTGAGAAAGGTGAATTGATGAGAGCCAAGCTATTTCGGGCACTGGTCCCGATCGCGGTGGCCGTGACCACTGTGGGACTGGTGGCGGGGTGCAGCTCGGGTGACACCGGGCCGAACGCCGATGCGCCCGCGTCCTTCGAGAGCGGAGCGCAGATCAACCCGCATCCCATCAGCGATCTCCAGCAGGGCGGAAATATGAACTTTCCGCTCTCGCAGGTGCCGACCAACTACAACTACTACCAAATCGATGGCACCACGGTCGATGCGGCACGGTACTACCTGGCATTGATGCCGAGAGCATTCAATGCTGCAGCCGATGCAAGCCTGACGGTCGCGACGGATTTCTTCACCGACATCACCGAGTCCGAGGTCGACGGCAAGCAGGTCATCACGTACAACATCAACCCGAAGGCCAAGTGGAGCACCGGGCGTCCGTTGGACTACACAGACCTCGTGGCAACGTGGACTGCCAACAACGGTAAGGATCCGGCCTACGAGGCGTCCAGCACCGCTGGCTGGGACAAGGTCGAGTCCGTCGTCCGCGGCGAGAACGACCAGCAGGTCATCCTGACCTTTGCCGAGAAGTTCGGTGACTGGCGGTCGTTGTACGAGCCTCTGATGCCGGCTGAGTCCATGGCCAGTGTCGACGCATTCAACACCGGATCTGTGAGCACGATGCCGGCCACCGCAGGGCCGTTCCGTATCCGGACCATCGAGCCCGGTGGCAAGCGCATTGTCGCCGAACGCAACCCGGACTGGTGGGGCGAAAATCCCGCAGTGCTCGACACCATCACGTACCTGCCACTCGATTCGACAGCGTCCGTCGGCGCGTTGCAGAGCGGCGAGATCGACTACTACGAACTGGGCAGCAGCGCAGATGCGTTCAAGGTTGCCCGCGGTATCCCGAACGTCGACCTGCGGCAGAGCCTCGGGTCTCAGTACCGCCACTTCGACTTCAACGGTGCTCCCGGACGCATCACGTCGGACAAGGCGGTCCGGCTGGCTCTGATGAAGGCGATCGACCGCGATTACCTGGCTACCTCGCAGCTGGGCCAGATCACCTCGAACCCTACGGTGCTGAACAGTCATATCTACGTCGACGGACAGAAGGGCTACCAGGCCAACAACGGCGACATCACGTTCGATCCGGAGAAGGCGAAGTCCGAACTCGACGCGGCCGGCTGGACGATGAACGGTGAGTTCCGCTCGAAGGACGGTCAGCAGCTCGATCTGCACGACATCATTCCGGCCGATACCCCGAATGCGACGCAGGAAGCGCAGATCATCCAGCAGAACCTCAAGGCTGTCGGTGCCAATCTCATCATCGATGCGGTGCCGTCGGACGACTTCTTCGAGAAGTACATCCTGGTGGGTGCCTTCGACGTCACCCACTTCACCTGGGAGGGAACGCCGTACACGTCCAGCAGTGACGGCATCTTCCGTTTGACGCCCGGCAGCACGCTGCAGAATTACGGCCAGGTCGGGTCCGAGGAGATCAACGGACTACTCGACAAGGCTGCGGGCGAGCTTGACGACGAAGCACGTATCGCCGACTACAACGAGGCGGACGAGGCGATCTGGGCCGAAGGCCACAGCCTGACGCTGTTCCAGCGTCCGTTCACCTACGCGACGAAGTCCAATCTCGCCAACTTCGGCGCTCCAGGATTCGGCGACATCGACATGTCGAAGGTCGGGTTCCTGAAATAGACAACGGGCTCGAATATCCGGTCGGTGTCGCGGCAATCACGCTGGTTGTCGCGGCATCGACCGCTGTCTACACCCCGCTCGGCCTGTTGGTTGCGCTCGTCGTTCTGATCTGGACGGGTTGGTCTGTGGCCTCGGCCTTGTTGGCCGGACGATCCGCAGCGCGGTCTCGGGATCGAATCTCCGTGCGTCGTGTTCGGTTTCAACACCGCATGCGTTCGCGCGGGTATGTGGAGGTTCAGGAGGGCGCCGGGCGGGCCTGGTACCCCGTCTACTTCCACACCGGTCTTCTCGGATTGGTCCCCGACGCCGAAGCGAAGGTCGGTAGGTCGTTTCTCGGACGCCGCGCCTTCGTCGTCGAACCGGGGATCGTTGCGTTGCCGTCCGGTCGGCGTCGATCGACCTTACCGCCGGGAACACCTCTCGATGCCCCGCGCCTCAACGACTCCGATCTGCGCACGCGCAGCGCCAGATTCGGTTCGCTGCGTCGTCGGATCATGCTCGACGCCCCCGCAGCAGTGGCCGGCCCGTTCATCGGGCTGCTGTGGTTGATCGTCGACGGTGGGGGCTTTGCACAATTTCTGGCGGTGAGTCTGTTGGCAGCTGTCACCGCGATCTGGTGGTCGGCGATCGACGGCAGCGACCCCAGTTGAGTCGCTGAGCAATTCGCGTGACGCGCGTTCGTAACTGCTGAGAAACACCCCTGATCTACGTTCGAGATTCGGACAATTCAGGAGGCAGTATGGCGCAGTCGATGGCAGAGCACGCAGCGGAAACTATCAGCAAAGGAATCGGCCGACGCGGCTTCATTCGGGCGGTGGCAGCGATGAGCGCAGGGGCTGGTTTGGCAACTACAGCTGCGTGTTCGACGACCTCGACCACTACGGCGGCAACAAGTTCGTCGGCTCCGGTAGCGCCCGCGGGTGCCATTCTCAACCCAGGATCGGGCGACATCTCGGGGGACCACTACCTGAGCTCCGAGGTCGACAAGGTTCTGTGGGGCTACGTCCCGACCGTCGAGTCGGAGTCGGTATTGCAGATGAAGTCCGGCGAGACGGTGACCATCGACGCGCTCAGCCATGAGGGAATCCTCGAAGACCAGGGCCGCGATCCCGTCGAATTCTTCGGCGGCAAAGGTGTTTCCCAGTCCGATGTTCTTCAGGACGCGATCGACATCGCAGGCGGGTACGACCGAACGGTTCGCAACTTCGACGTCGACGGACCGCACGTGGTGACGGGCCCGGTGTTTGTCGAAGGTGCGCAGCGCGGCGATGTGCTCAAGATCGAAACTCTGGAGGCCGTTCCGCGGGTGCCGTACGGCGTGGTGTCGAGCAGGCACGGCAAGGGCGCGCTGGCAGTTACGGCGTCCGGCGAGGCACCGGCGGGCATCAGCCTCGACGAGGTCATGCCGCCGATCGGAAGCGACGGCAGGAAATCGGGTGACCCGACGCAGTACGGCAATGTATCCACGTTCACGGCCGTCGAGGACGGACAGGGCGTGATGCGGTACGGCGATGCGGCCGTGCGCTTTCCGCTGCGCCCGTTCATGGGCATGATGGGCGTGGCGTTCGCCAGCGACCCGGGTCTGACATCCCCGAATGCCAACTCGATTCCCCCGACGCTCGGCGGCGGCAACATCGACGTCGGTCTGCTCGGCGTCGGCTCGACGTTCTACCTTCCTGTGTTCGCGGAGGGCGCGTTGTTCTACGTCGGCGATCCGCACATGGCGATGGGTGACGGTGAGGTGGCGCTGACTGCGATGGAGGGGTCTCTGCGCGGCACCTTTCGCCTTACGGTCTGCAAGGCGGGCAGCGGTGACGCGCCGTCGGTCGCGTACTCGTATCCCTTTGCCGAGAACGAGGACTCGTGGATTCCGATCGGCCTGTCAGATCCGGACGGGGCCGTCGGCGGCCAGAGTTCGGACCTGAACGCGGCGATGCGTCGCGCGGTCGTCAACGCTCTGGACTTCTTGGAGACGGACCTCGGCATGGACCGAGCGACGGCGTATGCGTACCTGTCCGCGGCCGCGAACTTCACCGTCTCGCAGGTGGTCGACAAGACCGTCGGCGTGCACGGGCAGATCTCGAAGGCGCACTTCGACCGGTAGGAGTGCGCCTGCGGCGCAGTGGTGCGGGTAAGTGCCTCTGCGGGCACATAATCACGCCACTGCGCGTAGCGCACCTCAGCGGTGCGCGGTTGCGATGAAGTGACGTGTTGCGGCGTCGACGATGTCTGCAGGTGCGATGTCGATTTCGTCGTTCAGCCAGGCGATCACGAGTTCGGCAAGTCCACCGATGAAGAGCAGACCGTTGATCTCCGACTGTGGTTGCGGCCAGGCCTTCTCGCCGTAGAGTTCGCGCGACTGTTCGGCCACCAGATGAGCGAAGCCGCGCAGGGACTTTCGTCGGTATTCGCGGAGGGAGTCGACGGCGAGCGATTCGATCATCGCAACCCGGCCCTTGCGACGGTCCTCGGTCAGGACGCCGACGAACGCGGTCACTGCGTTGTGTACCTTCTCGTCGACGGTCCGGGCGGGGGAGTGCAGTGCATCCAGCGCTGCGGTCCGTATCTCGGCAGAGACCGATTCCACGACCTGCTCGAGCAAGTCGTCTCTGCTGGTGAAGTTTTGGTAGAAGTAGCGCTCGGTGAGCTTGGCGTGTGCGCAGATCGCGGTCATGGTCGCACCCTTCGCTCCGGCTGCCGCGAATACCTCGAGGCCGGCGTCGAGCAATCTCGCTCGGCGGTCGGCCGCGCGGTCGTCGGCGCTCATGCCGTTGTAGCGACGCGTCGTAGGGGGCATGGGTAGATCTTGACAGAGACCGTGGCTGTGACGCAGACTACATCTCATCTGACATGACGTCATGTCAGATTGACGGAGGTCGACAATGGCACGTGCTCTGGCTGCTCCACCCGCAGATTCAGCTCTCCAACCGGTGTTCGGCGACGGCGGTCTTCCCGTCGTCGGACACACGCTCGAGTACATTCGAGACCCTCTGAAGCTGCTCGGTAGTCGGTGGGACAAGTACGGCGAGGTCTCGTGGATGACGATGGCCGGGCAGAAGTGGATCACCGTTCTCGGTCCCGATGCGTGTCAGCAAGTGCTGCAGAACGCGGACAAGGCGTTCGCCAACGGTGACGGCTGGTCGCTGTTGATCGGGCCGTTCTTCCACGGCGGGCTGATGCTGCTCGACTCCGAGGAGCACCTACGTCATCGACGAATCATGCAGCAGGCCTTCACTCGGGACCGGCTGACCAAGTCCGTCGCAGCGTTGAATCCAGTTACAGCAACGGGTTTGGACGCGTGGCAGCCGGGCCGCGACTTTCAGGTCTATCCGGCGCTCAAAGCGCTGACGCTGGACGTCGCGACGAGCATCTTCATGGGAGGTGCGGAGGGAACGACGGACGCCGACATCGCTGAGCTCAACGCGAGTTTCATTGCCTGCGTGCAGGCTGCCACCTCGATCGTGCGCTACCGGGTTCCTGGCACGCGGTGGAAGCGGGGTTTGGACGGCCGGGCGGTGCTGGACCAGTTCTTCCGCCGCTACCTCCCTGCCCGTCGAGCCACCGAGACCGACGACCTCTTCTCGGTGTTGTGCCACATCGAGGGTGACGACGGAGAGCACTTCTCCGACGACGAAGTGATCGACCACATGATCTTTCTGCTCATGGCTGCGCACGACACGTCGACGATCACGCTGTCGACGATGATGCAGTACCTCGGCCAGCATCCGGAGTGGCAGGACAAGTGCCGGGCCGAATGCGAGGCGCTGGGTACCGATTCCCCGTCGTTCGCGCAACTCGACGAGCTGACCAATGTCGATCTGGTGATGAAGGAGTGCTTGCGCCTGGTCTCGCCCACGCCGGTAGTGGCCCGCCGTGCCGTGAAAGACACGGAGGTGCAAGGCAAGTTCGTCCCCGCGGGAACGTATGCCTCTGTCGCGCCGCACTTCACGCATCACATGGAGCAGTACTGGCCCAACCCCGAGCAATTCGATCCCGGGCGGTTCGCCGCCGATCGCCGCGAGGACAAGGTGCACCGCTATGCGTGGGAGCCGTTCGGTGGTGGCGTCCACAAATGCATCGGCATGTTCTTCGCCGGGGCAGAGATCAAGACGATCATGCATCACTTGCTGCTGCGGTTCGACTGGACGGTCGACCCCGACTACGTTGCACCGCTGAACTTCACGTCGCTGCCCTTCCCGGAGGACGGGCAGCCCGTGCAGCTGAGACGGCGTTAGACCGATCCGGCGCGGTCGGTGAGCCAGCCGATGATGTCGGCGGTGACCTCGTCACGGTTGGTCTCGTTGAGGATTTCGTGGCGGGCACCGGGGTACAGGGTGACGGTCACATCGCTCATGCCGGCCTCGCGGTAGCGGGACGCCAGTGTCTCGATCAACTGACCGCCGCCGGCGAGTGGGTCGTCCGTTCCCGACGTGATGAGCAGGGGGAGGTCCGAGCGGATCTGCTCCAGGTTGTGGGGATCGGCGAGCTTCTCGGCCTCACCGAACAGCGCGGGCACCGTCGACTCCGGAAGATCGAAGCCGCACAGTGGATCTGCCACGTAGGCGTCCACCTCGGCCTCGTCACGCGAGAGCCACTCGTAACCGGTGCGGTGCTCGAAGGCGGCGTTGAACACGCTCAGGTCCCCGGCGGGGGCGTCGGCCATTCCGGCGGCGAGGACGTCGAGTGTCGTCGAGCCGGACAGCACCACACCCTCGTACAGATCTGATCGCTCGATCAGAACATGCTGGGTGGCAAAGGATCCCATGGAATGAGCGAACAAGAACAGAGGCAGGTCGGGGTACTCGGTGAGCAGTGATTCGCCCAGTTGCTCGATGTCTGCCCACAGGCCTGCAAATGCGGCGGCCCCGAAATCGCCGGGGGTGTCCACGATCGACTGGCCATGGCCGCGGTGATCCGACGCGACGACGTGGAAGCCAGCGTCGTTCAGCGCGGCAGCGAAGCGTGCGTAACGACTGCCGTGCTCGGCGAGCCCGTGTGCGATCTGTACGACACCGCGAGCAGGATCGGCGGACGTCGCCCAGGTGTAGGTGCTGATCTCGAGGTCGTCCTGCTTGGATACGAACGACGAAGCGTTGGCCACGAAAATCTCCTTGGTGCGGCGAGAGGGTCGAGACACGAACCTAACTCTTACGCCTCGTACATCGGAGCAAAATGCTCGACGACGGGGAACGGATCGTAGAAGTGATGCAGTAGCGCCTTCCACTGCTGATACTCGTCGGAACCACGAAAGCCGTCGGTGTGGTCTTCGAGTCGTTCCCACTCCACCAACAGCAGGTAGGTGTTCGGTTGCTCGATGCCCTGCGAGAGGGTCAGATTCACGAACCCCGGCATCGACGCGATGATCGATTTCGCGTCGGCGAACGCGGTTTCGAACTCGTCGGTTCGGTGGGGGATGACATGCAGCAGGGCGTGTTCGACGATCATCGAGACAGTATGACCGCAGCAGCGCGATGCTCCCCGGGCAACTGCCTGGGGAGCATCGGCGAGTACGGCTACTTTGCGGAGACTCGGACGAGCTTCTTGTTCACGAATTCGTCCATGCCCCACGGCCCCAGCTCGCGGCCGACGCCGGAGCGCTTCACGCCGCCGAACGGCAGGCCGGGCAGTGTGGTGCCGTGTTCGTTGACGAAGGCCATGCCCACCTCGAGGCGTTCTGCTACGTCCCGGGCCTTGTCGAGGTCTGCGCTCCACACCGACCCGCTCAGTCCGTAGGGGGAGGAGTTCGCCAATTCGATTGCCTCGTCTGCATTCTGGACCTTGTAGATGACGCCTGCGGGGCCGAACAGTTCCTCGGTGTAGGCCCGCATGTCCGGCGTGACGTCGGTCAGCAGGGTCGGCTGCACGTACGCACCCGGTCCGTCGATCCTCTTGCCACCGGTGAGCAGTGTCGCGCCCTTGGACACCGCGTCGTCGATCTGCTCGATCAACGTGTCGGCAGCGGTCTGCGACGACAGGGGACCGAGGGTGGTGTTGGCATCCAGCGGATCGCCGGTCTGCACAGCCTCGAAGGAGGTGACGAGCTTGGCGACGAACTCGTCGTAGACGTCTTCGGCGACGAGTATGCGCTTGGCGGCATTACAGGCCTGGCCTGCGTTGGACAGGCGCGCACGGGTTGCGGATTCGACGGTGGCGTCCATGTCTGCTGAGTCGAGCAGGATGAACACGTCCGAACCGCCGAGCTCGAGCACGACCTTCTTGAGGTTGCGCCCCGCCGTCTCGGCGACGGACGTTCCGGCCCGCTCACTTCCGGTGAGGGAGACGCCCTGGACGCGAGCGTCGGCGATCATGTCGGCGATCTGCTCGTTGGTCGCGAAGATGTTGATGTACGCGTCTTCGGGCAACCCGGCCTGCCGGAAGATCTCTTCCATCAGCAATGCCGATTGCGGGCAGTTCGGTGCATGCTTGAGCAGAATCGTGTTGCCCACCATCAGGTTCGGGCCGGCAAATCGGGCTACCTGGTAGTACGGGAAGTTCCACGGCATGACGCCGACGAGTGCGCCCACCGGTTTGCGTTGCAGCACACTGATTTCCGCGCCGGGCACGTCGAGTGTCTCGTCCTCGAGCAAGCGGGGGCCGTTGTCGGCGTAGTACCGGTAGATGTTCGAGGACAGTTCGACCTCGCCCTGAGACTCGGTCAGCGGCTTGCCCATCTCGAGCGAGATGGTGCGGGCCAGTTCGTCGGCGCGCTCGACATAGAGGTCGGCGACCTTGTGCAGGATCTCTGCGCGATGCTCGGGTGAGGTCTTGCGCCACGTCTGGAAACCAGCGTGCGCGTCCGCGAGGGCGCGCTCGATGCCGGCCGTGTCGAGAGTTTCGAATTCCTTGACGGTTGTGCCGTCGGCTGGATTGACAGTCTTGTAGGTCGTCATGCTCGGTTCAACGGACGGCGGGGCCGATGTTGTTCCTAATCGGGCAAATCGGATGGCCCGACGGTGGTCAGAGGCGGGACGGGACACGGTCTCGAAATCCATTGAGCGCCCTACTGGTCGGTAACTTGGATGCGCAGATGGAGTGATACCCCACTGCCCCCCACAGCGGCGAGAACGAAGATTAAAGTTGAGGACGAACGCATCCAAAAGACGACGTCGAAACTGAGGCAAAGGCGAAACATGACAGCGAAGAAGCCGACCATCATCTATACCCTGACCGATGAGGCGCCGATGCTGGCGACTCACGCGTTTCTGCCGGTCATACGTTCTTTCGCCAGCGCGGCCGGCATCGACGTCGAGTCCAGTGACATCTCGGTTGCGAACCGCATCCTCGCCGAGTTCCCCGATTACCTCAACGAAGACCAGCGAGTGACCGACAACCTCGCCGAGCTGGGCAAGCTGACGCAGCTGCCCGACACCAACATCATCAAGCTTCCCAACATCAGTGCCTCCGTTCCGCAGTTGCTGACCGCGATCAAGGAACTGCAGGACAAGGGCTACGCGATCCCCGACTTCCCCGGGAACCCGAAGACCGACGAAGAGCGCGAAATCCGCGACCGCTACACCAAGTGCCTCGGCAGCGCGGTCAACCCCGTTCTGCGCGAGGGTAATTCGGATCGCCGCGCACCCAAGGCCGTCAAGGAATTCGCGCGCAAGCACCCGCACAGCATGGGTGAATGGTCGCCGGCGTCGCGCACCCACGTCGCGCACATGCGCCACGGCGACTTCTACCACGGCGAGAAGTCGATGACCGTCGAAGGCGACCGCGAGGTCAAGATGGAGCTGCTGACCGAGGGCGGCGAGACCATCGTCCTCAAGGAGAAGGTGTCGCTCACCGACGGCGACGTCATCGACAGCATGTTCATGAGCAAGAAGGCGCTCATCGAGTTCTACGAGGAGCAGATGGAGGACGCCTACAAGACGGGCATCATGTTCTCCCTGCACGTCAAGGCCACGATGATGCGGGTCTCGCACCCCATCGTCTTCGGTCACGCCGTCAAGGTCTTCTACAAGGACGCGTTCGCCAAGCACGGCGACCTGTTCGAGGAGCTCGGCGTCAACGTCAACAACGGCCTCTCGGACCTCTACAGCAAGATCGAGGCACTCCCCAGCGCGCAGCGCGAGGAGATCATCGACGACCTGCACAAGTGCCACGAGACTCGTCCGGAGCTGGCGATGGTCGACTCCGCACGCGGAATCTCGAACTTCCATTCGCCCAGCGACGTCATCGTCGACGCGTCGATGCCTGCGATGATCCGCAGCGGCGGCAAGATGTGGGGCGCGGACGGTCGGCCGAAGGACACCAAGGCAGTCAGCCCGGAGTCGACCTTCTTCCGCATCTACCAGGAAATGATCAACTTCTGTAAGACCAACGGTCAGTTCGATCCGACGACGATGGGCACCGTTCCCAACGTCGGCCTGATGGCGCAGAAGGCCGAGGAGTACGGCTCGCACGACAAGACGTTCGAGGTCCCTGCCGGTGGCGTCGCGAACATCACCGACCTGGCGACGGGCGAGGTTCTGCTGACGCAGGACGTCGAAGAGGGTGACATCTGGCGTCTGTGCATCGTCAAGGATGCGCCGATTCGCGACTGGGTTGCGTTGGCAGTGCGCCGCACCCGTGAGTCCGGAATGCCGGTCGTCTTCTGGCTCGACCCGTACCGCCCGCATGAGAACGAGCTGATCGGCAAGGTGCGCATGTACCTGAAGGATCACGAGACAGAGGGCCTCGACATTCAGATCATGTCGCAGGTACGTGCGATCCGCTACACGATGGAACGTCTCATCCGCGGGCTCGACACCATCTCCGCGACCGGCAACATCCTGCGTGACTACCTCACCGACCTGTTCCCGATCCTCGAACTCGGCACCAGCGCCAAGATGCTCTCCATCGTTCCGCTGATGGCCGGCGGTGGACTGTACGAGACGGGCGCGGGCGGCTCGGCCCCCAAGCACGTCAAGCAGCTCATCGAGGAGAACCACCTTCGCTGGGATTCGCTGGGTGAATTCCTGGCTCTCGCAGTCAGCCTCGAGGACCTGGGAACCAAGACCGGTGACGTCAAGGCGACCATCCTCGCCAACGCACTCGACTCGGCCACCGGCAAGCTGCTCGAGAACAGCAAAGGCCCGTCGCGCTCGACCGGTGAACTCGACAACCGTGGCAGCCAGTTCTACCTCGCCCTCTACTGGGCACAGGAACTCGCTGAGCAGACCGAGGACACCGAGCTGGCCAAGCACTTCGCAGCTCTGGCAAAGACCCTCGCGGAGAACGAAGAGAAGATCGTCGGCGAGCTCAACGCGGTACAGGGCAACCCGGTCGACATCGGTGGTTACTACTACCCGGACCCCGAAGCCACCGCCGCAGTGATGCGTCCGTCCTCGACGTTCAACGAGGCACTGGAGTCGGCGAAGCAGTAGTACTTCTGCCTGCTTCACCACCCCCCCCTTTTCGGGATGAATGGCCCATTCACGCGCTCAGGCGTTGTGAATGGGCCATTCATTCGTTCGGGGGCAACAACTTTCGGACTTAGCAGCAGCCGCCAGCCGTCCGCGGTCCACAGTTCGCCCCCCGGTTGGGATCAATGCGACATTCACGCGTTCAGACGTTGTGAATGGGACATTCATGCGCTCGCGTGGCCGGTCTCCGCACTCGGAAGTGCCGGCAGCGCCACCGGATACAACTGAAAGCTTCCGCTCATTCCCTTGAGTTCGACGTCGCGGGGCGTCCCCAGAGTCAGGCCGTCCGCCCTGGCGATGGCGTCACGCACCGGCTCGCTGACAAGAATTTCTCCGCCCTCGGCTTGGTTCGCCACTCTTGCCGCCATGGCCACGTTGAGTCCGAACAGGTCGTCGCCTCGACGCACCGAGCTGCCGACGTGCACGCCCATGCGCACGCGGATGCGGTCCCACCGATCTGGGTTCTTCAGCAGGGCTTCTTGGACTTCCACTCCGCAGCGCACGGCCTCGGCCGGGTCGGAGAAGGCGATCATGTAACCGTCGCCCTGGCTCTTGACCACATGTCCGCCGTGGTCGTCGACGTGTTTGCGGATCAGCTTGTTGTGCTTCTCGAGCAGTTTCACCCAACCGCGGTCGCCCAGTTCTTCGTTGCGGGCGGTGGACCCTTCGATGTCGGAGAACATGACCACGATGTCGCCGTCGGCGGTCATGCGTGCCAGGTCGGGGCGTTCGACCTTGGCCCAGCCCGCGAGGTCTTCGACGGAGTTGCGGACGGTCGCGCCGAATCCCTTGTTGATGAGTAGGTCCGTGGTGTGGAAGGCGGTTCTGATCGCGAAGGGCACCAGGCCGCGTCGCTTACGGCGTTGCTGCGATTCGAGAGCGCGGTCGAGTGCCCGACGCGTGTGCTTCAACTTTCGTCGAGACACGATGAGAACCACACCGAGCGCGATGATGGCGGCGAGCTCGACTCCGGCAACTATCCACAGGATCACGTTGCTCATCCTCGCCTGTCGGCGGTGTCCGTGGTTGCACAACCGACCGCGAACTGCTTCCGGTAGGCCGTCGGCGTGACGGCGAACGCCGAGTGGAAGTTCTGACGCAGGGTGACGGCGCTGCCGAATCCGCACGAGGCAGCGATGGTCTCGATACTGTGGCCGGTCGTTTCGAGTTGGCTGCGGGCGGCGTCGAGCCGCTGGTCGAGTATCCAGCGCGCGGGCGTGGTTCCCGTCGCATACTGAAATTGCCGGATGAAGCTGCGCCGGCTCATGCGTGCCCGCTCGGCAAGGCGCTCGATCGGCAGGGGCTCGGCCAGTCGCTCCAGCGCCCAGCTCTGGACGTCGGCGATCGCGGAGTCCTCGGATGCCTCGATCACCGGCCGTTCGATGTATTGCGCCTGACCGCCGTCGCGATGGGGTGCGACCACCAGACTGCGCGCGACCCGCGTTGCCGCTGCCGCGCCGAGGTGCTTGCGGACGATGTGCAGGCAGGAATCGATCGACGACGCCGTGCCCGCGGAGGTCATGACGTCGCCGTGGTCGATGTAGAGCACGGACTCGTCGAGGCCCAGTTGCGAATTGCGGTCGCGCAGTTCGGTCATCTTGGACCAATGGGTGACGGCAGGGCGTCCCGCGAGCAGTCCGGTGTCGGCGACGGCAAACGACCCCAGACACAGTCCCGCGATCTGGGCTCCCCGTCTGTGAGCGCCTCGAAGAGCGGTGGACAGGTGAGCGCCGATGTGTGGCAACGACTCCGGCCACGACGTCACGATGACGATGTCGGCACAATCGGCGATGTCGGGGCCTTCGATCTCGCCGACGGGGAAGCCCTCCTCGGTGCGGATCGATCCTGGCTCGTCGGACCACACCCGCGTCTCCCAGTCGGGGGCCAGCCCGAGGCGCGTCACCTCGCCGAACACCATCAACGGCGCGGCGAGGTGGAACATGGTGATGCCGTCGAACACGTACAGCGCGATGCGCATGAATCTCCGATCGATGAATTGGCGCAATTTCATCGAAAGTATGCATCCGTGCCACTCGTGAACGCAAGGTCGGTGCCGAAGTATGGGTATCGACCGAGTACGCCACCTGAAGGAGAACGTCCATGACCGCACCGCGTAGAGCCCTCATCGTCATCGATGTACAGCAGGAATACTTCGAGGGAGTGCTGAAGATCCAGTACCCGCCTCGCGACGAGTCGTTGGCCAACATCGTTCGTACCATCGAAGCGGCTGTGACGCAGGATGTTCCGGTGGCCATCGTGCAGCACGAGATGCCCGAAGGCTCGCCGGCATTCGTCAAGGGAACCCCGACGTACGAGCTTCATCCCGACATTCAGGCCGTCGTGCAGCCGTCCTTCGAGCGAGTCGAGAAGCAGTACAGCAGCGTCTTCGCTGGCACCGACGTGGCGAAGTGGTTGCAGGGCAACAATGTCGACACCGTCACGATCGTCGGATACATGACCAACAACTGCGATCTCGCCACCAGCGCCGACGCCGAAGCACTAAACCTGACCGTCGAGATCCTGTCCGACGCCACTGGCTCGATCAACCTTTCGAACGAGGCGGGGACAGTCTCAGCCGAACAACTCCACAAGGCGCTGATGGTGCTTTACCAGTCCAATTTCGCAGCGGTGGCGACGACCGACCAGTGGATCGACGCGGTCAAGAACGGAAACGGCCTCACGGCAAACAATCTGGTGGTCTCGGCTGCGCAGGGCAACGACGCGGTCGGTACCGCCTGAGCCCACGACAGGCGGTCTGACTTCTATCAGGTCGGGTGTCCGTCGTCAGTCGATTATCTTCGCCGCCCGGGCTGCACGTATCCAATCCGGGAATTCGCTGAGGATTCGTTCGTACAGCTCGGCGTCGGAGACTTTGTCGATGTCGTCGAGCGCGAAGAACCCGGCGTTGTCGATGAGCCGGCCTTCCATGGTGTCCAGCTTTTCGAGAACGCCGTAGTTCGCTTTGCCGACACCGATGAACTGCCAAAAGATGGGCGCGCTCGACGCCGTCCGCATGAAGCTCGCGATCGGCCCGCGTTTGGTGAAGCCACCGTCGGTGAAGAACAGCACCAACGTGGGCTGACGCGAGGCCACCGTGGACAGGATCTGATTCATGATCGGCAGTTCGTCGTTGGTGCCGCCGATCGACGAGTAGTCGATTCCGCCATGGTGGCCGTACAGGTGGAGGTAGGTGTCGGCCCAGGAATCGGTGCCTGCGACGGTGATGACTGGTAGCTGCGCGTACCACGAGCCGTAGAGGTAGGGTTCGAGCTCGCCGTCGTCGTCGAGCTGGGTCGCAACCGGAACCATTCGTTCGACGACTCTGTGCACTACGCGCGTCGAGTACTGCTTGCTCATGCTGCCGGTTTTGTCGATGACAAGAATGATCCGAGCCCGCAGTCCCACGGCATTCTTCGTCAGCAACACCTTGTGTACATGTTTCTTGCGGAGATCGAGCTTCTCGCGTTTGACCATCGAGAGCTTTTCCTCGCCCGCTACGGAACGCACTGTCGGGGTATCGTTGTCCTCGACGTCGACACCGTGTTCGCGGACGAGATCGGCAAAGCCCGCGTCCCAGCCGGCGCTCACATTGCGCACCTTCCAGTCGCCGCCGCGGCGATAAATTTCGACCAGAACTGCTGCAGTTTCCGTCGTCAAACCCGATGCTGGACTGACGATGTCGCTCGACCTTACGGTCATTCCGGCGCGAGTCGACAGTGCGCTGTCCGACGCAACCGCGACGACGATGGCGTCGACGTCGGTAGGCACGAGACGCAGGTCGATGCTCAACGAACGCGTCGATGACAGCCGAACCGCGCCCTCGGGCGACGATGGCTGATTGAAGAACACGAAGTCGTCGTCGCTGCGTACTTTTCGACCCGTGTTCACTTGGAACGCAAGTAGGTCGACACCGTTGGCGTCGTCGACGGTGACCTCGAACGCTCGTGCCTCGATCAGGGCATTCCCGCCTCGGGTCAGGGTCGTCATGGTGTCCTTTCGGTGTCGCTGGAACACATGAGGCCAGAGTAATGGCGGCACGAAATGGTGCACGAGCTGGTGCGAAAGCCGCCGCCTGAATGGATGACCGACCGGCGTCGCCGGCGAGTGGGAGATCCCAACGAGCTGCCATCCACACCAGGTGGGTTGGTAATTGTCCCTGCGCAGGGCAACGACGCTGTCGCCCAGTTTGTCATTACGATGGCGAGTGTGACGGCACGGGCGATAACGGACCAGACGCTCGGCGCATGGGTGATCAAGTGCAATCCGCACAAGACCGACCTTGCACCGATGGTCGAAGCTGCACGTGCGCACGAGAATTGGTGCGTCGCGAACAACTATCGAACTCGTCTGATGGCACCTGGGCAACCTGTGTTGTTCTGGGTCAGCAGCCACCCGCGACGCGGGATCTGGGGTGCGGGTCGATTGACCGGCACCCCGGTCCCCGGCTCCCAGTGGAAGGTCTCGACGAACATCACGCTGTTCGATGAGCCGGTCCTCGCATCGGATCTGCATGCCGTTGCGGAACTGTCGATGCTCGAGGTGTTCCGGTCGCCGCAGCAGTCCAATCCCTCATGGGTCGACGCGTCCGCATGGGCAGTGATCCGACAGATGCTGCCTCTCGAATGATGTGATGGCGCTATGACACCGGAGGACGAACCGACACTGCACGGAATGCTGGATGTCGGGGACGGGCAGCGCGTCTACTGGGAGCAATGGGGTCCGTCCGACGGCGTCCCGGCGGTGTACCTGCACGGCGGACCGGGCGGGACCCTGAACTCCAGTCAGTTTCGTCGCCACTTCGACCTGTCCCGTGTTCGCGCAATCGGATTCGAGCAGCGCGGGTGCGGACGGTCGACCCCGCACGCGTCGGATCCCTCGACGTCGTTGACTACCAACACCACTGCGCATCTGATCGCCGATATCGAAGCGCTGCGTGTGCTCCTCGGCGTCGAGGCGTGGATCGTCAACGGCGCGTCCTGGGGATCCACTCTTGCTCTTGCCTACGCTCTCGCGCATCCGACGAGGGTTCTCGGCATGGTGCTCGTGTCGGTGACGACGACCAGCCGCGCGGAGGTCGTTTGGATCACCGAGGGCGTCGGTGCGGTCTTCCCGGAGGCGTGGGATCGGTTCGCCACCTTCGCCGAGCAGGCCGGCGTTGGCTATCGACGCGGTGAGGGCCGCACAGTCGACGCGTACGACCGCCTGTTCAATTCGGCCGATTTACATCTGCGGGACAAAGCATCTCGCGAGTGGGCACTGTGGGAAGACGTGCACATCTCGATCGGTACCGATGGCGTTCGGCGCAATCCGCGGTGGGACGACGACCGGTTCCGACTCGCCTTCGTGCGGCTGACCGCGCACTACTGGTCGCACGACGGGTTCTGTGATCCGCCTCTGCTCGATCGTGCCGACGGTCTGCGAGATGTTCCGGGCGTCCTGATCCATGGCCGAAAGGACGTTTCCGGACCGGCTGTCACGCCGTGGCATCTACACCGACGTTGGCCCGGGTCGACACTCGTCATCGATGAGGGCGACGGGCATGGGGGACTGTCCATGGCGGCGCGCTGGGACGCTGCGAACGAAGAATTGACCGACCGGGCCCTGCAGAGGCCGAATGGTGCATGATCGAAGGGTGACTTCTTTCCCGATCGTTGATCTGACTCCCGACGAGCTGCTGACTACGACGCGTACGGTCCGCAAGCGCCTGGACCTGACGCGGCCGGTGCCAATGGAGCTGATCAAGGAATGTCTCGAGATCGCGCTGCAGGCCCCGTCCGGCTCGAACAAGCAGGGGTGGCAGTGGATCGTCGTCACCGATCCTGATCTTCGTGCCCGCATCGGTGCGATCTACGGCGAACTGTTCGCCGAGTACCAGGCATCGAAGCAATCCGCTTCGGCCTTTTTCGCGGACGATCCCGAACGCGCATCGGTTCAGAAGCGCGTCGGCGACAGTGCCGGTTGGCTCGGCGAGCACATGGGTGAAGTTCCCGTGCTGCTGATTCCGTGCATCAAGGCAGGGAAGACTCTTCCAGCCGGCAATCAGGCCGGTTTATGGGGCTCGTTGTTGCCTGCGGTGTGGAACTACGCGCTGGCTGCTCGGGCGCGTGGACTCGGAACAGCGTGGACGACAATCCATCTCGCGAAGGAAGCCGAGATCTCCGAACTGCTCGGCATTCCCGAAGGCTTCCATCAAGGCGCACTGATTCCGACTGCCTACTACACGGGGGAGACCTTCAAGGTCGCGCCCAGGGATCCGATCGAGACAGTGCTGCACGTCGATCGGTGGTAGTCGGCCCGGCTAGGTGCGCAGGTAGGCCACCACCGCCATCACGCGTCGGCTCATACCAGTCGAGTTCGCCAATCCGAGTTTGTCGAACACGGCGTTGATGTGTTTCTCGACCGAGCTCACCGAAATGAACAGACCAGCGGCGATTCTGGCGTTCGTGAGACCTTGCGCCATCAGCTCGAGCACATCGCGCTCGCGCGGCGTCAGTCGTTCGAGGGGATTGGATCGGGTGGTGCGAGACAACAGCTGGCGCACCACCTCCGGGTCGAAGGCAGTCCCGCCGCCGGCAACTCTGTCGAGGGCGTCCAGGAACTCGTCGACCTGCGCGACTCGGTCCTTCAGCAGGTACCCGACCTTGCCTCCTGGCCCACTGATCAGCTCTGCCGCGTAGCGGTTTTCGACGTACTGGGAGAGCACGAGCACTGCCACCTCCGGCCATCGACTGCGAATGGTCAATGCTGCCCGCAGCCCCTCGTCGCTGTTGCCTGGAGGCATCCGAACGTCGGTGACGACGATGTCGGGATGATCCAGTTCCACGGCAGCCAGGAGCGCGTCGGCGTCGCCCACGGACGCGATCACGTCATGGCCTTCGTCGACCAGCAGACGGACCAGGCCCTCACGCAGCAACGTCGAGTCCTCCGCGACGATCACGCGCATGGGATGCTCGCAGTCACAACGGTCGGGCCGCCGACCGGGCTGTCCACGGTGAGGGTGCCATCCATGGCAGCGACGCGGCGGGCCAGTCCGGACAATCCGGTGCCGGACGGATCGGCGCCACCGGACCCGTCGTCGGTGATGGTTGCCAGTACGCGATCGAACTTTTGTTGAGTGACGTCGACCTCCAACGATCTCGGGGAGGCATGCTTGGCTGCGTTGGTCACCGCCTCCGAGATGACGAAGTAGACGGCTGTTTCCACAGCGGGGCGCAACCTCTCTGTCAGTTCGTACGAGAGTCGAACGGGCACACCGGACCGCTCGGCCAGCGCCTCGAGAGCTGGGCGCAGGCCGTCCTTGTCGAGTGCGATCGGATACACCCGGTTGGCAACCTCGCGCAGCTCGTCTATCGCTCCCTGCGAGGCGACCTGGGCTTGGCGGAGGAGTTCGTGCACCTTGTCGGGATCTTCAGCGCGGCGAGCCCGGCCGACGAGCATTCCCAAAGCAACCAGGTGCTGTTGCACGCCGTCGTGCAGGTCACGCTCGATGCGTCGGCGTTCGTCGTCGATAGCGTCCACGACATGATCGCGGGTGCTCGTCAGCTCGGCAACCCGGTGGTGCAGCAACCGATCCGACTGCCGGCCGAGTACCTGGATGATGAACCAGCGATCGAGATATCCCACCCCCGCCACTCCGACTGCCGCGACGAAAATCAGCAGGACTCCGGGTAGTGCGGCTGTGGCGATGAGTCCGCCGTCGACGCGGTTCGAGTCCTCGATCAAGCCCCAGTCGCCGCTGACAGTCCATGCCGAGACCATCGATCCGGCGACGACGAGACACAGCGTCAGGAGGAGAATCACGCCGAGCCCGAGCAGCCCGATAGGCCAACGAATTCCGAGATACCAGCGGCAGCGACGAGGGGCCGCCGCATCCGTGGAGAACGCGCCGTGAAAGCGTGTGATCCGCCGGATCTCGAAGTCGGACAGCATCAATGCAGTCTCGTCTACGGCCGTCCGTATTGGGTCTCCCCACCGGCCGAGGAGACGCACCAGTGCTAGGGCGAGTAAAGCCGCCACGGAGAACAACAGAGCCGCGATCGCGGTGAAGATTCCGAGCAGAACTCCGGAAAGTGCCGTGAGCCAGCGCCGTAGAAGTGAGCCGATCGACGCGCGATCAGCCTGCTCGGGTGAGTAGACGTCACGGTTGGCCAGCACACGAGCAGCGTATCCGAGCAAGTGGCCGCTGACACTGCGGTAAACCACACACATCCGTGCAGATAGCCCCGCGGCAGGCGACGGTTTTCCTCGATGTCCCGCATCCACATAGTTCGTAGCGTTTTCCGTGTCCTTCACGACCGGAAACATAGACGAACAAGGGAATTGCCATGTCCAACATATTGATTGCTACAGCAGCAGAAACCAGCACTCTCGACGGACTGGCCGGGTGGGCGGTCGGCGTCATGGATGCCCTTGGCGGCCCCGGCGCAGCGGTCGTCGTCGGTGCCGACAATCTGTTCCCGCCGATCCCGAGCGAACTCGTTCTCCCACTTGCCGGGTTCTCGGCCAGTCAGGGAGCGTTCTCTTTCGGTGCTGCGCTCTTCTGGACGACGCTCGGCTCGGTACTGGGCGCGGTCATCGTCTACGCGGTGGGTGCGCTCATCGGACGCGAGCGCACACGGGCATTGGTAGCGCGAATTCCCCTGATCAAGGCCAGCGACTTCGACCGCTCGGAGGCATGGTTCGCCAAGCACGGCTCGAAGGCAGTTCTGCTCGGCCGAATGATCCCGCTCTTTCGTAGCTTCATCTCCCTGCCGGCCGGGATCGAGCGGATGGGAATGGCGAAGTTCCTTCTACTCACCACCATTGGGAGTCTCATCTGGAACACCATTTTCGTCACCGCGGGATACAAGCTAGGCGAGAACTGGCACCTGGTCGACTCGTACGCCGAGATCCTGCAGAAAATCGTTATCGTGACGGTCGCCATGGCTTTCGTCGTCTTCGTGGCCCTGCGATTGCGGTCTCGCCGCCAGGCTGGTGTGTGACAACGCCGGCCCGGCGACCTGACATGCACCTATCGGGGCAGCCCCATTTTGTATTGCAAGGCGTAGGCCAGTTTGCCGGGCTTGTCGCCCGAGTACGGTTCCGAAAGCTTTCCGAATTCGCCCTTACCAGCAGCCTTGCCGTCGTTCCAGGAAGCCAGTGCGCCGAGTTCCGCTGCGGTGCGGCCGCTGTCGATGACTGTGTCTTTCGGGGCCGCCACCTGAGCGCGCGAGACCGATTCGACGGTGCTCAGGTAGCTCGCCAGGTTGTTGCTGTCCCAGCCGCTGATGTCGACTTCCGCCGAGTCGCGAACCCATGCACCCCAATAGAATTCCTGGAACGGGATCGTGCCGGGTGTGAAGCCGATATCGCGAGCGAAGTACATCAGGCTGCGGTACTTGTCGTTCTGGAACTTGGCGAGGCCGACTCCCGACGGAAGCTGCTCCACCGGAACCTCGTTGCCGTCGACGTCGTAGTTCCACACCCACTTCTCGGCCTTCATCCGTGCCCAGAAATCCGCCGGGCTCAGATCGCTGAGATTGGCCACCACCCGCAGACGAAGATGCAGATTCGGTCCACCGTCGGCCGTTTCGTAGAACGAGGTGAGCGTGTGGTGTCCGTCGGTCAGGTACGGCACGCCGCCCGGTCCGATGACGACTGTCTTCATGGGCGCGATCGTGTCGGGTGTTTCCTGGCCGACGGCAACGGTGCAGGTGAACGACGACGGATTGTCCAGTCGTGCATCGGGTAACGCGGAGGCGGCCTCTTCCTGCCCGTTGGCCTCGCACCAGTCGTCGAATTTCTTGTTGATCTCGTCCTTGCCGAGTGTGTATCGACCGAGCTTGTAGTACACCTCGTCGTATCCGAGTGAGGGTTGCGTCGCGCGGACATCACCGATCGGCAGATCGAGAAGCTCACCCGCTTCGGCACATCGGTAGCCGAGGCCCGAGGACGATCCACTGGGAAGCAGGTCCGCAACCTGACACAGCGGCGACGCCGTCCGTGCCGGGACGGCAGTGGCAACGCCGCCCATCGACGTGGAGACGATCGAGATCAAAGCGAGCGTGCCCAGTAGAGCAGCTCTGCGACGCGATGCCATTCGTGAAACTCCCAGAGTTCGGAAAGTGAAGTTTTCCGAGACTGTCGCACCGCGGTCACCGGCCGGTGTCGGGGAACCGACGGGGAGGTGAACGTCGCGTGATGTGCGTCAGCGATCCTCGCGCAACAGTGCGTAGACGAGCGTGTCGGTCCACTCGCCCTTGCACCACCAGTTTTGGCGGAAGTGCGCTTCCTGACGCATCCCGACCCGGGCGGCCAACCGGGCCGACGCGTCGTTGCGTCCATCCATCTGTGCGCTGACCCGGTGGATCTGGGGCAGTGAGAACACGTGCTCGATCAACGCATCGACCGCCTCGGTCGCGTAACCACGACCGGCCACGGCAGGGGAGAACGTCCAGCCGAGTTCGACGAGTGCCGGCGAACCGTCAACGAGCCATGCTTCGACGTTGCCCACCACCGTCCCGTCGTGTTCGACGACCATCGCGAGCGCCTGGGTGTGCAGCCCGCTTCGCTTCATCCGTTTGCTCACCGCCGCAACAGCATCGGCGTGCGTCCACGCTTCGTGCAGGAGGTAGCGGCACACTTCCGGGTCGCTGTAGTAGGCGGGAATCCGGTCTGCGTCGTCGGGTTCGTACAGACGCAGCGTCAGGCGTTCGGTGTGAATGGGCTCGACGTTCATGACAGCGATTCTGCCCGACCTAGATTCACGCTGATTCGAACCCTGTTCTCGGACCCGCATCGTGACGGAGGGTGGTGAATTGAACCTGCTCCTCATTAACCGGAAGGCACGTGAACATGGTCGTCACGTCGTACGCCCCACCCGCTGGGCCCGTGCACATGCGCGTCAGCGACGCCGGCCCCGCACCCGCGTCACCGAAGCAGTCTGTGTGGCAGCGCTACCGATGGACCGTCGTCCGCAGTCTGTCGCCCCTCGCGCTCCTCGTTCTGTGGCAGATCGCCAGCGCTGCCGGAGTTCTCTCCGAGCGAGTGCTGCCCGCACCATCCTTGGTCTTCGACGCGGGTGTGCAGTTGCTGCGCAACGGTCAGCTGGTCGAGGCACTCGCCGTCTCCGGCACCCGTGTTGTTCAGGGACTCGTGCTGGGCGGGGTGATCGGGGTGGTGCTCGGCGCGCTCGTCGGACTGTCGAAGCTCGCCGAAGCAACCGTCGATCCACCGTTGCAGATGCTGCGTGCACTGCCGCACCTCGGACTCATCCCGCTGTTCATCCTGTGGTTCGGGATCGGCGAGACTCCCAAAATTCTGCTCATCGCTCTGGGAGTTGCATTTCCGCTGTACCTCAACACGTACTCGGCCATCCGTCAGATCGATCGCGACTTCCTCGACACCGCCGTCGTACTGGGTTTCTCGTGGCGTCAACGCTTCACCACGATCATCCTGCCCAGCATTGCTCCACAGCTGCTGGTGGGATTGCGACAGTCGTTGGCTATCGCCTGGCTGTCCTTGATCGTGGCCGAGCAGATCAACGGCGAATCAGGACTGGGCCACATCATCAACGATGCCCGAGACTTTCTGCGCTTGGACACCATCATCTTCGGACTGGTCGTCTACGCGCTGATGGGAATCGGCACCGACGGAATCGTACGAATCCTCGAAAAGCGTGCCCTCCGTTATCGATTGGATGCGTGATTCATGACTACGACGACGACTTCCGTCGCCACCCTGCACGGCATCGACAAGTTCTACGGATTCAGCCACGTGCTGAAGGGTGTCGACCTGTCCATCGAGCGCGGCGAAATCGTCTCGCTGGTCGGACGTTCCGGCTCCGGAAAGTCGACCATCCTGCGTGTCCTGGCCGGACTGTCCACGGACCACACAGGAGAGCGGCACGTCGCCGGGCATCCTGCGGTCGCGTTCCAGGAACCACGCCTGTTTCCGTGGCGGTCGGTTCGCCAGAACGTGTCCTACGGTCTGAACACCGCAGGGGTCACCGGCACCGAGGCATCGACTGCTGCGGACGCGACGCTCGACGAGGTGGGGCTGGCCGAGAAGCGAGACGCATGGCCACTCACGTTGTCCGGTGGGCAAGCTCAGCGCGCTGCGCTGGCGCGGGCATTGGTGGGGGAGCCCGAACTGCTGCTCCTCGACGAACCGTTCGGAGCGCTCGACGCACTCACACGACTGACCATGCAGTCACTTCTGCTCGACCTGTGGGGACGGCACCGCTTCGGCATCCTCCTGGTCACGCACGATGTCGACGAGGCGATCGCGCTGGCCGATCGGGTTGTAGTGCTCGAGAACGGCGCAGTCTCGGACACCGTCACCGTCGATCTGCCCCGCCCCCGCGATCGCGGAACGCCGGGCTTTTCCCGCCTTCGCACCCATCTGCTCGGAGCTCTCGGAGTTCACTGACCGTCCAATTCGGCAAATGACAAGGATCTTTCACACATGTCGTCACATGCTCGTCCTCGATCTCTGCGCGCACTCGGTGTGCTCACTGCCCTGTCCTTGACGGTCGTCGGACTCACCGGTTGCGTCTCGCGTGGTAGCGATACCACCAACACCCAAGCCCCGGAATTGGTCTCGAACGACCAACTCGCCACGGTCACCCTCGATGTCGGCGACCAGAAGGGTGGCACCGAAGCCCTACTGCGCGCATCGGGTGAGCTGGACTCCGCTCCCTACGATGTTGCGTTCTCCACCTTCACTTCCGGCCCGCCTCAGGTGGAGGCGGCAACGGCCGGCCAGATCGACTTCGCGGTCACCGGCAACACGCCCCCCGTCTTCGGGGTTGCAGCAAATGCACGCATCAAGGTCGTCTCCGCCTACACCAACGATGCGAGCGGCGATCAGATTCTCGTGCCACCGGATTCGACTCTGGCGTCGTTCGCCGACCTGCGCGGTAAGAAGATCGCGGTGGGCAAGGGAAGTTCGGCGCACGGACACGTGCTGCTGCAGTTACAGAAGGCCGGCTTGACCACCGACGACGTTCAGCTGGTGTTCCTTCAGCCTGCCGATGCGCTGACGGCATTCACCTCGGGCGAGGTCGATGCCTGGGCGATCTGGGATCCGTTCACCGCCATCGCGCAGGTGCAGAACGGCTCGAAGACGCTGACCACTGCCGAGGGTGTGGCCAACGGTTATGGCTTCGGTATCGCGTCTCAGCAGGCTCTGGACGATCCCGCGAAGAACACTGCGCTGCAGGACTTCGTGGTTCGTCTGGCCAAGGCGTCCGCATGGGCGGACGCACACCCGGCAGAGTGGGCGTCGGCGTACTCGACGGCCGTCGGCATCGACCCGGCCGCGGGTGAATTGGCGCAGGGGCGAAGCCAGCGACCCGCAATTGCTCTGGACGACAACGTGATCGAATCCGAGCAGACGCTCTTCGATGTATTCGTCGAGAGCGGAAGCATCCCTGGCGGCAACACGTTCGCAGACTTCGTCGACACGCGTTACAACGACGCCATCGCCGCCGCGACCGCCTCCACCAACTGATCACCCACCACGTCGTAGGAGTTCACTCGTGACCGCACGCATTTTCTGGTTCCTCCCCACCGCTGGCGACGGCCGCTCCATCGTCGGTGCATCTCACGCGTCGGCCAACATCGTCGAACCTGCCGGGTTCCGTCGTCCGTCGCTGCGGTACCTCACGGAGGTGGCTCAGGCCGCGGACCGCCTCGGCTACGAGGGAGTGTTGACACCGACCGGAACCTGGTGCGAGGACGCCTGGTTGACCACCGCCGCGCTACTGCAGAGCACCCGACGGTTGAAGTTCCTTGTCGCCTTCCGTCCCGGCCTCACGCCGCCCACGTTGGCGGCGCAACAGGCAGCGACGCTGCAGCGGTTCTCGGAAGGTCGGGTGCTGTTCAACATCGTCACCGGGGGCGACGACGTCGAGCAGCGTCGTTTCGGGGATTGGATCGATCACGATCGGCGATACGCCCGCACCGACGAATTCCTCGGACTGGTGCATCGGATCTGGACGGAGACGTCGGTCGATCACGAAGGCGAATTCTTCAAGGTGGCCGATGCGCGTGTTTCGGAGGCACCGGACCCGTTGCCCGAGTTCTGGTTCGGCGGCTCGTCGGATCCCGCACTCGCCGTCGCCGCCAAGCATGTCCAGACGTATCTGACGTGGGGTGAGCCTCCTGCCGACGCCCGCGCCAAGATCGAGAAGGTGCAGGCGCTCGCGGACGCCGAGGGCCGCAAGCTCACCTATGGCATTCGCCTGCACACCATCAGCCGCGACACCTCCGAAGAGGCCTGGGCCGTCGCACAAAAGTTGCTCGACGAGCTTCCCGAGGAACAGGTGTCTGCGGCGCACGCGCTGCACTCGTCGTCGCAGTCCGAGGGACAGCGCCGGATGGCCGCATTGCACGGGGGCAGCAAGGATTCGCTCGAGATCTACCCGAACCTCTGGGCCGGAGTCGGTCTCGTTCGAGGCGGTGCCGGCACCGCGCTGGTTGGTTCGCACGAGGAAGTTGCCAACCTGATCGGGGAGTACCACGACGCCGGATTCGACGAGTTCATTCTGTCCGGCTACCCGCACCTCGAGGAGTCCTACCACTTCGCCGAAGGTGTTCGACCCATCCTCGACGCGCGAGGAATCACGGTCCCCGCACGCTAGGGCACGTGGGATCGAACCACCGGGTGTGCTGGTTATGGGAAATCTGTCCAGTAGAGCTTGTGAAAAATGGATGATAGAAGGCTACGATGGCCTCGATCGCTCGGCCGTTCACCAACCCTGAGCCACGCTGTGCGGCAAAAAATGTCCCATCTGGGAGCGCTTGGTCTCGAGGTAGTGGATGTTGGCCTGCGCGGCACCCACGACGATAGGCAACCGTGAACTGACGTCGACGCCGTGCGCTTCCAGGCCACGAATCTTGTCGGGGTTGTTGGTCAACAAACGAACCGTGGTCAGACCCAGGTCTTTCAAAATAGCAGCGGCACCACCGTACTCACGTCCGTCGGCCGGTTCGTCGAGTTCGAGGTTGGCCTGCACGGTGTCGAAGCCCTCGTCCTGCAGGCGATAGGCCGCGAGCTTCTTCAGCAAACCGATTCCGCGGCCCTCGTGACCACGCATGTACACGAGTACACCGCCGTCGGCCGCGATCCGTTCGAGTGCGGTGTTCAGCTGTGGACCGCATTCGCACCGCTGCGACAGAAACGATTCTCCGGTCAGGCACTCCGAGTGCACGCGAACCATGGCGTTGTCTCGGACGTCACCCGACACCAGCGCAACGTGTTCGGCCCCGGTCTTGTGATCGAGGTAGCCGAACATCTTGAAATCGCCGTGCGGGGTCGCGAGGACTGTCTCCACCATTCGCTCGACCCGAGCGGGACCGGCCACCGGTGCCGGATCGCGAAGCTGCCGATAGGCGATGAGTTCCTCGATGGTGAGCACCGGAAGCTGCATCCGCGCACCGAGATTCTCGATCTCGTGGAACTGCATCATCGAACCGTCGTCGGCAACCAGCTCGGCGATGACGCCGACAGCGGGAAGTCCGGCGAGGGCACACAGGTCGACGGCTGCTTCGGTATGACCCGGCCGCTCCAGGACACCGCCGGGTCGCGCACGCAGGGGAAGCACGTGGCCGGGACGGATGATGTCGGTGGCGACGGAACCGGGATGGGCGAGTACCTGCAGTGTCCGGGCGCGATCCGCAGCGCTGATACCGGTGGTGATGCCCACAGCTGCATCGACGGTGACGGTGTACGCGGTCCTCTTCGGATCCTGATTGTTCGACACCATCGGCGGTAGTTCGAGAGCGTCCGCCCTGGCGTCGCTCATCGGAGCGCACAGCAGCCCCGAGGTGTTGCGGACCGTCCATGCCGTCCATGCGGGAGTGATCCGGTCGGCCGCCATGATGACGTCGCCCTCGTTCTCCCGATCGGCGGAATCGGTGACGAACACCGGCTTTCCGGCGCGGAGCGCTTCGAGCGCATTTTCGACGGCGCTCATCAGAGATCAACCGCCAACCGACGAAACTTACTGCCATGAAACACGATCGGGGCAACACCGTCCTTGACCTCGAGTTCGTTGATGCGCAGCAGGACGATGTCGTGATCACCGGCCGTGACCTGTTCGGTGACACTGGCATCCAGCCACATGCTCGCACCGTCGATGAAGACTGCACCGTCCTCGGTGGTGGTGGTCGTCAATCCTTCGAATCGGTTGCCCGTCTTCGCGGCGAGTGTGCGAGCCGCGACGTCGTGCAGTTCGCCGAGCACACTGATGCCGATTCGTGAGGCTGCAGCGAATTTCGGCCACGTGGTCGAGGTGTCCTGAACGCAGAAGGCGACGAGGGGCGGGTCGATCGACACTGCAACGAAACTGCTTGCGGCCATGCCGATCTTGACTCCGTCGATCTCGGCGCAGACGGCGACGACCCCACTGGGGAACTGTCCGAACGCGTTTCGCAGCACGGACTGGTCGAGGCTGGTGGTGCTCAGGGTCATGATGCATCCGTTCGTGTTCGAGCCGCGGCGAGTATGGTCTCGCCCCAGCGGGTGACGTAGTCGGCGATCCGAGTATCGGTGGTGTACGTCGAATCGATGAGGTACAGGCCAGGGGCCGGGGCGACCGCCCCGAGTTCGACGAGAACGTGCTTCAGAAACAGATCCGGTGCCATTGCGTGCGCCGGACCACCGCCGAGCATGAGCGGTACGGCGACGACATTCTTCAGTCCGGTATCGCCGGCGAATTGATCGAGGAACAACTTCAAGACGCCGGTGTAGGTGGCCTTGAACGTCGGGCTTGCGAAGACGACGAAATCGGACGACGCAACGGTCCCGACTGCGGCCTGCACGGCCGAGTCGCCCCAGCCGAGCAGTCCGGCACCGAGCGTGATCACGTCGATCGTCTCACCGGGCTCACCGGTCAGTGCGGTGGCGAGGACTCGCGCGGCGTCGAGTGTCCGCGACTCCGGCTTCGGATTGCCCGCTACAACAGTAATTTTCATTCGTTGGCGCTTTCTACGAGGCGATGGCACCAGCCAACACGAGGAGCGTGACGGCCGTGAGACTCGAACGTTGCGCGGCCATTGCGCTGGTTCCGGCGGATGCGTCAGGGGTTCTGAACTGGGGCACTATCGAATTTCTGGTGATACAACGCCGGTTCAGAAGGCGGCGAGGTTCTCGCGGAACGTGGTTCGGGAGTAGCCGTCGCGAATTGCTCCACGCCGACGCAGCGCGGGTGCGAGTCCGTCGGCGATCTCGGAGATCACTTTGCGGGTGACGGGGGAGGCGATGAGGAACCCGTCGCCGCCGACGAACTCCATTGCCTCGTCCATCTTCTGCGCGACGGTCTCGGTCGTTCCGACGAGTTCCATCGACTCGACCGTCGGATAGTTGGCGATGATCTCGCGCAGCGTCTTACCCGATTTGGCCATGTCCTCGAGGGTGCTCTTGTGGCCGTTGTATTTGGTCAGGTCGGGAACCGGGGCGTCGATGTCGAATTGCGAGAAGTCGGTGCTGCTGAGATACGACATTGCGGCCAGGACACCGTCGATGTTGTTCTTCTGCACCTCACGCATCCGGTCGCGCTTGACGATGGCTTCCTCGTCGGTGTCGGCCATGATGGGACTGACGAGGAAGAGCACCTTCACGTCGTCGGGCTTGCGGCCGTAGTCGACCAGCCGCCGGCTGATGTCCTCGCGGTATTCCTTCATCGCGTCCAGTCCGCGAACATTGGCGATGATGGTGTCTGCGTGTTTGGCCCCGAACGCGCGCCCGGCGGGGGAGCCGCCGGCCTGACAGATGACCGGCCGACCCTGGGGACCGCGGGGAATGTTCAACGGTCCACGGGACGCGTAGTACTTGCCCTCGAATTCGATCTTGTGGATCTTCTCGTGATCCGCGAAAACACCTGACGCCGGGTCTAGAACCAGCGCGTCCTCGTCCCACGAATCCCACAGTTGCGATACGACGTCGACCCATTCGTCGGCCATCTCGTAGCGAAGGTCGTGTTCGATCTGTTTGGGCAGTCCGTAGTTCTGTGCGGCACCGTCGGCGCTTGCGGTGACGAGGTTGATTCCGACCCGGCCCTCGGTGACGTGATCGAGCGTGGACATCAGGCGGGCGGCAAGGAACGGCGGATAGAAAGTGGTTGCGACAGTGGCGATTATGCCGATTCGCTCGGTGGCGTCGGCCATCAGTGGAACGAGTGGCATGGGATCGAAACGCACGGTGGTTCCGCGACGAACCGAGCTCTCGAACGTTCCGCGATACACGTCGGATAGCACCGAGGAATCCTCGAGCATGATGTAGTCGAATCCGGCGCGCTCCAGGCTTTTTGCCGCGTCGACGAACAGATCGGGGCGGCCGATGTCCGACGCGACGTTTCCGGACCACGGTTGGTTCCAGCCGTAGACACCGAATCCTGTGGTGAAGAACCAGCCGAGATGCATCATGCTGCAACGCCTTTCGTCGGCGATGACGTCGAATGCCGATGTGGCCGAGGTACGTCGGTGCGAGCGCGTTCGTACATGTCACTCCTGTCGTGATGGTGGGCAATGCAGCGATTGCAGATAGGTGAAGCCTGCTGCAACTGCATTACCGAACATGGCGCAGGAGTAAATGAGCTATTACGCCGCAGACAAGGCCTGCTGGAGCGCCTGTAGAGCCGGATAACGCCGCCCACGTCGGCAGCGGTAGCTGATCGAGACCTACGTCACTGTGGCGTTTAGCCCCATTCCATGCCCTTTGAGCTGCATGTTTGCTCGGCGTAATACTTCAGTTACGCCGAGGGTCGCTTTCAGTAACGCGTCGCGAGAAAGCTGTGCAGTCAAGCAGCAGATCTGCTGGAGACAACCGCCTGGAGGATCTTGATGAGTGGCAATTCGCGCACAGCGTACGCCGAGATCGACGTCGAACAGCTGGGCAAGACTTTCGTTCGCTCGGGATCCGGCACACCGGCTGTCGACGACATCAGCATGAAAATCACGTCGAGCTCGGCCGTCGGCATCGTCGGTGAGTCCGGCTCCGGGAAATCGACGTTGGTCCGGATGATGTGCGGCCTGTTGTCGCCGACTACAGGGTCGGTGTCGTACAACGGCACCGAACTGAACGGGGTGTTGTCCTCACGGGCAGGGCGACGCGATTTCAGATCCAAGGTGCAATACGTCGCGCAGGACACGACGTCGTCGTTCGATCCGCGTCGAACGTTGCGTGACGCCGTGCGGTTGCCCGCCATGCGTCTGCTGGGGATGAATGCCAAGACCGCCGATGCCCGCGTGGACGAGACGCTCGCGTCGCTCGAGCTGGACCCGGCGATGGCCGATCGGTTCCCCACCGAGGTGTCGGGCGGACAACGGCAACGCTTCTCGATCGCACGAGCTCTGGTCGTCGAACCTCGCATTCTGTTGTGCGACGAAGTGGTGTCCGCCTTGGACGTCTCCGTTCAAGGAGCAATTCTGAACATGCTGCGGCAGTACTGCATCGACTCGGACTGCGGCCTGGTGTTCGTTTCCCACGGGTTGCCGGCCACCGCATTCATCGCGAGTGAACTCGTTGTCATGAGAAACGGTGTGATCGTGGAACAGGGCACAACAGACGATGTGGTCGAACGGCCCCAGGATCCCTATACCGTCGAACTGCTCGACGCGTATCGCGGGGACGAACAGGTCGAGCAACTCGCCGTGGCGGCTGCGCGATGACGGGCTTTCTCGGACGTAACCGGTGGTGGATAGGCCGGATCGCCGTCCTGCCAGTGCACCTGTTGGTGTTCGCTGTTGCGGCCTTCTTCCTGGTGCGAGCCATCCCGGGCGATCCTGCACGTGAGGT
The DNA here is from genome assembly GCF_014905595.1 of Rhodococcus sp. NKCM2511. Classification (NCBI taxonomy): domain Bacteria; kingdom Bacillati; phylum Actinomycetota; class Actinomycetes; order Mycobacteriales; family Nocardiaceae; genus Rhodococcus; species Rhodococcus sp. NKCM2511. The sequence continues at coordinate 155,164 of NZ_BNHJ02000005.1, read as the reverse complement.
TGTCGGTCCCGAGGCCACCGAGGCGGACTATCTGGCAACGAAAGCGGAACTCGGTCTGGACGGAAGTTTGTGGTCGCAGTTGATGACCTATCTGGGAAATCTTCTCCACTTCGATCTGGGCAACGCGATCATGACCGGCAGACCGGTCACGACCGACATCGCAGACCGGCTGCCCGGCACGGTGGAACTGGCGGGAATTGCCTTCACCGTTCTCATCACCGTGACGCTCGCCCTGTCAGCGGTGGTGGTCGCCAAGCCCCGGTCGGTCGCGGCGCGAGTGGTGCGTTGGTACGGCCAAGCTGCCGGTGCGGTCCCCGAATTCGTCGTCGGTGTGGTCGGGATCTTCCTGTTCTACGCCACCCTGCAGGTGGTGCCGGCACCCTCGGGCCGGATCAGGGCAGGGCTCACCGAACCCGAGCCGATCACGTCCTTCCCTCTGCTCGACGCCCTTCTTCGCGGTGACTCCGTCGTCGTGTCCTCGATGTTCTCGCATCTGCTTCTTCCCATCGGAGTACTCGTCGTGTCGGTGACGCCGATTCTGCTCAAGCAGCTGCTGACTGCACTCGATTCCAGCCTGACCGCGCAGCCGACACTGTTCAAGGTCGCCACCGGATCGGCACGAAAGTACATCTACGCCAGCGCATATCGCCGCGCGCTGCCTCCCACCGTCGCATTGTTCGGCCTGGTGTTCGGGTCGCTCCTCGGCGGCGCGGTCATCCTCGAGACCCTCTTCGGCCTCGGCGGAATGGGGCGGTACGCAGTGGAGGCAGTGGCTGCGACGGATCTCATTGCGCTGCAGGGCTTTCTGCTCGTGGTCGCGGCGATCTCACTGCTCGTCTTCCTGTGCGTCGACCTGATCAACATGTTGCTCGATCCCCGGCGCAAGCCGGGTCGAGCAGGAGGTGGTTCCTGATGGTTGCCCTGATACCGAAGAAAGCCGGCACAGACTCGGCGACGCCGTCGAAGCGGCGACGCCCGGCCGCGATCGGCACGGTTGCGCTGGCGGTGCCGTTGGCGTTGATTCTGCTCGTCACGTTGATCGGCCCGTGGATCGTGCCGTTCGATCCGACCAAAGTTGTGGGCGCGCCGTCGCTGTCGCCGGATTCACAGTTCTTACTGGGAACCGATTCCAACGGTCTCGATGTCTTCTCGCGGACCATTGCCGGCGCACGAATCGACGTCACCATCGCTCTCGCAGTGACCATTGCTGCCACGATGGGAGGCATCCTGATCGGGTTGATAATTGGGATGAACGAGGCGGGCCGCGGTCTCGGCGGCTTCCTGGCCCGCGCCGCCGCTCGTTTCCTGGACCTGCTCGAAGCCGTCCCGACGGTGATTGTCGCCCTGGTGGTGGTCTCGTTCTTCGGGACGTCGTCGATCACGATGATCTTCACGTTGTCGATCATTCTCGCGCCGATTCAAGCCCGGCTCGTCCGCACCGAGGTGCTCCGAGTGCGCGGCGACGCATACCTCGACGCGGCTCGTCAGGCGGGACTGTCCGAGACACAACTGGTGTTCCGTCACGTCCTGCCCAACTCGTCGGTTCCAGCGCTGCAGAACGCATCGGTGGTGTTCGGCATGACGATCATCCTCACTGCGGCACTCGGCTTCCTCGGTGTCGGACTGCCGCCGCCCACCCCGGAATGGGGCTCGATGATCACCCGCGGCGCAGGCGACGCCGCGATCGGCAAGTTGTGGTCGGCGGGCGCACCTGCCCTCGCCCTGTGCCTGACAGTGGCCTCCGTTGCCGTCGTCGGCCGCCGACTGACCAAGGGCACCCGCCGCTCTCACTGACAGCCGTAACGGACAGCGACGTCCGCATATCTCTCTCGTCCACGACCTCCCGCGATCGAAGCCGTCGGCTCGACCGGTGATGACACCTGCATTCGTGCACTCAGCAAGGAGAACGAACCCACGTGAAAATCTCTCATCGATTGTCGGTCGGAATCCGATGGACAGTGCCGTTGCTCGTCGGCGCGCTCGCGCTCAGCGCGTGCTCGGACGGTGGCGGCAGCCAGGCCTCGGCATCGACCTCGGGCGAGATCGTCGTCGTCACCCCAGATCAGGCGTCGAATGTGGTGCGCGACTACGGCTACACCGCCGGCACCGACAATCAGGACGTCACCAACAACATGCACGCCCAGTTGATCCGTAAGCCGTACGTGGAGGAAGACGGCTCGGATGCGCTCGTGCAGGATTACTACAATTTCGAGCCGTACCTCGCGGACAGTTACGAGGTGAGCCCGGATCAGCTCGTCTACACGTTCCATCTGCGTCAGGGAGTGATGAGCGAGCACGGAAACGAGCTCGATGCCGACGACGTTCTGTGGTCCTTCGAGCGTAAGTTCGCGACCCCGGGCGGCGGTATGGCCGGCTACTTCAAGCCGATGTTGGTCGACCCGGCGACCCAGTTGAAGAAGATCGATCCGTACACGGTCAGCTTCACGGTCGAGAAGGCCGGTTACGGTTTGACCCTGCTGGCCAACCTTGCCGAGAACATCGGATCGATCTACGACAGCAACTATCTGATCGAGAATTCCACTCCCGAGGATCCGTACGCGGTCGCGTGGGGTGCGGCAGACATGATGCGCGGCAACTTCGGTTACGGCGCATACATGTTGGAGTCGGTGACGCCGGGTCAGGAAATCGTCATGCGAGCGAACCCCAACTTCGTTCTGGGTGAACCCGAGATCAAGCGCATGATTCGGCGTGTGGTGGCCGACCCGGCGACCAGAGCCAACATGGTCACGCGCGGCGACGCGGATGTGGCACTGGCGCTGCGCTCTTCGGATCAGGCGACCCTGGAGAGCAACGACGCCGTGACCGTCCCGACGACGACGTCCAATCAATACTTGCTGTTCTCGATGAACACCACCACTGCTCCGTTCGCCGATGCGCGTGTGCGTCAGGCGATGGCCTACGCGATCCCGTACGACCAGATCATGTCCGACGTGTTCTTCGGCCGGGCGTACAAGTACAACCACGTTCTCGACGACAAGGCACCGAACTGGGACGGCAGCGACCTTCCGAAGTTCGACAGCGACCCGGAACGTGCGAAGTCGCTGTTGGCCGAGGCTGGACTACCAGACGGCCTTGCCTTCACCCTCAGTGTCAACAATCAGCTTCCGGCCGCTCAGGACACCGCGATCCAGATTCAGTCGTTCGCCTCCGAAGCCGGCATCGATGTGACGATTGCGGAACTACCTGCAGCGCAACTCAATGCCGACACGCTCGACGGTAAGGTGCAGGCCAGCTTGAGTATCGGCGCATCGGTCACGATGACTCCGCCGTACTCACTCCAGTTGCTCACTCAGCCCGGTGGCGGTTCCAATGTCGCTCTCTGGAACGACCCCGAGTTCCTCGGAATGGTGCAGCAGGGTCTCGACGCAGGCGACGCCCTGAGCCCCGAGGCCGGCGTGTTCTGGAACGAGGCAGAGCTCCGCATGACCGAGCAGGCCCCGTACATCTTCATCGCCCGAGTACGGCCGTCGGTGGCGCTGAAGGCGGGCATCGACGGCTTCGTGCAGCGCACCGACTTCCGAATCGACTACTCGAATCTGACCCTCGGCACCTAGAAATCGTTGCACCGTAGGTAGTTCGGTCGGCGGTCATATCCCGATCGCCGACCGAGCTACCGGGACCGATGCAGCGAAACGGCGGCGAAATCAGACGGCTACCGAGAACGCGGTTCGTCGAAACATGAACACGGTGTAGTCGACCACGACGCAACGCGGACGAATTATCAGCGAGGACTTTCACATGACAGACAACAGATTTCATCTCGGTTGGTTCGGCAGCTTCGTGCCGACGACCTGGAACACCGCATTCGAGGGCAGCGACAGTGGAGACTGGCTCAACGGAGACTTCTACGTCGACTTCGCCAAGACGCTCGAGCGCGCGTGCTTCGACTTCCTGCTGTTGGAAGACTCGTCGATGGTCTCGGATACCTACGGCGGAAGTTCGGAAGCGACCTTGAAGACCGGCGGTTGGGCGCCCAAGGGTGATCCGATTGCTCTGGCTCCCCTGCTCACTCGCGCGACGAGCCGATTGGGCGTCGCGCTGACGGCGTCCACGTCGTTCTACCCGCCCTACATGCTCGCTCGGTCCATTTCGTCACTCGATCACCTGTCTTCGGGGCGAATCGGCTGGAACGTGGTGACCTCGAGCGAGGATCGAGCCGCGCAGAACTTCGGAATGGACGCACTCCCGCCGCACGACGAGCGGTATGCACGAGCAGACGAGTACGTGCAGTTGGTCGAGCAGCTCTGGGATTCGTGGGACGCGGACGCGGTGGTGATGGATCGCGAGACGTCGACGTACGTGGACCACACCAAGGTCCACACCATCGACTTCCAGGGCAAGTACTACTCCTCGCGTGGTCCGCTCAACACCATGCCGTCACCGCAGGGCCGGCCGGTCATCACGCAAGCCGGGGGCTCACCCGCAGGCCGCGACTTCGCGGCCAAACACGCCGACATGATCATGGCCCTTCCCAAAGGCGTTGCCGCGATGAAGGAGTACCGGGCCGACATCAGGCGTCGCATGGAGCTGCACGGGCGGGACCCCGACTCGGCGAAGGTGATGTACGTGGTCTCACCCATTCTCGGTGAGACACACGAGGATGCACTGGCCCGCCAGGAGCGCAAAGCCGATGCGGTGCGCGCCAACCCGGCGGGTGTCCTCATCGGTTGGTCGGCGAGCATGGAGATCGACTTCTCGACGTTCGACCTGGACAAGCCGATGCCCGACGACGTACACACCAACGGGCACCAGTCCACGCTGGAGAACTTCCGCAACTGGGCCGATGGCCGAACACTGCGCGAGGCATGTGTCGCGTACCGAACCGAGTCCATGGAACTGGTCGGGACCCCGGATGCCGTTGCCGCGCAGATGGGTGACGCCATGGCCGAGGTCGGCGGCGACGGGTTCCTGATCTGGAGCCAGCCGCACAACCGGCGCTACATCGGCGAGATCGCCGACGGCCTCGTTCCGGCCCTGCAACGACGCGGGCTGATGCGCACCGAGTACACCGGCGAATATCTGCGCGATCACCTGCTCGAGTTCTGAGCACCCATAGCTCCCACGACTGGAGAAACGTCATGACTGCCAAAAAATTTCACCTGGGATGGTTTCTCGGGGCCGGTTTCGGTGTCCAGTCCTGGAACCAACCATGGTCCGGTACCGGCGCCACCGACTGGATGATGCCCGATCAGTACGTCGACCTGGCCTCCTCGCTCGAGCGGGCCTGCTTCGACTTCCTCATCATGGAGGATTCGGTTCAGGTCTCCGATACCTACAAGGGCTCCATGGAGTACTACCTGGCGACGGCTACCGCTGCGCCCAAACATGATCCAGCGGTTCTGGCGGGCATCCTGTCCTACACCACCAAGCACCTCGGTATCGTGCCGACGCTCACCACGACGTTCTACCACCCGTACACGGTCGCCCGGTTGATGTCGACACTCGACCACATCGCTGCCGGGCGAATCGGCTGGAACATCGTCACCGGCAGCAACACTCGTGCCGCGCAGAATTACGGCTTCGACATGCCCGAGCACGATCTTCGGTACGACATGGCCGACGAGTTCGTCGAGCTCGCCTGCAAGCTCTGGGACTCCTGGGAAGACGGTGCGGTGCATGCGGACACCTCGGCAGGCGGCATCTACGCCGACCACGAGAAGGTCAATCGTATCGACTTCGAGGGCAAGTTCTTCAAGTCCCGTGGTCCGCTGAACACCATTCCGAGCCCGCAGCGTCGGCCGGTGTTCCTCCAGGCCGGGGGATCGGACAAGGGTAAGGAGTTCGCAGCCAAACACGCGGACGCGATCATCTCCAATCCTCATGGCACCGAGAAGATGCGGCGCTACCGCGAGGACATTCGCCAGGGAGCGATCGAGGCGGGTCGAAATCCCGACGACGTCAAGGTCATGTACCTCATTTCCCCGATCCTGGGGGAGACGACGGCGGAGGCCAAGGCCAAGCAGCAACGTCGGGCAGATGCGGCATCGAAGAACATCGACGGCCTGCTCGCCGGACGCTCACACCTGTCCGGCATCGATCTGAGCCAGTTCGATCTCGACGCGCCGTTGCCGGCCGATCTCGAGAGCAACGGACATCGCAGCAGTTTCGCCGAGTTCAGGGGAGACGGCACCCAGACTCTGCGGGACCGCATCACCGCCCACAGTGCCATCGACACACTGGAATTCGTCGGAACCCCCGACGACGTCGCAGACATGATGGACGGCGTCATGCAGGAGGTCGGCGGCGACGGCTTCCTGATCGCGGGCGCACCCATGAATCGCCGTTACGTCGCGGAGATCACCGACGGACTCGTACCTGCGCTCAAGCGTCGCGGACTGACCCGAACGTCGTACGAGCACACACACTTCCGCGAGAACCTTCGCGCCTTCTAGTCACACTTCGGATCTGGAAAGAGGAAGCTATGTTCCACCTTGGTTGGTTCTTGAGCTGGCAGGTCCAGTCGTGGAACCAGATGTGGTCGGGTGAGGGCGGCACCGAATGGAACCACCCCGAGCTGTACATCGACATGACGCGGTCACTCGAACGCGCCGGATTCGACTACATCATGTTCGAGGACGGCGCGTTCGTCCCCGACTCGTTCGGTGGATCCTCGAAGTGGTGGCTCGCCAACGCCCGGTCGGTACCCAAGCAGGACCCGAATTCGCTGCTGCCCATTCTGAGTCAGCACACCGAGCGTCTGGGCTTGATCGCCACGATGACCACCTCGTTCCATCCGCCATACATGGCGGCACGAACCTCGGCCACTCTGGACCATCTCAGTAACGGCCGGGCAGGCGTCAATCTGGTCACCTCGCACAATGTTCGGACGGCACAGAACTTCGGCTACGAGGAGATGTTCGAGCACGATCACCGCTACGAGATGGCCGACGAATGGATCGAACTCGTCAAGCAGTTGTGGTCGTCGTGGGAACCGGACTCGGTTCGGCTCGACCGCGAGGCGGGTGTCTTCGCCGACTTCACGAAGGTGCACAACATCGACTTCGAGGGCAAGTATCACTCCTCCCGCGGTCCACTGAACACCACACCGACTCCCCAAGGCCGACCGGTGATCTGCCAGGCCGGTGGGTCGCCTGCGGGCCGCGGGTTCGCGGCGAAACATGCCGAGACGATTCTCGCTCAGGTCGAGAGTGTCGAGGCCATGAAGGCGTACCGCGACGACGTCCGCGCTCGGATGGTCATCGAGAGGCGGGACCCCGATTCGTGCAAGATCATGTTCATCGTCAACCCGGTCCTGGGTGAAACCGACCGCGAAGCGCAGGACAAGCACGAGCGAACACTGGCCGGCTTTCGGAACGATATCGATGTCAACCTCGCGTCGATGTCGTACGCGAGTGGTATCGACTTCTCGAAGTTCGATCTCGACGCCCCGATTCCTGCAGTCGAAACCAACGCCGGTAGGGCCACGATGGCATTGATCGGTGCCAACACGGCCGGGATGACGCTTCGAGAGGCGGCCAGCTCGGACATCAGGAAGTCTGTTCCCCTGATCGGTACCGCCGACGCAGTCGCCGAACAGATGGGCGACATCGCCGCGGAGGTCGGCGGCGACGGATTCCTCATCGCCGGCAACGTACATCGCCGCTACATCAGCGAAATCACGGACGGTCTCGCGCCCGAACTGCGCAAGCGCGGTCTCATTCGAGACGGATACGCACACACGCTGTTCCGCGACAACCTGATGGACTTCTGATCGTCACGTCGACGACAGACGCCTCCACGGAGATACGACCGAACTCCTACCCGTGGCGCGTGCTGTCGGTCACCGGACTGGGCATGAGCATCACGTTCGTGTCGGTCTCGATGCTCCCCGTGGCGCTGCCGGACATGAGCGACGGACTGGGAGCTACTGCAGCGCAGACAGATTGGTTCATGCTCGCCTATCTGCTCACCACGGCAGTGTTCATTCTGGTCCTCGGCAAGGTTGCCGACCTCGTCGGAAGGCGTCCCGTCTATCTGCTCGGGTTGGCCTGCCTGACGGTCAGTGCCGCCGCCATCACAGCCGCAGGCGACCCGACCCTGGTCATCGTCCTGCGCGTCGTGCAGGGCGTGGGCGCTGCTGCGGTGATCACCAACACCACCGCCCTGCTCGTCGAGGCGTTCGAGCCGCGAATGCTCTCGATCGGCATCGGCTGGAACATCACCATCATGTCGCTGGCGATATCCGTCGGCCCACTGCTGGGCGGTGTGCTGACCGAAACAGTCGGCTGGCGCGGAGTATTCGGTGTGGTGGTTCCCCTCGGAGTGGCCGGAACCGTGTGGGCTGCGATCACGCTGCGCCGGACGGCGCGTCCGGCACGCGGGGTGCCCTTCGACTACGCGGGCGCGGCCGGCTCGATGGTGATTCTCGGTGGACTCGTCTACGGGGTGAATCGCGGAGGCAGCGTCGGATTCGGCGACTGGGCGTCCGTGATCCCGTTGGTCGGTGTTGTTCTCGCCCTTCCTGTGTTCTGGTGGTGGGAGAAGCGCGCTGCCGATCCGATCGTGGATCCAGCGTTGCTGATCGATCGCTTTCGGGGCAGCGCGTACACGGCGTCGTTCCTGGTCACCATGGCCGAAGGTGCCGTCGCAGTGACGATGTCGCTGTACCTGCAGAGCGTCGAGGGCCAGAGCCCCATCCGTGCGGGCCTGCAGATCACTGCCCTCGCGGTGGGGACCACTGTGATGTCGCCGATAGCGGGGATGCTGGCGACCCGGGTGTCGACGCGAGTGCTGACGACGGTCTCGACACTCGGCACCGCTCTGGTTCTGACGGTGCTCGCGGTGCACATCGCCGGCCCGGCGCGCGGCGTACCCCTCGTGGTGATCCTGTTCCTCCTGGGGATCAGTGGCGGACTCTTCAAGACCGCGAACGCGTCGGCCATCAACGTGGGTGTGGCCGAGAACCGCTCGGGGATGGCCAACGGTCTTCGAGTGTCTCTCGACAACACCGCCGTCACGCTCAGTACCGCGCTGGCCCTCGTGCTGGTGGTCTCCGCATTGCCGCCTGCCTTGCGCGAGCTGGTGTATTCCGGCGGCGCACAGAGTGTGTCGCCCAGCGAGTCCGATTCCTTGGCAATGGGATTCACGGTGGCCGTGGCTGCGATGGCGGTGGCCGCTCTGGTCGCCAGCGTGCCGTCGGGGTGGCGCGGCGTGCACCCGAACGAACCTGCCGAGCTTTCTCGGCCGCACAGAAGTACCCGATCCGTATCGAGAACAAGGAGCACGGCATGACCAAATTTCATCTGGGGTGGTTCACCAACTTCTCCAACCCGCCGTGGAATTCGGCCTGGGCGGGCGACGAAGGACGCACCTGGGCCAACGGAGAATTGCACGTGGATTTCGCACGGTCGCTCGAACGTGCCTGCTTCGACTACATCATGCTCGAGGATTCCTCGATGGTGTCCGACGCCTACGAGCAGTCCTCGAGGGTGGACCTCAAGTACGGCCTGTACGCACCCAAGCACGACCCGGTCACCCTCGTGCCGATGCTGACGGCCGCGACGAAGCACATCGGCGTCATCGCTACCTGCTCCACGTCCTTCTACCCGCCCTGGCTGCTGGCTCGACGGTTCTCGACGCTCGATCACCTGAGCAGAGGCCGCGTCGGCTGGAACGTGGTGACCTCCAGTGAGGATCGCGCGGCCCAGAACTACGGGATGGACAAACTCGCCGAGCACGACCAACGGTACGAGCGGGCAGACGAATTCGTCGACGTGGTCAAGCAGTTGTGGGCGTCGTGGGACGACGACGCCATGGTGCTCGACCGGGACAACGGCACTTACGTCGACCACACCAAGGTGCACGTCACGGACTTTCGCGGTAAGTACCACGCGTCGCGTGGGCCGCTGAACGTTCCGCGGTCGCCGCAGGGCGAGCCGGTGATCTGTCAGGCCGGTGGATCGCCGCGTGGGCGTGAGTTCGCGGCGCGCAACGCCGAGACGATTCTCAGCGCCGCGAAGGACCCGGCCGCGATGAAGGCATTCCGCGACGACATCAGGATGCGGATGGAGAAGGCCGGTCGGGATCCGGACAGCTGCAAGATCATGTTCATCACGCAGCCGGTGTTGGCCGATACCGAATCCGATGCCCGCGCCAAGGTGGAGCGGATGTCCGCCGACGTCGATTCGCGCATCGAGTCTGCGCTGGGCCACATCTCGGCGTTGACCGAGATAGATCTGTCGACGTACGAGCTGGACGAGGAGTTCCCCGAACTGTCCACCAACGGGCACCGGACGACCCTCGGCGACTTCCTGTCCTACGGAAACACACCGCGCACAGCGGCACTGGGTTGGACCATGAAGAACGTCCACTACGTCGGCACTCCCGATTCCGTCGCGGAACAGATGGGCGAGACGATGGACTTCGTCGGTGGCGACGGATTCCTGATCACGGGCAACATCGGTCGCCGCTACGTCGGTGAGATCACCGAAGGCCTCGTCCCTGCACTGCAACGACGTGGCCTGGTCCGCACCGAATACGAGCACGACATGTTTCGTGAGAATCTCATGTCCTTCTGATGCGGTTGCTGCGCAGAGATTCGGTGGTGCCGGGGCCGGTGTATGCGTTGGCGTTCGTCAACGTGTGCATCGGGCTCGGGTACGGCGTTGTGGCACCGGTCATTCCGGTGTTCGCCAGAGATTTCGGAGTAACGGATCTCGCTGCCTCGTCGGTGGTGAGTATCTATGCTTTCACCCGCGTGCTGGCGTCGTTCGGAGCATCGCGACTGCTGCTGCGGTTCGACGAACGGACGATTCTCACCGCCGGCCTGTTGATGGCGGCGACGTCCTCCCTGGCGGCGGCCTTCGCTCCGACGTTTCTCTCGCTTCTACTGCTCCGAGCAGTCGGGGGTGTCGGGACCGCAATGTTCACCGTTGCCGGCCAGCAACTGCTCTTTCGCTACAGCACTCCGGACACCGGAGGCAGAACTGCGTCGGTCTTCCAGTCCGGCTTCCTCATCGGGGGAGTGCTGGGACCGGTCATCGGCGGCGCGGTTGCCCTCGTCTCGTTGCGGGCCCCGTTCCTCACCCACGCTGTGACGCTCGTCGTCGGGGTTGCCGTGGTCTGGTTCGCGTTCCGGTCCAGCGACAGGACGGACGTCGCGAACGGAGTCGTGCACGATACGAGTACCCGGCCGGAACCGATGACGCTGCGAGCCGCGCTCGGTGAACGGGGATTTCGGGCCTCGATCGCGTCGAACTTCGCCAACGGCTGGGTGGGCAACGGGGTGCGGTTCACCCTCGTTCCGTTGTTCGTCGCGACGGTGATCGGCGGCAGCCCGTTCGTGTCAGGTCTCGTACTCGTGGTCGGGGCCGTTGTTCAGATCGTGGTCGTCAAGCCTGCGGGTCGGCTCGTCGACAGCTGGGGTCGACGACCGATGCTGGCGTTCGGGTCGGGATCGATACTGCTCGGCATCGTGGTCCTCGCCATCGTTCCCACGTTGCCGATTCTGGTGCTGACGATGGTGCTCTGGGGCGTGGGTGGCACCTGTGCGATGGTCGCCAGTGCGGCCACCGTCGGTGACGTACTGGCCGGACGCGGAGGAAGCCCTATCGCCGTGTACCAGGTCACCTTCGACGTGGGCACCATGCTCGGCCCACTGGTCGCCGGAGCCGTCGCCGCCCAGGCGTCCTACTCGCTCGCCTTCACCGCCAGCATTCCCGTTGCGGCACTGGCAGTTCTACTCGCACTTCGACCCTGGCGGACCGTGGCGATGTCGACTCCCGAATCGAAGGTGGTCGTCACCGAGGAATCCGCCGTACCCACACCGACCATTCACGACCACCACTATGGAAAAGAGGACCGATGTCACAACCGTTCACACTCGGCTGGTTCACCAATTACCTCGTGCCCGACTGGACCGGTCCCTTCGCCGGGACCGGCGGAACAGACTGGGCCGACGGCACTTTCGCTGTCGACACCGTCCGGGCGTTCGAGCGAGCAGGAATAGACTTCGTGATGCTCGAAGATTCGACGGCATTGACCGACATCTTCGGGGGCACGTTCGAGTCCGAGCTCAAGTGGACACCACGCGCGCCGAAGCACGACCCGATGGCGTTGGCTTCGCGTCTGGCGTTCGAGACCGACAGAATCGGCATTGTCGTCACCGCGTCCACCAGCTTCTATCCGCCCTTCCTGCTCACCCGTTTGCTGTCGACCCTCGACCATCTCAGTCGTGGCCGCATGGGGTGGAACATCGTGACCTCCACGGGCGATCGCGCCGCACAGAACTTCGGCCGAGACACGTTGCCGACGCACGATGCCCGATACGAGATCGCCGAGGAATTCGTCGACGTCGCAAACCAATTGTGGGCATCCTGGGACGCCGATGCCGCGTCACCGATCGTTCCCGGTCTCGAGTCGTACGTCGACCACACCAAGGTCAGAACTATCGACCATGTGGGAGAACATTTCTCGGTGCGTGGTCCGCTCAATACGCTCCCGAGCCCACAGGGCAAGCCAGTGTTGTGCCAGGCGGGTGCATCGAAGTCCGGTATCGATCTCGCTGCTCGCGTAGCCGATCTGGTGGTCGCTGCGCCCAAGGGCCGGGATGCGATGCGCGAGTACCGCAAGACCGTGCGGGCGCGCGCGGAAGAATTCGGGCGCAACCCCGACGACATCAAGGTCCTCTACATGGTGACGCCCATTCTGGGGGAGACCGAGGACGACGCCAAGCGCAAGGCCGAGCGCTACTACGAGCCGACCGACGCGGCGATCGCTCGCCGCCTGATCATGTTGTCCGGAGACATCGACTTCTCGACTCTCGATGTGGATCAGCCGATTCCGGACGATCTGAAGACCGAGGGGAGCACCAGTATCTTGGACAATCTTCGTAAGTGGGCAGCCGGACGCAGCATTCGGGAAACCGTCGCCACTGAACGGACCGAATCGTTGCGGTTGGTCGGCACTCCTGCCAGCGTGGCGGACGAGATGGAGAGCGTGATCGACGAGGTCGGCGGCGACGGCTTCCTGTTCTTCGGTGGTGGCGGCGGGGTACTGAACCGCCGGTACGTCGACGACGTGTGCGATGGGCTGATGCCCGAGCTCTCGCGCCGTGGTGTCGCCGGCACCGGGTACCGGGGTCGCAACCTCCGTGAGCACCTGGCAGGTGCACGATGAGCACACCACGCATGCATCTGGGGTGGTTCACCAGCTTCCGCCCGCCGGTGTGGAGTTCGCACTGGACCGGGTCGGATTCCGATACGTGGGCCGACGGGCGGTTCCACGTCGATATGGCCAGGGCGCTCGAACGCGCGGGATTCGACTATCTGATGCTCGAGGACTCCTCGATGGTCTCGGATATCTACGGCGGCACGACCGAATTCGACTTGGCCAAGGCGCAATACGCACCCAAGCACGATCCCGTTGCCCTGGTGCCGATGTTGGCCGCCGCCACGTCTCGACTCGGGATCATCACGACGATGTCGACCAGCTTCTATCCGCCGTACCTGCTGGCGCGGGTGGTCTCGACCCTCGATCACATGTCTCACGGACGGGTCGGATGGAACGTGGTGACCTCGAGCGAGGACCGCGCCGCACAGAACTTCGGCATGGATGCTCTACCGCCCCATGACGAACGGTACGAGCGGGCAGAGGAGTTCGTCGAGGCCGTGGATGCGCTGTGGAACTCGTGGGAACCGGACGCCCTGGTGATGGATGCCGCGTCGAACACGTACGTCGATCACACGAAGGTGCACGACGCCAACTACGTGGGCAAGTTCCATCGCACCCGCGGCCCGCTCAACACGCTCCCGATGCCGCAGGGCAGGCCGGTCATCTGCCAGGCCGGCGGATCGCCGCGCGGACGCGCCTTCGCCGCCCGCAATGCCGACACCATCATCTGTCAGGCTCAGGGGCTCGAGGCGATGAAGGCCTATCGCGACAACGTTCGAGCCATGGCCTCGGACGCAGGCCGCGATCCGGATTCGATCAAGATTCTCTACATCGTGTCCCCGGTTCTCGGTGAGACCGACACCGAGGCGCGCGAACTCGACGCACGGTCACGTGAAGCAACCGATGCGCGGGTGCATGCTGCACTGGCGCACATTTCTGCGGTGACGGGTAACGACCTGTCGACCATGGACATCGATGCCCCGCCGCCTGAGCTCACCACCAATGGTCACCGTACGACCCTCGCGGACTTCCTCGCCGGGTCCGGTAGCAGCAAGACCAACGACGACGGCACTCCGAAGACGCTGCGACAGTTGGCTGCTACGTGGTCGATCACGTCGGTCCCTTTGGTGGGGACACCCGATACCGTCGCCGAGCAGATGGAGGATGTCATCGATGCGGTCGGTGGAGACGGCTTTCTGATGACCGGGAAGCTCGGACGCCGCTACTACACCGAGGTCACCGACGGGCTGATACCGGCGCTGCGTCGGCGTGGCCTGGTTCGCAGCGGCTATGCGCACGAACAGTTGCGAGACAACCTGCTGGACTTCTGAACTACCACCGTCGCGGCGGTCACCTCAGCCCAGGGCCGAGGTGGCCGCCGTTTCGGTCGATCCGATGATGGCGACACGGTCTGCCCGAAAGTGCGTGAAGCTCAGTTCGGACGGGCGACCATCGGTGTCGCGAGTGATCAACTCGCGCAGCAATACCGGCGCACCCACCTGCATGTCCAGCAGTTCGGCCGCCCGTTCCTGGCAGGAGATCGCTTCGACGACCGAGCTGCTCCCGCCGTAGGTGGTGCCGAAGATTCGTCGATGAGCGACGGCGATTGGCGGATACTCCGAGTGGTTGCTCTCGATGCGTTCGGTGAATTCGTCGATCTCGAAATCCGTGATGCAGTAGCCGACACGCAGATACAGAGGCTTTCCACCCATGCGGCCGATCTGCTCGAGGAGAATCACCGAATCGACCTCGGTGCCGATGAATTCTTGAATGACGGTGGGCGCGGCAATACGTCTGCACTCCAACGTTTCGACCGTCAAGCGGCCCTCGTCCGGCATTCCGGCCCAGGCCCTCGGCCCCACCTCGCCTTCTCGCACCGCCACGATGTCGTGGGCGATCGACGTACCGGCACGGCGCGCGCGGAGCACGACACCATCGTCTGCGAGCATCTGAAGTGCTTTTCGCACAGCGTTTCTCGTTGCGCCGAGCGACTGGATGAGATGCTGCTCGGACAGAATCTCGTCGTGGGGCATCGTGCCTCGGCGGATCCCCGACCTGATCAGCTCGTACACGCGGCGGGGTGAGGTGACGAACTTCTCGGAGCGGTTCGTCTGGGCGCGGAGATATCGTGCTCGTTGTTCGTCGGCTTGTCTGCGTAGATGAGCTGCGACAGAACCGGATTCGTCATCGAAGAAGGGGCGGGTCATTTGTCATCGCCTTTCGGGGATGCGCATGGGAGAGCCGAGGTGGCCGCGACGTCGAGATCACCAGTGATGACTGCGAGCATATCGGACATCGGTGCTGGTTTCGCTGCCTGCGCTGCGGCCTTAACCAAGAAACTTATGAAGAAATCCCTGCTCAGGCCGCTGTGAGGGCGGCGCATGGGCTGCGTAATGTGCTGTTTACCGTCGACGAGGCTCTGGGAAACACCGAACCGCGACCATGGACACCGTCCTCGAATCGACAGCGTATCGGCAGGAGTTATCTATGACGACAACCGCAGAGCCAGAATCGCTTTCGCTCACCCATCGCGATCATGACACCGATGACTACTCGCCGGTAACCGGCCGACCGGTCCTCGATGTCCAAGACCTCACCGTGACGTACGGAACCGGTGACTCGGCTGTGGTCGCGGTGGACAAGGCATCGTTCGAGATCGCACCCGGTGAGAGGGTGGCGCTGGTGGGCGAGTCGGGCTCGGGTAAGTCGACGCTGGCCATGACAATCGCGGGTTTGATCGATGTATCCGCGGGTGCCACCATCGAATCGACGCTCCTCGAATTCGAGGGAAAGCCGGCGCAGCCGTCGACCGGCCGCAGTGTGCCGCGCAGAACCGACGGCATCGCGATGGTGTTCCAGGATGCGATGACTGCGCTGGATCCCGTATGGACCATCGGGGGACAGTTCAAGCACGTCCTCGCCGGAGTGGGCGTCACCCGGAAACGCGAACGAGTGGGCCTGACCGAGCACTGGCTGAACAAAGTCGGGCTTTCCGATACCCGTCGCGTGATGCGCAGTCGGCCCTACGAGCTGTCCGGCGGTATGCGCCAGCGAGTGATGACGGCCCTGGCGCTGTGCGGATCACCCCGACTGCTCATTGCCGACGAACCGACCAGTGCACTCGACGCGTCGCTGGCCCGCGGAACGATGGAATTGCTGCAGAACCTGACCCAGGAGCAGGGGACTGCACTGCTCATCGTCAGTCACGACATCAAGCTGTGTCTCGAATTCTCCGAC
The DNA here is from genome assembly GCF_014905595.1 of Rhodococcus sp. NKCM2511. Classification (NCBI taxonomy): domain Bacteria; kingdom Bacillati; phylum Actinomycetota; class Actinomycetes; order Mycobacteriales; family Nocardiaceae; genus Rhodococcus; species Rhodococcus sp. NKCM2511. The sequence goes on along the minus strand of NZ_BNHJ02000005.1, from coordinate 138,796 downwards.
ACCATGTTGGTGATGTACCGCGGTGAGCTGGTGGAGCAGAAGGCGTCCGCCGACATAGCAACGACCGCGACGCATCCGTACACCAAGGGACTGCTGGGTTGTGTGCCCACGCTCGCGAATCGCTCGGCGACGAGGCTTCCCGTGCTCCGGGATTTCATTCCTGCCTGAGCCCCGTGGGGATCAGTTCCACGGCGCGCGCTGCTCGACAGCACAAATCCGTGTGCTGTGCCGGTTCAGCAGGAGCTGTCTCCCCACGGAGCGGCGAGCGCCGCCCGGGTTGGCGTGGCCTTTACAGCTCCGGCGCGAGAACAATGTCGAATTCGACCCTCGACCAGGTGTTTTCGCCTAGTTCACGACCGTCGGGAGTGGGGGTGCCCGCAGGCAGTTCCACGAAGTCCTTGATGAGCGAGTCCTTGACCCCGAACACCGAATCGCGATCGAGCAGTTCGTCGCCGCGCACGAAGATGTGGGTGATCAGAGTCCGTTTGCCGTCGGCGGTGACCATGAAGTGCAGGTGCGATGCCCGCATCGGTGAGCGTCCGGCGGCGTCTAGCATCCGTCCGACGGGGCCGTCGAAGGGAATCGGGTACGGGGTCGGAGTGAGGCCCCAGAACGCGAACTTCCCGTTGTCGTCCGAGAACAGGTGACCGCGAGCGGCGACCCGTCCGTCGGAGTACTGGACGTCGTAGAAACCGTCGTCGTCGGCTTCCCACACCTCGATCCGGGCATTCGCAATGGGTTCACCTGCGATATCGGTGACCGTCCCCTCGACCCAACACGCCTGGCCGGGTGCGCCCTGGGAGATGTCTCCGCCCGACTCGATGGCGGGGGCGTCGTCGACGAAGAACGGACCGAACACCGTCGACTCCGTTTCACCGGCGATCGCTTCGTTGTTGACGGTCACGGTCTGCATCGAGGCACCGAAAACATCGGACAGCAGGATGAATTCCTGACGCCGGTCATCTGTGATGTGACCGACTTCGGTGAGGAACTCGATGGCCTTGGCCCACTCGTCCTCCGTCAGTCGGACTTCTCGAATGAACGCATGGAGATGCTCGGTCAACCCGGTGAGGAGTTCTCGCAATCGCGGATCGGGGGTGTCGGCGAAGCTGGCGACGACCTTGTCGGTCAGCGCACGCTCTCGGCCGCTCTGCTCGGAGGAGACGTCGGCGCGGTTGCCGATACCCATGTCAGCGGTCCTCGTTCTCGGAAGTCGTTCCTGCCCAAGCATTACGGAGCAAAACCATGAGCGATTCAGCAGTGACGGGCCGCGGATTGGACGCGGGAGCTGCTTCGAGAACGAGCGCAACGGCCTCCTCGAGATCGGACTCCTTCAGACCGTAGTCGCGCAGCGCGGTCGGTGCCTCGAGTTCGGTGCGGAGCGACCACAGTCCCTCCACCGCAGTGGAGGTCCCGAAAGCAGCCGCGATGCGTTGCTCGGCGGCGGGCGCGTACGGAGCGTTGTACTCGAGTACGTGGGGCAGCACGATCGCATGCGTCTGGGCATGCGGCATGTTGTACGTGCCACCGAGAACATGGCAGATCTTGTGATGCAATCCGGACCCCGCGGACGCGAAGGCGACCGCGGAAAGGTAAGCGCCGTACAGGGTTTGCTCATGGCCGGATTGGCTGGCGGAATCTCGCTTGATGTCTCGAAGTCCGCTGGAGAGAGCCGTGATGGCCTCCACTGCGAGAGTCGAATTGATCGGATCCGCCCGAGGAGCCCACATCGAGTCGACGGAATGCGCCAGGGCGTTGAGTCCGGACGCCACACTCAATTCCACCGGAAGGGTCAGCAGCGAGAGCACGTCGTAGATCACGGTGGTCGGGAGCACTCGCGCGTCGACGCCGGTGGTCTTGCGCGACGCCTCGGTCAGTCCCCACACATTCGTGGCCTCCGAGCCCGCGTACGTGGTGGGAATGGCGACGATGGGAATGCCACTGGTCAGGGCGACGGCTTTCGCCAGACCGGTGGTCGAACCGCCGCCGACGGAGACCAGCAGATCCACCTCGTGTTCGCGGGCTGCAGCGCGTGCTTTCTCCGCTGTCTCGATCGGAACATGCTGTACCACTTCGGAGTACATCAGGCGAGGCTCGATCTCGCTGCACACCGATGTTGCCAGCTCGGTTTCGGCGGGGCCTGCGATCACCATGACCGACGTCGCGCCGAGTCGACCGACCTCGGCAGCGAGGTTGGATGCGGCCTTACCTGCTCCGAACAGAACGCGTTGTGCGAGTGTGTCGTGCTCGAATTCGAGCATCCGTGCCTCCGGTGTGTCGGTGAGTCGAGTGTGCGTCAGTGCGCGGGGCGCGGAGTGGGCTGGTAGGCGAGCAGCAGCCACTGGTCGTTCTCCTTGACCCACACCGCAATCGAGTTGTTCACCAGCTCTTTTTCTTTGCCGTTGGCGGTGATGCTCGCGTTCATTTCGCCGACGACGACTGCGGTGTCGCCCGAGACGAGAATGTCGTCGGTGGGGTGATCGATGCGGTGGTAGACGTAGAAGCCCAAGGTGACCTTGTTCAGGTACGAGTCGATCGTGTCGCGGCTGCCGTCGGAGTGGGTGTACACGAGGTTCGGGTGGCAGCAGCTCACGAAGGCGTCGAGATCGCCGTCGACGATTGCCGCGTAGCGCTTGTTCTCGAGCTCGGAGATCGTGGCCTTGATGGCGTCGATATCGAGTTCCTGTGCCTGTGTCATGGATTCTCCTGGAAAGTCGAGCGGCCGCAGGTGTGCCGGTAAGTGATGACGGTAGGGAGCTGAATGGCAAGTGTCAACTGTCACAGAACACTCTCTACTTCGCCCGATCAGCGTTCGCATGGCCTCGGCGGCCACTTGCGGGCATGGTTCGAGTTTCAGTATCCGCAGTTGAGAGACCCCTTATGACCCCTGAAAGTGGCGTAGCGCATGAGCTGCTTGACAAAGTGACCCACTGCACAGTTCAATCAGGACAGGACATTCATGCAGCAGTGGTGGACATTCTGACGCGATGTGCCGCGTGCGACGCGCACAGCTGACTTTTTCGCTGCAGAACCTGCCGCCGGCTCCACCACCCTCATCGCCCGATCAACGGAGAACTCTCGTGACATCACATGGTCAATCGGTTGGAGGACCGGCTCCCTCGACGGGCGTCGAGCCCACTCCAGGAAGCGAACGATCGTCGGCAGGCGTAGTGGGGACGGCCCTGAGCGGACGAGCTCGAGGCGCTGTCGCCATCGGAATTGCCACCGTAGTTCTGTTCCTGATCAGCGCCCTGCTCGCGCCGCAGAGCGTCAGCAGTGGCGCGATATCGGCGATGTTGCCGTTCGCGGCGATCCTCGCGGTCGTCGCGATCGGACAGACCCTGGTCGTGCAACAGGGCGGTATCGATCTTTCGGTACCGGGCGTGTTCTCACTGTCGGTCGTCGTGGTCACCAAGCTCGCCAGTAGCGGTACGACCGGTGCCATCGTCATGGCCGTGATCGCAGCACTGCTCATCTCCGCAGTGGCCGGAGCGGTCTCGGGCTTCGTCGTCGCGCGATTGAATGTTGCTCCGATCGTCGCGACTCTGGGTATGAATGCACTGCTCATCGGCGCGACCTGGGCGGTCTCCGAGGGCGCCGCACGTCGTACCCCGACCGGACTGTCCGATGTCATCGGATCGACGGTGTTCGGAGTCCCGGTGACCGTCGTCGTCGCGGTCGTCCTGACGATCATCGTCGGGGTCGTCGTACGCCTCACCCCGACCGGACGCATCTTCGAGGCCGTCGGAGCCAATCCGCGGGTGGCCGTCGCGGCAGGCATCGCACCGCTGCGCTACACGTTGAGCGCGTATTCCGTGGCTGCCGTGCTCTACGCCGTCGCAGGCGTGTTGTTGACCGGCATCGTCAACACTCCTGGAATCAGCGAGGGCAACACCTACCTTCTGCCGTCGGTGGCCGCAGTGGTTCTCGGTGGCACATCGCTGCTCGGCGGTAAGGGCAGTGTGCTCGCCTCGTTGATCGCCGCAGTCTTCTTCACCCAGGTCGACCGTTTGGCGTCGACTCTGGGACTCGCGTACGGCTGGCAGATCCTCATTCAGGCTCTCGCGCTCGGCCTCGGTGTGGCCTTCCACAGCGGTTTCCGGCCCGGACGCACCCGTCGCACGGCTGCCGTCGAGGAACCCGGGAAGCCGGTCGAGGTGTCATGACCGCCGGCACACGGCACCTGCCCCGCCACGACATTCGTTCTTCCCCCTTGACTCGAGGACACCATCGATGAAGCTCAAGACCTACACCCTGCGGATGATGACGCTGTTGCCTGTCGCCGCCCTGATCGCGGGCTGCTCGGTGGGCGGCTTCGAGACCGTCTCCAGCAGCGAGCCGCGGCCGGACTGGTGCGGCCCCAACCCTGCCGTCATCGGATTCGCCGACGGCAGCGGTGGAAACAGTTGGAAGCGAACCAACTTCGCCGAACTGCAGGACGAACTCGCCAAGTGCTCGTCCGTCACGGACTTCATCACCACCGATGCCCAGGGTGACACGCAGAAGGCGATCGCCGACATCAAGAGCCTCGGCGCTCAGGGCGTCGACGGAATGCTCGTGTTCCCCGACTCGGGCAAGGCCGTTCTTCCGGCGCTGCGCTACGAGTACAAGGCCGGCGTCGCCGTCGTTCCGTACCGAATTTCTCCCGGTGGCTCCGAGGGCTCGGAGTACACCACCTTCGTGGCCGCGGACTTCGGCGCGATCGGCCGCCTGTATGCCGAGTGGCTGGTGAAGTCGCTGCCCAACGGTGAGGGCAACGTTCTGTTCCTCGGCGGACCGCCCGCGAACTCTCAGGATCTCGCGGAATACGAAGGCATGCAGGCAGTCCTGGCCGATCATCCGGGTATCAAATTAATCGGCGACCAGCCGTTCACCGTCACCAACTGGACGCCCGCGGAAACCCAGCAGGCCACCTCGACGATGCTGTCGCGCTTCCCGCAGATCGATGCGGTCATGACGGACTTCGCCGCGACCAGCATCATGACGGCATTTCAGCAGGCCGGCCGTCCGCTTCCGCTGATCGCCTCGGCCGATTCCAACGGATTGTCCTGCCAGTACGAGCAATTGAAGGACGCCAATCCGGGGTTCGAGCTGTTCACGGTCACCTCGCAGACCTACATGGTCCGGTTGGCCGTCCAGCATGTCGTGGCCGAGGCCACCGGAGGCGTTGCACCCGAGTCGAAAGTCGATGTGCCGGTTGCCTTCGAGGATTCGATCAGTGGTGCACCGAGCGCACCGATCTGCGAGCCGAATCTGCCCGAGGACGCGCTCCTGTCGAGCACGCTCGATCCGCAGCGCATCGGAGAGGTACTGCAATGACACGTCCGATCACACCGCAGCCAGTGCTGTCAGGAGCTTCGATGAACGAGAGATCCACGTCCACAGCCACTCTCGCCGAGCCGTACCTTCAGGTCCGCGGAATCGGCATGACGTTCGGCCCGGTGACCGCACTGGCCGGTGTCGACATCGACATCAGGCCGGGGCAGGTGCACGCGCTGCTGGGGGAGAACGGCGCAGGCAAGTCCACGCTGATGTCGATCATCTCCGGAACACTGAGCCCGACATCGGGATCGGTGGTCGTCGCGGGCGACGAGCGGACCGGCCTGACGCCTGCCGACGCCCTCGCACTCGGCATCTCCATCGTCCATCAGACTCCCGCGTTGTTGCCGGACCTGACGGTCGCCGAGAATCTCGTTCTCGCCATTCCCCGCCATCTGCACCCCTCGGTCTTCGAGATGGGGCCGTGGGTCACCGAGAAGCTGGCGGTGGTGGGATGCACGGTCCACCCGGACACCAAGTGCGCCGACCTCCCCATCGCTGAGCGTCAACTGATCGAGATCGCCAAGGCACTCGCGATCGACACCAAGGTGCTCATTCTCGACGAGCCGACGGCACCACTGGTGCAGGACAAAGTGGATCTGCTCTTCGAGCAGGTTCGTCGGTTCGCTGCAGCCGGGGTTGCGGTTGTCTACATCACCCACCGCATTCCCGAGGTCCGGGAGCTGGCGGACACGATGACCATTCTTCGCGACGGCCGGGTGCGAGGCTCCTACGATCCGCAGTCGCTCACCGACGACGAGATCATCACGCTCATCGCAGGCCGCGACGTCGACGCCGTGTTCCCGCCCAAGGGCACCGGCCCGAGTGCGGAGGGCCTCGTCGTCGAGAATCTGTCGAGCCCCGATTTCGAGGACATCTCGTTCACGGTCGGTGCGGGAGAGATCGTCGGTCTCGCCGGTGTCGCGGGCAACGGCCAGGTCGCGTTGCTCCGTGCCCTGGCCGGTCTCTCCGAATCCACCGGCACCGTTCGGTTGGGCGGTGATCGGTTGACGCTGAAGTCGTCCGCCGACGCACACCGCGCCGGAATCGCGTTCATGCCTGCCGATCGCGCAGGAGAAGGCGTATTGCCGGAATTCTCGATCCGGGAGAATTCCGCCCTTGGCGCGTTCGGGCGATTCGTGTCCAACGGCATCATCGACAAGAGCCGCGAAAGTCGACTCACGACGGCGATGGCCAAGGCCCTGACCGTCAAGGCACCGAGCGTCGAGACCTCGGTGGGGAACCTCTCCGGAGGCAACCAGCAGAAGGTGGTACTGGCCCGAGCGTTGCTGTCCGAGCCCACGCTCATTCTGGCCGAGGAGCCGACGCAGGGCGTCGACGCCGGGGCCCGCGCCGAGATCTATTCGCAGCTACGAGCGGCCGCGGACGACGGTATGGCGATTGTCGTCCTGTCCTCCGACGCCGTCGAACTCGAGGGATTGTGCGACCGGGTTCTGGTCGTCTCCCGCGGTGCCGTCGTCGAGTCCCTCAGTGGTGACGCGGTGACCGAGCACAACATGATGCAAGCCATGGTGTCGGCCACCGGACACCGAAGTGCTGCGGCGGCAACGGGAGTCGGGGCGGTGGACAAGCCTCCGAGCAAAATCGCTCGATCACTGCCCGCGTACACATTGCTCGGGGCCATCGTGCTGCTGTCCCTGATCGCCACGACGCAGAACGCACGATTCCTCGGTGAAGCCAACCTCGTATCGGTACTGCTCACCACCACGGCACTCGGTTTCATCGCGCTCGGCCAGATGCTGGTGGTGATGACCGGCGGCATCGATCTGTCGGTGGGTCCTCTCACCGGGCTGGTGTTGGTGATCATGTCGTTCTTCTGGTTCGACGGGGCGTCGGTGGGGAGTCTGGTGGCCGGTGTTGCGGTCGCCGTCGCCGCCGCGATCATCGTCGGCGCAATCAACGGCGGATTGATCCGCGGCCTCGGCTTCACTGCTGTGGCAGCGACACTGGTGACCTACATCGGAATTCAGGGAATCTCGCTGCTGCTCCGACCCGAGATCGACGGATACGTCGACTTCGCCATTCTCGATGTCATCAACTACAGCGTCGGTCCGGTTCCCGTGGCCTTCGTGGTCGCTGTACTCGCTGCCGTGGCGCTCGGTGCCGTTCTGCGCTTCGCTCGGCCCGGAATAGCGCTTCGCGCTTCGGGATCGGACAGCGTCATCGCCGAAAAGATGGGCGTCCGCACCGGCCTCACCGTCACCGCGGCCTACATCGGCTGCTCGTTGATGACGATGCTGGGCGGCATCATGCTGGTCGGTCAGGTGGGGGTCGGTGACCCGAACCAGGGGATCGGTTTCACTCTGTCGGCCATCACCGCGGTCGTCGTGGCCGGAACGCTGCTGCGCGGCGGTAGCGGTTCGCCGATCGCAGTACTGCTCGGAGCGCTTCTGCTGCAGGTGATTCTGGCCCTGGCCAACTTCCTGCGCCTCGATACGGCCTGGCAGTACTGGCTGCAGGGTGCCATCGTTATCGTGGCCGCCGTCCTGTACATCGCTCTGCAGCAGCGCAATTCGGCCCGCAAGCACTGACCGTCCGCACAAGCACGTCACACAGAGGAGACAGCAGTGAAAGCACTCAGATTCGTCGCAGAGAACAAGGCCGAGGTTGCCGACCTCGACATCCCGACCATCGCGGCGGACGAGGTTCTGATCGCCGCACGGTCGGTCGGCGTCTGCCATTCCGATATCGAACTGCTCGAGGGCCGCTACATCATCCCGTTCGAGTACCCGATCATCCCCGGCCACGAGTGGTCCGGTGAGGTGGCGAAGGTGGGTGCCGACGTCGACGGCTTTCAGGTGGGCGACCGTGTCGTCGGAGAATGCGTCATCGGCGAGGACCATTTCGGGTTCTCCATCAGCGGCGCAGCGGCGGAGTTCTTCGTCGTCAAACCCGCATGGCTGCACAAGCTTCCCGACGAGGTCTCGTTCACCAGCGGCGCACTCGTCGAACCGTTCAGCTGCGGTTACTACGGGTTGATGCGCGCCGGAAACGTCAACGCGAGCGACGTACTCGTCGTGCTCGGAGCCGGACCGATCGGGCTCGGGGTGGTTGCCGGTGGCGCCGCGCTCGGGGCGACGACCATCGTGGTCGAACCTTCCGAGGGCCGCCGGCAGGCGGCGTTGAAACTCGGTGCTGCACATGCGGTCACCCCGGACGAGGTGGACGAACTGCTCGGCAAGGTGAGCAGCGGCCGAGGTGCCGATGTCGTCGTCGAGGCAACGGGCCGTCCTGAGGTGATGGCCAGTGCACTCGAACTCGCTGGGCATCGCGCCCGAGTGGTGTACATCGGTATCGACGTCGGACGATCGGCACCGGCGAAACTGGGGCTCATCCAGTCCAAGGAACTCGACATCCGCGGCGCGATCGGCTCGCCGGGCGTGTGGCCGGCGACGCTGCGTTTCATCGCCAGGAGCGGGCTCGATCTCGGTGGACTGGTGACCCGTGAAATCGCGGCCGACGATGCCGTGACCGCTCTCGACGAGGCACAGAAGCCGGCCGAGAACATCAAGGTGCACATCACCTTCGACGCAACTCTCTGAAATCCCGAAACCCATACGACACCGAGGACCTTTCATGTCTCGTCTGACCGACAAAGTCGCCATCGTCACCGGATCCGGCAAGGGGATGGGGCGTGCCATGGCAACGCTGTTCGCTGCGCAAGGAGCCGCTGTCGCCGTCACCGACGTCTCCGAGAAGGACGGAGTGGAGACCGTCCGACTGATCGAGGAACAGGGCGGCCGGGCGGCGTTCTGGCGATTGGATGTCAGTGACGAAGCCGAGGTGTCCTCGGTGTTCGAGCAGGTGTCCGAGGAGTTCGGGAAGCTCGACATCCTCGTCAACAACGCCGGCATCTCCGGTGTCGACAAGCCCACCCACGAGGTCACCGAGGCAGAGTGGGACGCAGTCTTCGCGGTCGATGTGAAGGGTGTCTTCTTCTGCACCAAGCATGCGATCGGGCACCTACGGGCCAACGGCGGCGGCAGCATCGTCAACATCTCGTCGATCTACGGACTCGTCGGATCGCACGAGATGGCCCCGTATCACGCCGCCAAAGGCGCGGTCACGATCATGACGAAGAAGGACGCGGTGACGTACGGACGCGACGGCATCAGGGTGAACTCCGTCCACCCCGGCACCATCCTGACTCCGTTCGTGCGTGAACTGGCTGAACGTAGCGAGGGTGGACTGCGCGGCTACCTCGACATCATGGAGCCCAAGCATCCGATCGGTCACGTCGGTGAGCCGGAGGACGTCGCCAACGCCGTGCTGTTCCTGGCGAGCGACGAGGCCCGCTTCGTGCACGGCGCGGCACTGGTGGTCGACGGCGGTTACACGGCGGTGTGAGACCGCATCATTTCTGCCGACCGACCACGAACCAGATTGCGACACAGGTCTCGTCGTGCGGGTTGCTCAGTCGATGCGGAATGGACGAGTCGAAATGGAGACTGTCACCCGGGCCGAGCACCTGCCGGGCGAAGGCCACCTGAATCTCCAATCGTCCGGACAGGATGTGGATGTACTCCTTGCCGCCGTGGTTCATCAGATTGTCTGCGGGGCAGGATTCGGTTCCGGCCGGGTAGGTGACTCGGAGGAACTCCACGTCCGGGTCGTCGTCCGGCGTCAGGCGTTCCCAACGCACACCTCCGAGATACAACTCGGGTCGTTCGTCGGCCCGCTGCAGGCCGGGAAGCGCTCCCACCTCCGGGAGCGGCTGAACCGAGGACGCTCGCGCACTGCCGTTCGCGTGGGCTACCTCGGTTCGGTCCGTGAGCTTCGGCCGAGTCGACGGTGTGGGCCGCGGGGATTCGAGGTCATGCGGTGCTACGTCCTCGGCCATCAGAGAGTCGAGCGAGAGACCCAACTCGGTGACCATGGCGTACAGCGTGCCCACCGAGGGTGCCGTCCGTCCGAGCTCGACCTGAGAGATGAAGCTGGGGGACAGATGAACTCGACGTGCCATCTCCCGCAACGACATGTTCGCCTTCTCGCGCGCTCCACGCAGTCGCAAGCCCATTTGCGCGTTCATCTGAACGGCTGTTTCGGCCGATTCGACCTCGACGCTCTCTTCGGTCATTCTTCCGTCGCCTCCCACCTCTGCATTCAACGTCGCCCCCCTGATACCGGGTGTACGCACCCACTGGACGGACCGTAGTGCATCGATTGTCTCATTGCTCGGTCATTCCGCTGTTCCACGTTCTCGCACAGGTTTTCGTGCCGTAACCGCTTTGCGCTGAACATGTGCAGTGTTACTCTACACTTAAGAAGTAGCGTGCATCACATTCGAAATTCGTCCAGGAGGAATTGTGCCCGACACCATGCAAGCGGCCGTGTACCACGGCGCGCGCGACATCCGCGTCGAGGAGGTTCCGGTTCCGCGACGCGCGTCGGGTGAAGCGCTCGTCCGTGTTCTGCGCTCGGGTATCTGCGGCACCGACGCCTCGGAATGGGTGGCCGGACCCAAGACCTTCCCGGTGCTGCGGCGGCACCCCAACAGTGGACATCAGGGCCCGTTGATCCTCGGCCACGAATTCGTCGGCGAGGTGGTCGAAGCAGACCCCGACTCCGAGAACAAGATCGGAGATCTGGTGGCTACCGGGGCCGGAATCTGGTGTGGCACATGCCGACGATGCAAAGAAGGCCGCACCAACCAGTGCGCGACCTACAAGACCCTCGGACTCAACGTCGACGGCGGCATGGCGGAGTTCGCGAGCGTCCCGTCGAAGACGCTGCGAGCGTTGCCCGAAGGACTGTCCGTCGACTACGCCGGACTCGCCCAGCCCTTGGCCGTCGGAATTCATGCTGCGCGGCGCTCGGGTGCCCGTGACGGTGACAACGTCGTCGTCATCGGTGCCGGTGCCATCGGTTCGTTCGTCCTCGCCGGCCTGAAGCACCTGGTGGATGTCGATGTCACCGTCGTCGACTTCCCGGGGAAGCGGCTCGATCGTGCGACGCGCCTCGGAGCGCACCGCACGCTGACTCCGTCCGAGGACCTCGGCGCGCAGATCATCGAGGCACTGGGCGGAAAGAAGCCGGACGTCGTCATCGAAGCAAGTGGAGCGCCCGGCCAATTGGTCTCGGCGCTGACCATGGTGGCCGATGGCGGCCGCGTACTCGCAGTAGGAATTCCCAAAGAGAAACCGGAGCTGGACGTGCATTCGCTCGTTTTCCGAGAGATCACTCTCGAGACCACCCTCGCGCACGTGTGCGACACCGATCTACCTGCCGCACTGGACATTCTGAACACCGGACCGCTCGGCCAGGAGCTGGCCGAAGCGCCCGTGGGGCTGGCAGATCTGCCCGCGGCGCTGGAGCGGCTCTCGACCGGCAAGGTCGAAGGCAAGGTCCTCATCGATCCGGCGCTCCGATGAGCGCGCCCAGTAAGGCGGCGCTCGTCATCGGCGCCACCGGGATTGCCGGCCAGACGATCTCGCGTCAGCTCGTCGACGCAGGATGGACCACCTACGGTCTGGCCCGCGGCACGACCAATCCGGTCGAGGGCGTGGTGCCGGTCTCGGCGAATCTGCTCGATCCGGAGTCGTTGGCTGCAGCACTCGACGGCGTCGACCCGGAGATCGTGCTCATCACGGCCTGGATGAAGCAGGACTCGGAGGCCGAGAACATCGAGGTCAACGGCAGCATCATCCGCAACGTCCTCGGTGCGATGAAGGGCAAGTCCGCGCTGCGTCACGTCGCGCTGATGACCGGCCTGAAGCACTATCTCGGCCCATTCGACGATTACGCGACCGGTGTCATGGCCGAAACTCCGTTCCACGAGAGCGAACCCAGGCTGCCGAACCCGAACTTCTACTACACCCAAGAGGACGAACTGTTCTCGGCGTCGGAAGCGCAGGGGTTCACCTGGAGTGTGCACCGAGCGCATACCGTCTTCGGTTACGCGGTGGGGAACGCGATGAACATGGCTCTCACGCTGGGCGTGTACGCCGAGATCTGCCGCGAGACCGGTGCGCCGTTCGTGTTCCCCGGTTCGGATACCCAGTGGAACGGCTTGACCGACATCACCGATGCGGACCTGCTCGCCGAGCAGATGATTTGGGCGGCAACACATGTCGAGGGTGAGAACGAAGCCTTCAACATCGCGAACGGTGACGTGTTCCGATGGCGCTGGATGTGGCCACAGATCGCGGAGGCGTTCGGCGTCGAACCTGTCGGTTTCGCCGATGCCCCCAAGCCGCTCGCCGAACGAATGGGTGATGCCCCGAAGGTGTGGGCCGAGATCGCGGCGAAGCACGATCTGGTCGAAGCAGATGTCGATCGTCTGGCGTCCTGGTGGCATACGGACGGCGACCTGGGCCGCGACATCGAATGCTTGACCGATATGACGAAGAGCCGCAAGGCCGGTTTCCTCGGGTTCCGATCCACGTTCGAGAGTTTCATGGACAAGACCGAGAGTTACCGCGCGGCCGGAATTCTCCCAAGGAGTCAGCGATGAACGAACAGTCTCAGTTCACGAACAAGGGTGCGATCGTCACCGGCGCCGGCAGCGGCATCGGCCGGGCAGTGGCGCATCGGCTGGCGTCGTTGGGTGCCCGAGTGCTCGCCGTCGACATGAACATGGCGGCCGCAGAGCGCACGGCTGCGGAGTCGGAGGGCGAGATCCATCCGTTCGCCGCCGATGTGTCCGTTCACGATCAGGTGAAGGCGTATGCGGACGCCGCGACCTCGCTGATCGGCGAACCGCGACTGTTCTTCAACAACGCCGGGGTCGAGGGAGTGCACAAGTCCATCGTCGATACCACCGAGAGCGAATGGCGATCGGTGGTGGACGTCAACCTCAACGGAATGTTCTTCGGGCTCAAGAACGTGCTCCCGCTGCTGCAGCGGTCCGGGGGTGGAGCGGTGGTCAACACCGGTTCGATTCTCAGCCTCAAGGGCGCTCCTGATCGCTCCGACTACGTGGTGACCAAGCACGCCGTTCTGGGGCTGACGCGCAGTGCTGCAGCCGAATCCGCGGCCCACGGCATTCGGGTGAACTGCATCTGCCCCGGACCGGTCGACACTCCGTTGATGTCGAGGTCCGAAAGTCTGGTCAACCCGGACGATCCGAACTTCGAGCGCGACCGGTTCATCGAAGGCACACCGCTTCGGCGGTACGGATCTCCCGAGGAGATCGCCGAGCTGGTGGTCTTCCTGCTGCGCGAGGACGTCGGCTATCAGACCGGTTCCGCGGTCACCATCGACGGCGGAATCACCGCGGTCTGACGCAGGACCTCGCCCCTTCACACAGATTTTTCGACTTCAGGAGAAAGCTATGCGCGCTGCGGTATTTCACGACCGACACGATGTACGGGTAGAAGACGTTCCGGCCCCGAAGGTGGGCCCGGGCGAGGTTCTGCTTCGACCGTTCTTCTGCGGCATCTGCGGAACGGACCTGCACGAGTACGCCTTCGGTCCGATCGTCATTCCGACCGAACCCCACGCACTCACCGGTGCGAAAGCGCCGCAGGTGTTCGGACACGAATTCTCGGCGCGCGTAGTCGAGATCGGCTCCGACGTCGAGTCGGTCGCGGTGGGCGATCGCGTGTCGGTGATGCCGCTCGTCACCTGCGGTAAGTGCTACTACTGCCGACGCGGACTGAACCATCTGTGTGTGATCATGGCCTGCACCGGTCTGAGCTGGGGCGGCGGCGGAATCTCCGAACTGGTTGCGGTGCAGGAACAACAGGTGTCGGTGCTACCGGACAGCGTCAGTGATGTCCAGGGCGCGCTGATCGAGCCGGCAGCGGTGGCCGCCTACGGCGTCGACTGCACCGGGTTGCGCGCCGGGGACACCATTCTCATCACCGGTGCGGGACCGATCGGTGCCCTGTCCGCTCTGTACGCGCATGCGTCGGGCGCGGCAAAGATCATCGTCTCGGAGCCGAATGCCAAGCGCCGCGCGCTGATCGAGGCATTCGGTATCGCAGAGGTACTGGATCCGACGGTGCAGGACGTGCCCGCCGCCGTTCGCGCCCTCACCGGCGGTATCGGAGTCGACGCCGCAGCGGAATGCTCGGGTCACCAGCACGGATTGACGGCCGCACTCGACAGCGTCCGCTCCGGAGGAACCGTCGCGCAGGTCGGTCTGCACGTCAAGCCCGCGACAATCGATCCCATGGCCATGTCCAACAAGGACCTGACTCTGGTGGGCACCTGGTGCTACCCGGTATACGACTGGCCGCGCATCATCGCGCTGGTCGCCTCCGGACGCTACCCGGTGGAGAAAGTGGTCAGCGAGATCATCGACGTCGAGAACATCGTCGCCGACGGATTCGAGCGGCTGCTGGATCCGAACGGTGACGCGCAGAAGCTTCTGGTGCGAGTCGGCGACGCACCGACGTCCTGATCGACACCGAAGAGCACACTTTATGGCCCGCCCCACGCTAGGAGAGACAATGCACATCGGATTCGCCGGAGTCGGCCGCATGGGTACCCACATGGTGCGCCGCTTCCTCGAGGCGGGCCACACGGTCACCGCCTACGACCTGTACCTGACGCCCGATACCGCGCCGGCCGAACTGGTCGATCTGGGAATGACGATCACCACGACGCCCGCCGATCTGGCGCGAGCCGAGATTTCCTTCAGCATGTTGCCCGACGCGGCAGCAACCGAGGAGGTGCTGTTCGGTGAGCACGGAATTGCGACAGCCGGTGCGGCCGAGCACCTTCATGTGGTGATGGGAACGGTAGGACCGACCGCCGTGCGCGAGTTCGCCGAGCGCGCAGCAGGATCGGGCACCGCGGTGGTCGACGCCCCGGTATCGGGCAGTGTGAGCCTGGCCGAGACCGGGCAGATCACGACGATGGTCGGGTGCAACGACGAACAGTTCACCTACCTGAAGCCGATCCTCGAGGCCGTGACGCGCGCGCAGTTCCACACCGGTGCGGCCGGTACTGCTTCGGTGGCCAAGCTTGCCGTCAATTCGGTTCTCGCTGCATTGAACCAGGCCGTTGCCGAAGCACTGATTCTCGGTGAGTCGGCTGGTTTGGCACCGGCCGCCCTGTACGAGGTGTTGGGTTCGAGCGCGGTGGCTGCGCCGTACGTCGGCTACAAGAAGGAACACTTCCTCGACCCGTCCGCGGCTGGTGTGGCATTTCCGTTGTCGCTCTTGCACAAGGACGTGGGCCTCGGCCTCGCGGTGGCCCGCGACCACGCCCTCGATCTACCTCAGGCCACGACCGTCGGGAACGTTCTCGACCGGGCGCTGGACTCAGGACTCGGGGCCAAGGACATGGCTGCGGTGCTCGAGTTCTTGACGCCGTCCGAGCGCTGACCGTCAGACCATTACCTCGTATACCGCCCGAACGTACTGCTCCGCCCGGTCCGAGCCGATGATTCCGGGCCCCATTCGGTTCATGACGTAGGAGATGGTCAGCTTCGACTCCGGGTGCAGAACGGTGAGCGATCCGCCCCAACCTCCCCAGAAGCAGATCTTGCCGTCGGGGATATAGGGAATCGATTCGTGCTGTGGGAGGGCATAGCCCAGGCCGAAGCGCAACGGAATGCCCAGGGCCAGATCGATTCCGTTGGACTGCTCCTCGAAGATCGTGTCGATCGTCTCCGGGCTGAGCAGCCGTACGCCGTCCACGGTGCCGCCGCGGGAGATGACCGACACGATTCTCGCGACCGATCGTGCGTTGCCGTGCCCGTTGAGTGCACCCATGTCCGCGGCACGCCATGCCGGGGTATTCGCGGACGAGGCCTGCACCAACGGTCCGAGAAAGGTCTTGCGACGCACCATCGTCGGATCGGGCACGGCATCATCGGTCGGCGGGGGCGGCGGAACCACATCGGCGATCCGGGCCCAGTCGCTATCGGCGGCACCGATCTGGAAGTCGGCTCCGAGAGGACCGGCAATCTCGTCGGCGACGAACTGCCGCAACGGCTTTCCGGTGACGCGGCGGACGACTTCGCCGATCAGGTGGCCCTGACTGGCCGCGTGATACCCCGATGTGGTGCGCGAATCCCACCATGGAGCCTGCTCGGCCAGACGTGAGGTCGAGAGTTCCCAGTCGTAGAGGTCCTCTTCGCTGAACGGTCTGTCCCATCCCGAGACTCCGGAGGTGTGCGACAGCAGGTTCCGGACCGCGATGTTCTGCTTGCCTGCGGCTGCGAACTCGGGCCAGTAGGTCGCGACCGGCGCATCGGGATCGAGCACACCACGGTCGATCAGCATCAGCGCGGCCAGGCAGGTCACCATTTTCGTGGTCGACCACACGTTGGTGATCGTGTCCAACTCCCACGGTGAGCGGCGCTCGGTGTCGCGATAGCCGCCCCAGAGGTCGACAGCGGTATGGCCGTCGATGTCGACCACAATCGACGCGCCGAGTTCGGCTCCGCTCTCGACGTTGGCGGCGAGTGCGTCGCGCACCGCCGCGAATTCGGGGTCGCAGTGACCGTCAATTGTCATGTGATGCCCCCAGAATGCGGTGAACGGCCAATTCGACGTAGTTGTCGGCAACGTCCTCGATGCTCAGCTCGCCGCCGTCGTGGAACCAGTTGCTGATGCCGTTGAGCATGTCGGTCAGCGCGAACGACGCCAGACGCGCATCCGGGACGGTGAATTCACCGCTGCGCATTCCGGCGGTGATCACGTCGCGGACGCGTCGTTGATACTGGCGGCGGTAGTCCTCGATGACAGTGCGGTGCTCGGGGGTGAGTGAGGCCAACTCGTGCAGACCGACGATGTACTCCACCCGTCGCCGGTTCAGATGCACCAAGTGGGCACGCACCAGAGATGACAGGCGTTCGGTCGGGGTTCCGGCCGCGTCGAGCAGCGGTAGGTTCTCCTCGGCCGGTTCCTGCGTGACCGTCAGGCAGATCGCGAAGAGGATGTCTTCCTTGGACGGGAAGTGGTGGTAGAGGCTGGCACCCTTGATGCCAACGGCGTCGGCGATGTCGCGCATGCCGACGTTCGAGTAGCCCTCGCGCGCAAAGATATTGGCGGCATTGGCGACGATGTCGTCT
Source organism: Rhodococcus sp. NKCM2511 (assembly GCF_014905595.1). Taxonomy (NCBI): domain Bacteria; kingdom Bacillati; phylum Actinomycetota; class Actinomycetes; order Mycobacteriales; family Nocardiaceae; genus Rhodococcus; species Rhodococcus sp. NKCM2511. The sequence goes on along the minus strand of NZ_BNHJ02000005.1, from coordinate 121,488 downwards.
CGGCGTTGCCGGGTACGTATCTGCCGAGGGAGTGGAGTCGCAGCATCGGGTTGAGTCATACAGTCTCCTCGACCGCCGCCAGCAGTCGCAGCTCACGCTTGAGGATCTTGCCCTGCGGGTCGACGGGCAGTTCGGCCACGATGTGTACCGACTTCGGGGCCTTGTACGACGCCAACTCGGTGCGGCAGTACTCGATGATCGCGGCCGGGTCGGCGGTCACTCCGTCGCGTGCAATGACGAAGGCCGTGACGGCCTCGGACCAGTACGGGTCGGGAACTCCGACGACGGCGGCACGCAGCACGTCCGGGTGAGTGTGAATGGTGCGTTCCACTTCCTGCGACGACACGTTCATCCCTCCCGATTTGATCATGTCCTTCATCCGATCGTAGAAGAACAAGTTGCCGTCGGTGTCGATGCGCACCATGTCGCCGGTATGCACCCACCCGTCTCGGAACACCTCGGCGGTGCGTTCGGGGTCCTTGAAGTAACCGAGCATCACCGACGGAGTGCGACAGAGCAATTCACCGATCTCGCTCTCGTTTCCCGCGGGGTCGACGACCTTGATCTCGAGGTGCGTGACGGGCTTGCCGATCCACGACGCGTCGCCGTCGGGAATGTCGTCGAGGGTCGTGAACCAGCCGACCGAGCCGAGCTGCGAGAGTTCCGACTGTCCCCAGTAGGTGCCCCAGATGGCCTCGGGTGCCGCGGCGGCCCAGGCGCTGATCGTGTGCGGTGACACCTGGCCACCGTAGGTGAGGCAGCGCCGAACCTGGCTCACGGTCTCGGGTCCGAACTGCTGATCACGGGCCAAGGCCAAATAGAACGTCGGCGTCTGCGCGATGACGGAGATCTTCTCGGCGGCGATGATGCGAAGCGACTGAGTCGGATCCACTGTTGCGGGCAGCACGAGGGTGGCACCCATCAACGTCAAGGTCGTCATCGAGCCGAGTCCGGCGATGGTGTGGAAGGGCATGACGAACAGCCAGGTGTCCTCCGGTCCGGTGCGCAGGCCCCAGCTCCATGCGGGCGCGGTGGAGATGAGGAAGTTGCGGTGCGGAATCATCACGCCCTTCGGAGCCGCTTCGGTTCCCGAGGTGTAGATGACCATCGCGACGTCGTTCTCGTCCATCTCGACGTCCGGCTCGGTGGACGGGGTGTTCGCGGTCAGTGCGGCGTATTCGGGGCCGAACGTCACCAGGGTGGTGGTGTCCGGCTTCACCGAGGAGATGATCTCGGCGTAGGCCGGGTCGGCCACCACCACAGTCGGTTCCGCGTGTTCGAGTTGGTGCTTCACCTCGGCCGCGCGATACATCACGTTGATGCCGGTGAAGGCTGCGCCCGCTTTGAGGGTTCCGTAGTACGCCACCACCACATCGACACTGTTACGAGCCATCGATGCGACGCGGTCACCCGAGCGCACCCCGAGATCGACCAGCAGATTGGCGAACTGGTTTGCCCGCGAGTCGAGTTCGCCGTACGTGGTGACCTCGCGAGTGCCGTCCGCCGCGTAGCTGATGAACGCAACCTTGTTCGGCTGAGTCCGCGCATGGCGACGAAGCTGATCGCCGATGGTGGCGCGGCCGATGGGGGAGCGGTGGTGGATGGCGGTACCGGGCACGGCGGACTCCTTCAGATGCTGTGGTTTTACAGTGCAGGCGAGAGGGCAGCGGAGTCGAACATCGGCTGCGAGAACGTCTCTGCCGCAACGATCTGCTCCACCGGATCACGGGTGAGCCTGCGCGGGAACGACTTCTCGGGATACCCGACCGCGATGTGTGCGGCGGTGATGTAGTCGTCCGGGATGCCGAGCAGTTCGCGAATGGCGGGTTCCTCGTGGCACAGCAACGTCGTCACCGCGGTTGCGACGCCCTGATCGCGCAGGCTCAGGCACAGGTTCTGGACCGTCGGGTAGATGGATGCGCCGCCGACGACGGAGAGCCGGCCGAGTTCGTGATCGGTGGGGTGCAGTCCGTCCAGCGCGGCGCAGACCACCACGATGGCGGGTACCTCGGCGAGGTGGCGGGCAAAGTAGTCGGCGTCCTGCACGGTCTTGGGCAGTGCTCCGACGGCGACCGTTCCTCCGGTGATGCCGGCGAAGTAGGCGTCCCACATCGGGAGGTAGAGGTCGGCGAGGGCCTGCTTGCGGGCGGCGTCGCGCACGACGATCCACCGCACGGGCTGACGGTTGCCGCCCTGCGGGCCGAAGCGGGCGACGTCGAACGCGGCCTTGAACACCTCGTCGGGAACAGGATCGCTGAGGTACCGCCTGCAGGTGCCGGTGGTGCGCATCGCCTCGGTGAGTTCCATGGGTGTTTCCCTTCGCCTGTCCGCTGTTAGGTAGTGCCATGAAGCATCATGTGGCGTGGGCCACATTGTCAAGGGTTGAAGTGCAGTGAATCTTGAGATCGCGAAACCCTTGCGGCAAATTACCTAACCGTGGTTAGTTGAGCTGTCGGAGTTGGTTGAAGCAGTAGGAGGTACCGGTGTCCACAGGCGCAGCAACGGCAGCGGAGACCGTGGGCCGGATCGATCGAGACCGGCTCTCGCGCGCTCTCACCGCATCCAACCTGCCCACGCTGGTGGCGGTGCTCTATCAGTTGACCGGCGATCCCACGTGGCTCGCAGATCCGTATCGCCCCACGCGTAGTCGAGGCATGGACAACAACGACACAGGCGGATTCGACGACGCAGTTGCCGACCGCATCCGTTCCGCAGCGCTCGACGCGATCTGCGCGTTCCACGAGGGTGCGCCCATGGCGGTGCCGTCACCCGATTCGGAGCACCTGGTCGAGATGATCAGCGTGGCCGTCGGTGAGCAGGTTCCTCCCGAGTTCGGCGTCATGGTCGCCGAGGATATGGGCTTCACCGCCTCGGGCACTCCGGTGGCCGCGCCGAACGATCTGTCGGTCATCGTGATCGGTGCCGGCGTCTCCGGAATGCTCGCCGCCATCAAGCTGCGCGAGGCGGGCATCAGTCATGTAGTGCTGGAGAAGAACTCCGACGTGGGCGGTGGTTGGTTCGAGAACACCTACCCCGGTGCGGGCGTCGACACGCCCAGTCACCTGTACTCCTACTCTTTCGCGCCGCGGGCGTGGAGCACCCACTTCGGCAAGCGCGACGAGGTGTGGCAGTACCTCAGCGATGTCGCCTCCGAACACGATCTGCGGCAACGTATTCGATTCGACACCGAGGTGGCGACCGCCGAGTACGACGCGCAGCGACAGGGCTGGACCGTCACGACGGTCGACGGCGAAACGCTGACCGCCGATGTGGTGATCACCGCTACCGGTCAGCTCAATCGGCCGAAGGTGCCGAATATCCCTGGCCTGGAGTCGTTCGACGGCCCGATCTTCCACACCGCGAACTGGCCGGCCGATCTGGATTTGACCGGTAAGCGCGTCGCCATCGTCGGTACCGGGGCCAGCGCCATGCAGGTGCTGCCGGCCATCGCGTCGACGGTGGGGCACGCGACGGTCTTCCAACGCTCACCTCAGTGGGTTGCGTCGAGTGACGTCTATTTCACCGAGATGAGCGACGACGCCAACTACCTCATGAATGTCGTTCCGCTGTATCGACTCTGGTACCGAACGCGGTTGGCCTGGAACTTCAACGATCGTGTGCACAGCTCGCTGCAGGTCGATCCCGAATGGGAGCATCCGCAGCGCTCGATCAACCCGATGAACGACGCGCATCGACGCGTCTTCACCCGCTACATAGAAGCCGAGCTCGAGGGTCGCCCCGACCTGATCGAGAAGTCGCTTCCCGATTACCCGCCCTTCGGGAAGCGGATGCTTCTCGACAACGGCTGGTACGCCGCGCTCAAGCGCGACAACGTCACGCTCATCGCCGACGCCGTCGCGTCTATAACCTCGAATTCAGTTGTTGCGCGGGATGGTTCGGAGACCGAGGTCGATGTGGTGATCCTCGCGACGGGGTTCGAGACCCACAAGCTGTTGACGCCGATCGACGTGCGCGGACGATCGGGGGAGTCCATCCGCGATATCTGGGGCCCGGAGGATGCGCACGCGTATCTCGGCATCACCGTCCCGGACTTCCCGAACTTCCTCATCACCTGCGGCCCCGGAACGGTACTGGGCCACGGCGGCAGCTACATCACCATCGCCGAATGCCAGGTGCGCTACATCGTCGATGTGCTGATCGACATGGTGGACAAGAGAATCGGAGCCATCGAGTGCAAAGCCGACGTGGAGGCGGAGTACGTCCGCAAGCACGACGAGGCGCACGCGAAGATGATCTGGTCGCACGGCGGCATGGACAACTGGTACCGCAACGACGCCGGACGCGTGGTCTCGACGTTGCCGTGGCGCATCGTCGACTACTGGGAAATGACGCGGCGGGCCGATCTGGACGACTTCGTCACCGAGCCCCGTCGGAACCAGCTCGCGTGAAAGCCGTTCTCAGAACGCGATGTTGACGTCGCGGGAAATAACGAAGCCGTGGTCGCCGCTGTAGCAGGCAATGCCGCCCTCGGTGGAGCGGCAGAAGGTGCCGGTCACGCCGATGACCTGGCCGTACTCGAGTACTCGAGGCTCTCCGCTGCTCGGATCTCCTACGAAGATGCCTTGGTTGGTGCAGATCTGTTCGACGGTGTCGTCTTGGTTGATCTTCACCCCGTAGGTGTTGTTCGCAGCGTTGGCGCACTCGCGTCCGGTGTTTCCCGGCACCGAGTAGCGCACCTGACAGCCCACGATGGTTCCGGGTGCGTTGAATGAGTTGAAGCCGCAGAACACGTTGCCGCTGGGGGACTGGAAGAAGTATTGGCCGCCGGGTTGTTCGTAATCGCGGGCATCGACGTTGACATCGTCGTGGTTCGGGGCAGGTGGCACAGCGGGGATGCCTTCCTCGACGGGTATGGCTGGCACTGGGGCAGCGTCGGGGATCTCTCCCGTGGGGCCGGGGCCGCTGCCGCCGTCGGAGTCGGTGTAGCCGTTGGCCGACGGAGCTGCGGCTGCACTGGTAGTGGGCGGTGACGCGGTTCCTGTGGGTTCCTCGGATCCGCAAGCGATGGCTGCGAAACCGGTAGCGGCGATCAGTGCGCACGTGGCCACGACTCTGCGGACTCGACTCATATTGTTCGTCCTCACCGGCGTCTGCACAGTGCATCACCTCTGATCAGAGAATCGAACGGGCCAAGTGGTCTGTTAACGTCTTTCGTGTCACGACCCCGTCACGAATCGGTATACGAGTGGTCCTTTTGTCGTGATTGCTGCGAGGGTGGGTCGGGAAACGAACCCAGAAGCGCTCGATGCTTCAGGTTCGACCTCGAGTGCTTGGTCCGGTGTCGCAAGCGAACCCGGTATTCCATTGTGCGACGTATCGGAAGGCGTGCTGTATGCGAAAGACGTTGCGGCGAGCGGTTGTATCGATCGCACTGACCGTTCCCTCGATTCTTGGCATCGGCGCAGGAACGGCTGCGGCAGCGCCGCAGACCACGCTGCTCCAGATTCCGGTGGTCACCGGTTTCCAGATCGCACCGGGAGCAGTGCCCGGTGGGCTGTTCCAGACAATTCCGATGAAGGCCACGGTCGGTACCGAGCCGGGTGTTCTGCTGTTGTCCGCGGCGAACATCGCACCGTATGCAGACCAGTATCCGTACCGAAGTCTCGGTGTGACCTGGCGGAACTGGGACATCGGGTTTCGTGGAACCGTGGGACTGAGGCACTGGCAGGAGAACCCCAACCCGGGCCCGCCGAACGACCTGCCACCACTACAAGGCGAGCAGTACCCGCTCGAAGTCGCTCTACCCACGGGGAGTGGGTGGGTCGAAATCACGGTGACGCACTACCGCGATTACTACGACGGCGAGCCCTACGCCGACACGCTGATCCCGGGCAAAGGCCTGATCTACGTGCCCTGATCGTCCACCCGAAAGGAAACTCGATGCGGAAATCGATCCGATGCGGAGTCGCCGCCCTGGCGCTGTCCGTCCCCCTGGCCTTCGGCGTAGGTGCCGGAACTGCAACCGCTGCGCCGCAAGAGTCGGTACTTCAGGTGCCTGTCGTCACCGGGCCGGAATCTGTCCCCGCGGGCGTTCCCGGTGGACTTATTCAGACAATTCCGATTCGCGCGGTGGTCGGAGAGAAGCCGGGTGAGGTGCGGTTCTCGGCCGCCGACATCCGGCCGTACTACTACCAGTTCGCTTACCGGCACCTGACGGTCAACTGGCGCAACCTATCCAGCGGTGAGGCTGGCTCCGCCGGCTTGCGACACTGGAACGACGAGATCGATCGGACTCAGCCGGCCAATCAGGGTGGTCCGCAGGCCTACCGCCTGCCGACCGAGGTAACGGCTCGAACGGGTGCGGGTCCGGTGTTCGTGACGGTCACCCATGACCGAGAGAATCCTGATGCGTCTAATGCCCTCATCCCCGGTCTGGGAGTGGTGCTCGTTCCGTGATTCGTATCGACGCTCAGCCGGCACACTGATACAGACGTTAACCGCCCGAATAGGCTGTGCGGCAACCGAATTGGACCGGTCTGGTGCGCGACATGATGTTGGTTAAGCCGTCGCCAGTTGCGCTCTCGGATAGTTTCGACGCTGTTGTTGTCCATCAACAACGCGTCGACGGTTTGGTTCTGGAGTTTCAGTGTCCGAAGAACTCTTCCTTGAGTCGGGCATGTAGGTCAGCCACGGTGACGGAGTACGTGGCTGATGCGTGGTGCAAGGTCTCCAGCGCGGCGCGGTAGGGGTCGGAGTCCTGCGCACTGTAGAGCGCCGGTATCGCCATGTGTCGCGGGCTTGTCGGATAGTCGTAGGGGTTCCCCGGCGTTGTCGAAAGAGAGCTTCGTCCGACGAAACTGGCAGAGCTAAAGACGATTTCGTCGCCGCCTTCCTGGTCGGGCGAATCCAGCTGGGCGAACGCCAGACCGATATTGGATATCTCGTCGAACGGCGCGGGCATCGCGCGGCCTTCGCGAAGTGCGGCAAAAGCGGGACTCACCCACGATGCGGTAGACAGACGAGCGTGGTCGGTGGCTGCTTCGGCGCACCACACGGCAATGGAGCGCGCGGTAGTCTCCGATGCTTCGAGAATGTCGACGATCAGATCCCTGTCGAGCCGAACCAGGCCCTGGCCACCGTTGTAGGTCGAGACCTGCGGGATCGGGTCACCACCCCACTCGGCCGCGCGGCGTTCTGCGGCGCGGGCGTCGAGTTCGCTGCGCTCGATCAACCGACCGGGCTCACTGTCACTGGCGAATTGCCAGATGAATGCGGGACGGTCGTCGTCCGGCTCGGGTTCCGGGGGAGGTTCGGTGTCAGGGGGGACTCCGTAACCGGGCATGTTCCAGCGAACGGCGGGGCGTGGTTCCACGCCGTCGTCCGGCCACAAGCGGACGCGCCACTCGTCACCGGGCGTCATACTGCCCGGCCAGCCGTAGTTCACGAAATTGCGACCTGCGATCTGCACCAGGTACCGGCCGGGCGGGACGGAACAATCGACGGAACTCATCGGAGTCGAGTCGATCTGCAATACGCCATCAGGTCCGATTTCGATCCGTTCTTCGCAGACCTGCTGCCAGCCGGCCTCGTCGCCGTGCGGGCGGGTACCGAACACTTCGATGTCGATGGGCATCTCGAAGTTGTTCTGGTGTGGACTGAGCACCACTACCGTCGAACCGTCACCGGCACTGGGTTGAATGGCCATTGCCCGCTCCAGAAGTGCCATTTCACTCGGATCGGCCTCGCCGCCACGGAGATAGAACTGACCGTCATCCATGGCCAGCACCACATGCTGGGTATTGGCTGGCTTGTCGGGAGCATCCACCCCTGCACAGTGCCATAGGCCGCACCCGCCGAGAACGGTTTTGTCTGACGAGCCGTGTGTCGGCCTCTCTTCACGTAGCCGACGACCGAGGTCGTCCTACTGCGCTGAGAGACTCGCGCACCTACGTTGGGAAAAAGATTGCCCCGGTCGAGGGTCATCGATCCGGGCACGGCCGTTCAGAACAATGTGGGTGCGGTGTATCGCCCGTGTCGTGCTTCGCTCAATCGGGCGCTCCACCGCTGCACGAGCCACATTTCGACGAGCTCAGGGCTGGTGCCGATGTCGGTGGCCCATGCGGTGATGAGTTCGACGTAGCGGTCGTAGCGGCGACGAGTGAATCCGGTGACGGACGGGTCTTCGAGCCATCCTTCGTGGATGAGTGTCGAGACTCCGTATTGGTCGATCAGCTGCGCCGGGCCGCCGTAGACCGACGCCTTCACCGCCCATAGGAACGTGGCCATCAGAGATGTTCCGACGCCTGGTGCGTCGGGCCAGCCGGACCAGGTCGAGCTCGGATGCTCGGGCACTACGCGGTTGCGGACACAGCTGTCGAGCACAGCGAGAGTCTTGGCGACCGGGTTCTCGTCGGGACGGCTGAGGTGAGGGTTCATGACGTCGGGAAAACGACGCTTGGATCTGCGGTGTTTGTGGCTGCCCTGCCAGGCCGCGCAGAGAAACAGCAGTCCGAGCGAATAGTGTTCGCCTACAGCCAGATCGGTGCCGATTCGGAGATCGTTGCGCTGCACGGTGGCGCCGCCGTACTCGACAATTTCGCCGTCGAGGTTGCGGCCGCGGAGCCGAAGATCATGACCGGCTCGGTCGAGGTGGCCGTTCCACCAATCCAGGTCGACCTCCACGCCGTCGTCGAGGACATGCAGGTCGTAGCTGCGGTGCTGACACCACTGCACACAGGCCGTGGGCGGCGGGAACCCCTCGTCGAGTCGTGACATATCGCCATCGAAGCATTGGGTACCGACAGACTTCGCCACCCAGAATGTCGAGGCACTTCGCTCTTTTTCGTGAAGCCCAAGAGCCTTCGTTTTGGCCCCGATGCCACTGCTTGAGGACGACGACCGCGGCTTGGCTCTCATGCCGTTGCCCGGCAGGCACCCCGCCGCGCTAATTAAGGCGGCATCGGCGCCAACAATTTGATGTCGGGGCGAATAGGAGATTGGCTTTGGTTGGGTCCCGCAGCTGCGAAACCAGCTCCCGACCGGACCTCCCTATGGCCCTTGGGACATTTCTTGGGTCTACTGCCACCGTGATCGGCGGACGAACATCCCGCAAGCGCACTGGGTCCGTTGGCAGCGCAAACGAGTCCGACTGTTGTATCGAGTGCAACCTTCGGCACTAATCGGGCGCGCCGGAGACGGGCTAACATTCATGGGGAAACCCACTAACGGCCCTATGGCTGCGGTCTTAAGGCCGGGGTCGTTCCCCGCTGGTCTGGTTGTACCGTGAGCCGGGTTGGGCAGCAAGGGTTAGAGCAATATGCTTGCAGGGCTGTTTAGCGACACCGCCAAGTTCGACCGCTACCACCAAACTACGACCAAGGGATGCTGACCACGTTGAGTGATCCAGTCCATAGCACTGCCGTCGATGCCTTCCTCTCTTGCACCTTGGCGATGCGTAACGCGGTCCTGATCGATAGGGTGAGCGCTTCGGACAAGGAGTTTCACTTTCAAAACTGGGTTGGTGACCGACTCACGGAAGCTGGGCTCGCCCACGACTCAATCGGCCGAAACAGTTACCCGGACTACACCTTGGTCCACCATCCCGAAGGCTACGAAGTCAAAGGGTTGCAGTGGCCGGGCCGGGAATCGAACTACGACAGCAACAGTCGTGTACCGACTGGCGAGCACAACGGTCGTCAGGTGTTCTACGTCTTCGGTCGTTACCCGGCTGGCACCTCCGAGCGGGAGTATCCCGTAGTCGATCTCGTGATTTGTCATGGCGATTTCCTTAACGCCGACCACACCTACGTCCACAAGAACAAGAACTTCCGTGGGTTCGGTAGTTATGGAGACCTGATGGTCAGAGACCGCAAGATGTATGTCGCACCCACACCGTTTGCGCTCGCCGAAGGCACAACTGGCCAGGCGACATTGATCGTGCCAGCTGGCTTTGCTTCTGACAGCCGCCTGGAGCAGGTAGGTCATTTGGTGCGGACGGAGACTGAGAAGGTCGTTACGGGCTACACCTTCGACCTCCGCGCTAACACCCTGACACCTGAGACCATGCCTAATCCCTCAGCCGGCAAGCAGCACGTCTTCGTTGCCTACCGGCGGAACGGCATGGGCAGTGGCGAGGTAAGGATGCGCGACCTACCCGCGAGCGACGCTGTCGCTGTGGAGACCGAGTCTGAATGACCCTGTTCGATCTGGCACCTAAGGCTGGGACCCTGACGGGCCAAGCCGTCGCCGATGTCTCTGCGCTTGAAGTGGACTTTCCAGCAGATGTGTTGAGCGCGGTCGCTGAGCAGGAATCGTGGCGCAAGGAGGTTCACCGGCCAGCTACTGCTACTCACAAGTGGTGGGCTAAAAGACTAGGCAGTGTCTTTCGGGGCATCCTTACCTCCGCAGTCTCAACGGATCGAGCGTCTAGCCTCGCGGCGTACGAAGCCTCGACCGCCCTGCAGGGGCTCACAGTTTTCGACCCCTTCGCCGGATCAGGGACGACCATAGTCGAGACCCTCAAGCTGGGTGGTCGAGCGATCGGATGGGACATCAATCCAGTCGCAACGTTAGTCCAGCGGCAGGCCGTTCAGAGGTGGGATCTAGCCGAGCTTCAGAGGGGATATGACCAGATCGAAGCTAATTGCCGGGCTGAAATAGATCGTGTCCACAGAACAAGCTCGGGGGAAACGGTCCTGTACTACTTTTGGGTTGCTGTCGCTGACTGTCTAGACTGCGGTGCCACGACGCGACTCTTTTCGCGTCATGTCTTCTCCCAGAACGCGTATCCAGGCAAGGTTCCCAAAGCCCGGATCGTATGTCCCAAGTGTTTGGACGTTTTCGAGGGTCGGTACGACTTCGTCACCGCGACGTGCGCTAACGGTCACTGCTTCACCAACGTCGGTGCGGTATCGGCTAGTACAGTCACGTGCGAAAACGGACACTCGAAAAAGGTCATTGAGTCACTCCGGTCACAGCCCCCACGTCGCGAAATGTTCGCGAAAATTGTGCTGGGGGCGGACGGAAAGAAGCGGTACGAGGGCATCGACGACTTCGACCGTTCGCTCTACGCAGAGACCTCCAGCCTGCTTGACGTCGGCGCAGCACGCCTCGTGCGGCCGTACGGGCGGCTTGAAACCGGTGAGAACACCAAGCAGGCAATTCGGTGGAACTACCGCACCTGGGATCAATTTTTCAACGACCGGCAGCTGTACTCGTTGGGTCTGCTGGGGGCGAGTATTCGGGACCTCGACGTCCGAGGTCCCGAGCGTGAAGCCCTTGCGGCATTGTTCTCGGGGGTACTGGAGTTCAACAACGTCTTTTGCTCGTTCAAGGGGGAGGGCACTGGTGCGGTCCGTCACATGTTTAGTAATCACGTGCTGAAGCCAGAACGCACCCCGCTTGAGGCTCACCCTTGGGGAACGCCGTCGTCGTCGGGGTCTTTCTCGACGCTGTTCAAGAGTCGTATCCAGCGTGCTCATGGGTACAAAGTTGGACCGACCGACCAGGTCCTGGTCAATGGGAAAGTTGCCAAAACCGGCAACATCTCGCAGCCCCTAGAGGCAAAGCTCAAGTCATCGTGGGGCGAAGGGCTCGGCGACGGTGAGGTCTACCTGACCACAGGAAACTCGGCCAAAACGGATCTTCCTGACGGAAGCGTCGATCTTGTCGTAACCGATCCGCCATACATGGACAACGTCCACTACTCCGAGCTTGCGGACTTCTTTCATGCCTGGCTAACTCAGCTCAGGCCCTTCTCTGAGTATCCGCACACATCGGAGTCGACCCGCGCGCAGGGCGAGGTGCAGAGCGCGTCGCCCGAGGAGTTTCAAATCGCGATTCAAAATGTATGGACTGAATGCGCAAGAGTTCTAAAACAGTCCGGCTTACTCGCGTTCACGTTCCACCAGGCCAGACTTTCTGGTTGGGTTGCGCTGGTTGAGGCCCTAGCCAACGCGGGGCTGACCGTGACCGCTGTCCAGCCAATTAAAGGCGAGATGAGCACGAGCGTAACTAAGGGCGGGAAGGAACCATCGAACCTGGACTCGATCATTGTCTGCCGGAAGCGGGCACTAGGGGCCGGACGCGTCGACGCTGCGCGGGCAGCTGACCTAGCCCTAGAGACGTTGGTCTACCTCGCGAGCCGAGGGCTGAAGGTGGGCGCGGGCGACGTGCGCTCGGTTGTGAGGGGGTCCGTACTCGCTGAGTACACCTCCGACCCGGCTGGGACAGACCTTGACAAGCTGGCCGCGCAGGCGGACGAGCTCGCTACGGCCCGAATTGCAGCGTTTGCGGAACAGTCTGCTACCGGGCGAGCGCTGTAACTGGGCTCCATCGTAGGGATTGGATCAATCGGTCAGGGAATGTCGGGCCATCAAAGCGTTTGTGTACGGGGCTCGTGTATTGCGTCCAACGCGATGGGTGTCTAGTGCCTGGGCCGACATGGGCGACGTGGGAATGACCCGCGTTGGATAGCCCTGTGAGGGTGGAGTTCACAACGTCGGCCCAGTGCCGTACTCGCCAACCGGATGGCGCGTTGGTGCCCCACGCTGCGACTGCTACCGACGACCCGTCGGCCGCAGCTTTGATACGCCGGGAAAGGTCCTCGGTGTCGACAGTGCCAGTCAAGTGCCCAAGCTCCTCCGACGATCGACTCTGTACCTCGATGAGGTTGCAGATTGTGACAGTTCGCGCGTTAAGCGCGTCCCGCAGTATCGCGAGGTTTGCCCAGGACCTAGTCAGAGAGGGGTCCCTCATGGGTGGGTTGCAGAGGATGGCGACAAGGTCCGCATTTTTGCAGCGGTCGATCAGTTCGAGCATTATTTTGACTTCTCAATCGGTTGTGTGGATACGAGGGACCAGACGTGAGCAATCGACGGGGCTCGGCTGCGATCGGGTAACAAACCGCCATGCGTTAGTCCGTGTGGGCCGGCTCGCATGCTGTAATTGCCGGCGGTCTCACCGGACAGCTGTCTTATACCGCGGTTCGCTCCGAGCGCGCACCATGGTGCGGACTTGCCGCGGTGATCCGGGATCGGAGGTCTGTGGACGAGGGGCGACGTGCACAGGTATCCGTGTCCCGAAAGCTACGACAGGAATTTGGGATCGTGCTGGCGTGCCAAGATTTCATCCACTGACCGCCTGCCACGAGACGCTTTCGCGTACCGGGTCGGATCCGAGTCGGCATTCTTGTCCATTTTGGGAGGGTACAACTGGGGCTCGTTCTCGTTTACTTGCGGAGTACTTAGCGGCCAGCGCAGGGTATTCGGTTGGGGCGTTCATCTCAGCTGTCGACCGGAGTGGTGCGTTTGGTCATTGCCGAGCTTGAAATGGGTGAGTAGGGGCTACAGACAATCGTCGAGGGTAGTTGTGCCTAGGGCACACCTACGGCTCGCGGTGGACCAAATTGGTCCACGTGACGGCGCTCATCGAAAATGCTCAACTTCGCTCAGCGAAAGTGCTCACCCGGTAGCGGTGATCACTGTAGCGGTTGACGGGTTCCGGTGACGGCTTTGCGGAGTTTCTCCGAGCGTGCGTTGTGGTCTCGCAGGCGGTAGGAGTCGCCGTCGAGGTTGTGCACGACGGAGCGATGAAGGAGCCGGCCGAGCACTGCCGCTGCGATAGCGTTGCCACCGAGTACTTCACCCCACGGTCCGACACCGCGGTCGATGGTCATCACGATCAGTGTCTCCCTATACCGTTGCGAGACAACCTGAGACGGTGCCGACTCAGCCTCATCGGGCAATGGAACACAGCCGAGCAGCAGTGTCGGGCCTGGCGTAGAACCGCATCGTCGTCGACCACCGACTCTCCAGCGCAGCTCGATGGCAGCGGGCAGCGAGATCGGCCGCGGTAGTGAAATACGTCCGGTATCCGGCATGCGGCGCGGCTCACGCGAGCCCGACGGGCCGATGCAATTTTCCCGACCCCGGGCGGGCCAATGAGCAGCACCTTCGTGCGGTATCCAGGTATCGGCAGGTCGCGAACTCATCGATGAGCTCGCGGTCGACACCCGCGGCGGCGTGCTGGTCGAAATCCTCCGCAGTCGCCGGCGTCGCCAAGCCTCCGAACCGGAACTGCACGGTCAACGGTCGTGCTTCGTTGGCCTCGACTTCGATCGAGAGCGCCGATACCACGCCGCGGTCATCGGCATTGCCTCCGCTGCTGCTTGGTCGAGGACCGAGGGCTCGCTTCGGCTGTATGGTGCAGTTGTAGGCCCGCGAGATGGGCACCCAGACGCTGGTAGAGACTGGCTGCTTCTGCCGTGTTCAGTGCCGCTATCCGGTCGCCGGCTTTTTGTCGTCCATTAGAGGGTGTTGCTTCTGCGGGAGGCGCGTTGATAGACCGAAAGGGCCGTAGAGCACCGTCCGTGCGCCGGTGACTCGGTTGTATGCATCCCGATTTCGGTTTTGACGTGTTGGGAGGCCGGTGTTGATCCTGTTGGCGTTCGGAGTTTCTCTGCGGCAGCGAGGGCGTCGGGTCCGAGCCTCCGGGGAGTCCTATGGCGCATCAGTTCGCTGGAACGTTGGCTTGCTCAAGGGAGTGGCACGTGGTTCTCGCCCCGAACCTGACGCAAACGCATGACGTCGACGGACTCGACCCATCTGTTGAGGCATCGGGCGAGTCAGCCGTGTGTGGCGCTCCAATCAAATGGCGATGGTCTGCCACCCGGAGTCCGGTCGCAGCACGGCCAGTTTCGCCGACGTTGCCAGATTGCACGGCGTCCCTGTGGCGATCTGTCCGCACCAACCGCAAAGGTGGGTGGACAAGTCCATCCACCCTGCCGCGCGGCGGTGGTGTATCGACATCGTCGCAACCACGGACACGTCTGCGCCCTCGAACAACTAGCAACGGCGGGTGCGAACACTGGCCGGTCGCACCGCCGCAAAGAACTGGACCCAACCCGGACCCTGCTCCTTCGATGCCGGAAAGGACTTGAGCGGTTCTGGAGAAGACAAGTGAAACTTTATTCGGAATTGGTTGAGCGTCACGCATGCGCTGATGACGCTCCACAAGAGGTGCGTTGAACTTACACGAGAGATGTGGCTGAAACACCATTGGGTAAACCTACGGTCCGCGTCGCCGTCGTGATTGGGGTCCAGAGCCAATCCGCATGTTTATGGTGATTGCGTCGGCACAGGGGACAGCTTCCCTACAGTTGGGACCATCGCTAGGCAGTTCGCAGCGAACTAAGATTCCGGATGTTGAGAACACGACGCGAGCCCTGACCTGCCCACCGTAACTCAACATTCGAGGCCCTTAACCGGCGGAAGGTAATGCCCTTGAGTAAACCAGCACCTGGGCAGGTTTCTACCCACGTCGCTTTCGTCAACGGCTGCCTCTCCCGAGCGATCGTCGGTTGGCGCGTTTCGTCGCCCAAGGAAGCGAACGTGGCCGGGCCATCCGGCCGTCACGAACGAGTAGATCCACTGTTCGAGCACGGCGGCACAGTCCTTTCTGATGACCCAAGTCATGTACGACTTCGGTGGCGAACCGGCTTCCCGGTGGTCCAGTTGAATGACGATCTGGAGCGTCCTGCTTCCAGATGTCGTCAAACCGACTACGGTGGACCTCACGTGCAGAGCGCCCAGCCGTTGCATTGGATGGCGAGCTTGAACTGAGCTGGAAAATAGAGAGCATGGTGGACGTTTATGCATAACGAGATCGACTTAAAAGCTGCTATAAACGCGATTTCAGACGTAATCCAAAATCGACCCCGGCCAATCCGTGAATTTGATCAGATTTACATGAAGGCTGGAGACATGGTCATGCAGAGCGAGTTCGTTGCCAGCTGGGCCAATGGGAGGAAACTTGCCTTCCTAGGCGATGGTGATGCTGTTAGCGTCTGTGTTGCTTATTTAAGGGCACGAGAAATAATTGGGTACGGCCCGTCTGAGATCAAGGTATTCGACTTCGACGAGCGAATTGTCGGTGCAGTGAACCGCTTTGCAGAAAGGGAGGGTTTAACAGCGCTATCGGCCACCTTATATAACTGTATCGACCCATTCGAGAGTGTGGGTGAGTTCGATTGCTTCTACACTAATCCCCCCTGGGGTGCGAGCAATGGCGGTGCAAGTGTCAACGCGTTTGTGCAGCGCGGTATCGAATCAATAAATTATGAAGGCCACGGATTGGTGGTGATCGCTGATGACCCTGGTCTGAAATGGCCGAAGGTTGTCTTATCCAACGTGCAGAAGTATGCTGCTGAAAGAGGATTCTACGTGAGCAGAATGGCTCCAGAGCTCCACTCGTATCACTTAGATGATAACCCAACTCTTAAATCCTGCAATCTGGTCTTGTCTTCCGTCCCCGGGAATGAGGACAGATCCGCGTCAAGCGTAAAGCTGGTATCTGCTGAAAGGCTCAAGAATTTCTACGGACGGTCGGCGGAGCCGCGTGTTCGATATGTGAAGGAAAAGTCTAGGGTGGACTATGGCAAGGCTCATGATTCCGAGTACGCATTCGTAGGTTTCGAGGAGGAAAATAATGTTTGACCAGGGCGATCATGTTCTTTACATGAAAGTGGGTATACACGCAAAGGAAACGTTGGCGGATATAATTGAGCGTAAAAGGCGAGAGATCGACGATGCTGGGATGGCAATGTGGGGATATGGCGGTAATACATGTCACCCCGCAACTATGGTGCAACCTTTTGCGCACGCTGCATTAAGCGCGGGTAAGCCGGTAGTTCTAGCCATGCAACCTATTAATTCGAAGCATTTTGCTGACCCTATCAGGGCTGAGATGTACTCACGCGACGGAACTATTTGGGACAAGATCCCACCTTCCATAAATGTTCTGGGCTCCCGTTATGCCCTGTGTCTATCGTCTCTTGAAATGGTAGACGCCGAGTTGGATCTCGGTGAAACTCAGGTTGCAGTGGGGAACAGTTCTGGACGGTCAGGAGATAGATACATACAGGGCCGCGTGGACAAGGCGTGCCTGACTATCGACCCAACCTCGTTTGAGGCTAGCAAAATTGTAAAAATTGGCTTTGCGGCGAAATTGACTGAGCCGTTCGCTGTTTTCTTAAAGTCTTAGGGAAAATGGGCACCGTCCACAAGCAAGTTTGGCGAGTGTGCCCTGAGGTGTTCAATATATGACTTTAGTGCAGGTGCTGGTTCTGCGGTAGTTTCCGGACTCCAGCACGAAAAGCATATCGAGATTGCTTTGTCGACTTGATCCTCGTTGCAAATCGCTTGTCGCAAATCCTCGACATTTGACAACCCGGCCATTTTAAGAATTACTTGCTCAAGGCAGGCGACTCGATCGATGAGTTTTTGCAACTCTACTACTCGATGCTGTATGTCGGATGCCTTCTGGATGGCGCGCTTATCACCGGTGAGAAGTAGTGGAAGCTCTCGGTGAATTACTATCGCACACAATAAGCTTTCCCCGGTGTCAAGCCCCGATCCGTACGTGTTCGCAGCCTCCTCAATAAGGTCCGCTGTCTGGATCTCGGCCTCAGTGGGTTCCAAAGTCGCCACCGATGATAGGAATACTCCAGCGTTTTCCTTTGCAAAATCTTTATTTTTCACCCGGGCACCCCGAGAAATAGCCTTGGGGACAACCCACTTGGCCGCGCCCAGGACGCCCAGCCGGTGAACGTCCGTGCCGAGCACGTTCGCTAAGTCTTTCAATATACCGTACGAGGCAAGTTTAATTATCACGTCGTTGTCGACAACGGCCTGCAGTTTCACTGAATTACGCCAAGTACGGTTGCAAGAAATTCTGCTCGATCGTCGTCGATGGCACCGAGGTCAAATTGAGCTTGAGCTAGTGGGTTGATTATTTGGTCACCTACGTCGAACTCGGAATGTTGACGTGGAAGCATCTTCAATGCTGAGTAACTTTCTTTCCATTTTTGGTTTTTAAAGGCTGTGCATAACGCTACGACTCCTGAGTCAACACCGGGAACGGGGTGGTCCATTAACGATCTCGCCAGCATCGTACCGTTGTATTCGGGTAACTGAGGAATGAAGTCGGGTCGTTCCGAGCCGGTCAGCAACTGTAAGGCATATCGGTCGGCTTCCCTTTCCTCGTGGTCGGGATTGTCGACGTCGGTCGGATCAACGATATCGAACAATGCACCAGATTCCTCTAGGTGTCCAAGTGCTATGTGCCCCAATTCGTGCGCGACAGTAAAAGAAATCTTTGCAGGATATTTGGAATATAGCCCAATTATAATGCAGTAACGGTTGTCGAGTCTTACTGACATCGCGTGCATTGACTTTTTTGCAAGAGGGAATATTTTGGTGCTGAGAACTGGAATTCCTATCGCCCAGCATGTACTAATAAGTTCTGATATCCCCACGCTTTGACTCGATGAAAGAATCGCCTCTCGCAACTCAAGAGCAGACGCGGGTATAGGCCAGAAATTCCCAGGTGTGGCCGATATGGCCGTTCTGCCGACGGCCATGCCGAACCCTGTCAATACTTGCTGCTCGGCTTCGGTGACCGTTCCAAGATTCTTGAAGCGAGCCTCGTCCCGCCACACGAACTTCAGTGGATCATCTGACAAAGGGCCTGGCGAGATGCCTAAACGACGGGCTACTGTATAACGCAGCTCGGCCCGAGCGGATGCGGAATGTTCTGCTTCGTCGCTCCACCAGGTTGGCCAGATCGCGTCTACGGCAGATCGAGTTAGCCCAGCATCGCTGAGCTGCTGCCGGATTCGATTTTCGGAGCTGGCGGTCGTTGACCTCACCCCTCTAGCTGGAACGGTGCGCTGATCCGTCTTGACGTGGCGTTCACGTCCGTAATGTAGCGTACTGCAGCGGTCTGCTAGTGCGAAAGGGGTAGGTTGTGAACGTGCCGTCTTGTTTCTGTTGGTCTAAATTTGGTGCTGAGTCTGGTGAGCAGGTCTCCGCGATTCGATCGCGCAAGGAAGCTGAGCGTGTACTCAACGGCGGAATATTCCTTTGGGGTATAGGCAACAGCATCCGGCCGTCCCTCGATGTTTTGCTCCGGCAAGTTGAATCGCCGGAAGTCCTCTTCAGTCCGATGTTGTCTGCGCCGGCGAAACGGGACGTCGATCCAGGTCGGGTAGTCGCTTGGGCCCAAGCTCGCGGAATCGACGGTAACAATTATGAGCTTCCGGAATATTCGATCGTGACTAGTAGAATGTTCGACGCGAAGAAGGCTCACTATGCTCTGGTTTGTCAGAGCGCTGAAAGTCTATTCGGGCGATGCTCGGAGGTGGGGCTTAGTTACGCTAATCTATACAACCTGTCCAGCGGTAACAAGTTGGGTTCGTCCCAGGTGACCTCCGTTGTCGGATACAAAGACGGTCATATTGCCGGCCGCGAATACCAAGTCGCGTTTCGCGCGAGCTTGGTATTCCCCTATTTCCTGTCGCTGAGTCAACCGATAGATGTTCCGCCCGAGTTTAGTTTGGGTGACGTGGCTGAGTCGGAGGCCACTTCGAAGGTTGCAAATCTGCGAGAGTATTGTTTAGGGAAATTGAGCACAGCCAGTTCAGGTCAGCACGAGCAGCAGCTGTCGTTGATCGACTGACAAGGACCGCATTTTCAGATAACCGGGATAGATCCGCAATGTCTATATCTAGCAGCACGGATCTGACACGGCAACGACAAGTCGATGGTTTCAAGGTTGATGATGGTTTCAAACTTAATTTGGAGCCGGCGCGGGTTTGTATCGGTTAGCGGTGTGATTTTCTCCTAGCCGAATGCGATACGAAGCCCGACGCTCGCGGTGGCCCCACCGGCGCTGAGGATGAAGTTGTGTCGTCCTTCGTTGCGGAAGACCATCTGCATCGGCAGGAACCAGAATCGATTCTCGCCTGTGAAGCCGGCACCGGGGATCTGCAGGCCACGTTGATTGACGATGTGTTCGCCGTTCGCGTCGAGCACCTCGAGCGTCGCAGGGAAGTCCTTGCCGATGTCGTCGGGTCCCGTCTGCAACAGCGCGACCAGACGGCATTCGAGCATGCGGGTGTCGCGAGGAACGGTGCAGGTATCCCAGACGCCGCCGAGAATGTCGAGCATGTCTTCGCTGACTCGCGCGTACTCGGCGAAGAACAGCCCGGTGATGATCATCGGCTTTGGCCACCTCTTTCGACCAACACTGGCGTCGGGGTTGACAGTCGTGTCGACAACCCTAAGCGGCCAGGGAGCCATCTGCTGACGCAGCGCCGCGTCGATGCAGAACAACCGTCAGTGCGATGGCGACGATGATGCCGATCAAGGGCGGAATTCCGATCTCGAGTTCCCCGGACAACCATGCGAGGAATGCGGCAAAGGCGTAGACCGCGAGATGCCGCCAGTGCACGAGCGGGGGAGTGTGTCCTTCAGGGATGCCCTGACGCCAGCGGCACAGGAAGTCTCCGATGAGAACACCGCCCAACGGAGGAATGAAGGTGCCGAGCAGGCTCAGGTAGTCGACCAGATGGTTGTGCACACCGACGAGCGCGAGCAGGGTCCCGATGACACAGCCGCCGATGATGAACGGTGCCTTGCGGGGATGCCGAAACATTTCTGCGCCGGCGACGCCGAAGGCATATGCGGTGTCGGCGTTGCTCTTCCACAGGTTGCCGAATAGCAGGATCAAGCCCCAGCCGACGAGTCCCAGGTTGTAGAGAACCAGAACGAAGTCGCCCTCACCGAAGGTGATCGCTCCGATCGCCCCGAAGAGAATCATCATTCCGTTGCCGACGAGAAACCCGATGATGCACGCCCACGCTGCTTGCGACCCGGATCGCGCGAACCGAGTCCAGTTGGGTGCCTGTGTCCCCGCGGAAACGAAGGTGCCGACGACCGTCGTGATGGCGAGGGTGACCGTCATGGTCGTCGTGGGTGCGATGGAGGTCAGACCGGAGAACCCACCGACCTCGTCGAGAGATCTAGAGACCACCCAACACGCCAGGGCGATGATCAACGGCGTCGACACGACCGAGACCCAATACATCCCGCGGTATCCGTAGCACGCAGTGATGCACATCAGAATGCTCGCGCCGATCATCACGGCCGCCCGCGCGGCATACGACTCCCAGCCCAACGCCTGCGAGGTGAGCTCACCGATGGTGCCGATGATGACGCCGTACCAACCCACCTGAGTGCCACCGAGGAGCAACGACGCGAGCTCCGACCCGCGAGTGCCGAAGCTGTACCGAGCCATGAGTACGGTCGTCAAACCTGTACGCGCTCCGGCGAATCCCATCATGGCCACGTACGCGCCCAGGATTGCCGATCCGGCGGCGATGACCACGATGAGTGTCCAGAAACTGAACGCCGTGCCGAGTGCGGCACCGGCCAACATCGTCGGTGTGAAGATCGTGAAGCCCAACAGCACGATGGCCAACGAGAAGAACGGCTTACGGGCACTGTGGGGCACGGGCGTGACGGGATAATCCAGGTCGACCGGTTCGTCGGCCTTCTGTGCGGTGGACTCGTGATCGGCTCGGTTGCTCATGCCTCCTCGCCGATGTCTTCGAGCCACAGGCCTGGTCGCTCGTCCAACATGCGTTCCATGAGCTGCAGACAGGCGGGGTCGTCCACGACGTCGAGCTGTACCCCATGCTTCCGCAACAAGCTTTCCGACATCTCGAACGAGCGGTTCTCACCGATGACAATTCGCGGAATCTCGTACAGCAGCGCGGTTCCCGCACACATGAAACACGGGGACAACGTGGTGTACAGGACGGACTTGCGGTACACCGACGCCGGCAGCCGTCCCGCTCGCTCGATACAGTCGGTCTCTCCATGACGGATTGCGCTGTCCATCTGGACCCGGCGGTTCCGTCCCACCGCCAGTACTTCACCGTCGTGGATGAGTGCCGCGCCGATCGGAACGCCGCCTTCCTCCCAGCCGATCTGGGCCTGCTCGATGGCGAGGCCGAGAAAGTACTCATCGGTGCGTGCGGTGTCGGTCACGGTTCCTCCTAGGCGTCTACGAACTGTGAACATTGTGCGCGTCGACAGTCGATCACGCGGCGCAAGATTGCCGAGGGGCGATGCGTCCTAGCGAATCAGAGCGCGCATCGGCGTCGGCGACCTGCCCAGCAGAGCAGCGGTGACAACCCCGCTGGCGAGAAAATCGCGGTCGTTGTAGTACTCGAACATCGCCGAGAGACGCTGTTGTGCATCGGTCCCCAATCCGGTGCTGTGAAGGTTCATCCACTCGTCGACACCGATGGACTCCACCGACACCGCCCGACCCGTCATCGTCTCGACCAAACGAACCGTGTCTCGGACGCTCAGTATCTCCGGTCCGCCGAGTTCGTAGGACGATCCGTGGTGAATGTCCGCACCCTCGACCAGAATCCGGGCTGCCACCTCGGCCACATCGTCGAGGCTGACGAACGAGAACTTACTGTCCAGGCTGTACGGCACAGCAAGATCGCTACTGCTCCCGTCCAGAACCGCCTCGAAGTTCTGCGCATAGGCGCAGGGCTGCAGGATGGTCCAGTGCATTCCGTGCGCACTGCAGAAGGCACGAAGGTCCTCCTCGCTGCGGGCCTTGTCCATGTGATGCGGCATCCGCGGGCTGTAGGGCCAGGCCACCGAGTGATAGACGACGTGGTCCACTCCGGCGGACGCCGCCGCGTCCAGCGCCCGCAAGACTAGAGCCGGTTCGTCCGGATGCACATTGGGCGCAATGAAATACACCCCACGGCACCCGGTGAAGGCCTCGACAAGGCCTGCACCGGTCTCCAGGTCCACCGGATAGTCCTGCGCTGAACGGCTCAGCCGCCGCACCAGCGCAATGCCGTCGAGTGCATCTGCGACGGCTCGTCCGGTCTTGCCCGTGGCACCGACGATCGCGATGTCGGTGCCACGGGAAACATCAAGCGCCATCAGTGAATCTCAGCGATCGATGAAGTCGTACTCGGCGAACTTCGCGCCACCGGAGAGGCGTTCGTAACCGGGCCCACGATCGAAGAACGGCTCATCGAGGCCGCGTGCATTGCGCATCTCCGCGCGGAGCTTCTCCGATGCCTCGACATCCGCGGTCGCTGTGCCGTCGGCAATCACGACGCCGTAGTCCGTGGCCGCGAACTCGCGAGAGACTTTGCCCCACAGCACGTCCTGCTCGACGGATTCGATGGGACGCTCGAGCGGATCGCCCCAGCCGCCGCCACCCGTCGTGCGGATACGGATGGTGTCGCCCGCCAGGATCGGCTCGGCATCGGTCAACGCGTCGAATTCACGCTCGTTGGGCTGACCCGGATTCAGCGTCACCGAGAACGATCCGCCGGCCTTGCCGCCCTTGACACCCCAGCACGCGAGAATCGAACGGTCGGCGATGGACATGAAATGCGCATCCTTGAGCATCCGGATGTGCTTCTCGTAACCGAGGCCGCCGCGGTAGCGTCCGGCACCGCCGGAATCCTTGGCGAGACCCAGCTTTTCGACGATGAATGGGAATCGGCTCTCGGTGAACTCGGTGGGCAGGTTCCGCGAATCGGGCACGACGTGGATGGTGTCCTCACCGTCCGCGTAATGCCGTCCACCGGAGCCGCCGCCGAGCACCTCACGCATGAGGTACGAGTTGCCGTCGAAGTCGTCGCCGTAGACGCCCGTGTAGCGGATGGTCTCCTGATCGGCAGGCATGTTGCCGTCCACAGCCTTTGCCACCACACCGGCGAGCACACCGAGCAGACGCAGGATGACGAACGTCCGCGCGTTGGTCGGAGCCGGGAAGATCGGGGTGATGAGCGTGCCCTTTTCGGGGAACTTCATCTCGATCAGCGGGATGACACCCTCGTTGACGTCGAGCTCGGCCATGCGCTCGGGGGAGTCCGCGAGGTTGCGCAACACCGGCGCAAGCCATTTGGCCAGGAAGTTGCCGTCCGCGTAATCACCGCAGTGGTTGATCGGGCCCTTGGCCTGCGGCCCGGTGCCGGTGAAGTCGAGAATGAGACGCTCGCCGCGCTCGTCCTCGGGGCCGGTCTTGGTCAACGTAATGCGCTGAACGTGCAACATCGGCTCGTCGACGCCGTCGTGCTCGGCGTAGTCCTCCCAGGTGTATTCACCCTTCGGGATCTTGCTCAGGATCTCGCGACGGTAGATCTCGGTGGTGGCATCCATCATCGAGTCGAAGCACGCCTCGACGGTGTCGATGCCGTAGCGCTCGTACAGCTCCGTCATCCGCCGCGCACCCATGAGGCACGCCGAGCACTCGGCGTCGAGATCGGCGGCCAACGCGTCGGGCATGCGCGAGTTGCGCGTCATGATCGTCAACGCAGCCTGGTTGGGTACGCCCTGATCCCACAGCTTGATCGGCGGAACCATCAGGCCCTCTTCGTACACGGTGGTCGCACCGGACGGCATGGAGCCGGGGCAGCAGCCGCCGATGTCGTCGTGATGGCCGAAGGCCTGGACGAAGGCAACGACCGACGGCTCGGTGTCGCCGGGCTTGGTAGCGAACACCGGCACCGTGACGCAGAGATCGGGCAGGTGGCCGATGCCACCCTCGGAGAGGTAGACGTCGTTGTGGAAGTAGACGTCACCCGGCTTCATGGTCCCGAGCGGGAAGTCGCGGGCAACCGGATGCACCAGCGCGGAGTACGACCGGCCGGTGAGCTTGCGCAGATTGCGGTCGTGGATTCCGGCGCGGAAATCGTGGGCGTCACGAATCATCGGGGATCGCGACGTCCGCGAAATAGCCGTCTCCACTTCCATTTCGACGCTGGCGAGGTAGCCGGCCACGATCTCGACGAGAACGGGATCAGGCGCAGGCGCGTCGACCGGAGAGAGCCGGTAGGGCTTGTTGTTCACCATGTCGATGACGGTCATCAGTTCGCTCCGTTCGAGTCGAGAGTGCGGGTGATGCGGACGTTGCCGAACGTGTCGATGCGGGCGGAGAAGCCCGGATCGATCGGCACGGTGGAGCTGAATTCTTCGATGACGGCCGGTCCGGTGATCGTGTCACCGGCACCGAGATCCGCACGGCTGTAGATCGCAGTCTCGTGCCAGCCGTCGAAGTACGCCTGACGCGTTCCGGTGCGGGCACTTTCGGCTCCGGTGCCGGCGGCGATCTCCGACAGTACGGGGCGCTTGATGGGGCCGATACCGCTGACCCGCAGGTTGACCCACTCGACGAACTGACTCTGATCGCCGCGGAAGTCGTAGCCGTACAGCTCACGGTGCGCTTCGTGGAAGGCCTCGGCGGCCTGATCGATGCTCGCCTGGGTGATCTCGCCGTCGGCGATCGGGACACGCACCTCGAAGGCCTGACCGAAGTAGCGCAGGTCGGCCGAGCGTGCGTAGCGACGATCCTCGGCAGCGAAGCCTTCACCGGCGAGTGCCTCGTCGGCCCGAGATGCCAGCACTGCCAGCTCCGACTCCAGATCCTCGGCACGTAGACGGTCATGGCGGCTGACGTGCGTCTGCACGTAGTCGTTGCGCACATCGACGGTCAGCAAACCGAAGGCGGACACGTTGCCCGGGTTGAGCGGTACCAGAACATCTTTCAGACCCAGGATGTCCACCAGGCGGCAGGCGAGCAACGACCCGGAGCCGCCGAACGTGACGAGCGTGAAGTCGCGAACGTCGAGGCCACGCTTGACCGAGATCTGCCGCAGCGCATTCGCCTGGTTCCAGGCCGACACCTCGAGGATGCCGGTACCGCAGGCCTCGACCTCGAGCGAGAGCTGATGCGCGAGGTCTTCGATGCCCTTGCGCGCCAGGTCGGTATCGAGGGGGATCTCGCCGCCGAGCAGGTGGGGAGGAATGCGGCCGAGCAGGACGTGGGCATCGGTGATGGTGGGAGCGGAGCCGCCGTTGCCGTAACACATGGGACCGGGATCGGCTCCGGCAGAATGCGGCCCGACGCGCAGCGTGCCCTCGGGTGTCATCCAAGCGATCGAGCCGCCGCCCGCGCCGACGGTGACGACGTCGATCATCGGGATCTTCGACGGGTAGTTGCCGACGCGTCCCTCGGTGGTGAGCGCGGGCTCGCCGCGGACCACGACGGTCACGTCGGTGGAGGTGCCGCCGCCGTCGCAGGTCAACACCTGTTCGACGCCTGCAGCGCTGGCCACCAGGGCCGCACCCAGCGCGCCGGCGGCCGGCCCGGAGAGCACGGTGGTGATGGGCTGGTGCACAACCTCTTTGGCGGACAGGACGCCGCCGTTGGACTTCATCACGTAGAACGGCACGTCGCGTGCGTCACCGGATTCGGTGGCGAACTCCCGCAGCCGGTTCGCGATGTTGTTGACGTAGCTGCGAATGTTCGGCTTGACGGCCGCGTCGACCAATGTGGTGATGGCGCGCTCGAATTCGCGGTACTCACGCAGTACTTCGGTGGAGATGGAGACCGTCGCCTCGGGGTATTCCTCGAGAAGGATGTCGCGGACACGCTGTTCGTGGTCCGGGTTGGCGTAGGAGTGCACTAGGCAGACGCCGAGGGTCTTGACGCCCTCGGCCTTGAAGAATGCTGCGGCTGCGCGTACGTCGTCGTCGTTGAGGGGGCGGATCTCGTTGCCGTCGAACGAGAGCCGGCCGCGGATGGTGCGCACGCGGTGCGCGGGCACGATGCGATCGGGCTTGACCCAGAAGTAGGAGTTGCCGTAGCCGTCGGGTACCGACTGCCGCGCGATCTCGAGTACATGCTCGTAGCCCTCGGTGGTGATGAACCCCAGGTTCTCCACCTTGCCTTCGAGCAGCTTGTTGGTTGCGACGGTGGTGCCGTGGCTGACGGCGCTGAGCGAATCGCCGGATACGCCGAGCTGGCGAAGTACCTTGTCGATGCCGGTCAGGAATCCCTCCGCCGGATCACTCGGCGTCGACGGAGTCTTGGTGGTCACCATGGCTCCCGACTCCTCGTCCACTGCCACGACGTCGGTGAATGTGCCACCGGTGTCGATACCGACCCGAATCTTTCGTGGTTCCACGCTTCCTCCTCGATATGGTTCGTAGGCCACGCGTCCGTTGATCGGATCGGCGGGTACCTGACGTGTACTCACATTCGACCCGTTCTGCGTCTCAGTATCTTTGGCACAAGGTGCCAAACTCCGGCCGAGCATTTGAGCTCCGCGCGCCCTGCACCGGCGTCGAATTGGCAGTACTTGCAACGACAAAGGCCGCTCACCCCCGATTGCTGGGGATGAGCGGCCTTTGTCGCGAGCCGCGACGGTGCGAAGCTACCGGTGACAGGACGAGCGCGTGAGCAGTCCGCCCAACACGACTCCGGCCAGTGCGAAGCCTGCGCCGGCTGCGGCGGCCAGCAGTGTGCCGCGGACGGACTGCGCAGCGACGGGTGCGCCGGCACTCACAGCGCGTCCGGCCGCGACAGGCAGAGCAGTGGGGGTGCTGCCGGAATCGCTGGCTGATACCTCCGCGGGCGCAGCAGCGGCCTCCGGCACCCCGTTGGCGATGACGCCATCGAGACCGTTGAAGAACACTCCGGCCATCTTCTTTGCGACGCCGGTGATCATGCGCTGACCGACCCCGCCGACCATGCCGCCGACCACGGCATCGGCGTCGTAGCTGAGCATCGTGCCGCCGCCTTCGGTGGGCTCGAGCTTGATGGTGACGTCGGCGCGCACCGTGCCCGGTGCGCCGGCACCGGAGGCGGTCATGACGAACGACTCGGGCCGATTCTGCTGCGAGAGCACCACTTCACCGTCGTACGTGCCCTTGATGGCCGCGACGCCTGCGGTGATCGAAAGCTTGTAGTGATCGTCGCTCAACTGCTCGAGCGATTGCACTCCGGGGATGGTCGCGGCCAGTACTCGGCCGTCCTGCATGCTGTCGTACACCTCGGCGGGAGGTGCGGCCAGCGTGGCGGTTCCTGCGATTCTCATGAAATCTCCTCGGTTGTCTGAGCGACCGCGTGGGTCAGCCGCAGCTCGTACAGGTCGGACGGTGAAATGGGCATCGAGGTGATCGAAAAGCCTTCGGCGTCTTCGACGGCGGCCGCGATGACGGCGCTGGTGGGGATGACGCCGGCTTCGCCGGCACCCTTCATGCCCAACGGGTTGAGCCCGGACGGGGTGACGGTGTGGTCCATCTCGATGGTCTCGGGAACTTCGGTGACGAACGGCATCAGGAAGTCCATGAACGAGGCGTTCAGTAGTTGCCCGTGCTCGTCGTAGGCAATCTTCTCGTACAACGCGCCGCCGATTCCCTGGGCGACCCCGCCGTGAATCTGGCCCTCGACGATGCGGGGGTTGATGACGTTGCCGCAGTCGTGGACCACCGCGTACCGCTCGACGTGGATCTCGGCCGTCACCGGATCGGTCTCGACGATCGCCGCGTGGATGCCCGACGCGAACGTCGAGCGCGGGGGAGAGTAGTAACCGGTGGCTTCCAGGCCCGGCTGTTCGCCCTCCGGCACCGGCGGGATCGTCATGTCGGTGTCCATCTTCGCGAACCCGGTGGCCTGCCTAGACTCCTTGTCGAAGGCATAGCGCAGCGGATTGGACAGTACGGCAACGACACCGAGGGAGATGGACGTGCCCTCTGCTCCGGGTTCGGTGCCGATCTTGCAGACGTAGCCCCCGCGCAGTTCGAGCTCGATGGGGTCGAGATCGAGGGCGCGCCCGGCGATGACCTTCGCTTTCTCGGCGACCATCTGCGCGGCCACGTGGAATGCCGAACCGGACATCACCGCACCACGCGAGGCGAATGTGCCGACGGCATAACCGAATCGACGAGTGTCGCCGGTGGTGATCTCGACGTCGGCGATGGAGACACCCAGGTCATCGGCGACGATCTGCGCGAACGTCGTCTGATGGCCCTGGCCCTGCGTCGTCAACCCCGTTGCGCCCTTGATCTTTCCCGAGTTCTCGATGAGCACGTGCGCGCCCTCGTACGGCCCGGGGCCGGTGCCCTCGACGTAGGCACCGACACCGATACCGACGGTGCGGCCCTGCGCGGCTGCCTGCTTCTTGTATTCGGGGAATCCGTCCCAGTCGATCAGGGCCTTGAGCTTGTCGATCCCGGCCTGGTAGTCGCCGGTGTCGTAGATCAACGGTCGACCGTCCTGGAACATCAATCCGAAGTCGTAGGGCATCTCCTCGGGCCTGATCAGGTTCTTCTCGCGGACCTCGAGCCGGTCCTTGCCGAGGTACGCGGCGATGGCGTCCATCGAGCGTTCCATCGCGAACACACCCTGCGGGCGGCCTGCTCCTCGATACGGAATGACGATGACGGTGTTGGTGTACAACGAATAACCGTTGCAGCGGAACGAGACCGGCTTGTAGGGCCCCAGCACCTGCGTCGCAGTGTTGATCAGCACGATGATGCCGTACGGCAGGTATGCGCCGTTGTCGTGCCAGACGGTGAAGTCGAACGCCAGCAGCCGCCCCTCGTCGTCGAACCCCAGAGTGACCTCTTGGACCTGTGCACGTTCGTGCGCACTCGAGATGAAGTGCTCGCGGCGGTCCTCGACCCACTTGACCTCGTTGGAGATGCCGGCGCGACCGAGCTGTCGAGCTGCCCACGTCACCATCACCTCCTCCGGCCACGGGTGCATGATCTTGACGCCGAAGCCGCCACCGACGTCCGGGGCGATGCAGTGAATCTTGTTCATCGCCATGCCGAGTCGCGCCGCGACGGCCGCGCGCACCGACGTGGAGGTCTGCGTGGACGACCAGAAGGTCAGGGTCTCCTCGTCACTGTCCCAGCGCGCGTAGACGCCCTTGCCCTCCATCGGCATCGCCGCCGAACGCTCGATATTCAGGTCGAGGGTGATGCGGTGTGGCGCAGCGGCAAGTTCGGCGTCGATGTCTCCGAAACCGTGCTGCAGATGCGCGGCCACGTTGTCCGGCACGTCGTCGTGTACTCGCCGGGCCGCGACGCGCGCGGTGTCGATGCCCACGACGGGGTCGAGGATGTCGTAGCGGACGTCGATGACCGCGCAGGCATCTTCGGCCACGTAACGGTTCGTTGCGATGACCATGACGATGGCCTCACCGACGTGGTTGACCTCGTCCTTGGCGAGCGGGAAGCCGTTGCGCGGAGCGATGATTGCGGGATGGGGGATCAGCAGCGGTAGCCCTTCGGCCATCTCGGCCGAGTCCGCTTCGAGATCGTCGTAGGTGTACACCGCGTGCACGCCCGGCATGGCCAGCGCGTCGTCGATATCGATGGCCGTGATGCGTGCATGTGCGTGTGGGGAGCGCACGAAGGCGGCTATCAGTGCGCCGTGACCGAGATCGTCGAGATACTTGCCCTTGCCGCTGAGCAGGCGCTCGTCCTCCGAACGCGACAGCGGCTGGCCGAACAGGGGAGCAGTGTTGGTGGGAGTGTGCGGCGGGGCGGTGCGCGTGGTGCTCATGCTCGGCCCATCCGTCCGCCGACGGGACTGGTGGATCCTCGTACCTTCCGGTCGAGTGCGGCACGACTCGACTCGTCGTCGGGGCCGAGCGGAAACTCGCCCGCCCGTTCGCGTTTGATCTCGGCAGCGCGCAGCACCGAGGCCTTGATGTTCTGATAGCCCGTACACCGACAGATGTTGCCGGCGATGGCCTCGGTGGCCTCCTCCTGCGTCGGTGAATCGTTTTCGTCGAGGAACGCGGCGATGGTGGTGACGAATCCCGGTGTGCAGAAACCGCACTGCAGACCGTGGCAGTCCTTGAAGGCCTGCTGCACGGGATGCAGGGTGCCGTCCGGCTCGACGAGGCCTTCGACCGTGGTAACGGTCTGCCCTTCGAGGCTGGCGGCGAGCATCAGGCAGGCGCGGACCGGCTTGCCGTCGAGGAGCACCGTGCACGCGCCGCACACGCCGTGCTCGCATCCGACGTGGGTGCCGGTCTGACGAAGGTCGTGGCGGATGGCGTCCGACGCGAGGGTGCGGGCCGGGACGACGATCGTCTGCTTGGTTGCGTTGAGGGTGAACGTCACCTGTACGTGTTGTTCACCGGTCTCCGCCATCAGATCGTCCAACTGCTGTTCGATATCTGTTGTCTTCATCAGTGGTTCACTCCGGAATCGGCGTGCTGCGGGTGAGTGGACTTGGATGACGCGCCGTCGACTGCGGCGGCCATCACCACCCGTGCGGTCAGTGCGGCGACGAGTTGGGATCGGTACGCCGCGGTTGCATGAATATCGGACTCGGTCTCGACACGTCGACGTGCGTCCTCCGACAACGCGTTCCACTTCGGATCACGTGCGTCGGACACGGCGGCCCCACCGATGACGTCGGTGTAGTCGACGACCTCGCCGAATTCGCCGGCGGACACATAGGTGACGTGCGCGGTGCGTACTGCGTTGTCGGCAACGGTGACACGGGCCGCGACTCCGACGAGCGCGTAGTCACCGTGTCGGCGGGCAACCTCGTCGATGGCCGTGCCCTCGCCGGACTTGGCGGCGGGAACCGTTGCGGCGATCGCGATCTCGTCGGTTTCGAGCGAGGACTCCAGCGGCCCGAGGAACAGATCTTTCGCCGCGATCTCTCGGCGGCCGCGGACGGACTGCACCGTGACCGAACCTTCGAGCAACCGTATGACCGCGGGCATCTCGGCCGACGGGTCGGCATGCACGATGGATCCAACGGTGGTCCCACGGTTCCGGATGGTCGCGTGGGCCACCAGATGCAGTGCCCGTCCGAGCAACGGCTGCGTCCGGGCGGCAGCCCGGTTCGACGCGAGCGACGCGTGCGTGGCCAGAGCCGCGAACGTGACGCCCGAGTCGGTCGACCCGGTGATGTCGTCGAGACCGTCGATACCGGTGATGTCGATCAGGTTCCCGGGGGCGGCCAGGCGCATCGACAGCATCGGAATGAGGGACTGACCGCCGGCCAGCACCTTGCCGTCGACCTCGGCCAGGATGCGGCACGCCTCCTCGATCGACCGCGGCCGATGGTATTTCAATGGAGAAGGTTTCATATCCCGATCCTGCCTGCCTGTGCCTGGAAGTGTTTCGTCAAGAGGTGACAAACGTCACGCCCCAGTGTTGCAATCGCTCGTTACCGCAACGGCTTCAGGGTGTCGACCTCGCCGGCAACCCCGTCTCCGTCGCTGCCGTCGGAACGTGCTGTGGTAGAGGAGGATCGATGCCGAGGTGACGCGTCGACCGGTGTCTTCATGTGGGCCGGGGCAATGCGAGCGCACAGGTGGTAGAGCCCTATGACGACGATCGTGCCGAGGGAGATACCGCTCAACGAGAACGAATCGCTGAAGACGAGCGAGGTGTCGCCGATCGCGATGATCAGACCCGCGGCAACCGGCATCATGTTGAGCGGGTTGCCGAAGTCGACACCGTTCTCGCGCCAGATCTTGGCACCCAGCAGACCGATCATGCCGTAGAGGACGACGGTGATACCGCCGAGTACGCCGCCGGGGGTGGCCGAGATCAGCGCGCCGAACTTCGGCGAGAATCCGAGGATCATGGCGATGATTCCGGCCGCCGTGTATGCCGCCGTCGAATAGACCTTGGTCGCCGCCATGACGCCGATGTTCTCGGCGTAGGTCGTCGTCGGTGAACCACCGACCGAGCTGGCCATGACCGTCGCGATACCGTCGGCAGCGAGTGCCCGGCCCATCATCGGGTCGAGATCGTCACCGGTCATTTCCGCGACAGCCTTGACGTGCCCTGCATTTTCGGCGATCAGAGCGATGACACCGGGGAGGACGAGAACGATGAAGGCGAGACTGAACGACGGTGCGTGAATGCCGACGATGCCGTTGGCCTCGTCGCTGAACGGCGGGAGTCCGAACCATTGCGACGCCTCGACACCCGACCAGTTGACGCGGAAGTGCTCGGTGACCTCGCCGGCCGTGGCGTCGTAGGACGTGATGGGTCCGGATACGAGGTCGAGGATCCAGGACAGCGCGTACCCGAACACCAGCGACAGCAGAATCGCGATCCGTCCGAGGAACCCGCGCAACGCCACGCTCATGACGATGAGCACGAACATCACTGCGAGAGCGACCCATTGGTCCTGTGGCCAGTAGGTGCTGGCCACGACAGGCGCGAGATTGAAGCCGATCAACATGACCACCGCACCGGTGACGACCGGGGGCAGCACCCGCACCACGACGCCGCCGCCCATGAAGTGGATGGCGAGTCCGGCCAGTGCCAGGACGAGACCCGATACCAGGATGGCACCGGTGACCTCCGCTGACGTTCCACCCTGCGCTCGGATGGCGGCGACGCCGCCGACGAACACCGCGGACGTGCCGAGGTAGCTGGGGATGCGGCCCTTGACCATGAGCAGGAAGAAGATGGTGCAGAAGCCCGACATCAGAATGGCGAGTTGGGGATTGAGCCCCATGATGATGGGGAAGACGAATGTGGCCCCGAACATCGACACCACATGTTGGCCGCCGAGACTGATGGTGCGGCCCCAGTTCAATCGTTCGTTCGGCGCGACGACGTCACCCGGTCGAACATTCTTTCCGTCTCCGTGAATCTTCCAGATAGGCATGTCGAGCCTTTCTCCAACGTATCGAACCGGGGTGGTTCGCGGGATGGGTAAAGCATTGTCCTGCAACGTTACTGACGCATTTCCAAATCGCTACGAGCGCAATTTGCCAAGCGCTCGATGGCGGGTCCGTCACATGTGGTGGTCGGTTCCGCGCATGGCCATGATTTTCAGCGCAAGGGAAAGATCCAGGCGTAGATCGGCGCGATCGGTGAAGGGGCCCAGTATCTTTTCGAGTTTCGTTATTCGGTATCGCAAGGTGTTGTAGTGAAAGTGCAGTGCCCGAGCAGTTTCGGCGATGTTGATGTTGGTGGCCAGCAACGTCTCCAGGGTTCTGCGCATGTCGCGTGCTTCGTCGTCGTGCCCGGCGAGGTCGTGCAGGGTTTCCCGGGTGAACGATTCGAGCTCGTCGACGTTGTCCACCAGGCTCAGTAGTCGAAACACGCCGAGTTCGTCGAACGTGGTGACGGCCCAGTCCCCGGATACCTGGCGGCCGACCTTCAACGCGGTACGCGCCTGGCCGTACCTACTGGGGATGTCGGCCACCGTGGTGCACGGACGCGAGATCCCGACCGTGAACGGTTGCCGACCACCGCCGCCGTCTCCGTGTACTCGTTCGACGATTTCGTGCACGTCCGCGACCGTCGTGGGACGTTCGCCCATGATGATGACGGTTTCGGTGCCGAGGGCGGCGATGGCGGCCTGCGGATCTCGTTGTGCCAGAGCCCCTGCGAAAGCCGACATCTGCCGATCGACGAGTGGCCTGCGGCCGGGCGTCGGTTCGTCGTCGAGGTGTGGGATC
The DNA here is from genome assembly GCF_014905595.1 of Rhodococcus sp. NKCM2511. Taxonomy (NCBI): domain Bacteria; kingdom Bacillati; phylum Actinomycetota; class Actinomycetes; order Mycobacteriales; family Nocardiaceae; genus Rhodococcus; species Rhodococcus sp. NKCM2511. The sequence goes on along the minus strand of NZ_BNHJ02000005.1, from coordinate 87,395 downwards.
GGTTCGATCGCGACGATCACCACCGGCCTGCCGAGATTCCAGCCGAAGCGTCGTGCATGCGCCACCGCGTGTGCGTGCTCGCCGCCTCGGCCCAGGAGAAGATCGCGCAGAAAATTCGATCGGTGTTTCTCCTCGACTGCCGACAGCGCGAGATCGCGAGTGACGACCATCGCCAACACACCCGCGGCCGCGTCGGCAGTGTGCAGGTCCGATTCCGTCAGAGGGCGACGTGAGGAGAACAGGACGATGCGTCCATGGTCGATTCCGTTGGCCGTGATGGCGCATACCGCGATCGAATTGCCCTGTTGCGAACGCAGACCGAGGCCGCCGTCGACGGAGTCGGTGCGCAGTCTTCCGGTGGGATCGAGGGCGGTACTGGCGCGGAGGGCGGACAGTTCGTCGTCACTGCCTGCCGAGGCAAGTTCGCGTCCGTCCACCGTGGTGATCGACACTGCCACATCGCATTCGACCGAGGTTGCGAATGCCAGTTGTGCTACCCCGCCGCCGGCGAGCGTGATATCGGTCAATGCCCGGCGCAGGCGCTCGGACCGAAACATCGCTCGTGCCTGCGTCTTTGCGTTGTCGCGTAGGCCCGCGGTGAGATCGTGCTTGGGGTCGAGTTCGCCGCAGACCTGAACCAGCGGCAGGCCCAGTGTCTCGGCACTCACGCCGACGCAGTCCGGAACGGCGATGTCGTCGTCCACCCGCACCAGAATCCCGGCAACGCCGAGGGAATGGGCTCGGGACAGCAGCGCGGCCGTCGGCTCCGTCAGGTGCGTGAGGGCCTCGCTCGTCGTGGACAACAGGTCGCCCGGTCGAATCCAGAACCGAATGCCGGCGGGGTCGTCGACATGATTGATTCTGCGTACCGGCCGGCCGAGGCCGGCGCGACCGGCGAGCAACGTGGCGTGCGCCAGCAGGTCCGAGCTCAGCACGGTCTCGACGGTATGCGGTACCTCCGTGGTGGGCGAGCGTCGCTCGTCGTGCAGTGTCAGCACCTGACGGCCGATCGAACGGGTGATGTCGCGTCGATCTCGGCAGCGGCATCGCGGTGGATCGGCCCACTGAGACTTCGCAATTCGAGGCCGGTCGTCTGCCGTGAGACCTTGAGGATCTCGGCCACGATGGAGATCGCCGTTTCCGGTGGAGTGGAAGCACCGAGATCCAGCCCGATGGGGGAGTGCAGCCGCGCCAGCTCGCTGTCGGTCACCCCGCGCTCGCCGAGCAGTTCCACCCGGCGGCGGTGGGTAGACCGACTGCCCAGCGCGCCCACGTAGGCGGCACCACTGCGCAGCGCAACCTCGAGCAACGGGATATCGAACTTCTCGTCATGGGTGAGAACGGTGATGACGGTGCGCTCGTCCACCGGCGCAGTAGCGAGGAACGTGTGCGGCCACGCCACCACGACGTCGTGCGCGTCGGGGAATCGGGCCCGGGTGGCGAACACCGGGCGGGCGTCGACGACGGTGACGGCGAAGCCGGCGAACGTGCCCAGGCGGCACATCGCGGCGGCGAAATCGATGGCACCGAACACGTACATCCGGGGCGGTGGTCCGAACAACTCGACCATGACGGACCGCGCGCCGTCGTCGGCGATGCGAATGTCCAAGCCGGACTCGCCGCGGTGCAGTCGGTCGAGAACGGCGAGACTCACGCTCGAACCGTCGGACTCGATGTCGGTGAGACCGTCGGAATCGACGGTTGCCTCCGTTCCCAGAACCGCCAGCCGCGTCGGGGCCCCGGTGGTGAGATCGGTGAGCACGGCCACCGGCTCGCCGCTCGAGACCAGACGAGCGACGTCTTCGAGTACCGCGCACGCGTCGCTGTCGATGAGACGAACGAACACCTCGATGGTGCCGCCGCACGTGAGGCCGACGCCGATCGCGTCGTCGTCCGCTACCCGGTAGGTCTCGCTCCTGGCCATGCCGTGGGCGAGGACGTCGTTCGCCAGCTCGTACAGGGCACCTTCGATGCAGCCGCCGGAGACGCTGCCGACGACCTGACCGGACGTAGCCACTGCCATGGCCGCACCCGCGGGGCGCGGCGACGACTGCCACGTACGTACCACCGTGGCCAGGGCGAACGGCTCACGTTCGCGCAGCCACGGGGCCACGTCGTCGAGAATGTCGCGCATGCCGCCGCCTTTCGACCGGATGAGTGATGCCCATCACGCTAGTTGCTGGCGCGGGCCGGCCATGAAACACATTTCGACCAAATCGACAGCGGGTCGTTGTAAGAACCTGCCGTCGCGGTACGGATGGACGGACCGCGAGGGCTACGTCAGAGCGGCGGCGACGGCAAGAGCGTGATGCTCGTGCCACGGCTTGGCGATGATCTGCACTCCGATCGGCAGACCGCTGCTGGAGGTGGCAACGGGAATCACCACCGAGGGCACCCCGAGGATGCTGATCGCTCGGCTACTCGCCAGCGCCTGCGACCACGACAGAGAGGCACCGTCGACCTCGAAGCTCGTCTCACCGAGCGGAGGGGCGAGAATCGATGCAACGGGAAGTATCAGGACGTCGCCCATCGTGGACACCAGCTGGTGCTGCATCTCGGCGCGTCGAGCCCACAGTGCCTCGACGTCTGCGGCCGTGGTGGTTCGGACGCCGGCAAGGATGGCCCTGATGTTGGCGCTGAACTCGGCGGGGCCGTACTGCTCGATGTCCGTTTGGGTTTCGCAGCCCCGCATCCGAGTGAACAGCTCATGAGCTTCTAGTAGTGCGGTGCCCTCGTACGGCGTCACCGATCCGACGAACGGACCGGTGCGCAGTGCCGCGGATTCGGTGGCGGCGCGGATCTCCGCATCGACCGGAAACGTGCCTTCTCCTGTGGCCCAACGAATATCGAGCTCGCGGAGGTCCACGCTCGCAGGGTCAGTCCAGGTGTACTGCGGCGACGACAGCACGCGCAGCAACAGGATCACGTCGCCGAGAGTGCGGGCCATGGGGCCGATGGTCTGCACAGTGCCGTGCATGGTCGCCGGATTCGTCAGCACTCGGTTGTCGCTCATGACACCGGGATACTGCCCCTCGGAGTCGATTCGGCCCGGTGTCGGCCTGATCGAGCACAGACCGGTGCAGTGCGCGGGCCACCGCACCGAGCCACCGAAATCGGTGCCCAGTCCCACCACGCTCATGCCCGACGCGATGGCCGCCGACTCACCGCCGCTGCTCCCGCCCGGTGACAGCTTCGTTCCGGCAGGGGAGAGCGGGTTGACGGTGTAGCCGAACAGGTCGTTGTGCGTGAGTCCGCTGGCACCGAACTCCGGTGTGTTGGTCTTACCGATCAGGATTGCGCCCTCGGCGCGCATCCGGGCAACGGCGGGAGCGTCGACGCGAGGGACGTTGTCCGCGAGCGCATGTGAGCCCGCCGTGGTGCGAACTCCGGCGGTGGCGATCAGGTCCTTGACCGTGAACGGCACTCCGGCGAGGTCGCCGACCCGCTCGCCGCGGGCGATGCGGGCATCGATTCCGTCGGCTGCCAGCAGTGCCGATTCGGCTGCGACGGTGACGATCGCATTCAGCTCGGTGTTGATTCGGCCGATGTGTTCGAGGTGCTGCTCGGTCACCTCGCGCGCGAACACGGTGCCGGCGCGCACTGCTGCCGCGAGTGCGACGGCGTCGGTTCCGATCGAATTGCCCTCAGGCACTGGGTGTCTCCTCGGGTGGTGTCACAGCCCCTTCATCTCCGCGACCCGCAGCGCCAGCGCTACATCCAGGCGCAGAATCGGATCGGTGGTGAACGGGCCGACGATGGACTCCAGCTTGCCGATGCGGTAGCGGAGCGTGTTGTAGTGGAAATGCAAGACGCGGGCGGTCTCTGCGACGTTGCAGTTGGTGTCGAGCAGCGCCTGCAACGTCTGGCGCAGGTCGACGGCATCGGCGTCGTCGCCGGCGAGTGAGCCCAACACCTCGGTTGCGAAGGCCTGCAGCTCGGCTCCGTCGGTGACCAGTGACAGCAGTCGATGCACGCCGAGGCCGTCGAAATGCGCTACCGATCCGTTTCCGCGCATGCGGCGTCCTACGACGACTGCTTTGCGGGCTTGATCGTAGGCGCGCGGAATGTCGGCAACGGAGTCGATGACGCGGCTCACGCCTGCGCCGAACGAGTTTCGTCCGCCGCCCTTGTCTCCGGCGACGGAGGCGATCAGATCCTCGACGACGTCCCGTTCGGTGCCGGGTTCGGCCGGCATGAGCGTGACGACCTCGTTGCTGAACCCGACGACGGGAGCCCGTCGATCGCGCCTGCGCACCACCTGCTGCCATGCCGCGGTCAGGCGCTCCTGCGGCAGGCGGCCGGACACGGCCGGCTTCGCCGAATTGCTTACGGCCACTTCGGCAATCTCGTCCAATTGGGCCACGATGACCACCATGCTCCGGTTCACGTCCCAGTCGAGCTGGGCGCAGTACTCGATGATTTGTTCGGGGGATTCGGTTGCGCCGTTGAGGACGTCACGCAGGAAATCGCCCCGAAACTTGGACTCGACGGCAGAGACAGCAAGTTTCTTGATGACCGCCAACGCCACGACGGTGGCCGCGCGTTCAAGGGATTGCATCGTGACGGGACCGAGTCGTTCGGCGGCCGCCACAGCCACGATCAGTCCGTGGTCGGTGCCGCCCGCGATGATCGGTGCGACGGCAATGCGGTGCCCGCTGTCGCCCGGTACCGGTTGCAGGCCTTCGTGGAGTCGTTCGGTGAGCAGACGACCGGACGGGTCGAACAGGGGCATCTCTTCCAAGGCAGCAACATCTGCGTCTGCTCCTGCTGTGGCCTGGACTCGACCGTCCGGAGTGCAGATGAGCACCGATGCCTCGAAGAGCGTGGCGACCTCATCGGCGATCTGCGGTAGATCGCCGCCTTCGAGCACGATCGAGGTCAGTGCTCGATGCATGCGATCGGCAATATCCAACGCCCACGCCTGCCGGTCGACGAGGTGGGTGAACACCTCGGAGATGACCTCGTCGAAGCCGACATCTCGGCGAATGAGGAAGAGCGGCAGGCCGAGTCGATCTGCTGCCTCGATCATCGCAGCGGGCACGTCTCCGAAGTAGCGTCCTTCTTTGACTCCGAGCGCTGCCGCGCCGCGTTCGGCGAGTCCTTCGACCAGCTCCACCAGGGCACCGGCATCGAACGGGCGGCCCGAATCTGCATGCCGCAGTGGGAAACCCGTCGTCAACAGCAGTTCGTTCGGTTTCACCCACGGCAGGATGTCGGGAACTTCGATGACGTTGACGCGTCGAACCACATTCTCGAGTCCCTGCTCGCCTGCGACAAGAGTGGACCCCGAGAGGCTGGGGAGCGCAAGCAATTCTGCGACGGTGAGCGCGTAACTCGCCGAGGCCGGGAAGTCTCGTACTCGTGGCCGAAGCGCACCGACCATGTCATCCATTGTTCAACAATACTGTGTAGGGCATGTCGCGACGGCAGGGGATCAGCCGACGTGCAGTGCCGGCGGGAGGACGCGCTCGACCCACCGCGAGGCCTGCTCGTAGGCGTAGGCGAGCTGCAGAACCGCGCGGTCGGCACCGTGCCTGCCGATGATCTGAACACCCATCGGCAGACCCCGATCGTCGAATCCGACCGGGACGGCGGCGGCAGGAACGCCGGTCATCGTCCAGGGCACCACCGTCTCCATCCACCGGTGATAGGTGTCCATGGGTCGACCCGCGATGGACTGCGGCCAGTGTTGGTCCTTGTCGAACGGGAACACCTGAGCGGTGGGCGCGAGAACGAAGTCGTAGGTCTCGAACAAGGTCGTCAGTGCGCTCTGCCAGTCGTTGCGAGCCTGCGCTGCCTTGGTGACGTCGAGTGCGGTCAATGCGACGGCATGCTCCATCTCCCACAGCATTTCGGGCTTCATCAGCTCCCTCGTGCGCGGGTTCTCGTACAGATCGGCCATCCCGAGCTGCGCCCACCACCGCCACGTCAGGAACGAGTCCCAGATTTTCGCCGGGTCGTACGACGGCACGGTGCTCTCCACTGCGCAGCCGAGGTCCTCGAAGACGGTGAACGACGACTCGCACAGATCGAGGACACCGGGTTCGGTCGCCAGGTGGCCGTTCCAGTCTCCGACCCACGCGATGCGGGCACCGCGGAAGCTGCGTTCGAGAGTGCGGGTGAAGATCTCCGGGTCCTCGTCGATTCCGAGGGGCGCGTTGGCATCCGGGCCCGCCATCGTCGACAGCAGGTGCGCGACGTCGGTGACCGATCGTCCCATCGGCCCGGCGACCGCACCCTGAGCGATGAAGCCGGGCTCGGGAATTCGTCCCCACGACGGGCGAAAGCCGACCACGTTGTTGAAGGCCGCCGGGTTGCGCAGCGATCCCATGTAGTCGGTGCCGTCGGCGACGGGCAGCATGCGTAGCGCCAAGGCTGCCGCCGCACCTCCGCTGCTTCCGCCTGCAGTGCGCGAGGTGTCGTAGGGCGAGACCGTGGTTCCGTACACCGGGTTGTACGTCTGAGATCCGAACCCGAATTCCGGTGTGTTGGTCTTGCCGATCACGATGGCACCGGCCGCTTTCACGCGGGCGACGAACAGATCGTCCGCGTCGGCGATGCGATCGGCGAAGATCGGTGACCCCGATGTGAACGGTAGCCCTCGGGCTGCCGACAGATCCTTCACCGCATGGGGAAATCCGTGCATCCACCCGAGATACTGCCCGTCCGAGAGCTGCCGATCTCGCTCGCGTGCCTCGGCCAGCAGCTCGTCGCGATCACGCAGGGCGACAATGGCATTGACTGTCGGATTGTGTGCCTCGATGTGGTCGAGGTACGCCGTCATGGTCTCGACGCACGAGACCTCGCGGCGCTTGATCTTGCCGCTGAGCTCGACCGCGTCGGACATCAGAAGTTCGGCAGCGGGTCCGACGGTGGTTGCCATGGTGGTTCCTTCGTTCGAGAGAGACGCAGAAGCAGAGGGCCGGACGCCGCGCGAACCCGAGACTGTCGGGTTCGCGCGGCGCTGTTCGAGATCGAAACCGGCGCTATCCGAGGTCGACGATCGCGGCGACGGGGCCGCCACCTTCGGGGCCCTGGTGCGCTGCCGAGACCGACACGAAGACCGCTGGGTCGCCGGTCACTGCTGCGGTGACGCCGCCGACGCACGCCTTGATCTGGCGGTGCCAATGGACGTCGGAATCGTCGAGCATGGCGTTGCGTCGTCCACGGACCGTACCGTCCTGGCTTGCTTCGCATTTGAGGAAGACGTTGACGAGCTTGCCGCCCAGATCCTTGGTGTGCGGCCGCTCGGGAAGTTCGAGACCGGCATCCTTGATCGCGTTCCAGATGCCGTCCTGATCGAGCGCGTCGTTCATCACGCTGTGTCCGATGCGGTACCGGCCGCCGATTCCGCGAGTGTTACCCACGACGACGATCTGCGCACGGTCCAACTCGACGCCCGAGGAGCACGAGGCCACCGAGGAGTACAGCTCACGACTGTGCATGACGTCCTCGTCGGTCGGCATATCGATCTCACCGAGCGCGACAGCGATACCGAGAGCGGTGCCGCCGTTGGACAGATCCATCGACTCGTGCGTCTGTTCGGTCCAGACGGTCTTGCCGCGGCTCTTGGCGTCACGGATGGTGTGGATCGTCAGCAGCGGGGTCTTGGTCTGCACGTAGTGCACGTCTGCGGGATCGGTGATGCCGGCGTTGGCCATCGCATCCTTGACTGCCGCAGCCACTTTGGTGATCATCGCGGTGCGGCCGATGTCCTCGGGCATCAACTGCTCGCTCATCGCGACGCCGACCGTCAGGCGCGGCTCCTCGGTCTGCACTGCCTTGTCCGACGGTACGGTCGCGAAGATGGTGGCGTGGGGGCTGATGACTCCGTCGGTGCCACCGGACCAGACGATCGGAACCTCGCCGACGTCGTGTGCGCTGCGAGTTCCTTTCGCGGACAACACTTCGCGGAATGCTCGGTCGGCGATGATGCGGGTGTAGTCGTTGACTCCGCCGTTGCCTTCGGTCTTACCGATGACTGCAATGACCCGGTCGGCGTCGAGCACCCCGTCGTCGATGAGCTTCGCCAGCTCGCTGGCATCGGACACGTTGTGGAGCGGGACCTTGCGGACCTCGATTGCGTCGGGCACTGAAATCTCCTTCATCGGGATCTGTGGGTACTGCAGAGTCGGCCGGCGTTCGCGCGGCGGGGGCTCGCCCCACGAACGTTATCGACCGTTGGACAGGGGGTGCACTGGCAAGCTTTGCCCAATCAGCGCACTTTTTTGGTTATCGGACATCCCCAGGTAGCGGTAGCGCTGCAACCGTGAGGTCACCAGTTCGGCCGGGGCGGCGGCGAGGAGTACGGCCAACTCGTGTTCGAGCACGGTCCCGAGGCGTGACAGGAACGCCGCAGGTTCATCGGAGGCATCCGGCCGTTCGGCCACGATCCGGTCGATGACACCGTTACGCAGCAGGTCCAGGCTGCGCACGCCCTGCTCCTCTGCCATCTCGGCTGCGCGGTCGGTGGTGTGGAACTTGATCGCCGATGCACCCTCCGGCGGCAGTGGCGACAGCCAACCGTGCTGAGCACACAGCACCCGATCGGCCGGGAGCAGTGCGAGTGCGCCGCCGCCGGCTCCCTGGCCGAGCAGCAGGCAGATCGTCGGTGCCTTCAGTGTCGTGAGTTCGACCAAGCAGCGGGCGATCTCGCCCGCGAGGCCACCCTCTTCGGCCTCCTTGCTCAACGCGGCACCGGCAGTGTCGATGACGGTGACAAGGGGTAGTTGCAGCTCTTCCGCCAGCCGCATTCCGCGTCGTGCTTCCCGGAGGCCGGCGGGACCCAACGGCTGATCGGCGAAAGTGCGGTCCTGGCCGAGAAGTACACACGCCGAGGCCCCGAACTTGGCAAGGGCCAGAAACAATCCGGGCTCGATCTCACCGGCTCCGGTGCCCTGCAACGTCGTCACCGTGTTCGCGGCCGATCGCACGAGGTGGCGTACTCCCGGCCGTTCCGGCCGTCGAGAACGACGGATGGATTCCCATGCAGGCACATCGTCGAGGTGCTCCAACGGGATGTTCGGAACCGGCGGAGGTGGCTCGTGTGGCGCACACAGGACGGCGAGGGCCGAAATGGCAACCTCACGGAGTTGCTCGGGAGGGACCACCGCGTCGACGAGGCCACGGGCGGCGAGGTTTTCGGCTGTCTGCACTCCCTCCGGGAACTTCTCGCCGTACAGCGCCTGGTACACACGCGGACCGAGAAAGCCCAGGAGCGCACCCGGTTCGGCCGCAGTGACGTGGCCGAGTGAGCCCCACGAGGCAAGTGCTCCGCCGGTCGTGGGATGACGAAGGTAGACGGCGTAGGCGAGACCCGCCGACTTGTGCGCAGCGATAGCCGCCGAGATCTTGACCATCTGCAAGAAGGCGACCGTGCCCTCCTGCATCCGTGTTCCGCCGGAGGTCGGCGAGGCGAGCAGCGGAAGCTGTTCTGCTGTCGCCTTTTCGACGGCCTGTACCAATCGTTCGGCGGCCGCCGTTCCGATGGAGCCTGCGAGAAACCCGAACTCGCACAGGACGAGTGCCACCCGGCGCCCTGCGAGGGTGGCTTCGCCGGTCAACACCGACTCGTCGCAGCCGCTCGTTTCACGGGCCGCGACCAGCTCGTCGAGATAGCCCTGATCCGCCGGTCCGTGCACCCCGATCGGGGGAAGCGGGTCGGTGTCCCACCGGACGAAACTGCCGGCGTCGACGACCATCTCGACGAGTTCGATCGCGCCGAGCCGTGCCGGCGCGCCGGTGCGGGTCATGGCGTCGTCTCGAGCCAGGCGCGGATCGAGTCGCCGTGCTGGTCGAGGGTCGGCGGGGCCGCGTGTGTCGTGCGCATCGCGGCACCCTCGCAATCCTCGTCCATGCGCAGCGGTGGGCCGGGCAACGTGATGGTGCCCAGGGCCGAATGGTCGACGTCGATCATCAGTCCCTGCGACCGGGTCTGTTCCCAGGTGTAGACCTCGGCCAGATCGCGGACGCGTCCGGCCGGTATGCCGAGCTCACCGAGTAGTCCGAGAAGTTTGTCGGTCGGCCAGTCCGCGAAAACGGCATCGACAGCGGCGATGACGGCCTCTCGGTCGTCGACGCGTTGTGGGTTGGTGGCCCACTCCGGACGGTCCAATCCGAATGCGGGAGCGAAGCGTTGCCACAGTCCTTCACTGCCCACGGCAATCTGAACCAGCCCCTCGGATGAGTGGAACAGACCGTACGGGCAGATCGACGGGTGATGTCCGCCGGTGGGGCGGGGCACTTCGCCGGCCACGGTGTAGCGAGTGCCTTGGAATGCGTGCACCCCGACGATGGAGGCCAGCAGGCTGGTACGCACGACGCGGCCGCGTCCGGTGGTGTTGCGCTCGTGCAGTGCGGCCACGACGCCGTACGCGCCGTTCATTCCGGCGAGCAGATCGCCGATGGGAACGCCGACCCGAGTGGGCTCGTCCTTCGACGGCCCGGTGAGCGACATCAATCCTGCTTCACCCTGGGCGATCTGGTCGTAGCCGGGGCGGGTGCCTTCTGGGCCGTCGTGGCCGAAACCGGTGATGGACAGGATCACCAGACGCGGGTTCAGCTCGTGCAAGGCCTCCATGCCGTAGCCGAGGCGAGCGAGAACGCCGGGGCGAAAGTTCTCGACGAGCACATCGGCGCGGCGAATCAATGCGGTGAGCGTGTCTCGACCGTCGACAGCTTTCAGGTCCAGTGCAATGGATTCCTTGTTGCGATTGCACGAGAGGAAGTACGTCGAGTGCCGATCGCCCTCGTCGTCGGCGACGAAGGGTGGGCCCCAGCTGCGGGTGTCGTCACCGCCGCTGGGTGACTCGACCTTGATTACTCGCGCGCCGAGGTCCCCGAGCATCATCGCGGCATGGGGTCCGGCGAGTGCCCGCGACAGGTCGACGACCAGGCAGTCGGAGAGCGGTCCGACCGTCATCGGATTGCGTTCCGAGACAGGGGAGCGATGTCGGTATCGAACTCGAATCGATCGTTGCGAAGCGTCATGCGTCCGAGTCAACGTGCCGGTCGCGGCCCCGTCGTGGGCAAAAGTTGCCGACGCTGAGGGGTCGCTTTCGGACAGTTCGAGCGAGCGCGAGCCGTGTGGACGGATGGCCGACGAGGGGCCCATAATCTGCGACCATGGATACCCACGTAGTCGACCATCCCTTGACCGCAGCGCTTTTGACGACGATGCGCGACGTGCACAGTGACAACGCGACCTTCCGTTCGGCGCTGCGGCAGCTGACACACACGTTGGTGTACGAGGCTTTGCGTGATGCCCCGGTGGACACCTTCGAGGTCGACACCCCGGTTGCCCGCACCACGGGTGTTCGGTTGGCGAACCCACCTCTGCTCGTGCCGGTTCTGCGGGCCGGGCTGGGCATGGTGGAGCAGGCGAGTGCGCTCATTCCGCGATCCGGTGTGGGATTCATCGGCATGGCACGAGACGAGAAGACACTGCAGCCGGTGCCGTACCTCGAGTCTCTCCCCGCAGATCTCGCCGGCACACCGGTGTTCGTTCTCGACCCGATGTTGGCCACGGGCGGGTCCATGACCGCGACGATCGACTTGCTCGTCGCTCGCGGGGCAACCGAGGTGGTGGTCGTGTGCGTCGTCGTGACCCCCGAAGGCATTGCTGCGCTGGAGAAGTCAGAACATCCCGTCCGCGTGGTCTGTGCCGCCGTCGACGATGAGCTCAACGATCAGGGCATCATCGTGCCCGGACTGGGGGATGCGGGAGACCGTCAATTCGGGCCTCGGTGACGAGCCGGCGCAGAGGAGTCGTCGAGGTCAGTGCTGTCGTATCGAAACATCATGTCGTTTCCCGAGCGGGTCAGTTGATCGCGAAGAAGAGGTCTTCCCCAGTAGGCATCGGCTGCATCGAACTCTCGTAGCTCGAATGCTTGAATCATGTCGGATCCAGCGGCGGCACAAACGATCCGGCGCGCGTGAGCAGTGCGATATCGCACCCCAGAGCATCCGCGACCGCGATCACGCTGTCGAGCTGCACTGTGTTCTTTCCTCCTTCGAGTGCTTGAACGGTGGAACGACCCACCCCGGCGAGCAACGCCAACTCGGCTTGGGTCATGCGCAACTGATGGCGACGCGCGACGAACGTTTCGGCCAGTTCTCCCGAGTGCTTACGGGCTCGTCGTCGCGGTTCCGCCATCATCGCTCCTTGTGCTTGCCCTGGCATGCATATTGGAACTTCCCCGAAGGTTCTGCCGACAATGAGCCCCTATGCCTGCTTCAGCAGGCAGAAAATGTGGAAACGTCGTCTCGCAGGGGGAGGGCTCGCTATGCGTGCGTTGGCAAGCGCACTGATGGTCCGAGGTACGCCAATGTGCTGTGGAACGGCCGTCGGTGGCCAGGAACCGTAGGTGTTGGCCCGAAGTCGACTCGCGTGCAGCATCTCGTGCGGCATAGTGGCCTCCATTGTCCGATGCGGTCGAAAGCGGTAATCCTGTGAAGAATTCGGTTAAAACCGGCAGCGACAAATGGGTCGTCGTCGATGTCGAGACCTCGGGTCTGAAGGCATCCCGTGATCGAGTGCTCAGTGTGGCCGCTCTGACGGTCGACGAGGACGGACGTGTCGGACGCGAACTGTCGACTCTGGTCAACCCGGGTTGCGATCCTGGCCCGGTGCACATTCACAAACTGACGCCCGAACGGCTTGCCGGTGCGCCGACGTTCGACATGATCGCTCCGCAACTCATGGATCTGCTGGATGGTCGAACTTTGGTCGCGCACAACGCGAGTTTCGATCACGGGTTCTTGAAGCTCGAATCGATGCGTGCGGGCATCGACATGCCGACGAAGCAACGGTTGTGCACCGTGGCATTGTCGAGGCGACTACAACTCGATACTCCCAACCACAAGCTGTCCACCCTGGCCGCGCACTGGAAAGTGCTGCAGTCCAATGCGCACGACGCCTACGACGATGCCCTAGTGCTGGCGCAGGTGTTCACCCACAGCGCTCGGCTGGCCAGGTCGCTCGAACTTCCCCTTCCAGTCGTCACGTGCACCGAGCGTCTGACGCTGTATCCGGATACCGTTCCTCGCTCACATTGCGCGTGGGAGAACCCAGGTCCACTTGCCGAGGACGGCGGTCTCGTTCAGGGCATGCGAGTCGTGATCAGCGGCGACACGCGAATCCCGCGATTGCGCTTGGCCGCTCAGCTCACGGAAGCCGGACTGGACGTGATGAATTCCGTCAGTCGATTCACGAGTGTGGTGGTGTGTTCGGATCCCACAACGGAAAGCGGAAAAGTCGAAAGGGCGCGCGCCCATGGCCTTCGCATCATCTCGGAGTCGGAATTGCTCGACTTGCTCCGGAATGTGCAGCCAGGAACGCCGAAAGGTATTCGGCCGCAGACCCAGCCGAAACCAGCCGAGCAGCAGCCCGATCCAGTCGTCAAGCCCTGGCAGACAAGAAGGGTCTTGGTCATGGGCGGTTCGCACGCCGAGTCGGTACTCATGCGGTCGCGCCTGATCCAACTCGGTGCGACACCGGCTGTGAATCTCAGCGCCGGCGTGACCGACATCCTGATCTTGGACGGCGGCGATGGAGACCCGCGGATGCCGAAAGTGAAGGAACGGGATCTCACGTTGCTGACACCGGCAGCGATCGACCGAGAACTGAAGATCGAAGTTCCCGCGCCGCTCCCTGCTCGGCGGTCCCGAATCGCTCCGTTGGTGCCACGGGGTGGCGTCGTCGACCTCGACCCTGATCAGGCAGTGCTGACGGTCAACAGTTCCTGGCGTGCCGACGCCTCCGATCGGGTCGGTGTAGATGTAGTCGCGTTCTTGCTGTCCGCCGATGAATTGGTCGCCAGTGACGAGGATTTCGTGTTCTACAACGCTCCGGTCACCTCGGACGGTGCCGTCTCGATGTCGATCGATGGTGACAGCGAACAGGGTGTGCGGATCGACCTTTCGCTCGTTCCCGAGGATTGCGTACGTATCACCGTCGCCGCAGCAATCGACGGTGACCACACATTCGGTGACCTAGGCGCGGTATCGGTGTCGCTCGATGGACTCGATTCGGCGGTCGCGACAGCGGTGCTGGATGCCGCGACCACGGAACGATCGATGCTGCTCGCAGAGATCTACCGCCGCGGGAGTGGCTGGCGCTTCCGGCCGATCGGTCAGGGCTACGACGACGGATTGGCAGAATTGGCGGTGCGGTTCGGCGTGGAGGTCGATGAGTAGCCGCGCTGCGTCGCGTCGACCGGTAACGCGAGTCGGCCGTCGAGCGACGTCACCAATGAACGGATCGAGTCGGTGGCCGGACCACGGCCGGCGACGTTGTGCAGGACGTGCCGCCACGAAAGGCCCTCGAATGAACCGCATCAGCCGACGTATTGCCGTATTGACCGGACTTCTGGCGCTTCCGCTCGCCGCCGGTGCCACGATGGGAGTTGCAACCGCCAGTGCCGACGAATGGCATTACGGCCCTGTCTATCGCGCCGAGCAGTCCGGGGAAGGCGCGCAATACTTTTGCAACAAGGCGCTGTCACTCGAGAAGGCGTCGCAGTCGTACATCGTGGTGCCGTGCACCAACGTCGAGAACACCGATACCTGGTACCGAATCGTGGTGAACCCCTACAACTGGGGTTGGAGCGGATAGCCCTACACCAGTTCGATGACCTCCAACGCACCGTCGGCGTGGGAACTCCGCAGCCTTTTCTTGTCGTATTTGCCGACGCTCGTTTTCGGGACCTCGTCGATGAAGGTCCATCGTTCCGGCAACTGCCAATGCGCGACGCGGCTGTCGAGGAACTCTTTCAGTTCTTCGGCCGTCACCGACGCACCCTCGCGCACGACGACAGCGACCAGTGGCCGTTCGTCCCACTTCGGGTCGGGCACACCGATGACCGCGGCCTCACGAACAGCCGGATGTCCCATCACCTGGTTCTCGAGTTCCACCGACGAGATCCATTCACCGCCGGACTTGATGATGTCCTTGGATCGATCGGTGAGCCGGAGGTAGCCGTTCTCGGAGATGGTGCCCACGTCACCGGTTCGCAGCCAACCGTCGTCGAACTTGTCGTCCGCGTCGGCGCGGTAGTAGCTGCCGGTGATCCACGGCCCGCGCACCTCGAGCTCGCCGACGGTCTTCCCGTCCCACGGCAGGACCGTTCCGGCGTCGTCGACGAGTCGTGCCCGAACGCCGGCAACGAATCTGCCTTGTGTGCAACGCAAGTCGAACTCGTCCTCTGGCGACAGTCCCGCGTCGGGCCTACCGGAGGTGCCGAGCGGTGACGTCTCGGTCATGCCCCATGCCTGCGAGATGTGGACGCCGTACTTCTCGTGGAAGGCTTTCATCAGACTCGGCGGGCATGCGGCACCACCGACCACCACATCACGCAGACTCGACAGATCCGCCGGATGCTCGTCCAGATGAGCGAGCAGGGCCTGCCAGATCGTCGGGACAGCAGCCGCCGCCGTCGGACGAAGCGTCGACATCATCTCTGCCAACGGAGCCGGCTGCAGAAACCTGTCGGGCATGATCAGTGACGCACCGACCATCAGCGCCGCATACGGGAGCCCCCACGACATCGCGTGGAACATCGGCACGATGGCCAACACCTTGTCGGACTGCGCAATTGCCATCGCGTCGGTCATGCACGCCTGCATCGAATGCAGGTAGATCGAGCGATGCGAGTACACGACCCCTTTGGGATCACCGGTGGTGCCCGATGTGTAACACATTGCGGCAGCTGATCGTTCGTCGAGTTCGGGCCAATCGAACTCCTCCGGGCTGCCCGCCAGCAGGTCCTCGTAGCCGAGCACCTCGATACCGTCGGGTGCAGTGACCTGTGTCGGATCGACCCCGACGACCACGAGATGTCGCACGGTCTCGAACGTCGGCAGCAACGGCGTCAGCAGGGGGAGCAGACTGGCGTCGGCAATGATCACTTGATCTTCTGCGTGGTTGACGATGTAGGTGAGCTGCTCGGGGAAGAGTCGGATGTTCAGAGTGTGCAGCACTGCGCCCATCGCCGGAATCGCCATGTAGGCCTCCATGTGCGGGGCGTTGTTCCACATGAACGTCGCGACTCGTTGATCGTCGTCGATCCCTATCGACCGCAGGCCGTGAGCCAATTGTGCTGCTCGCCTGCCCAACTCCCCGAATGTCACCGTGGTGGGGCCGGTGTCGGTCCACGTGGTGATCTCGGCCGAGGAGTGGATGGACGTCCCGAATCGAACCAGCTGGCCGATGGACAGTGGGGTGTCCTGCATGGTGCTCTTCACGACGATCTCGCTTTCGATGTCCCGGCGCGGCTGCACGTCGTTGTGCTCCGCGTCACAACATGCACACTACGGACTCGACGCGAGGAGGGTGCGTAACTTGGTACTCATGGCCACTACTTCGAATGACGCTCGTGCCCTCGGCGACGAGGCATTCGTTTCGCTCACCACCTTCCGTCGATCCGGTGCGCCGGTATCGACGCCGGTGTGGATCGCCCGAGACGGCGACAACCTGGTCGTCATCACTCCCGCGGACAGCGGCAAGGTCAAGCGCATCAGGAACTCCGATCGCGTGGAGCTCCGCCCGTGCAGTCGGCGCGGATCGGTGCCCGATGACGCTGTGGCGGTGACCGGCTCGGCAACCATCGTCACCGGAGACGCCGCCTCGAGACCGACATCGGTACTGAAGAAGAAATACGGCATCGAATACCGCATCGTCATGCTCGTCGAACTGATCATTGCTCGACGCCGCAAGCCGCGGGTGATTCTGTCGATCACCACCGGCTGAGGTCTAGCTACTTCAGGGCCGCGTCTACCGCCGCAACGATGTCGACCCAGATCTCTGACGTGGGATCGACGACGGCGAAGTGCCCGCCCGGTCCTTCGACCGAAGCAACGGAATCGGAACTCGCGGATGCGGCAGCGTAGTACGCGCGGCTGATCTCGAGGAGATTGGGATCGTCGGCCACTGCGGACACCACCAGCTGTGGAACGCCGAGGGGCAGTCGAGACATCGGTGACGACTCCTCGTAGATGCGCTGGGCCTCGCCATAGCGGGCACCGATGGCGTTCGATACCGCACCTTCCCCGAGCCACCGCTCGTCGCCGACTTTCAGGTCGAGCACCCCGGCCAGACTCACCGCCAGGGCAGGGGCCACTCGTTCGCCGACAGAATCGGCCGCAAGTCGCAGGGCCAGTTGGCCTCCCGCGGAATGACCCATCAGGACGATTCGAGACAGATCCAGCGAGGCGGGTGCCGTCTCCAGCGCGGCGAGAGCAGCCGCGACATCTTCGGTAGTCGCATCCCACCCGTGTTCGTCGGGTCGGCGGTATTTGACATTCCAGGTGGCGTAGCCGCGTGCGGTCAGATCGACCGCCATCGCATCCATCAGGTCGAATTCCCACCTCGAACGCCAGTATCCGCCGTGAATCAGTACGGCGACGGGGAACGGGCCATCGCCTTCGGGCACCCGCAGTTCGACGCGTTGCTCGGGGTGATCTCCGTACGTCACGATCGTGCCGGGGTGGAAGCGATGGAAGTAGACACTGTCGATCGCGAACCGGAGACCGTCGAGACCGCGGCCCCGGATATGTGCGCGAATACCCTCGGACCTATCAGGTGCGCACTGGCCGAAGTCGACGCGAACAACGCTGCTGTACAACGACGAATCGACCTGCGCTCCATCGCCGGGAACGACGACGACCTCGCCGGAACCGGTTGCAGCGTCGACAATTCCGCCCGACAGACCGCGGGCGGACAGGGCCCGTGCGACCAGCTCCTGTGCGGTCTGCAGATCGGCGAACACCCCGGGCGCGGCAACGATATCGATGTGCTTCGAGTCTTCCGTCATGGGTTCACGCTACCCAGAGGGCGTCGACCGAGCCCGCGTTGGCGCACGGGCTCGGTCGAAAAACGCCGATCAGGCGTCGACGGCCGCGTTCAGCTCACGCAGTCGGGGGAGTGCGCGGTTGGTGAGCAGATCCTCGCGGGTGTCGGCAGAGACAGCCATGCTGTCCTTCCACAGGGACCGGCCTGCCATCGCTCCCCGTGCACCGTTGGCGACGGCGATGCGGACCTGTTCGATGAACGTCTCGTGGTCGACGCCCGCCGACAGCACGGCCCACGGAACACCCTGTGCCGCTTCGGTAACGGCAGCGCAGGCCTCGGCAGAACCGGGGTAGGGGAGCTTGAGCACCTTGGCACCGCACTCGACCGAAATGCGTGTGGAGTCGGCAATGATCTTTCCGAAGCCGGCCTTGTAGTCCTCGTCCGACTCGCCTTCGAGCTGGTAGGTCAAGATCTCGACGATGAGCAGCAGACCCTCGGCCGAGCAGGCCTTGACGAGGTCGCGGATCTCCTCGGCAACACGGGAATCGACGCCCTGCTGCTCGGGGCGCATGTAGAACAGCATCTTGGCGACGTCGCCGCCGAGATCACGCACGACGCGCGGGGTCACGCCGTCGACGAAACGGGTGTAGCGCAGACCGTCGGTCTCCTCGAAGCCCGACGCATCCATGCCGACCACCAAAGCGGTGCCCCGCGAGAGCACACCGTCGTCGACGATCTTCGGCAGTGCCACCTCCGGGTCCAGCAGGATCGCCGGCGCGTGATTGCCGAGGTAGCGAACAAGGTCGGCCTTGGCCTCGGCGAGCTGCTCGACGGTGATCGAGCCCGGCCCGTCGACGGCGTCCTTCATGACGGCCTTCATGCCGTTGCGCTGATCGCCAGCGACGATGAGCATGTTGCCGCTTTCGGTGGAGATAGCAGCCATTCCGCGACGTTCGAGGGTGGTGAGTTCGTTCATCTTCTTCTCCTGGTGGGGTGTTGGGGTCGAGCGCAGCAGAGACAACGTTGTCTCACTGCAGAAATGTGGGCTCAGATTTCTATGAGCGTCAGTAGTCTTGCCGCGAACAGTGCTGCGCCGTAGGCAGTGTCCTGGGATCTGGTCGAGACCGAGACATTGGGCAGCACCTGAGCCCGGGCATCTCGTACGCTGGCCATGCCGGCCCAGCCGCCGGTGAGCAATGTCGTCCTGGCGGGCGGCACCTCGGCGTCGAGTGCCTCGATAAGGCGAGCCACTTCGTCGTTGCCGTGCAACAGAATCGAGCGGAACAGCTCGGCCGAATCGATTCCGTCGGTACGGACCGTGATGGACAGAACGCCGTCGTCGTTGCGGGCGCCGGCGATGTCGATACCGCCGTCGGTGAACGGTCCACCTGGAGGCAGTGCGCACACTCGCTGGTCCAGTAGGTCGCGACCGGCACGATCGCCGATGTCGCACAGCTGCAACGCTCGTCGCATCAGCAAGCCGGTCTTCACTCCCGCGACGAGTACATGTTGGCCCGGAACCACGTGGCGCACCGAGTTGATGAGGTGCTCGGCCAGCCTGCTCCGCGCGTCGGTCGTCAATGGAGTGTCGAGCACACGCAGTAGAACCTCGGCAGTGCCCATCGACACGTGGTATCGGTCGGGCGGGATAGCTCCGCCGGACACCGCGGAGACGAGATGATCGTGACCGGCGACGGTCAATCGAGCTCCGGCAATTGTCTCGGGAAGTGTTGATGCGTCGGCAGTTCCGAGATCGGTTCCGGCGTCGACCAGTGGTGGCATGAAGTCGGTGCCGACACCCAAGTGCGCCAGCATCTCCGACCACGGCTCGCCGCTGTCCTGATCGAGTAGTCCGGTGCGCGAACTCAGTGAGTAATCGGCCACGGCACGACCGCCGAGGGACAGGACGACGAACTCCGGCAGATTGAACCAGCGAAGCCCGTCGAGGCTCAGTCCGTTGTCTCGTAGGTGGGCGATCTTGACGACGGAGACCTGAACGCCGACGGGAAGTCCGGTCTTGCCGGCGAACTGATCGCGCAATTCGGCCGGCAGGTTGTCGACCTGCTGCTGACCACGCGGATCGAACCACGCGAAGGCCGGTGCCCGGACAACGTTGTCTTCATCGAGAAGAAAGCCCGTCTCACCCATCCCGGACACCGCGATGGCGTCGATCCGGGCGGCTGGGTCACCGGTTGCCTCGGGCAGTCGGCGAGCGACCGCATCGAGTAGGTGCCCGATGGTGGACAACAGATCCTCGGCGGCCAGGTCGGTGGTTCCGCCCGGTCCGTGCCGCCACGGTGTGGGACTCTGCTCGATGAGCAGCTCGGTGCCTGCATCGTCGGTGACGAGTACTTTGACGCCGGTGCTCCCGAGGTCCAGTCCCGCAACAAGTCTGGGGTTCACGGAGTAGTTCTCATTTCTCTACGGGTAGGGGGAGTGCGTGTGAAAGTCGTTCCACGAGAGTGGTCGGCGCTATCTGCTGCTCGGGTTCGAGATAGGGATCGTCGAACCGCTGCACCAGGCGGTCGAATGCGAGGGTGCCGATGCGATACGGGTCTTGGTCGATACAGGTCACCGACGGGCTGACGGCATCGGCGAGCGAGAAATTGCCGAACGACACCATGGCTACGTCGGTGCGACCGATCTCGTGCAGAACCGACACCACGGCGGTCGCGTGTCGTGCGTTGGCGACGAAGAACGCAGTCGGTGGATTGCGCTGCGCCAGTAGCGTCTTCACTACAGGCCGCACCGAATCTGCGGCGTGGGATACCGGAGGGGCGAGCGCGGCTTCCGGCTCTTGGCCGAGATCGGCGAGAACGTCGAGATACGCCTGCCTGCGCAACTGCGCGGTCTGCAGGCGATCGTCGAAGCCGAGCAGAGCAATTCGCGTGTGCCCGCTTGCCACCAACTTCTCGACGGCTCGCTTGGCGGCACCGTAATCGTCCACGATGACAGAATCGAAACCGGCGATCGAGCGGTCGATGGTAACGGTGGGCAGTGTGCGACGCCGAGGTACGAGGAAGTCACTGTGGTCGCCTACCGGCGCGAGGATGATGCCCCGCACGTGTTGTCCGGCCAGGAGGGCCAGCTGATCCCGTTCGCGCTGGGCATCGAAGCCGGTGCTGCCGACGATGACGGCGAGCCCGTGTTCGAGTGCGCGATCTTCGACGGCACTGACCAGTGATGCGAAGAAGACGTCGTCGATGGAGTCGACGACGATCCCGATGGTGTTGCCCGACCCCGATTTCAGCGACCTGGCGGCGGAGTTCGGAACGTAGTTCAGTGTCTGCACCGCAGCCTCGACCCGCTCGCGCAGCTCCGGCAGGACCGTATCCACGCCGTTGACGACGCGTGAGACGGTCTTGAAGCTGACGCCCGCCAAGGCGGCGACGTCTTTGATGCTGGCGCGCTCGGTCACGTGAACTCTCGATCGGAGGAAGTGTGTCGCTGTAGCACGTATGCGAGACAACGTTGTCTTGTATGATTCCCGCTATGCCTCATGTCTGTCAAGACGTCCTCGGAACCGAACGGGAATCCCTGCCGGTCCTGGTGGTTGCAGGCGCGGCGGGGAGTGGCAAAACGACGCTGGGTAGGGAGCTGGCGCGCCGTCTCGGTACTGCTCTGCTCGACCTGGACACCCTCACCAATCCGCTACTGGACGAACTGGATTCGCTGATCGAAGGCCCGCACTGGAACAGTGCCGGTCCCCATTCGGAGCGGATTCGCGCCGGGCGCTACGCCGTGGTGCGCGCCGCTGCCCGGGATCTCGTACAACTCGGTCAGCGGCCCGTCCTCGTTGCGCCCTTCACCCGCGAGTTGACCGGTGCGCCCGAATGGGCGCTACTGGTGAACGAATTGTCCCCTGCTGCAACGAAGGTGATCCACGTCGACGGATCGCCGGAACTCCTGGCGCGACGCCGGGCCGCTCGTGGGGCGGATCGCGATGCCCACCGGCCGGTGGATCCGCCCGCTCGGACGCCGCGCATTCCGCACCTACGCGTCGACGCCGAACTGACGACCGCGCAGCAAGCCGATCTCGTGGCCCGAGAACTCGGGCTCAGCTGATGGTGTGAGTGGTTCCGGGAGTGCAGGATTCGCGCTCGATCAGCTCGACGCCGAGGATGTTGCGCCGTTTGTAACGGCGCCCGGGATTTTCGATTCGACCCAGCAGTCGTTCGATGGCCAGATGGCCGAGTCGAGCCGGGTTCTGATCGATCACCGTCACCGGTGGCATCACTGCATCGGCGAGGGGAAAGTCGCCGAATCCGACGAACGCCAGATGCAGCAAGTTCATCTGCTGTAGAACAGGCACGCAGGCCATTGCCACTCGCGCGTTCGACAGGAACAGTGCAGTAGGGGGACTGTCGAGTGCGGTCAAGTCGGTCAGTGCCACACGGGCGTCCTCGCGGTCCAGCACACCCAGAGCGACGAGAGCCTCGTCGAACTCGATTCCCCGGTCCTGCAACGACTCTCGATAACCGGCCAAGCGATTGCGGCTTGTCGGAATCCCCGCACTGTCGCCGATCACGGCGATGCGGGTATGACCCAGATCGAGAAGATGATCGGTGGCCAACACCGCCCCGCCGTGATCGTCGTCGACGAAGCTGTCGGCTTTGAGGCCGTCGGGTGCGCGGTCGACGAACACCGTCGGAGTCTTGTCGATCCAGCGCTCCAGATATGCGTGGTCCGCACCCGTCGGCGCGATGATCAAGCCGCTCAACTGCCTACGCAGCAGCGACTCCACCAACGCCTGTTCCTGATCTCCGTCGTGACCGAGGCTGGTGACGAGAACTGCCATGTCGTCCTGGCGGGCCCGTTCCTCCACTGCGCGTGCGATGGAGGAGAAGAAGGGGTCGTCGATGTCCGGTACGGCGACACCGATGGCCGCCGTCTGGCCGTTGCGAAAGGAGGTCGCCATCGTGTTCGGCACATAGTTGAGCGACTCGAGCGCTTCGGCAACGCGGGCACGAGTATCGGGATCGACGTGCGGGTCGTTGTTGTACACCCGTGAGACGGTCTTGGCACTGACCTTGGCCAGCGCCGCGACGTCTTGCATGGTGGTCATGATCTACCCCGTCTGCTCGTCCTCGTCCCGTCAGCGACTGGTGTAGCCGCCGTCCACCGGCAACGACACTCCGGTCACCATGGAAGCATCATCGCTCAGCAAGAAGGCAATCGGCGCGGCAATCTCGTCTTCGGTGGCCCAGCGTCCCAGCGGCATCTGCGCCAGGAACGGCTCCTCGATCTCCGGGCGACCCCAGTAGAACGCGGACATCTCCGTCATGACGACCGTCGGGTTCACACCGTTCACGCGGATGCCGTGGCGGCCGAGTTCGAGTGCGGAGACCCGAGTGATGTTGTCCAAGGCTGCTTTCGAGGATCCGTAGGAGATGTGTCCGGTCAGAGCGACGAGACTGGCCTGGCTCGAGACGTTGACGATGGCTCCGGTGCCCGCGGCGATCATGGCGGGGACGGTGTACTTGATGACCAACAGTGCGCCGCGTGCATTGATGGCGATGACCTTGTCGAAGACCGAGATGTCGGTGTCCTGAGGCGTGGCGATCTCGCCGCCGAATCCGGCGCAGTTGACGACGCCGTACAGCTCGAGGCCGGCGACGGCGTCGCGAACACTGTCCTCGGACGTCAGATCGAACGCGAGGGGCGTTGCCCCGGTTTCGTCGGCCAGCTTGTCGAGCGCGTCCACCGACTGGCCCGCCGCGACGACGTCGGCACCGTCGGCCACCAAGCGCCGAACTGTTGCCGAGCCGATGCCTCCGCTGGCACCTGTCACCAAGATCTTGCGGCCGTCGAACTTCATGGGGGTCTACCTTCACTGTTCCGAGTGGTCATGTCATCGGTGTCATCCGTCCCGGAGTGGACGCGTATGTCATCGGTGTCATGGACGGTACCGTAGCGCGTCGTTCCCGTCGCGAAAACGGTGTAGATCGTCCATTTGTCCAGTTCAGAGACGGTACTCCGTGGTCGGATATAGGCCTCGTGCTGCGGCGGAATGACTGCCGGGCCGACAGGCCATGTCACCGGTGACATGAATTTTCGCGAAACACGTGACAATGCGAGTTGTGTGGGTCACACTCGTTAACACAGCGAGCCCCGCAGGGAGCTCGACATGCCGCGCAGGCCCAGTTCTCGAACCGTGCTGCACCGGCGTCGGTGTGGGCGTCCTGTCCCACACCCGAACGTTTCCATTCGACCGAGGAGTACCCATGGCCACCGTTGCACCTGCTGCGACACCGATCCTCGAAGCGAGGGGATTGTCGAGGAGCTTCGGAAACGTGCGCGCCCTCGACGATGCAGACTTCGACATCTACCCGGGTGAGGTCGTCGCCCTCATCGGCGACAACGGCGCAGGCAAGTCCACGATGGTCAAGGCTCTTTCGGGCAGCCTGGCCGTCGACACCGGAGAGATCCTGTTCGACGGCACAGCAGTCGATCTCGACAGTCCGACGGTGGCAGCAGAGCTCGGAATCGAAACGGTGTTCCAGGATCTCGCGCTCGCTCCGCATCTCAACGCGCAACAGAACATGTTTCTCGGACGCGAACTGCCGGCCAAGGGGCCGCTCGGCCGCCTCGGTTTCCTCGACGTCTCCACGATGCGCAAGCAATCACAGGATGCGCTCGACGAACTCGGTGCCACCGTCCGCAGCCTCACCGTCCCGGTGGGATCGATGTCCGGCGGCCAGCAACAGGCCATCGCCATCGCGCGTGCCGTCGCCTGGGCCAAGGGCGTCGTCTTTCTCGACGAACCGACCGCCGCCCTCGGTGTGGTGCAGACGCGCAACGTCCTCGACACCATCCGTCGGGTCGCGGACAGGGGAGTGGCCGTGGTGTTCATCAGCCACTCCATGCCGCACGTGATGGAAGTAGCCGACCGCGTCCAGGTGCTGCGGATGGGCAAGCGCGTGGCCACCCTCGACGCCAAGAACACGACCATGGAAGAACTCGTCGGCGCGATGACCGGCGCAACCACCGGAGCAACACGATGAGCAACCAGACCATCTCCCCATCGCTCGAGCCGCTGCCTCCCGGCGACAGGCCGTCACGGCACACGTTCGATCTCGTCGAGTCGCTCGGAAAGCTGGCGCGAGTCCAGGTTTTTCAGATCGTGCTCGTGCTGGCGGCGATCTGCCTGGTGTTCTCGATCATGGCCCCCGGCAGCTTCCCCGAATGGGGCAACATCCGGCAGATCATCCAGAACGTCTCCATCCTGGCCGTCCTCGGTATCGGCATGACGTTCGTGATCGTCACCAGCGGCATCGACCTCTCGGTCGGCTCGGTGCTCGTCTTCTCCGGCGTGGTGTCGGCGAAGACGATGGCCGCGATCGGCGGCGACGGCTGGGGAGTGGCGGCCGTCGGCATCGTGGTGGCGCTGGGGTGCGGCTTGTGCTGGGGCCTGCTGAACGGATTTCTGATCGGTAAGGCGAAAGTGCCTCCGCTGATCGTCACACTCGGCACACTGGGCGGGGCGCTCGGTCTGTCGCAGGTCATCACCGGCGGCGTCGACATCCGCGACGTACCACCGGTTCTCGTCGACACGATCGGCTACGGAAACCTGCCTGCCACCACCATCCCGTTGATCTCGAGCATCGCCTTGGTGCTGGTCGTCATCTTCGGAATCGTTCTGCACCGCACCAAGTTCGGCCTCTACACCTTCGCCGTCGGCTCCAAGGAGCAGTCCGCTCGCCGCGTCGGCATCAAGGTGGACATGCATCTGGTCAAGATCTACGCGCTCTCCGGCACCCTCGCCGGATTGGCGGGCATACTGTCGCTGTCTCAGTACGGCACCACCGCGATCGCCGGCCAGTCCCAGACCAACCTCAATGTCATTGCGGCAGTGGTCATCGGTGGAACGAGCCTTTTCGGCGGCATCGGCACCATGTTCGGCACCGTCGTCGGATTGTTCATTCCGGCCGTACTGCAGAACGGCTTCGTCATCGTCGGAGTACAGCCCTTCTGGCAGCAGGTCGCCGTCGGTGCGGTTCTCATCGCCGCGGTGTACTTCGACCAACGTCGACGCGACGCCGCAAGTCGAGGCCAATCGCCCAGCTCCCTCAAGAGACTCTGGTCTCGAAGTCCCTAGCTTCGGACCGGCCCTGAACTCCCTCGCTCGCAACCCCTTACAAGAAAGTCGACCATGATCACATCACGCACCGCCGTCGTTGCACTGAGTGTCGCTTCGGTCTCCGCCATGTTCCTGGCGGGTTGTTCGTCCGACTCCGGAAGCGGTGGCGGCAGCGGCAAGATCGCCTTCATCCAGGGCGTCAGCGGCGACGAGTTCTACATCAGCATGCAGTGCGGAATCGAGGCCGCGGCCAAGGATGCAGGCGTCACCGTCGACACCCAGGGGCCGGTGAAGTTCGACCCGACGCTGCAGAAGCCGATCGTGGATTCGGTTGTGGCATCACGGCCGTCGGCCATTCTCATTGCGCCCACCGACGTCGCCGCCATGCAGGCCCCCCTTGAGGCAGCCTCCAAGGCCGGTATCAAGGTCGTCCTGGTCGACACCACTCTCGAAGATCCGTCCATCGCGGTGTCCTCCATCTCGTCCGACAACAAGGGCGGTGGCGCAGAGGCATTCAGTGCTATCGAGCGGCTCAGCCCGGCAGGCGGCAAGGTACTGGTGATCTCCACCGATCCGGGAGTCTCCACCGCCGACGCCCGAGTGGAGGGCTTCGAGGAAGCCGTCGGAGCGAACTCGGCCTTCGATTACCTGGGCGTGCAGTACAGCCACAACGATCCGGCCGAAGCCGCCCGGCTGGTCTCGGCCGCACTGGCCAAGGACCCCGACATCGTCGGCATCTTCGCTGCCAACACCTTTGCGGCCGAAGGCACCGCAACCGGAGTTCGGCAGGCGGGCAAGCAGGATCAGGTCAAGATTGTCGGCTTCGATGCGGGCCCGGCGCAGGTCAAGCAGCTTCGTGAGGGAACGGTGCAGGCCCTGATCGCTCAGCAGCCCGGCACCATCGGCACCGATGGCGTCGAGCAGGCCATGGCTGCCATCGACGACAAGCCGGTCACCGCCGACATCTCCACCGGTTTCCACGTCATCACCGCCGACAACATCGACGGCGAAGGCGCACAGTACGTCTACAAGTCGTCCTGCTGATTCACCCCTGAACTGCGGTGGTGCTCCTGGTGGCAGAACCTGCCCGGGAGCGCCACCGCTCACCACGTCCGTTTCATCTTCAGCCGACTCGAGGACCGAAGTCATGACCGAGCTTCGTCGCACCACGTTGGAACACCTACCGGCGACCGTCGCGAGGCCCGAGTACGACGCGGACGAACTGCACTGCGGTGTTGTTCATTTCGGTGTCGGTGCGTTTCACCGCGCACATCAAGCGGTCTACTTCGACAGATTGCTCGCGGCCGGGCACCTGGACTGGGCGCTGTGCGGGGTGGGAGTACTGCCCCAGGACAGGAGAATCGGAGACGTCCTCGATGCCCAGGACTACCTCTACACACTGGTGACCGTGGAACCCGACGGCATACGTGACGCCCGAATCGTCGGTTCCGTCGCCGATTTCGTCTTCGCACCCGACGATCCGCAGGCCGTCATCGATGTGCTCAGTTCACCGTCCACGATGATCGTGTCCCTGACCATTACCGAAGGCGGTTACGGCGTCGACGATCTGACGGGAGCGTTCGAGCCCACCGACCCGTCGGTGCTGGCGGATCTCGAGGATCTCTCCATACCGAAGAGCGTCTTCGGTTTTCTGACCGTGGCTCTCGCCACCCGTCGATTCCATGGAGTCCCGCCGTTCACCGTGATGTCGTGCGACAACATCGTCCACAACGGAGCGGTCACTCGCACCGCGCTGACGTCCTTCGCGCGCCACCACGACAGCGACTTGGCCGACTGGATCGATGCTACGACCGCGTTCCCCAATTCGATGGTCGACCGCATCACCCCGGCCACGACGCCCACCGTCATTGAGGATGCTCGACGTGATTTCGGCATCGACGACCGCTGGCCCGTTCAGTCGGAATCGTTCTCGCAGTGGGTACTCGAAGACACCTTCTCGTTCGGGCGGCCACCGTTCGACGAAGTAGGAGTGCAACTCGTCTCCGATGTCGCACCGTACGAGCACATGAAACTTCGGCTGCTCAACGGATCTCACCAGGCCATGAGTTACCTCGGAATCCTGGCCGGGTACACCCACGTTCACGAGGTGATGGCGGATCCGGACATGTGCGAATTCGTCGCGTCGTACATGCGTGCGGAGGCTGCCCCGACGCTCGCGCCGGTGCCGGGGATCGACCTGAATGCCTACATCGAGCAACTGCTGCAACGATTTTCGAGCCTGGCCGTTCGAGACACCCTCGAACGTCAGATCGTCGACGCCTCCGCGCGGATTCCGAAGTTCGTGTTGCCGGTCCTGCGAGATCGGTTGGCGCACGATCGGACCGTCGATCATTGCGCGTTGATACTCGCCGGATGGTGTGGGGTGTACGAGCGTGGGGACGTTCCCATGATCGACGCCGATGCGGAGCGTCTGCAGCGACTGTCGTGGGAGGACCACGACAATCCCGGAGCATTCCTGACCAATCGCGCAGTGTTCGGGGACCTCTCGGTTAGTCCGCGACTACGAGGTGCGTACCAGCGAGCCAAGCGTTCGCTGCAGGACAACGGTGCCAGGGGCGCGGTACGACGACTGCTGGAACAGTCGTCGGTGAGTCACACCTTGTAGTAGACCATCTGGTGACTGGTGGCCAGCAAAACCCCGCCCTCGGTCCACAATTCGGCAGTCTGGTCGAAGTAGCCCTGGTGAAATCGGCGTGCCCGTGCGGTGCCGAGGACGTATCCGTCGGAATGCTGCTCGAGATCCTCGGGCGTAGCGAAGTAATGGGTAGTCAACGAGATCGTCCCAGCCGGAACATACTTGCCGAGCCGCTGGAAGATCCGCGGATAGAACACATCGCTCAGCGAGGTCAGGGCCGCGAAGTCCATTGGCCGCGGTGGTGTATCGCGGATCCACAGAGTTTCGGTCGAGTCAGCGGACTCCTGATCGCTCAGTGCGCCGTGCACGAAACGCATCTCGTAGTTCTGTGCCCACGCGATGGCGTCGGGAAGACCGCCCTGCTTCGTGTCGGCGGGGGAGGGAACGTCAGGGACCGCCGCCTCGATGTTGTCCCAGGTCTCCCGACGCGAACCGAACACCGCGGTCGCGGTCGTCGCCACCGCACCGTTCTGAGTCAGTTCGAGATACCAGTGCTGGTTGCTTCGGTTGGTCCGCACAGGGCGAGCTGAGATCTCGAAATCACCCCCGGCGACAGGACCGGCGAAGTTCACCGTCAACGAGACCGGTGTTCCCTGGCCTTCTGGATGCAGTTCGACGGCCCGGATGAACGTGGCCGCGGTGATGCCACCGAACGGGCCGACCATGTTGTTGTACGACGGCGACGTACGTCCGGCGTACGTGCCCTCGCCGACACTCTCGAGTGCGACTGCTACGTCGAACGGGTGCATTGACTCTCCTACGGCCTCGGACGGTGTGCCATCCGATCGTAGTGTCGCCGAGAATCAGTCCAGGTCCTGGCCACGCTTCTCCGGCATCCACACCATCGTCAAGAACGAGATCACGGCTGCTGCAGCGAGATAGTAGAAGAACCAGTCGGCGTGGCCTGCGTCGGACAAGGCATTGACCAGTAGGGGAGCGGTGCCACCGAACAACGCAACCGTGAGGTTGTACCAGGCCCCGATACCTACACCTCGAAGCTCTGCCGGGAAGGCTTCGGCCAGAACGGCAGGAATGATGGCCGAGCACATCGCGAACAGCAGCAGGCCGACGCAGAAGACGATCAGCAGTTTGACGAACGACGGCCCGATCAGCTTGGAGAGCGGGACGATCAGAATCGCGAACAGTGCAGCGTAGGTGAGTAATTGCGGCTTGCGGCCGATTCGGTCCGCGAGAGCACCCATGGGGTACTGCAACGCGACGAACATCGCTGTCGCAATCGACAAGGCCACGAACACGTCGTTGGCCTCCGCTCCGCGCTGCTTGACGGCGTAGGGCGTCATCGCGGAGAAGAACGTGTAGTAGGCGAGAGTGGCGAGGAGAACGAATCCCACGACTTGCAGGACGGCACGAGGATGGTGCTTCATGGTCATCCACAACGGGTTTCGCACGGCCTTCGCCTTCACTGCGTTGCGTTCCTGGTTGTCGGCTTCGGCCATGCCGCGTCGCATCCAGAGTCCCACTACTCCGAGCAGCCCGCCGATGACGAACGGTACGCGCCAGCCCCACGAGCTCAGTTGGTCGTCGTCGAGCACGAAGGTCAGATACGCGCCCAGTAGTGAGGCAAGGAGAATGGCCGTGCCGGTGGAGATGTAATAGAAGGACGAGTATCGCCCCCGCCTGTCGTTCGGGGCGATCTCGGCGAGGTAGGCCGACGCATTGGAGACTTCACCGCCCATCGACATGCCCTGGACGATCCGGGCCAGCAACAGCAGAATCGGAGCGATCCACCCTGCTACGGAAAACGTGGGGAGGACCGCGATCGCGAACGACCCACCCGACATCATCGCGATCGTCAGGATCATTGCCTGACGTCGCCCTCTGAGATCGGAAAAACGTCCGATCAGCAAGCCCCCGAGCGGCCTGAAGAAGAACGCCACCGAGTACGTCGCCAAGGTGCTCAACAGAGCCACAGCCGGGTTGTCACCGGAGAAGATCTGGGTCGCGAAGTAGATCGAGAATGTCGCATAGACCGTCCAGTCGTACCACTCGACGGCATTGCCGATACTGACTGCGAGTAGTTGCTTCTTGGGCATCACGTGCCGAGTGGACGTCGATTCGGACTTCACTGACATGGCGATCTCCTTGTCGGGGGCGTGCGTCGAAAAGCCTATGCCTCCACAGCTCCCGGGTGCGGAACCACCGAGCCCGATTCGCTCAGGGAATGATTCGTTGCTGCCTAAGATCTGTGACGATGCCGGCGAACATCGCCTCGGTGTCGACGAAACGATGAAAACCCATGCGGCGGGCCTTGGAGCCGTCGGATATGACGTCGTAGTCCCACGAGAACACGAAGTCACCGAATGCCCAGGACGACACATCGCGGTACGGAGTGGGCTTCAGCTCGTGTTCGGACACAATCGAATTCCACAGTGGCTCTTTGTCGGCCATGACGTCGGCCAGTGACATCGGCAGTGGGGTGGCGGTGTCCAACCCGAAGATGTCCGCGATGCGCGGCCACATGTCGTTCCAGCGGAACAGGTCTCCGTTCGTGATGTTGAACGCCTGATTCGCGCACGCGGGAGTGGTTGCGGCCCAGACGGTCGCTTCGGCGAGCAACGATGCGTCGGTCATTTCCAGCAGAGATCCGAAAGCACCAGGTTTGCCCGGGAATCGCATGGGCACGCCCAGTTTCTTGCACATGGTGGCGTAGACAGAGATGACGGTGGCCAGATTCATCGGATTTCCCAGCGCTACACCGCACACCACCGATGGCCGGACAGCCGACCAGGACCACCTCTTTCCGACCTGACGGCTTTCGAGGAACTGTTGTTGGTCGATGTTGAACTCGGGCGGCATGTGCGGTGGATCGGTTTCGCGCGCAGGGGTTTTGAACGGTCCGAGATGCGCGCCGTAGACCTTGTAGCCCTGCATCAGGCTGACGTGTTCCAGGTTCGGAGAACTGTCCTCGATCACGGTGACCACGTTGACGAGCATCGCCAGATTGGGAGGCACCAGCTCGGCCCACGTCGGGCGTTCCTGATATGCGGCGTAGAAGATGTGCGTGACGTCCGTCAGGTGCGAGAGTCGGCGTCGGGTCTCGTCGCCGTCGAGCAGGTCCACCGCAATGTGCTGGACGCGTTCGCTGTCGATACCGCCGCGGCGGGACAGGCCGATGATGTTCCAATCCCCGGTCCGCTGCAGGTGTTCGACCAAATTTCCGCCGATCACGCCGTTGGCCCCCACGACTACTGCTGTCTTCATCGGCTTCTCCTTATCTAGATATCGCGATATTGCGATGTCTGAGTAAGTAGACCACAGATCGCGATATTGCGATATTGGGGTACGCTTCGAGGGTGGCTGACGAACTAAATCCTGCGGAGCTTGCGGCCGTGTTCGGTGCCCTCAGCAACCCGGCGCGATTGGCGATCATGCAATGGCTCAAGGAGCCGAGCGATTTTCCGCCGCAGCTCGAACCGGCCGAACAGGTAGGGGTGTGCCTCAAGCATATTCAATCCAGAGCGGGCGTCTCGCAGTCGACTGCCTCGCAATACATGGCGGTGCTACAACGCGCCCACCTGGTGACGAGCACCAAAATAGGGCCGTGGGTGCACTACAAACGCAACGCCGACTACCTCGACCGATTGGCCGAAACGATCAAGACCGATCTGTGACGCCTCCGCTGCCTCGGCGCGACTTCTGTATGTGGCCTGCCAGCAGGTTGATGATGCCGGACAGTGCGAGGCTGCCTCCGGGGTAGAGGACGAGCCCGGGAGAGAAGATGACGGGTTCCGATGCGTCCTTCACCATGTATGCGGCACCGATACCTGTCAGGACAAGTCCGAGGACGGTGAGCAGTGCGATGATTCGGCGGTTCAGGCGTGACAGTCGGGTCGAGATCAACGCCGCGAAACCGGCGAATACGCCCAAGAAAATGGACCCTATGAACAGCCAATCCCACTTCACGATTGTAGCCACGACGAACATGACTCCACCTATGAGGAGGAGGCCCAGCTCCGGAACGGGTTGTCGCTGAGGAGGATCGACATTCACAGCTTTTGGCCCCTCGCGAGATCGACCGCACGAGTGAGCGATGCTGCCTCGAACACTAGACCGTGCGCAGCGGCCGCCGCTGCGGAACGCTCACTCAGTACGACGGGGTCGGTCGCCCGGGCGATCGCCGCGAGGTCGATGCGTTGCAAGAGCTTCTTCGTCACGGGCCGCTTGCTGTCCCAGAAGGCCAGAGCAGCAATGAGATCGGTAGCTTCGGGCCCGGTCAGTAACGCGTGGGCGACGGAGCAGGCTGCGGGGTCCTCGAAAGGGAGCAGATAGGTGGCATCGTCGAACACCGCTGGTTTGCCGTCGTAGGGACCGACCATCCTGAATTGTGGAATCTTGTGGAACCCGGAAATCGCAATCTTGTACGGCGCGAACGTGTACGGGCCTACACCGAAGATGCAGAACCGGGCTCTATTGCGATAGATCGACGACTTCCGCCCGTCGAGCGCCGCGGCGTTGGCGTTGAGGTATGCCCACAACTTCGGTGCGGTGTGCGCCAACTGCTCGGTGTCGTCACCGGTATGCGACTGCGGCACGATCATCCACCTGGACACCGAGTCCAGCTTGTCGCGGTAGACATCGGTGCACTTGAAGAGTGGGAACAGGTAGTCGGCTTCGATGTCCACGCCGGTTCCCAGTTTGGTTCGTGGGCCGCCATTCTCGACCAACTCCATCACCGCGGTGGCGTCGTGCTTGATGCCTTGCCGCCACACCAGAGGGCTGGTGCCGTCGAAGTGCTTGCTGCGCTGATATGCATCGACGTTCGCGACCAGTCGGCCGTCGACGACTCCGATTCTGTTGTCCGGCTGCGACGCATCGATGCTCGGAAATGTCTCTGCGGTGTAGTCGGTCTGGCCCGGCCCGAGTTCGACAAGGAACCAGCAGGCATCGACCCCTGCGTCGAACCACTTTTTCGCATCGATCATTCGTAGGCTCGAACCGGTCACCGGAAGCTGATGCCGAGCACAGTGCAGCAGAACGTTTCGAGCTACCTGGGTCTTGCAGATCATCGCGATGGTTGCGGGTCGATCTGCGAATTCGGTGAGCAACTTGATCCAAATGAACTCTGCGATATCGAAGTTGGAGCTGCCGGTGATGGCGTCGATGCCGCGGGCGTTCTTCGTGTTCGTGCGGGCGGGTCGATTGGCGGAATCGAGCACCGACAGTTGCGAGTTGGTGACCCACGGTGGGTTGCCGATCACGAGGGTCGCGCCGGGCCCCGAACTCCACTCGATATCTCGGGCCAGATCGAAGTCGAAGATCGACGCTGTGATAATCCTGCCGAATTGTGCTGCTGACGAGGCATACTCGGGCTGCACCTCGATCCCGACGCGCTCTGTTTCAGGGTGAGTCCGGGCCATCACCGACAGGAAGTTCCCGACACCACAGGTGGGTTCGAGGACGCGGGTCCAGTCGCGACGAGGCAGGGCGTTGACCAAGGCGCGCGCCAACTCGATCGGAGTCTGAAAGTCTCCGAACTCGTTGTTGGGCATCGATGCCTCCGGCAGTGGTGCGGATAGGTGCCGTCTGTGGCACAGGAGCATAGCCTGCGGAGCGACCCAGAGGCTCAGCACCGCACCACTGCCGCAGGCGCTAATGTTGACTGGGATGAAGCTTTCGCGCGCTGCCTTACTGCTGTCCAGTCTCGTCTTCGTCGGTAGCCTCGTGTGGGTCGCCGTCACCGCGGGCGACGAGATACCCGCTCATTTCGACGGATCCGGTCAGGTGGATCGGATGGACTCGAAGCTCTCTTTCCTCCTCACGATGGGTGGTACCGGGTTCGTCATGATCGGGTTGTTCGTCAGCGTCGGGTGGTGGCTGCCGAAGGTCCCGGCCCAGCTGGTGAACCTGCCGAGTCGACGACTGCACGAGTACTGGACTGCCCCCGAGAATCGGCCCGAACTGAACCGCAAGATTTCCGAGGACCTCGACTGGATCGGAGTCGCCTCCGCACTGCTGTTCGCCTGGATCTGCGTCGTTGCGGGCACGACTACAGGTGCGTCGGTGAGCGCGTGGGTGTTCGTGGTGCCGACTGTGCTTTATGTGGTGGTGATTCTGGGATATGCGGCCTTCGCGTTCATGGGGAGTCGATACCGTATTCCGAAGGACTGACTCAGGGAAGTGGTTGCAGCATTGCCAGTTTGGTGCCCGACTGCACCAGATAACCGCCATCGGCAGCGTCGACCAACGTCTCGAAGCTCATCGATTCGTCGTCCGGAAACATCATCGATGTGGACGCAGTCCACGCGGTCTCACCGGTGGTGATGTCGACCGCGGACAGATCTGTGCCGGCCGAGGTCAACACCAGATCGCCATCGTGTCCGAGAACGTTGCCGTTCAGGTCGGCCTGCCACAGATGCTCGCCGTCTCGCAGATCGAGCGCTGTGGTGCCGCTGGATGACTGCAGCAACCCGACATGGCCGATGATGTACCTCAGGGTGGCGTACGTGCGGGGCTCGTTGAGTTCGTCTCCGGGAGAGTCGTACGACAAGGCGTCGTCGCGCCACAGTTGCTCACCTGTGGTGCGATCGAAGGCCGCATCGCCGAGAACGATCGGGATCGACGTGTCGGTGGGCTCGTCGATCGACGGCTGTTGCACGACAGGACTGTCCGAACGTGCGAGGACCGTGCCGTCCAGCTGGAGGGCGACGGACCCTTTCAGCTCGGAACCCGTACCCTCGCAGTCTTGTAGCGAGGCAATGGCCAGGTCGCCCATGGTGCGTCCCACTGCTCCGAGGCAATCCTCCAGGCTGTCCGTCTTCCACAATTGCCGGCCGGTCGAGGCGTCGAACGTGGAGAAATCGCCTCCGACATCGAACGTTCCGATCTCTCCATTCACCTCGAGCGCGGTGGCGTAGTCGTCCTCCCAACCGGCCCAAGCATGCAATGGAGCCGTCCAGTCGGCGCTCGGATTTTCCAGCGTTCCGCGGTGCAGGAGTACGTCGTCGTCTTCGAGGTTGCCCGATGTCGTGTAGACACGGTCGTTCGCAACGGTGACGGCGAAAAGATCGAGATCAGTAGGGTAGTTTCGCGATTCGCCGGTGACCGGATCGAAGGTGACGTAGCCCGGAGTTTCGCCCCAGATGGGCTGGTGGCACACGAGTCGTCCGTCGAGCGGCTCGTCGGCGCATGCCGCCAGGTCCGGGGCCGGGGTCTTCCACAGAACTGTGCCGTCGGTGGTGTCGATTCCGACCATGACGGCCTCGTTGTTGCCGGATTCCGACGACACGACGGCCAGTGTGAGAGCTGTACGGCCGATCACTATCGAGCCGAGACCCCAGGCATACATGGAACCGGTACGAGGAGAGGCGAAGGTAGCTCCCTCCAACCCCATGTCCGCCGCGTCGACGGCCCATGCCAACCCGGGTGAGTCGTCCGAGGAGTCGGTGATCTTCTTGATGGTCGTCGATCGGTCCTGTGTCACAACGGCTACCGCAGCACCGACCGACAGTGTCGCGACGATCGCCGCAACGACCAATTTTGTGGTCCCGTTCCATCGCGTCATCGAAGGTCCAATCCTGCTGTGTTCGAGAGGTTTTCGAGCAGTGTCGGATCCTGCACCAGTTCAGTTGTCGACACCGTGATCTCGAGCCCTGACGGCGTGACGACGGAAACCGAGGAGCCTGGTCCGTACTCATCCGGCGACACGAGCTGGGGCTCCTCCGTTGTCGTCGAATCGGATTCGTTGTCAGGCGCGGCCCGGGCAACGCTGATCGTGAGTTGCCCGGCAGTGCTGTTCACCGTCTGACAAAGCCCCGAACTGAATTCACTGGTGTGCAACGCACCCAACGGTGGTGTCGGACCGAGCGCCGCCGCATCTGCCCGCCGGAGAGCGTCATTGAGCCTCCGGGTCTCGTCGGGGGAGAAGGAGGCCGATGAACTGTCGTCCCAACCGGCGCTGCACTCGGCGACGTTGCCTGGCGTGCCAGGAGGTACCGGAGCCGAGATTCGCAGGTTCGGATCTGTGGCAACGCGGACGAGGTCGTCGAGTGTGAGGGTGAACGCGTTTTCTTCGGCTCCTCCGGCCAGGTAGACGGATACAGTCGAGCGGTCCGAGTGGTACGCCGTGGCCATCCGCGTGTAGGTGCGAGCACCGTTGGTTTCGCTCCAGGTGTCGTCGGTATCGACCACCGTGCCGTCCGGCATTGTCCGACGTTCGTCGAGTTGGCCCGCGACGCATGCCGGCGGCTCCGCCGAATCACGCGGTCCCACACCAACGCTGAGGTACTCAGGGTTCTCGCCCCTGGACAGCTGCACCGACGCGTTCGCCGAGTCGAGAACGAAGTCCTGACCTTCCGATGTGGGAATCGGCCCGAAGTACAGTGAGTTCGACGCAGAGACGTTCGAGGGAAGTGCGGCCATCAGCGCCTCGGACATGAGATGGGCTTTGGGGCCGCTGTACCAGGGCGCGGATGGGTTGTCGTAAGACTCCTCACCAGTGCTGATCAAGCTGGAGTACGACGGTTCGGTGGGAGCCTCGACGGTGTCGCATCCGGGGATGCTCGCCGACGGATCGACCTCCGGAGTGACGTAGACGTACTCCTGTTGTGGTGGCTCGGGGGTTGGCGTCTCCGAAGTCTCTGGTAGCGAGGTTAATTCGGGCTCCTCGGCCGGGGTGGTCAATCCCGCTGCGACCACACCCAATGCCACTACAGATACGATGACGAGGGTGTTGAGCAGCGCGGAATGGCTGCGTTCTGCGGACTGCGTGTCCTCGTCCATGACCCTCGCTCCGTTCGGCACCAGTGCGACGAACGTCGCGCAATATTCATACCATTCGTTTTGCTAAGCGAGGGCTTAGCCTGGCCGCGCCATACCAAACTTTAGGACAGTAAGGTTTGGTATGGTTCATCGATGGCGGATGATCAGGCCGCGAGCCGATGGCCTGCGGTCGATTTCGAGCGTCGACCATGGCACGTGTCCGATACCTACACCTCGGGCGCCCAGCGTCGGCTACATCAGGGTGACTATCGCGCGTGCGTGCCGGCGGGTATCGCGGATGCGGAATTGGCGTTGCCCGCGCAGCTGCTGGCGGAATCGGAGGACGCGCTCCGTGAAATCGTCCGCTTCGACCAGTACGCCTCGGTGCAACTCGGTTCATCGGTCGAGCTCGCACCGATGAGTTCGGTTCTGCTGCGAGCGGAAAGCTCAGCGTCCTCGCAGATCGAGAATCTGACCGTGGGAGCCAGGGCACTTGCACTCGCCGAATTGGGTGCGCCCACAACGCGGAACGCCTCGATCGTGTCGGCAAACGTCCGTGCGATGGAAGCAGCACTCGAGGTCGGATCATCGATCGGAGAAGCAAGCGTGCTTCAGATGCACCGATCGCTGATGGAGTCCAACGGCGATCCGTTCCCGGGGCAATGGCGAACTCAGCAAGTCTGGATCGGGGGATCGGACATAGGCCCGCACCGTGCCGCTTTCGTTCCACCGCACCACGACCGGCTTCCGGGTGCACTTGCCGACCTGTTCGAGTTCGCAGCTCGTTCGGACTTGCCCGTCATCCCGCATATCGCCGTCACGCATGCGCAATTCGAAACGGTTCACCCGTTCACGGACGGAAACGGGCGAACGGGCCGGGCCATAGTCCACGCGATGCTGCGCACGGCGGAAGTGACGGAGCGAGTGACGGTTCCACTGTCTGCTGGGCTCCTTACGGACACCGCAGGCTACTTCCGAAGTTTGGATGCTTACCGCGCCGGGGATGTCGAGGCGATCGTACGGAGCCTCACCACTGCCACGTTCCACGCCGTCGAAGGTGGGCGGCGATTGGTAGACGAGCTGGCCGATGTCAGAAGCGAGTACACCGAGCGCGTCGTCGCACGAAGCGACTCGGTTGTGTGGAAACTCCTCGACGCTCTGGTGGCGCAACCGGTCGTCGACAACGCCTACGTACGAAACACATTCGCCGTCAGCGAGATTGCGGCTCAGCGGGCAATCGACAAGCTGACCGAGGTGGGAATTGTGCACCAGACGTCGAAGGGGCGACGAAACAGGGTGTGGCAGGCCGAGGAGATACTCGCCGCTCTCGACGACTTCGCGGACGGCATCCGGCGGGTCCGATAACACGCACTCGGTCGATGCTCAGTGCACACCGAGACCGTCGAGGAGAAGTTCAGCGACGAAGTTCGCGTTGTCCTGCGGGCTGTTCTGTCGTCGTGTGAAGCATCGCATCAGCAGCGTATTGGTGATGCCTGCTGCGAGATCGACTGGGCTCGAGCTCTTTCGGAACACCCCGCTGTCCTGACCCCGCGCGATGACCGGCCCGATGATTGCCGGCAGGTTGAGTTTCTCCTTGATCGAGATCAACCCCTCCGGCTCGCCGTACGTGTCGTGTGCGACGGCGACGAGGAGAGCGTCCATGAATTCGACTTCGTCGGCGGCGAGCTGCGCGCACCGCAGCATGTGATTTCGTAGAATCGTGAGTTCATCGAGGCCCAGCAACTGGTCGTCGGCTACCGACTCGCGAAGATGATCGACCCGATTCTGCAGGGCTGCAACGATGACGGACGGCTTGGTCGGAAACAGTGTCTTGCAGGCCGTCCTCGGCACTCCTGCGATGTCGGCGACGTCGTCCATCCGCGTCATGAAGTAGCCACGCTTTCCGAACTCGTCGCGCGCAGCTGTGACGATCGCAGCGCGAGGATCGCGAGGAAGCGGGCGTTCCTCGACCGGTGAACCGACTTCTCCCACGTCGTCGAGGTGCTGATGACGACCGGACGTGTCGACGACGGCCCCGAGAAAGGCAAGCACCGCGTCGGACATCACCTCGGCCGATACGGACGCGGCGTCCGCCTGACTGCGGAGGCGAAATCCATCGATGATTGCGTTGACCGTCACTGCGAACGTTCGGGCTGTGAAGGGACGGCGAAAGGCCCCGCCGTCGGGGTCGAACAGTGCCTCGAACGCGCCCAGTACGGCTTCGTCTCGGACGCGGTACTCACTTAACAGGGTCGGGGACGACGGTCCACTGAAAACGTGGTCCAGAAGAGACTCGGTGATGCTCTTCCGGTCGACGATTGCCGGGAAGTACTGCGCAACGAGCGCCGTCACCGTCGAGCGAATCGATGCACCGCCGTTCGTCACCTGGCTGCGAACTGTTTCGTGGACGTCGGTGGGCAGCGAGGTCCGGGCCAGCTGCTCGACCACCTTGTCGAGAAAGTCGGCCTTGGTGCTGAACTTGCGGAAGAACGTCGCTGTCGACGAGTCGGATGCGTGGACGACGTCCTCGATGCGCATACCGCGGTCGAGAATTCGTCGAGGATCCGCGACCAACAGTGTGACGGCCGCCTCGACGAAATGGGTGGCAGTCGCGTCGAGCTCGTTCATGGGGACGGACTTTACCGAGGTGAGACCGACCGTGACGGTGCCGGTGACAGTACTCACTCTCGGGTGAGAGCGACCTCGGTCATCAACCGGAGTGACCCAACGGAAAGAGTGCGGTGTTATGTGCTGTGTTCGCGCCGCCGGGACAGCGGTGGTGCCCGATATCAAGGATTTTCATGGCAGTTCTCGACATCCGCATCCACGAAGGTCCCGATCCGCGGCTCAGCGCTCGTGAAATCGAAGTGCTCACCACATGGCTGGTGTCCGACTCCAAGTCGGAGGCGTCGCGTGCGCTCTATCTGTCGATGGGAACTGTGAACACCCACTTGTCCCGGATCCGAGCCAAGTACTCCGCGGTGGGGCGCACGGCACCCACCAAAGCGGCATTGTTGGCGAGGGCTCTGCAGGACGGCTTCATCGATATCGATGATCTGTGAGGTTCACTCGACCTCGACGCGCCTCGACTTCATTTTCTTCACCACGAACCACGCGATCAGCGCCACAACGATGCCGATGACGATGTACTGGAACACGGAGGCGTAGTTCTCCACATAGTGCCAGTTCTCGCCGAGGAAGTATCCGGCCAGCACGAAGATCGAGTTCCAGATCAGGCTGCCGAGCGTGGTGTACAACGTGAATTGCAGTACCGGCATCCGTGACACACCGGCCGGAATCGAGATGCCCGAGCGAACCACCGGGATCATGCGGCCGAAGAACACCGCCGACCGACCGTGTCTGGTGAACCAGTCCTCGGCCTTCGTCAGATCCTCGGTTCCGACGAACGGCATCTTCTCGACAATGGCGTACATCCGGTCACGTCCGAGTTTGATGCCCAGCCAGTAGAGAACCAGAGCGCCGAGCACCGATCCGGCAGTCGTCCAGAACAACGCACCGAAGAGCGTCATCCCGCCCTGAGATGCGGTGAAGCCTGCCAACGGCAGAATGATCTCGCTGGGAAGCGGCGGGAAAAAGTTCTCCGCAGCGACGGCAATACCGGCACCGGGACCGCCGATCGCCTCCATCAGACTCACCGCCCACCCGGCGATTCCGCCGAGTTCAGTGCTGGTCGCGGCAAGGGTGGAGAGCTCACTCATGACTACGACTGTACGAAACGTCTCGACCGAAAATCTGCTCACCAGGAGAAATGCCAAGAAATTGAGACATATGGAACACTTGCGAGGGTGAAACGAGCCCTCCAGGTACTGCCCGTTGTTGCCGCCGCCACACTCCTGCTGGGTGCCTGCGGGTCCTCCGATCCGGAGCCGACCCCCGCTTCCGCTCCCACTGAATCGTCAGCTCCGGCGTCGTCAGCTCCGTCGTCGTCCGGCCCATCGAACGCCGGCGTCTACAACCTGCCGGGCACAGGAGTGTTCCCCGAAGGCATCACGGCCGCCGACGACACGTTCTACGTCACCTCCACTTCCGACGGTGCCGTGTTCCGCGGAACCGTCGGATCGCCGGATGTATCGGTCTTCCTGCCCGGCGGTGCGGACGGACGCACCGGTGCTGCGGGGATCGATGTCACCGATGACGACGATCGGCCCGATTACTTGGTGATCGCCGGTGGAGCGACCGGCAAGGTCTGGGTGTACGACGCCAATTCCGGTGATCTGGTGGCAACGTTCACCAACGGTCTCGGCCCCGACGCGACGTTCCTCAACGACGTCGCGATTGCCGACAATGGCGATGCCTTTGTGACGGACTCACGCAGCCCGGCGCTGTACCGCATTCCGTTCGACCAAATCGTGGCTGGGACGCAGGACGCTCCGATGGAGACGTTCGTGAACTTCGACGGCAGCCCGTTCGTCTACGGGGAGGGCTTCAATGCCAACGGCATCGTCGAGAACGACGACGAATCGGCGCTGATCGTTGTGCAGTCCAGCACCGGAAATCTGTACCGGATCGACAAGACCTCGAAAGAGGTCACCCAGGTCGACCTCGGTGGGGCGACGCTCATGAACGGCGATGGCATGGAGATGGACGACGACACGTTGTATGTCGTCCGCAATCGCGACGGTCTGATCTCGAAGGTCGACCTCAACGATGATGGCCGGCGCGGATCGGTCACCGGCGAAATCACGGACCCATCGTTTGCCTACCCCACAACCGTTGCAGCAGTGGATGATCGACTACTGGTGGTCAACAGTCAGTTCGACAAGCGTGGGGGAGAACCGGTCGAGCCGTTCACCGTCAGCTCTGTTCCCGAGTAGAGCGGCTTCGCCGCATGTGCGCGGAAATTCGCAGCAGAGACCGAGTTTCCGCGCACAACGATCAATCGGCAACGATGGCGTCGATCTGGCCCAGTGCCAAGGCCATACCTTCGTCCATGCCCATCTCGACGAGTTGTTCGAGCTGGTCGAGGGAGTCGAAGCGCGACCGAATGGTCATACGCGTTCTGCCGTCGAGATCATCGAGAATCGCGGTGGCGTGAGTGACTGGCATCGTCGGCGGCGGGTTGCCCGAGTCGTCGGCGAACCCGTCGTCGAACGAGAGCGTCGTCGGCTCGGTGATGTCGGTGAAAATCCACCAGCCAGCGGCCTTTTCGCCCTCGGGGCCGGTCATGTAGTACGACGCTTTACCGCCCGGCACGAA
The DNA here is from genome assembly GCF_014905595.1 of Rhodococcus sp. NKCM2511. Classification (NCBI taxonomy): domain Bacteria; kingdom Bacillati; phylum Actinomycetota; class Actinomycetes; order Mycobacteriales; family Nocardiaceae; genus Rhodococcus; species Rhodococcus sp. NKCM2511. Next base: position 44,936 of record NZ_BNHJ02000005.1, on the reverse strand, counting down.
GTCGTGGCTCTCGAAAGTCGCGGGCCACGTCGGTGGTCCCCACCATCGTTCGAGCTGTCGAGGGTCCGACCAGATCTGCCAGACGCGGTCGACCTTCGCGTCGAACTCGGCGACCAGCGTTACGGTCAAGTTCTCCGCGTCCTTGTGTGAGCTGATGAACGGCATGGTGCTATCCCTTCGGGTCTTCGCCGAGTATCTCGTCGATCCGGTCGATGCGATGTCGCCAGATCTCCTCGTAGGCATCGAGTACGGTCCGTGCTCGAGCGATGGTGTCCAACCGAACCTGCACGATCTGCTCCCGGCCGCGCTTGTGCTTGGTGACAACCGCAGCGCGTTCGAGAACCGCCACGTGCTTCTGTACAGCGGCAAAACTCATGGCGTAGTGAGAGGCCAGTTCGGACACCGAGTGCTCGCGGTCCGTCACTCTCGTCACGATGTCGCGCCGCGTCGTGTCGGCGAACGCCTGGAAGAGGCGGTCGATTTCTGCTTCCTTCATCTCATCTACAACCATTTGGTTGTACGTTATGCCTCCCGTGATTCTCCGTCAAGGGGGTTCGAGCAACGGTTCGGGCACCATGGAGGTCGGACGCGACCGACGTCGTCCGGGAGAGGGGTCTTCGTGTCCATTCGTCGGGCCGAGGTCGGCACCGTGTCGATCGTGTTGGGAGCGCTGGTCGTTCTGGTTCTCGATGCTCACACTGCATGGCAGACGCCTTCGCACCTTCGGCGCACGATCAGTGAATACGGACTCGGCGCACAGCAGTGGGTGTTCTCGATCGGGGTCGTCCTGCTCGCGTTGGGTTCTGCTTTCACTCTGCTGGCCGCGGTGCGACAACGGCTCACCCGACCCACCTCGGTAGCGTCCTTGTGTCTGATGCTGTGGACTATCGGCCTTGTTGCCGTTGTCGCCGTGCCGAAGCAGGATTGGTCGAACGACGCGTCACTGAGCTTCGGCGGGACGATCCATCGACTCGGTGCGGCAGTGGCGTTCGTGAGCATCCCCGTCGCGGTCTTCGCGTTCTCGCGGCCCTGGATTCGTCAGGGTCCATGGACTGTCCGGGCACGAACGACACTGTGGCTGAGCGTGCTGTCCGTCTGCACGCTGCTCCCGATCGCATACGCACTCGTTGTCGGTGCCGTCGGCACGCGACCCTGGTATCGGGTGGTCACCCTCGGCTACGTGGAGCGCGTGCTCGTCGTTGCCGAAGTGATCGCATTGATCTCGCTGGCCTTGTGGGTGTGGGCAGCCGAACGTAGGAGTCCTGCTTCCGTGAAGTCAGAGGAGATCAAGGCCTCGCAGCCCGTCTAGGGAACCGATCGCGCGTTGCGTGCGTCCAACCTGTCAGTGCCGTCGGTGTCGAGAGGTTGAACGAATGCGTGTGATGTCTGGACGTCGAATTGCTGTGGCGTGCAGCGCGGTGCTGTTGCTGACGGGATGCGCCGGCTCGACGAATGGAAGCCCGCTCGCGAGCGAGGACACATCCACGTCGGCGGTGAAGCCGGGTCCACGAGAGCCATTCGATCCATGCACTATCCCGAAATCTGCGGTGACAGCAAGCGGCTTGGACGTGAGTACGGAACGACCCGACTTCGCAGGAATCACGACATACCCCGGGTGGAAGAACTGTGCGTGGGATGGGCCGACCGAAACGCCGTGGTACTTCTTCATCATCCAGTCCTCGATCAACTCGCTCGATCAATTCATGGGTAGTCCGCAGAACAAGAATCAGGTTTCAGTGCGCGTAGGCCCTCGCGCAGCAGTTCAGTTCAACCTCTCCGAGGACGGCAACCCGCCAGAGGGGTGCAGTATCGCGCTCGAGGCAAGCGGCAACCTCATAATCTTCATCCTTCACAAGATTGGTTCGAAAGACTTGTTGGGTGATCCCTGCGCCGAAGTCGACAAGCATTCCGAGGACCTTCAGTCCTACTTGCCGACATGAAAGGCGCGCCCCAGTGACCGACAGGACTCTAGGTCTGGCCGACAGCCTTGCCTATTGGCGATCGTTGCGCGATCAGGCAGGTGCCAGAGAACTCCAAGTCGACCCTGATGTCGCAGTGGCTTGCGACAAGGCGTGTTCTGACTACCTCGAAAAACTGGACAAGATGTTCGAAATGACCGTTGGCCTGTCGTCGCCTGAATCGTTCGGCAATCTGCCGTCAGCCCAACAACTCGGAGCCAAATTCCATCGTCTTGCTGTCGGCGAAGAAGGCTCCGCCCGCTTTGCGATCAAGCAGCAGATCGAGATCATCAAGACCATGCGCGAGTTCTTTCGACACTATTTCGCGAGTGTCGAGGCCGTGGACAGTGCCACCGCGGCATCGGTCGAAGCGCTGTCGCCACCGCGATAGACGAAAAATCCCGACGACCCAGTTGCTCGGTCGTCGGGATCGATCGGTCGAAACATGCTGCTAGCGAGCCAGTTCCACTTCGGCTTCCTCGTCGACGAAGGGATCGCCGTTGCGCGGAGCGTTGTAGCGCTCGAGATTCAAGATGCCTTCGCGCTTGGCGACGATGGTCGGCACCAGAGCCTGGCCGGTGACATTGACCGCGGTACGGCCCATGTCGACGATCGGTTCCACTGCGAGCAGCAGGCCGACGCCGGCGAGAGGCAGTCCCAAGGTCGACAGCGTAAGAGTCAGCATCACCGTCGCGCCCGTCGTTCCTGCTGTTGCCGCTGAACCGATCACAGACACGACGATGATCAGCAGGTAGTCGGTGATGGTCAGGTCGATACCGTAGAACTGCGCGACGAACAGTGCTGCGATGGCGGGATAGATTGCAGCGCAACCGTCCATCTTCGTCGTCGCCCCGAGCGGTACCGCAAACGAGGCGTACTCACGCGGCACGCCCAGGTTGCGTTCGGTGACACGCTCGGTGAGAGGCAGAGTGCCGATCGACGACCGCGAGACGAAACCGAGCTGGGTCGCGGGCCACACGCCCGAGTAGAAGGCGCGCACCGAAAGACCATGAGCGCGAACGATCAACGGGTACACCACGAAGAACACAACAGCCAGGCCGACGTAGATCGAGACGGTGAACACCCCGAGCGAACCGATCGCGTCCCAGCCGTAGGTGGCCACAGCATTGCCGATCAGAGCAGCCGTGCCGATCGGCGCGAGGCGAATGATCCACCACAACACCTTCTGCACGATCGCAAGGAGTGACGCGTTGAAGGCCAGGAACGGTTCGGCCTTCTTGCCGACCTTGAGTGCAGCGATACCGATGGCGGCGGCGATCACCAGCAACTGCAGGATGTTGAAGCTCAACGACGTGGTCGCGGTACCGCTCTCGGCAACCGTGGTCTTCGCGCCGAGCGCGAGGAAGTTGTTCGGCACCAAACCGGTGAGGAACGACCACCAGGATCCGACGCTGGACGGATCTCCTGCCGAGTCCGCCCCAGCGCTGGTCCGCGATCCGGGCTGGGCGACCAGACCGATGACGATGCCGATGATCACTGCAATGAACGCCGTGATGGCGAACCACCACAGCGTCTGGATAGCCAGACGCGCAGCGTTCGTGACTTCACGAAGATTGGCGATGGAACTAACGATGGCCGTGAAGACCAGCGGAATGACCGCGACGGTGAGTAGCTTCACGTAGCTCGAACCGATGGTCGAGAGGGTACCGACCAACCAGTTTTCGTTGCCATCGGCCGCGTCGGGCATCGATCGAGCGATCAGCCCGAACACGACGCCGAGTACGAGACCGGCAACGATTTGTGGACCGAACGCGGTTGCCCAGGTAGGGACACGGCGCGTACGGGTAGCGCTGGGCGCAGACATGGTTATGCCTTTCGAAAAGAAGAGACGCCGACAGAGGTGGGCGAGAGAATGCTCATCGGGCCGATGTGCCCGACGGGGAGGTTGCGGTCTAGAGGACCGTCAACAGGTAGCGCTGGCTTGCAGACGCAAGTCGACGTAGCGTCGAGAGGTCAGCAGCGGATTCACTGGTAAGACGGTACTCGTCCGACAATCGCCGCGACGGGCAGGGTTCTTCTGAGGGTTCACTGTGGAATCGATGAGGGTGCGCTGCGCGATCGACGGTTCCCCGATTTCGTGAGTTACGTTGAGTTCTCCGCAGCCGACGAAACGAGATCATGAGTATCAAGACGAAGCCTCGAGGACTGGTTCGGCGACTGGTACAAGCGATGTGCGCTGTTGTCGCAGCGTTGGTTGCGGTCGTTCTGGCGTCGGCCGGATGGGTTGCGTACGCGACGGCGGGCAAGGTCTACGACGTCGACGACGCACCGGACGCGCCGGTAGGGATCGTTCTCGGTGCCCAGGTGCGAGACGGCAAACCGATGCGCTTTCTCGCCGGTCGGCTCGACACCGCCATTCAGTTGATGGAGGCAGGAAAGATCAAGGCAGTCCTTGTCTCCGGTGATGTAGACGGCAAGTCCGGCAACGAGATTCAGGCCATGACCGAGTACCTGATCGAGCATGGAATCGACCCTGACGTCATCGTCGGTGACGACCACGGCATCGATACCTACGACACGTGCGCCCGCGCGAAAGAGACGTTCGGCGTCGAACGTGGACTCATCATCAGTCAACCCCTTCATGTCTCCCGTGCCGTCGCACTGTGCGAGGACATGGATTTGGAGATCGACGGTGTGACTGCCGGCTGCATCGACTGCAACACGCTCGCTGTTGTGCGGAACTACGCACGAGAGTTGTTGGCACGCCCCAAAGCAGTTCTCGATCTGTGGTCAGGGCGCGACCCAGTCGTCGTGTCCCCGCCGAACGATTCACTTGCGACAATCACAGGGCGATAAGTGTGCCAGTGGGAGATCGGCTCCTCAGATTGGGAAGTATGACGCCAATCGGTGCCTGCAAGTCGAGTCCGGGGAGCTGATCCGCGACTGGTCAACTGATCGGCGACGCGGAGTGTTCGCGCAGACGCGACTACAGTGAGCGAGTCGGTTCGACGACTCAGCGAACCCCGTGCTTTACAGGAGTGGACGCTTGAGCTGGATTCGCTTGAACGACGTTGCCAAGGGATACGACCAGAAGGTGATGTTGCGTGAGGTGTTCTTCCGCCTCGCCGACGGCGATCGCATCGGTCTGATCGGCCGCAACGGCACAGGCAAGACCACCCTGCTGCAGCTTCTCCTCGGCCGAGAGACCCCGGATTCGGGGACCGTCGACGTCACCGAGGGTGCTCGCATCGGCTACTTCTCGCAGTTCTCCGAACTGGACGGCGATCGCAGCATTCAAGCGGAGCTCGAATCTCTCTTCGGTGCCGTCCACGCAATCGAGACCGAGTTGGCCGAGGTCGAGGCCGCATTGGGCGGTGACCTGGACGAGAAGCAGATGTACAAGCTCGTCGATCGTCAAGCCGAACTGCTCGACGCCATGGAGAACAGTGGCGGTTGGACCTACCACCAACAGATCGACACCGTGTTGTCGATGCTCGGATTCAACGCCGAACGACGGGAGCTCCCCGTCGATCGACTGTCCGGTGGTTGGCGCAACCGCGCGGCGTTGGCCAAGATCCTCATCGAGGCCCCGGACGTCCTGCTCCTCGACGAGCCGACGAACTTCCTCGATGTTGCCGGAATCGCGTGGCTCGAACGCTGGCTACGAGACTTCCGCGGTGCGCTACTCGTTGTCTCGCACGACCGCGCATTCCTCGAGCAGGTCGTCACCAGCATCGTCGAAATCGAGAACCATCACCTGCAGACCTATGACGGTAGCTACTCGGAATACGTGCAGCAGAAGCAGTTTCGACTCAAGAACCTCGAACGTGAGTTCAGCAACGAACAGCAGCTGCTGGCCTACGAGCAAGAAGCGATCAGTGATCGTAAGGAAGCAGTGAAGAACCCCAGCGGAGTGCTCAAACGTCGACTGGCGAACATCAAGAAGAGCAAGAGCCCCCGCCCGGTCGACACGGTGGTCACCGCAATCTACGGCGGTTTGCATGTGCACGACAACCTCGCGGAGATCACGGGAATCGCGAAAAGCTATGGCGAGCAACGACTCTTCGAGAACATCTCGTTCACCGTGCACCGCGGTGACCGTATCGCCATCACTGGGCCCAATGGATGCGGAAAGACCACGCTGGTCGACATCCTCGTCGGTGCCGAGCAACCCGACAGTGGCAAGATCAAATGGAAGACCAAGGCACCGTCCTTCATCTATTACAACCAGGTGCTCGCCGATCTCGATCTCGACGACACTGTCTCGCACTCGGTCAACGCGATGCCGGGCAGTCTCGCTCTGACGGCGACGAAGAAAGAAGTCCACCGCTTTCTCACGTTGCTGCAGTTCTCCGAGATGGATCTGAAATCGAAGATCGGCGTGCTGTCCGGAGGGCAGAAGGCACGAGTTGCATTGGCGCAGTGCCTGTTGTTCGGCGCAGGCGTCATCGTGCTCGACGAGCCCACCAACCACCTCGACCTACAGAGCACCCAGGTGCTAGAACGTGCGCTGATGGCCTTCCCCGGTGCTGTGATTCTGGTGAGCCACGACAGGTTCTTCGTCGAGAAGGTGGCATTTCGGCAGCTGTCGTTCGACGGCAAGGGCGGCGTCACCGAAATCGCCGGTGTGCAGATGGCGTGACCAGAGAAGCTATCCGTTGATCTTGGATGCGGACGTGCCCCACTCGGCGTCGCGCAACTCCTTTTTCCTGATCTTGCCCGTCGATGTCTTCGGCAGCTCGACGATGAACTCGACGTTGCGCGGAGCCTTGTACGACGCGATGGCCGATTTCACGTGCGCCACGAGCTCGGCTTCCGACACGTCCGCGCCGGCCACCAGCACTACGAACGCCTTCGGCCGCTCTCCCCACTTGTCGTCGGGCACCCCGATGACCGCAACATCCGCGACGGCAGGATGGCTCGCCAGTGCCTGTTCCACTTCGATGGTGGAGATGTTCTCGCCGCCGGAAATGACGACGTCCTTGGCGCGATCGAGTAGCTGAACGTAGCCGTCGGGATGCATCACCCCGAGGTCACCGGAATGGAACCAGCCGCCCGCGAAAGCCTGTGTCGTTCCGGCCGTGTCGTTGTAATACCCCTTCATGACGTTGTTGCCGCGCATGACGATCTCACCCATTTCGGTGCCGTCGGGTTCGACATCGATCAAAACCCCACCGGGGCCAGGCTTGTCGCGGACCACCCGTAAACGGTCCGCAGTGAGCATGCCGACTCCCTGTCGAGCCAAGCGACGGGCCTGTTCGTCGGCGTCCAGTTCGAGCCATTCCTGCTTCGCCTCGCACACCGAATACGGACCGTAGGTTTCGGTGAGGCCGTAGACGTGTACGAGCGTTGCTCCCAATGCTCGAATCTTGGCGATGATCGTCGGGCTCGGAGGAGCTCCCGCAGTGACGATGGTCAACGGTCGATCGAGTGAATGTGCCTCTGCAGCAGTGGCTAGAGTGGTCAACACGGTCGGCGCACCGGCAAGGTGATCGACGCCGTTGTCGATGGCCGACCAGATGGCGTCGCCGCGCACTCCGCGAAGGCACACGTGTGTGCCGGACGCGGCCGTGACCGCCCACGTGGTGCACCACCCATTGCAGTGGAACATCGGCAGAGTCCACAGATAGCGGGTGTCGACCCCGAATCCCTGGTGGTGAAGTTCCCCCAGGGAATTGAGGTAAGCACCGCGGTGGGTGTACATCACGCCCTTGGGTCGACCGGTGGTGCCCGAGGTGTAGTTGATCGTGATGGTCGACGTCTCGTCGTCGACCTCCCAATCCATCGGTTCGTCCGTGCCCCGTTCGAGGAACGCGTCGTATCGCGTGGTGTGCGGCAGCCTGTCGTACGTGCCGTCCACCGAGGGGGTCTCGACGATCTCGGTGACCGAATCTGCGATGGGATCTGTTCCGAGACCGGCCAGCAGTGCCGAATCACCCACCAACAGAACCGAACCGGAGTGATCGCAGATGTACCGAACTTCGTCCGGCGAGAGCCTGGTGTTGATCGCGACCAGAACGGCACCGGCCAGTGGCACCGCGTAATGCGCGAACAGTAGCTCTGCCGAGTTCGACGCCATGTAGGCCACCCGATCGCCGTGGCCGACTCCCGACGCGCGCAGTGCATGCGCGAGCCGGGTGACGGCGGCGGCGAACTGCTCGTAGGTGAAGGTGCGCGGACCATCCTCCACGGCGATCTTGTGGGGATGAACCTCCGCAGCGCGTTCGAGAAAACGAAGTGGTGTCAGCGGAGTATCCAGACCGGTCATGTCAGCCAATGTAGCGCGCACTACGAGGCCAGATCTGATTTGTCGATACGTTCGCGCCCACCGGTAAGGTCGGCGCGTTCGGCGGCGGCACGGCCTGCACGTCGACCCGCATGATCGCGTGCCTCGATACGCACCTCCGTTGTCGACGGATACATGGCCGTGAATGCCTTGTTCACGGCATCGCTGCGCTCGGCCAAGATCGGCAGCAAGGCGCTACCGTGATGCTCCGACGCCGCCTTTGTAGCTCGCTCCCGAGCTTCCAGCAAGCGCTGGCCGATACGGTGGGCGTACGCGATCAGAAAAGATTTTCTGAAGCTGCGACCTCGGGCTTCCGGTGATTCGGCGAGTTCGTCGAGTGCGCGAGAAGACTGCACGAGTAGCGATGTGAACAGCAGCTCGCACAAATCCAGATCGACTTCGAGCCCGACGATGTTGACCAGAGCGAATCGCTTGTACCACAGGGTTCGGGCACCATTTGGTTCGCAAACACTGTGCAGGAGAAGAGACTTGGCCTCCGAGTACGGACTGTCGACCAAGATGCGGCGGGTGGTCACGTCGCCGATCGAACCGCGCGGGTTGTCGGACTCGAGCAGCGCATGGTCGATGGCATAGCGGGTCATGAGATCTTGAGCCTTCGCCGAAAACGCCTCGGCCTCGGCCGGAAACTGGGTGGACTCCGCCTTTGCCAGTAACCCCCGGATCTTGCCCAGCATCTTGGGATCCGAGACGCCACTCTTGTGGGCCGACGACGGTGCTGGCGAGGATCGAACCGACGACCACTGCGATGGAATGGGAACCAGCTTGTCGAGTGAACCCAGTGAGGTCGTATGACCGAGGACGGTCAACACCGTGTTCCAGGAGTCGGACGTGGAGACCCGAGGTCTCGCACACCACATTCGGAGGCGTTCGACGGACACGCCTGCGGTGGAATCGATTTTCAGATCGATCAGTTGCTCTCGCCAGGAATCGGGTGCGTTGGTGAGGGCAGAGGAACGCCCCGCATGGGTGGCGATCGCCTCCACCACGAGCATCCCGGCCGCGCCCCCGGCCATCTTTCGAGTAGCGTGCGCGAGTTCGGCCGGCTGCCAACCGATCTCGAACAACCTGTCGACAGAGAGGTCGAGTATCCGTGCTGATACGGCGTACGCAGGATCGACTTCGGGCGTGCACTCGAATTTCGCGAGACGGTCTGCAACCAGCCGAACGTACGCCTTCCACCCTGACCCTCGAGTGGCGTAGTCAAGGCCCATTTCGACGAGGCGAACCGGATCCGCGTCCGGCCAGATTTGACCGGTGCGGTGAAAATTTTGAAAGCTGTCCAGATCGATACGACTCATCGTCGTCCCCTCCACGTCCCCCGGTGTGGTCCCCGAACTTTTCGGTGAATCGCAGAGTAGGGGAGGGGTCCGACAAGCTATTCGAACGTGTCAGCGAGGAGCGAGCATCAGCAGCAGTTCTTCCACCGACGGCAGGCCGGGAATCACGGGAAGGTTCGGTACAGGAGAAGCAGCGGGCGGTGCCGTCAACTCGACGCCGCCGAGCGCTGCCAGGACGTCGTCGGTCTGTGAGCGGCGCGGTCCATACGTGTTGGAAGCCACGACGAATTCGTCACCGATCGACGCGGAGGCAACCACGCTCGATCCGTCGTCGGCCCATCCCCATTTGCTACCGGTCACGCCGGGTAGTTGCTGGGTGCCCCAGTCCTGCACGGTTCCGTCGGCTGCAACCGGTGCGGCGGAGTTCATCCAGCCGAGGACCGGGCTGGCGGGGTCTGTTCGCTTCTTCGCCGCCAGGAATCGCACAGTGTCGGCTGTGCTGGTGTAGGAACTGCCCCAGAAACCGCCCCGCGAGGTAGAGGTGAGTCCGAACTCCGTTGCCGTCGAATCGATGGCCTGGGGATATTTGTTGTCGAGTACCGAGGCGGCACCGTCGTCACTGACCTGGACCATTCGTGCGGCCAGGTCGCGATCTCGCGGCGAACCGTCTCCGAAGCGCACAACGTAGTCGGCCATGTAGAGCTTGACCGTCGACAACCCCGGGCGCGCCGAATTATCCTCTGCGCTGCCGACGTACGTACCCGTCGGGACGTGTTCGTACGAGATCGACGTCCGCGCCGGCACATCTGCCAGGTCGCCCGGTGTGGGCAGAGCCTGCGCCGGTGCGGCGGACGCGAGCGCAATGGCAATTCCGACAAATGGGACAGCGGCTGTGGCTGTGATGCGACGCAGGCCCGGCATCTCGGTCTCCTCGAGGTGTTGGCCCGCCGCGAATCGGTGGCCGATACACCCCAATCTACCCCGATGGTCGTCGCTTCAACCTCACGCCCGGACCGGATGAATGCGGCTCTGTTGCACTCGGAACGACTGACAGTCGCATTGATCCCGACCGGGTGGGGTGTCGGAGCCGATCGGTCAGGATCGGCGCAGTGCCAGCAATTTGTCTTTCGAGCGACGCAGCGACCCTCGACCCGAGCTCGCCGTCCATGCGCTCGGCAGATCGATCGGATCGGTCAGGCGGCCTGCGTTGAAGTCGTCGACCAGATGTCCGACGGTCTCCTGAGCACACGACTTGTTGGTGCCGATGAAGCCCGAAGGTCCTCTCTTGATCCACCCGGTGACGTACGTACCGGTCGACGGGGATCCGCCCACTTCCTCGAGGACGCGGCCGCCGAGGTTGGGGATGATGCCGACTGCGTGATCGAACGGAATTCCCGGCAGCGCGACGCCGCGGTATCCGATGGAGGTGAGGACGAGGCCGGTGTCGATCGTTTCGATCTCGCCGGTGGCGGTGCTGCGCACCACATCGTCGGTGTCGGCGGTCAGACCCATGCGCTCGAACTCGACCCCGGTGACCCGATCCGTGCCCAGGATTCGAGTGGGGGAGAGCAGGTAGCGCAGCGTGATGCGCTTTCGGCCGTCGATGTGCTCGGGTGACTCGTCGACGTGCCGCAGCAGTTGCAGCTTCTGGGCGACCGCGTGAGGCAGGTCGTTGGTGCCGGCCAGTCGTACCGTCACCGGATCCAGTGCGAGCTCGCTGCGATCGACGGTGAGATCGATATCGGGGACGGTCAGCAGTCCCGCGAATTCGGGCACGGTGAATGCGGATTGCGCCACGCCGCGCCGACCGACGACCATCACCTCTCGAATGGCACTGTGGCGCAGCGCTTCCAAGGCGTGGGGGGCGATGTCGGTCGCGGCGAGTGCGTCGGGGTCCATGGTCAGGATCCGGGCCACGTCGAGTGCGACGTTGCCGTTGCCGATGACGACCGCTCGTTCGTGTGACAGATCGAACGTGCGGTGAGCGTGATCGGGATGGCCGTTGTACCAGGCGACGAAGTCGGTCGCCGAAGTGCGCCCGGGCAGTTCGGCTCCGGGGATACCGAGTTCGCGATCCGACGACGCTCCGACCGCATAGATCACGGCGTGATGGGTGTCCATCAACTCGTCGTGCGTCACGTCTTTTCCTACCTCGACGCCGAGGTGATAGGTGAATCCCTCTTGCGCCGAGATGGTTTCGAACAGCCGTGACACTTGACGTGTCTTCTGGTGGTCGGGTGCAACACCCAGGCGTGCCAGACCGTGCGGTTGCGGAAGCCGATCGTAGACATCGACGCTGACCCCCGGCTGCGTGAGCAGCTCGTCGGCCGCGTACATCGCCGAGGGTCCGGACCCGACGATCGCCACTCGGAGCGGTTGGCGATCTCTCGACACCGAGGCGGCCGGCGTGACCGGAGCCAGAATCGGCCGTGGCGGCCGCTCCTGCTTGTAGAAGTCGGCGTTGATGGTCAGGAACGGAAGTTGAGCCTCGGTCAGTTTGGCCTGGGGAACGATGGCGTCCACCGGGCAGGCCGACACACAGGCACCACAGTCGACACACGATTGCGGGTCGATGTGCAGCATTTCCGCCGTCAGGAAGTCCGGCTCGTCGGGGGTGGGGTGTATGCAGTTGACGGGGCACGCGTAGACGCACGACGCGTCGCTGCAACATGATTGGGTGACGACGTGGGGCATGTGGGGTTCCTGACGGCGGGCGCTGCTGTACGGATAACTGGCGCGTGGGGTGTCGAGAGGGCTATGCGGCGAACTGGCTGGAGCTGCGGTCCGGCTCACTACGGAAACGTGATGCCTTGCCGTCGATTCCACACAGCTTCCACATCAGGCGAGCCGCCCGGTTCATCATTCCGGTATCGGTGGCCAGCATGCGCACATCACCGAAGTAGTCCTGCAGAGCGTGCTGCGACTGCTCGGTTCCCCAGAAGAGGTCCTTCTTGACACTCTTCGGAATGTCGAACTTCGTCCAGAATTTCTTCGGCGGGATGACGATGACGTCGCACAGAATGCGCATCGTGACCGGGAAGGCCAGCGACAGCAGGAAGCGTCCGATCCTGGACATCTTGGGCACACGACGACGCAGGAGCTGGTGCGCGAAAGAGATGTGGCGAGCCTCCTCGGCCACGTGAATGGCCATCACGCTCTGCATGATCGGATGGATCTCTTCGCCGGAGCGAAGCACCGACTTCTGGATGTGGTCGATGGGTTCCTCGCCTGCGAGGACGCCGACGAAGAACAATTCGGGTAGCAGCGTCGCGAACAGAGGGATGAACGGCGAGAGCATCTTCATCGGTCGACTCATGCCGGGAGCGTCGGAACCCACCCGATTGACCATCTCCTGGAACATCAGGGTGTGGTTGCACTCTTCGATGGATTCGTGGGTGCAGTAGCGCGCCTCGGCCGAACCGTTGGGCAGCGAGAATACGTACTGCATCATGCCGCGGATCAGAATGTTCTCGAACTGCAGGCCGACCTTGGCGACATTGGCCTGACGCCACATGCCGATCTCGATCTGCCGGTCCAGCGGCAGGGATTTGTACCAGTCATGACCCCCGATCGGGTCGGTCTTGGCGGGCAGTACCCAGCGGGGATCGTTGGCGGGAACCGCGAATTTCTCGGACTCCCAGTCGATGTCGACGTAAGGATCGAAGTGTTTGTGCACCGAACCCTCGGACAGCAACGTGAGTGTTTCGTTGTACTGCTGCTCGTCCGTGGCGTCGATGTCCACCGAAACGGACGTGGTGCCGGTCGTCAGTGTCATGGCTTCTCCAAACGTGATGCGAACATGGAGTTAATGTAACCCCAGTTAACATGAAAGGGAAGCCCGTCGAAACTTTTCTGTTCGGATGGCGCTACTGATCGTCCGAACGCTCGTCGGACACCTCCGCGACTTCGTCGGTCTCGAACAGCTGCAATTGGATCGCCGACGGATCGACCACAGGAGTGACCTGTTCGGGGGTGCTCCGCAGCACCTCCCGCAGGGCAGCCACTGCGCTGCCCCAGTTCGCGGCCTCGCGATCCGCCTCGTCCACATCGCAGTGTTCGTCGCCCAGGTCCGCGGCTACCGCCATGCCGCGCCACGATGCCTCCTGCTCGGCGCTGATGCGGAGATACGACACGACCACGTCACGGTCCGAAGAGCAGCACTCGAGGACGGTGCGTGGCTCGACAGCATCGGGCGTATCCGCGATCAGCTCTATCAACGCAAGCAGACCGTCCGGGAAATCGTCACCTTCGAGGACCGGAGGGGTCGGTTCGCCGAGCCTGCCCCCGAAGTCCTCGGCGAACTTGTCGTCGACCTGCTCCCACACGTGCGAGAGCATCCGGACCGCCCACAGCAGGTGATCGGCCACGAACGGTGATCCGCTGACACGTACCTGGGCCACGATGCAGTCCTGGACGAGATGCAACATCACATCCGGAAGCTGCACGTTGAGATCGACCAGCAACTCGGCCGCGCGGGTGCGACCGGTGACCGCGTGCACCAACGTCGAGTTGATCTCGACGACCGGCTCGGTGGATTTGACCGTGACGTATGCGGTGCCGTTGACGAATCGCAGAGGGATGTCGCCGTCGGGGTCGTGATCGGGCGGAAAGCCGAACCAGGGTTCGAGTGCACGATCGACGAGTTGCTGCAGGTGGTCCTTCCCTTTCGGCTGCACGCACAGTGGAACGACTGCCGAGACGGGTTCGGTGCTGGCCTCGAAGCTCGGCACGTCGTAGCGTCCGGTGGCCCGCGAACTCAGAAAAGACGGGTGCGGCAGGCCCCAGATGTCACGGAACACCGCGACCGTCTTCTTCGCCAGATCATCGGACCACGAGCGATTGCGGTCGACGTGGGGTGGCGTCGGCTCGGAATCCCGAGACGTTCGAAAGCCCAACGCATTCAGTGCTTCTCGCTGAGCGTCGGTGATGGCGCGACTACTGTGTAGATGCTCGTTGGCGGGCAGCTCACAGCGAACCATGTCGAGATCCCAGGCGTAGAACTGGACGCAGGCCGCGGTGTCCGGAACGCCGTCCGTGCTGTCGTATCGAGACTCGATCACCAAGGCGTCACCGTCGCGCATGGCGCTGACGTACTCGCCGAGCCGGCGCTGGAAGTGCATCCATGCCGAGTCGACGTCGAAGTCGAACTCGAGTGAATCGCTCATGTCGGCTCCTTACCCGAATCGCGCTGAGATAACGCGGCGTCGGTCACGCTAGCGGCGAGCACCGACAGAGTCTCGGCGCGCGCGAGTGCGTTCACGACGACGCCGAGTCCTCGAGCGGCTCGTGCGTCTCCTCGTCCAGCGCCCCGAAAGGGTGTGCCTCGGCCACGCCGTCCAGAACAGCGGGACGCAGCGCATGTGGAACCGCCAGGACCTCTTCGATCCGCACGAGAATGCCTTGCTCGATCAGAGATCGAACCCGGTGGTCGATCAGCTGCGCCGTCCGCAGGTCCTCACCCTCCAGATCGGCGTAGTCCTCGCCCTCGTTGTTCAGAGGCAGCTCGTCGGTCATCGCGGCCAGCAGGGTCTGAACCGCGAACGTGTTGGCCAGCGAACGGGACACGTCGGGGTCGTCGGCGTCTCCGGACAGCTGCACTCGGACGTGTTCGGCAACCAGCTCATGAACGGTCTCCGCCTCACGCTTGGCCAGAGATGGGGCGTTGTCGCCGAGCTTGGCCGTGTCGCCGTCGATCCGGACCAGTTCGGTCGCGATGGCCGTCGACCAGTAGTCGACGGCTGCAACGTCCGAGGACTCGGTGAGTCCGGCGGGGTCGAGTGGAGCCGGGCCGACGGCGGTGCGTAGATGGACGTCGTCCGACACTGCGAGTCCGTCGGCGACGCGAGCAACGATGTCATCGAGCGCAGGCAGCAGCGGCAGAGCCGAAATGGCCGCAAGCTCCTGGTCGAGCGAGACGTTCGGCAGATCGATGTCGTCTGCGTCGAGCATGTCGGGCTCGTCGCCCTCGAGGAAGTCGGAGAGGTCTTCCATGCAGTGTGCGTAGTCCTCGGGGCTGCCGTCCCACAGATCGGTCTCGTCGAGGAATGTCAAATACTGCAGTGACGTCAGAACGAGGTTCACTGCCGTGTCCTCGGCTGTCTCCGATTCCTCCTGCAGAATGCGTTCTGCAGCATCCACCAGCAGGTGCGCATCGGCGGGAATCCACGCGCTGGGGGAGAACCCGTGGCGCGCACCGGACAACTGGGTCAGTGTCGACGACACCAACCGTGAGATTGCCTCGGCCTGCTCCGACATCTCGCTCTCGTCGAGCCACTCGACGAAACCGTCGATCAGATCGCTGATCCGCTCGGATACGACACCGGTCGGTGTCGGCCGGGATTGCTGGTGACGCCGTTGCCGGGCCTTGGTCTTTTCTGCACGTTTCTGTCCGCGGTTGGCAGGCCGCTTCGATCCCATGGCTCGCAGCTTATCCGCTGGCATGTCCGGTTTCGTCGCGCGACGCCTCTAGCCGCGAAGGAACGAGTCCGCGGAAGCGGCCAGTGCAGCCTCGGGTGCCCGGCGGTACAGCTCGGCCGGGCGACCGCCACCTGCCGTCGTCGTCGTGCTCGTTCCGTCGAGCGCGGTGATGACGTGGCGGCGAAACGTGTCTTTGGAGAACGCGCGATCGAAGACGATTTCGTACAGCGATCGCAGTTCGAGGAGCGTGAAGGTGGAATCCAGAAATCCGGCAGGGTCGATCTCTCGCGCGTAGCGAGCTCGGAGGTCCAGCACTGCCTCGGTGACCATCTCGCTGTGATCGAACGCCAGCGTCGAGCCCGGCACCACACCGTCGATGGCGACCGATTCGGATGTCGCGGGCAATGATCGACTCGGTGTTGCTGCGCCGTGCGCCATCGACAGCACCCAACCGCGGTCGTCGCGGCCGGGCTCGTCGAAGAGCTTGAGCTGGTGGAACTGCAGATCGACGATGTTCGCCTTGGACTCGAGGGCGCGTTCGGCGGCTTCGGTCAGGGTTTCCGACGGGCGCAGAAATGTTCCGGGAAGCGCGATGCCCCGCTCCGAGGGCACGACAACGACCTGCAACTGCTGTTCACGGACCGTCAGGACCGCGACATCGACCGCAACCGAAGGGCGCGGGTAATCGGTCAGAGCCTTGCCGTCTCGGTCCGTCCACGTCATGGGTTGCAGCTTAGCGCAAGTCTGATCTATTTTTAGATCAACAACGATCTAAGGGGTAGCGAATGAACTTGACCGACAATCAGCGGGATCGGGCGCGTGGGGTTCTGCTCGGCACTGCAGTGGGCGATGCGTTGGGCGCGGGGTACGAATTCGGATATCCGACGCCGGAGACCGCCATTGCGATGATCGGCGGCGGCGCGTTCGACTGGGCCCCGGGTGAATGGACCGATGACACGTCGATGGCACTCTGCGTTGCGAGCGCTCTCGAGATCGGCGGAGACGTCGACGAGGTGGCAGCGAACTTCCGCGCCTGGTTCGCGGTGAATCCTCCCGACGTCGGCAATCAGACCCGGAAAGTGCTGTCGCAGAAAGCGAGCACCGGATCGGAGATGGCCGCTGTCGCGGCGTCGCTGACCGGCCGGACCGGTGGAAACGGCTCGTTGATGCGCACCGCGCCCGTCGCGCTGGCCTATCTCGACGACGTGACCGGATGCCGGGCTGCTGCGGAGCGGATCAGCGCGCTGACCCACTCCGATCCTCGTGCCGGTCAGGCATGTCAACTGTGGTCGCACGCGATCCGGCACGCGGTGCTACACGGAACGTACGACGGTATCGCCGACTTCCTGCGCCACGAAGAACCCGATGTCCGGGACTTCTGGCAGCCGCTGCTCGACAGCGCTCAGGAGGGCGAGCCGACCGACTTCCCGAAGAACGGTTGGGTCGTGCACGCGCTCCAAACGGCCTGGTGGGCGATACATCGCGCGGCAGACGCATCGCTGCCCCTTCCCGCCGCACTCGAATTGTGTGTTCGAGCGGGCGGGGACACCGACACCACCGCCGCGATCGCAGGCGGACTTCTCGGCGCACGGTGGGGTGCGTCTGCGGTCCCGACGCAGTGGCGCGAGCTGGTCCACGGCTACCCGGGGCTGCGCGCCGACGACCTCGATCGCATCGCCATCGCGATCGCCGAGAGAAAGGACGACGCATGACGATCATCGACGTAGTGCATGGTGATATCACCGAGGTGGCCGCAGACGCGATCGTCAATGCGGCCAACACCCGACTCCTCGGCGGTGGCGGGGTGGACGGCGCGCTGCATCGGGCCGGGGGTCCCACGATCCTCGCGGAATGCAAGGCGTTGCGGGCCACCACCTTGCCCCACGGCCTCGACACCGGTGCCGCTGTGGCCACCACCGCAGGCAGGTTGCGCGCCAGTTGCGTGATCCACACCGTCGGCCCGCGCTATTCGAAGAACGAAGACAGATCCGAACTACTACGCCTGTGCTACCAGCGCAGCCTGGCGCTGGCGGCGTCGATGAATCTGAAATCCATCGCCTTTCCGCTCATTTCGGCCGGGTCCTACGGTTGGCCGATGCACGACGCCATCACCCAACAGGTCGTTGCCGTCAAGGCAGCGCGGCCATCCGTGGACCTCGTCATGCTCGTCGCATACTCCCGCGAGGCTGCCGAGCTGACACAGCGGATGGTGAATTAGTTCTCGCAGCCGACCCCGTCCCCGTCGCGGTCGAGTTTGCTGCTGTATCCCGGGTCGCCGGCGTAAATAGGGGCTGCGCCTGCTGCACGCACCGCGGAGCAGTTTGCGTAGTAGACGCTCTCCGGCACCGCTGCCAACGGCGCGGGAACGGTGTAGACGGGCTCGGGTGTGTACACCGGCTCCGGGATGTAGGCAGGTTCGGGAATGAAGACGGGCTCGGGAGCGGGGGTGTACTCCGACGTCGTCGGTATTTCCACGATCGCGGCGACGGGCTCTGTTGTGGGTGCAGCCGTGGTCGTCGTGGTCGGTGCCGGCGTGGTGGTCGTCGGACGTGCCGAGGTCGTCGTCACGGTGGGCAGCGCGGGCACGGCCGCGACCGGGGTGACGGCCACCTTCTCGGGTTCGGTCGATCCCGTCAGTCCCATGACGATCAATGCCGGAAGAACAGCGATCGCCGGTACGGCCCAACCCTTGCGTCCACGCTCAGGGGACAACCGAAGGTACGCGATCCCCGCAGCGAGCATCGATGCGCCGACGAGTACCGCACCGAACGCGAACGAGATTATGGCTCCGATCAAGAAGATCGCGCCGAAAACGATTGCCGCGCAGGCGAAGATCTTGCCGACGAGGGGTCGTCGAGAAGGAGCTGGCTCGGGTGCGGGGCGCTGGAACGGTGGTGGGTAGGCACTGGTCATGTCGGATCGTCCTCGGGTCACGGGGTGTCGGTCTCGCGGCGAAGGGTGTCCGCGAGACGGGAGCAACCCCACGTTCTTCCGAACCGGGCGGTCGCATTTCCTTCCACCATGTCGCACCGCGTGCGAGCGTCGTTACACCTCGAGCCGAGACGGCACGCCCCGGCTCAGTAGTGCTCGCGAAAACCGCCGATAGCGGTGATGGAATTGCCGTCGGGATCCGTGGCCGTGGACAGCTGAACGCCCTTGTTCGCTTCGACGATGTCGGCGAAGTCGATTCCGCGCGAGTGGGCCGCCGATACGAACGATTCGAGGTCGTCGACCGCCACATTGACCAGCGACGAGCCTGCACGCTCGGAATCCACGGTCACCTGCACCCATGCTCCGGGAGCGGCCTGCCACTCCACCAGTGTCGACATCGGATTGTTGTCCGCCGGACGGTCGAACAACTTCTCGTACCAAGCGTTCGCGATATCGATGTCCCGGACCGCCACGACCGCGAAAATGTATCTGAACATGCCGTTCTCCTCCGTTGCTGTCGGGTTCTGCATATACGGACCGGTGCCGAGGGCTCGACTCACCGGACAGAACTTGTCGGTGGCTCGAGTAGGGTCGTCACCAGTCCGAATTCGGGCGTTCTCAGACGAGCAGGCAGGGGACTTCGACCGTGTTGACGCTCCACCGCGCCGAACGTGCAGGAACGCTCGCTGCAGCCCTCGCCGATGTACTGTCCGAGCCGCTGCCCGATGCCTTCGTACCCGAAATCGTGTCGGTGCCGGCGAGAGGTGTCGAGCGGTGGCTCACCCAGCGTCTGTCGAGCGTCCTGGGTGCTCCGGACGGTGATGGAATAGCTGCGAACATCGAGTTTCCGAGCCCGGCGAGGTTGGTCGCGCGCACCATCTCCGAGGTCGACGGCATCGATCCCGACGACGACCCGTGGTCTCACAATCGAGTGCTGTGGACCGCGCTGTCGGTGATCGACGACTGCCGCACCGAACCGTGGGCCGCGGTGCTCTCCAAGCATCTGGGTTCGGGATCGGACGATCATCGGGTAGGGCGCCGCTGGTCGACGGCCGCGCACATCGCGGAGCTGTTCCGCGCCTACGGATCTCAGCGACCCCAGATGCTGCGCGACTGGCGCGCCGGACGATTCACCGACGGGCTCGGACAGGAACTGGACGACGACCTGACGTGGCAACCGCGGATATGGAGCCTGGTACGCGAGCGAATCGGCAGTCCGAGTCCCGCCGAGCGCCTTCCCGATACGTGTTCGACACTGCGATCGGAATCGAACGCGGTGGACCTACCGTCCAGGTTGTCGGTGTTCGGTCCGACCCGGCTGACCGCCGACCAGCTCGACATCCTGCACGCGCTCGCGCACCACCGCGACGTCCACATCTGGATCCCACACCCCAGCCCGTCGATGTGGGCCACACTCGCCGACATCCCGGCGGCCACCCGACGGCGCGACGATGTGACCGCTCTGGCCGTCGAGCACCCGATGCTGGCGAGTCTGTCGCGCGACGTGCGGGAACTGCAGGCAACCATCGGCTCGATCGCCGATCACACCGTGCACCACGAAGGGCCCGAACCAACGCGGACCTTGCTCGGAACGATCCAATCCGACATCGCCGGCGACGAAGTGCCCTCCCACGCAACGACGGACGGCGATCCAGCGCTCGCCGACGGCACCGTGCAGATTCACGCATGTCATGGGCCTGCCCGCCAGGTCGAGGTGCTACGCGAGTCTCTGCTGCATCTGTTCACCGACGACCCGACTCTCGAACCCCGTGACGTGCTCGTCATGTGCCCGGACGTCGAGACCTATGCGCCGCTGATCCGTGCCAATTTCGGCCAGGCCACATTGGTGCATCCCGGTCATCGACTGCGGGTCCGGCTCGCCGATCGGGGCCTGCGTCGCACCAATCCGGTACTGAATGTGGTGGCGACGGTGCTCGACTTCTCCGAGGGGCGAGTGACGGCCAGCGAACTACTCGATTTCGCGGCGAGCGGCCCGGTGCGGCAGAAGTTCTCGTTCACCGACGACGACCTCGAACGCCTCCGCGAATGGGTCGCCACGTCCGGAGCCCGCTGGGGATTGACGGTGCGACAACGAGAATCCTTCGGTTTGAACAACTTTCGGCAGAACACCTTCAAGTCCGCACTCGACCGTATCCTCCTCGGAGTGGCGGCGGACGAGAGCGGGAACGACTATCTCGACCTCGCGCTGCCCCTCGACGACGTGGACAGTAACGACATCGGGCTTGCGGGCCGATTCGCCGAGCTGGTCGACCGGCTCGCCTCGGTACTACGGGCGCTGTCCGGGCGCGCCCCGGTGACCGAATGGACGCGGCAGCTCGGCCGCACCCTCGATCTGCTTGCCGACGTGCCCACCGCCGACGAATGGCAACTGGCGCAAGCGCATCGCGAGATCGCCGAGGCCACCGAACACGGCGACACCGCCGAGCTGCGGCTGGCGGACGTGCGCGCCATGCTCGGTGGCCGGCTCACCGGCCGCCCCACCCGAGCGAACTTTCGCACCGGAGAGCTCACCGTGTGCACGATGGTGCCGATGCGATCGGTCCCGCACCGCGTCGTGATCCTTCTCGGTCTCGACGACGAGGTGTTCCCCCGCGTCGGCAGCCTCGACGGAGACGATGTCCTCGCACGCGACCCGGCCGTCGGCGAACGCGACATCCGCAGCGAGGACCGCCAACTACTGCTCGACGCCGTGATGTCCGCCGAAGAAAAGCTACTGCTCTTCTACACCGGTGCCGACCCCGTCGACGGATCGACCAAGCCGCCCGCGATCCCGCTGCGCGAGTTGATGGACGTTCTCGACGTGACCGCCGGCCGTAGCGTCGAACACCGGCATCCGCTGCAGCCCTTCGATCCTCGCAATTTCGAGGCCCGACACCCGTTCAGCTTCGACACGGTGGCGTTGGCGGGCGCAGTGTCTCAGCAGCGACCGTCCGTACCGGTGCCGTTGTTCTTGCCAGATGCATTGCCCCCAGCGAATTCGGGCGACGTGGAACTCGCCGACGTGATCGCGTTCGTGGAGAATCCGGTTCAGGCATTTCTGCGTCAACGTCTCGGGTTTCGAGTTCCCGAGCTCGAAGACGATCTGGCGGACAGTCTCGACATCGAACTGGATCCGTTGTCTCGGTGGAACATCGGCGATCGGATGTTGGCAGCGGTGCTGGCCGGCACGGACATCGGCGAATTCGCCGACGCCGAGTGGCGGCGGGGCACGTTGCCTCCGTTTCATCAAGGTCGACGCGAGATGTCCGACATCCGCCGAGTCGTCGGAATCATCGCCGACGCGGCCGCGCCGTTTCACGAAGGCCCGGCCGAGACCACCGACATCGTGGTCGATCTCGGTGATGGGCGACGTCTGACCGGTACCGTCACCGGCATTCACGACCGGACACTCGTGCGTTCGTCCTATTCACGGCTGGCGGCCAAGCACAGGCTCGCGGCGTGGGTGCGTCTGCTGGCGGTGGCAGCGTCCGAGCCGGGGGAGTGGAGCGCGGTCACCATCGGGCGCGCCAGCGGAATGCGTCCGCCTCGCCGGTCCCGCCTGACGACCCCTCCGAATCCCCTCGCGGTACTCCGCGACGTGGTGGACCTGCGGGATCGCGGATTGGTTGCGCCGCTGCCGATCTCGACCGGGACGGCAGCTGCCTACGCGGAGAAGCGGTTCGGCGGCGGATCGATCGAGGACGGTTACGAATCTGCCGGTTGGGCGTGGCGCGGCGATTTCGGTGACGGCACCGACCGATCGTTGCGATACGTGCACGGCCCGTCGCTCTCGTTCGGAACGTTGCTCGATCCGAGCCCTCTCGACGACGAGACCGACCCCGCGAACGAGCAGAGCCGCTTCGGAGTTCTCTCCCGCCGGTTGTGGGATCCATTGCTGACCGCAGAGAACATGGGGAACGCATGACCGCCGCACGCGGATTCGACCTCCTCGGTCCGATGCCGACCGGGACGACCGTGCTCGAGGCCAGCGCCGGAACGGGCAAGACGTACGCGATCGTCGGACTTGCGGCGCGGTATATCGCCGAAGGACTGGCCGAGATCTCGGATCTACTGCTGGTGACGTTCAGTCGCGCCGCGACCCAGGAACTGCGCGATCGCACCCGCAGCCGGTTCGCGTCGATCGCCCGAGACCTCGGTGATCCGGACTCTGCGCGTGGTGCGCGCGACCCTCTCGTCGCCTTTCTCGCCGCGGCAGACGACGAGGAAGTGGACAGGCGGCGCCGGCGACTGCGTAAAGCGCTGTCGGACTTCGACGCCGGGACGATCGTCACCACGCACAGCTTCTGCCAACGCATGCTCGACGGGCTGGGTATCGCGGGTGAGCGCGAACCCGAATCCACGTTCGTCGAGTCGGTGTCGGATCTGCTCGAGCAGGTGGTCGACGATCTGTATCTGCAGATGTTCAGCGGCGACGACGAGGCACCACCGTTCGGGCGACGCGACGCCCAACAACTGGCCGCGGCAGCCGTCGGAGATCAACAGTCGATCCTGTACCCCGACCTCGACGGTGACGACGGCAACCGGGAAGCCGCCCTGCGGGTGCAGTTTGCTCGGGAGGCCCGCCGTGAGGTCGAGCGTCGCAAACGTCTTCTCGGCATCCGCGACTACAACGATCTACTCGGACTGTTGCACTCGGTGTTGTCCGATCCCGTGCACGGGGAGGCAGCATGCGCGCGCGTGCGAGACCGGTTCCGTGTCGTGTTGATCGACGAATTCCAGGACACCGACCCCATGCAGTGGGACATCCTGCGCCGGGCCTTTCACGGCTACACGACTTTGATCCTCGTCGGAGATCCGAAGCAGGCCATCTACGCTTTCCGCGGTGCCGAAGTGCTGAGTTATCTGGATGCGGTGCAGTCGGCCGATCATCTGTACGAGCTGGCGGCGAACTGGCGTAGCGACTCCGGGCTCCTCGACGCGTTGGACCATCTCTACGGAGGTGCCGCCCTCGGACACGACGACATCGTCGTCCATCGCGTCGAAGCGCGGAACCCGTTCTCGCGCATGACAGGACATCCTCCGTTGCGGCTGCGCTATCTGCCCCGAACCGGAGCAGGACCGTTGCGTTCGGGATTCCCGGCGGTGGATCGACTCCGCTCTCGGGTGGCTGCAGATGTGGCGGCCGAGATCGTGACGCTCCTGTCCGGGAACGCCGTCATGGACCGGCCGGACGGGCCGAGGACGGTCGAACCGCGGGACATCGCGGTGTTGACTCGCACGACCAAACAGGTTGCGCTGATTCGAGATGCGCTCGACGCAGTGGGTGTGCCGTCGGTGGTGTCGAGCAGCACCAGCGTCTTCGGCACCGACAGTGCTCGACACTGGTTGTGGCTACTGCAAGCGATCGAACAACCGCACCGCACCGACCGCGTCAGACTCGCAGCCCTGACACCTTTGCTCGGTTGGACTGCCGCCCAACTCGATTCCGGGGCCGAGGACGCTCTGTCTCAGGTGAGCAGCCGGCTGCGTGAGTACTCCGTGCTGTTCGACGAGGCGGGTTTCGCGGCAGTGTTCGAGCGGGTGTCGGCGCAGTCGGGTCTCGATGCTCGGTTGCTCGCGGTCGAGGCGGGGGAGCGCACGATGACCGACCTGCGGCACATCGCCCAACTGCTCAATCGCGCAGCGGTATCCGAATCGTACGGAATCACCGCTCTCACTCGGTGGCTCACCGATCGAATCAAGGAACCGGCAGCCGGCGGGTCCACCGATCGCAGTCGCCGGCTCGACAGTGACTCGGCGGCAGTGCAGATCATGACAACGCACGGGAGCAAGGGGCTGGAATTTCCCGTCGTCTACCTTCCGTACGCCTGGGACACTCTCTACTTCAGCTCACCGTCGACCCTGCTGCTGCACGAGGACGGCCACCGCATCCGGGACGTCGGCGGTCCCTCCGGGGCCGGCTACGCAGCACGAAAGCTTGTCAACGATCGTGAAGAAGCCGGAGAAGAACTACGGCTGCTGTACGTGGGACTCACCAGAGCCCAGTGCCAGGTGGTGTTGTGGTGGGCACCGGGACGCAACACTGCTACGTCGTCGTTGCACCGCATGCTGTTCGGCCGCATTCCGGGGATTGCGCAGCCGGAGCCGTCGTACAAGGTGCTCGACGACGCCACTACCGCCAACCGCGTGCAATCCTGGGTCGGTCCGTCAGCGGATCTGATCTCGATCGAGGCAGTCGGCCCCACACCACCCTCGGATCAGCAGTGGGTTCGACCCGAGGAGGAACACCGCGACGTCACTGCCGCTCGCTTCGGGCGTGCTCTGGATTTGCTGTGGCGTCGAACGTCCTACTCGGCCTTGACGGCTCACGCGCACGATGCGTCGCCCGTCGAGCCGGAGGTGGGGGTGACCAGTGAGGCCGAGCGGCCCGAGAAAGCGGATGAGCCTGTCGAACCTCCGCTGGGAAGCGCGAACCCAGACGAGACCGTGGACGGGATCGCGTCACCTATGAACGGAATGCCGGCCGGTGCCGCATTCGGAACGCTGGTGCACGAGGCCCTCGAACACGTCGATACCTCCGCAGCCGATCTACTGTCCGAACTCGAGCAACGCTGCAGAGCTGCCGTTGCCTCACGGATGGCAGATGTCGATCCGACGGCTCTGGCAGCCGCCCTGTTGCCGGTGATGCAGACACCGCTGGGCTTCGGGACGCTGGCCGACATCGCGCCGAACGACCACCTGGCCGAGCTGGATTTCGAACTGCCTTTGGCCGGAGGCGACGACCCGGTGGAATCGAGTGTGACTCTGACATCGGTTGCGCAGCTGCTGCGTCGACATCTCGACCCGGCGGATGTCCTCGCGGACTACGCCGATCTGCTCGATGCAGTGGAAGCCACCCCACTGCGCGGCTTTCTCACCGGGAGTATCGACTCCGTTCTTCGGGTACCCGGCCCTCGCTACATCGTGGTCGACTACAAGACCAACCGCCTGGCCCGAGGCGATCTGACGACCGGCAATTTCACGCGCGAGAAGATGGCGCAGGAGATGATTCGGTCGCACTATCCGCTGCAGGCCATTCTGTATGCCGTTGCGTTGCACAGGTATTTGCGATGGCGTCAACCGAACTACCGGCCGGAGACGCATCTCGGCGGAGTACGGTACCTGTTCGTTCGGGGCATGGTGGGGCCGCAGACTCCGGCCGGCTGCGGTGTGTTCGACTGGGATCCGCCTGCGGCACTGGTGGTCGAGTTGTCGGATCTGCTCGCCGGAAAGGTGCAACGATGACGAGTGTCTCGACGGCGCTGCGCGGCAGCGGAATTCTGCGGTCCTTCAACGACGCCGGTGTACTGACAGCGGCCGACGTGCACGTGGCGTTGCGGCTCGGTGCCCTGGCCGGGGAAGCCTCCGAACCGGTGCTGCTCGCCACGGCTCTGACAGTGCGCGCAGTGCGATCAGGATCGATATGTCTCGACCTGCAGCGCCTGCGGGATGTGACGGTGGACGAGGAATCGGACGTGGATCCAAGCCTTCTTCCCTGGCCCGATCTGTCCGACGTTCTCGACGGGTTGGCGGTCAGCCCGCTCGTGGTCGGCAGCGCCAACGGGCCGCTGACGCCGCTGAAGCTGGTGCGCACCGACCTGGGTGAACTGCTGTACCTGGATCGATATCACCTGCAGGAGAACACAGTTCGAGGCATACTCGACGCTCGATCGCAGTCGCACCCCGTCGTCGACGGTGCAAAGATCGACCGTGCGTTGGCCGAATTGTTCATCGACGAATCCGGCGCACCCACCACCCCTCCCGATCGACAACGCATTGCAGCAGCCCTCGCGGCGACGCACTGGACCACTGTCATAGCCGGCGGGCCGGGCACCGGTAAGACCCACACGGTGGCTCGAATTCTGGCGCTGTTGGTTCGAGAACACGGCAGCGATGTGAGAATCGGTCTTGCCGCCCCCACCGGCAAGGCTGCCGCTCGTCTGCAGGAGTCGGTGGCCGAGCAAGCGGGACTGCTGGGCCTCCCGGCAGAACTGAAAGCAATGACTCTGCATCGCCTGCTCGGGTGGAAACCGGGCAGCAAGACGAGGTTTCGTCACGACTCCCACAATCGACTGCCCTACGACGTGGTGGTCGTCGACGAGACGTCGATGGTGTCGTTGACGATGATGTGCCGACTGCTCGAAGCAGTTCGACCGGAATCGCGGTTGATACTGGTGGGCGATCCCGATCAGTTGACGTCCGTCGACGCCGGAGCAGTGTTGGCCGACCTCGTGGCACGGCCGGTCACCGGCACCGAGAACCCTGTGTTGGCGCACCTGGTCGACGCGGATTTCGACGCAGCCGAGGATCCGGACGAGGCGGCGCTCAGTGCGTTCGAGCGAGACAGGTTGCGCGGCGGAGTGGTTCGGCTCAGCCGCGGTCGACGATTCGGTGGCGCGATCGCCCGTCTGGCCGTCGCAGTTCGAGACGGCCGCGGTGACGAGGTGATGAAATTACTCGAATCCGGTGACGACCAGATCTCGTTCCATGCACCCGAGGACACCGACGCATTGCGGGCCGACGTGGTCGATACCGCCGCCGAGGTCACAGCGGCGGCAACCCGCGGTGACGCCGCCGCGGCGCTGCTGGGACTGGAGAAGCATCGACTTCTGTGCGCGCACCGTGAGGGGCGGTGGGGCGTTGCGCTGTGGGATCGGCTGGCACTCGAGTGGGTGGGAGAAGCGAACAAGACCTTTCTCGACCCCGCCTACTGGTACCCCGGTCAGCCGCTGCTGGTGACGGCCAACGATCACGAAGCGCGAATCTACAACGGAGACACGGGTGTTGTGGTGTCGGGTGAGAACGGAACTCCGATGGCTGCTTTCGCGCGGGGTCGCGGCCACGTTCTCATTCACCCGAACGTCCTCTCTGCCGTCCAGACCGTGTACGCGATGACGATTCACCGGAGCCAGGGCAGCCAGTACGACACCGTGTCGGTTCTGTTGCCCGCCGAGGCATCGACTCTGCTCACTCGCGAGTTGCTCTACACCGCGATCACCCGTGCGCGGTCGCATGTACGGGTGATCGGCACCGAGGAGGCCATCCGAGCCGGAGTCGAACGTCAGGTCCTGCGGGCCAGCGGATTGCGGCGAAGGATTCTGTAGCAGTTCAGCGACAGGCGTGCTGGTCCGATCCGGCCGCAGCTGCGATACTGCGGGCAACCAACAGCCAGGTTCGGGCCAGTCCCGTCCACACCGCGATCGAGGTGCCTGTTCCCTCGGCTGCGCTGCGGTCCGAGTGTGCGGCAGCCGAGCGATGCAGGGCGAGCGCGCGTACACCGAGTTCGTCGATGTCCGCCCCCACGCACACCGAGTGCACTGTTTGCGCGTCGAGTTTGCGACCGGTCAATTGGCACAGAGTGTGCAGTGATCGCAGTTCGTCGGGAACGTCGGTGATGTCGAACGGGGGATCGGTCGGTGTCGAGTCGACACGGCTGTCCCCGGCAGTGCTGGACCGGACGCCGACGATTCCGCGCTGGAGGTCGATCGGCCCCGAGGCGGCTCCGTCTGCGGCGACGCCCCACACGCTGAGAAACGACGGATGGGGAACGTTCCACAGCTCGCGGAACGCCCGGGTCACCATTTCGGCGACGAGAGCAGCGTCGGCCCTCGAATCCGTTCGCGTGAGATCGATGACCGACCCGTCTGCGACGGGCTTGCCTCGGTCCAGCCACCCGAAGTCGAGCAATTGAACGTCGAGGGTGACCGACTCGGGTGCCTCTGGATACAGCAGCGAGGGCAGCGACGCGATCGACACCAGGGCCCCGTCTCGAGTTGCTGCGATGTCGATGTACGGCCGGAGCCCGCGCTCGCCCGGGCTGGCTTGCGCGGCCATGACAGTGATGTAGTCCCGCATCGGCAGCGACCGCAGGTGCGCGTGCAGATTCTCGGTGAACGTGCCCCATGCACGCGCGGTGGTGGAGTCGAAATGGTCGTTCTGCACTGCGTTCACGGTGCACACCCTCTACTCGGACGAGAACTTCATTGCTGTGCCCGTGACGGTAGCGAGGGGGTCCGACAAGAACGGCCCGTCAGTAGACGTCGCGCAGATAGCGCTTGGCGCGCTTGAGGTCGTTCACGTAGTCCTCCGCGGCGTCGGAGGAGCGCCCACCGTGTTCGGCGACGACCTCGTGGAGTGCCTCGTCGACTCCCTGCGCCATGCGTGACGCGTCTCCGCAGACGTAGATCTGTGCGCCTTCTTCGAGCCAGCCGTACAGCTGTTTTCCAGCCTCGCGCATGCGGTGCTGTACATAGATCTTCTCGAACTGGTCGCGCGAGAACGCCAGATCCAGCCTGGTCAACAGACCGTCACGCTCGAAGTCCGTGAGTTCGTCCTCGTAAAGGAAGTCGCTCGCTCGATGTTGGTCCCCGAAGAACAGCCAGTTTCGGCCCGACGCACCGCGAGCCCGACGTTCCTGCAGAAACGCACGGAACGGTGCTACTCCGGTGCCCGGACCGATCATGATGATCGGAGTGTCGTCGGAAGGAAGTCGGAACGACTTGTTGGCCGAGAGAAACACTCCCGCTTCCTGCGCGTCGCCGACACGATCTGCCAAGTACGTCGAGCACACCCCGCCGCGATCTCGCTCGGCCGATCGGTATCTCACGGTCGACACGGTGAGGTGAACGCTTCCCTCGTGCGCTGTCGGCGACGACGAGATCGAATAGACGCGGTGCTGCAGGGGACGGAGCAGGCCCAGGAATTCAGCGGGGTCGAGAGCACCCGACCGATCGAGGTCGAGAACGTCGACGACGTCGCGTCCCCATGTCCACGCGTCGAACGACGCCCGGTCGCCGTTCTGCAGCACGTGGTCGAGTTCGGCATCACCGGCCCGCTCGGCGATGGCTTCTATCAGGTCCATCGACGGTATGCCGATTTCGTATTCGGTGGTCAGTGCCTGGGCGAGGCTGATTTCTCCGGACTTGGTGTGGACGGCCGTGTCTGCGGGGACACCGAGACGGTCGATGACGGCCGAGACCAGTGCTGCGTCGTTGACGGGTTTGACGCCGAATCCGTCTCCCGCCTCGTAGGTGATTCCGCTGTCACCGAGGTCGATCGAGAAGTGTCGTACTTCTTTCGCAGAGGTGGGACCGGACAGCAATCGGTTGCTCGACACCTGCGCGCGGTACGGATTCTTCCGATTCCACGGTGACCGCTTCGATGCTGTTCGGGTGGTGCCGAGGTCGCCGGTTCGAGCGTCGATGTCCTGTACCTGCCTTGCCGTAGCTGTCGTGATCGGTCGAATGTCGAGAGTTCGAGAACCCCGCGGTATCGAAATGCCCGAACTGATCGAAACCTTAGTAGGGACCGCTCAGTTGCGGTGCAGCACCTCGATACCGTCCACGGAGTAGACGACGTCGTATCCAGTGGTCAGTGCCCGGTCGATCGCCTGCCGATCGCCGCGTTCGTCGGTCGGCCAACCCGCGGGGCGTTCTCGGTTGACGACGATCCAGTCCGGGACGGTCGAGTCGGTCGGTCGCTGCGGAAACACCGAGACGTCGTGGTCGGCGACGAGTTGTGCCACGAGGTTGTTCGACGCCGCAACGCGGTCACCGGCGGGGATCCAGGCCGAGATGTCGCGGGCAGTGGCTGCTTGTGGATCGACACGCCACTCCTCGGCGTGCACCATCCGCGACATGGGCAGGAACGGTAGCGCCACCAGTGCGAACGCAGCGACGAAGGCGACGATCGCTCGTCGACCTCGTTCGGTCAGCTGGGCGTGGCGCTCGCTGCGTGCCAAGGCGTCGATCAGGGCGACGAAGACGATCACCATCAGAATGGCGTTGTAGTGATAGATCGGTTTCCAGAAGTTGGTGTTGTCGCTGAGGAAACGCCAGGCAACCGTCGGTACCGCGACCAGCAGGAGTGGAGAGCGCAGCGCGAAGAACCCCGTGACGGCAAGCAGCAGAAACGCCGTTGCGGCCCGGGAGTCTCCGGCAACCAGCCCGTGCGCGGTATCGGCGATCCCTTCGCCGATGGGCGGCAATTTCGAGCCCTGGCCGTACGAGTCGTCGGAGCTCAGCGCGGGAACGATCACCTTGACGGCCACTATCACCCAGGTCAGCCCCCACACCGCGGTCATCGCTCCCAGGATGCGCGGACGGCCGGTGGTGAATAGGGCAACCAGCGCGCCGATGACGACGACGGTCAAACCCATGTCCTCTTTGACGAACACCAGCGGAAGAGCCCATGTCAGAGCGGGCACCCAGCGTTCGCGAACGAGAGCCACCAGGGACATCGCCAATAACGGCATCGCGAAGGCCACTTCGTGGAAGTCGAAGTTCAGCGCGGCTTGTACGCCCCACGACAGGCCGAACGCGCCGGCAATCACTGTTCCGACGACAGTGCCGAATTTCTGCACCGCCAATCGGCTGATCGGAATCACCGCGAGCGCGAACAGAACCGCCTGAGCGATGAGCAGCGTTTCGGCATGAGGGAAGACGCGATACACCGGGCCGAGCAGGGCCGTGATCGGCGAGAAGTGATCGCCGAGAGTGTTGTAGCCGGTGCCCAGCAGATCGGAGGTCGGAGCCCGGAACTGCGAGTACGACGCCACCTGCTGCACGAAAATACCGAGGTCGAAGCCCGATGTGCGCAGTTGACGGTGGCCGAGAACGGACATCGTCGAGTACAGCGATGCAAGGAGCACGAACGCGACGGTCGGGACCATCACATCGGGAGACCGGAGTCTCCTGCGCAGACGGCCGATGACACGTGTGCCGGTCGTAGTTGCGGCGACGCTATCGCCGTCGGTGACGACCTGGGATTTCTCGGTAGTGGTCACGAGATGGCATGTCTACCGGACCGACGTGAGATCTTCCTGAGAAACGCCGGTCAGCGCTTGCGTTTCTTTCCTTGCGTGCGCCGCGGCGGCTGCGAGGTCAGGTGGTAGTACAGCGCGTCCTCGGAGTCCTCCACGACGACGTCGATGTAGTCGCCCACCTCGAGGTAATCGTTGACTGCGATGCGATCGGTCGAGCCGATCACGGCTTTGACCGACCGTGCGGGGACGAGCCCACGGCGCCCGTCCGGACCGACGGCCAGGGCGTAGCGAGGGCCGGTGCGCGTGACGCGTGCCCGGATGAAGTCGGGGTCCTTGGGGATCGGGTCGGGTGCCACCACGCTGCCGTCCTTCGAGGCGGCGGTCAGCGAGTCGAGCTGCGCGGCGAGATCGTCGGCCATGGCGTCGACCTGATCGAGCAGGTGCGCCATGTGCGCGGCGTAATCCGTGTGCTTCTTGGTCGGTTTGAGTGCTTCACCGGGCTTGTACATGTCCTCATGGGTCAGCTCGCCCCACGCGTCCTGCAGCCGAGTCTTGACCTGAACCTCCACCTTCACGTCGAGGTCGCCCTGATGAGTGGCCACTCGTACGACAAGCACAGCGTGATATGCCCGGTATCCGCTCGGCTTGGGAAACGAGACGTAGTCGGTGGGAGGCTGCGCGAACCGCACCGAGCATTTCGGATCGGTACACGCGCGCTCGAGTGCGGTGACGAACGAGAGCTGGTCCCGTGGGGTCTTGCACAGCACCTTGATGCCGACCAGATCGGGCAGTGCGTCGGCCACGGCGTCGGCGTCGTGCGGTTCGCTGATGCGTCCCTCGGACAGATAGCGACGGAGTTTGTCGGCAGATCTGCCAGGGTCCTTGATCCGCGCGGCCTGGGCATTGAGTCTGTCTCGGTCGACATCTTCGAGTATCTCGTCGGCGATGGTTTCGAGAAAATTCTGTGCGGTGACGAGTGCGGCTTCCCACGCGCGACGACGATGCAGATACAGCTCTTCTACCAAGTCGTCGATGCTGCTGAGCGATGTCACGAGCCGAGGTTAACCCAGAGGCCCGACCAATCCCGGCGGTGGCGCGCGATCGGCCGTCGATGCGACCGAACCCGGTTTAAGCTCTTCCGCATGACCGTGGCATCTGTGCAGAACGACGACTTCGTCGCGCAGTTCGATCCGTTCCGTCGCGAGCTGTTGGCGCACTGTTACCGCATGACCGGGTCCATCCACGACGCCGAGGACATGCTCCAGGAGACCTACATCCGCGCCTGGCGGGGGTACGCCAAGTACGAGGGCCGATCGTCGCTGCGCACCTGGCTGTATCGAATCGCAACGAACACGTGCCTCACCGCCCTCGAGGGGCGAGCAAAGCGTCCGCTTCCTACCGGACTCGGCGCGCCGAGTTCGGGCCCGACCGACGAACTCGTGCAGAACAACGAGGTGCCGTGGCTCGAACCGATTGCCGACTCGGATCTGGCCGACTCGAACGACCCGGCCACGTTGGTGGTGGGGAGGGAGTCGGTTCGCCTCGCGTTCGTCGCGTCGCTGCAGCATCTGTCGTCGAGACAACGCGCAGTGCTGTTGATGCGCGAGGTGTTGCAGTGGAAGGCCTCCGAGGTCGCCGAGGTTCTCGCCACGACGACCACTGCGGTCAACAGCCTCCTGCAGCGGGCCCGCGAGCGACTCGAAGAGATCGCTCCGGAACTGGACAACGTGGAACCCATCGAATCTGCCGAACTGCGCCAGCTCCTGGCCCAATACGTGGAGTGCTTCGAGCGTTACGACATCGACCGGCTGGTCACACTCTTCACCTCGGACGCTGTGTGGGAGATGCCCCCGTTCGTCGGCTGGTATCAGGGAGCCGAGACGATCGGATCTCTCATCCGAAACAATTGCCCCGCACAGGGAGCGGGCGACATGCGGATGGTGGCGACATCAGCGAACGGTCAACCTGCGTACGGGCTCTACATGGTGGGCGAGGACGGAATACATCGACCGTTCCAACTACACGTTCTCGACGTCGACGCTCGAGGCGTCGGGCATGTCGCCTGCTTCTTCGATCTGTCGCTGTTCGATCGATTCGGACTGCCCGACCGCCTCTGAGCGACATCAGCTCGTCGGAACGGCCGAGGGGTCCATCCACATCACTTCCCACACGTGATCGTCCAGATCACGGAATGCTCGGCCGTACATGAACCCATGATCCTGCGGTTCCATCCACTTCGATCCACCCGCGGCGATGGCCGCGTCCGTGAGTGAGTCGACCTCGGCGCGGCTGTCGGCCGAAATACACATCAGTACCTCACGAGCCGACGTCGTGTCGCAGATCGAATCGGAGATGAAATCCCCGAACCTCGATGTGGCCAGAAACATCACCGTGGCCTGGTCGCTGACTATCATCGAGGCGGTGTTCTCGTCGCTGAAAATGTCGTTGAACTCGAACCCGAGACCCTCGAAGAATGCGCGGGTGGCCACGACATCGCGGACGGGCATATTGGCGAACAGCAAACGGGACATGGATGACACCTATTCGTCGGGTACCGGCACGACCGTCGAACAACGGTCGTGCCGGTACAGACAACGGTCCGTCGACAAATTCACCGGTGCCTTGCCCAGACACGACGCGGCCCCGCCGAGACGTGCTCGACGGGGCCGCGGACTGCGAAATAAAGGGGGAAGGACGTTACCGAGTGATCTGCGCGAGGCGGGAAAGCATCCGCGAGAAAACTCGGCCGTCGTTGCCGAGATCGGCGTAGGGGTCTGCTGTGGTGTCCGACACGGTGGCGTCGGGCGTCACGGCAGCGAGGGTGCGCGCCAAGCGGGTGCGGCGCTCGATGGCGTCGAGGATGTTGGCGTCCAGCGTTGAAACTTCGTCGAAGAGTTGGTCGACGTCTGCGATCGCGTTGTCGGCATTGCTGGTGCCGGCTGCGAGCGAATCGATCTGAACAGTCACATCGTCTCCTTTTGTTCGCGTCCTGAGGTGTGAGTCGTTCGTCCGAGCCGAACCGTTACAACCCAAAATGTGTGAACGCGATGTTTCGTCTCGCAAACCAAGATGCCCACTGGACGGGCCTGGGCCAACCTTTACGGGGTGTGATGCTGCATACAGTTCGTTCGGTTCGATTTTCTCCGGCCTTCCGAACCGAGGCGTCGGAGTGGTTGCGCTCACGCCGTTCCGGGTAGCCAGGTCGTCGATACCCCCACGTGCAAGGAGTGAGCGATGCGATACGACTACCTGATCATCGGCGGCGGAATGGTTGCCGACAGTGCTGCTCGTGGGATTCGTGAACACGACGCAACGGGTTCCATCGGGATCTTCGGAGCCGATTCCGACGAGCCGTACACGCGCCCCGCGTTGTCGAAGAAGTTGTGGACCGACAGCGATTTCGGCCGTGATCAGGTTCCGCTCGGCACCGCCTCGGACACCGGTGCCGAGGTCCATACGGGTACGCGTATCGCGTCGGTTGACCGGTCGAAGCAGGCGGTCACGACAGCGGCCGGCGAGAACCACGAGTACGGAACGCTCTTGTTCGCAACCGGCGCAGCGCCCACGCAGATCGACCTGTCGCCCAGTCCGCGAGTGATCTACTTCCGCACCTTCGCCGATTACCGGATGTTGCGGGAACTGACCGAGACCGCGGAGCACATAGCGGTGGTGGGCGGCGGCTACATCGGAACGGAAATCGCAGCAGCGCTGTCTCAGCAGGGTGTCAAAGTCACCCTCGTCACGTCCGACGACGTCGTGGGCAGCCACATGTTCCCCCGCTCGCTGGCCGCCGGGTTCGACAAAGGGTTCTCCGATCACGGGGTCACCGTGCGCCGAGGAACCAAGGTCACGTCGGGTGCGGAGGCTTCGGCTCGTGTTCAACTGCAATTGGACGACGGGTCCGCGGTCGAAGCAGATGGGGTCGTGTTCGGCCTCGGTGTCCGGCCCAGCACAGACCTGGCCGAGGCGGCAGGTCTCGAGGTGGACAACGGCATCGTCGTCGACGAGTTCCTGCGCACCGCGGACGAGCACATCTACGCGGCCGGCGACGTGGCCAACTATCCGGACGCCATCCTCGGTCGCCGACGCATCGAGCACGTGGACAACGCCACCGAGATGGGCAAAGCGGCGGGCCGCAACATGGCAGGTGCCGGCGCGGCCTACACCTACACTCCGTACTTCTACTCCGACGTGTACGACGACGGCTACCAGGCAATCGGAACGGTGGCAACGTCGATGAACACGGTGGAGGACTGGAAGACGATCGGCAAAGAAGGCGTCGTCTACTACCTCGACGACGATGCCGTCGTGCGCGGGGTACTGATGTGGAATGTCTGGGAGGGGCTGGACGAGGCGCGCACCTTGCTGGCCGAGAAGAAGCCTCACACGGAAGAAACCCTGAAGGGGTTGATCTGAACTTTCTGGAACACTCGACGGCGAGCACGCCGGACCGCGGTGCGACCGAGGAGAAATGATGTCTCAGTTCGATGCAGGCGATTCGGCACAGCAGCGCGCTCGATTCGATGACCGGGTGCATCGCCTCTGTGCCGACTGTCGGCTACCCGGCCATTCCGAGCCCTTGTCCGACGCCGCCGCAACGGCCGTCGCGGCGGGCAGGGTCGACGGAGCAACCAGAACGGTGCTCATCGCTCGGTGGCGTGCGGGGCGTTCTCTCCCGTCGGTCGGGGGATTCGGAACCTTGCGGCAGTTGGTGGACGAGCGAGATCGATGGCGTGCCAAGGATTCGTCGGGTAAGCCCGGCGCGGCCTTGGTCTACAAGTTGCGAGTCGCGGAGTCGAACAAGCGGATCGAGCATCTGCGAACCACGGTGGTGATGTCGAACCGGCACTACGCCAACGGCGTCCGCGCGGCACGCAAGGAACGTCGCGAAGGTATTCATCTCGACCTGGAACAGCGCGACGCGGTCTTCGATGCATTGATGCACACGCCCGCACCCCTCAAGTACGGGGTGCTCGCCGAGCGAGGTCTGACGTTGGCGGACGCCGCAAAGGATCGAGTCAGCACGCTTGCACGTAGAACGCCCATCGACAAACGGGTGCAGTGGGCAGCCGGGGTGGTCGATCAGTTGATCGATCGCAAAGACGACCGATTCTCGGACCGCTACGACACGCTGCTGTTTCTCGCGGGCACCTCGTTCGATCGCATACATCGCTCGCCGGCGTGGCAGTCGACGTACTTCGAGTTTCAGCGAAGCCAGGTCGATCTGTTCGTCGAGCTCGCCGAAATCTCGGTCGATGCAACGTCTTTGCGCTCGGTGGGGGACGAGTTGATCCGTATAGGTCGGACGATGGTCGACGAGGACACGGCGGAACAGGTCGAATCACGTCGCCGCGCACTGGAAGTCGTATGGACCCAATTGACGGGACGAGTGGCTGCGTTGGTTCGTTTGGCCGATCTGGTCGAATCTTCGGAGGGTGAAGCACGTACGTCGGACGCCATGGCTCGCGCCCACAGCCTGGACGATCGAATAGACGATCTCGTCGGACGGTCGGGGAGCCGGGAGATGTCGGCAGAGAACACGCACTTCGTCGGTGATCAGGTGCACTCCCAGTGGCGCGATCAGGTGCCGACATCGGCACCCGACCGCGCCGTCGGGCTAGGCGATGATCGCGAAGAGAATGCCGGCAACCGCGAAGCTGACCACGGACAGAATCGTCTCGAGGACGGTCCACGTCTGTAGCGTCTGCTTGACGGTGAGGTTGAAGAACTTCGAGATGATCCAGAAGCCTCCGTCGTTGACGTGGCTCGCGATGATCGAGCCCGCTGCGATGGACATGGCGATCAATGCGACGGCGGGGGCCGAGTAGTCCTGCGCTGCGACGAGTGGGCCCACGATGCCACCGGTGGTGACGATCGCGACGGTGGCCGAACCCTGTGCGACACGCAGTGCACAACTGATGATGTACGCCAGGACGATGATCGGTAGACCTGCTGCTGCCATGGTGTCGGCCAGTGCAGTGCCGATCCCTGTGGCAGAGATGACCTTTCCGAAGAAAGCACCCGCGCCGACGACGAGCAACAGCATGCCCACCGGGCGCAGCGACTCACCTGTGAGCTTGCTCAGCTGCTGAACGGTGGACCCGCGGCGTATACCCAGAACGTAGAACGCGATCAGCACGGCAATGAGCAGCGCGACGGCCGGAGTGCCGAAGAATGTCAGCACTTCGAGCAGATTGCCCGGGTCGAGGAGGATGCTGCCGAAGGTGGCACCGAGGATGAGGACCAGCGGCACTGCGATGATCGCGCCGATGGTGCCCACCGAGGGAGGCGTCGTGACCACCGGTCGTGCGGTGGTGACGGCACCGGCGCCACCGTTCGAGTCGCGGGGCGAGTCGTCCCCGTCGTTGATGAAGTCGTCCGGAACCTCGACAATGATCCGCTTGCCGATCCAGTTTCCCCACACCAGGCCCGCAGCGATGAATCCTGGTATGCCACAGATGAAGCCGAACAGGATCAGCCAACCGAGATTGACCTCGAGCAGTCCACCGAGTGCCACCGGCCCGGGGTGCGGCGGCAAGAATGCGTGCGTCATCGACAAACCGGCGAGCATCGGCAACGCGTACAGCACCAGCGACTTTCCGCCCTGGCGCGCAGCGACGTACACCAGCGGGGCGAGCACGAAGATGCCGATGTCGAAGAACACCGGGATACCGAAGATCAATCCGAGCAGGCCCATCGCGACGGGTGCGCCGCGCTCACCGAATATTCCGAGCAATTTGGCGGTCAACGCCTGTGCGCCGCCGGACTTTTCGAGTATGGCCCCCAGTACGGTGCCGAGGCCGATGATGACGGCGATATGCCCGAGAATTCCGCCGAAGCCGGTCTCGAGCAACGACTCGTTGCTCTTGATCGCGGTTCCGACGATTTGATTGACCGGAAGACCGGCAGCCAGGGCCAGGCCGAGTCCGACGATGAGCAGTGCGACGAACGGTTCCAGTTTGATCTTGATGATCACGACGAGCAACACGGCGATTGCTATGCCGCACAGCACCAGAAGGCCGGTTGTCGAGGTTCTCAGCCAGTCGACGGCAGAATTCATGACAGTTCTTTCTCGTTGGCGGTTTCGATGGCGTGGACGAATGCCCGGGCTCGTGCTGCGATGTCGTCCCACTGAGCGGTAGCAACAGAATTCGGCGGCACCACATCCGTGCCGGCAGTTACTGCCACTGCTCCGGCTGCCAGAAAGTGTGCGGCATTTGCGGCGTTGACGCCGCCGGACGGGACCAGACGTGCATCCGGGAACGGACCGAGCAGATCCTTGAAATAGGCCGGTCCGACGGTGCGCGCCGGGAAAATCTTCACCGCGTCTGCACCGAGGTCGAGCGCGGTCATCACCTCGGACGGGGTGAGTGCCCCCATCATCAGCGGTATGCGCGCGGCGGTCACCACGGCGGCGACGTCTGACCGCAGCCCCGGTGTCACGACGAAACTGGCACCCGAGTCCAGGGCGGCCCGGGCTTGATCGGCTGTGAGGACCGTTCCGGCCCCGACGATGGCACCCGCATCGGATGCGGCCCGGATGAGGTCGAGGACTCCCGGCGTGGTGAACGTGAGCTCCACAGCGCGAATTCCGCCGCCGGCCAGGGCGTGTGCGAGTGCGGCGGGATCCGAGATGTGCGGCGCGCGCACCACGGCAAGTGCGCGGTCTTCGAGAATTGCCGTCAGTGCATTCACGACGTCTGCTTTCTGGCTGAGTCCATACGCAGGGCATGGCCTGCCAAGGAGTGGGTGGGAAGAAAATCGTCTATCGCGAACGAGCCGTTGACCATCACGTGGCTGATTCCCTCGGCCTGCTGTTTGGGCTCTTCGAACGTGGCGGTGTCTCGAACGGTGTCCGGGTCGAACACCACGAGATCGGCAGCATGACCCACGGCGATCGTGCCGCGCCTGCGCAGTCGTAACCGTGCAGCCGGACGACCCGTGAGGTGATTGATGCACTCCTCTAGTGAGAGCAGTTGCTCGTCCCGCACGTAGTGGCCCAGATAGCGGGGGAACGTTCCCCACGCACGCGGATGTGGCTTTTCGCCTACGAGAATGGCGTCACTGCCGCCCATATGGCGCGGATGCTGCATGATCTCGCGAACGTTCTCCTCGTGCCCGACATGCTGCAGGATGGTCGTGGCCAGAGCGTCGCGGCGTAGAAAGTCGAAGAACACGTCGACCGGCTCGAGCCCTTCGTCCGCCGAGATGTCGGCCATCGTGCGACCGACGTACCGGTCGAGTTCCGGGTTCGATACTCCGCTGAGCTGAATCGTCTCCCACTCGACGGTGACTCCGTGGCAGCCGTCCGAGCCGTCGACATCGACGTCCTGCGCTATGCGGCGACGCTCGGCCGGATCGTCGAGTCGTTCCAGCGCTCGGTCCGGCCCACCCGACATCGCCCAACTCGGCAGCAGCGCAGACAGAGTCGTGGCCCCGGGTAGGTACGGATACGTATCGAGCGTGACGTCGCAGCCGTCGGCGATCGCGGAGTCGACAAGATCGAGAAATTCACGTGCCCGACCACGATTGACACCGAAGTTCATCGTTGCGTGGGTCAGATGCAGGGCGCATCCGGTTTCTCTGGAGAGATCGAGCATCTCCTGGTAGGCGTCGAGCGCACCCGCGCCGTACGACCGGGTGTGGGGGGCATAGAACCCGCCGAAGTCTGCCACTACCTCACACAGTGCTCGTAATTCGCTTGTGTCGGCATACATTCCGGGTGTGTAGGTGAGTCCGCTCGACATTCCGACGGCACCGTCCTGCAGGCCCTGCGCCAGCAACTCCTGCATGTGGGTGATCTCGGACGGCGTTGCGGGACGTCGATCGGCACCGACGGCCAGGTAGCGCAGCGTTCCCTGCGGAACCAGATATGCGGCGTTCGGGGTGATGCCTCGGTCGAGTCGGGCGAGATACTCGGCAACCGTTCGCCAGGAGAAGTCCAGATCGACGGGATTGCCGTTCCACCCGGCGATCTGTCGCCGGATGACGTCCAACGTCGCATCGTCGATGGGCGCGTACGCGATGCCGTCCTGTCCGATCACCTCGGTGGTGACACCCTGGCTGATCTTGGCGAAGTGCCCAGGATCGGTCAGCAACCCCAGATCGGAGTGTGCATGCATGTCGATGAAGCCGGGGGACAGGACGTGACCTGGTGCTGCATCGACGATTCTGTCTGCACTGGAAAGGCTTCCGGGCTCGACGAGTGCTGCAATGGTGCCATCACGGACGAGAACGTCCCGACGCAGCCGCGCGGAACCGGTGCCGTCGATGACGTCGAACCCGCGAAATAGTGTGTCCGCCATCAAGTTCTGCTTCCTAGAAAAAGGTGTGTATCAGATCGACCACGAGTGGGTCGTCGCTGTCCGAGTCGTCCACGACGGGGATCAGACGCCATTTGTCGAACGCAGTGCAGGGGTGCGAGAGGCCGAGCCGCAGCACCGCCCCCACCGGAAGTGCGCCGGCGTCGTCTGCCGGTAGTCGAAGAAAAGCATGCTGGTCGTTGAGTGCCGTCACCTCCGCGGCCTGATCCAGGACATCATTACCTCGAACACGTTGCGGGACGGGCATTCCTTCGTCGAAAGGAAAGTCGCGCTTACCTGCGTCCAGCAATGCGAGGCCGGGCTCGGGGCGTGACACCACTCGGGCCCATCCGTGCATCGCAGAAACCAACGGCGTCTCGGTTCGGGCGGGAGTCAGCGGTGAGATCTGCGAATAGAAGCCGTCGTCGTGCGCCACATAGGCCCCGGATCGGAGCACGACGTCGGTGCGCACGCCGTTGCCCGAGGTCAGAGAATGCAGGCGTTCGACCACCAGATCCTGGTACGCGCTCCCGCCTGCGGTCACAATGGCGTGATCGCCGTACAGTCCTTCGGCATCGAAGGTGCGATGTAGTGCGGCGAGAGTGTCGAGGTAGGTACGTACTGCCGCGAGACCGGCCTCGGAACGGTCGTGGCTCAGGGCGCCCTCGTAGCCGCCCACACCGGCCAGTGCGAGACGCGGTGACGCGGCGATCTCCCGTCCTACTGCGACGGCCTCCTCGGTCGTTCGCGCGCCGGTTCGTCCGTGCTCGCCGCCGAGTTCGACGACGACGGACACCGGTCGATCGCCGTGGTCGGCAAGGATGCGGTTCATCTCTCGCACCGTGGCGACGCTGTCCGCCCAGCAGTAGAACTCGAACTCGGGATGCGAGTCCAGTTCGGCGGCAACCCAGTTCAGAGCGACAGGATCGACTTCGGCATTGGCGAGAACGATTCTCTCGACACCGAATGCGCGTGCCACCTGAACTTGCCAACCGGTAGCGAGGGTGATGGCCCAGCAGCCCGCATCCAGTTGCTGCTTCCACAGTTGGGGAGCCATGGTCGTTTTGCCGTGGGGTGCCAGGAGGACGCCCGCCTTCTCGGTCCACTGCGCCATCACATCGACGTTCGATGCGATGCGTGTCCTGTCGAGGGTGATTACTGGGGTGGTGAACTCCGACAGCCGCGGCGCGGTGGCCAGAAAGCTCTCGGCGCTCTGTCCCCACGATCTCGCTGGAAGCGATTTGTGTTCGGGCCCCAGGAGTCGTCGACTCAGCGCCTCGACTCCGGCAGTGTCGATCACGTCAGTCTCCTCGAGTTCTGCGTTGCGCTATATGCAACGACGGTTGCGTATCGTGTCTTTCATTTGTAGTCTGCATCCAACGATGCATTCCCGCAAGAGTTCGAGGAGACGGACATGGCAGCCCCCCGGGTGGTGTGTGTAGGCGAAGGCCTCGCTGTCCTCGTCGCGGACCCTGGCCCACTGGAACGGTCGGAGACGTTCCATCGCACGGCTGGAGGTGCGGAAGCCAACGTGGCTCGTGTCCTCGTCCAACTGGGAATCGAGGCTGCGTGGGTCTCGCGGGTGGGTGACGACGGGTTCGGCCGATATCTGGTCGCGGAACTCGACGCTGCCGGTGTGGACACGTCGGGCGTGATCGTCGATAACGGGCGGCCGACGGGCCTCTACATCAAGGAGCGCGGATCGGGGTCCGATCACCGTCACGACCTGCCTCTGGGAGACAGCGCGATGACGTACTACCGGTCTCTTTCGGCTGCTACTGCGCTCTCGCCCAACGATATTCACGACGAGGTACGAGCGGCGATCGACTGCGCCGACATCGTCCATTTCACCGGCATCACCGTCGCCATCTCACCCACTGCGGAACAATTGACGCGAAGCCTGATGGCCGGCCCGTCCACTGTCAGCTTCGATCTCAACTATCGGCCGGCCTTGTGGGCCGGGCGTTCGGACGACGCGGCCCGCGTCCTCGGTGAGCACGTCCGCGGTAGCGACATCGTGTCGATGGGTGCCGACGAGGCCGCTTCGGTGTTCGGGACCTCGAGTCCAGTGGAACTACGCGAGATGTTTCCCGAGCCCCGTCATCTGGTGATCAAGAACGATGCGCACACGGTGACGGCATTCGAGGGAGTCGCGCGAGTCGACGTCCCCGCATTGACACTCGACGTCGTCGAAAAGATCGGTGCAGGTGACGCTTTCGCCGGCGGCTTTCTGGCCGCGTTGCTGATGGGATACAGCGCGGCGCAGCGTGTGCGATTCGGACATCTCTGTGCCGCAGGCGCATTGACCGGCCACGGTGATGTAGCGAAAGTCCTGCCGCACGACGAACTGGCAGCACTGGCCGGAATCGACGACAATGCTTGGGCGACACTCGACTACGCGGCCGTGGCAGCGGTGCACACCGAGGCGGCGTTGTGAGCCAGAGCTTGTCGAGGGCGCTGACGATCCTGGGTTTGCTCGGGGACGGATCGAAGTCACTCGACGAACTCGCCGCAGTCCTCGGTGTACACAAGACGACGGTGCTGCGACTGCTTCGGACCATGGAATCGGACAGGTTCGTCAGCCATGGAGCAGATCACCGGTACCAACTCGGTTCGAGGCTGTTCGAGCTCGCAAATCACGCGCTCGAGCAGCGAGACGTGCGCACCGTCGCGCGACCGCATCTCGCTGCACTGAACTCCGACACGGGCCAGACGGTGCACCTGGCCACGTACGAGGCGGGGGAGGTCATCTACATCGACAAGTTCGACGCACAGCAGAGCGTGCGGATGTACTCACGCGTCGGCCGGCCGGCACCGCTGCACTGCACCGCGGTGGGAAAGATTTTGGTCGCAGGCCGCCCGCGCGCCGAACGAGAAGAGATCGCTCGACGCATCACGTACACGCCGTTCACGGAACGCACGATCAGCACACCGGAGCAGTACCTGCGCGAGCTCGAGCTTGTGGACCAGCAGGGTTTTGCGGAGGACCGTGAAGAACACGAGTCTTTCGTCAATTGCATCGGCTGCGCGGTGCGCAACGGGACCGGAGACGTGGTGGCCGCGGTGTCCATGTCGGTACCGGACATGTTGCTCGACCATCAGCAGGTACTGGCTGCGCTGCCCGCAGTGCGCGGCACGGCAGCGGCAATTTCCGAAGGACTGGGCTGGCGGCCGCCCGATCGACATGACCGCCCACTGACAAACGACAGTTCGATGGAAGGAAAATCATGAGCGAAAAGATCGAAATCCGCACCACCGGTGCCCCGGCCCCGGCACACACCTTCTCCCAGGGGGTGCGGAAAGGGCCGTTCGTGCAGGTTTCGGGTCAGGG
This sequence comes from Rhodococcus sp. NKCM2511, assembly GCF_014905595.1. Classification (NCBI taxonomy): domain Bacteria; kingdom Bacillati; phylum Actinomycetota; class Actinomycetes; order Mycobacteriales; family Nocardiaceae; genus Rhodococcus; species Rhodococcus sp. NKCM2511. The sequence goes on along the minus strand of NZ_BNHJ02000005.1, from coordinate 689 downwards.
CCCGGTGGATCCGGCGACGAGCGAATACCTGTTCCCAGGTGACGTCGCCGCGCAGACCACTCGAACCTTGGAGAACGTCAAGGCAATCGTGGAAGCCGGCGGCGCGACGTTCGACGACGTCGTCATGCTGCGCGTGTACCTGACCAAGCGTGAGGACTTCTCGATCATGAACGACGCCTATGGCGAGTTCGTCTCGGCGAACACGACAGGCGACGTGCTGCCGAGCCGCACGACCGTGTTCACGGGGCTTCCGCGCGAGGAGATGTTGGTCGAGATAGACGCCATCGCCGTCGTCTGACTGCACGCCCGACCTAGATGTTCACACGAAAATTACATCTGACCAGGCGATTTGCGTAAGCGTTGGTCTTCGCGTAACTTTTGTCGAGTCAGAGCGACACGGACACCGACCCGGTCTTCACAAACCGGGACAACGAGGTTGTACGGAGTACGTCCTGAACAACCCAGACAAGGCAGAGGTTATCAGCCATGTCTGGGGTTCGAGCGTGTAAGCCCCGGACGTTGCCGTTCACACGGTGACCATGGTGTGTGCGTGTTCTTTGAGAACTCAACAGTGTGTCGATGAATGTCAGTGCCGAATTTTATTTGGTGAAAGCATTCGATGTATCAGCCATCCGCTTGTGGTGGTTGTTGTCGGGTGTTGTTTTAAAATGCTAGTTGAGTTTTTTTGC
>NZ_BNHJ02000004.1:0-300593 GCF_014905595.1 Rhodococcus sp. NKCM2511 | reverse complement strand
GGTGAACCATCGCAAACATCCCTAATGATCAGGCACGTTGCAACCACCGCTCGAATCCGCCCGTAGCCCACTACGAAGTTCCACTCACATGTGGCGAAGCCGCTCAGCGAGGAGCCGTGAGCCCGGGGATTGCCGGTATCTGGATACCCGGCGGCAGGTCCGGTATCTGGATACCCGGCGGCAGGGCAGGGGCCGGAGCCGGTGCCGGGCGAACCGATCCGTCACTGACGTAGATCGTGATGTTCGATCCGGGAACCGCACTGCCCGACGGTGACGTCGACACCACGGTTCCGCGCGCAGCCTGATCGGCCGTCGTCACCGCTGTCACCTGGAAGCCCGCACCCTGCAGCGTGGACGTCGCGGACGACTGGCTCTGGCCGGTGACGTCGGGTACCTGTCCGTTGGCCGAGCCGCGGACGTACTTCTGATCGACCGGTGGAAGTTGGACGGGCCCGAAGTTGGTGGCGATCGGGCTCATCGCGTCGAACCAGGTTCTCGCGGGTTCGTTACCGCCGTACAGGTTTCCCGAACCGCAGGGCCGAAGCGGGAACGAGCAGATCTCGCTGGGCGTCGGTGAGTCGCCGTAGGTGTACACGGCGGCGGCGTAATTGTTGGTGAACCCGAGGAAGCCCGAGGATCGGTTCGACTCGGTGGTACCGGTCTTGCCGGACATCGGCAGGTTCCAGCCGGCCGAGGCAGCGGCGGACGCGGACGTGCCACCTGCCTGGTCGTCCTTGCTCATAGCGTTGGCGAGGGTGTTCGCCAGACCGGGTTCGACGACCTGCTCGCAGGCCTGGTGAGCGACGGGAACGGGCTTGCCGTCGCGGTCGAAGATCGAGTCGATCGGGGTCGGCGGGCACCATTTGCCACCCGAAGCCAAGGTCGCGGCCACGTTGGAGAGCTCCAGCGGGTTAACCCAGGTGGGTCCGAGGGTGAACGACCCGAGGTTCTGACTCTTCTGGAAATCGGCCATCGACTGCTCGGCACCCGAGGAACCCGGGTCGGTGTACGAGCGCAGGCCGAGACGGACGGCCATGTCGACCGTCGGCGTGACGCCGACGGACTCGATCAGCTTGACGAAGGCAGTATTGGGGGACTGAGCCAGCGCGTCGGTGATCGACAGCGCGGGTGGGTAGTTGCCCGCGTTCTCCACGCAGTAGGTGGAGGCCGGGCAGTTCCGAGCACCACCGTCGCCGACGCCCTTGACCTCCACGCGCTTGGGGACCTGCAGCGTTGCGCTGGTGCCCAGTCCGCGTTCCATGGCGGCGGCCGTGGTGAAGATCTTGAAAATGGAGCCGGCTCCGTTGCCCACGAGGGAGTGCGGTTGTGGCTGCACGGTCTCGTCGGCGTCGGCGTTGAGGCCGTAGGTGCGGCTGCTGCCCATCGCCAGGACGCGGTGCTGGTCCTGGCCCGGGGCGACGACGTTCATCACCGTCGCCACGCCGTCGAGCGAGGGGCTGGTGTTGCTGACCAGCGCGGCCTTGGTGGAGTTCTGGACCGCGGGGTCGAGCGTCGTGCGGATGAGGTACCCACCCTTGTCTATTTGCTCCTGGCTGATTCCGGCCTGAGCGAGGTACTGCAACGCGTAGTCGCAGAAGAATCCCCGGTCTCCTGCGGCGATACAGCCGCGGGGCAGGGTCTGGGGGACCGGCAGCACGCCGAGGGGCTCGGCCTTGAGTGCGGTGAGCTCGGCCGCACGCTCGGGGAGGTTCTGGATCATCGTGTCGAGCACGGTGTTCCTGCGCTCGATCACACCCTCTTCGTTGGTGTACGGGTTGAGGGCCGAGCTGGACTGGACCATGCCGGCGAGCATCGCGGCCTGGACGGCGCTGAGCTGGCTGGCATCGATGCCGAAGTACGTCTGAGCCGCGTCCTGGATGCCGAACGAGGCATTACCGAACGGCACCAGGTTGAGGTAGCGGGTGAGGATCTCGTCCTTGGTCAGTTCCTTGTCGAGCGTCAACGCCATCCGGATCTCGCGGATCTTGCGGGCGGGCGTCGTCTCGATGGCGGCGCGTCGCTCGGCGTCGGTCTTCGCCACGACCAGTAGCTGATAGTTCTTCACGTACTGCTGGTCGATGGTCGATGCACCCTGCTGGACCTGGCCGCTGGTGGTGTTGGTCAGGAACGCGCGCAGTGTGCCCTGCCAGTCGACGCCCTGGTGCTCGGCGAAGCGCCGGTCCTCGATGGAGACGATGGCCAGCTTCATCTCGTTGGAGATCTTGTCGCTCGGTACCTCGAAGCGGCGCTGCTCGTACAGCCACGCGATCGGGTTGCCGTTGACGTCGGTCATCGTCGAAACAGCAGGTACGGCACCCTCGACCAACTCGGCCGAGACGTTGTCGACGGTATCGGCGGCGCGGTTGGACGCGAACCCGAACCCACCGGCCAAGGGGAACATCACGCCGGCGAGCAATGCACCGGCGAGTGCTGAACATCCGGCGAGCTTCGCCACGGTTTTTCCAACTGACACAGAGCACAGCGTACGTGTGCCTCGTTCGGATCGGCAGTGCCCCGCATGCGTTGTGCGCTGCGCCCCTGCTCGGGACGCCCGTACCAGAAATGTGACCTCACCGTCTTGCATTCGGGGCCGGGTTTACCTAAATTATGAGCACAGTGTGATTCGCATAACACTTGATAATGAATGTGGGGCAGCTCCTAGAATTTGTGCTTCGACACCGAGGTACAAACTGCTCGGAGCCTCCAGGACGCCCAGTGAGGGCGACCGAGACGTAAAGGGGATCCGCCATGCACACGACAACCGCGCCGACGCGACTCGATGTAGAGGAAGCAGAAGCACGTATCGCTTGGGTGTCACACGCTCGGTGCAAGGGCACGGATCCGGACCAGCTGTTCGTCCGGGGTGCAGCGCAGCGCAAGGCCGCGACCATCTGCCGGCACTGCCCGGTTCTGATGCAGTGCGGTGCGGATGCGCTCGACAACCGCGTCGAGTTCGGTGTGTGGGGTGGCATGACGGAGCGTCAGCGCAGGGCACTGCTCAAGCAGCACCCCGAGGTCGACTCCTGGTCCGAATTCTTCGAGACCCAGCGTCAGCAGCAGGCGGCGATCTGACCGCCTGCCGGTACGGCCGATCAGCCTCTGCGGGTCAGCTGGTCGGCCACCGCGCGTAGTGCGGCGAGGTCGGAGACCTCGAACGGCAGGGACGGAACACCGACGATGGGCACGCGGGGGTGCGCGCCGGTGAAGCGTTTGAGCAACCGCACCTCGCGCGCCGCGGTCACCGCGCGTTGAGCGTGGATACGCAGCACCGCAGCAGTCAGTTCGGCACCGGGGTCGTCGATCCGGTCCAGGAGATCGGCGGCAGTGGCGGCGTGATCGGCCTGCACCGACGACAGCGTCGGATGCGTCCGGTTCACCACCAGTCCGGCCAGCGGCATGTTCTCGGCGGAGAGTCGCTCGACGAAGAACGCGGCCTCGCGCAATGCGTCGGGCTCGGCAGCGGCGACGACGAGGAAACTGGTGCCGTCCTCGCGCAGCAGTTGGTATGTGCGCGTGGCGCGTTCGCGGAAACCGCCGAACATCGAATCCAGCGATTGCACGAAAGCTGAAGCGTCGGAGAGCATTTGGCTGCCGATGACGGTCGAGACGCCGCGCATCGCCAGGCTCATCGCGCTGGTGACGACACGGGTGATGCCTCGTCCGGGAGCGGTCAGCAGCCGGATGAAACGCCCGTCGAGAAACGACCCGAGCCGTTGCGGAGCGTCGAGGAAATCCAACGCATTGCGCGACGGCGGAGTGTCCACCACGATCAGATCCCACGACGCGTCGAGGGACAGCTGGCCCAGCTTCTCCATCGCCATGTACTCCTGCGTGCCCGAAAAGGACGACGCCACAGTCTGATAGAACGGGTTGGCCAGAACCTGCGCCGCCTTTTCCGGCGTCGAATGTTCGATGACCATCTCGTCGAACGTGCGCCGCATGTTCAGCATCATCGCGTGCAGTTCGCCCTTGGCGTCGGCACCCAATTTTACCGGCTGCGGGCTGTTGTCGAGGTCGCCGAGCCCGAGGGCCTGGGCCAGCCGGCGAGCCGGATCGATGGTCAGCACGACGACACGCCTGCCCTGTTCGGCGGCACGCAGAGCCATCGCCGCTGCGGTGGTGGTCTTCCCGACACCGCCTGCGCCGCAGACCACGACGATTCGTGACGCGGGGTCGGTGAGGATGCGGTCGACGTCGAGTTCGGTTGCTGCTGGTCGAGTCATCGGACACCCTGTTCTGCGAGCGTGGCGGCGAGCTCGTACAAGCCGCCGAGGTCGACGCCGTCGGCCAACATCGGCAGCGTCATGCGTGCGACGTCGAGCTCGTCGAGTTGTGTTGCGCTCTCCACCTGAGCGGACAGCGTCGACGCGTGCTCGATGGATTCGGTCAGGAGACCCGCGAAGTCGGCCTCGGACAACGTGATTCCGGTCTTGGCCAGGCCATCCTGAATTGCGAGGGCGTCGATCTCGCCCTCGGCGATGGGTTCGAGGGAGTCGGCAGGCAGGTACGTCGGCTCGGTGCGGTTGACGATCACCGTGCCCAGGCGGAGGTCGGCTGCTTCGAGCTCTCGTACCGCATCTGCCGTCTCCTGCACCGGCAATGCTTCGAGCAGGGTGACCAGGTGCACGACGGTGTCCGACGAATGCAGCAACCGCACCACGCCCTCGCTCTGCGAGCGGACCGGGCCGCCCTTGGCCAGGTCGGCCATGGCCTTGGTGACGTCGAGGAAGTTTCCGATGCGGCCGGTGGGCGGCGAGTCGACGACCACCTCGTCGTACGCGCGGTTGCCCTTCTTGTCGGTGCGCACCACGCACTCCTTGACCTTGCCGGTCAGCAGTACGTCACGCAGGCCGGGCGCGATGGTCGTCGCGAACTCGATGGCACCGATCTTGCGCATCGCGCGGCCGGCGAAACCGAGGTTGTAGAACATGTCGAGATACTCGAGGAACGCGGTCTCGATGTCGATCGCCAGCGCGTAGACCTCGCCGCCGCCGTCCGCCGAGGCGACGCGGGTCTCCACCGGCGGGAGCTGCGGCACGTCGAACAGCTGCGCGATGCCCTGCCTGCCCTCGACCTCCACCAACAACACTCGCCGGCCACCCGCGGCCAGCGTCAACGCCAGCGCGGCAGCGACCGTCGACTTACCGGTACCGCCCTTGCCGGACACGAAATGCAGCCGCGCGGCATCCGCCTTCGCCGGCCATCCCTCTTGCTTCGATGTACCCACGCCTCGACCATATAGAGACGCGATGCCGGTCGTCCGATAGAACCGATAATCACCCGATCGCAGTGACGCACCCCTCGTACTCCGGTGGGCGATAGGCTTCGAGTCATGAGCGAAAAGATCATCTGGGAGTACTTCACCGCACCGGTGCTGATTCACGCCACCAAGCAGATTCTCGACAACTACGGCTCCGAGGGCTGGGAGCTCGTGACGATCATGGCGGGACCGAACGGCGGCGACACACTGGTCGCGTACTTCAAGCGTCCGAAGGGCTGACGCCGTGGCGAACTGGAGCGAACGCCTCTCCGAGCTGGGCATCGAGCTGCCCGACGTCGTTCCGCCGCTGGCCGCGTACGTCCCCGCCGTACAGGTGGGTTCGCTCGTCTACACCTCCGGTCAACTGCCGATCGTGGACGGAAACCTGACCTCCGTCGGCAAGGTGGGTGCCGACGTGTCGGCCGAGGACGCCACGGCAGCTGCGCGGATCTGTGCGTTGAACGCGCTGGCCGCGGTGCATGCGCTGGTCGGTATCGATTCGGTCGCACGCGTGATCAAGGCCGTCGGCTTCGTCGCTTCCGCGGAGGGCTTCACCGGTCAGCCCGGTGTCGTCAACGGAGCCTCGAACGTCATCGGCGAGATTTTCGGTGACGCAGGCAAGCACGCCCGCTCGGCCGTGGGTGTCGCCGAACTGCCCCTCGGCGCATCGGTGGAAGTGGAGCTCATCGTCGAACTGCAGTAGTCGACGTCCCATGAAGTGCACCGCAGGTCTCGTCGACTGCGGAACGCAGCAGGTCGGCGTACACGGCGTGATCGGGGACCGTCGTCGGGCAGGCCGTCACACAGACGGTGACGACGTCCCCGTATCCGTACACGGCGTGGGTGATGCTGCAGCCCGGGCTCAGCGATGCGACCCCCGCGCACAGGGTTGCCCGGCTCGACCCCAACTCGAGGTCCAGACCGGTTCGATTGACGCTCGTCACCACGGTATGGCTGGTGACACGCTCGGGCGTACCGCTGCGAGGCGCGACGAGCCGGGCGCGGCGACCGAAGCCGAGCAGTAGAGCGGCGGGGTAGAGCTCGGCCGACCGGGTGGCGTCGATGTGGCGGCGATCGTTCACGCGTTCACGCTGCAGGTTGAGCGCGTGCGCCACTGCCGATGCTCGGTCGGGCACGTCGGTGAGTTCGGGATGCAGATCGACGGCAGCCGGGACGGTTCGGTTGACGGCAGGCCAGGCCGCCGACGTCTCGATCGCGGTGGGCACTGTGGCGCGGATGCGGGTGCCGACCCTCTCTCCGTGCGCCGCGAGATACGTCGACAACGCCGCTCCGACGGCGGTGAGTGCGGTAGCCGTGACGGTGGCCGGCCCGCCTGTCCACTGCGACTTCGGGAACTGCAGGACGTGCACCGCTCTCGTTTCGTCGGGATGGGCGTTGACGCGCGTGGGTTCGACCGGTGCGGGGGCAACCAGCTCCCCGGTCCGCACGGCGTCGAGATACGTCTGCTGTGCTCGCCCCATCCGCCGCTGCGACCGCGCCCAGCGGTAGGGCAGGAGCGCCGTCGCAACGACCGCATCTCGCACGCGACGTGGACGAGAGACGGCAGGGTCGTCGGGGAACGTGACGTTGTCGGTCGGCTCGTCCGGTCCGAAGAGAGCTCGAACGATGCGGGTACCGACCGACCCGTCGGACAATGCGTGGCTGACCTGAACGATCACGACGGTGGCCGCACCGCGGATACCGTCGACGCCCGACAGGCCCCGGCCGACGTGCACGGTCCATGCCCGCGTCGTAGCATCGACCGGAACGCACGCGCGTTCGGCCAGAAACGAATTCAGTGTGTGACGACCGTCGGAGAGATCGTGGTCGACCACGTGGTCACGAGGCGGCGTCGGGTCCCTGATCCATCGGGGGTACTCCAACAGACCTACCGCATCGCCGATGCGAATCTGCAGTCTCGGAACGAATCGAGCGCGTCTCTCGACGTGGGCCACGACGTCGTCGAACGTCGGTGGCTCGTGGTCCCCCGAGTCGAAGACGAACGTCGTGTACTGGTCCAACGAGCGATGCGGGGCCGAGGTGTAGTGGAACATCGCATCTTTGACGTCCATGGTGGTCACACGATCAGGGTGCCCACTCCCGCGCCCGATCAATCACCCTCTGCAAGTGCAGTCCTCGGTGTACCGAGCATTCGTGGTCGACACCCGATTCCACCGACTCGAGGAACTCGTCCAGCAGTACGGCGTAACAGTCGGTCGACGACGTGGATCGGTCGGTGAAGGTGTCGACTCCGGCGGGTCCGGACAGCTCGATCCGCATGAGCGACGGCATGACCGGTGTCCGCAGCGACAATTGGACGGTGCTCCGCGCGCCGCCCTCGTGTTCGAGTAGAACGGTCCAACTGTCCGACGCCACGTCGCGGTGCGAGTAGGCAACGCGCGCAATGGTTCCCAGTGCCGCGTCGAGGAGATCGAAGACGTGTGGCCCGATGTCGAGGATCGCCCCGTCGTCGTGTCGCCACTGTGATTCCGAGTACGCCCCGCCGAGAGTGGCGCCGGAGAACCAGGTTCCGGAGCCGGCTGCCCAGGGGCGGCCCGCTGTCGAGGCGAGGAATTGCCTTGTCTCCGGGGCGAATCGGAGTGTCAGAGTCACCATCGAACGAACTTCGGCGGTGGTGACGGCCTCGGCCAATTCCTCGGCCTCTGCCACGGTGGCGGCAATGGGCTTGTCCAGCAACACATGCTTGCCTGCTCGCGCGGCGCGGAGGGCGAACCCGGCTTGCACAGCCGGTGGAACCGCGAACGCCACCGCGTCGACGGCATCGAGCAGGGCGTCGAAGGACTCGTAGACGGGTGCACCCAACTCGGCCGCAGCGTCCGGTCTGCGGGCCCACACTCCGGTGAAGTTCACTTCCGGATGAGCGAGCAGCGAGGGGGCCTGAGTCTTGCGAGCCCAGGGGCCGGCACCGACGAGTCCGATCTTCATATGCGTCGACGTTAGTCGTCGGCACCGGTCCTGTTCCACCTCGAGAACAGTGGGCGTCCTACAGTGTTTCAATGGCCGACTCGAACTTGACGCATCCCGCCTACGGACTGGTCCGGCACGTGACGCCCACGGCGTCGGTTCTGCTCGCGGAGAACCCGGGCAAGATGACGCTCGACGGAACGAACACGTGGATTCTGCGGGCACCGGGTTCCGAGGAGTGCATCGTCGTCGACCCGGGGCCGAAGGACAAGGCCCATCTCGACGCCGTCGCCGCGTCGGGCACGGTGGTGCTGACGCTGGTGACCCATCGCCATGCCGATCACACGGCGGGGTTGAAGCGGTTTCACCGTAAGACAGGGGCACCGGTGCGGGCGGTGGGGGAGAAGTTTCTGCACGGTGGCGGCGAGCGGTTGGCCGACGGCGAGGTCATCGATGCGGCGGGTCTACGGATCCGGGTGCTTCACACGCCCGGTCACACGGCGGATTCGGTGAGCTTCGTGCTCGACGACGCGGTCCTGACGGGAGATACGATCCTCGGCCGCGGCACCACGGTGCTCGACCCGAAGGACGGCTCGCTCGCGGATTATCTGAATTCGCTCGATCGACTCGAGGCCGCCGGTGCGGGCAAGACGGTGTTGCCGGGGCACGGGGCCGATCTACCGGACACCGCCGAGGTGGCGCGACTGTATCGCGCTCACCGTCGGCAGCGGCTGGATCAGGTGCGGGCGGCGTTGGCCGAGATCGGAGACGACGCCAAACCGATGCAGGTGGTGCGCCACGTCTACTCGGACGTGGACAAGAAGTTGTGGCCGGCTGCGCGGATGTCGGTCAAGACGCAGCTGGCCTACCTCAGGGAGAACTAGCTAGCGAGCTCGGCGAGCCAGGCGCTCGGAGTCCGAGATCAGTACGGACTTGCCCTCGAGGCGCAGCCATCCGCGGTGTGCGAAGTCGGCCAGTGCCTTGTTGACGGTCTCGCGCGACGCTCCGACGAGCTGAGCGATCTCTTCCTGCGTCAGGTCGTGGGTGACGCGCAGCGATCCCGCTTCCTGGGTGCCGAAGCGCTGGGCGAGCTGCAGCAGCGCCTTGGCCACGCGTCCGGGGACGTCGGTGAAGATGAGGTCGGCCAGGTTGTTGTTGGTGCGACGCAACCGGCGAGCCAGGACGCGCAGCAGCTGCTCGGCGATCTCGGGGCGCTGATCGATCCAGTCCTTGAGGGCCGCACGGTCCATGCTGACTGCGCGCACCTCGGTGACCGTGGTGGCCGAGGACGTGCGAGGGCCGGGGTCGAAGATGGAGAGCTCGCCGAACATGTCCGACGGTCCCATGATCGTCAGCAAGTTCTCGCGGCCGTCGGGGGAGCGTCGCCCGAGCTTGATCTTGCCGGAAACGATGATGTAGAGCCGGTCTCCGGGCTCACCCTCGTTGAACACCACGTGTCCCCGGGGGAAATCGACAGGCTGCAGCTGCTTCGTCAGTGCCGCAACCGCAGAGGGTTCGACTCCTTGGAAGATGCCGGCCCGTGCCAGGACGTCGTCCACTTGCGCTCCTTTTGGGATGTCGGTGATGCGGTGACCCGCACCCCCGAAGGCGTCTGTACACACTCGTCTCACCACCGAATCGCGCTGCGATTCAGGCGTCGATGCCGATGCAATGTTCAAACACAACAATTACCTCAGGGGAGTCTACTTCGACTCGGCCGAAACCGAGTGATCGACGCCACCACAGGTTGCCAGAGGAACGGTACGTCTGTTCGCGTTCACCGTAAATTCATCCGAATGCGGACAAATGGGTGCTCAACTGGCCCGTTGGTCGACCATGCCGTCGCGCGTGTCGATCGTGCGCGGAGGAGTCTGGTGACGCTTGCGGGAGTTGAACCGAGCCAGGGCGTGGGGGAAGCCCTCGTTCGCCAGTGTGGCGACCTCGGACTTGCTCGCCTGATCGAGGAATTCCTCTACTTCGTGCTCCCGGACGCCGAGCTTGCTGAGCCGGAACTCGACGCGCTCCATCGCGAGTGCGAAGAGCATGAGTAGTACCGGAAAGAGCACCACGGCGAGTCCTTGCATACCGGCCAGTTAACACCGAAAAGGTCTCGATACAAACACAGCTCGGCGCGCTCGCGTAGTTCGTTACGCATTCTTGTCCGTACAGTTGTGGCGTGGAATCGACAGCCCCGAAACGCCCCGACGTGCGCAAACGCGAGGAGACGCGACTCGGCCTCGTGCGGCGGGCCCGGCGGATGAACCGAACGCTCGGGGTCGCGTTTCCGCACGTCTACTGCGAACTCGACTTCACCACGCCCCTCGAACTCGCCGTCGCGACCATCCTCTCGGCGCAGTGCACCGACAAGCGCGTCAACATGGTGACTCCGGCCCTGTTCGTGAGATACCGCACAGCTCGCGACTACGCCGAAGCCGACCGAACCGAACTCGAAGAGTTCATCCGAACCACCGGCTTCTACCGCAACAAGGCCAACTCGCTGATCGGGCTGGGTCAGAAGTTGCTCGAGAACTTCGACGGCGAAGTCCCCGCATCGTTGAAGGATCTGGTGACGTTGCCCGGCATCGGCCGGAAGACGGCCAACGTCGTGCTCGGCAACGCGTTCGACGTTCCCGGCATCACCGTCGACACCCACTTCGGCCGACTGGTGCGGCGCTGGCAGTGGACCGAAGAAGAGGACCCCGTCAAGGTGGAGCACGCCGTCGGCGCGCTGATCGAGCGGAAAGAGTGGACCGTGCTCTCCCATCGCGTCATCTTCCACGGTCGACGCGTCTGCCACTCCCGCACGCCGGCGTGCGGGGTGTGCGTCCTGGCCAAGGACTGCCCGTCGTTCGGCCTCGGCCCGACCGATCCGGCGACCGCTGCAGCCCTGGTGAGAGGCCCCGAGACCGATCATCTGCTCGCTCTAGCCGGAATCGTGTCGTGAACAAGGCCGCACTCCGCTGGTCTTTGGTCGCGCTCATTCTCGTCGTCGGGATGGTCTATGCCCTCTGGCCACGCAATGAATCTCCGGCAACGCAGCGTGCCGATGGTCCCGGTCTGGGGCAGCAAGGACCGTCGACGGCCGAGCGTCGTGCCGCCGATAGTCCCGAGGCTCTGGCACCGCTGCGGCAGACTGCCGGTCTCGACGCATGTCCGACACCGTCGGGCGCTGCAGCAGGCCCGTTGACGGGCATCACCCTCGAATGCATCGGCGACGGCTCGTCCGTCGACCTCGGCCAGGCTCTGGCCGGGCGACCCGCACTGCTCAACATCTGGGCCTACTGGTGCGGCCCGTGCGCGAAGGAGTTGCCGTACCTGCAGCAATACGCGCAGCGGGCGGGTGATGCAGTCACGGTGTTGACCGTCCACAACGATGCCAACGAGTCCAACGGGCTGACCCGTCTGGCCGAGTACGGCGTCACGCTGCCCGGCGTTCAGGACGGTGCCGGACGCGTCGCCGCGGCGGCGGAAGCGCCGAACGTGTTGCCCGTATCCGTTTTGATATCTGCGGATGGCACTGTCGCCAAGGTGCTGACCGAACCCTTCACAAGCGTCGACGACATCGCCGACGCAGTCCGCGAGAACCTCGGAGTCGCGTCGTGAGCGCACCCGAGTGGCTCGGGCGCATGCTCGACGTCGCCGGCAGCGAAAACGGACTGACCGACACCACCGGCATCAACCCGGTGCTGCAACGGCAGGCTCAGCCGGCCGATCGAACCCGCTCGGCGGCGGTGTTGGTGCTGTTCGGTGGTCCGGCTGCCGCCGATCCGACCGCGCCCGGTGGGCTACCCGCCGAGGCCGACGTACTGCTGACCCAGCGGGCGTCGACCTTGCGCGACCACAGTGGGCAGATCGCCTTCCCCGGCGGTGCCACCGACCCGGGTGACGACGGGCCCATCGGAACGGCGCTGCGCGAGGCCCAGGAAGAGACCGGTCTCGACCCGGCCGGCGTCGTACCGCTCGCGACGATGCCCGGCATCTACGTGCCGCCGTCCCGATTCGACGTGGTTCCCGTGCTCTCGTACTGGCAGAGTCCAACCCCGGTCCGCGTCGTCGACGCCGGCGAAACCGAGCGCGTGGTGCGAGTTCCCCTGCGCGAGTTGCTCGATCCGGCCAACCGATTCCAGGTGCGTCACCCCGCCGGCTACCAGGGCCCGGCCTTCTCGGTGCAGGGAATGCTGGTGTGGGGATTCACGGGCGGTATTCTGGCGGGCCTGCTCGCTGTGTCGGGCTGGGAGTCCGAATGGGACACGGGGGATATACGCGATCTGGAGGCCAGCTTGACTGCGGTAGGAGCGAGGCTCGATCGGTGACGGGTTCAGGGTGGGTCGATATCGCGGTGCTCGCCGTCGCGCTGCTGGCGGCGACGTCGGGATGGCGACAGGGGGCGGTGGCGTCGGCGCTGGCGTTTCTGGGAGTCGTTCTGGGTGCCGTCGCCGGGATTCTGGTGGCACCGCACGTGCTCGAACACGTCGACGGATCACGCACGAGGGTGTTCGTCGGTATCGCGTTGATCGTGGTGTTGGTGATCGTCGGTGAGGTGGCCGGCATGGTTCTGGGTCGTGCGTTGCGCAGCGGAATACATTCGCGCTCAGCCAGATCCGTGGACAGCACGATCGGGGCAGGTCTGCAGGCCGCGGCCGTGCTCGCTGCCGCATGGTTGCTCGCCATTCCGCTGACGTCCTCGTCGCAGCCCGAGGTGGCCAGTGCCGTGCGTGGCTCGACGGTCCTGGGCAAGGTCGACGAGGTGGCACCCGAGTGGCTGCGTCAGGTGCCCAAGGAATTTTCGGCGCTGCTCGACACGTCCGGGCTGCCGGACGTCATCGGTCCGTTCGGACGCACTCCGGTCGCCGAGGTCGCTGCTCCCGACTCCGGGATCGCCGCAGGCCCCGTCCCGGTGGCGTTGCAGGCGAGCGTCATCAAGATCAACGGAATTGCCCCGAGTTGCCAGAAGGCGCTCGAGGGTTCGGGTTTCGTCGTCGGGCCGGATCTGGTGATGACCAACGCCCACGTGGTGGCCGGTACCTCCGAGGTGACCGTCGATTCTCCGGACGGCCCTCTCGACGCCGACGTCGTCCTGTTCGATCCCGAAGAAGATGTTGCAGTGCTTCGAGTTTCGCAGCTGCAGGCTCCGGTGTTGCCGTTCGCGCCGAACCCGGCCGAATCCGGATCCGACGCCATCGTGTTGGGCTACCCGGGCGGCGGTCCGTACACGGCGAGCCCAGCGCGCATTCGCGAGATCATCAACCTCAGCGGACCGGACATCTACCGCACCGGAACTGTTCAACGTGAGGTCTACACAGTTCGCGGATCGGTGCGGCAGGGCAATTCCGGTGGGCCACTGGTCAATTCGAACGGTGAGGTACTCGGTGTGGTGTTCGGTGCTGCCGTCGACGACCCCGATACCGGATTCGTCTTGACCGCAACCGAGATCTCGGACGAGCTCGCCCGCAGCTTCGATGCGCCGGTCAGTGTGGGGACCGGCGACTGCATCGTCTGACGGCGGGACGTCAGCTCTCGAGCGCTACGCGCAGGATTTCCTCGGACACGACGTCGGGGGCTTCCTGGTGCACGTAGTGCCCGACGTCCCGCACCGTTCGACGGGTCAGCCCCGGTGCCCAGTGCCGATCGCGATCGAGGGTGGTGGGGAGGACGTACGGATCGAGGTCACCGCTGATCTGCGCGACGGGGATCGAGGTCTTCACGTCGACGGCGTCCATGAATCGTCGGCCCTCGGCGCGGAACTGGCTACGGAACGCCCAGCGCTGATATTCGAGTGCGCTGTGCGCGGCCCCAGGAATTCGGATGGCCGAGCGCATCTTGCCTGCGGTATCGGAGAAATCGTCGGTGCGCTGCCATTGCGACCCGGCGCGGCTGCGCATCAATTCTTCCACTGCCGCGCCCCCTCGCCGGGTGAGCAGCTTCTCGGGGCGCAGCGGAACTTGATACCGAATGAAGTGCGGCAGCAGAGCACCGCGCTGTTCGGAATCCTTCAGCACGGCGCGGCGCAACGAGATCGGGTGCGGTGCATTGATCAGGACCATCGAGCGGACCATTCGCGGATGCAGAGCCGAACTCGCCCAGCACACCAGGCCGCCGTCGGCATGACCGACGAACGTCGCGTGCGGGTACCCCAGCGCACGAACGAGACCGACGATGTCGCCGGCCAGGGTCCATCCGTCGTAGCCACGTGGGGGCTTGTCGGAGTCGCCGTAGCCGCGGAGGTCGACTGCGACCGCTCGCACTCCGGAACTCGCGAGCGCGTCGAGCTGGTGATGCCAGGAGTACCAGAAGTCGGCGAAGCCGTGCAGCAGCACCACGAGCGGGGCGTCGGGAGCATGCTCGCCGACCTCCACGGTGTGGAACCGGATTCCATTGGCATGGATGTCGCGATGGATCCACTGTCCCGGGTAACGGACCGTGGACGGATCGGGATGATTCATACTGCTCGACTCGCCGGGCGTCGTCTACTTCTTGTAGCCGGGGATTCCGGGAATGCTGTCGTGCTGGTTGGGCAGCACGGTCGACGCCTGCTTCAGGGAGTCGATGGTCTTCTCGGGCTTGCGCAGTTTCTTGACCCTGCGGTAGCCGAGGAACCCGAACAGGCCGGCAACCAGCACCATGAACACGAAGACGATGAGGAACGAGGCCCATCGGTAGAGCCACACGTCGAGGAGTTCGGCGGCGAAGAAGAAGAAGAAGAACGAGCTGAACAGCAGCACCGTCAGCGCGACGATGAAGAAGACGCTGCCCTGCAGACCCTTCTTGACCTCGCCGGTGACCTCGGCCTTGGCGAGGGCCACCTCGGCACGCACCAGCGTCGAGACCTGAGTCGTGGCGTCCTTGACGAGGTTTCCGATGCTCGCGCTACCGGGTGTGCGGGCATCGACATCGGTGAGAGGTATCGACGAAATCGTGTTCGGGACGCCGTTGCCGTATCCCTTGTCATTGCTGACGCTCAACTCTCGACCCCTTGTAATCGCTGTGCTCGGTATTGCGGTGATCGCTCTGCTCGGTGTTGCGGAAGATCGTATCGACAGTAGTGCCTAAGTAGCAGATTATCTGTCCCGCGGCGGCCGAGCGACGCTCGGCCCGTCTTCGGTTACCTCTCCGCCCGTCGCGACAAACACGGGAATGTTGCACGAATCGGCAACGAACGGCCCGGGGGCGTGAAATTCTCAGGTGTTCATCAGGTAATTTTCAGGGAACTTTCCCCTTCAGGAGCACTCGTGAGTTCACCCCACGCCGTCACGGACGACGGCGCAATTCCCGCACCTCAGGTGCCTCGGTCCCGAATCGTCATCGCCTCGATGGTCGGTACGTCCATCGAGTTCTTCGACTTCTATATCTATGCAACGGCCGCAGTACTCGTCTTCCCCCGCCTGTTCTTCCCCGCAGGCAACGACACGACCGCGCTGCTGGCGTCGTTCGCGACGTTCGGTTTGGCGTTCGTCGCGCGACCCATCGGCTCGATTCTGTTCGGCCACTTCGGTGATCGCATCGGACGCAAGGCCACCCTCGTCGGGTCCCTGCTGACGATGGGTGTCGCGACGTTCGCGATCGGGCTCCTGCCGACCTACGCCGCGGCGGGTCTGTGGGCACCGGCTCTGTTGGCGCTGATGCGCTTCACTCAGGGCGTCGGCCTCGGCGGTGAATGGAGTGGTGCGGCGTTGCTGGCCACCGAAACCGCGAAGCCGGGCAAGCGAGCCTGGGCGGCGATGTACCCGCAGCTGGGTGCGCCGATCGGCTTCTTCTTCGCCAACGGCATCTTCCTGCTCATCGTCATCGCGACCGGCTACGACTCCGCGAACTCCGGCACCGACCATGCGTTCCTCACGTGGGGCTGGCGCATCCCGTTCCTGCTCAGCGCGATCATGGTGATCATCGGCCTGTACGTCCGTCTCAAGCTCGAGGAGACGCCGGTGTTCAAGCTGGCGGTCGAGCGCGGCCAGAAGGTCAAGACCCCGTTGGCCCAGGTGTTCAAGACGAGCTGGCGTCAACTGATCATCGGTACGTTCGTCATGCTCGCCACCTACACGCTTTTCTACATCATGACGACGTGGGTGGTCAGTTACGGAACAGGCAAGGTGGCCGACGTCAACGGGCCCAAGCTCGCGATTCCGTACACGGACTTCCTGGAGCTCCAGCTCATCGCGGTGCTGTTCTTCGCGGCGCTGATCCCGGTCGCCGGGCTGCTCGCCGACAAGTACGGCCGCCGCCCCACGCTCATCGTCATCACCGCGGCGATCGTGCTGTTCGGTCTGTCGTTCCACTGGTTCGCCGACCCGTCGTCCGCGTCGGCAGGCAAGATGCTGGTGTTCATGTGCGTCGGCCTGGGACTGATGGGCCTGACGTTCGGGCCCATGAGTGCCGTTCTGCCCGAACTCTTTCCGACGAACGTGCGCTACACGGGCTCGGGAATTTCGTACAACACCGCGTCGATCCTCGGTGCCGCAGTGGCTCCGTTCATCGCAACCTGGCTGGTGAGTTCCTACGGCGTCGGCTGGGTGGGCGTCTATCTCGCCATCGCCGCTGCGCTGACCCTGATCTCGCTGATCATCATGAAGGAAACGCGAGACCAGTCGCTCGACAGCGTCTGAGCGGCTGCGCCGCATGTGAGTGGAACCTCGTAGTGGGCTACGAGGTTCCACTCACATGGGAGCGCTAGCGACCCTTCTTGATCGCCTCGAACACCTTCGGGTCGACGAGGGTGGAGACGTCACCGAGTTCGCGGCCCTCGGCCACGTCACGGAGCAGGCGGCGCATGATCTTGCCGGACCTGGTCTTCGGCAACTCCGGCACGATGGAGATTTCCCGTGGCCGGGCGATCGGCGAGATCTCCTTGGAGACCTGAGCTTTGAGTTCGGCGATCAATGCGTCGCCGGTGTTCTCCTCGCCGCCGCGCAGGATGACGAACGCGACGATGCCCTGACCGGTGGTCTCGTCGGCGGCACCGACGACGGCAGCCTCGGCGACACTGTGATGACTCACCAATGCCGACTCCACTTCCGACGTGGAGATGCGGTGGCCCGAGACGTTCATGACGTCGTCGACGCGGCCGAGGACCCACAGGGCGCCGTCCTCGTCGTACTTGGCACCGTCACCGGCGAAGTACCAGCCTTCTTCGGCGTAGCGGGACCAGTAGGTGTCCTTGTAGCGGTCCATGTCGCCCCAGATCCCGCGGAGCATCGCCGGCCACGGCTCGGACAGAACGAGGTATCCGTTACCGCCGTTGCCCAGTGCCTTGGCGTCGTCGTCGACGATCTTGGCCGAGATACCGGGCAGCGGAGTCATGGCCGAGCCGGGCTTGGTGGCGGTGACGCCGGGGAGCGGGGAGATCATGATCGCGCCGGTCTCGGTCTGCCACCAGGTGTCGACGATCGGGGCGCTGCCGCCGCCGACGACGTCGCGGAACCAGCGCCACGCCTCTGGGTTGATGGGCTCGCCGACGGACCCGAGCAGGCGGATCGAGGACAGATCGTGTGCCTCGGGAATCTCCTTGCCCCACTTCATGAATGTACGAACGAGGGTGGGGGAGGTGTAGTAGATCGACACCTTGTACTTCTCGATGACGTTCCAGTGCCGGTGCTCGTCGGGCGAATTGGGGGTGCCCTCGTAGACCACCTGGGTGGCGCGGTTGGAGAGCGGTCCGTAGACGATGTAGGAGTGCCCGGTGACCCAGCCGATGTCGGCGGTGCACCAGTAGACGTCCGTGCCGGCCTTGTGGTCGAAGACGTTGTGGTGGGTGTACGAGGTCTGCGTCAGGTAGCCGCCGGAGGTGTGGATGATGCCCTTGGGCTTACCCGTCGTACCCGAGGTGTAGAGGATGAACAGGGGGTGCTCGGCCGGGAACGGCTGCGCCTCATGCTCTTTCGACGCTTTCGCGACGGTCTCGTGCCACCACAGGTCGCGTCCCTCGGTCCAGGCGACGTCGGAGTCGGTGCGCTTGACGACCAGAACGTTCCGGATGGAGGCGGCTCCGTCCACGGCTTCGTCGACGGTGTCCTTGATGGGGGCGGGTTTGCCGCGTCGCCACTGGCCGTCGGTGGTGATGACGAGTTTGGCTTCGGCGTCGTCGATGCGCGAGCGCAGTGCCGTGGCCGAGAACCCGGCGAAGACGACCGAGTGGGTCAGACCGAGGCGTGCACAGGCGAGGATCGAGACGATGGCCTCGGGGATCATCGGCATGTAGATCGCGACGCGGTCACCGGAGACGAGCCCGAGCTCGGTCAAGGTGTTGGCCGCCTGGCTGACGTCGGCGAGCAGATCGGAGTAGGTGATGTCGCGGCTGTCGCCGGGTTCACCTTCCCAGTGGATGGCGACCTGGTCGCCGTGGCCGTCGAGGACGTGGCGGTCGACGCAGTTGTAGGCGACGTTGAGCTCGCCGTCGGCGAACCATTTCGCGACGGGGGCGTCGGACCAGTCGAGTACCTCGGTGAACGGGGTGTGCCAGTGCAGCCGGCGGGCCTGCTCCGCCCAGAACGCGAGCCGGTCCTTCTCCGCGGCGGCGTACAGATCTGCCTGAGCGTTCGCCTGCGCCGCGAACTCGGCCGAGGGTGCGTAGGAGGCAACCGCGGTCTCGTCGCTGCCGGAGGTACTGGTCGTCATCTCGAATAGCTCTCTTTCGTCCGATGCTTTTCGCCCATGAAACGGCACTCACTAGCCGGTCTCGAGCCCCTAGTGAGGGTAGTCACATGTGATGGCGATCGCACCGTTGCAATCGGCTGCAACCCCTTGATCTGCGGTGATCGGTTGTTTCCGCACGATGGACGGTCATCGCCGTCGTCGACGGGAGGCTGTCTCGGCGGCTATGCCCGCACTGTGAGAAATCGACTTGCCGAAACGTTTCGATCATGTTTCCGACTTACTCGCCGGTCAACAAAACCCGGGGGAGTTCACATGTTCGTTTCAGGATGTGTCTAAAGTTCGTTCCATCAGATCGTTGGTACGGCTCACAGGCCGTGTCTTGCGGTCGCCCACGAATCCCCGGGCGTCGCGCCCGAGGAACTGAGCACGGACGACCCCGTGTTCACATCTGGATGGAGGATTTCCTTGCGTAAAACACGCATCGCGTCAGCTGCAATCGCAGTTGTCGTCGGAGCGGCGCTGGTGACGGCGTGCTCTTCGAGCGATTCGACCGGCGGCGGAGGGTCAGGAGACGGCTCCGGCATCATCAACGCCTGGAGCGGTGAGCCGCAGAACCCCTTGGTGCCCACCAATACGAGCGAGAACACCGGCGGACGTGTCGTCGACTCGATCTTCGCCGGCCTGGTGTCCTACACCCCCGAGGGCGGTGTCGAGAACGAGGTCGCGGACTCGATCGATACCACCGACGGCCAGAACTACACCGTCACGTTGAAGGACGGCTGGCAGTTCACCGACGGCACGCCGGTCACGGCCAAGTCGTTCGTCGATGCCTGGAACTACGGCGCACTGTCGACCAATGCGCAGCTGCAGGGATCGTTCTTCGATCCGATTCAGGGCTACGACGAGGTCGCAGCCGAGAACCCGACGGTGCAGACCATGTCCGGTCTGAAGGTCGTCGACGACAAGACGTTCACCATCGAGCTCAAGCAGCCCGAGGCAGCGTTCCCCGATCGTCTCGGCTTCGCCGCGTACTACCCGCTGCCCGAGGTTGCGTACCAGGACATCGCCGCGTTCGGCGAGAACCCGATCGGCAACGGCCCGTACAAGTTCGCCCAGGAGGGCGCTTGGCAGCACAACGTGCGGATCGACCTGGTCACGAACCCCGACTACGCCGGTAACCGCAAGCCCGCCAACGGCGGCGTGAGCTTCATTCTGTACAGCAACCTCGACACCGCATACACGGACCTGCTGTCGAACAACGTCGACGTTCTCGACAACGTTCCGGCCTCGGCCGTCACCACCTTCGAGTCCGATCTTCCCGACCGCACGGTGAACCAGCCGTCCGCGTCGATCGAGACGTTCACGATTCCGGGCCGCCTCGCGCACTTCGGTGGCGAAGAGGGTGTGCTGCGTCGTCAGGCGATCTCCAAGGCGATCAACCGCGACCAGATCACCGAGCAGATCTTCAACAAGACCCGTACCCCGGCCAAGGACTTCACCAGCCCGGCCATCGACGGCTGGACCGGCGATCTCTCCGACGTCGGAAACGTCGAGTACGACCCCGAGGGTGCCAAGGCTCTGTGGGCCCAGGCCGATGCCATCGCGCCGTGGTCCGGAACGTTCTCCATCGCGTACAACTCCGACGGTGGACACCAGGAATGGGTGGATGCGGTCAGCAACAGCATCCGCAACACGCTCGGCATCGAGGCGCAGGGTGCGCCGTACCCGACGTTCGCTCAGCTGCGTACCGAAGCCACCAACCGCACCATCGCGACCGCCTTCCGGTCGGGCTGGCAGGGTGACTACCCGCAGCAGTACGGCTTCCTGGCACAGAACTACCAGACCGGTGGCAGCTCCAACGACGGTGAGTACTCCAACCCCGAGTTCGACCGCCTGCTCCGCGAGTCCGCAGGTGAGACCGACAAGACCAAGGCGCAGGAGCTGACCAACCAGGCTCAGGAAATCCTGCTCAACGACCTGCCCGCAGTGCCGACCTGGTACCGCAACGCAGCGAGTGGTTGGTCGGAGAACGTCACCAACGTCAAGATCGGTTGGGACGGAATCCCCATCTACAACCAGATCGAGAAGAACTGATCACGTTCGCTCCACTGCTGTAGAGACCGAGAAGGGCGGTAGGTCTTCCACCTACCGCCCTTCTCGTGTGCTCGCTCACTCCCGTATCTACGTTCGACGCCCCGCTGCAGCTGATCCTTGCGCCTCTGCGGTGACGTCCACCTTCCTCCAAAGGAGGTGATCCGATGCTCTGGTACATCGGACGCCGATTACTTCAGATGATCCCCGTGTTCATCGGGGCGACATTCTTGATCTATGCCATGGTCTTCTTGCTGCCAGGAGACCCCATCGCGGCATTGGCCGGAGACAAGGCGATCAGTCCCGCCGTCGCCGACCAACTGCGCGCCCGCTACAACCTCGACCAGCCGTTCATCGTGCAGTACCTGCTGTACCTCAAGGGCATTTTCACGTTCGACTTCGGCATGTCCTTCTCGGGCCGCCCGGTCAGTGAAGTTCTCGTACAAGCGTTTCCGATCACGGCCAAGCTCGCCTCGATGGCCCTCGTGATCGAGGCCGTGTTCGGTATCGGCTTCGGTCTCATCGCGGGTCTGCGCAAGGGCAAGCTGTTCGACTCGACGGTCCTCGTCGTCAGCCTCGTCATCATTGCCGTGCCGATCTTCGTCATCGGCTTTCTCGCGCAGTTCTTCATCGGTATCAAGTGGGGTTGGGTGCCGCCGACAGTGGGAGGCAACACCAGCTTCACCAACCTGTTGCTGCCGGCATTCGTACTCGGAGCCGTCTCGTTCGCCTACGTGGTGCGGTTGACGCGCACGTCGGTGGCCGAGAATCTCAGTGCGGACTTCGTGCGGACGGCGACGGCCAAGGGGCTCTCGCGTAACCGTGTCGTCAACGTGCACGTGTTGCGTAACTCGCTGATTCCCGTCGTGACGTTCCTCGGTGCAGATCTGGCCAGCCTCATGGGCGGCGCGATCATCACCGAAGGAATCTTCAACATCAACGGAGTCGGCGGCACCATCTACCAAGCCGTCATCCGCGGTGAGGCACCGACCGTCGTGTCTTTCGTGACCGTGCTGATCGTCGTCTATCTGGTCGCCAATCTCATTGTCGACCTTCTCTATGCCGCGCTCGACCCGAGGATTCGCTATGTCTGATCCCATCACCCCGAAGAGCGTCGACGCCGATCGCGCTACTCGCCAAGCACGTTTCGTCGAGGCCGACGAGGTCATCGACGTGTCGCAGACCGACGCTGTCGTCATCGACGACGCACCCGCCAGCATCTGGTCGGATGCGTGGCGGAACCTGCGCACGCGTCCGATGTTCATCGTCTCGGCCATCATCATCCTGGCCGTCATCGTGGTCGCAGCCGTGCCTGGCCTGTTCACCAGTACCGATCCGCGCTTCTGCGATCTGCAGTTCAGCATGCAGGGCCCGGGATCCGGACACTGGTTCGGTTACGACCGACAGGGCTGCGACATCTACTCCCGGGTGCTGTTCGGTGCTCGGGCGTCCGTGCTAACCGGAGTCGGGGTCACGTTCCTCGTGCTGGTCATCGGCGTCGTGTTCGGTGCTCTGGCCGGCTTCTACGGCGGCATCGCGGACTCGTTGCTCTCACGGATCACCGACATCTTCTTCGGCGTTCCGCTGATTCTGGCGGCCATCGTCCTCATGCAGCTGTTCACCGATCGCACGATCTTCACGGTGATTCTGGTGTTGGCGTTGTTCGGCTGGCCTCAGATGGCTCGCATCACTCGCGGTGCAGTGCTGTCGGCGAAGGGCAACGACTACGTAATGGCCTCGCAGGCTTTGGGTTTGACGCGACTGCGAACTCTGATGAGGCACGTACTGCCGAACGCGATGGCACCGATCATCGTCATCACGACGATTTCACTCGGTACGTTCATCGTGGCCGAGGCGACGCTGTCGTTCCTCGGCATCGGACTGCCTCCCACCGAGGTCTCCTGGGGCGGCGACATCAGTGCCGCTCAGGTCACCCTGCGACAGGGCTCGACCATTCTCTTCTATCCTGCTGCAGCGCTGGCAATCACGGTGCTCGGCTTCATCATGATGGGTGACGCCCTGCGCGACGCCCTCGACCCGAAGGCGAGGAAGCGATGACGGATCCAGCACGCATCGCAGTGGAGCAGCCCCTGCTCGACATCCAAGATCTTGAGGTCTCGTTCCGGTCCAACTCCGGTGCGGTCCCGGCTGTTCGCGGAGTATCGCTGACGGTCTACCCGGGGCAAACCGTTGCGATCGTGGGCGAATCCGGTTCCGGTAAGTCGACCACCGCGCACTCGATCATCAACCTGCTTCCCGGAACCGGCACGGTGACGGCGGGGCGCATCCTGTTCGAGGGCCGTGACTTGGCGCAGGCCAAGGAAAAGGACTTCGTCGACATCCGCGGCAGTCAGATCGGCCTGGTTCCGCAGGACCCGATGTCCAACTTGAACCCGGTGTGGAAGATCGGCTTCCAGATCGAGGAGGCCCTCGCTGCCAACGGCATCGCCAAGGGTAAGGCGGCGCGTGTTCGGGCAGCCGAGCTGCTCGAAGAAGCGGGCCTCAGCGATTCGGAGAAGCGGGTCAATCAGTACCCGCACGAGTTCTCGGGCGGTATGCGTCAGCGCGCGCTCATCGCGATCGGGCTTTCGGCACGACCGAAACTACTGATTGCCGACGAGCCGACGTCCGCTCTCGACGTGACCGTGCAGCGTCAGATTCTCGATCATCTCGAAGGTTTGACGAAGGAACTCGGCACCGCGGTTCTGCTGATCACCCACGATCTGGGCCTGGCTGCCGAACGAGCCGAGCACCTCGTCGTCATGAGCAAGGGACGGATCGTGGAATCCGGTCCGGCACTGGAGATCCTGCAGGACCCTCAGCATCCGTACACGCGCAAGCTCGTCTCCGCCGCGCCGTCTCTGGCGTCGCAGCGACTGAAGTCGTCGGTGGTGCGCAAGGACATCGTCGAGCATGCCAAGCAGGTGGCGGTCGAGGCCGTCACCGAGGAGACCGACTCGGCATTCGAGCCGGCCGCGGACACTGTGCTCGTGGTCGAGGGGCTGACCAAGGAATTCAAGCTCCGGGGCGGCAACCCGTTCAAGTCGTCCGTGTTCACGGCCGTCAAGGATGTGTCGTTCGGAGTCGCACGCGGTACCACCACTGCGATCGTCGGCGAATCGGGTTCTGGCAAGTCGACTGTGGCACAGATGGTTCTGGGACTTCTCGAGCCCACTGCGGGTTCGGTGAAGTTCGACGGGCGCGATGTGGCGGGGTTGAACAACAAGGACGCGTTCGCGTTTCGTCGTCGAGTGCAGCCGATCTTCCAGAATCCGTACGGGACGCTGGACCCGATGTATTCGATCTTCAGCACCATCGAGGAGCCTCTGCGCACCCACAAGGTGGGGTCGAAGTCCGAGCGGGAAGCCAGAGTCCGTGATCTGCTGGACAAGGTGGCACTGCCGTCGTCGGTGATGCGCAGGTTCCCCAACGAGCTGTCCGGCGGCCAGCGGCAACGTGTCGCAATCGCTCGTGCGTTGGCCCTCGAGCCCGAAATGGTCATCTGCGACGAGGCAGTGTCGGCTCTGGACGTGTTGGTGCAGGCGCAGATCCTGTCTCTGCTCAACGACCTGCAGGCCGAGCTCGGGTTGACGTACCTGTTCATCACGCACGACCTCGCGGTGGTCCGTCAGATTGCTGACGACGTGCTCGTGATGCGCAGCGGCGAGATCGTCGAGGCGGCGTCGACCGATGCCGTCTTCGACAACCCGCAGCAGGAGTACACCCAGAAGCTGCTCGCAGCAATTCCGGGTGGCTCGGTGCAGCTGGGCGCATAGCCGCGGTGGGTGAGGGGTACCGTCGTCTGTCGTGACGGACCCCCTCGCCCCGCTGCTGGAATTGCCCGGAGTTGTCGAATCCGCCGAACGGGCACGCGATGCCCTCGGTGCCGTGCATCGGCACAAGGCCAATCGTCGTGGGTGGCCGGCGACCGCGGCCGAGGCCGCTGTTCGGGCAGCTCGTTCGTCCTCCGCGCTCGAGGGCGGTTCGATGGATTTCCCTCGCGAAGGCGAGGAGGGTGACCCGATTCTGGCGGGTGCGCTGCGAGTGGCCGCTGCTCTCGACGGTGACGCCCTGCAGAACACGTTGTCGACGTGGAAGCGCGCACCACTGCAGACGCTGGCCCGCCTACATCTGTTGGCCGCCGCGGATCTCGTCGACGACGCGTCCTCGCTCGGTCGGCCGCGCGCGGACGCGGGCATCGGCGAGCGGCTCGATCTCCTTGCACAGTTGGTGACGGGTGGAACCTCCGCGCCGGCTCCGGTGATCGCGGCAGTCGTGCACGGTGAACTGGTGACGCTGCGGCCTTTCGGAACTGCCGACGGCATCGTCGCGCGTGCTGCATCGAGGTTGGTGGCTGCATCGTCGGGATTTGATCCGCACAACCTGGGCGTGCCCGAGGTGAGCTGGATGCGTCGAGCGAACGCGTACCGGGATGGAGCCGCCGGGTTCGCCGAGGGCACGGCAACGGGCGTCGGTAGTTGGGTGATCCTCTGCCTCGGAGCATTCGAAGCTGGTGCGGCAGAAGCGACTTCGATTGCCGAAGCTGCACAGTAGGAGTTGTGCACACGTAAAAGGGCGGCGATGCCGACTTGCGTCGACGTCGCCGCCCGTTAGCACGGAGCGCCTGGTTACCAAGCGTGCACAGGTGAGCTGTGATGGACTACCACGTGGCCTCGGCGAGAACTCGACGGTGATGAGGTCATCCCTGCAACCGGTGCAGGGTTCTTGCTGATCACCCACGAATATCGCAGGCCCACAGCGCTTCTGCCATTAGGTGGCAAGCTCCGCGTGGGTGCCGGTGTCCGTGCTGGGAATCGCGGTCGGGAGAAGCGAACCTTCTCTTCCGGTTCGTTCTTGGCCTTCCGTTCTTCCGTACGTCATTTGTACCCCGTGACGCCGCTCACATCAAGGGTTTGGGCTCATCGTTTTCTGCGGAGTAGTCCGTAGGTGATCGCGCCGGCCGCTATTGCGCTGAAACCTGCTGCAGCACTGGCTACTACGGTCTTCCCGGACGGATTCGGAATGCGGGAGCGCAGCGAAACGGGGTTCGAGAATGTCAGAATCGGCCAGCCGAGGGACGAGGCCTCTTTGCGGAGCGCGCGGTCTGGATTGACGGCGGTGGGGTGCCCGACCGCCCGCAGCATCGGCACGTCGGTGATCGAATCCGAGTAAGCGTAGCTCTTGGCCAGGTCGTAATCATGTTGTGCCGCCAGGGACTTCATGGCGTCGACCTTGCCTTCGCCGTAGCAGTAGAAGTCGACCTCGCCGATGTACTTGCCGTCGACAGTCACCATCGTCGTGGCCATGCTGTGGTCGGCACCCAGCAGTTCGGCGATGGGGTGCACGATCTCGTCACCCGACGCCGAGACGACCACCACGTCGTGTCCGCGGAGTTTGTGGTCCGCGATCAGATCGGCCGCTTCGGCGAAGACGAGGGGATCGACGATGTCGTGCAGGGTTTCGGCCACCACTGCTCGCACCTGTTCGACGTCCCACCCGGCGGTCATGCCGGCGATGTGCGCGCGCATGCGTTCCATCTGGTCGTGATCGGCACCGGAGAGCAGGAACAGGAACTGCGCATAGCTGCTCTTGAGTACCGCTCGCCGGTTGATCAGACCTTGGTCGAAGAACGGCTTGCTGAAGGCCAGAGTGCTGGACTTCGCGATGATCGTTTTGTCGAGGTCGAAGAAGGCGGCGACGCGCGCTGCGCGTCGGCCGGCGGGGGCGTCGTCGGTGTCTGCGCTGAGGGTCACGATTGTCACCATAGTGGCCGGTGGTGACCGTTGGATGTCGCGCAACTTCTCTTCTCGACTCGCTCCGAACAAGTCCACAAATTGAGACGGTTGAACTTGCAAACAAGGACGTCCACGGGTGTAGTATTTTCCACGAGCCCGGTTCATTCCGGGCGGTGTTCAGCCCGACCCCCCGGGGCTGAACCAGACGACCCTCGCCTCCTCCCCCCCTGGCGAGGGTCGTCCTCTTTTCCGGGGTAGGCCGAAAACTGGTACCGCGGTACCGGTATTCATCCACAGGGGCCGATTTATCCACATTTCCCCAAGTCGCGCGCCGCGCGAGCGGATTCTCGCGCACGCTTGGGTCCATGAAAACGGATTCGATTTCACGGCGGACGAACGCGAACGCGTCTATGTCGATCGAACATCACGGACTGCGTCAGGACGTGTATCGAATCGCCGCAGCCGCGGATTGTGTTGTGGAAGAGCAGAACTTACTGGTCGGTATCGGGTCGGCACGTCCGATTTGGGAATTCCCAGGAATGATTTTGATCGATTTTTCTTCTGCCGAGTCGGCGCTCGCAGCCGGATTTCCGCGACGGCCCGGCGTCGTTCTGGTCACGGCCGCGTCGCCGACACTCGACGATTGGCGGACGGCCACAGCGCTCGGTGCCGAACACGTGGTGTCGTTACCCTCGGACGAGGACACGCTCGTTCGCATCCTCGGTGAACCCGTCGTCACATCGCCGGGCGGCGGTGGCGTCATCGTGGTCGTCGGTGCCCGCGGAGGTGCGGGTGCGTCCACGTTCGCGGCGGCGCTGGGCCTGTGCAGCAGTCGCACGGGGCAACGCACGCTCGTAGTAGAAGCCGACCGGTACGGCAGCGGCCTCGATCTGCTGCTCGGCTGGGAGAACGCCCCAGGTTTGCGATGGTCCGGCCTCGTCGTCGAGGGCGGGCGAGTATCCGGGGACGCACTCCACGGCGCGCTGCCGTCGAAGAACGGATTGTCGGTACTGGCACTCGGGCGAACCGACGACCGGCGAACCGGACTCTCGGCCGTCGCCGCGGCGGCTGTGCTCGACGCAGGGCGCGCTGGAGGCGATCTCGTGGTGTGCGACGCCCCGCGCCAATCCGGTGACCTCTCGGACGCCCTGTACGCCGCAGCCGACCTCGTCGTACTGGTGCTGCCTGCGGAATTGCGGGCCGTGACGTCGGCAGAAGCAGTAGCGGACGAGATCTCGAGTCGCAATGCGAACGTCGGATTGGTCGTTCGTGGGCCGGCACCCGGGGGACTACGGGCCGCGGACATCGCCGCCGCCCTTGACCTGTCGCTGCTGACGTCCATGCGGGCCGAGCCTGGATTGGCCGAGCGTCTCGAGCGTGGCGGGCTTGCTCTCGGCCGCCGCTCACCGCTGGCGGCGGCGGCCACCGTGGTCCTCGATACCTTCGCGCACAAGCCCGGTGGTCAGCGGTGGGCCGCATGAACGCAGTCGTCACCGCCGAATTGCTCGACCGCGTACGAGAACGGCTCGCTGCTTCGGCACAGTCTCCGGTGCCCGCCACCGTTGCCGCGGCCATCCGCACCGAGGCAGGGGGAGTCATCGGTGACACCGATATGCTTGCGGCACTGCGTATTCTGCAGACAGAGCTCACCGGCGCAGGCCCGTTGGAGCCGCTTCTGTCCGAGCCAGGGGTGACCGATGTGCTGGTCACGGCGCCGGATCAGGTGTGGATCGATCGCGGTAGAGGCCTGGAACGCACCGGAGTCCAGTTCGCCGACGAAGCCGCGGTCAGGCGGCTGGCGCAACGGCTCGCTCTCTCGGCCGGTCGGCGATTGGACGATGCGCAGCCGTGGGTCGATGGCCGATTACCCGGCGTCGGACAGGGGGTCTTCGGGGTCCGTCTGCACGCGGTGCTGGCACCGGTGGCGAGCGGTGGAACCTGCCTGTCGTTGCGAGTGCTCCGCCCGGCCACCCAGGGACTCGCCGCGCTCCGGGCGTCCGGTGCGGTGACCGAGGAGGGCTACGATCTGCTCGCGCGGATTGTGCTCGCGCGCTTGGCGTTTCTGGTCGTCGGAGGTACCGGTGCCGGGAAGACCACTCTTCTGGCTGCTCTGCTGGGCGAGGTCGACCCAGCCGAACGAATCGTCTGTGTGGAGGATGCGGCCGAGTTGGCTCCGGCGCATCCCCATGTGGTGCGTCTGGTGGCCCGTGCTCCGAACGTCGAAGGTGTGGGCGAGGTGTCTGTTCGGCAATTGGTTCGCCAGGCACTACGGATGCGACCCGATCGGCTCGTCGTCGGTGAGGTGCGCGGGGCCGAG
Source organism: Rhodococcus sp. NKCM2511 (assembly GCF_014905595.1). Lineage (NCBI taxonomy): Bacteria > Bacillati > Actinomycetota > Actinomycetes > Mycobacteriales > Nocardiaceae > Rhodococcus > Rhodococcus sp. NKCM2511. The sequence continues at coordinate 271,678 of NZ_BNHJ02000004.1, read as the reverse complement.
GTGATCGACCTGATGACGGCGCTCAACACCGGGCACGACGGCGGTGCCGGAACCATCCATGCCAATTCGCCCTCGGAAGTACCCGCTCGGCTCGAAGCCCTTGCCGCACTGGGCGGAATGGGTCGCGACGCCTTGCACAGTCAACTCGCGGCGGCCGTCCAGGTCGTCCTGCACGTCCACCGGAGCGCCGACGGCACGCGCAGATTGCGGGAGATCGGACTGGTGGAGGTGGATTCGACGGGTCGTGTTCATATCGTGCCGGCATGGTCCGCTGATTCCGACGCCGTGCCCGGGCAGCGCGGGCTGCACGAACTGCTCGCTCGGCGCTGTGGCGAGATGCGATGACGGCTGCACTGTGTGTCCTGGCCGCTGCATTTACGCTGTGGCCCAGACGCTCTCGCCGACTACCGCGCCGCGGTCGAGTTGCCGTCGGCGTTCCTGGGTGGGCGTTCCCTGTGGCTGTAGCGTCGGTGTTGGCCGTGGGCATGTTCTGGATCGGCGGTCCGTGGGGCGCGGCGGCTCTGTTCGTGGCGGGCGGTACCGGATGGTACCGACATGGCCGTCGCACCGTACGCGCCCGTCGGACGGCCGAATTGGATTGGTTGGCAACCGGAGTCGAAGTGGTCATCGGTGAACTGCGGGTCGGTGCGCACCCGGCGACGGCCGGCGAGGTGGCTGCGGACGAGTGCAGCGGGATCGCCTCGGAGGCGCTGCGCGGTGCTGCGTCCAGATCGCGACTCGGTGGACGCGCTGCCGACGGGATAGCCGCGTCGGATCCACTGTTGAACCCCGAACTGGACCGTTTGGCGGCGGCGTGGCGGGTGGCCGACGAACACGGCCTCGCACTCGCCGAGTTGCTCGACGCCGTGCGCGAGGACCTGCTCGGACGTCGGCGATTCCGGGAACGAACCGAGGCGTCGCTGGCAGGGGCCCGCGCTACTGCATTGGTGTTGGCTGGACTGCCCGTCCTCGGGGTCGCGCTCGGACAACTGATGGGGGCCGATCCGCTGCGCATACTGCTGGGCGGCGGGCTGGGCGGAATTCTGCTCCTCATCGGCACCGCTCTCGGCTGCGCAGGTCTGCTGTGGACCGATGCGATCACCGGCAAGGTGACGACATGACGTGGGCGATCGCACTATGTCTGGCAACGGCATTGGTCGTCGTCCCCGCTGCCCGTGGTGGTTTGTCGCGGGTGGAGGTTGCGGGGCTTTCGACGACCGATGCCGTCGACGACTCCGGACCCGATCCGCTCGCCGTGGCCACGACGTTCGACCTTCTCGCTGCGTGTCTGCGTTCCGGACTTCCGATCTCGACTGCCGCGGCGGCCGCAGCCCACTCCGCTCCGCCCGCATTCGGTATCGCTCTGCGCAAGGCCGCCGATCTACTCGAGCTGGGGGCCGATGCGGCTACGGCGTGGGACGCAGTGGCGAAGGATCCGGAGACCGAGGCGCTGTCACGGATGGCGCGACGATCCGCCCGGGCCGGGTCGTCCATGGCGTCGGCGATGACGGAACTGGCTGCCACCCAACGAACTCGGGCCGAGGACGCGTCGGCGGCTGCGGCCGAACGGGCCGGTGTGCTGATCAGCGGACCGCTGGGTCTGTGTTTTCTGCCCGCCTTCATTTGCCTGGGCATCGTCCCCGTGGTGATCGGCCTTGCGGGCAATGTTCTGGGCGGCGGTCTGATGTGACCGCCGAACAACGAATCGTCCGGTGCGGACACGCCGCGCCGGAATGCTGGGAGGGGAAGCGTCATGATGGGGAATGCACTGCAGGAGATCAAGACTCGAATCGCATTGTTCGGTGTGGAGGACGACGGTATGTCGACCGCGGAGTACGCGATCGGCACCATCGCCGCCGCGGCATTCGGCGCGGTGCTCTACACGGTGGTGACGGGGGACAGCATCGTGACCGCGCTGACGGGGATCATCGATCGAGCGCTCAACACAGCCGTCTGATTCCGGGCGGTGAGGACGGGGCTGTGACGGTGGAGGCGGCGATTGCCGTCGCGTCCATCGTCGCAGTGATCGTGGTGTGTATCGGTGCGATCGTGTCGGTGACGATGCACATCGGCTGTGTCGATGCTGCGCGGGAGGCGGCTCGGTTGGCGGCGAGAGGTGATGCGACCCGGGCGGTGTCGGTGGGGGAGCGGGTTGCGCCGGAGGGTGCTCGGATCACGGTGCGCGAAGACGGTGAATTCTTCGTTGCGCGGGTGGAGGTGGAGAGTCCGCTGCCTGGACTGACGTTGTCGGCGGAGGCCGTTGCTGCTGCGGAACCGGTTGCAGCGGAATGAAATCAGGTGTGCGCGATGACGAGGGCGGGGCGACGGTGTTGGCTGCGCTGGCGATGTCGGCGTTGATCGCCGTCGTGGTGATGGTGATGCACGTCGGGTCGGCGGTGGGTGCTCGTCATCAGGCGCAGTCGGCGGCAGATCTCGCTGCATTGGCCGGTGCGGGGGCCCTCGATCGTGGGGTGGCCGATGCGTGTGAGACGGCGCGGACATTGGCGGCGCGAATGGGAACGGAGTTGCGAGAGTGCATGATCGAGGAGTGGGATGTGATCGTGGCTGTGGGGCAGCCGGTGTTCCTCGGGCGCTTCGGGATGTCCGACGCCACCGCGACGGCGCGGGCGGGGCCGGAGTGACCGGACGCCCGCCCGCCGCCCGCCGCCCGCCGCCCGCCCGAATCCGCAAACGCGCGCGCGTTTGTCAGGTGCGAGCGGAATCGCCCCGTTCGAGCCGGCGAATTCGCGCGCGTTCAGCGAATGCGCGCGCGTTTGCGGTGAAACCCGGCCTCGACCCCCGCCCGAGGACCCGAACCCGTGGCCGAGAGTCTTGCCACGGCCTCGGCGGGTCGGGATGTCCGCAGCGGTCAGCGCGGCGTGAATGCGGCGGTACCGGACTGCAGAGGGGCCAACCGAGTGAGTTGCGTGACGTGTTCCGGGGTCAGTTCCGCGAGTGAATTGACCTGCAGCAGTTGCATGGTGCGGATGATCTCCTCCCTCAGAATTTCGATCATGCGGTCGACGCCCGCGCGGCCACCGGCCATCAGGCCGTACAGATACGCGCGGCCGACGAGCGTGAACGATGCTCCCATTGCGATGGAGGCGACGATGTCGGCACCGTGCATGATGCCGGTGTCGACGGCTACTTCGAAGTCGGAGCCGACTTCACGGACGACCTGCGGCAGCAGGTGGAAGGGAACGGGAGCCCGATCGAGTTGTCGGCCTCCGTGATTGGACAGAACGATGCCGTCCACACCCAGTTCGGCCAGGCGCGCCGAATCCGCCACCGACTGAACACCTTTGACGACCAACTTGCCGGGCCAGATCTCACGGATGACGTCGAGATCCTCGAACGAGATGGAGGGATCCATCGCTGAATCGACCAGCTCTCCGACCGTGCCGCCGGTAGAGGTCAGCGACGCGAACTCCAGCTTGGGCGTGGTGAGGAAGTCCCACCACCACCATGGACGCGGAATGGCGTTGGCGATGGTCGACGCGGTCAACTGCGGCGGAATGGAGAACCCGTTGCGTTTGTCTCGCAGGCGAGCCCCGGCGACCGGTGTGTCGACCGTGAACAGGAGGGTGTCGAAGCCAGCTTTCGCGGCGCGTTCGACCAGACCGAACGAGATGTCGCGGTTACGCATGACGTAGAGCTGGAACCAGTTTCGGCCGTTCGGGTTGGTGGCCTTCACGTCCTCGATCGACGTGGTGCCCAGCGTCGAGAGGGAGAATGGAATTCCAGCAGCGCCGGCGGCGGCAGAACCGGCGTACTCACCCTCGGTCTGCATCAGGCGCGTGAAGCCCGTCGGGGCGATACCGAACGGAAGCGCGGACGGTCCGCCGAACACCGTCGTCGAGGTGTCGACGTGGGAGACGTCTCGCAGGATCGAGGGGTGGAATTCGACGTCACGGAAGGCCTGCCGGGCTCGGGAGAGTGAGATCTCGGCGTCGGCCGCGCCGTCGGTGTAATCGAATGCCGCGCGCGGGGTACGGCGACGGGCGATGGTGCGGAGATCGTCGATGGTCAGTGCCGCGCTGAGGCGTCGTCGGCGCAGGTTCAGATCGGGCTTCTTGAACGAGAGCACCTCGCGCAAGTCGGTGGCTTTCGGTATCTGCCGGGCAATGGGCATGCGTCGTCTCGATTCTGTGGGCTGATCCTCTCCCCACCACACCACCCGAGGTGTCGGCAGCAACGAGCAGGGTGGCGCACCAGTTCGATCCAAGCCTTGAACGCGCGCGCGTTTGCGAAAAATGACTGGTAATCCCCGCGAAACCCTGGCAATTTTGCGCGCGCATGGCAAACGCGCGCGCGTTTGCGGTGAACCCCCACTCGGTCCCCAGCCACCAGGTTCCTGACTGCGAGATCGGCCGGCTCATCCCTCGCGAGTGACGGCCGCCAACACTGCGGTCAGCACTCGAACGGCACCCTCTTTGTCCAGTGGATCGTTGCCGTTTCCGCATTTGGGGGATTGCACGCATGACGGGCAACCGGTCTGACATTCGCAGGAGACGATGGCGTCCTTGGTGGCGGCGAGCCAGTCGGCGATGGCCACGTGTCCGCGGTCTGCGAAACCCGCTCCGCCGTCGTATCCGTCGTAAACGAAGACGGTCGGGAGCCCGGTGTCGGGGTGTAATGCCGTCGACACTCCGCCGATGTCCCATCGATCGCAGGTCGCGACCAACGGCAGCAAGCCGATGGCGGCGTGCTCGGCCGCGTGCAGCGATCCGGGGAATCGCTCGAACGGAACACCGCTGTGCTCCAACAACTCCGGGGTGATGGTGTACATGACGGCGCGGCTGTCGAGGGTCTGGGCCGGCATGTCGAGTTCGATGGAATCGAGGACCTCGCCCGAGGGGAGGCGTCGGAGATATCCCACCACCTGATGGGTGACGTTCACCTGCACCAGCGCGACGCGGACCTCGCCGTAGTCGACGGATTCGTGCACCGCGGTGATCGCGATGTCGGTGATCTCGCGCGCCGAGGTGTTCCACTCGGGTTGTTCGGCATGCACCAGCGCGAGGCCGGCCTCGAGATCGAGCTCGTCGACCACGAAGGATTCGCCCTGATGAATGTGCACCGCACCGGGATGTGCAGTGGCAGGGGCACGTCCGCCGTCGACGGTGCCGAGCATGCGGCCGGATTCGCCGTCGACGATGGCGACCTGCACGCCCGTGCCGCCGCGAATGTTGACCGCACCGTGCGGAGACAGCTGTTGCCCCTCGGGGGTGATGAACCACCCGTGAGGACGCTTACGCACGTAGCCCTTCAGCTCGAGCTCTTCGAGTACCGATTCCGCGCTCAACGCCTCGGCCTCGGCCAGGGTGATCGGTAGTTCGACTGCAGCACAAAGCAATTGGGGAGCAAGAATATACGGATTGGTCGGGTCGGTGACGGTTGCCTCGACCGGCTTGTCCAGCAGGGCTGCCGGGTGATGCACCAAGTAGGTATCCAATGGGTCGTCGCGCGCGACGAGTACCAGCAGTGAGCCCTCCCCGCGTCGTCCGGCGCGCCCACCCTGCTGCCAGAACGAGGCGACGGTACCGGGGAAACCGGCGACGATCACCGCGTCCAAACCGGCGATGTCGACGCCGAGTTCGAGGGCGTTGGTGGTGGCCACTCCCAGCAGGGTGCCGTCGGAGAGGTCCCGTTCGAGCTTTCGCCGATCCTCGGCCAAATAGCCTGCGCGATAAGCGGCGACGCGTCGGACCAACTGCGGATCGACGTCGGCGAGAATTCTCTGGGTCCCCAACGCAGTGACCTCGGCTCCGCGCCTGGACCGTACGAACGCGAGTGTCCGCGCACCCTCGATCAACAGATCCGCCATGATGCGCGACGCCTCGGCCCCCGCCGATTTGCGTACCGGCGCACCGTTCTCGCCGGTGATCTCCTTGAGCAGCGGCGGTTCCCAGAGTGCGACGGTACGCGCTCCGTGGGGCGAGCCGTCCTCGGTGATCTCCTCGCAGGGCGCTCCGATGAGTCGACTGGCTGCGCGTCCCGGCTCCGAGGTGGTGGCACTGGCGAGAACGAACACCGGAGACGCTCCGTAGCGCGCGCAGAGGCGTCGCAACCGACGGAGTACCAGGGCGACGTTGGAGCCGAAAACACCTCGGTAGTAATGGCATTCGTCGACCACCACGTACCGAAGGTTGCGCAGGAAACGCGACCATCGCTCGTGTGCGCCGAGGATGCCCAGGTGCAACATGTCGGGATTGGTGAAGATCCAGCGCGCATTGGTTCTGGCCCACTGCCGAATCTCGATCGGGGTATCGCCGTCGTACGAGCTGGGAAACACCTCGGCGAGATCGTCTGACAGCGAACGTAACTCGTCGGTGATCGAGATGGTGGTGCGTAGCTGATCGGCACCGAGGGCCTTGGTCGGTGCGAGATACAGAGCCGTCGCCCGGGCGTCGGCGGCCAGCGTCGTCAGAATGGGCAGTTGATAGGCCAACGATTTGCCCGACGCGGTACTCGTCGAGAGCACCACATGACTGCCCTCGGCGGCGAGCGTCGCGGCCCGGGCCTGATGCGTCCACGGTTGTGCGATGCCCCGAGAGGTGATCACCTGCACCACTTCCGGGCCGACCCACGACGGCCATGGTGCAAAACTGGACGATCGAGCCGGCATCTCGGCGACGTGCGTGACGGGGCCGTCGTCGGCGGGGGTACCGGCCAACACTCGATCCAGCAGCCGCTGCCCGTAACTCCGGACATCCGCACCGTCGTGCGGATGCTTCTCGCTCACTGCCGCTCTCCATGCATTCGTTCGATCTACTGGCCAGCCCTTCGGGCTTGCTGGGTCGTTCCGCAGGCTCCACTCCTGCCTAGGTGCGACCTGGGGTCCTCATGCTATCGCGGACCCGAAACGAGCGGCTCGAGCCCTGGTGAGAGCCGCATTCCACCCGTCCGGCGTTGTGTGTTGTTACAAGACGGGCAATTTGTTCGAAAAGGGTCGGTTTTCGACTGTTGCGAACGCGGAGTTCATGGTTCACTTGACGCGGTCGCAGCTTCTGTGTTCGTTCTACGCTTCGCAGGATCTTATGTTGCGGGCGCGGTACTGGGAGAGCTCGTCCATCAGGGGGAATCCTGAGGGGGATTCGTACAAGTGCAGCGGTCGGAACCGGCCCGATGGATCGAAAGTGCGCTCCATCGAATCCGGTGTTAGAAAGAGAAGGAAAAGCATGGCACAGGGAACTGTGAAGTGGTTCAACGCCGAAAAGGGCTTTGGATTCATCGCACCAGAAGACGGCTCCGCTGACGTTTTCGTTCACTACTCCGAGATCCAGGGCAGCGGCTTCCGCACCCTCGAGGAGAACCAGCGCGTCGAGTTCGAGGTCGGCCAGGGCACCAAGGGTCCTCAGGCAACGGGCGTTCGCGCAGTCTGATTCTTTTCTCTTCGGAGACGAGAACCTTCATCCCCCTTTCTCGATCGGCCGTGAAAAGCCGTTCGAGAAAGGGGGATGTTTCGTTCGTGGCGAACCACCAGGAAGAGTCGAAAGCAGTGTCTGCCGGTGTCGATGTCCTAATGTCCATGCTGTGAACCAGCTGTCCTTCTTCTCTGCCGAGTCGTTGCCGCCCGCGGTGACCGATCTCAGCGGACTGCTGGCTGCCACCGGCCATGTCGTCACATCCTCGGGATCGGCGCGTATCTCCGTCGTCGTCGACGCGCAGTGGCGGGCCGATGCCATTGCCGAGTTGATCGAACAATGTGGTCTGTCGGCAGAGCTGGGACGGTCCGAAGAAGACCGTCCTCTCGTCCGCACCGCGTCGGTTCCGGAACTGTCCGCCCTGGCGTCGTTGTGGACCAAGGGCGCGGTGAAGGCCGTGCCTCCCGGGTGGGTGCCCGGTTCTCGGGAGTTGCGGGCATGGGTGCTCGCGTCGGGGCGTCCCGAGGCGGAGGGGGAACGCTACGTACTCGGCCTCGATCCGCACGCGCCGGAGACTCATGCGGTCCTCGCTCAATCGTTGATGCGCGCGGGCATCGCGCCGACTCTGATCGGCACCCGCGGGTCCAATCCTGGCCTTCGAATCACCGGCCGACGTCGGCTGTTGCGCCTCACCGAGAACGTCGGCGAGGCTCCTGCGAATGTGGACGCACGTACCAATTGGCCCCACGCTGAGTAGGAAGATGAATGACTGATCTGCGAGTATTTGCTCGACGTATGTCAGTCTGTTAGGAGTGGGGCAGGCAAATCTGCTTGTGAAAACGCACTAGGGAAGGTTCGGCAGCAAGGTGGCAGCACGTAACAACGGCTCGGGGGACAGCTCCGCCGAGCCGCGTCGTCTGGTCATCGTCGAGTCTCCGACCAAGGCCAAAAAGATCGCTCCCTACCTCGGGAGCAACTATGTCGTCGAGGCCTCGGTCGGCCATATCCGCGACCTTCCTCGTGGGGCTGCCGACGTGCCCGCCAAATACAAGGGCGAGCCGTGGGCACGTCTGGGCGTGGACGTCGACCACGACTTCGAGGCCCTCTACGTCGTCTCGCCCGAGAAGAAGGGCAAGGTCGCAGAGCTCAAAAGCCTGCTCAAGGACGCCGACGAGCTGTATCTCGCCACTGACCCCGACCGCGAGGGCGAGGCCATCGCCTGGCATCTCCTCGAGACCCTGAACCCCAAAGTCCCGGTTCGACGCATGGTCTTCCACGAGATCACCAAGCCGGCGATCCTCGCGGCCGCCGCCGATACTCGCGACCTCGACCAAGACCTCGTCGACGCACAGGAAACCCGCCGCATCCTCGACCGTCTCTACGGCTACGAGGTCAGCCCGGTGCTGTGGAAGAAGGTCATGCCGAAGCTGTCGGCAGGCCGTGTGCAGTCCGTGGCCACCCGCATCATCGTCCAGCGTGAGCGCGAGCGGATGGCGTTCCGTAGCGCCGAGTACTGGGATATTTCTGCCACCCTCGACGCCGGGGCCGAGGCGAGCCCGCGCAGTTTCGGAGCTCGGCTGGTCAACGTCGACGGCAATCGCGTCGCCGCCGGCCGCGACTTCGGTCCCGACGGCAAGCTCAAGACCGAGTCGGTCACCGTTCTCGACGAACCGCATGCCCGACGCCTCGCCGACGCTCTCGAAGGCGTCGACCTCACCGTCGCGTCCGCCGAGGACAAGCCGTACACGCGCAAGCCGTACCCGCCGTTCATGACGTCGACGCTGCAGCAGGAGGCCGGCCGCAAGCTGCGGTTCAGTTCCGAGCGGACCATGCGCGTCGCGCAGCGTCTGTACGAGAACGGCTACATCACCTACATGCGTACCGACTCGACGTCGCTGTCCGCGTCTGCGGTCTCCGCGGCACGGGCGCAGGCGACCGAGCTGTACGGCCCGGAGTACGTGCACCCCACTCCGCGGCAGTACACCCGCAAGGTCAAGAACGCGCAGGAGGCGCACGAGGCCATCCGCCCCTCGGGTGACGTGTTCCAGACTCCCGGTCAGCTGCATTCGGCTCTACAGACCGACGAGTTCCGGCTCTACGAGCTGATCTGGCAGCGCACGGTGGCGTCGCAGATGGCAGATCTGCGCGGCACCACGCTGACCCTGCGCATCACCGGAACCGCCGGTACCGGCGAGGAGTGCACGTTCTCCGCGTCGGGTCGGACCATCACGTTCGCGGGCTTCCTCAAGGCCTACGTCGAGAGCGTCGACGACGAGGCAGGCGGTCAGACCGACGACGCCGAGTCGCGTCTGCCCGCGTTGAAGGCCGGCCAGGCGGTGACGGCCACCAAGCTCGATCCCGACGGTCACACCACCAACCCGCCGGCTCGATTCACCGAGGCGTCGCTGATCAAGACGCTCGAAGAGTTGGGAATCGGTCGGCCGTCGACGTATTCGTCGATCATCAAGACGATCCTCGACCGCGGTTACGTCTACAAGCGTGGCAGCGCTCTCGTGCCGTCGTGGGTGGCGTTCTCGGTGATTGCGTTGTTGGAAGCGCACTTCGGACGTCTGGTGGACTTCGACTTCACCGCCGGCATGGAAGACGATCTCGACGCGATCGCGGGAGGTCGTGAGCGGCGCGGAGATTGGCTGCAGAGCTTCTACTTCGGCGGCGAGACCGGTGCCGAGGGTTCGGTGGCGCGCTCGGGTGGCCTGAAGAAGATGGTGGGCCAGAACCTCGAAGACATCGATGCGCGCACCATCAACTCGATTCGTCTGTTCGACGACTCCGAGGGGCGCGAAATCCATGTGCGCGTGGGCCGTTACGGTCCGTACCTCGAGCGCATGGTCAAGAACGACGACGATCCGGACGGCGATCCGATCAGCCAGCGCGCCAACCTGCCCGACGACTTGCCGCCGGACGAGCTGACGATCGATTTCGCCGAAAAGCTGTTCGCCACACCACAAGAGGGCCGCAAGCTCGGTGTGGATCCGCTGACCGGTCACGACATCGTGGCGAAGGAAGGCCGTTTCGGGCCCTACGTCACCGAGATCCTGCCCGAGCCGGAACCTGAACCCACGCCCCCCGAGCCCGACATCGTCCCGGTGCCGTCCGGCAACGACGGTGATGGCGGCGGTGGCGTCAAGACTGCGGTGAAGAAGGCCGCGGCCAAGAAGGCCCCGGCCAAGAAGGCTGCAGCGAAGAAGGCCACCGGCCCCAAGCCGCGGACCGGTTCGTTGCTCAAGTCGATGGATCTGGCGACGATCACGCTCGAGGACGCGCTCAAGCTGCTGTCGTTGCCACGCGTCGTCGGTGTCGATCCCGAGTCCAAGGAAGAGATCACCGCGCAGAACGGCCGCTACGGCCCGTATCTGAAGAAGGGCACCGACTCTCGCTCGCTCGCCGACGAGGATCAGATGTTCACGGTCAGTCTCGAAGAGGCTCTGAAGATTTACGCCGAGCCCAAGCGTCGGGGCCGTCAGGGCGAGGCCAAGCCGCCGCTGCGGGAACTGGGCGTCGACCCGATCAGTGAGAAGCCGATGGTGATCAAGGACGGTCGATTCGGGCCGTACGTCACCGACGGCGAGACCAACGCAAGTCTGCGCAAGGACGACGAGGTCGAGACGATCACCGACGATCGCGCGTCGGAGTTGTTGGCGGACAGGCGTGCTCGTGGCCCGGTGAAGAAGAAGGCTCCGGCGAAGAAGGCCGCTGCGAAGAAGGCTCCGGCCAAGAAGGCTGCTGCGAAGAAGGCTCCGGCCAAGAAGGCTGCAGCCAAGAAGACCGCCACGAAGACGACGGCGGCCAAGACGACGACGAAGAAGGCTGCTGCCAAGAAGGCACCGGCGAAGAAGACCGACGGCGAGTAGCTCGCGAACTCGAAGTTGTGGATGGAATCGGCAGCGATCACGTCCACAGCTTCGAGTTCGGCACTGTCCGGGAACAGTGCGCCGGGACTAGTCGGTCCCAACCGTTAGGGTTGCCAGCATGGCGGGTGTGTTCGATCGTTTGGTCGGTCAGGAAGATGTCGAGGCCGATCTGACGGCTGCAGCAGTGGCTGCTCGTACGGGCGTCGACTCGTCGGCGATGACGCATTCGTGGCTCTTCACCGGCCCTCCCGGGTCCGGGCGTTCCATCGCCGCCCTGTGCTTCGCTGCGGCGTTGCAGTGCACCACCGAGGGCACTCCGGGGTGCGGACACTGTCAGGCGTGCTCGACGACGATGGCAGGCACTCACGGCGATGTGCGACGCGTCATCCCGGAGGGTCTGAGCATCAGCACCAAGGAGATGCGAGACATCGTCTCGGTCGCGTCGCGTCGGCCGAGCACCGGTCTGTGGCAGGTGGTCGTCGTCGAGGATGCCGATCGACTCACCGAGGGTGCCGGAAACGTACTGCTCAAGGTCGTCGAGGAGCCGCCCGCTCGGACGGTGTTCCTGTTGTGCGCTCCGTCGGTCGATCCGCAGGACATCTCGGTGACGCTGCGCTCGCGCTGCCGGCACGTCTCGTTGGTGACGCCCACCGTGCCGGCCATCGCGCAGGTGCTGCAGACCCGCGACAAGCTCGACGCCGAGACGGCGGAATGGGCCGCGTCGATCAGCGGCGGCCATGTGGGCAGAGCACGCCGACTCGCGACCGACGAGGACGCGCGGGCGCGACGCAAGCGGGCACTTGCCCTGGCGTCGGCTGCTGCTCGCCCCAATCAGGCGTACCTCGCAGCCGAGGAACTGGTGAAGGCCGCCGAGGACGAGGCCAAGGAAATGAGTGCCACTCGTGACGAGGCCGAGACCGAGGAGTTGCGCACGGCCCTCGGAGCCGGAGGCACAGGTAAGGGCGCTGCCGGAGCATTGCGCGGCTCGGCGGGCGTGCTCAAGGACCTGGAGAAGCGGCAGAAGTCTCGCGCCACCAGAACCGGCCGCGACTCGCTGGATCGGGCGTTGATGGACCTGGTGGGCCTGTACCGCGACGCGCTCGCACGTTCGTACGGCTCGACCGCGACGGCCACGCACCCCGACATGGCCGAGCAGGTCGAGCGAATGGCGAAAGCCGTGCCGCCCGAGGCTCTGCTGAAAAGCATCGAGGCGATCCTCGAATGCCGAGAGTCGTTGGCTGTCAACGCAAAACCCAAATTTGCGATCTATGCGATGGTCGCGACGCTCGGCGACGTGCTGCGTTAGTCCATCGCTTTTTTCCGCGCCCGCGAAGCGCGAAGATTGGCGACATTGCCGCACGTCTTCACGTCGTGCCAGACGCCGCTGTTGTTGCGGGAGCGGTCGTAGAAGGCAGATCCACATGCCTCGTTCTTGCATCGCTTGAGTCGACGCCACGTGTCCGCTTGTTGGGCGAGAAGCACTTCGGACCACATTTTCGACGCGATGTAGTCGGCCCCGGTGCCGGTCGGCATCAGTCGTACGGTGCCGTCGCCGCCCGGTAGAAGTTCCGCTCGGACGGCCGGACGCGTGGGCAGGTCGCCGGCAATGGCCGCTTCGACATCCGAGCGCAGAGCCCGCAGCGTGGCCGCATCGTCGTCCGACAGCGTGGTCTCCCACACGAGCGATGCTGCCTTCCCGTCCGCTAGGAGGTCGGGGAGGCCGTACGCGTCGATGGCTCGCGTGTTGAGCAGATTCTGAACCACCTGCAGTCCGTCGGGTGCCGGTGCGAGATGAAAGCGCTCCGTCGGCGACTGTGACATAAGTGAACAGTATTTGACTATGTCGAACTGGTCAACTACTACTGACAGAGTCAAAAGCATTTAACCTCTGTCGTAAGGGTGAGTTCGATGGTGTCTGTTTCGGGAGCAACGGTATTGGTGACCGGCGGTCAGCGCGGTCTGGGCAAGGCGACAGTCGACGCATTGCTCGAGCGTGGGGCAACGAAGGTGTACGCGACTGCGAGGAGCCCGCGAGAGGGCTCGGATCCTCGGGTGGTGCCCGTTGCTCTCGATGTCACCGACATGGATTCCGTTGCCGCACTTGCCGATATCGCGTCCGATGTGTCGATCGTCTTCAACAACGCCGGCGCTCCCGGAACGACACCGCTGCTGACGACGTCTATCGATGAGGTTCGCGCGGTATTCGAGACCAATGTCTTCGGCGCGCTGCGAATCGCGCAAGAATTCGCTCCGATACTGAAGGCAAACGGCGGCGGGGCGTTGGTCGACATTCACTCGGTGCTGTCGTGGCTCGGCGGTGCAGGTGCCTACGGGGCATCGAAGGCGGCGATTTGGTCGGCCACCAACTCGCTCCGGCTCGAGCTCGCACCGCAGGGAACCCTCGTTGTCGGGGTGCATCTCGGGTACACCGACACCGACATGATCGCCGAACTCGACGTCCCGAAGAACGACCCGCGCGACGTGGTGCGCCAGGTGCTCGACGCCCTGGAGGCCGGGGAGACCGAAGTGCTCGCCGACGACCTGACCAGGCACGTCAAGACGATCCTCAGCGGGCCTGCGGAAGGACTCGGCCTCGCGGGCTGACCGTCAGGGAGGGCGATTTTCGTTTCGACCCGATGCTCCGTTAGACTCACCAACGCCGAAAGGCACGCCGCCTTAGCTCAGTCGGTAGAGCATTTCACTCGTAATGAAAAGGTCAAGAGTTCGATTCTCTTAGGCGGCTCAGACTTAGAAGCCCCTCACCGGATATATCTGTGAGGGGCTTTTTCGTATTCCGCTCCGGTGAGCGTCGGACTCGTCAGCGTCGCGGACCCCGCGACATCCATCACCGAACGAACAGGAACACCCACATGATCGACGCCGTCATCTTCACCAACTACTCCGATACCGAAACCCCCGTCCGAATCAGCACCATCGACGGACACCAGCATGTCGGCAAGATCGGGGCCGTGGACAACAACGATGAGGACGGTGGCTTCATCACCGTCGCCCTCACCGAAGTCCCCACAGGGTCTCCCTACGTCACCGTCGTCATCGCTGTCGACGCGATCACCGCCATCGAAAGCTGAACCGCAGACACCCTGACCTTCCGCACCACCGTCGACGGGCACACTGGACGAGGTGTTCGCCTCCCTCGCCCCGGCTCGTCGTCACCTCGTGTACGTCGTACTCGCTCTCGTCCTGATCGGGCTCGTCGTAGCCGTGGCGGCCTTCGTCGCATCGCGGACCACGAACGACCCCGTCGCGAGCGTCGACCAGTCGGTTCCCGGCCCGGTGCTGCTGGTCCCCGGGTTCGGCGGATCCACCGATGCTCTCGAGGTGCTTGCGGCGGAACTACGGGAGAACGGCCGCGACGCCACCGTCGTGGCTCTGCCCGATGGTGGCGTCGGCGACCTGACCGCACAGGCGCAGACACTGCGCGACGCCGTCGACGCGGCACTGACTCGGACGGGAGCGACCTCGGTCGACGTCGTCGGGTACTCCGCCGGCGGGGTGGTGGCCCGGATCTGGGCCGCTGAGCTGGGCGGTGCCGAGCAGGCTCGACGCATCGTGACCCTCGGCTCCCCGCACCACGGCACCCAGGTGGCGGGTCTGGCTGCCCAGGTCCTGCCCGACCGGTGCCCGATCGCCTGCCAACAGCTGGCCCCGAACAGCTCCGTGCTGGCCGGCTTGAACTCGGGCGACGAGACGCCGGACGGGCCGCAGTGGGTGTCGATCTGGACCGAACTGGATCAGGTCGTGACCCCGCCGAACTCGGCCCGCCTCGACGGGGCACTCGACATCCCCGTCCAGAGCGTGTGCGCGGACTCGGCCGTCGACCACGGAAACCTGCCCCGTGATCCTCTCGTCGGCGCGATGGTCTCGGCCCAGTTGGACGGCAGCTCTACCGTCGAGCTCGGCGCAGCCGACTGCAGCCGTCTCAGCTCGTGATGTCCTTGGTCGTGAAGTTCGCCCACGCAGCCCCCAGGAGCACGACGACGTAGACGCCCTGCAATCCGACGCCGCGCACCAGGTCCCGCGTCGGCACCGGGTCGCGGAAGAGGTCGACGAAAGCCAGCCAGTACCGCGTCGGCAGGTACGGCGCGAGGGCGTCGGCCGCATCCAGGGTCAGCAGTAGCGAGCTGGCGATGAGGAAGGCCAACGCGCCCAGCGTCGCGGCGAGCGGGGAGTCGGTCAGGGTCGAGAGGAACAACCCCATGGCAGCGACTCCGAGCATCGACAGCGTCACGTAGAGCACCGCGATGACGGTGCGTACGGCGACCTGTTGATCGGTCAGCACCGTGCCCGAGACGCTGGCGACACCGGCCAACGACGTGGTGTCGAACAGCGTCGTGCCGACGAAGTACGCGACGGCTGCCACGATGACCACGGCCAGCAGCACGAACGCGGCCACCGAGATCAGCTTCGCCACCAGCAGCTTCGTTCGTCCCACCGGGCGAGCCAGCAGGTAGCGCAGGGTGCCGGCCTGGGCTTCCCCGGCGACGGAATCGCCGGCGATGACCGACACCGCGACGGGCAGGAACAGCGGGAGCACGATGGCGAGAGCGGCGAGTGGGAAGAGCTGGCCGTTCGTGGTCACCGCGGACAGGAAGGCAGGGCCGTCGCCGGGACGCGGACCGACGTCGGTGAGGGCCAGCAGGCCCGCGACGATGGTGGGCAGCAGGTTCAGCAGGAGGATGACGACCCAGGTGCGGGGTCGGCGAAGCATCGCGCGCAGTTCGACGCCGATCATGCGGTCACCTCCGATCGGACGGAACCGTCGCGAGGGCCAGCGGGACCGTCGACTCGGTCCGCGCTGGTGCCGGTGACCGCCAGTACCGACTGCTCGAGGCTCATCTGCTGCGGGCTCAACTCGCTCACCCGGACTCCGCCTTCGACGAGCAGTCGATTGAGCAAGGCCGGATCAGGGTGTTCGATCACGAGTTGCTGCCCGTCACGCTCGAGCACGGTGGCGTCCTCCACATCGGACAGGACCGTCACCGCGTCGGCGGGGTCGGGGGTACGCACGAGCACTCGGCCGGTGGGTTGCTGGAATGCAGAGAGCTGATCCTGCAGAACGAGGCGACCTCGATCGAGCACTCCCACTCGGTCGCACAATTGCTCCACTTCGGCCAGCAGGTGGCTCGAGAGGAACACGGTTGTGCCCCGGGAATGCAAGTCCAGCAACAACTCTCGAATCTCGAGGATCCCCTGTGGATCGAGGCCGTTGGTCGGCTCGTCGAGTATCAGCAGCTCGGGGGTGCGCATGAGCGCCGCGGCCAAACCGAGGCGTTGCCGCATGCCGAGCGAGTACTGCTTGACCGGCCTGCGTCCGACCCCGGCGAGGCCCACCTGCTCGAGGGCCTCGCCCACGCGGGCGGTTCGGGTGCGCCGAGAACCACCAGGGCCGGCCGCGTCGAGCAGCGTGAGGTTTCGTCGCCCAGAAAGATTGGGGTAGGCGGCGGGGTTCTCGATCAGTGCCCCCACCCGTGGCAGCACACTCCTGCGTCGTCGGGGCATCTCCTCGCCGAGCACCTGCATCTGCCCGGAGGTGGCCAGGACCAGCCCGAGCAGCATCCGCACGGTCGTCGTCTTGCCGGAGCCGTTCGCGCCCACGAAGCCGTAGATGTCGCCGGCGCGTACGTCGAGGTCGACGCCGTCGACGGCCCGCACCGATCCGTAACGCTTGGTGAGGCCGGTCGTGCGGATCATGTGGCTGCTCCTTCGAGCTGCTGGGCGGCGGTGGCCAAGGTTTCTGCGGTGACAGTGCCGGAGAGCAGATATCGGCGGCGGTCTCCGGCGGGCTCGGTGATCAGGACGTTCAGCGGTCCGATCGACAGTGCGACGCTGTCGCCGGTCACGACCGCGCCGGGAGCGGCCCGCAACTGGTCGACGAGCCCGCGCGCAGCGCGACGCGGCAGCGGAGCGACGATCAGCTCGGTCACTCCGCGGCCGTATATCCCGACGGCCCCCGGTCCGTCGCGGTCCCGCAGATTCAGTCCGGACAGAGTGGACGGAAGACGGGGAGAGTCGATCCCGTCGGCGAACGAGGCGATGTCGAGACCGTCCTGCTGGTGCACATCGGTTCCCGGGGGCGGGACGAAACGGACGGTGTCGGCGTCGGGCATCTCGGGTGAGAAGTCCAGGAACGCGGTGCTGACGACAGGGCGAGCGGCCCCGCCGGCGAGCACGTCGACCTGCAGTGGCAGCCCGCTGTCGGGGTCGGCCCACACGTCGACCTCGGTGATGGTGCTCTGCGGCTCGGCGGGGACGAGCCGCAGACCAGGGGCGTCCCGGCCGGCAATGCGGCGGGTCGGCAGCCGGGTGACCTCGTCGGTGGTCGCCTCACTGAGCAACCGCTGCCCGAGCTCCGGCGGCAGCAGATCGGCCTCGCGCGGCAGACGCAGGCTCGGTTCGGGGACCGGGGTTGCCACGGCCGTGTTCTGTTCGTAGTCCCATCTCCACAGCAGAGCCGAGGACCGGTAGAGACCGCGTTCACCGGCGAGGCGGACGGTGTCGACCCGAAAGCTGTACGGGGCGCGGTACCAGGCGCGCAGGGTCGTGGTGTCGCCCAACAGATCCGGTAGGCCGCCGAGTCCGTCGGTGACCGGCAGGGTGACGCCGCCAACGGCCTGGGCGTAGCCCGAATACGGTGTTGCGGTGGAGGACTGGACCCGAGACAGCAGTTCCGCCGCACCGATGTCCGACGCGGCGACGGGCAGGCGCTCGATCACCGAGGGCGCGGCGACGAGCACGGTGATGCCGAGCACCACCGCCAGCCACCGCCACTGTCCACGCACCTCATCGACCGTACGGACGTAGCCGATGTGCCGCATGTGCGTGGTACAAAACTCGCGGCTAGCGGACGAGCACGAACTCCGCGAGACCGTAACTCACACCGTTGATCTGGAGCTCGATCGAGTGCGGGCCGGGGTAGTACGTGCGTGTGGTCAACGTTCTGAACGAGTGTCGGCGCGCAACCTCGATGCTCTCTCCGGGCGCGACCGATTTGATCGTCAGCTTGAACGTTTTCCCGGTCACTCCGCCGTTCGCTTTGGTGTGGTGGACGACGTAGTCGATCGCGATCCTTGCGGGCTCGACGCCGACGTTGCGAATTTTCGCGGTGAATCCCAGGCTCTCGCCGATCTGCAACTCGGTCACGTCCACGGCAGGGCCCGTCACCTCGAGGTCGGCCGGGGCGAAACCCAATAACGCGAGCGCGTCGGTGTTCCCCTTCTTGATCACCGTCCGAAGCGCATGGCGCGCAAGCCGGTCGGTGTTGGCGTCCGGCTCGCCCAGCCACCGCGCCGCGGTCCCGACCACGACATCCGGGATGTCTCGGCTGAAGTCGTTGAGATGGTTGGCAACCGACCGCCGAACGTAGTCGCTGTCGTCTCGGTACAGCCTGTCCAGAATCGGTACGGTGACGCCGGGGCGCGCGAGTATTTCGGGCACTCTCACCGACCACGGCAAGTACGGTCGGGTGCCTTCCGACGCGAGGCGGCGTACGTGTTCGTCCGGTGATCGCGTCCACTCGGCCGCGATGGCGAGAGCCCGATCCAGATCGGTTCGGAGAAAGGTCCGGATGGCGAATTCGGAGGTCAGTCGGCCGGTGAGCTCGGCGAGCAAGGACATCCCGTCGTCGAACGCGGTCGCAGTGCGCTCGTCGACGGCCTTCGATGCGACAGCACTCGTCACGGGCCAGACCGACCAGCCTCGAAAGTCGGGATCCGCGGCGGCGAGCCGAATGGTCCGAGCGAACTGGGCGTAGTCGCCCGGCAGCCCTGTCAGTAGCGCGTCACGCAGCAGGTCGGCGCGGGCTCGGAGTGCGAGCGGACCCAACCCGTCCGACGACTCTCGAAGCAACGACAGATCCGCGTTCGGAGCAGCCGTGCGGATGGTCCGAAACAGCGTGTGGGCTGCGTCCGGACCGAGTAGTTCATCGGCGAAGGGCATGAGAGCTTCTTACCCGACGCATCGCGTTCGTTCGGCGGCGGACCGAAGGTGCGGATTATCCGGCGAAACGCCCGATTCTCGGCTGCCCGAACGGCAGCAGTGTAAAAAGAACTGCGATAATCTTCGCGAAACACAATGTGCTGAAACGCTGGTCAATGCGGGTTTTCGGTGGTGAAGTATCGAATTCCGGTCTCGGTCCGATCATTCTGTGCAACGCGCTACGAACCTGGGGGGTCGCATCGTGCTCGTCGTCGACTCGAACCGACTCGTGAGCCCGGTGTACCGAGCCGATGAGCGATCGCGGTGAGCGGGTGGCTCTGGGTGGTGATCCTCAACGGGATCACCGCTGCTGCGTACTCGGGGATCGTGCTGTTCATCGTCCGAGGGCTGTTGCGAACCGGGCAGTTTCGCGCCAACCGGCTCGCGGTCGCCACCGCCGCGATCTTCACGACGTGTGCCGCCCACCACTTGATCCATGCGTGGCATCTGACGGCCGGGCTCGGCACTCACGCAGCGCATCTCGGTACCGATTCCGGCATGGGAACCCTGGACGCGATGCGGGAGTCGATGGGCGGGACCGTCGATGTGATGGTGACGGCCTCGACGGCACTCGCCGGCGTCGTCTACCTGGGGATGCGCCGCTTCTACGGACCGTTGCTCCGCTCACCTGCGATGTTCGACGACGCGAGCGAGGCCCGGTATCGGCAGCTGGCGGCGAACCTCCCGCACACGTCGGTGCTGGTCGTCGATCGCGACCTGCGATTCATTCTCGTCGAAGGTGCCGGACTGCTGGCGGAAGGATACGACCCGCGGCGGATGGAGGGGCAGCTGCTGCAAGACACTGTGCCGCCGGAGGTCTATGCCCGGCTGAAGCCGTTCTACACAGCGGCCATCGATGGGGAGGAATCGTCCTTCGACTCCGTGGGTTCCCGGACGGGTGCGATCTTCGCCGTCAAGACCCGACCTCTGCGCGATGACACAGGTCGAATCGTCGGCGCGATGGTGCTGTCCGAGGACGTCACCGCCGAGCGTGAGGCGCGCGCCGAGCTCGAGCAGGCGCGCGCGTTCCGTGATGCGGTGCTGACGGCATCGCCGGACGTCACCATCGTCACCGATGTCGAGACCGGGACCGTGAAGTGGGCCTCGCGCAACGTCAGGTCGTTGTTGACCGGGCCGAACCAGGACGGCTCACCCGGCGACACCGCCGCCCCCGAGGACGGGTTGGAGTCGGTGGTGGCCGAGGACATCGACGTCGTCCGGGCAGCGGACCGGGACGCTGCCTCCCTTCCGGATGGGGAGAGCGTCAGCATCCGGTACCGGGTGCGTGCGGCGGACGGCTCGCTGAGGTGGCTTTCGCGGCGCACGACCCCGTTCCGACATGGACCGGCGGGTTCAGCGGCGGAGGTGCTCTCGGTGGTGCGGGAGGTGACCGATGTCGTCGAAGCCGAGCGCGCTCTCGAGCGTGCAGCCCTGCAAGATCCGTTGACGGGCCTGCCCAACCGTATGAAGCTGCTGGAGCGAATCGGATCGGCGATCGAGCGGGGTGCGCGCACCGGCGCTGCCGCGGCGGTGCTGTTCTGCGATCTGGACGGGTTCAAACGAATCAACGACACCGGTGGCCATGCGGCCGGAGACGCCGTGCTGGTCGAGGTCGCTCGCCGCTTGCGCTCGGTGCTGCGAGCCGAGGACTCGATCGCCCGCGTCGGCGGCGACGAGTTCGTTCTGGTCCTCGATGCGTTGCCTGCGGAGAACGGGACAGGCAAGCCTGCGGGCGGCGCGCTTGCCGCACAGGTCGCCGAACGAATCCGGACGGTACTCGCAGCGCCCATCGCGTACGGAGGCCGTGAGTACGTGGTGTCGGCAAGCGTCGGGATGGTGTTGGTCCGCCGGGGCGTCAGTGCCCAGGAAGCGCTGCGCGATGCGGACTCCGCGATGTACCGGGCGAAGCAATTGGGCAAGGACCGAATCGAACTGTTCGACGACGCGCTGCGGGTGCACGCGATCGAGCGTGCGTACATCGAACAGACCCTGAGGGACGCGCTCGATCCTGATCGCGGCGGTTCCGCGACGTTCGGTGTGGCCTACCAACCGGTCTACGATCTCGGCAGTCGGCGACTCGTCAGTTTCGAGGCGCTCGCTCGCCTGCGGGACAGCACGGGCACAGCGATTTCACCCGACAGATTCATCCCGGTGGCCGAGGACACGGGGCTCATTTCCGATCTGGGTGAGCGCGTGCTCGACGACGCTCTCGGCACCCTCGCGCGGTGGAAATCCGAGAACCCGCCTACCTCCGCGTCCGACGAGCCCGTCACGATGGCCGTGAATCTCAGTGCCCGACAGGCTCAACACGTCGACATTTGTGCGGCAGTGGACGCAGCCCTCGGTCGGCATCGCATGGCTCCGGGGGACCTCGTTCTCGAACTCACCGAGTCCGTGTTGCTCGATTCCGGCTCGTCGGTCCTGCGTCAGCTCGGCGAATTACGCACGCTGGGTGTAGGAATCGCCATCGACGACTTCGGAACGGGCTTCGCGAGCCTGCGATACCTCGCTACGCTGCCGGTGAGCGCAGTGAAGATAGACCGGTCGTTCACGTCCAGCATGACCAGTGACGCGACGAGCAGCAGCATCGTCGGAGCAATCATCAACTTGGCCCGCGATCTGAAACTGGGCTGCGTTGTCGAGGGCATCGAAACTCTCGATCAACTCGAAGCCCTGCCCAATTCTGTTCAGGGACAGGGCTATCTATTGGGCAGACCCGCCGAGATCGCGTCGGATACCTGGAACTCCTGAGTGGTACTGCTGCCAATGTTCGGCGGGTTCTTTTGTCGAGCTGCGGTAACCGGGAAGCATTGCGCGCTGCGACGCGTTGAACACGAGTAATGGATGATCTTCTGGTTGCCCCCACTCGACTCTGGACACCCTCGCGTGTCCTGGTCACCAAGTCTGCGTCCGAGCTACCGCACACCGCGGAAATTCTCCGTCGGTGCGAAGCAGCAGGCGTCGCCGACATCGACATTCTGTCCGGTGACCGCCTCACCGGACTGCGTGGTGAGTCCGAGCGCGAGACCTACGCACGAGCCAAGTCGACGATGGCCGTGGTGGTCGCCCCGCCGAGTGTGCTGAAACCGCAACCGATTCCGCCGAGCGCGGACTGGCGGATCGACCTGGCCAAGGGATGCCCGGCGCATTGCCAGTACTGCTATCTCGCCGGCTCGTTGTCCGGTCCGCCGATCACCAGGGTCTTCGCCAACCTCGACGACGTGCTGGCCGGTATCGGCACTCACGCAGGCCGCGGTTCCATCACCTCCGGCACCGATGAGCGCGGGCACGAAGGCACCACATTCGAGTTATCCTGCTACACCGATCCTTTGGGGATCGAACACGTGACGGGCTCTCTTGCCGAGGCCGTTCGCAGAGTGGGCGCGGGCGTGTACGGCGACGACGTATCGCTGCGTTTCACCACCAAGTTCGACGACGTCCGCGAGTTGGTGACGCTCGACCACGGCCGCCGAACGCGAGTTCGGCTGTCGGTCAACGCCGATGACATCGCTCACCGCTTCGAGGGCGGCACGGCACGTATGCCGGCTCGGATAGAAGCGCTGCGGCAGTTGGCACTGGCCGGTTATCGAGTGGGGTTGACGATCGCGCCGATCATGCCGATCCCGCAGTGGCGCGAGCAGTACGGTCGATTGCTCGCGAATGTCTCCGACGCGTTGCGCGATGTGCCCGATCTCGATCTGACCGCCGAAATCATCACTCACCGCTTCACGCCGTCGAGCAAGGATGTGTTGTTGAGCTGGTATCCGGGAACGAAACTGGAGATGGACGAGGGCGCGCGCACAGCGAAGAGAAACAAGTTCGGCGGCGTGAAATACGTCTATCCCAAGGACACGATGGCCGAGATGCGCAGCTGGTTCGTCGACGAACTTCGCGACGTTCTGCCCGACGCGCAGCTGCTGTACTGGACGTGAACCGTCACAGGGCATCGAATCGGTCTCGCGCTCGGTCGATGTCGTCCATGTGCGTGGTTGCCCACGCCAGCAGGACGTCGACGGGAGTTCGGAGCGTTTTGCCCAGGGGAGTGATTCGATATTCCACCGCCACCGGGCGGGTGCTCAGCACCGTGCGTTCGATGATTCCGTTGCGTTCGAGCTTGCGCAGCGTTGCGGTGAGGGACTTCTGAGTCACCTCGGGAATCCCGCGGCGGAGATCGTTGAATCGGCAGGGGCGCTCGCACAATTCGTTGAGTACTTGCAGTGACCATTTGTCGAGCACCTGATCCAACAGTTCGCGGTGCGGGGCAGTGATCGTGAGTTCTGCGGTGCCGTCGGCGGTATCGGTCATGAAACCAGGTTCCCTTGAAGTGTCCTTTGTGTACCAGGTATCAACGTTATACCTGAATTTCTACGACGAAGGACCAACCATGAGCGTCACTCGATTCACCCCGCCCGGAATGATGCAACCCACCCCGTATCACCACGTGGCGGTGGGTCAGGGTTCTCGACACGTCCACGTCAGCGGTCAGATCGCCCGGAACGAGGACGGGTCGGCCATCGATACCGACGACCTCGCCGGTCAGGTTGCGCAGGCGCTGCGCAATACCGCGATCGGATTGACCGGTGCAGGAGCAACATTCGAGGACGTACTGCGGCTGACGTTCTACGTCACGCACTGGGCTCCCGAGCTGATCGGTGAGTTCATGGACGGCGTCACGCGCGTCGCCGACGAGATCGGACTGCCGACTCCCATGCCGCCGGCGTCGTTGATCGGAGTGGATTACCTCTTCGAACCGGACGTGCGGGTAGAGGTGGAAGCAATCGCGATTCTGGACTGAATCCGCGGATAGGCCGGTGACTTCTCGGCGGTGCAGAGGTCGATACCGGCAAACCCACCCGACCTCTGGAGTGACATGGCGATTCTGACCTACAACCTGCATGTTTCCCTCGACGGCTACATCGAGGATCCCGACGGCAGCCTCGACTACTCGATGCCCGACGAGGAATCGCATCGGTTCTCGAATCGACAGACCGTGGAGACGAGCGTCTTTCTGTTCGGACGGCGGCTGTACGAGGCCATGGAGGACTACTGGACCGACCCGGAACGGGCGGCCGGCGATCCCGTCGAAGCCGAATTCGCCGAGCTGTACAAGGCAACTCCCCGGGTGGTCTTCTCGGACACCCTCACTTCCGTGCCCGACGGTTGCCGGCTGGTCCGTAGTGCCGACGCCGTCGCGGAGGTGGAGCGAATGAAACGGGAGACCGAGGGCACGTTGGCCGTCGCCGGCGCGTCGTTGGCCGCATCGTTGTTCGACTCGATCGACCAGTTCGAGCTCATTGTCGTCCCGACAATCCTGGGTGGTGGAAAGCCGTACTTCCCCGTGGGGCACCGACTGAACCTGGTGCTGGAAGAGCAGAGGCACTTCCCTACGTCGGGCTGGATGTATCTGCGGTACAGGGTGGTTCGGTAAGCAGACCTGTCGTCCGGCCCGATCGCGCAGAATGGGCTCATGACATCCGGTGATCGTCGTCAGTGGTGGACCTTGCCCGCGCACCAGCGGTGGCTCGACACAGAATCGGCTCGGCTCCTCCGGTTCGGTAGCTCGCTCGAGCATCCTGCCGGGGGAGCGGCGTGGTTGAACGACCGCGGACATCCGGACCTGAGCCATCCGGCCCTGACCTACATCACTGCTCGGATGGCGCACGTGCATTTCCTGGCCTCGATGCAGGGGTATCCGGGGTCTCGTAGGAAAGCCGATCGAGTGTTCGACGGTCTACTGACGACGTTGCGGGACAGCACGAACGGCGGGTGGTTCGAGTCCAGCGCCGACGCCTCGTCCCCCGACGCGACGAAGACGGCTTACACGCATGCCTTCGTGGTGTTGGCGGCAGCCGCAGCCGCAGCGGCGGGACACCCGAGTGGACGGGGGCTTCTCGACGAAGCCCTCGAGGTCGTGGATCGGCGATTCTGGGACGAGGACTACGGCATGTGCGCGGACACCTGGAACGTGGACTGGACTGCGCTCGACGGTTATCGCGGTATCAACGCCAACATGCACATGGTCGAGGCACTGCTGGCGGCGGCCGATGCGGGTGCGCCCGAGGTCTGGCGGAGCAGGGCAGTACGCATCTGCGACAACGTGATCGGCTGGTCACAGGCGAACGAGTATCGCATTCCCGAGCATTTCACTGCGGAATGGCAGCCGATGCTCGAGTACAACAGCGGCGACACAGCAAACCAGTTCAAGCCGTACGGAGCAACGGTGGGGCACGGTTTCGAGTGGGCTCGGCTGCTCGTGCAGGCGAATCTCGTGGGCGGCAGTCCTCGTGGCCACGATTACATTGCCGCCGCCGCGTCCCTGTATCACCGCGCGGCGCAGGACGGCTGGCAACCCGGCCCGTTGCCAGGCTTCGTCTACACCACCGACTGGACTGGGCGACCGGTAGTGACAGAGCGTCTGCACTGGGTGTTGTGCGAGGCGATCGCGGCGGCCGCGACACTGGGTCGTCGGACCGGAGAAGGCCGCTACGACAACGACTATCGCGCTTGGTGGGATGTCGCCGCCGACTCCTTCGTCGACCTCGTCGACGGCTCCTGGCATCACGAACTCGACGCGGACAACAGGCCCGCAGCCACGGTGTGGAGTGGAAAGCCGGACCTGTATCACGCGGTCCAGGCGACCTGGATCAGCCGATATGCGCCGAGCTCGAGTATGTTGGCGGCGCTGCTGGCGGACTCGGCCTGAATGGCCGCATCGGACCAAAACCGTCCGTTGGGTATGTAGTGTCGTCTCGTGCGCGAAGGTAGAAGACACAACGCCGTCATCGACGTATCGGTCATCGTCACGGTGGTCGCACTCGGTGTCGTTGCGGCCGGACTGCTGCATTCGCCGGAAAGTGAACTGCCGCCCGGAAATGCTGTGTCATCCGGAGAGGCCGCACGCGACGGTGACTACTCCATCGTGTCCGAGCCCGTCGAGTATCCGGTCGACATTCCGGGGTGCTCCGAGGTCGAGCCGCCCCCGCCCAGTGAGGATGGGCGCCTCATCTCGGTCATCGGGAGTCAGGCTCCGTCCTACGACAATCCTGCCTACCCGTGGTTGACCGCGAGCAAGGCAGGAGCGATGACCGACGCTCTCGTGGGCGCACTTCCAGCGGATGTCACCGTGAAGTTGGCCGCCCCATCCCAGTCGCTGACCTTCCAACCGGTGGACGACTTCGGCGGTAATGTGCCGGAGGGCCTCGAGGCAAGCACCAGTGCCCGCGGCGACCTGACTCGCGCGGGGGTGTCTGCGTTTGCCAGCGTCGATGCTCGACCGTCGTCGACGGGGATTCCGGCCTGTGTCGCAGGCGTTCTCGACGCCCGCACCACCGAGCCCGACGGAACGGTGGTCGATACCGACGACAGTTGGTACGAGATCGGCGGTGACCGCACGAACAGTCGCAGAGCGACGGCGTATCACCCGGACGGAACTCTGGTCACCGCGAATCTCAGTACTACCGGCGGTCCCGACTTTCCCTTGGACACATCCGATTTGACCCGAATCGCGGCGCTGCCGGGTCTCCGAGTCGGTTCGCCTGCGCCGGCGGGAAACGTTGCGCCGCGTCAGGATTGCTCGGTCTCGTTCGCCGGGGAGGCGACCGCCGTGGACATCGACGAGGAGTCCTTGAACGCCGCGAACGAGGCGTTGACGACAACGTGGCAGGCGCTATCCGACGCGCCCGTCCTGAACCGGCCGATCGGGTCACTGGTACCCGATCGCACGGGCAGGGGTGCCTGTACGGAGATCGACGTAGTGAACTCCGATGTAGCGCTGTCGATTTCCGTATCCTCCGGCGCGGCACTCCCGGTGGCGAGGGACCCCTACGATCCGGAGAATGCGTACGAACCGGTTGTGGAGCTGCGAACATTGCCCGACGGTTCGGTGCTCGAATCGTACGACGTCGATCTGTCGAGCAGCATGACCGCGGAGGACGGAACCATGCGGTTGGCGAGGTCGGTCACGCTGACGCGACCGTCCGGCGTGCAGGTGTCGGTTCGGTCGACGGCGGATTTCGTTCCTGGCGGGGGCCGTTCGACACGGCCGGAACCGCTGCCATTCGAGCTACTGGATGCAGTGGCCCAAGCTCCGATCACGGAGTGGCCGTGAAGGATTCGACGACACGCACTGTTCTCGCTGCAGCCGCGGTGATGGTGGCAGTGGTATCCGTCGCCGCGGCTGCGGTCGTGCTCGTGAATGTGGACGTGTCCGTAAAGCCGTCGATGGACGATGCAACGACGTCGGCGTTCGACGAGATGCCGACGTTCTCGGAGGAGACGGAGACAATTGAGGCACCGGCTGGGCCGGCGCTCGAGCCCAGCTGGCGGATCGACGCAGAGACCGTCTACGGCAGGCAATTCGCTGCATTCCGTTCGCCGACAGCAAGTTTGACGTTCGATCTCGGGGTCACGGGCGTGATCGACGCCGGCGATGTTCTCGTCACCGCAATGGGCCTGCCGAATCCGCGGTCGTCTTCGCTCGATGCAGTCGAGTTCGTGGCCCTCGATGCTGACGACGGCAGTGTGCGATGGAAGGCGTCGCCCGGCACAGTCGACGTATGCGCGAGTGTCCCCGTTCAGGGCGACATCGTCTGTCTGGACTCGTATTCCGATGTGCAGTCCCTCGTCACTATCGGTACGAACGACGGGGTGGTGAAGCGGATACCGGTCCCCGAGGACTGGTACGTCTACGCGATCGAGAGCGACGGGACATCGGTGCTGTTGTTGGAAGGCAGCCCTGAGGATGGCGAATCCGTGTTGCACGGCGGGTCGGTGAATGCACTCGACCGAATGTGGACGCTACCGATCACCACATCCATGGGGTGGGAGGGCCTGAGTGGCACGGTGATTCACACGGCCGACGGGCGAGGCGTCGTGACGATGGGCGGAGAGGCGACATTTTTCGATCCGACCACCGGAGCACCCGTCGAGGGTCTCGACATGACCTCGGATGACACCGTCGTCGACTCCACCGGCGCTTCTGTGTGGGAGTTGCCGGATCCGTTCGATACGGACAAGGTCATCGGCAACACTCGTTATTCGATCGACGGTCCGGCGTATGTCGCGACGACGGATTCCGGTGATGTGCGGTGGCATTGGACCATCCCGGCTGGATCCGATGGGTTCACCGACAGCGGCGCTATCGCCCAGACGCGGTCGGGTGTGTTCTTCCTCGGAACCGATTCGATGGTTCGTCTCGAATCGGTTCCGAGTTGACGCCGAGCAGCTCTACCGTGCGGCAGTGCTATTCCCGGTGCGGAGTGCGCTCACCGGTGTTCGGGTCCACGTCGAACAGTTGATCGGTGTTGTCGGGGGAGTAGACGACGGTGTCGACTTCCCGCGCGCGTCGTCGGGCACCGTCGCGAACGGCGAAGAACGCGGCTGCGAACAGTACGACCACGGTGATGCCGGCGACGATCGCCCATCCCTCGAAGCCGCCCGCCAGAGCCGCGATCAGACCGCCCGCGGAGGCGATTCCGGCGAAGATCAAGATGACGGCCAGCATGTTCTCGACTGCACGTGCCCAGCTCGTTTTCGAGGGCCTTTTCTCGACCATGGGGATGTTCCTCTCGCTAAGTTCCGTCGCCGAATACCCGAAACCCGGTCGTCTAAGCCCCGCGGTGCTACTGGGCCTTGCGTGCGCGGTACGCGGCGACCGCCGCGCGGTTGCCGCAGGTGGTGCTGCAGAAGCGGCGAGAGCGGTTTCGGGAGAGGTCGAGAACCAGCCCGTTGCAGTCCGGATCGGCGCAGACGTCGAAACGCGAGAGTTCGTCGGCCCGGATGACGTCGATCATGGCCATCGCTGTCTCGACGACGATGCGGGTTGCGAGCGGACTGTCGTCGGCGACGGCATGGATGTGCCAGTCGAGCGTGTCGTGCCGGACAAGTCGGGGCAGGGCCGAGGATTCGGCGAGCAAGCGGTTTACTTCGACCACGGCGTCGTCTCGACTGCTGGTGAGCAGTGATCGCAGGGTCGGACGCAGCGCCCGCACCGCCTCGAGCTCGGCGTCGTCGCCGTCGAACCGTCCGGAGTAGCCCTGGTCGGTGAAGAACTCGGCCAGCTCCTCACGGGTGGTCAGCGTGTCCGGGTTTTCGGCGGAATTGACCAATGCCACGGCGGACAGAAGCGACAGTTCTGCGTCATGAGCAAAAAGCATGTTGACACCTTACCAATTCACTCCCTACTGTCACATGTCATGACGGCTTACACTCATGACGCGCAGGTGGATCGCGCAGCTGCACACGACGCTGCGGCACGGTCGCGTCGACTCTCGGGGCTCGGGTTCGCGCTCCTGTCCGCGGCATCGTTCGGGCTCTCCGGCTCGTTGGCCAAAGGCCTGCTCGATGCCGGCTGGACCGCCGGTGCCGCCGTGACTGCGCGCATCCTGCTCGCGGCAGCGGTGTTGCTGATTCCGTCGATTCTCGCGCTGCGTGGACGCTGGGGCCTGTTGGCCAAGAATTGGAAGCTGCTCGTGGCCTACGGTGCCTTCGCGGTGGCCGGTTGTCAGCTCGCGTTCTTCAACGCCGTCGGCCGAATGGACGTGGGTGTCGCACTGCTCATCGAATTCACCTCGCCCGTAGCCGTCATCGGCTGGATGTGGTTTCGGCACCAGCAGCGTCCGGGTCGGCTGACGCTGGTCGGTGCGCTGTTGGCCGCAATGGGACTGGTGCTCGTGCTCGACCTGATCTCCGGCGCGGACGTCGACAGCGTCGGCGTGCTGTGGGCGCTCGGTGCGATGGCGGGGGCCGCCGTCTACTGGGTGCTCTCCGCCGACGAGAGCAACGGCTTGCCACCGATCGTGCTTGCCGGGGGCGGTCTGCTGGCGGGTGGACTCATTCTGCTCGCCGCCGGGCTGGTCGGTATCGTCCCGTTCGCGGCTCCGCTGACCGACGTCACGTTCGTCGATGCCGTTGTGCCGTGGTGGGTTCCGATCATCGGTCTGGGTGTGGTGACCGCCGCGTTGGCGTACGTGCTCGGAATTGCGGCCGGCCGACGCCTCGGCTCGCGGCTGGCGTCGTTCATGGGTCTGATGGAAGTTGTTGCAGCGCTTGTGTTTGCGTGGCTGCTGCTCGGCCAGGCTCCGGGACCGATCCAATTGGCCGGTGGCGCACTGATTCTGCTCGGTGTCGTCGTCGTCAAATCAGGTGAACGCGTCACCTCGGACGAACCGGTGGAGCCGCTGCAGAGCAGAGCATGACAGCTGCTCAGCCGTCGACGCGTCCGAACACGACGGCGGCCAGGATGGTGTGCGCGCTGGCGATCACGGAGTCGAGAGGTTCGCGTTCGGGGGACAGCAACCATTGCTGAGCAATGGTGAGTACCGCGCCCACCAGGCCCATCGCCAGCGTTTTACGGTTCGGCCCGGCCAGGCCTCGGCTGGACCCTACGGTGTCGGCGACCTGTAGCACCGTCGCCGAGAACGAGGTGGTGGTCTTGCGGTACAACGCGTCGACGGTGGGGGATACGCCGAGGATTTCGACGAAGGCGATACGAGCGGACTTCGGTTGCTCGGCGACGAACGTGAAGAAGCCGGTCAGGGCTCCACGGAGCACCTGTTCGCTGGACTCCGTTTCCGAGCCCGCTCCGGCGAGGATGCTCTCGCGCATAGCGTCGGTGGCGCGGGCGTAGGTGGCCATCAGGAGTTCTTCGCTGTTGGTGAATGACTCGTAGAAGTAGCGCTTGGTCAGCCCCGCTTCGCTGCAGACCTTCTCCACGGTCGCCGTCCGGTACCCGGTGGTGCCGAACACTTCGACGGCGGCATCGAGCAGCCGGGTTCGACGCTCCTGCTGCCGCTGCTGCGGGGGAGCTCCGCGATACGTCCTGCCGACGTCACTGTGATGGGTAGTCACAGACAGATCTTGACACCGCTCGGTATCAGATGCAAAGTGTTCGCAGGAATGCATCTCGATCGAGGGGGAGACATGGCGTCATCGACGCTCCGGAACAAGGTCGTTCTGATCACAGGCGCGGCACGAGGAATCGGTGCCGAGACCGCACGTGCGTTGGCAGGCCGTGGAGCCAAGTTGGTACTCGTCGACGTCGACGAGGCTCCGCTGCGGGAGGTCGCGACGCAGCTGAAGGCCGAGGCGTTCGTCGCCGACGTCCGAAATCTGGACGACATGCAGCGCGCCGTCGACGGCGGCATCGCGGCCTACGGAGGCATCGATCTGGTGCTCGCCAATGCGGGAATCGCCAGCTACGGATCGATCCTGCAGGTGGACCCGGCCACGTTCCAGCGCGTCATGGACATCAACGTGATGGGCGTGTTCAACACCGTCCGCGCTGCCTTGCCGTCGCTGATCGAACGCAACGGCTACATCCTCGTCGTCTCCTCGCTGGCCGCGTTCACCCCGTGCCCCGGCTTGGCCGCGTACAACGCCAGCAAGGCCGCTGCCGAGCATTTCGCCAATGCGCTTCGGCTGGAAGTGAACTACCGAGGAGTCGACGTCGGCTCGGCCCACATGGCCTGGATCGATACCCCGATGGTCCAGGACGCGAAGTCCGATCTCACGGCATTCCAGGATTTGCTCGCGGTACTGCCCGGCCCCCTCGGGAAGACGATGACCGTCGAGCAGTGCGTGGATGCGTTCGTCGACGGCCTGGCCAAGCGCAAGCGCCGCGTCTACGTACCGCGGTGGGTGGGTGCGGCGTCCTGGTTCAAGGCCGTCATCACCTCGCGCGTAGGCGATCGAAGCATGTTGGCGCACGTGCCGACGATCCTGCCCAAGATGGACGAAGAAGTAGCGCGTCTCGGTAGGTCCGAGAGCGCACGCAACAAAATCAGCTGACCCCCCACCGAAGGAATCGTTGCTCATGACTGCCGTACTGACCACCCCCGACGTCGATGTCCTCATCATCGGCGCCGGCCTGTCCGGGATCGGGGCCGCGCGTCACCTCGGGCACGATCTACCCGGGAAGACGTACACCATCCTCGAAAGCCGCGGGGCGATCGGTGGCACCTGGGATCTGTTCCGCTATCCCGGTATTCGCTCCGATTCCGACATGTACACCCTCGGGTACAGCTTCAAGCCGTGGACGGGAGAGAAGTCCATCGCCGACGGTTCCGACATCCGTAACTACATCGTCGAAACCGCACGAGAAGCGGGTGTGGACAAGCACATTCGATACCACCACAAGGTCGTCGCCCTCGAATGGTCGTCCGAGCAGCAGTTCTGGACAGTCACGGCGCAGCGCAGCGACACCGACAGGAGTGGAGCCCGCAGGAACGACCCAAATGAAGCGACCGTCACGATCACCGCGTCGTTCGTGTTCTCCTGCAGTGGTTACTACAACTACGACAAGGGTTTCAGCCCGGAGTTCGTCGGCCAGGAGAACTTCGGTGGGCAGGTGATCCACCCGCAGCACTGGCCCGAGGATCTGGATTACGCGGGCAAGAAGGTCGTCGTCATCGGCAGCGGTGCAACGGCGATCACGCTGGCTCCCAACCTCGCTCGTGAGGCCGAGCACGTGACGTTGCTGCAGCGCTCCCCGAGCTACATCCTCTCGCTCCCCTCGAAGGATCCGATTGCGCAGACACTGCGGAAGCGATTGCCGAAGAAGTTGGCGTACAGCGTGACTCGGCTCAAGAACGTGTCGATGGCCATGTTGATCTTCACGTTGAGCCAGAAGTACCCGGAATTCATGAAGAAGCGGATCCGGAAGATGCAGGAGGGATGGCTGCCGAAGGGGTACGACCTGGACACCCACTTCACCCCGTCGTACAACCCGTGGGATCAGCGCCTGTGCCTGGTGCCCGACAACGATCTGTTCCGCTCGATCCGCAAGGACGAGGTCTCGATCGTCACCGATCACATCGACAGCTTCACCGAGACCGGCCTGAAGTTGAAGTCCGGTCAGCACCTCGACGCCGATATCGTCGTCACTGCAACGGGATTGAACCTGTCCGCACTCGGTGGCGCGACCTTCCGCGTCGACGGTAGAGACGTGGATCTGCCCAGCACCATGGCGTACAAGGGCATGATGCTCACCGGCATCCCCAACTTCGCTTTTGTCGTCGGGTACACCAACGCGTCGTGGACGCTCAAAGCCGACATGGTCTCGAACTACGTCATGCGCCTGCTCGCCCACATGGACGAGAACGGATACAGCACCGTCGAGCTCGAACGCGACCCGACCGTGGACGAAGAGCCGTTCCTCGATTTCGCCGCCGGCTACGTGCTGCGGGCCGTGGACAACTTCCCGAGGCAGGGCAGCGAAACCCCATGGAAGCTGCGGATGAATTACTTCCGTGACCTGCCGGTTCTGCGGTACGGCAAGCTCGTGGACAAGGCGATGAAGTTCGGGCGGCCTCGATCGAAGGTCGCGGTCGCTCCCTGACGGGAATAGATCGAGTCCCTGATCGTTTGTTCCGGACATGAAAATTGGCATCATCGGAAGTGGATTCATCGGTGGAACGCTCGTGCGCCGGTTGACGGCGCTCGGTCACGAGATTCGATTCTCGAACTCACGCGACCCGGAGACTCTGGCGGAGCTGGCGTCGGAAACCGGAGCGACGGCGGTGTGGGCAGCGGACGCGGCGCAGGATGCGGACCTGGTCATCCTCAGCATCCCGCAGAAGAACGTGCCCGACCTCGCCGCCGGTATCGCCGGCTCACGCAAGCCCGGAGCGCCGATCATCGAAACGAACAACTACTACCCGCAGCAGCGCGACGGTCTGATCGAAGACATCGAAGGCGGCACACCCGAGAGCGTATGGGTGTCGCAGCAGCTCGGTGAGCCGGTGATCAAGGCGTTCAACGGAATTTGGTACAAGCACCTGCTCGAGAAGGGTGTTCCTGCCGGAACCGACAAGCGCATCGCGCTGCCGATCGCCGGGGACGACGCAGAGTCGAAGAAGCTGGTGTTCTCGGTGATCGACGAGCTCGGCTTCGATCCGGTCGATGCCGGTTCCCTGGCCGAGTCCTGGCGTCAGCAGCCGGGAACCCCGGTGTACGGCAAGGACTTCGGCGTCGACGACACGGTGAAGGCGTTGGCCGAGGCGTCCCCGGAACGCTCCGCGGAATGGAAAGCTTGAGCCGAGCTGCTGAACTACCTGACGCGACCCTCGCGGAGTGTGCGCTCCGCGAGGTCGCGTAGCGGCCCGGTCAGGGCCGAATCGCCGACCCGGCACGATTGCTCGCCCACCGACACGTTCCACACGAAGGTGTCGCGGGCCTGCGACTCGGCCGGCTCGGGTGGGGGCGGCTCAGCGAGGTACGGGCGCGCAGCCTCGACCAGCGACTGCCATTCCGGCTCGTCGGTCTCGACCACTCCGCGCTTGGACATCCCGGCGATCCCGCCGGTTCGCAGTACCTCGATGCGCAGGCTCATGCCCCTCGATCACACCCGATCGTCGCTCGGCTCCCGTGTTGACTGAACTCCCACGGTAGACCAACCGGTGGCCACGGCCCGTGCGACGTCGGAATCGGCACCGAATCGCTTCTGCGCTGCGAGCAGCGTCGCCGCGGAGAAACCCGCGAAGTCGACCGTCGGTGCCAGACCCCCGACAGTCATGGTGTCGAACCAGACCTGGCCGACGCGGTCCCACGCCGGGCCACCCAAAGTGGTTGCGGCGACGGCGAACGCGCGGTTGGGAATGCCCGAGTTGATGTGCACACCGCCGTCGTCCTCGGTGGTGACGACGAAGTCGTCCATGCTCGCCGGCTGTGGGTCCTTGCCGAGTACATCGTCGTCGTACGCGGTGCCGGGCTCGAGAAGCGAGCGCAGCGCCTTGCCCTGCACCGCGGGCAGGAACAGGCCTTCACCGATCAACCACGACGCGTCCTCGGCGTTCTGCTTCGCGGTGTACTGCTCCACGAGTGCACCGAACACGTCGGAGATGGACTCGTTCAGTGCGCCGGCCTGGTCCTTGTATTCGAGCGGGGTGGTGTACTGCGTGAAACCGTGCGCGAGCTCGTGTGCAATGACGCCCAGAGAAACGGTGAAGCGGGCGAACACCTCTCCGTCACCGTCGCCGAACACCATGCGAGAGCCGTCCCAGAACGCGTTGTCGTAGTCCCGGCCGTAATGCACCGTCGCATCGAGGGGCAGGCCGCTGCCGTCGAGACTCGAGTAGCCGTACACCTCGTCGAAGAACGCATACGTGGCACCGAGACCGTCGTATGCCTCGTCGGTCGCAGCATCGCCGGTGGGATCCTCACCCTCGGCGCGAACCTGCTTACCCGGGAGGTCGCGGGTCGCTTTCGCATCGGAGATGGTGCGTTCGAGGGTTCCGCCGGTCCGCGGTGCGATAGCGGTACGGGCCTGGACGACCTCTCGGCCCGCCCGCATCTCGCGGTCGGCCAGCAGAGTCGCGCGGGCACCGGCTCCCTGCAGACGCTCGAGCAGAAACGGTGGAACTACGCCATGCGAGTGGAGCCTGCGGAACGATCCGGAATCGGTATCTGTCGTCATGTGCGGTGACCCCCTAGGTCCGTGGCATGTGCGGTGATGGTTCCCAGTGTGCCCGAGGGCACCGACACATTCGGCTCCACCGCACCGAGCTCACTCACGCAGCGTCGACAGATCGATACTGTCCACCTCGCTCGGGGGACGCAGCGCGGTGACGGTCGCCCAGCTCCGGGCCAGTAGGGAGGCGTCGGAGTCGTCGTCCTCGGCGTGGATCTCGTCGAACCGGACGGTGACGAAATCTTCTCCGCGATCGCCTATTTCGGCCTGCACCGCGCCGTATCGAGCCAGCGAGGCCGGAACGATCCCGGCGAAATCCGACCGTGGAACGTCGGGAATGTTGACGTTGACGACGGCATCGACGGTCAGGTGCGAGATCATCCATGTCACCGCCAGATGCGCGACGTGTTCGGCGGTGTCCCAGTGCGAGGGCCGGGTGGCGAGCGACGACAGCGCCATGGCGGGAACCCCGTGCGTCAGGGCGGTCAGCGCCGCGCCCACCGTGCCCGAATGCAGTACGGCCGCACCGGTATTGGGGCCGTGATTGATACCGGAGAGGACCACGTCGGGTGGATCGCCGAAGGCCCCTCGGGTGGCGACGAACGCGATGAGGGCCGGTGAGGCCTGTACCGCATACACTTCGACACCGCGCAGCCCTGCGATCTCGGTTCGCTCGATACCGAGGTGGTCGTCGACGCCCATCCCCGTCAACGATGCACTGGCACCGCTGCGTTCCTCGTGGGGAGCGGCCACCACGACGTCGAGGCCGGCGTCGAGCGCGACCCGCGCCAGCAGCGCGATGCCTGCGCTGTCCACACCGTCGTCGTTGGTGATCAGCGCCCTCATTTCTTGCCCGCCTTGCCGTACGGACGCACGTCGACCGATTCGGTGAGTCCGAGAACCAGGTCTTTCCGGCCGCTACCGAGGCCGCGGCGGGTGACGTTGGCGGTGCCCGCGCCGCCGCCCAGGCGGAGCGCCTCCGGCATCGACATTCCCTGGGCGATTCCGGCGGCGATCCCGGCGCTCATCGAATCGCCTGCGCCGTGGTGGTCGACCATCTGTAGACCCGGGGTGACGATCTCGAGCACGTCCCCGTCGACCAACGCCAGGGCGGGGTCTCCCGCTCGGGAGATCACAACCACCTCGGCACCGTCGTCGTGCATCTTTCGCATCGCATCGATCAGGTGCTTCGGGTCCTCGGACTCGGCTCCGCCGTCGGCAATGAGGTCCTCGTGGCTGACCTTGAGCACCGTGAGACCGCCGGCGAGGGCGGCCAGCATGGTGGGTCCCGACAGATCGGCGACCACCGGGACTTTCAGTGCGCGCAGGTCGGCACTCAGCCGCTGGTAGACCTCCGGCGGCACGATGTCGTCGGCGTGCGGACCACCGAGAATTGCGACATCGCTGCGGGCACCGGTGGCCAAAGCTGCGCCGAACAGATCGTCGAGCGCGTGCCTGGCCAGCGGCGGCGGATCGACCGTGGCCAGCACCTCACGCTCTCCGCTACGCCGATCGTGCACGTAGGAACCACTTTCCTGGCCGATATCGACGGAGACGACGGAGATGCCCTCGCTCTCGACGATGCCCCGCAATACGGCACCGATCTCGCCGCCGAACACCCCGGCGAGGGTGACATCGAGACCCAGCACCGACGCCATCCTGGCGATCCAGTGACCCTGACCTCCCGCGTGTACGTGCAGTTCGGTACTGCCGTTGGGGGCAGCGTCGAGGGTCACCGTCAGCAGTGGGGACGGCGCGAAGACGAGCGCGCTCGGTGCGCGAGAGGAGGTGGACATCGTGAGCGAATGCCCGATATGTCAGGTCCGAAACAGCTACAACTCGAAAACGTGGACTCAGAATCGGCGACGCAGGCGCATCCCGATGGGGCGACCGTCGGGGTCGACGAACAACCGGTAGGCGAGTGCGGCAAGTCGCTGCTGCCAGACGGGCGGCACCGTGATCTCGTGCATTCGCAGACGGCCGACGGGCCGGGGCTTCGCGGACGGGTTGCGGTGCCAGTTGTCCAGGGCCGTCGCGCTCGCCGAGACCACGTCGAAGAACTGCTGAGGGTCGACGAGGTCGGCGTCGTCGCCGTCGGCCCGCCCGAGGTGTTCGCGGATCAGTTCGAGTCTCAGGTTGCGCGCGTGGGTTCTGGCGCCGTCGCCGAGGCCTGCTGGGTCGAGCGGTGCCCGATCGTCGCGCTGCTCGTCGACAATGGCCGCGGTCAGCTCCGAATCATGGGTCCAGGAGCGGCGATTGAAGTTGTCCGACCCCACTGCCGCCCACACGTCGTCGATGATGCAGACCTTCGAGTGCACGTATACCGGTATGCCACGGTCGTTCTCGATGTCGAGTACCAATACGCGGTCACCGCCGGCTGCGCGGATGACCCCGAGCGCCGCCGAGTGTCCCAGCAGCGCAGAGGGAATGGTCAAGTTGCTGTCGTCGTCGAGGTGCTTGGGGACCACCACCACCAGCCGCAGGTTCGGCTTGCGGCGCAGTGCCGCGGCGAACACGCGCGCGACGTCGACGGACCACAGATATTGGTCCTCGATGTAGATCAGCTCGGTCGCACGGTCGAGGGCTTTGGCGTATGCGCGGGCCGCGCTGCGCTCGCCTCTCGTCGCGAACGGGTAGGCGGGTCGTCGACGCGGGTAGGTACGCAGCAGCTGAACCGAGCACGTGCCCTGCGGCTCCGGGGCGGCGGCAGCGGGTGGCAACTCCGACGGTTCGCGCGTGACTCCGCGCAGGAAATCGGGAATGGCGTGCCACGGTAGACGCGAGAGCGCCGCGGGATCTTCCCACCGTTCGCGGAAGACGTCCTCCACATCCCGGACTGCGGGGCCCTCGATCTGCACCTGCACGTCGTGCCACGCCGGAATCTCGCCGTACTCGGGCGGGAAGGGGCGCGAGACGGGATCGCCGAAGTGATCGGCGTCGTCGCGTCGAGCACGGGCCAGATCGATACCGCCCACGAAAGCGACGTCGGGCAGATCTTTCCTGCCGTACCGCACGACCACGAACTTCTGATGGTGGCTTCCGGTGACCAGCACGCGCTGGTCCAGAATGACCTCGCCGCCCGCCTCCTCCAGCCGCAGCGCGAGCTTGCGGTTCTTCGGACCGGTGAAACCGAGGGTCTCCATGTGGGAGCGCCACACCATGCCCTTGACGACGCCACCGCGGTGCGCGACGGCGGCCAGCGCATCCTCGACGGTCACGCCGTCGTCGGTGAGCAGCTGCTCCGGGTCCCCGCGCCAATCGGTGAAGAGCACCAGATCGTCGCGCTCGGTCTGCTCGAGGGCCCGTGCGAGTGCCGCGAAGTACGTCTTGCCGTGCACGAGGTTCTCGACGCGATTGCCCTCGGTCCAGGCCGAAATTCGGGTGTCGTCGTTGCCCCGCTCGGGCGCGGTCAGGAACCATGGGTGCCCCGGATCGAAACTGCGCTCGGGAGCTGTCAGAGCAGAGGTGGACCGACCGAATTTCTCGGCAACTCCGTCTACGACGCGCCGGATGCGCTGCACTATCACGATGGCATTGTTCCACCCGGTTTGAAGGCCACAGTGGGCGGGCACCCCGGCGATATGACTCAGGTACCCAACGTCACGCTCAGAAACGGCAAGCAGATTCCCCAGCTCGGTTTCGGCGTCTTTCAGATCGACGCCGACGAGACCGCGAAGGCCGTAGAAACGGCGCTCGAGATCGGCTACCGACACATCGACACCGCGCAGATGTACGGCAACGAGAAGCAGGTCGGCGAGGGCATTCGTAACTCCGGCATCGACCGCGAATCGGTGTTCGTCACCAGCAAGCTCAACAACGGTTTCCACCGGCCCGACGACGCGCGCTCGGCGTTCGACAAGACGCTCAGCGACCTCGGGACCGACTACGTCGATCTCTTCCTCATTCACTGGCCGCTGCCCACCCGGTACGACGGCGACTTCGTCTCCACGTGGAAGACGTTGGAGGAGTTCGCCGCCGACGGCCGGGCCCGCAACATCGGCGTCTCGAACTTCCAGCCCGCTCACCTCGATCGCCTCGCCGAAGAGACCGA
This sequence comes from Rhodococcus sp. NKCM2511, assembly GCF_014905595.1. Lineage (NCBI taxonomy): Bacteria > Bacillati > Actinomycetota > Actinomycetes > Mycobacteriales > Nocardiaceae > Rhodococcus > Rhodococcus sp. NKCM2511. The sequence goes on along the minus strand of NZ_BNHJ02000004.1, from coordinate 231,988 downwards.
GACGGTCCCCGCGGTGAACCAGATCGAGGTGCACCCGTACTTCGTCAACCACGACGTGTGGGCCTACGGTCGCGAGCATGCCATCCCCACCGAGGCGTGGTCGCCGATCGCTCAGGGCAACGTTCTCGACGACGTGGAACTGAAGCGAATCGCCGACGCCACAGGCAAATCCGTCGCACAGGTGGTGCTGCGCTGGCACATTCAGCGTGGCAACATCATCTTCCCGAAGTCGGTGACTCCGGAGCGCGTGAAGGCCAACTTCGACATCTTCGACTTCGAGCTGAGCTCGGCCGACGTCGATGCGATCACTGCACTCGATAAGGGCGAGGAAGGCCGGAACGGTCCGAATCCGGACACGTTCGACATGATTCCGGACTAGAACGTAACACTGTGGGCCCGAACGTCTTCGGACGTTCGGGCCCACAGTGTTGTTCGAACGGCTGTCAGAGCTTCAGTGCTTCAGGGTTGATCCGGTGGCGGCGACGACCTGTTCGGTGGTCACCCCGGGTGCAAGTTCCACCAGCTTCAGCGTGCCGTCGCCGACGACATCGATGACGGCCAGGTTGGTGATGATGCGGTCGACGACGCCCTGGCCGGTCAGCGGCAGGGTGCACGCGTCGAGGATCTTCGGATTGCCGTCGCGGTCGGTGTGTTCCATGACCACTATGACGCGCCTGGCGCCGTGTACCAGGTCCATCGCGCCGCCCATGCCCTTGACCATCTTGCCGGGGACCATCCAGTTGGCGAGGTCGCCGTTACGGGAGACCTGCATGCCGCCGAGAACGGCTGTGTCGATGTGGCCGCCTCGGATCATGCCGAAGCTCAGCGACGAATCGAAGTACGACGCACCGGGATTGACGGTGACGGTCTCCTTGCCGGCATTGATGAGGTTGGCGTCGACCTCGTCCTCGGTGGGGTAGGGGCCGGTGCCGAGGATGCCGTTCTCCGAATGCAGAGTGACGTTCACCTTGTCGGTGAGGTAGCCCGGGATCAGCGTCGGCAAGCCGATGCCGAGGTTGACGTATTCGCCGTCGACCATCTCGGCCGCCGCACGCTCGGCCATCCGGTCTCGGGTCCATCCTGCGGTCATGCTCGAACTCCTGAACTGACGGTGCGCTTTTCGATGCGCTTGTCCTGTGGACCGGTATGTACGACACGTTGGACGAACACTCCGGGGAGATGCACCTGGGCCGGGTCGATTTCGCCGGGCTCGACGAGTTTCTCCACCTGAGCGATGGTGATCCTGCCCGCCATCGCTGCCAGCGGATTGAAGTTCATCGCTGTCTTGTCGAAAACGAGATTGCCTGCGGTGTCGCCGATCTCGGCGTGCACGAGAGCGAAGTCGGCGTTGATCGCCTCCTCTAGCACGTAGCGTTTGTTGCCGAACACCCGTGTTTCCTTGGGTGGTGACTCGATCGAGACGGAACCGTCGACGTTGTAGCGCCACGGCATTCCGCCGTCGGCGATGGGGCTGCCGACCCCGGCGGGGGTGAAGAAAGCGGGTATGCCGGTGCCACCGGCGCGGAGACGTTCGGCGAGCGTGCCCTGCGGTGTCAGCTCCACTTCGAGTTCGCCGGCGAGGTACTGCCGGGCGAACTCCTTGTTCTCGCCGACGTACGACGCAGTGACGCGGCGAATACGTCCGGCTGCCAACAGGATTCCCAATCCGTAGCCGTCGATGCCGCAGTTGTTGGAGAACACCTCCAATTCGTCCGCGTCGGTGTCAGCGATGGCCTCGATGAGGGCATCGGGGATGCCGCACAGGCCGAAGCCGCCGACCGCGATGGTCGCTCCTCTACCGATGTCCGCCACCGCGTCGGCTGCGGAGTCGTAGGTCTTTCCTGTCACGTGAACTCCTGATGTGTTCGTTGAGCAAACGATGGGTCCAGTGAACTCGACCAGCGGGCAACGTGGCTGGTTTGAGAAATTTTGCTCGATTGTCGAACATGAAGTGCGTTGGCGTTCACTCAGCGGACGTACAGTGGTGCGGTGACCGTACTCGATGCCAACGCAGGCGTCATCGCCAAAGTGTGTGCTCTGCTGCGTGCCGCCAGTGCGGCGGAGGCGGCCGGTACCTCGACCACCGAGTTGGCGAGGTCTGCTGGCGTTGCGCGCCCGACGGCGCATCGGCTGTTGACGGAACTGGCCGACGAAGGATTCGTCGACCGCGATACGGCGACCGGACGGTGGGCACTGGGACCGGAAATCTATCTCCTCGGTTCCATGGCCGCATTGCGCTACGACGTCACCGATCAGGCCCGAGATATCGTGCAGGACTTGGCAATGCGGAGCGGCGAGAGCGCGTTCCTGTCCGCGCGTCGAGGTGGCGAGACGGTGTGTCTGCTTCGGGTGGAGGGCAGCTTCCCGCTACGGTCGCATGTGCTGTACGAGGGCATCCGACTACCGCTGGGTGTGGCCTCCGCAGGCTTGGCCGTTCTCGCTCATCTCCCGGACCGCGAGGTCGACGACTACCTCGACGGAGTCGATCTGGTGCCCGAGTGGGGAGCCGATCATTCGGAAACGGCCATTCGCCACCGGATCGAGCTGACGCGGTCCTCGGGCTACGCCGTCAACCCGGCGTTGCTCGTGGAAGGCAGCTGGGGACTGGGAGCAGCGGTGTTCGACCGCGGCCGCAGGCCGGCATGGGCGTTGAGTCTGACCGGTGTGGAAACGAGGTTTCGAGAGGACAGACGTCGGGAGTTGGGAAAGATGCTGCTCGACGCCGCGCATCGGCTCACCCTGCAGGTGGGCACCCGTCCCGATCCGATCTAGCCGTCCAGTTCTTCGAGAATGTCTGCGGCATCCTGACTTCCGCCGGCTGCCAGTCGCTGCAGTTCGTCGCGGTCCTCGCGCTCTCCGGCGCGTTCGACGAGCATGTCGACGGCGTCGCTGTTGCCGGCTGCGGCAAGTGAACGCAGGTCGTCGACGGTGCCCTGCTCCACCAATTCGTCGATCGCGTCCTGGTCACCGCCCGCAGCCCGTGCACGTAGCGCGGTCAGGTCGGATGGCGTGGGTTCGGTCATGTTCGGAGTCTAGGTCGCCGGTGCGAGGCGAGGAACGATTCTGACGTACGCGATCATGCCGATCAGCTCCACCAACGTCTGCGTCACCACGACCACTGCGGCGAGGGAAAGAGCCGGCGGCAGCGCGAGCGCGAGAGGCAGCACCACCAGCGAGTTCCGGGTCGCCCCGGAGAAGATCAAAGCCCGGGTCGCGGGCACGTCCTGGCGGGTGACCCGAGCCGTCGCGAGTCCCACGACGGCCATGACGACCAGAAACGCCACGAAGATCGGCACTGCTGCGATCAGCTGAGATGCCTCGCTGCGGACTGCGTCGACTTGAGATGCGACGACGACTGCGAGGGTCGCCATCATGATCGGCACCATCGCCGCTGCCATGGCGTCCATGATGTGAGTGCCGAGGCGTGTGCGTCGTGCCAACCATTGCGTTGCCGCAGCCGATGTCATTGGCAGCGCGATCAGTAGGACGAACGCCTCGACGAACGGTGCGACGTCGATGATCTTCACCAGGTCGGGTCCGACGAACAACCAGAGATACAGCGGCAAGAACGCGATCTGCAGCAGCATCAGCAACGGAGCAGCGGCGAGAAGTCGTTCCGATGCCGCCCCGGCCAACCCGCTGAAAACGATGACGTAGTCGATGCACGGAGCCAACAGCACCAGAAGTATCCCGACGAGCACCGCTTCGTTACTCGCAACGAACCGGGTCAGTGCGAACACGACGATCGGAACGAGCACGAAATTGAGCACCACGACGCTGAGCAAGAAATTCGTGTCGCGCAGCGATACACCGATGGCGGAGAACGGAACCGCGAGGAACGTCGCGTAGAGCAAGACGATCAGCACCGGATTGATGGCGATCTCGAATGCGGGAGCCGATGCCGGTGCCGCCAACCCGACAACAACTCCGACGGCCAACGCCAGTAGGTACAGCGGGATCTGGAACTTCTCGAGCCACGCCACTGCCGAACCGGTCACGTGGTACTCGTCGATGAAGTGCAGAGGGTGGGCACGTACCGAGGATAGGCGTTGTCGAGTATTCGGGGGATGTGGCTCGGGTACGCGATCATCGCCGCGTCGGTCCGACGACCTGGGGTTCGACCGGTCCGGCGTTCTTGTCGGTGGGTCGGGATACTCTTCTTTCAGTTCGAACATGCGTTCTTGTTTCGATTCACTGGGGGGTGAAGAGATGGCGATACCGACGGTGTCGTTGGATGCGTTGACCGCTGCTGCGCGGGAAGAGAATCGGCTGGCGGCTCGCAAGATTTCCGCGTGCTACGACGTCCATCGGAGCTGGATCACTCTCGACACCAAGCACAAGCACTACAGCCGGTATGGGCGCACCGAGATGGCGGTGGCGTTGGGGTGTTCGGCGACGGTCGCCGAGGCGTATGTCTCGGTCGGGGTCGCCCTGCACACTCGACTGCCGCTGGTGAAGAAGGCATTCGAGGCTGGGGAGATCGACCTTCCGCGAGTGAGGGTGGTGTGCCGGATCCTCGACAACCTCTCGGACGACATCGTGAGGTCGGTCGAGGACGAGATCGTCGAGGCGGCCCGACGGTCGTCACCGGGGCCGTTGGAGAAGGAGATCTGGGACATTCTTCTGCGAGTCGCGCCAGAGGAAGCAGCTGCACTACGCGAGTTCGCGAAGAAGTTCCGCAATGTTTCCTACGCCCCGGCCGGCGAATTGGCCCGGATCCGAGCAGAATTGACCGCCCCCGAAGCGGCGGCCGCATGGCAGCTCCTGGAGGAAATGGCCGACACGCTCTGCCCGAAAGACCCACGCGGCAAACAAGATCGGCTGTGTGACGCCTTCATGGCGCGGATGCACGGAGAACCCCGGCTGGAATGCCTGTGTCAACGTGAGGACTGCCCGAAGAAAGATGCAGAGCTGCCGGACCGTCGGGTGCCGTTGACGATGGTCACTGTCGATATCGCGACGCTGATCGGATTGCTCGCGAACCCGGCGTACCTGGCCGGGCACGGATCCATCGATCCCGACCTCGCGCGGGAGTTGGCGCGCAACAGTCACTGGCAGGTCCTGCTCACCGAGGCGGTGACGCTGGCAGAAAAACTCGGACTGGCAGTGCAGAACCCGGAAACCGGGGAATGGGAACAACGCTTAGCAGAAACCACAGCCGAGCCGAGTGCGACAGAGCCCGAGCCGGCAGAGCCCGATACGGCAGAGCCTGACGCGGCAGAGCCTGACGCGACAGAGGCTGACGCGACAGAGGCTGACGCGGCAGAGCCCGACGCGACACAAACCAACGCGGAACCGGATACGCGAGTAACGCGGACTGGCACTGGCACTGGCACTGGCACTGGCACTGGCACTGGCACTGGCACTGGCACTGGCACTGGCACTGCAACGAACACAGCAGCGCCAGTACCGTCGATACCGCCACCTTCGGTACCGCCACCGTCCCTACCGGACCCAGGACCGCATCCCGGCGCAGGGCCGGGCCAGGGTTCAGGTTCGGTTGCCGCAGAATCGCATTCGAAGCCAACCCCGACACCGCCTGAGCCGACCGACTACAACGAGATCCAGTACCGGCAACGACGTCGGAATGCCTTGGCCTCCGCTGCAGCCCTGTTCTGTACTCACACACCCGTCGGCAGGGGCACACGGCATAGCTCTGCCCTCGACCTATCCTCGGCGGTCCACCCCGACAACCCGACGATCCGCCCCGCAGGCCGCACCGCACAGCGCACTTCCTCCGGCATCTATCTCGGCAACGCATCCCTGGCCGCAGCCCTCGAAGCCGCCATTGCCGCCGACCCCACCCTCGGCAAGTCCGTCGGGCGCGACCCCCTCACCGACCGAGCCCTGATCTACCGGCCCGACGCCCTCACCACCGCGGCAGTCCGGCTACGCGACCGCCATTGCCGTTTCCCCGGCTGCCACCGACCCGCGGCACGCTGCCAACTCGACCACATCATCGCCTTCGATCACGCCAATCCCCTCGGCGGCGGCTGGACGACGGTCAACAACCTCCAATGCCTCTGCGAATACCATCACAGCGTCAAAACCGCAGGCTACTGGACCGCCGTCATGCTCCCCGGCGGTGCCATCCTATGGACCTCCACCTCGAAGACAACCCGAATCACCCTGCCCGCCAACGGAACCGCGGTACCCATCCTCGGCAACGACCTCCGGCCCTGTATCCCCACCAAACCGCGACGATCCGGCATCATCGCCTACCCCGACCCACCGGACAACGAACAGCCGGAGACAGACGACACGGCAGCACCGCCCTTCTAGAGGCCGCGTTCTTGGATGCAACGTTCAGTAGTCGAACGCCTCGAACCTGACGTCCTCACCGGCCAACCACCCCAGAACTGCTGCGTGTAGAGGAGGCACAGCGCACACATAGAACTGCCTTCGCCCGACGTGGCCTACGGCTTTGACGTCGGACTCGGTCATTCGTCGTACGTATGTCCGGGCTCGGAGCTGTTCGAGAGTGCGTGCCTTGGCATGCCCGTCGGTGTCCAACTGTCCGGTGATGAACACCGCGATCGCCATCCCCAAGTGGCCGACCTGCTCGATGACGTCGACGGCGAGAGCCAGGTCCTCTGCGCGGATGCTCCACAGCAGGGTCAGCGCGAGTCCGGATTCGTGGGCAGCATGCGCCTGCGCCATGAAGGGCGTGATCCCGATCCCCGATGCCACGACCACTACGTCGTCGGTATCGGGTTGCGTATCGGCGTATCTGGTGTCGTCCTCGCCGCCGAAGCCCATGACATGGACGGCCAGGTCCGACCCTGGAGTCCACCGCGACAGCAGGCGGCTGACCGGTCCGTGCTCCCGAACGGTTATCTCTAATACATTGCTGCCCGAAGTGTTCGGTTCGCTGGACACCGTGAACGTTCTGATGAAGTCGTCGTTGAGGGAGCTCGGGTCATGATCGCGCATGTGCGACCAGCCACGATCGAGTCGATCCGAGAAGTCGAGGGTGACGTGTTGCCCTGCACTCCATCGCACCGGCGTCGACGACTCGCCCGGAGAAAGCCGGAATGTGTAGCGCGATATCGTCGGTGTGATCGGCAGCTTGTGGATCAGCGAGGCAAGCATTCTGTCCGCTGATCTGGGCCGCCGGCCCGAATCTCCGACCTCGCGGGCCAATCTTCGAACCGGCGGGTTGTACGGCGACGGGTCGAGCAGCGTGCCTCGGAATGCAAGGCCCTCTCTTACGAAGCGCACTGCCTCGATATCGATCCGTACAGCCATACTGCTATGTGGCAGAACGCTTTCAGCGGCATCTCCGATCAGTACCTCTGCGCGTCCCGTCAGGTAGAGGATGTCGCCGGTGTCGAAATCGGGAAAGGTGAGTCCCACTGCCCGGTCGGAAGTGATGTTTCCCAACGTCTGGTAGAGGCGGTTCCCCGAGTACTCCGGGTACACCAGGGTCACGCCCTCCGTGTCGGAGTTGCTGAATATCCGGACGAATCCTGGTGCCCCACCGCGGATGTTGGTGTCCATGCTGTGGGCACCGTGTCGGCTGGAGATGAGGAACGTGTCGGATCTGCCGATGAGGGCGAGGGCGTCGGCTGGTAGCGGGAGTGAATCGGTGATCAACTGCGGAGATGATGCGTAGGGTGTTATGGCCCGCTTGTTCAGATATTTGGGGCAGTTTCCGAGGGTTTCGTCGACTGCGACATTCACCTGTACGTCGATAGGTTCGCTGGTCTCCGAAGGCGTTGTGTTCGTTCGCCTTTCCATCACCATCCCGTCGTGCAGCCGTCCTGCGATCTTGACCCGGCCCCTTTGCTCGAGATCGATGACGAGGCCCGAGACCAGCCTTCCTCGTCCGTTCGTGGCTTCGTCGCCCACGAGACCCTCGAGCACTGGGTCGGTACCCGTCCAGTGAGCGCCCGGATCTGCGGGGCGAGGTTCGAGCCGGGTCCGAAACCTCACTCGGAGAACACTGTCCGCGGCCACGGTTGCTGTTCCCGGAGCGCCTCCGAGCAGCGTTGTCCACACACGGCCGTCGACGCCGATCGTCCCCAGCGCCACGAGTGGGCTCCGGCTCATCCAGGGTCCGTATGCGGCGGGCAGCCCTGGGACAGTGGGGTTGTCCTCGTACGGCACCTGCAGAAGACGGTGCATCGTCTCCTCCCCTGGATGCCACTGGCTCGGCATGTGGTCGTCATCTGCTCGCACGACGTCTGGCCTTTCTCCGAGGCTGTTGGCATACATGGCTATTGGGAACAACTGGTGCGGAATCGAGAACAAGTTCTCTATCAGGCTGCGTGTCGCGCCCCGGAAGATCGGTGCAGGAAGGTGGTGATCAGGGTGGCGACGTCGTCGAGGTGGCTTTCGAGGAGGAAGTGGCCCCCGTCCAGTAGATGAATTTCCGCGTCGGGGAGATCGCGCAGGAACGCGCGCGCGCCGTCGGGTCCGAAGATTTCGTCGTTCTTGCCCCAGACAGCAAGGAGTGGGGGACGACAATCGCGAAAGTAGCGCTGTACCGCGGGATACAGGCGGACGTTGGTCGGATAGTCGGCGAACAGCCGCAGTTGGATCTCGTCGATGCCGGGGCGGGTGAGTAGCGTGTGGTCGTGGATCCAAGCGTCGGGACTCAGGAGCGTCGAATCGGAGACACCGTGGACGTACTGCCATCGGACCGCGTCCAGTTCGAGCGCTTCGCGCAGCGGAGCCGCGGTTTCCGGTGTGCGGTTATTCGCGTAGGTCCATAGAGGAGCCCAGAACGAGTCGACGAACCCTTCCTCGTAGGCATTTCCGTTCTGAGTGACGATGGCGGTGATGCGATCGGGATGGCTGAGGGCGAGACGCCATCCGACGGGTGCGCCGTAGTCCTGGGTGTAGATCGCGTACCGGTCGAGACCCAGCTGCTCGAGGAGGTGATCGGTCACCGCGGTGAGCGTGTCGAAGGTGTAGTCGAAGTTGTCGACGGATGGAGCTGACGAGTATCCGAAGCCGATGAGGTCGGGTGCGATCACGTGAAAATGCTTGCCCAACAACGGGATGAGGTGGCGGAACATGAAAGAGCTCGAGGGTGTTCCGTGCAGCAGCACGATGGTGGGATCGGCGGGATTGCCGGCCTCGCGGTAGAAGACTTCGAGTCCGTCGACGGTGGTGGTGTGGTGATGAACGGCGACCATGAATAACCCCTATAGGTAGTTGATGTGGTTACTCCCATGACGGAACCACACTGGCCGTAACCTGTCAAGCGGTCTATGATGGTTACATGGACACCGCGGAAGCACGGGCGATCGACGAAGCGCTGCTGATCGACCTGCTCAACACCACACCGGTCGTGGATGATCAGCCGATCGATCTCTTGGCGGGCGACGCCGACGGCCGAGACTGGCTGAGTGCACGCGGCGGGACCGGAAGCGCCGAGGAGCTTCGGGTGTGTCGCGCTGTGCGTGACGACCTTCAGCGGGTGGTGCGGGGTGAGGCGTCACCGTCGTCGCTGAGAACGTACTTGGATGGCCTCTCGCGGGTGCCGGTGCTGACCGATGACGCGCTGGACTGGAATCTGCAGGTAGCCGAGGATCGCCGACTGGCTGCGCGAATAGTGCTGGCCTGGGCGGAGATTCGTGAGACTATTCCCGGCGCACTGCGTCCGTGTGCGAATGACGAGTGCCGCCTGTTTCTCCTGGATCGCTCCCGTGCGGGCACCGCGCGGTGGTGTTCGATGGCCACGTGTGGCAACAAGATGAAGGCCCGACGGCACCGTGCTCGGGCAGCGGGCGACTGATTGTCGCGCGCCGCAGCGGGCGCAGGGCGATCGCCCTCGTCGCGAACATTGTGCTGGCCGGCGCGGGGTGTGCCGTCTCCTGCTCGGGCGCAACACGCGAGCCCACGACCGACCGATCGTGGGCTCGTCGTGCAGGGGTGAGAGTCGCTCTCGGGCGCTAGGACCCGAGGGCGACCAGGGCTGGGGGCGTCAGACCAGGTTCCGAATGTGGTCGCGCGTGAATTCGATGCGCTCGTCGACGCGGCCGTCGCCGACCTTGTTCACCCACTCCGGATCGGAGAGCAGCGCGCGTCCGACAGCCACCAGATCGAACTCGCCGTCCTGGAACTGGCCCGCCAGCGCGTCCAATCCCGTCACACCGGAGGCCGCGTCCTCCGACCATGCCGAGGTGAACACCGAATCGAGGCCCACGGAGCCGACGGTGATGGTCGGAACGCCGGTGAGCTTGCGCGTCCAACCGGCCAGACCGAGCTTGCCGTCCACTCCGTCCAGTTCGGGGAATGCCGGATCCCAGTGCCGACGAGTCGAAGCATGCAGTACGTCCACGCCTGCTTCGACCAGCGGCGTGAGGACGCGATCGAGTTCGGCCGGGTTCTCTGCGAGTCGAGCGTCGAAGTGGTTGCTCTTCCACTGCGAGAAGCGGTAGACGATCGCGAAGTCCTCACCCACCGCGGCGCGGATCGCAGCGACAACCTGTGCGGGGAAGCGGGTACGGGCCTCGAGAGATCCGCCGAATTCGTCGTCACGCACATTGGTTGTTGCCCAGAGGAATTCGTCGAGAAGGTAACCGTGAGCACCGTGCAGTTCCAGGCCGTCGAAGCCGGTGTTCTTCGCGTTGACGGCAGCCTGAACCCAGTGCGAGGTCAGTTCGTCGAGATCGGCGTCGGTGAAGGCGCGACCGACCGAGGAGCCGTCGAGAGCGATGCCGGACGGGCTGACGGTGGTGACGTCGGGGAACAGGCGTGGCTCGGTGCCGCGCTCGACCCCCAGGTGCCACAGCTGGGGGATGATCGCGCTGCCCTCGGCGTGGACTGCATCGACGACGCCCTTCCATCCTTCGAGGCTGGCGTCGCCGTAGATCCGCGGTACGCGGGTGTGCGGTCCTGCGGCGGGGTCGGGGATATACGTGCCCTCGGTGATGATGAGGCCGGTGCCGCCTGCTGCACGTTTGCGGTAGTACTCCGCCACGTCCGGGCCGGGGATGCCGTCGGGCGAGAACGCCCTCGTCATCGGGGCCATCGCGAAGCGGTTACGCAGCTTCAGCGACTTGACCTCGAACGGCTCGAAGAGCCCGGCGGTGGACAGGTGCGGTGTTGTCGTTGCAGTTTCGGTCACGCCTGCGCACAACCTGGTCGGACTCCGAGCTATTCCCCCTCCCGGACTGTTAGCGTCGAAACACTATGAGCCAGTCGCCGCTGATATCAGCTTCCGAATTGCACGGTCTGTTCGAGATGGGTCGCGGCCCCGTGGTCCTGGACATTCGGTGGACCCTCCAAAACGGTAGCGACAGAGCAGGTTACGAGGCGGGGCACATCCCGACCGCGCAATTCGTCGATCTCGGTACGGAACTGGCCGCACCGCCGGACGATCGTGGTCGCCATCCGCTGCCCGACGCGGATACGTTCGTCGCGGCAATGCGGGGAGCCGGAGTCGGCGACGATTCCGCGGTGGTGGTCTACGACGCGGGGCCGGCAACTGCGGCTGCGCGGGCCTGGTGGTTGCTCCGCTACTTCGGCCACCGGAATGTGCGCGTCCTCGACGGCGGGTTCGCGCGATGGGTCGACGAGGGCTATTCCGTCGGCACCGAGCCCTCGATCGTGGCGGCCGGATCGTTCACGGCGCGGCCGCCGCTGGCTCGGGTCCTCGAGGTCGAGGACGTGCTGGCCTTCGCCCGCGAGAACGTCCTGCTCGACGCCCGCGCACCCGAGCGATTCCGCGGCGAGGTCGAGCCAGTCGATCCTGTGGCCGGCCACATCCCCGGGGCGGTCAACAGGCCGACGACCGACAATGTCGATTCCGACGGGCGCTTCCTGTCCCCGGAGGTACTCGATGGCGCATTCGGTGGACTCGTACCGAAGGGTAAGGACGTCGCCGTCTACTGCGGCTCGGGCGTGACCGCTGCACATCAGGTTCTCGCACTGGAGTTGGCAGGCATCGACGCGGCGTTGTATCCCGGCTCGTGGTCGGGTTGGATCACCGATCCGACGCGGCCGAGGGCATGACACACCGGCGCTGAGCTGGCAGTTCATCCAATCAGGGTTGAACTTGAATCTGACTTCAACTATACCTGGGGAATGAAGGTTGCAGGCAAGGTCGCCATCGTCACCGGAGGTGGTGGCGGAATCGGCGGAGCCATCGCCGCCAGACTCGCCGAACACGGCGCCCGCGTCGTCGTCTCCGATGTGGACGAGTCCACGGCCCGATCCGTGGTCGACGCCATCGAGCGAGACCGGCCGGGCACAGCCGTCGCTGCCGCGGCCGACGCGTCGGACATCGGGGATATCGAGCGGCTGATCGCGGTCGCCGAAGAGTCGTTCGGTCCGGTCGATCTGTATTTCGCAAACGCCGGCATCAGCGGTGCCCCCGGGCTCGACGCCAGCGAACAGGATTGGGACTTGTCCTTCGACGTCAACGTGCGCGCACACATCCGCGCTGCGCAGCTGTTGGTGCCGGGTTGGCTCGAACGTGGTGAGGGCTACTTCGTCAGTACGGCCTCGGCAGCCGGCTTGCTCACCCAGATCGGTTCCGCGACATACGCGACGACCAAGCATGCTGCGGTCGGGTTCGCCGAATGGCTCAACGTCACCTACGGCAATCGGGGCATTCGCGTCAGCTGCCTGTGCCCGATGGGCGTCAATACCAAGCTGCTCTACGAAGGCCGCGAATCGGGAGATGCCCTGGGAGCGGCCGCAACTGCCGCGGTACTGAGCGCGGGCGCTGTGCTGGAGCCGCTCGACGTCGCCGACGTGGTGCTCGACGCGATGGACCGGGAGCAGTTCCTGATCCTGCCCCACGAGAACGTACTGGACATGTACCGCAACAAAGGTGCCGATTACGACCGGTGGTTGCGCGGCATGCGCCGCTACCAGGACAGCTTGCTCGACAACCAACAGGGGAACTGAACGTGGCATTTTTCGAGACCAGCGACCGCGCAAAAAAGTACGAGTCGGATCTGTTGGAGTTCATGGACTCTCACGTCTATCCGGCGGAGGCGGTGTACGAGCAGCAGATGCTCGAAGCCGGGGACCCGCACTTCCATCCCCCGATTCTCGAGGACCTGAAGAAGGAAGCGCGCTCGCGTGGACTGTGGAATCTGTTCCATCCGCACCCCGAGTGGGGCCCCGGCCTGACCAACCTCGAATATGCCCCGCTGGCCGAGATCATGGGCCGCAGCCTGCTCGCCCCCGAAGCCTGCAACTGCAACGCACCCGATACCGGCAACATGGAGGTGTTCACCCTCTTCGGTACCGACGAGCACAAAGAGAAGTACCTGAAGCCGTTGCTGGACGGCAAGATTCGTTCGGCCTTCGCGATGACCGAGCCCGACGTCGCCAGTTCCGATGCCACCAACATCGCGATGAAGATGGACCGCGACGGCGACGACTTCATCCTGAACGGGCGCAAATGGTGGACGTCGAACGCGATGCACAAGAACTGCAAGGTTCTGATCGTCATGGGCAAGACCGACCCTGAGGCAGCAACGCACCGGCAGCAGTCGATGCTCGTCGTGCCCATCGATGCGCCCGGCGTCACCGTGCTGCGCAACCTGCCCGTCTTCGGCTACGTCGACCGAGAGGGCCACGCCGAGGTTCTCTTCGAGGACGTGCGGGTGCCGGCGAAGGACGTGCTGAAGGGGCCGGGTGAGGGGTTTGCTATCAGTCAGGCTCGGCTGGGGCCCGGCCGTATCCACCACGCGATGCGGACCATCGGTGTTGCGGAACGGGCGCTCGAATTACTTTGTCGCCGTGCGGTTTCACGGGTGACCTTCGGCAAGCCGGTCGCCATGCGTGCGAACATCCAGGACTGGATCGCCGAGGCGCGCATCGAGATCGAGAAGACGCGGCTGCTCACGTTCAAGGCCGCGTACCTGATGGACACCGTCGGAAACAAGGAAGCACGCACCGAGATCGCCGCGATCAAGGTCGCTGCGCCCGAGATGGCGCTGAAGATCATCGACCGCGCCATTCAGGTGCACGGCGGCGGCGGAGTCAGCAACGACTTCCCGCTGGCGATGATGTACGCACACGTGCGGACGCTGCGGCTCGCCGATGGTCCCGACGAGGTGCACAAGATGTCCATCGCGAAGATGGAGCTGCGCAAGTACATGTGAACGTAGCCCACCTCAGGAAGGCAAGGCTGTGCTAATTTCTGCCGATGACAAGGACCTTCCTGGGGTGCGCATTTGCCGTCGCCACGGCCCTGACGCTGGCATCGTGCAGCAGCAACACCGCTGACGACGCCGGCTCCGACACCCGCAGCGTCACCGTCGACACACTCGCCGGACCCACGCAGATCACGGGAACGCCACAGCGCATCGTCGCATTCGGGCAGCAGTGGGTGGACGCGCTGCTCGAATTCGACGTGCAACCCGTCGGGTATGTCTCCGCCGGATCGAACGGCGACGAACGCGGGCTCTACCCCTGGCAGTCCGCAGTGGGTGCGGATGCCCAGATGCTCGACTCGGCCGCCGTCGATCAGATGGGGGCTTCGGTGCCGACCGAGCAGATCGCGGCGCTACAGCCCGACCTGATCCTGCTGTCGGGGATACCGTCGATAGAGCCGTACAAGAGCTTGTCCGACGTCGCGCCCACGATATTTCCGAAGGCGGAGAAGGTCGAGACGTGGGAATCGCAGATCGAGACGCTCGGGCGGGTGCTCGATCGCGAGGACGATGCACAGAGCATCATCGACGAGGGGCATGCCGTAACCGATGGCATCCGTCAGCAGTACCCGGCGCTCGACGGTAAGTCGGCTGTGTTGTCGCAGTTCGTTTTCGACAGTCAGCAGCTTGCGGTCGTCGCCGACCCGGAGGACGGTGCCGCGAAGGTCTTCGACAGCATCGGACTCGACGTCCCGCAGGATTTGGTGAACTCGCCCGACATCTCTCACGGCCGGATCGTGCTGAGCCCCGAACGGCTGGACGTTCTCACCGCAGACCTCGTGGTCATTCTCCCCAACGGCGGCACGCGCGAAGACCTCGAACAACTTCCGGGGTTCACCAGCCTGCCCGCGGCGACCGACGGCGGAGTTGCCGTCGTCGACTACGCGACGGTGGTGGGATTCAATACACCATCGAAAGCGTCGGTCGAGTTCTCGCTGAACAAGATTCGTCCGCAGCTCGAGGCTGTGGGTACCTAACTCTCGGGTGACCAGGACGGGTCGCGTCCGATGAAGGCCATCAACCTGTCCTGGGCGGATGCGTTGTCGTCGACGTCGACGGCGGGGCCGAACTGCCCGCTCTCGCGGAGCACGCGGTCCATCGGTTTCATGGCGATCAGCGCTGCGGCGCAACGCTCTTCGCCGAGATCGGGTTCGCTTCCCAGGGCTTTGGCCAAGTCCCAGGTGTGCATCCACACATCAGCGGTATAGAACCGGTCGATCGCGTCTTCGACCGGCATGTCGCCGATGTGCGGATTGCTCAGGATGCGGCCCGCGGGGGCGTCGAGGATGGCTTGGATGTCGGCGACGTGTCGCGCCCACGCGGCGGCGGGGTCGGGCGCCACGTCGAGTTCGGTGAGCTCGACACCCTCGACACCGCCGAGGAAACCACGTGACCAACCGACGAGATGTTCGACGACACCCAGCGCGTTCCACTCCGGTACCGGACTGGGCCGAGACCACGCGTCCCCGGAAACGGATTCGACCAACGCCGTGAACGCGGCGGCGTCCCGTGCATGCTGCGCAGCCGGTCCCGTCAACAGTGCATCGAGTTTCTCGTAGCCCTCCCTGACTCCGACATCCATTCCGCTGGAGAGCATCCCGTCTCGGGTTGCGATGTCGGACAGGACGCTCAGCACCCTCAATCGCGTGCCGCCGTCGTCGCGGGCCTCGAAAGCCATGGTCTCGAGGGCGACCGAATCCGGATCGCCTTCGTAGGTGAAGGTCCACACGATCCGCTCGTTCGCGCGAACCTCGTGGAAGCTGCCGAAGAACGACGCGATCTCTTCGCCGTCGCGGTCGTTCGCGAACGACCATGCACCGCCGGTTCGTGCGTCCCACGCGATGATTCGCGTCGCCACCGACCGTGGGCCCACCCACCGCCGATACAGATCGGGGTCGACGTGTGCGCGGAACACCTGCTCGGGCGACGCGTCGAACTGCCGGATGATCTCGATGGTGGGTACTTTGTCGTCCGCTACTATCTCGGTTTCGTGCTCGGTCATGACACGTCCTTCTGAGAGTCGTCTTGTGTTACAACGTGATCCAGTAGGTCGTCGAGGCGTCGGTAGCGCTGCTCGGCCTCCTGGCGATAACGCTCGATCCACTTCGCCATCAGTCCGAACACCTCCGCATCCAAATGCACCGGTCTGCGCTGGGCGTCTTTGCTGCGCGTCACCAGCCCGGCGTCTTCGAGCACCTTCACGTGCTTGGAGACGGCCTGCAGGCTCATGTCGTACGGCTCGGCCAGTTCGCTGACGTTGGCGTCGGCACCCGCAAGCCGAGCAACCATGTCACGCCGAGTGGGGTCCGCCAACGCTGCAAAGGTTCGATTGAGCTGCTCGATACGGTCGTCCATGGTCACCCACCTCCTCGAATACAGCCAAGATATGCCCCTCGAGCTGTGTAGTCAACCGATTGGTTTACAAATCTCGCAGAAGGGTTGACAGCCTGCTGTCGTGCGCGCAATATTGACAGCATCCTGTCAATCGACGTGAGGACCGTTCCATGATCACCGTTGCGCTGTATGCCACCGACACCATGGCCGATTGGGAGTACGGCTACCTCATCGCCGGGCTCGCGATGGCCCGCGAGCAGAATCCCGACGCCAACCGGTTGCTCGTCGCATCGGAGTCGGGGGAGGCGGTGACGACGATGGGCGGCCTGAGGATTACCCCCGACGTTGCGTTGGCCGATCTTCCGCCCGTCGACGCGCTGATCCTGCCCGGTGCCGGCACGTGGGAATCCGCCAACGGGGCGGCGTTGGAACTGGCCGCCGAACTTGTTGCGGCGGGCACTCCGGTCGCAGCAATCTGCGGGGCAACCTACGGGCTGGCTCGGACCGGCCTGCTCGACGACCGGCCGCATACCTCGAATGCGGCCGAATTCCTCACTCAGGCTGCGGAATACCGCGGAGCGGAGCATTACCGTGAGGAGAAGGCAGTGTCCGACGGCACCGTCATCACCGCGGGAGCGACCGCACCGATCGAGTTCGCCAAGCTGGTGTTCGAGCGCCTGGAGGTGTTCCCGCAGCCCATCATCGACGCATGGTACGGGCTCTACACGACGGGGGAGCGCAGATTCTACGACCAGCTGACGGGCGCATGAGCCGACGAACGCCGGAGGGAGATGCGCTCACCGAGGTGGTCCTGCCGGTCTTCGAGCTCAACGGCGAATTCCTCGCTGCCGCACAGGACATCACCGAGCCAACAGGATTGACGCCGGCCTGGTGGCAGGTTCTCGGGGCCACTCTCGACGAGCCGCTCTCGGTGGCCGATATCGCGCGACGCGTCGGTCTGGGTTTGGCGCGGCAAAGTGTGCAACGGACCGCAAACCTGTTGGTGGACAAGGGCTGGGCCGTCTACATCGAGAATCCGAACCACAAGCGAGCGAAGCTCCTCGAGCCCACCCCGAAGGGACGCGAGACCGTAGCCGCTCTGCGAGATGCTCAACACGCGTGGTCGGACGCGGTGGGTGCCGCGGTGGGTGAGGACGAATTGCGTGCTTTTGCAGAGACTTTGGTGAAGATTGTTGCCG
Source organism: Rhodococcus sp. NKCM2511 (assembly GCF_014905595.1). Taxonomy (NCBI): domain Bacteria; kingdom Bacillati; phylum Actinomycetota; class Actinomycetes; order Mycobacteriales; family Nocardiaceae; genus Rhodococcus; species Rhodococcus sp. NKCM2511. The sequence continues at coordinate 214,329 of NZ_BNHJ02000004.1, read as the reverse complement.
CATCCCGCGCCTACCGTGGTGGCCGTGCATAATTCGGGGATGTCAGCGCTCGCGATCGTTCTTTCCGGACTCCTGGCCGGTTTGCTCTCGCAATCCGACGGGGTCGATATGTCGGCGACACCAGCGTCGTGGGTGTGGTGTTCTCCAGCGGCGGAGGGGGAGTCGCCGTAGCAGTGATTCTGGCGTCGGGTCTGGCTATGCTCGTCCGTCGGCGCAGTATTCTGGCCGGCCTGTCCATCGCTGCGGCCATTGGCGCCGGGGTGACGGCCCTGATGATGCCCTCCGACCTCGCCGAGGTGGTGGCAGGCGGAGTTCTGTTGGGATGCACTGCAGTACGGGCGAACGGTGTACGAACTCGGCAAGCACTGTCGATCGGGTCGTTCCTCGTCGGACTACTCAGTGCAGGCGCGGTCGAGGCCTTGCAGCATCCGAGTATCCCGCGGCGCTACGCCGACTACCTCACCGAATCCGATATCGGCCCGCCGGTGGTCGTTCCTGTGCTGTGCGTACTGGTCGTAATTGCAGTGGCCTCGGCAGCTCGTGTCGACCGCAGCGACGACCATGTGCCACCGGAACGGAGCATCCGCACGGTCGGGGCGATACTACTGATCTCGATCGGTGGCTTGCTGCTCAATATGTTGTTCGTGCAGATGCTGTTTCGAGCTGAAGACGGCTTCGGTGGAAGCTGGTACTTCGGCCTCCTCGTCGTACCGGTGCTGTTCACTGCCGCCGCTCTGCTACCGGGTCGCGGAGGCATTCTTGTGCTCGCCGGGACAGCCGTGTTGCTCACCTCGACCACCACCTCTGGGGTGGGCATCGATGTGTCGGACGGTATCTGGGTGCTCGGGCTCGTGGCAATCACGGCAGTTGCGGTGACAGTGGGCGCGGCACTGGGGCTGCGATGGGGGCGACCCTTCGTCGGCTTCGCGACCCTGGCAGTGGTGTGTACGAGCGCGCTGTTCGAGCACCCGCCGTGGGACAACGTGCACTACGCGGCAAGTCTGGTGATCTTTCCGGCCGCTGCGGCCTACCTGTACGTTGCGTGCACGCCGGCTACTACCGCTCCCTCGACCCCCACGCCCTTGACCATCGGCCTCGCGGTACCGGTGGCGATCACGGTGCCGATGGTCGTCACCTACGGCTGGACTGCGTACACGCCGCTCACATCCGCCCTGCACAACTCCACGTGGCCCAGCATGGAACTGTGGCTCTCCACGGGCGCGGCAGTGGTAGCGGTGGTCCTCGCAGGCGTCGGGACGCGGTTCCTCGGCCGTCGGCCACTTGTGAATTGATCACCGGAGTACCGTTTTCTTACATGGCTTACAGATACCTCGGAAACAGTGGACTGAAGATTTCGGAGATCACGTACGGCAATTGGTTGACCCATGGTTCGCAGGTGGAGAACGACATCGCGACCCAGTGCGTGCGTGCGGCTCTCGATGCAGGCATCACCACATTCGATACCGCCGATGTCTACGCCAACGGGGCTGCGGAAACGGTCCTCGGTGACGCGTTGAAGGGCGAGCGTCGCGAATCGCTCGAGATCTTCACCAAGGTCTACTTCCCCGTCGGACCCAAGGGCCCCAACGACACCGGTCTGTCCCGCAAACACATCCTCGAAGGCATAGACGCGTCGCTGCGTCGGCTCGGTACCGACTACGTCGACCTCTACCAGGCGCATCGCTACGACGTCGAGACCCCGCTCGAAGAGACCATCGCCGCGTTCGGCGACGTCGTCCGTCAGGGCAAGGCCCTCTACATCGGCGTCTCGGAGTGGACGGCAGATCAGCTCCGCGCCGGCCAGGAACTGGCACGGCAGAACGGATTCTCGATCATCTCGAACCAGCCGCAGTACTCGGCCCTATGGCGCGTCATCGAGGATCAGGTGATCCCGGCGTCCAAGGAACTCGGCATCTCGCAGATCGTGTGGTCGCCCATCGCTCAGGGCGTTCTCACCGGCAAGTACCTACCCGGACAACCGCTGCCCGACGGTTCGCGCGCCAAGGACGACAAGGGCGGCGACAAGATGATCGCGCGCTACCTCGACGATCAGACGCTCACCCGGGTGCAGGCACTCAAGCCGATCGCCGACGATCTCGGAATCACCATGGCGCAGTTGGCTGTTGCCTGGGTTCTGGCCAACGACAACGTTTCCGCCGCGCTGGTCGGGGCATCGCGTCCCGAGCAGATCGCCGAGAACATCAAGGCGTCCGAGGTCACCCTGGACGCGGATGTACTCGCCAAGATCGACGGAGCCCTCGGCGACTCGGTCGAGCGTGATGCGGGCAAGACCGGCTCCCCGGAAGCCCGGTTGGTCTAGAAATTCGTCGACCGGTCCACGTTTGACGGGGCGGAGCTGCGGTACTCGGCGTTAATGTGGACCATGCGCTCACCACTCCGTAATCGCAGCACCGCCCCGGCTCCTGCATCCCCAGCCCGGGTGGTGGTGGTCGGCGGCGGGTTCGGCGGCTTCTACGCACTGCGCAAGATGCAGAAGTTGTTGGGCCCGGACCGCGCCTCGTTCACCCTGGTTGCGCCCAACGACTACCTGCTCTACAGTCCGCTGCTGCCCGAGGTCGCCACCGGTGTGCTGGACCCCAGAGACATCGCAGTGTCGACACGACAGACGTTGCGGCGCACCAAGTTGGTTCTGGGACACGTCACGTCCGTCGACTTCGAGAATCGACGCGTTCGTGTCGCCGGCCCCGACGGTGATTCGGAACTGGCCTGGGACAAGCTGATTCTGGCTCCGGGTTCGGTGACGAGGCAGTTCGACATCCCCGGTGTAGCCGAGCACGCACACGGTCTCAAGACCCTGAGCGAAGCGGTGTTCATTCGCAACCACGTGTTGAAGCAGTTGGATGCAGCCGACGAACTGCCCGACACGCCGGAGGGCCGCGCCGAACGCAAGGGACGGCTCACCGTCGTCGCTGTGGGAGCCGGCTATACGGGCACCGAATTCGTTGCGCAGATGCAGAATTGGATTCGCGGTATCGCTACCCGGTGGGCGACGGTCGACCCGTCGGACATCCGGTGGTTGCTCATCGACCTCGCGCCGGCGGTGCTGCCGGAACTGGGCGAGCGACTCGGCAAGGAAGCAATGGAAGTCCTCGCGGCGCGCGGCGTGGAGGTGCGTCTCGGGGTGTCGGTGGAATCGGCCACGGCGAACGCAGTGACGCTGACGGACGGCGACGTCGTACCGACACGCACCCTGGTGTGGGGAGCGGGCGTGGCTGCGAGCCCCCTCATCGCGCAACTCGACCTGCCGACCGAAAAGGGGCGGCTTGTGGTGAACCCCGACCTCACGGTCCCCGGCGTGGACGACGTCTGGGCCATCGGTGACGCGGCCGCGGTGCCCGATATCGCCGCCGACCCGTCGAAGCCGACGCCGCCCACCGCGCAGCACGCGCAGCGGCAGGGCACAGCGGTGGCCAAGAACGTCGCCGCGTCCCTCGGTGTCGGCACTGCTCGACCGTACCGACACAAGGATCTGGGACTGGTCGCCGACCTGGGCGGATTCGACGGTGTGGCAAAGCCTTTGGGTGTGCCCCTCACCGGACCCGTCGCGAAGTTCGTCGCCCGCGGTTATCACCTCTATGCCCTGCCCACCGCCTCCGCCCGGGTGCGCGTGGCCACCGATTGGCTGTACTCGACGGTGCTGTCCACCCGCGTGGTCAACCTCGATCAGGTGCGCTCCGAGGATGCGTTGATCGCCAAGGCGCAGGGGACCGGCGTGTACGACTAGACAGCCATGTGCGCGGAAACTCGTAGCCCACTACGAGTTTCCGCGCACGACCGTCACCGCAGGTGATGCACCTCCTGCAGCCCGTAGACCGGGGTGTCGATGCCCTCGTAACGCGCCTTGATCTGCAGCGCCAAGTACAGCGAATAGTGGCGTGACTGATGCAGATTGCCGCCGTGGAACCAGAAGTTCTCCTGCTGCGTCGGCTTCCACATGTTCCGCTGTTCGCCCTCCCACGGACCGGGATCCTTGGTGGTGTCCGAGCCCAGGCCCCAGCACTTGCCCACCTTGTCGGCGGTTTCCTGGTCGATGAGATCGGCGACCCAGCCGTTCATCGAGCCGTAGCCGGTGGCGTAGACGATGAGGTCCGCCGGTAGTTCGGTCCCGTCCTCGAGTACGACGCCGGTCTTGCTGATCCGCTCCACCTGTCCGGCAACGAGTTTGATCTTGCCGTCCGCGACGAGCTCGGATGCGCCGACGTCGATGTAATAGCCCGAGCCGCGGCGCAGGTACTTCATGAACAGGCCGGAACCGTCGTCACCGAAGTCGTGCTGGAAGCCTGCCTTCTCGAGACGGTCGTAGAAATCCTTGTCCTGCTCCGCGATCTGCTGATACACCGGGATCTGGAACTCGTGCATGATCCGGTACGGCAGCGACGCGAACGTGAGATCGGCTTTGGCCGTGGTCATTCCGGACTCCACCGCGCGCTCCGAGTACAGATCGCCGAGAGCGATCTCGCACAACGAATCCGACTTGACGATGTGCGTGGACGAGCGCTGCAGCATCGTGACGTCGACGCCCGTCTCGTAGAGCGCCTTGCAGATGTCGTGCGCCGAGTTGTTGGAACCGACGACCACCACGCGCTTGCCGACATAGGCGTCGGGACCGGGGTGTTCGCTGGAATGGTGCTGCTCGCCCTCGAATTCGTCCATGCCGGGGAAGTTCGGCACGTTCTTCTTGCCCGACATTCCGGTGGCCATCACCAACTGCTTGGGCCGCAGGATCACTTCCTCGCCGTCGCGGTCGACGACGACGGTCCACTCCTTCGCGGTCTCGTCGTAGGTCGCGGACTTCGCGGTCGTCTTGCTCCAGTACGGAACCTCCATGACCTTGGTGTACATCTCGAGCCAGTCGCCGATCTTGTCCTTCGGTGCGAACACCGGCCAGTTCGGCGGGAACGGCAGGTAGGGCAGATGGTCGTACCAGACCGGGTCGTGCAGGCACAGTGACTTGTATCGGCCACGCCACTGATCTCCGGGGCGCTCGGCACGGTCGACGACGATCGCCGGGACGCCGAGTTGACGGAACCGAGCACCGAGAGCGATGCCGCCCTGCCCGCCGCCGACGACGAGGACGTACGGCTGCACGCTGTAGCCGAGCTCCTTCTCCTCCATCTCCTTCTTCTCGGCCCAGTTCTGGGTATCGGCATTCGAGCCGTGCACGGCACCCTTGATGCGGGACTTGCCCTGCCGCTCCTCGTATCCCTTGAGCTCCTGCATCGTCGTCAGCAGCGTCCACGCCACGTCGTCACCGGTCTCGGCGTCCGTCGTCAAACGCAGATGTCCCTTGCCGCGGCTCGTCGCCGTCTCGAATGCGATCCACGCCGAGACGACGCCGTCTGCTTCGTCGGGGGTCTCGGTGGTGTGAAATCCCGTCGGGTCGGTATCGGCGAGCCTCTCGCCCAGCATGTCGGCGACGCCGTCCCGGCCCTCGACCGTCTTGAGGTTCCAGGTGAACGTGACGAGATCGCGCCAGAAGCTGCTGACGGCGAACATGCCGGCAACACGAGGAATGTCCCGGGCGACCAGGGCGTCCTCGAACTTCGACAACCAGGCGTCGACCCGTTCCTGCGGGGTGTGCGTGCGGGTGATCGAGTCGGGCTCGATGGTCTGGGTCATGAAAACTCCTTGCGATGAAGAGGTGCCGTGTATGTGACCCAGCACACTCTCTTCGGAGAGCCGGGTCGAGAGTTGCAATGCGTTGCAGCGGCTCATGCCGGTGACAGCTTCTTCAACCCCAACGACTGGAATCCGACGACGTAGATCAATGTCCACAGCACCAGCCAGTCGACGAAGCCCAGTGCGTTACCGGAGATCCCGGCAGCGACGACGGGTTCGTGGAGCACGTGCTGGGCAAGTACGTAGTAGTAGGCCAGGAACGTGCCGATGGCCAGCGCGAAAGTCAGTAGTGCGCGTCCCGCCGCCGGGAAGCGATTACCGAAGCCGTTCGCCCAAAAGATCATCCAGAATGCCCAGCAGACTCCGATCTGTGCCGGGAACTGGTTGATGACCGTGCCGAGTTCTGCGGTGGCTTCCGAGCCGACGAGTAGCTTCGCGAGCGGAACCATCAGGAAGTAGATCGCCGTGCCGAGCACCGCGTTGCCGACGGTGGCCGCCAGTGCGGTCCGTCCGCCGCCACCGGCCAATTTCCAGGGCCAGTTGTCGAGGGTCTGGCCGGTCAGGATCACCGAGACGACGATCGAGTAGAACCAGCCGAGTGCGGTGTCCACGGACATCAGGGGATCGGTGGCCGAGAGCGAGACCGACGGCAGTCCGAACACGAAGTACAACGCGAGGGTCGGGACGGCGACGAATGCGATCTCGCACAGCCCGATCAGCGGTTGCTTCATGCGCAGCACGGTCCACGGCCAGTGCTGCCAGTTGAGGACCACCATGACCCAGGTGCCGAATCCGAACAGCACGAACAGCGCTCCGGCGAAGTAGCCGAGCCCGCCGTCACGAGAACCGGCGAAATCCGGATACAACGCCCCGAGGCCGCTGCCGAGGATCCAGGTGACGGCAACGGCGAACACCGCCGTCGAAGTCAGGATCGCGAGCCCGCGCATCGGTTGCTTCAGAGAGTCGAATCCGGCGAATTCACAATCGAATCCGATGAACACGATGAAGAGAATGGCCCAGAACAGCGCGGCGTTGAACGGCAGGGGATAGAAGTTCCAGGGACTGGTGGTGGGATCGGCGAGCACATACCAGGTCACCAGCGACACGGCCGTGACCACGGCGAGGTTGGCCAGTCCGAATATGAGCCAGTTGCCCTGTGTTGACGCCGTTTTCGGCTCGTCGAGGGGTCGGTCTGCGGTTGCGGTCATGGGTTCTCTTCTCGGTGGGGCGACAGGGTCGCCGTCACTATGAGCTGAATCACAGCCCACCCGTCAGGGTTGCGGGAGGTTGCAGTGCGGCCGATTCGATGCAACGCACTGCAACCCTGTCGGAAGTGGTCGTCGTCACATAAACCTGTGTGCATCCAATTCAGTCAGGAGTGAGAACCGATGCGTGCAGCTGTGTATTACGGCCCGAACAAGGTGGAGATCACCGACGTACCCGAGCCGAATCCCGGTGCGGGGCAGGTCAAGGTCAAGATCGGGTTCAACGGAATCTGCGGAACCGACCTACACGAGTACTACGCCGGCCCCATCTTCATCCCCACCTCGCCGCATCCGCTGACCGGCCAGGAGATGCCCCTCGTGCTCGGACACGAGTTCTCGGGCACGGTCACCGAGCTCGGCACGGGTGTCACCGGCATCTCGGTCGGCGATCGCGTTGCCATCGAACCGCTCTACCGCTGTGGACACTGCGGACCCTGCCGGGCAGGTAACTACAACATCTGCGCGCAGATCGGCTTCCACGGACTGATGTCCGACGGCGGAATGGCCGAATACACCGTGGTCCCCACGGACATGATTCACGCCCTACCCGACAACGTCTCCCTCGAACTCGGTGCCCTCGTCGAACCGATGTCGGTTGCCTATCACGCTGCGACGCTGGGCGATCCGAAGCGCGAGGACACCGCGATGGTGTTCGGTGCCGGCCCCATCGGTATCGGCCTGTGGTTCGCGTTGCGCGGTAAGGGACTCGACAACGTCTACGTCGTCGAACCGTCGCCGACGCGTCGCGCCTCGATCGAAGCGCTCGGTGCCAAGACCCTCGACCCGACGGCAGTCGATGTCCCCGCGTTCATCGCCGATCTCACCGATGGCAACGGGGCCGACGCCATCTACGACGCGGCCGGTGTGCAACCGGCCGTCGAGACCGCGCTGGGCTGCATCGGTGCTCGCAAACCGCTCGTCAGCGTCGCAATTTACGAAAAGCCGCTCACCACACCGCTGCAGAAGCTCGTCATGAACGAATCCCGCATCCAGGGATCGCTCTGCTACACCTCCGCCGATTACGAGGCCGTCATCGATCTGATGAGCCAGGGCCACTACGACACGACGGGCTGGGTGGACAAGATCACGCTCGACGGCGTCATCGACGACGGATTCGAGGCGCTGCACGCAGGCACCAAGATGAAGGTTCTGGTCGACCCCTCGACGGGTGCACCCGCATGAGCGCGGTGTTGGTGACGGGAGCCGGTCAGGGAATCGGACGGGCGATCGCGTTGCGGTTGGCCAACGACGGGCACGACATCGCGCTGGTCGACCTGGCCGAGGACAAGATCGCCGACGTGGCCGACGAGGTGCGTCGAACAGGCTCGAAGGCAACGACATTCGTCGCCGACGTCAGTGATCGCGATCAAGTGTTCGCGGCCGTCGAACATACCCATCAAGCGCTCGGCGGCTTCGACGTCATCGTCAACAATGCCGGTATCGCACAGGTCGCGCCGCTCGACGACGTCCGCCCGGAAGACACGAAGAAGATCTGGGCCGTCAACGTCGACGGGGTGCTGTGGGGAATTCAAGCTGCGGCAGCCACATTCAAGGCGCTCGGCCAGAAGGGCAAGATCATCAACGCTTCCTCGATCGCAGGCCACGACGGGTTCGCGATGCTCGGGGTCTACAGCGCAACGAAATTCGCAGTCCGGGCATTGACCCAGGCTGCGGCCAAGGAGTACGCCTCGGACGGCATCACCGTCAACGCGTACTGCCCCGGCGTAGTCGGCACCGACATGTGGGTGACCATCGACAAGCGCTTCGCCGAGCTGACCGGTGCCGCGGAAGGCGAGACCTACGACAAGTTCGTCGGCGGTATCGCTCTCGGTCGGGCGCAGACTCCCGAGGACGTCGCCGCGTTCGTCTCGTATCTCGCCGGACCCGACTCGGATTACATGACCGGCCAAGCACCGTTGATCGATGGTGGTTTGGTCTACCGGTGACCCCGCATGAATCCGCTTTGTGAGCTGGAGCACAATTGACAGCGATGACGCAGTCGACAGGCCCTGAACCTGCGCTGGCGGCCGGCGAAGACCCGCGCCGCTACGCGCAGATTCTCACTGCCGTGTACGACGCGACCATGACCGGCGGGAAGTCTCCCGCGCGTCCCCGCGAGGTCATCGGCGACTCCTGGCGGCGGTTGCAGACCCTCGGTATCGACCCCGAACTGGGCAATCCTGCCGAGAGACAGATGGACGCGTCCGATCTCGAGTTCAGTCGACGGGAATCGGGGTTGTTCGACATTCTGGACGACCTCGCCCGTGGCCTGGAATCGGTGGTGCAGGACGGCGACAACATTCTCGTCGTCGCCGATCGGAACGGTCGAGTGCTGTGGCGCAGCGGATCGACGTCGGTGCTCGACCGCGCCGATGGTCTCGGATTCGTCGAAGGGGCCAACTGGGCCGAGGATTCGGTGGGCACCAATGCCATCGGGACAGCATTGGTCTCACGCCGCGCGGTGCAGATCTTCTCGGCCGAACACTATGTGCGCAGCCATCATTCGTGGACCTGCGCCGGAGCGCCCATTCGCGATCCGCGTACCGGCCAGGTGCTCGGAGCCATCGACGTCAGCGGGCCGGCCAAAACGGTGCACCCCACCACCATCGCCCTGGTCGACGCCGTGGCGAGGTTGGCGGAATCGCAGCTGCGCGAGATTCACCGAACCACCCTGGATCGACTGCGTTCGGTGGCCGCACCGATGCTGGCGCGCCTGCAGTCCCCGGCGCTGGCCGTCGACGCGAACGGGTGGGTCGCGGCCGTCGAATCGGTGGCACTGCGCAATCGCATCCTGCTGCCCGAGGACCTCGCGACGGGACGCTTCTGGCTGCCGAGCCTCGGCGTGTGCGACTTCGAACCCCTGCCCGGTGGATGGCTGGTCCGCCCGACTTCCTACGGTCGTTCCGCCGGCTCCACTCCTGGCGAATCGGCGGACTCGTTCGTCGCGGAGTCCGGTAACACGACGACGATTCGCATCGACCTGCGCGATTCGCAGAAGCCTCGTATCGAGGTGCGGAGCGAGGTGGGAGAGTGGACCCACGAGCCGACGCCCCGGCACGCCGAGATTCTCTACCTGCTGGCCATCCACCGGCAGGGACGCACCGCGTCGCAGATGGCTGCCGACCTCTTCGGCGACGACGGCCGCGCGATCACCGTGCGGGCCGAGATGTCCCGCCTGCGCAAACACCTCGCCGGCATCATCTCCACCCAGCCCTACCGGCTGGACGAGTCGGCGACGGTCGACGTGATCACGCCTGCGGACATGAACAGGCTGCTACCGCATTCGTCGGCCCCCGCTATCCGGGCCGCACGGGGCTGAGCCGTAGCGCAGAATCGGGGAATGAACCGCCTCGCCCGCATCCTCGACGCGTCGGATCCCGGGCAGTTACGGCTGCGCGGTGCCTCGGCGACGACGCTGACGGTGTTGCTCGCGATGGTGGTCCTGCTGCTCGGTACTCGCGCCATCGGCCAGCCGGTGACCGTGGCGATGCTCGGCACCGTGGTGGCGATGCAGGCGTCAGCGTCGGTCAAGGACAAAGACCAGCACAGCCGGCTCGTCACCACCGCCCTGATGGTGCTTCCCTCCTCGGCGGCAGTGACGGTCGCGGCGCTGCTCTCGCGGCTCGGCGCGGTGGCCGACGTCGGATTCATCGCGGTGTTGTTCGCGGCCGTATGGGTGCGCAGATTCGGACCCCGTGGCACCGCGCTCGGCATGGTCGCGTTCATCTCGTACTTCTTCGCGTTGTTCCTTCAGGCGACCCCGGGGCAAGTGCCGATGCTGATCGCGGCGATCGTCGGCGGAGTGCTCATCGCTCTGTTCGTACGGGCGGTGGTCTTTCCGGACCGACCGATCGTGGAGGTGCGGCGGCTGCTCTACGCCATGCGAGCGGTATCGGAATCGGTGCTCGCAGCGGCATCGGCGCGTGAGGACCGTGATCTGGAACTGTTGCGGCGCAGGCTCGATCGGCTCGGAAACACCGCCCTGATGATCGACGACTGGCTCGACCGTCACGACGCGGGACAACTGCTCAGCGTGACGAGTACCGATCTGTCGCTTCGTGTGTTCGACGCCCAGATCGCCACCGAACAACTCGTCAGCTCACTGTGGGCTCTCGATCCCGCCAAGCCGTGGCCGACCGCGCTGGGGCAAGCGACCACCGCGCTGGGATCGTGCCTGCAGAACGCCCCGTCCGCCGAGCAACTCAAGGCCGCCCGACGGTTGGCCGCCACGGCGGCCGAGCGCGCCGACCCGTCGACCCCCGCCGGTATCGCGACGGTGTCCGCGCAACGAGCGGTGCAGGCACACATCGCCATTCATCACATCACCACCAATGCGGTGGCTGTCACGTCGAGCCCTCGACAGGCTGCTGCCGAGCCGTCGGACAAGGACGAGCCTGCCGGCCTGAACCCCAGCACCAAGGCGGCAATCCAGGTTGCTGTCGCGACCAGCGCGGCAACGGTATTGGGGGAGCTGGTCTCACCGGATCGTTGGTACTGGGCCGTGCTGACGGCGTTCCTGGTGTTCACCGGGGCGTCGACGCGCGGCGAGATTCTGACCAGAGCCGGCCAACGCATCCTCGGCACGATGGCGGGAGTGCTTGCGGGAGTGGTGATCGCGGCACTCGTCGGCAATCACCAATCCGTTCAGCTGGTGCTCATCGTCGTCTGTGTGTTCTTCGCGTTCTACCTGGTGACCGTCGCGTATGCGCTGCTGTCGTTCTTCGTCACCATCCTGCTCGCGATGCTCTACGGGCTGCTCGGCACGTTCAGCATCGAGGTTCTCGAACTACGGATCATCGAGACTGCAGTGGGTGGAGCCGTCGGTATTGCGTCCGCCTACTTCATCTTCTCGACCGGGACGCGAAAGACATTGGTGGACAAAGTCGATACGTATCTCGACCAATTGGACGCCCTCATCGACACCAGCGTCGAATCGGTGATCACCCCAGGAAACGCCACCGACCTCGTGGCGTCGACGCGCACGCTCGACAACGCGCTGAAGGAGGTCGTGACGGCGGGGAAGCCGCTCGTGCTCGGGCCGACGACCCGCAGCCGGCGAGGGGCGAAGCGATTATTGCGGGTGCTGACCGTCAGCGGCCGATCCGCCCACGCACTCGCGCGAGCCGGAGTGCTGGCGTCGCGTGCCGAACCGGACTCGGCACCCTCGGCGGATACTGCCCACGCCCTGCGCGACGCCGCGGCGCTGGTGCGGGACACCGCTCGGCAGGTCGAGGCAGCGATTGCGGGAAAGCGGGTGGATCAGCCCGAGAAGGTCACCGACACAACGGTGTTGGACGTGTTGCTCACCAGCGCGAACTCGCCCGGCCCGGTGCGGGTCGCTGTGCGGGCGCTGAACATCATGAATCGGACGCTCGCGGACGTCCTGACCCGGGCTTGACCTTCACACGGTGACAAGGTCTTGGCTGACGGCCATGATCGACTCACTTCGGCACCAGAACTCTTCCGTGCGGCTACGGGCTGCGCTCGACATCGGAATATCGAAGAACCCAGAACTCCTCGACGCGCTGCTCGAGCGTTGCGCCGCCGAACCGGATTTTCAGGTTCGAGAGATGTTGACGTGGGCATTGATTCGTCTCCCCGCTGCGTCGACGGTGCCCAGGCTGATGCATGAAGTGCGCACCGGCGGCGCACAGGCTCGCAGTCAGGCGTTGCACACGTTGTCGAAGGTCAAGGACCGGTCGGCCTGGCCGGTGATCACCGAGCCGCTCATCTGCGACTCCGACGACGAGGTGGCCCGGAGCGCGTGGCGGGCGGCGGTCGTCCTGGTCCCCGACGGCAGCGAGCAGTGGTTGGCGACGATGCTGTCCACTCAGCTGGGGCGAGGCGGGCGGGAGTTGCAGCGCAGCCTCAGCCGCGCACTGGTGGTACTCGGGTCGGTGATCGAGCCGATGGTGCGCGAGGCCGCGTCGAGCAAGGATGTTGCTGTTCGCGCGCACGCGCTGGCGACGGAGTCGCTGCTGCGAGACCCCGACAGCGGATTTGCGTTGTTCGAGGCCCAGCGCGTCGATGCACTTGGCGCAGCCGACCCGACGGGGTGAGATAGGCAGATGTTGATCGGTGAGGTGGCGCGGCGGTCCGGGGTCAGCGCGCGCATGCTTCGGCACTACGACCGGCTCGGGCTCGTGCAGCCGACCTCGCGGACTGGCACCGGATACCGCGAATACTCTCCGGCCGACGTGCGTCGTCTGTTCCACGTCGAATCGCTCCGGTCGCTCGGGTTGTCCCTGCACGACGTCGGGCGTGCACTGGACGATCCGAGTTTCGAGGCGACGGGACTCGTCGACGAGCTGGCTACCCGAGCCGAAGAGCGCATCGCGCGAGATACCGAGCTGCTGACGCGGTTGCGTCGCATCGGAAGCGCCCGACCGGAGGATTGGGAGGACGTACTCGGTGTCATCGGCATGCTCGGAGACCTGGACTCGGTGAGCGCGGGGAAACGGCAGTCTGCGGCGTTGGCATCCGTCGGAGATCGCCCCATCCCGGCCGAGGCTCTGGCCGAGGCGGTGCTGCGCGAGCCCGCCACCAACGTCGCCGGCGCGCTGCGATGGGCACTCGCGCAGACCGGGAGCGACGCCGTCGCGGCGCTGCGGGAGGGCCTCGACTCACCGGATCCCGAGGTGCGTCGCCGCGCCGTCGATACCGTCGTCGAGATTCCGCATCCCGACGCCACCGACGTGCTGCGGGAGGCGCTGGGTCACGAGGACGGTCAGGTGCGACGACTCGCGGCGCTGGAACTGGGTGTCCGAGGAATCGTCGACGCGATTGCGGTGCTGATCGAGATGGTCCACGAGGGTACGAACGATGTGGACGCGGCAGACGTGCTCGGTGAGCTCGGATATGCAGACTCCACGGTCGCGGCCCTCATGGACGGCCCGAGAGAGATTCCGGCGCGCCTACGGGTGACCCAGGCGCTGGCCAGCATTCCGGGTTCGGCGGCGGCGCAGGCTCTGCGTGAGCTGACTCAGGATGAGGACCGCTCGATCGCGCTGACGGCGACGTACCTGCTGGATCGGAGAGAGCGAGCCGCTTCGGTACCGTCGGAGTCATGAAGGCACTCGGACTGCTCGCGGCACTGTCGATCACATTGGCCGCGACTGCCTGCTCCACCTCGACCACCCCGGCCGCACCCGCCGAGCCCGCTGCCGAGAATCAGGTGACCGTCGCCGATCGGATGTTCACACCGCAGACCCTGACGATCACTGCGGGCGAGACCGTGACGTGGGTGTTCGCCGACCGCGCGATGGCACACAACGTCGTCGCCGACGACAAGTCGTTCCGCAGCGAACTGATGCAGTCGGGGCAGTTCACCCATACCTTCGACACCGCGGGCACCTTCACCTACCACTGCACCCCGCACCCCGACATGACCGCGACGATCATCGTCGAACCGTGATGGACTGCTAGTCATGGCAACCCGGACGCGCGGCATCGCCGCACCTCTCGGCGTCGGCCTGGCCGCAGTCGGCGGTGCTGTGCTGCTGCACGTCCGCGATCCCCGAACCTCGACGTACCTGCCGTGCCCGTTCCACGCCCTCACCGGACTGTGGTGCCCGGGATGCGGCGCGACCAGGGCTTTCGGCGACCTCACTCGCGGAGACATCGCGGCTGCCGCGTCGAGCAACGTCGTGGCGTTAGTGCTCGGCATCGTCGCGGTCGGTATCTGGGCCGCGTGGCTGCGAGCACGATGGACGCAGACGCCACTGACGCTGCCTCGTCCCAATCGCCCGACCGTCGTCGTCGGGGTTGCCCTACTGGTCTTGTTCACCGTGGTGCGCAACACTGCGTGGGGCACCGCCCTCGCCCCGACCTGACATCCCTAGGAGGCTGCTGTGCTGCTGCAAATCTTCTCGATCATCGTGCTGCTGGGCGTGCTCATCGCGCTCATCCCCACGGCCCGACGCGTCTTCAAGAAGGGTGACGACGAATGAGCGACTCACTGCGAGATCGGGTGCGAGCGAAACTGCTCGCCCAGATCGCCGACGACGGGGGCACGGCCGCCGAGCAGGCAGAGGGCGACGACCCCCGCCTGAACGCACTGCGCGACGATCTCGAAGCACTCGACTCGGCCCCCGACGGAGACCCGGTGATCGACGACATCGCCGCCAGGCACTGGGTGCCCTGACCGCTGGCTTCTCGCGACTCCCCTCGGTGAGTCAATGTGACATGTGGTGGCCTTTTCGACGGTCAATGTCACGTTGAGTGGACCGTCTGGAGAGGTCGAGTTGGGTGGACTGCTGAGGCGCATCTAGTATCTATGTTGTGTCCGAGACGAGATCCGCAGCCGATACGGCGTACCTGACTGTCAAGGAGCTCATCATTTCGGGGGAACTTCCCGGTGGTGAGCTCGTCAGTGAAGGGGAGATCGCGACGCGGCTCGACATCAGCCGCACACCGGTCCGCGAGGCGTTCCTTCGCCTACAGGTCGAGGGATGGATGCGCCTGTATCCCAAGCGCGGGGCGCTGGTCGTCCCCATCGCGGTGGGTGAGGCGGAGAGCGTCGTCGACGCAAGGCGATTGGTCGAGGCCGGCAGTGTTCGCGCCTTCGTCGGCGATGCGGATGCCCGCGCACGAGTGGTCGAGGCGCTACGCGACAACCTGCGAATCCAGGACAAGCTGGCAGTCGACGGCACCGCAGCGGAGTTCAGTGCCGCCGACGCAGATTTCCATCGGACCGTCGTCCGCGCCGGCAACAACCCGTTGCTCGACGCGTTCTACGACGGACTTCGCGAGCGACAGCGACGGATGACAGCGGCATCCCTGACCCGTGACCCGGGTCAGATCTCGCGCATCGTCGACGACCACCGCAGACTCGCCGACCTGATCGAAGCCGGGGACGCAGACGAATTCGAGCGAGCCGTCGAACAACACATGCTCAGGGTGCACGGCTTGCGCACAGACAGAGGGGGAACACGATGACCGAGGCCATGATCGACGACGACGTCCGACAGACGACGGCCAAACGCTGGCTGTTGGTTGCCGTCGGCATGTTCGCCGTCGCCTGGGGCGGCAACGAATTCACACCGCTGCTGGTGATGTATCGACTCGACCACGGCTTCTCTGCCGTGGTGGTCGACACGTTCCTGTTCGCGTACGTTCTGGGCATCATTCCGGCGATGCTGATCTGTGGTCCGTTGTCCGATCGACTCGGCCGACGCCCGATCATGTTGCCCGCGCCCGCAATTGCCGCTGCCGGTTCCATTCTGATCGCCCTCGGACCCGACAACGCCTACATGCTCTTCGGTGGTCGTGTGCTCAGCGGTATCGCGCTCGGAATCGGCATGGCCGTCGGCGGCAGCTGGGTCAAGGAACTCTCCGGTCGCGACGCCACCGCCAAGCCCGGTGCCGGAGCGCGCCGCGCCGCGATGTCGTTGACGGCGGGCTTCGCCCTGGGAGCCGGAGTCGCCGGTGTGCTGGCGCAGTGGGCACCCTGGCCGACGCACCTCGCGTACAGCGTGCACGTGCTGATCTGCATCGCCGCGTTCGTCGGCATGCTGTCGGTCCCCGAGACACGCAGCGCCGCAGCATCATCGGGAAGGAAGAGCCTCGTCGACGATCTCAGAATTCCGTCGGCGTCGCATCGACGCTTCCTGTTCGTCGTGTTGCCCTTGGCCCCATGGGTTTTCGGTGCGGCCAGCGTCGCCTATGCGGTGCTGCCGTCTCTGATGGCCGACGCGTTGGCCGACGAGCCCGGTGGCGGTTACCCCGTCGCCCTGTCCGCGGCGATGGCGGTGATCGCCCTCGGCTCCGGTTTCGCGATCCAGGCAGTCGGGCGTCGGATCGACACACCCGCCAATGCGCGCGGCGCTCTGGTTGCGCTGTCTCTGTTGGTGGTCGGTATGGCTGTCGCGGCGTGGGCGGCGTCGGTGCTCACCATCGCCGCGGCATTGATCGCGGCAGCGGTGCTCGGTTGCGGATACGGCATGGCGCTGGTTTCGGGTCTGCAAGAGGTGCAACGCATTGCGGGCCCCGACGATCTCGCCGGCCTCACCGCTGTGTTCTATTCGCTGACGTATCTCGGCTTCGCGGTACCCGCTGTGCTGTCGGCGCTGACCGAGACCTGGCCAGGGGTGGTCACGTATCCGATCATCTTCGGATTCGGCGCGGTGATGGCGGCACTGTGTGGCCTGGTGGTGCGATCGAAAACGTCCGCTCACCTGCCCTAGGGGTCGTGCGCGTTGTGCGTACCTGGAGGGACGCACAACGCGCACGAAGGAGGCTAGGATCAGCGCCATCATGGTGCAGTCCTCGCGCACGGTCCCGCCGTATCGGGTGCCCCCGACAGCTTTGGTAGCTGCTGCCACGGTCTGGAATCGACGCGAAGCGTACTGGTTTCTCGTCGCGGTGATCGTGCCTGCCGCCTGCTGGTCGAGGTATCCCGCGCTGGTGCCGTACATGTTCGCGATCGTTCTGTTCGGGGCTCTGGTGTTTCGCTACCGACGGATCGCCTCGTGGGTGTCGATGCTGCGCTGGGGAGTGATCGCACACGTCGAGACCGTGGACACGGCACTACGCGGCGATCGCAACCTCCGACTCGCACACGCCACCGGGTGGAACGTCCAACGACGTTGGTACACAGGATCATTAACGGAATCCACGGTGCGCTATCGAGCGGGGGATGCGCGCGGGCACCTGTTCGTTCGGGGACTGCCGTTCACCACCGGTGTGGTGCTCGCGCACTCGAAACAACCGGCTTCAGCGATGGTCATCAGCGACTTCCCCTGCGATCTGCAACTGGACGGCAAGGGGCGCTGGGCGGCAACGTTCCCGCAAGGATTCTGGCGACAGGCATCTGCGACGGTCGCGCTGTACGGCTACGCCGTGGCAGGCCTCGCGGTCTCGCTCGGGTATAGCCGATTGCCCGCTGAATCTACGGCAACGACGGCAATTGCGTATCCACAAGCCATGCGTCCCACAGGGTTCGGGGGCAACCGAAGCGAGAGGCGAGGTCGGTGAAGTCGGCGGTCGCCACGGTGGAGTAGCGGTATTTGGAGGTCCATTCCTGGATCAGGCCGAAGAATCGTTCGTCGCCGATGGTGCGTCGCAGTGCGTGCAAGGCCAGCGCGCCCCGCTTGTAGACGCGGTCGTCGAAGATGCGGGCGGGCCCGGGATCGGTGAGCTGCAGATCCATCGCGAGCCCTCGCTGAATGGTGTGAGCTCGCTTGGCCTTGTCGTGAGCCGTTGCGCCGCCGGAGTTCTCGGCCCAGATCCACTCCGAGTAGCAGGCGAATCCTTCGTGCAGCCAGATGTCTGCCCACTTGCCGAGGGTGAGGGAATTGCCGAACCACTGGTGCGCCAATTCGTGTGCAACCAGGCGCTCGTAGTACCGGGAACCCGAACAGTGGTTCGCACCGAAGATGGACAGGCCCTGCGCCTCGACCGGGATTTCGAGATCGTCGTCGGTCACCACCACGGTGTACGCCGCGAAAGGGTAAGGGCCGTAGAGCCGTACGAAGGTGTCCATCATTTGCGGTTGACGGCCGAAGTCGTGATCGAACTGTGCTCGTAGCCGCGGGGGCGTGATCGCGTTCATCGGCACCGGTCCCGGGCTCACGACGCGATGCTCGTACGGCCCGATCTGGATGGTCGCGAGATAGCTGGCCATCGGCTCGGGCTGCTCGTACACCCACGTGGTCCG
The DNA here is from genome assembly GCF_014905595.1 of Rhodococcus sp. NKCM2511. Lineage (NCBI taxonomy): Bacteria > Bacillati > Actinomycetota > Actinomycetes > Mycobacteriales > Nocardiaceae > Rhodococcus > Rhodococcus sp. NKCM2511. The sequence continues at coordinate 195,768 of NZ_BNHJ02000004.1, read as the reverse complement.
GCTGGCCCGGGTCTGCTTGCGTACCAACGTGCCGTTGGCCACCGCGTAGTACGGCGAATCGGTGGTGATGGTGATGCCGTAGCTGGCTTTGGACACCGGGTGGTCGTCACACGGAAACCACGACGCGGCACCGTTCGGCTGACTCGCGACGATCGATCCCTCGGTGAGCTCCTCCCAGCCGACCTCACCCCAGAAACCGTTGATGGGCTTGGGTGTTCCGCCGTACGCCACCGTGACCACCAGTGCCGCTCCGGACGCAATGGGCTTGGCGGGAGTGATCTTCAGCTTGCCCCGCTGGTGGCTGAACTTCACCGAACGTGACCCGTTGACCGACACCTTCGACACGTTCATCGCCGGGCCGAGATCCAACGCGAATTTCGAGACCGTCGCCGTGGTGACCGCGGTGATCTTCGCCTTGCCCGTCAATCGGTTGCTCTCGACCTTGTACTCGAGGTCGAGTTCGTAGCGCGAGACGCGATAGCCGCGATTGCCGTTCTGCGGAAGATACGTATCGATCGGATTGTCACTGGAGTCGACGTCGAACACCGGTGCCACGAGCCTGTCCGGCATTGAAGATCACCCCTCGTTTCGGTCGTCGCGAATCCGCGGAAAGGGATCACCCTTGGCCCACGGCGCGATCGGATTGCCCTGCCAACGAGTATGCGCGGGAACCGTATCGCCGCGCATCACCAGAGAGGCAGGCCCCACCGTCGCACCATCACCTATACCCGATGCAGGCAAAGCGACACAGTGCGGTCCCAGGGTTGCGCCTCTGCCGAGATCGACGGTGTCCATGGACATGATCCGATCATGGAACAGGTGCGTCTGCACAACGCACCCTCGGTTCACCGTCGCACCGTCGGCCAACGTCACGAGGTCTGCCTCGGGGAGCCAGTATGTCTCGCACCACACACCTCGACCGATGTCCGCCCCGAGCCACCGCAGCCACATGTTGAGCACCGCGGTGCCCTCGGCAGCGCGCGCGAACCACGGTGCGGCGACGGTCTCGACGAACGTGTCGGCCACCTCGTTGCGCCAGACGAACGAACTCCACAGCGGATGATCGGTCTTGCCGATCCGGCCGACCCACAGCCACTTCGCGGCCGCCGACACAGCTGCAGCCACGAAGCCGGCGACGAGCAACACGACACCGCTGAGCGCGGCAGCGAGCCAGTAGCCGATCGAGTCGGCAATCGCGGTCAGTCCGAACAACACGCCGAGCCCGATACCGAACGTCACGACGACGGGAATCAGCCGGCACGTCTCTACGAGTGAACGGGCGATCTTCAACTTCCGAGGCGGGTCGAACGTGCGCGACGAGTCGGCACTGCCGGCCGCGCGGCGCAACCGGACCGGTGGACTACCGAGCCATGACGAGCCCGACTTCGCCTTGTCCGGAGTTGCCGACAGCACCGCAACGAGACCGTTCTTCGGGACGGTCCGCCCCGGTCCCGTCATGCCGGAGTTTCCGAGGAACGCCCGCTTGCCCACCTTGGCGTCGCCCAGGTGCATCCAGCCGCCGCCGAGTTCGTAGCTCGCGACCATGGTGTCGTCGGCGAGGAACGCGCCGTCGGCGACCGTGGTGAACTTGGGAATCATCAGCACTGTCGACGCCTCGACGTCCTTGCCGATCTTCGCGCCCAGCAACCGGAGCCAATGCGGTGTCAGCAGCGACGCGTAGAGCGGGAACAGGAAGGTGCGCGCCGAATCCATCAGGCGTTCGGTGGCCCACACCTGCCAGCCGATGCGGCTGCGCACGGGGTGATAGCCGCCGACGAGCCCGATGCCGAGCAACCGGACCGCGACGACGGTGATCAGCGCGAACACTGCCAACGACACCAGAGTGGCGACGGGCAGCATCACCAAGCCGCGCTCGAAGGCCCCCAGCACGGAGTCCGCGGTGTGAATCCACCAGCCCATCAGCACCAGGCTGACGCCGATGGAGAGCAGGGCCATGCCGGAGAGGAACAGCGACGCGACGCCGTAGGCGAACACCCACTTGGTGGCGCGCGGCGGGGTCTCCGCCGGCCACGGATGATCGGCCTTGCCCACTTTCTGCGCGGGCGAGCCGGACCACATCTGGCCGGCCTTGACTCGTCCGACGACGGCGGAGCCGGCCGTCACGACCGCGTTCTTGCCGACCTTGGTGCCGGGCAGCAGCGTGGAGCGGGCACCGACAGTGGCACCCGCACCGATCTCGATGCCGCCGATGTAGACGAGGTCGCCGTCGATCCAATGACCGGACAGGTCGACTTCGGGTTCGATGGAGCAGCCGTCGCCGAGTTCGAGCATGCCGGTCACGGGCGGCAGGGTGTGCAGGTCGACGCCCTTGCCGATCTTCGAGCCGAGAGCGCGCGCGTAATAGACCATCCACGGTGCACCCGACAGGTTGGACGCGCCACTGGCATCGGTCAATCTCGTTGCCGCCCACAGCCTTATGTGCATGCTGCCGCCGCGTCGATATGCGCCGGGTTTCAACCCCGCCAGCAGTATTCGCGAGCCGATCACCGAGATGGCCATGCGCCCGACCGGGGTGATGAACAGGACGAACGCGAGAAGAATCCACCACCACGACAGCGTCGGAGCCCACGGCACGTCGTCGAACCGGGCCATGACGTTGAACAGCAGGCCGAGCCAGGTGACCCACTGCAACCCGGTCAGGGTCGTCAACGGCACGGTCGCCAGAATCTGCGCCCACTGCGCGGTGCGGGATGTCGGTGCCACGTCGCGGGGGATTGCCTCCACGACAGGCTTCAGGTCGTCCAAATACTGTGCCAGAGAACCCAATCGCGGGTGATCGTAGAGCTGCGCGACGGTGATTTCGGGGAACCGCTCGCGCAATGCCGTCACCAGCTGCGCGGCCGACAGCGAACCGCCGCCGTTGGCGAAGAAGTCGGCGTTCTCGTCGTTGACCTGAGCGCCGAGGATGTTGGTCCACAACTCGGCCACCCACCCCGCGGTACCACCGAGCGCCGACGCGCCCGCCATGCCGGGCAGCGGCCACGGGAGCGCATTGCGGTCGACCTTGCCCGAGGTACGTGTGGGCATCTCGTCGACCAGCGCGAGCCGCGGTACGAGCGCCGACGGCAACTGCTCGGCCAACAAGGCGCGCGCGGCCTCCAGGTCGAAGTCGGGATTGGTACTGGCGAGATATCCCACCAGAACCGAGTTGCCCGCAGCGGTCTTGCGGACTGCCGCGGCCGCGCCGCCGACGCCCGGAAGTGCTTGCAGCGCATTGTCTATCTCGCCCAGCTCGATGCGTCGGCCGCCGAGCTTGACCTGGTCGTCGGCGCGGCCCTGGAACAGCAGCCCTTCGAGCTCGAGCTTCACCAGATCGCCGCTGCGATACGCCCGGTCCCACCCGAGAGAGGGCATGGGCGCATACTTCTCGGCGTCCTTGGCCGGATCGAGATACCGGGCGAGGCCGACGCCGCCGATGACGAGCTCGCCCACTTCGCCGACCGCCACCGGAGTGCCCGAGGCGTCGACGACCGCCAGATCCCAACCGTCCAGCGGTAATCCGATGCGGACCGGACCTTTACCGTCCATGATGGACGCGCACGCGACGACCGTCGCCTCGGTGGGGCCGTAGGTGTTCCAGACTTCGCGGCCTTCGACGGCGAGCCGCTCGGCCAGCTCGGGTGGGCATGCTTCGCCGCCGAAGATCAACAGCCGCACCGCTTCCAGTGCCACGGCGGGCCACAGTGACGCCAGCGTGGGTACCGTCGAGACGACGCTGATGTCTCGGGAGACGAGCCACGGACCGAGGTCGAAGCCGGATCGCACCAGAGAGCGCGGGGCGGGTACCAGGCAGGCACCGTGCCGCCACGCCAGCCACATCTCCTCGCAGGAGGCGTCGAACGCGACCGACAGGCCGGCGAGCACTCGGTCTCCCGGCCCCAGCGGATCCTTCTGCAGGAACATCCGGGCCTCGGCATCGACGAATGCCGCGGCGTTACGGTGGCTGACTGCAACACCTTTGGGGGTTCCGGTCGAACCCGAGGTGAAGATCACCCACGCGTCGTCCTCGGGTGTGGGCAGCTCGGGCACCGGAGTACCGGCACCCAGTTCGGGCGCATTCTGTTTCGGCGCGGTGCCGGCAGCGATTCCGCCCGCAGTGACGATGGCCGTCACCTGCGCCTCACCGAAGACCAATTCGGCGCGCTCTTCCGGATCGTCGGCGTCGACGGGTACGTACGCAGCCCCGACATCGAGGATCGACAGAATCGCGACATAGAGCGAGAAGGACCCCGACGGCATCCTGATGCCGACGCGGTCGCCGCGCCGGACACCGGCGTCGGCGAGCCACTGGGCACCCTCGGCGATGTCGTCCAGCAGTTCGGCGTAGCTGACCGACACCGTCCCGTCGTCGATCGCGGGTGCATCCGGGAAGCGATCGGCGGTCTCCTGCAGTACGTCGATCAGTGTGCGGGCCGGCGGGGCAAGGGGCGAGCGGAGAAACGCGGCCGGAGCAGGTGCGATATCCGTGCTCGAACCCGGCAGATCGTTCTCTTGGTGCACAGGCAACCGGGTGTCCTTCTCGTTCGTTGGCAGATGACTCTTGTGGTGCTGGGGAAAGCAGCGCCGTTGGTTATCTCACGTTCTGTTTGCCAGCAGGTGAACGAGCGCGCCTTCCCACCGCGGAAATCCTACTGCTGTGTCGGAGCGATCCCCGGCTTGACAAAACCGTGGCGGGTTTGCCAGTGTCTTGACCACGGTCACGAGTACCAGCATCGAGCCCCGGCTTGCTGGTCGGCAACCCTCCTTCGCGGTGGGGTGCTCCGGGTGACGACCAGGCTGACACCGAAAAATCGGTGCGGCAAGCGCGGACTCGTTCACGAATATCTTCCGTTGCGGGTCCCTCGAACGTGAGGGCTTGATCTGTCATGACGTCTGTACTTTCCCGTCCCTGCACTCCTTTTGCCCCTGTTTCCGGCACGGAGTTGCAGGTTCCGTTGGTTCACGGCGGCACGTGCACCTACGCCAATTTCGATTACGCGGCCAGCGCGCCTGCGCTGTCCGCAGTGACCGATCGGATCGCGGAATTGCTGCCGTTCTATTCGAGCGTGCACCGCGGGGCCGGCTACGCGTCTCGGGTGTGCACCGCGGCGTACGAGAAGGCGCGCGAGACCGTAGCTGATTTCGTTGGTGCACAAACGAATTCAGTGGTCGTGTTCACACGCAACACCACCGATTCGCTCAATCTGCTGGCCGCGTGCGTGCCGGGGGACACCGTGGTGCTCGATATCGAACACCACGCCAACCTCCTGCCGTGGCGCAATCGCCGAGTGGTGGTCGCAGCGTCGACGCTGGCCGAAACGCTCGCCCGGCTCGACGCTGAACTGGCTGCGAAACCTGCTGCGCTACTGGCCATCACGGGTGCATCGAACGTCACCGGCGAAGTGCTCCCCATCGCGCAACTGGCCGATCTCGCGCATCGCCACGGTGCCCGGATCGTCGTCGACGGCGCACAACTCGTTCCGCACCGTCGAGTGGACATCGCCGCACTCGGTGTGGACTATCTGGCGTTCTCCGGTCACAAGCTCTACGCTCCGTTCGGCGCGGGTGTGCTTGTGGGAAGCCGTGATTGGCTCGACGCGGGCGAGCCCCACCTGGCCGGCGGCGGTGCCGTGCGCAGTGTGACGATCGAGCACACCGACTGGGCTCCCGCACCGCAGCGTCACGAGGCGGGAACACCCAACGTGCTCGGAGTCGCCGCGCTGGCGGCGGCGTGCGAGGCCATCGCGTCGTTCGACGAGGATGCCGCGACGGCGCACGAGCGGGAATTGTCCACCCGATTGCGGGACGGGTTGGCCGCACTGAAGGGTGTCGAACTGCTGCAGGTGTGGGCCGACGCGCCCGACGTCGTCGGCATCGTCACGTTCACTGTCGCCGGCCACGACCCCGGTGAAGTGGCGGCGTACCTGTCGGCCGAACACGGCATCGGAGTGCGCGACGGAAAGTTCTGCGCCCACCCGCTGCTGCGCCGGCTCGGTCATGCCGACGGTGCCGTGCGGGCCAGTATCGGTCTCGGCAGTTCCTCGGCCGACGTGGACCGACTCGTCGACGCGTTGGCAGCGTTCGTCGAGTCCGGGCCGACGTGGGCTTACGCCGAAGAAGCCGGGTGGTGGAACCCCGTACCGGACCCTCGTCCCTTCCCCGCCCTGGCCGACGGGGCCGCCGGGGTTGGATCCCCGTGCAGCCCCACAGGCAGTTAGCATGGCGTCATGACCGTGAGTGTCGTGTCGCGTGGCAATCGCCACTGGTGCAACAGGTATGTCGATCTGTGCCGCACTGCGTCCGGGTCGTGTTCGAGTTCGGCTCCGCTCCGACCACATGCGCATCCCGACCGACGAATCAGGACCACCACTCATGTCGCACAATCACACCCGCATAGCCATCGAATCCGCTGACGTCTGGACCGAGCTGACCGTCGGGCCCGAGGTGAACACCGTCAGAATCGTTGCCTCGGACCTGCGGGAAGCTCAGCAGCAACGCGCCCGGTTGCACGCGGAAGCCGTCGACCGCGGTGAATCGGCCGACAATCTCGCGGTCTTCCTCGATCTCGAGATCTACATCGCTGCCGACGCCAGGACGGCCCGTCGGGAATTCGCCGCACTCGACGCGCCGGCAAGCCCGTCGTCCATCCGCTACGTCGGTACCCCGTCGGGACTGGCGAGTTTGATCTCCGACGTCACCGCGGCCGACGTCGCCGACGGCGTGACGCTGCAGGTACACGGCGAGATCGAGCGGCAGTCGATGTTCCTGGCCGCGGGAGTGTTGCCGCTCCTCGAATCGCGCGGCACCCGCCTCGACACCGACGTCGTCGACGCGATCCTCGGCGCACCCCGAATTGCCCCGACCCTTGCTTCCTAGGTCGTTCGAGCTCAGGTGACGTCGATCGCCAGACCTGCGGTGATGCGCAGCAACTCGGTGTACGACGAGCGGAAGATCGTGTCGATGTGCCCGGCCGCGGCCCACAGTTCGGGGTGGGCCGCAAGGTCCTGATCGACGAACGTATCCAAATTCGTCGGATGGCCCACCGGAGCGATTCCCCCGATCGGCTGGCCGGTGGCGTGCTTGGCGGTACGCAGATCGGCCCGGGCGAGCGTGCCGCCGAGACGCTCACCGGTGTGCTCGAGATGAACATTGTGAGCCCCGGACACCAGGAGCAACACCGGCTCGTCGTCGAGCAGAAACACCATCGACTTCACGATCGCACCCACATCGACGCCCAACGCAGCTGCGGCGTCGGCGGCGGTGTGGGTGCCCTCGGGACTGTTCACCACCACCCCGTGATGACCACGAGAAATCAGGGTGTCGGCAACGTGGGCTGCATTCGGATGAAGTAGCCGGGACATGCCCCAACCCTATTGCCACACGACCGTTTACGCAGACAGCTTGCCCAACTGGGTCATTCCGCAGGCTCCACTCCCGCGAGGTCACCGAACAATCTCAATCGCGCCATCCCGCCGTCGGGGAAGATGTCCATTCGCACCTCCGACACCGGAGTGTCGTGGTCGAGAACGAAGCGATGCCGAGTGTCGGGCTGCAGTGTCGTTCGCGGCAGCAGTTCGATCCAGTCGCCGTCGCCCAGTCGCCCTTGCAGGGATGCCGCGCCGGGGGCGTTGCCCAGGAAGCAACTGGTGTCCAGCTCGGCCAGCCGGATTCGGCCCGTGCCGGCGAGCTGCACCTGCACCCAGTCGTTGGCGTCGTTGCGTCGACGCGAGGTCTCCCAGCCTTCGCCCATCGAGCGCGGCGGGCCGGGGAACAGCAGATTGTTGGGGGAGCTGTAGAACATGTTGGAGCAGGCCGAGACGTATGCGCCGTTCTCGAGCGCGGCCAGGTCGACGGGCCCGACGGCGAGGAACTTCGGGTCCGGGACGCCGCGGCCCAGTACTCGCAGCCGAGCGACGCCGCCGTCCGGGTAGATGGACAGCTTGACGTGCGTCCACCGGGCGTCGGACGCGACCTCGATTCGGTTCTCGCTGTCGCCATCGACGGCACTACGGGCGACGATGGTCGTCCATTCCGTCTCGTACAGCTCGGTCGGTGACGGGAATCCGGTCACCTCGGCGGCCTCGATCGAAACTTCCGGCGGATAGTTGCCGGTGAACCAGGACGTATCGACGATGACGGCCGACACGATGCCGGCAGCTCCGAGTCGCACGATCGCCTCGTCGTAGCCGGCCTCGCGTCGGCGCCGCGTCTCCCACCCGTCGTAGATCTGCCCCTTGTGCCCGAACGTCGCGGTCGAGTAGTCGGCTTTGCCCGGTGTGATCAGATTTTCCTTCTCGGCGAACGTCTCGTCGTTCGCCCACACCACTGCGCCACCGAGTGTGCGGACAGCGAGATCGGGCATCGGCAGAGGGAAGGTGGCAGTCATGGGATGCCACTTTACTGGCTCGGCATCGATTCACCGGCGCTGCGACGACGGCGCAGAACCGCTGCCGCAGCCATCAGCAGCACGCCGATCAGGATGTAGAGACCCAGTCCGAGTGCCGGCTGCCCGACCCCCGCACCCGAGAAGTACACGATGCTGCGCACTCCTTCGGTGCCGATGCCCGGGGTGATCCACCGGCCGATCGACGCGTACACATGCGGCAGTACGTTGGCCCCGAAAGCGCCTCCAGCGCTGGGATTTCCGAGGATGACGAACAGCACGATCGCCGCCGGTACCGCAGCCACTCCGATCAGGGCTCGCAGGCCCATCGTGAACAGTCCGGTGGCGAAGACGACCCCGGTGCCCAGCACGGTGAGCGGAAACCAGTGTCCGGCAAAGGTTCCGAGTACGTGGGTGGTCAGCAGTGCTCCCAGTGCGCCCGAGGCAATCGAGTACGCGGCGAGAATGCCGACGTGGACACAGGTTTCGCGTCGGGTCGTCGGTGCCCCGATGAGCAGACCGAAGGCGGCCGCGAGGAGGTAGCCGCCGACGACCCAGCCCACCGACAGGTAGAAGCCGGACAATCCTCGGTTGTCGTGCACGCCGACCGGGATCTCGTCACGCACCACGAATTGGCGTCCCTGAGCGGCATCGACCTCGGTGAAGATCGATTCGAGGGCGGTCGCCACCGAGCTGCCGGCAGCGCTCGCGGTGATCAGTGTGTCGGTGCCGCTCGAGCCGACGACGTAGGCACCGAGGATGTCCCGATCGCGGAGCAGAGTGCGAACCTCGGCGGTGTCCACTGCCGTACGCGCGTCGAGCGGCGCACCGTCGATGGCGTCGAGGCGGTCGGCGGTCTGCTGGTCCAGGCCGGCGGGAAGCCCGGCCTCGGTCACCACGGCGATCGGAATCGCGTGGGGAGTCGGCTGATGGAACGCCGACACGTAGCTGAGGATGAAGCCGAGTTGCAGCACCAGCACTGCGGCGGCGAGTAGTGACATCTTGCGCATGAAAAGTGCTCCTGAACATGTCGAGACTCGAAGACCTTGTCGATACCCGAGGTATTCAATACTCTAGGTATCGTGAATGCCGAGCAGCAAGAAGAGTGGCGATCGACACAGCCACAGCGCAGGCCGCAGCGCACCGATGTGCGAGAGAGACTGCTCGCCGCAGCGGCCGACGAGTTCACCGAGCGCGGATACGCGGCGGCCAAGCTCACCGACATAGCCGATCGGGCCGGCTTCACGAAGGGGGCCGTGTACTCCAACTTCGATTCCAAGCAAGGGCTGTTCGCCGAACTGCTGGCACAGCGCTCACTCGATCTCGCCGCCCGAGTACTCGCTCACGTGTCCGACCTGGACCCGCAGGCGGCTGCGGGAGCCGGCGGCGGCGAAATCGCGTCCTGGGTGGTCGCCGAGCCGCGGTGGCCACTACTGACCGTCGAATTCGGGATTCTTGCGGGCCGTGACCCGGTGGTTGCCGAGCGTTACCGCACCGACCGCCGTGCCCTCCGCTCCGAGCTCGAACGACTCATCGCCGATCGAGCGGTGCAATGGGGTGTGGGGGAGGCGTTCGATGCTCGACGCCTCGCGATGTCCTTGGCTGCGTTGATCTCCGGATTGGCCGTGGAACATTCGGTGGATCCGGAGGAGATCGACCGGTCCGTCATTGCCGATGCCGTGTCGGAACTGTTCGCCGGAGCGATAGCCAGAGCACAGCTCGATTGAGGGCTGCGCTACCGGGTACTCCGGGTTCATGACTGCTCAGAATCCAGAACCCGATGAGACTGCCGGCCTCGAAGCGGGCGGTAGCGTGACGCCGGGCGATACTCCTCCAGCCGAGACAGCAGTCGGTGGGCCCAACCACGAACCGCCGCAGCGCAGCCGAGTGATGCCGATCGTCGTCATCGTTCTGGTGGCATTGTTGGCGATCGTGATCGCCGGTGGCCTGATCGGCCGAGTCGTCGGCCTCTTCGGCTGACCTCGCGGTATCAGTACGGCGGCCAGCCGCCTTCGGGACCCAACAGTCGGCCGAGGCGACGGTGATCGATCTCGACCATCTCTCTGCGCATGACCAGCCGTTCGGTCGGTTCGTCGTTGTCGAGTCGATGGCCGAGCTCCATCAGCACGTCCCTGGGTTCGAAACCGTCGGGAGTCATCATCAGGTTCGAGACGTACCGCCAGCCGAATTTCGATTCGTACGCGCGCGCCGCGGTGCCCAGGGCGCTACGTGATTCTGCGTCCATGGCCGTGCACATCTTGTTCGGCTCGGGCAGCGTCGCGGCCAAGGCGTCGATGACGTTGTCGGACAACTCGTTCAACTCGGCGGCCGCCGCAGTGAACAACTCGTCCCGCGACCGGTACGGCCGGCCGTCGGCGAGACGTGAGGCCCAGGCAACCGAGCAACAGCACTCGTAGAGCGCGTGTACCGCCTTGCGACGCGGCAGATCGTTGAATGTCTCGAGACCCAACCCCTGATGCATCAACATGCATGAATGATGTGGGACCGGAGTCGGCCATTGCCATAGCTGAGCAGGCTCTTAGCGCAGACGTTACTCGGCGTAACACGCCCTGTGGGTACTGCTGCGTCTGCCGCTAGGCTCGCAGGCATGACCGAACGGAACTGGACCGCATTCTCTGTGGAGATCGCAGACCACATCGCGCACGTGACACTTCTCGGGCCGAACAAGGGCAACGCCATGGGCCCTGATTTCTGGAGCGAATGCCCAGAACTGTTCGACCGACTCGATGCCGATCCCGAGGTACGGGCCGTGGTTCTCGCGGGCTCCGGAAGGAACTTCACCTACGGTCTCGACCTGCCGGCCATGGCCGGAACGTTCGGACCGCTGATGGCCGACCAAGCACTCGCCGGACCCAGGACCACGTTCCACGACACCATCAAGACGATGCAGAAGGCCGTCAACGCCGTGGCGGACTGCCGCAAGCCCGTCGTCGCCGCAGTGCAGGGTTGGTGCATCGGTGGCGGCGTCGACCTCATCACCGCCGCCGACGTGCGATATGCCAGCGCCGACGCGAAGTTCAGCGTCCGCGAGGTGCGTGTCGCGATCGTCGCCGACATGGGATCTCTCGCTCGACTCCCCGCGATCATCGGCGACGGCCACATGCGTGAGCTCGCGTTGACCGGCAAGGACATCGACGCGGCGCGCGCCGAGAAGATCGGCCTGGTCAACGACGTGTTCGAGGACCACGATGCCGTCCTCGCGGCCGCCCGCGAGTGCGCCGCGGCCATTGCTGCGAACCCGCCCCTGGTGGTGCAGGGCATCAAGACCGTCCTCGACCATTCCCGGTCGGCGAGCGTCGACGACTCGCTGAGATTCGTCGCGGCCTGGAACGCGGCTTTCCTCGCCTCGCACGATCTCACCGAGGCCATCACCTCGGTGTTCGAGAAGCGTCCGGCCCAATTCACCGGTAGCTGACGTGGTCGAGTACGCCGAAGAGCTGGGTACACAGCTGGTTCGGCTGCAGCGGATTCGGGAGCGCAACATCGCACAGATCTCGTCCTCGGGCGGCGTCGACGGTGCCGCCTACGTATGCCTGTTCCGCCTGCTGCGCGACGGACCGATGCGGTCCAGCGAGCTCGCCGCGATGGTCAACTCGGACCCGTCCACGGTCAGCAGGCAGGTGGGCCAGCTGGTCGAGCGAGGACACGTCGCTCGGGTACCCGACGAACGTGACGGGCGGGCATTCGTTCTGGCCGTCACCCCGTCGGGCGAGGAAGCTGCAGCCGCCATCCAGCAACGCCGCACCGAGAACCTCGGACGAGTCATCGAAGGATGGGCCGAGGAGGATCGGGCGACGCTGGTCGGACTGCTGGACCGATTCTTGACCGATTACGAGACCATCAGACCGGACCTGCCCACTCAACGCCCGGGTAACGTCTGAGCCTCGGACTCCGAGAACTCGGTGCCGACGGTCGAGTCGTTTCGTACGCTCGAGCCCTGCCTCGACGGCCGGGGCGCGACGCCGTCGTACCCAGATGCTCGGACTGCTCGGAACGGACGGAGGGGACGCGGTGCCAACCGATCACGACCTACCCTCCCCGTCGTCCGAGATCGGACCCCGATCGGGCTCGATCCGGCTCGAGCGTCGCGTGGCCAGGGGTATCGCGGTGCTCGTCCCGTCGTTCGGCGTGATCGGCGCGATCATCATGCTGTCGGACGACGGTCCGGTGGGCACGACGGCCGTGCTGATCTGCACGATCGTGCTGCTCTCCACCCTGCCGGTGGGAGCGTGGTGGTGGTTACGGTCGGTGGACGCCTCGCACATGCCCGGATGGTTCGTGATCTATGCGGACGTGGGGGTGTCGGGGCTACTGCTGACCTTTGCGGACCGGGACCTGGCTCTGTACGGGGCTGCCCTGTTCTCGGTGATCGGCACCTACATCGCGTACTTCTCCCGCCGCAACGTACTGAAATTTCACACGGCGTTCGTCAACGCCGTCATTCTGCTGCTCGCGGTTCTGGCCGTCCTCGAACGCCCGGACGACCCGGCCTCGATCGTCGCGCGCGCTCTCGTCACGGTGCTCGTGGTCAACTCGGTGCTCGCCTTTCGCGCCGTCATCCAACGCCAGCTCGACCTCGCCAACACCGACTCTCTGACGGGCCTGCTCAATCGGCGCGGTCTGGAACTGCGGCTCGAGCGGATGCTGGGCAGATTGGCCGACACCGAATCCGTGGCGTTGATGGTGGTCGATCTGGACCAGTTCAAGCGGGTCAACGACACCTTCGGCCACGCGATGGGTGACCGGGTTCTTCGCCGGACAGCGCGGCGGCTGAGCGCTGTCACCGGTAGACGTCCGTGCGTGGCGCGGACCGGAGGTGAAGAGTTCACGATTGCCGTTCCGGTCGACGCCGACTCCGCGAAACACCTGGCCGACGACATTCGCGAGGCGGTGCACGATCCAGGCGACGACGTGCCGGTGACGGTCAGCATCGGGGTCGCGATACTCGATGCCGGCCGGTGGCGGTCGGCCGATTCGTCCTACGAGTCGGCCGAGTTGATGCACAACGGACTGCTCGACGCCGACGCAGCGATGTACGAGTCGAAACACGCGGGTGGAAACAAAGCAACGGTGTACACCGGCACCTGACATGCCGATGTACACCGTTGGTCGTTCCCGAGAAACGTTCTGGGGAGAACGATTCGAACCGTCAGCGCAGAGCGCTCATCGAAGTGTCAGCGCAGAGCGCTCTTCGGGTCGTTCCACAGCTGGTCGGTGAAATCCTCCAACGCGACGAGCACGATGGTGTCCTCGGTGCGCCGAAGAATCGACTTGCTGGCCCGCACCTGAACGATGTCGCCGGTCTTGTCGGTCATCCGCCAGAGGGAGTCCGCACGGGTGGCGACGGTGGTCAGGAACATCTCCGCGACGTTCACGCCCTCCGGAGCTCGATCCGGGAAGATGTCGTGCAGGTGAAAGTCCTCTCGTTCTGTCCGGTCGAGTCCGAACAGATCGTCGAAGGCCTCGTTCGCGAACACGATGGCACCGGTGGGATCGACAGCCAGAATCGGTACCGGGATCCGGTCGAGAACGACGGTCACCGGCAGATCGGGGAACTGGGTCGGGTCCGATATCGGCCGCGACTCCAGATTGCGCCGATCACCGGCGGTGCCGTTGGAAGTGCTGTCGGTCATACGTCTCCCCAAACTGTGGTTCGTCGGCACACGGCCGAAACGAGGTGTTGTGATGCCGAAAGGATCAGTGACCCGGATTGTCCGTCAAACGCTTGAAGGACGCAGCGATTTCGGCCTCGGCTTCTGCGCGACCCACCCAGTCTGCACCGGTGACGTGCTTGTTGGGTTCGAGATCCTTGTAATGGACGAAGAAATGCTTGATCGCGTCGAGCTCGAAGGTCGAGACGTCGCCCAGATCCTGGATGTGATCCCAGCGGGTGTCGCCGGCCGGCACGCACAGCACCTTGTCGTCGCCGCCTGCTTCGTCGACCATCTTGAACATGGCCACCGGGCGGGCCTCGACGATGACACCGGGGTACACCGACTCGGGCAGCAGCACCAGCGCGTCGAGCGGATCGCCGTCCTCGCCCAGGGTGTTCTCGATGAAGCCGTAGTCGGCCGGATACGCCATCGCGGTGTAGAGGTAGCGGTCGAGGCGAACACGTCCGGTGACGTGGTCGACCTCGTACTTGTTGCGCTGCCCCTTGGGGATCTCGATGGTGACGTCGAACGACACGTGCAGTCCTCACTGTCTTGGTTCGAGCCCGAGCGGGCTCGAGTGGTTTGCGAATGTCTCTATGGTGGCGGCGCAAGGCTACCGGACCCGAGGATACTGTTGACTCGATGATCATGGGTACGACCACGGCAATGACGGAGGAACGGTGGCGGGGCTGACACGGCGATTCCTCGGTCCCATGGCGGGGCGCAGACGCAGGAAGAAGCGGTTGATCCTCACGCTGTGCGCTGTGTTCGTCGTGGTCCTTGCCGTCACGACCGCCGCTCTGGTGCTGCCCAGGGTCTCCGAAAGTGTCGACGCCGCGATCGCACCCCCACCCGAGACGGTGCTGCCGAACCCGTCGATCACCGCGTTCCCGGACTCGGCCCCGGTGCCGAGCGCAGCCGGTCTCGCAGGCGCGCTCGCACCCGTCGTGGACGACGCCGCGCTCGGCACCTTCACCGGCACCGTGGCCGACGCGCAGACCGGCCAGATCCTGTGGTCGCAGAATCCCGACACGCCCATGACTCCCGCATCGACGACCAAGGTGCTCACGGCAGCGGCCGCGATGCTCGCGCTTCCGTCCGACCACCGCGTCGCGACCCGGGTGGTCCAGGGCAGCGGTGAGGGCAACATCGTGCTGATCGCCGGCGGCGACCCCACACTCACCGCCCTGCCGGTGGGTACGACCGGGTTCTATCCGGGAGCGGCACGCATCGACGACCTGGTGGAGCAGATCCGTCGCAGCGGAACCGCAGTACGCAGCATCAGCGTCGACACGTCCATCTACTCCGGCGACACGATGGCCCAGGGCTGGTTCCCGGCCGACATCGCCGCCGGATCCATCACCCCGATCGAACCGATCATGCTCGACGGCGGTCGCTCGAACCCCCTCGTCGACGAATCGCCGCGCAGCACCACGCCTGCCCTCGATGCCGGCCGCGCCCTCGCTGCGGGACTCGGCGTCGACCCCGCTGCGGTGACGACGGGCAAGGCGGCGGAGGGTGCCGATCAGATCGCATCGGTGCAGTCGGCCCCGTTGCGAGATCGGCTGCAGCAGATGATCTATCGGTCCGACAACGTGCTGGCCGAAGCGGTGGGCCGAGAACTCTCGCTCGAGATGAACACGGCGGCAAGCTTTTCCGGGGCGGTGGCGTCCATCGGCCAGACCCTGTTCTCGGCCGGCTTCGACATGGCCGGTCTGGCGTTGCAGGACGCGAGCGGACTGTCGGTCGACGGCAGGATTCCCGCGCGCCTGCTCGATCAGGTGCTGACGTCGGCAGCCGGGAGCGGCCAACCGGCACTGCGGCCCATGCTCGACTACCTACCGGTCGCCGGTGCCACCGGAACGCTGTCCGATCGGTACGCCTCGGGTGATCGTACCGGTGCCGGCTGGGTTCGCGCGAAGACCGGAACTCTCTCCGCTGCAAGCGCTTTGGCGGGATACGTCGTCGACGTCGACGGTCGGATCCTGACGTTCGCCCTGATGTCCAACGACCGGCCACCCGATGTCAGTCGACCCGCCCTCGATGCCGTCGCATCGACCCTGAGAATGTGTGGTTGCCGATGAGCACCGAAACAGCAACCGCCGACGACAACGACGCCACGTCCGGGTTCGCCGGCGCAGTCGACTGGGCGGTGGCCGCGAAGGCCGGAGCGAGATTGGCACGTCCGGGACCGGCCACCTCGCGATACACCGCCGCCGCAGCCGTGGAAGAGCTTGCCGCAGCATCGATTCGGGCCGAGGGGCCGGTGCGGGAGACGACAGGCCTGGCCGACGGTCTGCCGGTGCCCGACGCCCAGGTGGTCGATCGAGCAGGATGGATCGCAGCGGCGGCTGCGTCGATGAAGCACCTCACCGGGGACGAGAACGAGGCACCCCCGACCGGTCTGCTCGGTGGCAAGCCCGCCGGGTTGCAGGCCGGTGCCATGCTCGCGTTCCTGTCCAGTGCCATTCTGGGACAGTACGATCCGTTCACCGGTGAGAGTGGCACCCTACTGCTGGTCGCACCCAACGTGATCGCCGTCGAACGCGCACTTCGCGTCTCGCCCAGTGATTTTCGACTCTGGGTATGCCTGCACGAGGTGACCCACCGAGTGCAGTTCTCCTCCGCGCCGTGGCTCGGGCAGTACATGCGGGACAACGTCGGATTGCTCTCCGACGGCACCGACGAGCCGATGTCCGATGTCCTCACTCGGCTGAGCGGCGCTCTGAAGGCCAGGAAGAATCCCGGCGGATCCGCCGAGGACGCAGGCATCATCGGTCTGCTCCGCGCGACCCAGCCCGAGCCGCAGCGGCAGGCGATCGACCGGCTTCTCGTTCTCGGAACACTGCTCGAAGGTCACGCCGACCACGTCATGGACGCCGTCGGACCGGCCGTCGTGCCGTCGGTGGTGCAGATCCGCCGCGCATTCGATCGGCGACGCCAACGCAAGGTCAACCCCGTCCAACGCGTCGTCCGCACGCTGCTCGGGATGGACGCGAAGATGGCGCAATACGTACGCGGCAAGGCATTCGTCGATCACGTCGTCGGCTCGGTGGGAATGGAACGCTTCAACACGATATGGACCGGACCGGACACCCTGCCGTTGCTGTCGGAGATCGAGGACCCGGATGCGTGGGTCGCGCGAGTCCTTGGCTGAGCCTGCGGAACGACCCAAGCTGCCCGAGTCTCCGGCGTTGCTGGAAGTTCGGCGAGCGGTGCGGGGTTGGTTGGCGGCGCATCCCGGCCCGGTAGCGGTGGCGTTGTCCGGTGGTGCGGATTCACTGGCGCTCACTGCGGCGACCGCAGCCGAGGCTTCGAACGTGACGGCGCTGATTGTCGATCATGGACTTCAGGCGGGATCGGCCGAGGTGGCTGCCGTCGCCGCCGAGCGTGCCCGGTTGCTGGGCGTCGACGACGCCCGAGTGCTGACGGTGACCGTGGCCGGTTCGGGCGGGATGGAAGCTGCCGCTCGCCGAGCCCGATACGACGCATTGGACGGCGCGCGCGGTGATGCCTCGGTGCTGGTGGCGCACACTCTCGACGACCAGGCGGAGACGGTACTGCTGGGCCTCGGTCGCGGCTCGGGGCCTCGGTCCATCGCCGGAATGGCAGCGTTCGACGACCCGTGGGGTCGGCCGCTCCTCGGCGTCCGCCGTGCCGTGACGCGGGCCGCGTGCGCGGAGCTGGGGCTCGAACCGTTCGAGGATCCGCACAACACCGATCCCGACTTCACCCGGGTGCGACTACGCCACGAGGTGCTGCCGTTACTCGAAGACGTGCTCGGTGGGGGCGTCGCTCCGGCTCTGGCCCGCACGGCCGAGCAGCTGCAGGAGGACGGCCGGGCGCTCGACGCCATCGCCGCGGCCGTCGTCGATCCGAACACGCGCGAGCTGGACGTCTCGGCGATCGAATCGTCCGACCCTGCGATCCGCCGCCGAGTGGTGCGGCGCTGGCTCCTCGGCCGGGGTGTGACGTCGTTGTCGGACCGTCAGATCCGCGCTGTCGATGCGCTCGTCGTGCGCTGGACCGGGCAGGGCGGAGTTGCGCTGCCTGGGGGAACGCCGGAGGCGAGGTTGGTGTGCTCGCGTCGGCATGGCAGGCTGAGCGTCGGCCTGGAGAACGAATGAAGGGAAACCCCGTGTACGAGGGCGACATCGAATCGGTTCTCATTTCCGAGGAACAGATCAAAACACGGACCGCGGAACTCGCAGAGGAAATTGCCAAGCGGTATCCCGAGGGTGCTCCCGAAGGCGACTTGCTGCTGGTCGGCGTTCTCAAGGGCGCGATCATGTTCATGACCGACTTCGCGCGGGCCCTGCCCATCCCGGCGCAGCTCGAGTTCATGGCGGTGAGCTCCTACGGCTCGTCGACGTCGTCCTCCGGCGTCGTCCGGATTCTCAAGGACCTCGACCGCGACATCACCGGACGCCACGTGCTGATCGTCGAGGACATCATCGACTCCGGTCTGACGCTGAGCTGGCTCAAGCGCAACCTGGCGACCCGGTCGCCCGCCTCGCTGTCGGTGGTGACGTTGCTGCGTAAGCCCGACGCGATCAAGGTCGACGTCGAGGTCGCGAACGTGGGCTTCGACATCCCCAACGAGTTCGTCGTCGGCTACGGCCTCGATTACAACGAGCGATACCGCGATCTGCCGTACATCGGTCTGCTGGACCCGAAGGTGTACAGCTGATCCGAGTTCTTTCGGTTCCGCCCGTGTCGCTGCGCTGGACCGTCCGTCAATGGACCATCGCCGCGCCGAGACGTATGCAATGGTCCATCGATCCGGATAGTGTGCGGCGATACACGGGGAACTGCCGGGGGAGTGCAGTCGTTGGAGGGGAAGAAGCGTCGACGCCGACAGGCGCGTGGACGCAGAGCGCCAGGTAAGAGCGAGTCCGATGTCCGAGTCTCGCGGTAGCCTGGAGTATCCGGCGGGCAGGGAGCAGCCAGCGCGCGGGAGCGGACTGAAAGGACACGGCCGAGTCGGCTGAAGCTGTATGAATCGGAAGACAGTAATACGAAATCTCGCCATCGTTTTCGGCATTCTGTTGGTGATCTATGCCTTCAGCTACTTCGGTAACGACACGCGGAACTGGACGTCGGTCGACACCTCGGTGGCGATCGCCCAGCTCGACGACCGCAATGTCGAGTCCGCGCAGATCGACGACCGTGAGCAGCAGATTCGGCTGACCCTCAAAGAGGCCTCCGACGCCACGGAGAACGAGAAGCAGATCATCGCGAAGTATCCGGACTCGGCGTCCGAGCAGATCTTCGACAAGGTCGACTCGCAGGGCTTGAACAGCTACAACACCACCGTCACCCAGGAGAGCTGGTTCAGCTCGTTCCTGCTGCTCATCCTCCCGATGGTGTTGATCCTCGGCGTGATCATCTTCGTGATGAGCCGTATGCAGGGCGGCGGCCGCGGCGGTGTCATGGGCTTCGGCAAATCCAAGGCCAAGCAGCTGACGAAAGATATGCCGAAGACCACGTTCGCCGATGTCGCGGGCGCGGACGAGGCTGTCGAAGAGCTCTACGAAATCAAGGACTTTCTGCAGAACCCGGCGCGCTACCAGGCCCTCGGTGCCAAGATTCCGCGCGGCGTCCTGCTGTACGGCCCTCCCGGAACCGGCAAGACGCTGCTGGCGCGCGCCGTCGCAGGCGAGGCGGGCGTCCCGTTCTTCACCATCTCGGGCTCGGACTTCGTCGAGATGTTCGTCGGCGTCGGTGCATCCCGCGTGCGCGATCTGTTCGAGCAGGCCAAGCAGAACAGCCCCTGCATCATCTTCGTCGACGAGATCGACGCCGTCGGCCGCCAGCGCGGCGCAGGCATGGGCGGCGGACACGACGAGCGCGAGCAGACGCTCAACCAGCTGCTCGTCGAAATGGACGGCTTCGGTGAGCGCACCGGCGTTATCCTCATCGCCGCCACCAACCGGCCCGACATCCTCGACCCGGCCCTGCTGCGTCCGGGCCGCTTCGACCGTCAGATCCCCGTTGGTGCCCCCGACCTGGCAGGCCGTCGAGCGATCCTGAAGGTGCACTCGGCCGGAAAGCCCGTCGCGCAGGATGCGGACCTCGAAGGTCTGGCCAAGCGAACCGTCGGAATGTCGGGTGCAGACCTGGCCAACGTCATCAACGAAGCAGCACTGCTCACCGCTCGTGAGAACGGCACCGTCATCACCGAGGCGTCGCTCGAAGAATCCGTCGACCGCGTCGTCGGTGGTCCGCGCCGCAAGAGCCGCATCATCAGCGAGCACGAGCGCAAGATCACCGCGTACCACGAGGGTGGCCACACTCTCGCGGCATGGGCGATGCCCGACATCGAGCCCGTCTACAAGGTGACCATCCTCGCGCGCGGTCGCACCGGCGGCCACGCGATGACGGTCCCCGAGGACGACAAGGGCCTGATGACGCGGTCGGAGATGATCGCACGCCTGGTGATGGCCATGGGTGGACGCGCCGCGGAAGAGCTCGTGTTCCACGAGCCGACCACCGGAGCGTCCTCGGACATCGACCAGGCCACCAAGATCGCCCGCGCGATGGTCACCGAGTACGGCATGAGCAGCAAGCTCGGTGCCGTCCGCTACGGACAGGAACAGGGAGACCCGTTCCTCGGTCGTTCGATGGGACAGCAGTCCGACTTCTCGCACGAGGTCGCCCGCGAAATCGACGAGGAGGTGCGCAAGCTCATCGAAGCCGCGCACACCGAGGCGTGGGCCATCCTCAACGAGTACCGCGACCTGCTCGACACCCTTGCCTCCGAGCTGCTCGAACGTGAGACGCTGACTCGCAAGGACCTCGAGAAGATCTTCCACAGCGTCACCAAGCGCCCGCGCATCACACTGTTCAACGACTTCGGTGACCGTAAGCCGTCGGACAAGCCGCCGGTCAAGACTCCTCGCGAGCTCGCAGCCGAGCGCGGCGAGCCGTGGCCTCCGGTGCCGCCGGCACCGAAACAGCTTCCGCCACAACAGTTTCCGCAGCCCAGCTACGCCGGGTCGCCGCAGTTGACCAAGGGTGGGCAGCAGAACGGCAGCAACGGTTACAATGGCGCACCCAGCAACGGCGCACCCGGCACCGGCGAGCTCGGACCGAACACGGGTGCCGGTCGACGTAGCGCGCCTGCCCCCGGCGACTACAACGGCGGTAGCAACAACGGCGGCGGCTACAACGGGGCTACCAACGGTGGCGGCTACAACGGCGCTACCAACGGCGGTCCTGCCAACGGAAGCTACGGCGGGCCGACCACAGGCGGCGGATACTCCGAGGGCTATCGCCGGCCCGAGCCCCGATCGGGTCCCAATGGTTCGGGCCCCGATTACGGCGCTCCCGCCGGCTGGTCGGCACCCGGCTGGCCGCCGCGCGATCAGCCACAGGTGCCGCGCTACCAAGGCCCGTCCACGCCGCCGGCTCAGTACCAGCCTCCGCGTGAGCAGGACTCGGATCAGGGCTACCGTCAGCATCCGACGTATCAGCAGCCGCAGTCCTACCAACCGCCCCAGCCTCAGCAGTCGTACGACCCGCAGCAGCCGCAGCAGTCGTATCAGCCGCCGCAGTACCAGCCGGATCCGTTCCGGCCGGACGCCGGGGAGCACGGTCGCACGTCCCGGCACGAGCCTCCCTACGGCGAGAATTCCGAGGGCGCGCCGGAGTCGACTCCCACATGGGAGGTTCCGGAAAGCTCGCACAACTACCCGCTGCCCGGAGACGATCGACCCGCTCATGGTTCGTCGGAGGAGTCGCAGCAGGGTGAGCACGGCGACGGTCACGGAAACGACGACGGCGACGCCGGCCCACGCACCCAACGGTGGGAAGGACCGGGCGGCTCACACCGCTAGTCCGATCATTAGGCTGACTGGGTCGACCGTCACGGTCGACCCAGTGCGTCGTTTCGAACCCGTGCTGTTGTTCGTCGGCGAGCCGTTCACACCGAGCAGCACGCCCGCCCAGCTGCCACATTCGCGGAGCCCAACCGGAGGTACGTTCTCGTGTCAGTCAACAGGACCGACGAGTCGACAGGCGACTCGGCAGAAGTCCCAGCAGCCGTGCAATCCGCCGCCCCGCAGCAGGGAATCGCGGAGACGGTGGCCTTTGCCACGGGCGCGGTGTTCGACCAGCCCCGCGCGGAGGCTGCGGTACGCGAGTTGCTCATTGCCGTCGGTGAGGATCCCGACCGCCAGGGCCTGCTCGATACCCCGGCTCGTGTCGCCCGGTCCTACCGAGAGATCTTCGCCGGCCTCTACACCGATCCGGACACCGCGCTGAACACGACCTTCGACGAAGGCCATCAAGAACTGGTTCTGGTTCGCGACATCCCCATGTACTCCACGTGCGAGCACCACCTGGTCTCGTTCCACGGCGTCGCCCACGTGGGATACATCCCCGGCAAGAGCGGCAAGGTGACCGGTCTGTCGAAGCTGGCCCGCGTGGTGGACATGTACGCCAAGCGTCCCCAGGTGCAGGAGCGGTTGACCAGCCAGATCGCCGACGCGTTGATGCGCAAGCTCGACCCACGCGGCGCAATCGTCGTGATCGAGGCCGAGCACCTGTGCATGGCGATGCGCGGTATCCGCAAGCCCGGTGCCAGCACCACCACCTCGGCGGTCCGGGGTCTGCTGCAGTCCAGCGCGGCATCGCGTTCGGAAGCCTTGGACCTGATCCTCCGGAAATGACGGTTCCGGTCCGATCACGATGATTCTCGCGCGCTCCGTTCCCGCTGCGCCCATCGTCATGGGCGTTCTCAACGTGACGGCCGATTCGTTCTCCGACGGCGGTCGCTACCTCGACGTCGACGCGGCCGTCGAACACGGTCTGGCGATGCATCGGCTGGGAGTCGACATCGTCGACGTCGGCGGGGAGTCCACGCGCCCCGGGGCGGACCGCGTCGACCCGTCTGTCGAGGTGCAGCGCGTCGTACCGGTCATCTCGGCGTTGGCCGCCGAAGGCGTGAGCACCAGCGTCGACACGATGCGCGCACACGTCGCCGCTGCGGCGATCGAGGCCGGGGTGTCGATCGTCAACGACGTCTCGGGCGGTCGAGCCGACCCCGCGATGGCCGGCGTGGTCGCGCAAGGCGGGCTGCCGTGGATCCTGATGCACTGGCGGGCCGCCGACTCGACGTTCCGGCACACCGGTCCGGCCGATCACTACGACGACGTGGTCGCCGACGTTCGCCGCGAACTGCTCGAGCAGGTCGACCACGCAGTGAGCGCCGGGGTCGACGCGTCGCGGATCGTGCTGGACCCGGGCCTCGGATTCGCCAAGAACGCGGAGCACAACTGGCAGCTGCTGCGCGGACTGCCCACCCTGGTGGAATCCGGTTTCCCGGTTCTGGTGGGTGCGTCCCGCAAACGTTTTCTGGGCTCGCTCCTCGCCGAACCCGACGGTTCACCGCGTCCACCGGACGGCCGGGAGATCGCGACGGCCGTCGTCTCTGCTCTCGCCGTCGCCGGCGGCGCGTGGGGAGTGCGGGTGCACGACGTCCGGTCGTCACTCGACGCGGTGGCCGTCGTGCGGGCATGGCAGGGTGGTCGCGCATGAGCGAGATCAACAGTGCCGCTGCAGGGACTCGTCGCGGCGACCGCATCGAATTGCGCGGGCTGACCGTCCGCGGCAATCACGGTGTCTTCGACTTCGAGAAGCGAGACGGCCAGGACTTCGTCGTCGACATCACCGTCTGGATGGATCTCTCGCCCGCGGCCGAGACCGACGATCTGACTCGGACGTTGCACTACGGCGAGCTGGCCGAACATGCCGCGGCGGTCGTAGCGGGCCCGTCCCGGGATCTGATCGAGACGGTCTCCGCCGAGATCGCCGAGGTGGTGCTCGGTTACGACTCCCGAGTCGACGCGGTGGAGGTGGTGCTGCACAAGCCGTCGGCTCCCATTCCCCTGACGTTCGGCGACGTTGCCGTGGTGGCCTATCGGGAGCGAAAGTGAGCCGTGCAGTGCTGTCGATCGGCAGCAACATCGGCGACTCGATGAGCCACTTGCGTTCTGTCACAACGGAATTGGGTTCGCGCGTGGTGGCGTGCTCGGCCGTGCATCGATCTGCTCCGTGGGGTGGCGTCGAGCAACAGGACTTCCTCAACGCGATCGTGGTGGCCGAGGACGATGTCTACGGCCCGTGGGACTGGTTGCGTCTGGCGCAGCAACTCGAGGAGGCAGCGGACCGCGTTCGAGTGCAGCGTTGGGGACCCCGCAGCCTCGACGTCGACGTGATCGTGTGCGACGACGTCATCAGTGAGGACCCGCGCCTGATTCTTCCCCATCCCCGTGCGCACGAGCGCGCGTTCGTGCTGCTGCCGTGGCTGGACGTCGAGCCCGACGCCACACTTCGGGTCGGCGGGGTGGACGTGCCGGTCTCCGAGCTGCTCGAGCGACTGAGTGCCGACGAGCGAGTGGGAGTCGTCCGTCTCGACGACGACGGTGATCGACTGTGGTGACCAATCCCACCAAGCTCTGGGATGTCTTGGGTTTGTTTCTGATCGCCGCAGTGGGCACGTGGCTGCTGGTGCGGGTTTTCTACGGTTCGTTTCCGCCGATCCCGGTGTACGCCGGAGCGTCGCTGTATCTGGTCGCGGTGGTGGAAGTGGTGACCGCGGTGATCGTCCGCAATCGCATCGCCGAGCATCGAGTGGGTACCGGTCTGCACGACCTGCATCCGTTGACGGTCTTCCGGGCGCTGGTGTTGGCGAAGGCGTCGTTGCTGGTGGGAACCGCTCTGGTGGGGGTGTGCGTCGGCTTCTTGGTGTACGTATTGCCGCGAGCGGCAACGGTGCGAGCGGCGTCGGCGGACCGAGCCGGAGCGATCGTGGCCCTCGTCGCGGGCTTGGCCGTCGTCGCCGCCGCGGTGTGGCTGGAGCAGTGCTGCCGCACCCCGGAAGATCGGGACGACGAGCGCTCCCGATAACGTATCCGTCCCTCGATCGTTACCTTCGTTGTGTACGTGATCGGTCGGGGATGACCAGATGCGACCGACAGGCCGGTTACCCTTGAGAACATGACAGATCAGACTCGCGCCAAGAAGGGACGCCGAAAGCGGCGTAGTGCGAGCCAGCTGTTCCTCGCGGCGCTCGTCGTGTTCGGCATCGTCGCCAGTGTGCTGTTGTTGTTCAGCGAAAGCGTTCAGTGGATGCGCGTCGGGGTGCTCTCGGCGCTGTGGGCCGCGGTGATCGGTGCGTTCGCGATGACGAAGTACCGCAGGGAAGCGGCCGCGGATCAGACCAAGGCCAAGGACTTACAGACCGTCTACGAACTGCAGCTCGCCCGCGAGATCTCGGCCCGACGCGAGTACGAGATGAGCGTCGAAGCCCGGGTGCGCAACGAGACGCGGTTGGAATCGGACGAGGTCGCTGCGCTGCGTAACGAACTGGCCGCGCTGCGCCAGAACCTGCAGGTGCTCTTCGAGGGCAATCTGCCGACCGAACGGGTCGCACTGCGCGCCGAGGCGATGCGGATGCAGGAACTCGGCGGCCGTGGCTACGACAGCTATCAGCCCGCACCGTCCGGGTTGTACGTACGAGGTGGCGGCAACGGCAACGGACCCGGCTTTAACGGCGTGGGTACGCCCTACGACGAGCCGGTCACCGCCGAGACGTCGGTGGTCTATCCCGAGGATCCGGACGAAATGCCCCGCGCGACGGCGGCACCGGACCCCGATTCCCGGTACGCACAGGACGCGTCCGCCGAGCAGGGTTCTGCACCGGAGGGTTCCGACGACGTCACCGACGCCGGGCAGAACGACCGCACCGAGCCGCCGGCCGCGCAGTCCCGCCCCTACGGGGCACCGAGGCCGGCCGGTCGGGTGAGCCCGCCCACCTCGCCGTTCACCGCATACAACTTCGAGCAGACGCGTCGACCCGCGGCCGAATCCGAACCGGCCGAATCAGAACCTGTCGAGGACGCCGAACCTGTCGAGGAGGCCCAGCCCCAGCAGGCCCCCGAGCCCGAATCGGCCCAGGAAGCGGCGACGTACCCGGAGTCTCGCCGCTCGCTGCGCGATTCGGCCGATGCGTTCTTCGCAGCCGACCGCGTCGACGACACGCCTGCCGAGGAGACGGCGGATGCACCGCGACGCGGACGCAGGCGCGCCGAATCCCCCGAGGAGGCGTCCGGCGCGCATTCCAACGGCCGTTCCGTGGCCGAGATCATGGCCGGGCTGGCAGGCGGCGATTCGGCCGACACGACGACCACCGACGCAGGCACGCGTCGCCGTCGCCGTCGCGCAGACTGA
Organism: Rhodococcus sp. NKCM2511; assembly: GCF_014905595.1. Lineage (NCBI taxonomy): Bacteria > Bacillati > Actinomycetota > Actinomycetes > Mycobacteriales > Nocardiaceae > Rhodococcus > Rhodococcus sp. NKCM2511. Next base: position 169,476 of record NZ_BNHJ02000004.1, on the reverse strand, counting down.
GAACCAGATCACACCGGTTTCCCATGGCACGTTCGGTGCCGCTGTCGCTATTGTTCCCTGCAGGACGTCTGGTACCCGCCGAGCGGGACTGGAACGAACGAGAGGAAAATTTCGGTGACCTCATCAGGGTTCACTGGTGGTCTGTCTCCGGCTCGCTTGACCGTGGGTGTCGTCTCCGCCGGTCGGGTCGGTACGGCATTCGGTGAGGCGCTCGAACGCGTCGGACACGTTGTCGTCGGTGCCGCCGCGGTATCGGACGCATCCATCGCGCGAGTACGTGATCGATTGCCCGAGTCGCAGATTCTGCCTGTCGACGAGGTTGCCCGTCGCGCCGAACTCCTGATTCTGGCGGTACCGGACTACGAACTGGCCTCGATCGTCGCCGGTCTCGCCGCGACCGGGGCGGTCGCGCCGGGCAAGTTGGTGGCGCACACCTCCGGCGCGAACGGCGTCGCGGTACTGGAGCCGTTGGCTGCCCTTGGCGCGGTTCCGTTGGCGATACATCCGGCCATGACATTCAGCGGCGGACCCGAGGACACCGACCGGATGACGGCCGCGTGCTTCGGCATTACTGCGGGCGACGAGATCGGTTACGCGGTAGCCCAAGCCCTCGTCCTCGAGATCGGCGGCGAGCCGGTGCACGTGCCCGAGAACAACCGGGCGCTCTACCACGCGGCGCTGGCTCACGGCAGCAATCACCTCGTGACGTTGGTGGTCGACGCGGTCGAGGCACTGCGAGTTGCGTTGGCCGGTCCGGGTTTTCCTGGATCCGATGCCGAACGTGGTGTACCCGAGCGCGTTCTGGCTCCGCTGCTCGAAGCTGCACTGGACAATGCGCTGCGCAACGGACAATCCGCACTGACCGGCCCGGTGGCCCGAGGCGATACCGCGGCTGTCGGCAAACACCTCGAAGTGCTCGAGGCCGTCGATCCACGGATCGCCGCCGGTTACCGTGCGCTGTCGCTGCGGTCCGCCCAACGTATCGGTGCTGCAGCCGATCTGATCGAGATTCTGGAAGGGAAGCGATGACCCTCGCGGGTAGCTACACGAAGGGACAGTTGACGGTTCACCACGATCCCGCGGTGATCACGTCGGTGTCCAAGGCCCTACGTGGCGTCGGCAAGCAGGTCGCTCTGGTGCCGACCATGGGCGCACTGCATGCCGGCCACCTGCAGTTGGTGCGCCAGGCGAAGCTCACCGGCGCGGTCGTGATCGTGTCGATCTTCGTCAATCCTCTGCAGTTCGGCGTGGGGGAGGACCTCGACGCCTATCCGCGGACCCTCGATGCCGATGTCGAACTGCTCCGCGGGGAGGGTGTGGAATTGGTATTCGCGCCGTCCGCGTCGGACATGTACCCGTCCGGGCCGCGCACCACGGTCCATCCCGGTCCGCTCGGTAGTGAACTCGAAGGTGCCAGCAGGCCAACGCATTTCGCGGGAATGCTCACCGTCGTGGCCAAGCTGCTGCAGATAGCCGCTCCGCATCGGGCGTACTTCGGGGAGAAGGACTACCAGCAGCTGACGTTGATTCGGCAGATGGTGCGAGACCTGAACTTCGACGTCGCGGTCATCGGAGTCCCGACGGTTCGCGAGCAGGACGGTCTGGCGCTGTCCTCGCGCAACAGGTATCTCGATGCCGAACAGCGTGACGCTGCAATGGCGTTGTCGGCTGCACTCGTGGCCGGGGCGCACGCCGCTGCCGGTGGTCCGGAGGCGATCATCGCCACCGCGCGTGCCGTGCTCGACCAGGTGCCGTTGGTGCAGGTCGACTACCTCGAAGTGCGCGACCCGCATCTCGGCCCGGCTCCCGAACGCGGGGACGGCAGACTGCTCGTGGCGGCCAAGGTGGGTACCACGAGATTGATCGACAACGTCGGTGTCGCAGTCGGCACGGGCTTTCTCGAATACCCCGACGATCCCAAAAGTGGAGAGTGACACGATGTTTCGTACCATGATGAAGTCCAAGATCCATCGCGCCACCGTCACGCATGCCGATCTGCACTACGTGGGCTCGGTGACCGTCGATCAGGAGCTGATGGAAGCAGCCGATCTGCTCGAAGGCGAGCAGGTCACCATTGTCGACATCGACAACGGTGCGCGGCTGGAGACCTACGTGATCACCGGCGAGCGGGGCAGTGGCGTCATCGGAATCAATGGGGCTGCAGCGCATTTGGTGAACCCGGGTGATCTGGTCATCCTGATCGCCTACGGGGTCATGAACGAGCAGGAGGTTGCCGACTACTCACCCCGGGTGGTGTTCGTCGACGACAAGAACCGGCCGGTCGAGCTCGGCAGCGACCCGGCTCATGCGCCCGCCGGTTCGGGTCTGATCACGCCGCGCGATCTGCGGGCCGACTCCGTGCTGGTCTGACTCGATGCTTCTCGCAATCGATGTACGCAACACCAGCACGGTGGTCGGGCTCTTCACCGGCACCGGGGATCACTCGAAACTGCTGCGCGATTGGCGTATTCGCACCGATCCCCATGTGACGGCCGACGAGCTGGCGTTCATGTTGCGGGGGTTGTTGGGCGAACAGGCCGAGCAGATCACCGGGGTGACGGCTCTGTCCACGGTGCCGTCCGTGCTGCGCGAGATGCGGACGATGCTCGTGCGCTACTGGGATCACGTGGTGCACGTGGTGGTCGAACCCGGTGTGCGGACCGGGGTTCCGCTGCTGGTCGACAATCCCAAAGAGGTCGGGGCCGATCGCATCGTCAATACCCTTGCCGCACATGATCTGTACGACTCGGCGTGCATCGTGGTGGATTTCGGCACCACCACGTGTGTCGACGTCGTCTCGGCCAAGGGCGAGTTCCTCGGCGGAGCGATCGCGCCCGGTCTCGAAATTTCGGCGTCGGCCATGTCGACTCGCACCGCGACGCTGCGTGAGGTCGAGATGGTGCGGCCGCGATCGGTGCTGGGAAAGAACACCGTCGAGTGCATCCAGGCGGGCACTATCTTCGGTTTCGCCGGCCTCGTGGACGGGCTCGTCGGACGCATCAGACGTGAGGTGCCGGAGGTCAAAGGCGCCGACGTCGCGGTCATCGGTACCGGAGACATCGCTGCGCTGATCCTGCCCGAGTCGACGACCATCGAGCATCACGAACCCGACCTGACGCTCGAAGGACTTCGACTGGTCTACGAACGCAACATGGCAAAGCGGCGGCCACGCTGAATGTTTGAGCGGCGGCCACGCTGAATGTTTCGGCGAAGCGGGGTAGCGCGTCGGGCGTTCGTGTGTCAGAATTCTCGGCGTGATGACGTGCATGGCCACCCAGGAGTGTTGTCGAGGCTGACCGCTGCCTCGTTCGTTACACACCCCTGGAGTAGAGCTTCATGCTTTCCACACCTGTATTTTCTGCACCCACCCGACCCCGTTCGACCTCGCGGTCGGTCTCGACATTGCCGACTCGGCTGCGTCCTCCCGACCTGCTTCGGATCACCGATCAGGGCGCATCGGACGTCCTCGAGGGTCGCTTCGACCACCTGCTTCCCGGCGGTGGACAGTGGCCTACCGACGAGCGTTGGGCCACTCGCCTGCACTCCGACGACGATCTCGACGTCTGGTTGATCAGCTGGGTTCCCGAGCGATCCACCGAACTGCACGATCACGCCGGATCGCTCGGTGCATTGACCGTCCTGAGCGGTTCCTTGCTCGAATACCGTTGGGCGGGAACTGAACTGAAAGAGCGTCACCTCGACGCCGGAGATCAGGCAGCCTTTCCGCTGGGTTGGGTGCACGACGTGATGCACGATCCGGCGTCGGCCACGACCGGGCCCACCCTCAGCGTGCACGCCTACTCACCGCCGCTGACGGCGATGTCGTACTACGAAGTGACCGAGCGTGCCACGCTGCGCCGTACCCGCAGTGAGCTCACCGCCGAACCCGAGAAGGCCACGAGATGACCATCGTCGAAATGCTCGAATCCGCTCGCGAGACCATCGATCGCATGACCGTCTTCGAACTCCGTGACGCTGTCGACCGCGGCGCGGTCGTCGTCGACATTCGCCCGCAGGCGCAGCGCGCAGTCGAGGGCACCCTGCCCGGTGCGTTGGCCATCGAACGCAACGTCCTCGAATGGCGTCTCGATCCCACCAGTGACGCGCGGCTGGCGATCGCCACCGACCACGACGTCGAGTGGATCGTCATCTGCTCCGAGGGCTACACCTCCTCGCTCGCGGCCGCGTCGCTCAAGCTGCTGGGTCTGCACAAGGCCACCGATCTGGTCGGCGGCTATCAGGCACTGAAGTCGGCCGGGCTGCTCGGGGTGTTGACGCAGGCCAAGCACTGCGTTCGCGAGGCCGAGGCCGTCGCAGCGCACTGATCGTCCCGACAGTCTCGGACTGTAAAGTGTGTGCGCGTGAGTGATACAGCTTCTACCCAGCCGGCCGACGACACCCCGGAGCAGCTACGGATTCGTCGCGCCAAGCGCGCTGCGTTGCTCGAGCGCGGGGTCGAGGCGTATCCGGTGTCGGTTCCGCGGACCCATTCGCTGCTCGAGATCCGCACCCAGTTTCCCGAGCTCGACGCCGACACGACGACCGGCCTGATCGTCGGCGCCGTCGGCCGCGTAATCTTCGTCCGTAACACCGGCAAGCTGTGCTTCGCCACCCTGCAGGAGGGCGACGGCACCCAGCTCCAAGCCATGATCAGCCTGGCAGGTGTCGGCGAGGACGCCCTCGCAGCGTGGAAGGCCGACGTCGACCTGGGCGACTTCGTGTTCGTGCACGGCGAGGTCATCAGCTCCCGTCGTGGTGAGCTCAGCGTCATGGCCGACGCATGGCAGATCGCGTCGAAGTCGTTGCGGCCCTTGCCCGTCGCGCACAAGGAACTCAGCGAAGAGACGCGTATTCGGCAGCGCTACCTGGATCTGATCACGCGTCCGGAGGCCCGAGAGACCGCCCGCAAGCGCATCGCCGTGGTTCGTGAACTGCGTAACGCACTCGAGCGTCGCGGCTTCCTCGAGGTCGAGACCCCGATGCTGCAGACGCTGCACGGCGGTGCCGCGGCCCGGCCGTTCGTCACCCACTCCAATGCGATGGACACGGACCTGTACCTGCGCATAGCGCCGGAGCTGTTCCTCAAGCGCTGCGTCGTCGGCGGCATCGAGAAGGTCTTCGAGATCAACCGCAACTTCCGCAACGAAGGTGCCGACTCCTCGCACTCGCCGGAGTTCGCGATGCTCGAGACCTACGAGGCCTACGGCACGTACGACGACTCGGCGAAGATGACGCGGGAACTCGTCCAGGAAGTGGCCATGGCCGCGCTGGGATCCACCGTCGTGACGCTTCCCGACGGCACCTCCTACGATCTCGGCGGCGAATGGACGACGCTCGAGATGTACCCGTCGCTGTCGGAGTCGCTCGGATTCGACGTCACTCCTGACACCACCGTCGACGAACTGCTCGCGATCGCCGACAAGGTCGGGCTGGACGTGCCGCGCAAGGACGGCGTCTCGATCTATGGCCACGGCAAGCTCGTCGAGGAACTGTGGGAACACCAGGTGGGCGACGCGTTGACCGAACCGACGTTCGTTCGTGATTTCCCCGTCGAGACGTCGCCGCTGACGCGTCAGCACCGCAGCAAGCCGGGCGTCACCGAGAAGTGGGACCTGTACGTTCGCGGATTCGAGCTGGCGACCGGCTACTCGGAGCTGGTCGACCCGATCATCCAGCGCGAGCGTTTCGAGGACCAGGCGCGTCAGGCTGCCGCAGGCGACGACGAGGCGATGGTGCTCGACGAGGACTTCCTGGCCGCGATGGAACAGGGCATGCCGCCGACCACCGGAACCGGCATGGGAATCGACCGTCTGCTGATGGCGTTGACCGGGCTCGGGATCCGCGAAACGATCCTGTTTCCGATCGTCAAGCCGTCGCAGGCCTGATCGGAGGCCAGAAAGCTGTTCGCCAGCAGCGGACAGCGATCGGGAAACGTTTTGCAAAGTGCCTGCGTTATGAACAGTAAGCACACGAGGCGGTCCGTCTCGTTGCCGGATACGCAGTATTTCAGGGGTGGAGGGTCGGCGTTCGTCACGTCGGCCAACTACAGTGAGACACAGTCTTACCTTCGAATGCACAAGCGACCGAGTGTTCAGGACACTGCGGCGCTGGAAGAACTGGTGGGCGAGCTACCACCCACCGAGAAGTGAGGGAGAGCGATGTTCGAGAGGTTCACCGATCGCGCGCGGCGTGTTGTCGTCCTGGCTCAAGAAGAAGCCCGGATGCTCAACCACAACTACATCGGCACGGAGCACATTCTGCTGGGCCTCATCCACGAGGGTGAAGGTGTTGCAGCAAAGTCTCTCGAGTCGCTGGGCATCTCCCTCGAAGGAGTCCGCAGCCAGGTAGAGGAAATCATCGGCCAGGGCCAGCAGGCTCCGTCCGGTCACATTCCGTTCACTCCGCGCGCCAAGAAAGTACTCGAGCTCAGCCTGCGTGAAGCACTGCAGCTCGGCCACAACTACATCGGCACCGAGCACATCCTGCTCGGCCTGATCCGCGAAGGCGAAGGCGTCGCAGCTCAGGTTCTGGTCAAGCTCGGAGCCGACCTCAACCGCGTGCGCCAGCAGGTCATTCAGCTGCTGTCGGGCTACCAGGGCAAGGAGCCGTCCGAGAGCGGCAGCGGCCGCGGCGAGGCGGGCACCCCGTCGACGTCACTGGTTCTCGACCAGTTCGGACGCAACCTCACCCAGGCCGCGCTCGAAGGCAAGCTCGACCCGGTCATCGGTCGCGCGAAGGAAATCGAGCGCGTCATGCAGGTGCTGTCGCGTCGTACCAAGAACAACCCTGTTCTCATCGGCGAGCCCGGTGTCGGCAAGACCGCAGTCGTCGAAGGCCTGGCTCAGGCCATCGTCAACGGCGAGGTTCCCGAGACGCTCAAGGACAAGCAGCTCTACACCCTCGACCTCGGCTCGCTCGTGGCCGGCAGCCGTTACCGCGGTGACTTCGAGGAGCGCCTGAAGAAGGTGCTCAAGGAGATCAACACCCGCGGCGACATCATCCTGTTCATCGACGAGCTGCACACGCTCGTCGGCGCAGGTGCAGCCGAAGGTGCCATCGACGCAGCGTCGATCCTCAAGCCGAAGTTGGCTCGTGGCGAACTGCAGACCATCGGTGCCACCACCCTCGACGAGTACCGCAAGTACATCGAGAAGGACGCCGCACTCGAGCGTCGTTTCCAGCCCGTCCAGGTCGGCGAGCCGACCGTCGAGCACACCATCGAGATCCTCAAGGGTCTGCGCGATCGCTACGAGGCACACCACCGCGTCTCGATCACCGACGGTGCACTCGTCGCTGCCGCCACTCTGGCCGACCGGTACATCAACGATCGGTTCTTGCCCGACAAGGCAATCGACCTCATCGACGAGGCGGGCGCGCGGATGCGCATCCGCCGGATGACCGCGCCGCCAGACCTGCGTGAGTTCGACGACAAGATCGCCGACGCACGCCGGGAGAAGGAATCGGCCATCGACGCACAGGACTTCGAGAAGGCTGCGAACCTGCGCGACAAGGAGAAGACCCTCGTCGGTCAGCGTGCCGAGCGGGAGAAGCAGTGGCGTTCCGGTGACCTCGACGTCATCGCCGAGGTCGACGACGAGCAGATCGCCGAGGTTCTGGGCAACTGGACCGGCATCCCCGTCTTCAAGCTCACCGAGGAGGAGACCACCCGTCTGCTCCGCATGGAAGACGAGCTGCACAAGCGGATCATCGGCCAGGTCGAGGCAGTCAAGGCCGTCTCGAAGGCGATCCGTCGTACCCGTGCAGGTCTGAAGGACCCGAAGCGCCCGTCGGGCTCGTTCATCTTCGCCGGCCCGTCCGGTGTCGGTAAGACCGAGCTGTCGAAGGCACTCGCGAACTTCCTCTTCGGCGAGGACGACGCGCTCATCCAGATCGACATGGGCGAGTTCCACGACCGCTTCACGGCCTCGCGTCTGTTCGGTGCTCCTCCCGGATACGTCGGCTACGAAGAGGGTGGCCAGCTTACCGAGAAGGTCCGCCGCAAGCCGTTCTCCGTCGTGCTGTTCGACGAGATCGAGAAGGCCCACTCGGAGATCTACAACACGCTGCTCCAGGTCCTGGAAGACGGTCGTCTGACCGACGGACAGGGACGCACGGTCGACTTCAAGAACACCGTGCTGATCTTCACCTCGAACCTCGGAACCGCAGACATCTCGAAGGCTGTCGGTCTCGGCTTCTCCTCGGGTGAAGGCACCGGCTCGAACTACGAGCGGATGAAGCTCAAGGTCAACGACGAGCTGAAGAAGCATTTCCGCCCCGAGTTCCTGAACCGTATCGATGACATCGTCGTGTTCCACCAGCTCACGCGAGACGAGATCATCCAGATGGTCGATCTCATGCTCAACCGAGTCGAAGGTGCGCTCAAGAACAAGGACATGGCGATCGAGGTCACCGAGAAGGCGAAGTCGTTGCTGGCCAAGCGCGGATTCGACCCCGTACTGGGTGCGCGGCCACTGCGTCGCACCATCCAGCGCGAGATCGAGGACGCGTTGTCGGAGAAGATCCTCTTCGGCGAGATCGAAGCCGGCCAGATCATCCTGGTCGACGTCGAGAACTGGGACGGCGAAGGCGCAGGCGAGGACGCGAAGTTCACGTTCCGCGGTGAGAAGAAAGCCATCATCGTCCCCGACGAGGTTCCGGTCGATCTGGCCAAGGCCGCCGGAGACAGCGACAGCGAGTAAGTTCCACCAGTTCCAACACAACGGGCGATCCTCTTCGGAGGGTCGCCCGTTGTCGTATGTCCACAAGCCAACCAACACCCGCCCCCCGCCCCCGTTCGCGTCAATGGACCCCTGCAGCGCTCAGACGCATGCAATGGTTCATTCACGCAGATCACCTCCGTGGGTGAATGGGCCGTTGCACCGTTCAGACGTGTGTGCAGGGGTCCATTGACGGAGGGTGCGAACAGCGAGAGCAACGGCGATGACGGCAAGTTCCGACAGCACGAGCCAGAACAGCACTGTCACGTCGGGAGCCCAACGGCCCAGGGTGGAGATGGGTACACCGGTGAGCGTCGGTGTCGCGAAGTACAGCACTCCTCCGGCAGCAACAGCGATGAGGACGTGCGCAGGTGCCCACCGGCCGGGCGCGGTTTGCCGGCGAAGCAGAATGCGGATCGCGCACACGGCGAGCAGCACGGCGACAGCGGTCGAGCCGATCAACAGCATGGCGTACAGGCCCGGGCCGGTGCTGCGGGGCTCGTCGAATCCGAGTCGAGTGAGAACCAGTGCGCGGGTCGCCGAGGCCAACTGTTCGGCTTCGAGTTCGCCGTATCGGTTGGTCGCGAACACTACGGCCATGTGGCGGTCCGGGATGAGCGCGACGTGGGTGAAGTAGCCGGGAACGGCCCCCGAGTGCCAGCGCATCTCGGTACCGTCGGGCAGGGTTTCGACGTACCAGCCGAATCCATAGGACAGTCCCGACCCCGTGGGCACCGCATCTCGACCGGTCGACGCCACAGTGGTGAGTTGGCTCGATGCGTAGCGTGAGAGTTCGTCGATGGATCCGGCGAGGTAGCCGTAGCCCAACCCGGCGTTGTCGATTCCGGTGTCGATGCGTCGAGGGAAGGTGAAGAACGGGACGTGACCGGGTGGCACTGCTTCGCTGGTGTGCACACCGGTTTCACGGGCGACGACGTCGGCGAACGGTTCGTCGGTGATTCTCTCGACGATTGCTTGCAGCAGTAGATAGTCGAGGCTGGAGTAGCGGAACGAACCCGGGTCGTCGGGTGTGAGCCGCAGGGTGGGCACCACGTCGAGGGCTCGTTCTGTTCTTCCCCACACGTCCAACGCGGTGACGTCGTGGGGTAGCCCGCCGGTGTGGTGGATCAGGTCTGCAACGGTGACGTCGGCCGAGATGATCGAATTCGATTCGGGCAAAACGTCTTCGACGAGATCGGTCAGGTCGAGACGGTGCTGGGCCACGAGCGCCTGCACCGTTGCTGCCGTCACCGATTTCGATACCGAACCCCACACGAAGGGTGTGCCGTCGTCGATCGGGGAACCGTTTCCGTCCATCCCGACCGCCACGTCCTCGGTGACCTCGCCTTCGGAGACGACGCGAAGCGCCACTCCGGGCAGACCCAACACGTCGGCGACGTGCTCGACGTCCGACCGGGCGTCGGTGTCGGGTGGAACAGGAGAGATCGAGGTAAGGATGGCTGCCACGGTCAACAGGGTGTGCACGATGCGCATGAATGGGCGTCCCTCGGTCGGCGAACTGCGTTGCCGCACGAGTGAATCAAGGAACTCCCCGCGATCGCCTCGGTGAAGACCCTGATTTCGGTGCTGAGATCAGGCGTCGCTTTCGTGAACGAGGTCCGCGATCCAGGGCAATATGTCGGCGTATGCGGCCAGGGCTCCGGGTGTATGGTTCGCGCCGGTGATCGGGACGACCGGAAAGTCGTATTCGCGGTAGGTGACGTCGGCACCGAGTTCCCGCCAGCGTTCGAGCAGAGTGCGGGACTGCTCGATCGGTACGACGTCGTCCGCGACGCCGTGCGACAGGTAGACCGGCATGCTCGGTGCGATTCGGCCGACGGTGTTCGCATCGATCACGTCGAAGATTCCGGGGTCGTTCAGGTGTGCGGTGAGTGGGCGTCCGTCTCGGGTGAGTTCGCTGGTGTCGACGGGGTCGTTCGCGGCGCGGTCGGTGCTGCACCAGTTCTGCGCGGCGTCGAGCATCGCGGTGCCGTCGGCGTCGAACACGCTTCGGATCTCGTCGGCACGTTCGGGGTAGGCGTTGATCATGCCGTCGACCGCGAACAGCACGGCGCTGCCGAGTGTGGTGCCGTCGAGGGGCTCGATGTTGAGCGTCGGATCTGCCGGTGGCGCACCGACATAGGCGCCGACGATGTTGACCTCGGGGGCATACCCATTGGCGAGTTCGGCCGCCGAGGCCGAGGCGAACCCACCCTCCGAGTACCCGTACAGCACCACCGGCGCGTCATCGTCGGCGTTTCTGGCTACGTCGAGCAACGCATGTGCCGAGGCCAGGCGGTTCAGATACGTGTGCCCGCCCGGAGTGCCGAGTCCCTGGTAGTCGGTCGCTACGACGCGATAGCCGGCCAGCAGTAGCGGCAGGATGGCGGGGGACGACCCGACGGTACCGAGTACCGCCGATCCGGCGCAGCGATCGGCCATCCCGGATGTGCCGGGCGCGTAGGCGATCACCGGTCGCGGTCCGGGACCGGGCCACGGCGCGGTGGGGGTCATCGTGTACCCGGAGACGGTCATTGGTTCGCCGTGCGTATCGGTGGAGGTGTACAGGATTCGTTCGATGTCGAAGCCGAGTCCGAAACCTTTGGGCGAGTTCATCGGTCGTACTCGCACCACATCGCCGGGCGAATGTCCCGTCGATTCCACCGGCAGGTCGTAGAAGTCCGACAGGGGATCGGCGACGACGGGTGCCGACAGCGTGACACCCCAGACGAGCGCCGCCGCCACGATCATCGCTGTTCGCCGCAGGCAACTGGTGGCTCGCTCCTTCGTCATGTCGAGATCTCCGCACTCGATGGCCCGGTCACCCCGCCGACGTTAGCCTGAGTATCGGCCCTATGAAGGGTCAACGACGAAAGGACTCGGTTCGATGCCAACACGTACCTCACGCACCGCATGGAATGGAACTCTCGAACAAGGTTCCGGCCAGGTGGAGCTGTCCAGTTCGGGTGCAGCGACGTTCGACGTGTCGTTTCCCAAGCGTGCCGCCGAGAACGCCGACGGCACCACCAGCCCGGAGGAACTGATCGCAGCGGCTCATTCGAGCTGTTACGCGATGCAATTGTCGGCGCTGATCGCCGAAGCAGGCGGTACTCCGCAGAGTCTCGAAGTCACCGCTGATGTCTCGCTCGGTCCGGATCAGCCCGGTTTCAAGCTCACCGGTATCAAATTGACCGTCCGCGGCGAGGTGGACGGTCTCGACGCCGACGGGTTTGCGAAGGCGGCGCAGGCAGCGAAAGAGACGTGCCCGGTCAGCAAGGCTCTCACCGGTGTCGAGATCACGCTGGACGCCGCGCTCGAAGGCTGATCGAACGGATCACCCGATGTGAGACTGGCGAACAGTCGTCAGGTTTGAAATAGTTCGTGAATCGACCCATCCACGGATGGTTCGGTGCCGAATCGAGGTCAAGCATCGGGTTAGATCGGCTGTTGCATACCTTTGGGGAATGTAACGACCAGCCTAGGAAGGATGTGCCCACCATGTTGTGGACGCGCTTCCTAGGCCTGGGTGCCCTCGCAGTCGCAGCGCACGCGGCAGCCCCGCACGGATTACCCCGCGACATCGTCTATGCAATCGTGGTCCTGGCCACAATGGCGGCATTCGTCTATCGGTACCTGCGCGAGAACGGTCCGGATCGGCGCACATGGAAGTACATGGCCCTCGGTGTCGGCTGTTGGGGCGTGGGCGACGGCTTGGTCGCCCTGATGCAGTACGGGGGCGGTCGGGTCTCGACTTTCTCGGCCGCGGACGTGCTGTTTCTGGCCGGGTACGTGATCATCGCTGTGGGGTTCGCGCGTGCGGCCGACGAGAACGGGCTCGTTTTCGGTTTGGAAGAGCTGCTCGAATGTCTGGTGGTCGCAGTGGGCGTCGGTCTGGCCGCGTGGATGTTCGTCGTTCCCGGCGACTGGACGGGGCCGCTGGCCTCGATGCTCTCGTTCCTGCCTGCGACCGTCTACCTGACCATCGACGCGTTCTTGCTCACTCTCATCGGCAGTCTCTATCTGTTGACGCGTTCGACCGGAATCCCGGTCGTGGCTGCCACCATCGGCACAGTGCTTCTCACCGTGTCCGACTTCGCCACCTACTCTCGGCTCGACGATGTCGAGCTCTACCGCTCGCTGATCCCGAACACGCTGTGGCTGGCGGCCTACGTGTGCTTCGGAGTCGTTGCGCTGTTCGTGCCGGAGCGGGCGGTCGCACGGATCGAGCGGCCCAGTCCGTTCAGGTTCGGGCGAGCACGATTCGTCGGTCTGGGTCTCGCGGTTGCCGTCACCCCGGCGGCCATGGCCGTGCAACTGGCTCGCGGAGTGCCCGTCGCGCAGTGGGGTTGGGTGATCGTGCTGTCCTCTGCGTTGGTCATATCCCTGGTCGGCGGCAGGATGGCCTGCTTCCTCGGAACGCTGCGCAGGCAGGCTTCGGTGCTCGAGAACGTGGCACGAACGGATGCCGTTACCGGACTGGGCAACCGCAGGCTGCTTCGGGAGCGGCTCGACACGATGCTCGCCACGCGCGGCGAATCGGACGTCTTCACGCTCGTGGTCGACATCGACCGTTTCGCTCAGATCAACGAGACCTTCGGTTACAGCGTGGGCGACAGCGTGCTCCGCGAGATCGGCCATCGCCTCGTCGCCTCGGTGCGGTCCGACGATCTGGTGGGGCGGCTGGGAGGCGATCAGTTCGTCGTGGCGATGCGTCGGCTCCCGGGCAGGACCGATATTTTCGACATGGCTCATCGGCTCCAATTCGCGGTCAGCAGAACGATGTTCGTGCACGACATCAACGTCGCCCTCGATGCGGCGGTAGGGATAGCGGCGTTCGAGGAGTGTTCGGGAGCGTCCGAGACGAACGGCGTCGACGGCGAGGCGATGTTGCAGCGAGCTCATGTGGCGTTGACGTCCGCGAAGGCAGGCCATGCTCGCATCGGTCTGTACGAGCCCGACATGGACCGAAACCGACACGATCAGATGCGACTGTTGGGCGAACTCGACACGGCGATCCGTGACCATCAGCTCCGGGTGTTCTTCCAGCCGTGTCTCGATCTCGAGTCGGGCAGCGTCGACCGGGTCGAGGCTCTGCTGCGGTGGCTGCACCCTCGCGAGGGACTGATCGGGCCGTCGACGTTTCTCCCCGATGCGGAGCGCACCGGCATGTTGCCCGCCATCACCGCGCTGGTACTGGACGAGGCACTCGCGCAGTGCAGCGCATTACGACGGCGAGGCATCACTCTGTCTGTCTCGGTGAACCTTTCGGTTCGGAATCTTCTGGACGAGACACTCACCGAACAGGTCGCCGCGGCACTGGCGAAACACTCCGTACCGGCGCACGCCCTGGAGTTCGAGGTCACCGAAACGACAGCCATGACCGACCCGGTGCGATCGGTGGCTGCGTTGACCTCGTTGCGCAGCCTGGGGGTGACTCTGGCCATCGACGATTACGGGACCGGCTACAGCTCGCTGGCGTACCTGCAGACCCTGCCGGTGCAGACCCTCAAGATCGACCGCTCGTTCGTCTCGAAGATGAACTCCGACGACACCGACGCGTCCATCGTTCGCTCGACCATCGACCTGGCCCGCAGTCTCGGTGTGCGGATCATGGCCGAGGGCGTCGAGGATGCAGGCACCCTCGACGCCCTTCGTCGGCTGGGTTGCGATGCGGCACAAGGCTTTTACCTCGGTCGCCCGATGCCTGCCGAGCTGTTGTTCGACGCCGTGCACAAGCTCGATTCCGATACGCCCACCAGACTGGAGTGGGAGCTCGCCCGTCAGCCCATCTGACGGGCGAACTGCGTCGTCACGAGGTGGCGGGCACGTCCAGCACGACCTCGAACTCCAGCAGTGACGCGCCCGACGCGACCGGCTTGCTCTCGCCGGAACCGGCGTGCGCCTGCCGTGACGGGCCACCGGACCAGGCCTGGAACGACTCCTCGTCCTCCCACTGGGTGACGACGAAATAGCGTGTCTCGCCCTTGACCGGACGGAGCAACTGGAACCCGAGGAAACCGGGTGAACCGTCGACCGTTCCGGCACGCGCGGCGAAGCGCTTCTCGAGCTCGGGGCCTGCGCCCTCGGGTACGTCGATCGCGTTGATCTTCACAATGGCCATTCTCGGGAGACTACCCCGCCGATATGCTCGGCGGTGATGCTCTACGACGAGGGTGGATCCGGCCGTTCGATACTGCTGCTGCACGGGCTGATGGGCAGTGCGGCGACGTGGCGACGCCAGATTCCGTGGCTCCGAGAATTCGGGCGGGTGCACACCTACGACGCCCCGGGCCACCGTCGGCCTCCGCCGCCCGAACTGACGACCGAGGCGTTCGTGGACGACCTGATCGAGCACCTCGAAACGGTGGGTCCCAGTGTGCTGGTTGGTCATTCGATGGGAGCGCTGCACGGCTGGTGTGCGGCTGCGCGGCGACCCGATCTGGTCACCGCGCTCGTCATCGAAGACATCGCGCCGGACTTTCGCGGTCGAACGGCGGACGGCTGGGCGGCGATGATCCGGGCGTGGCCGCAACCGTTCCCGGACGCCGACGCGGTACGCGCCTTCTTCGGAGATGTTGCCGGACAGTACTTTCTGGATTCGTTCGAGCTCAGCGACGACGGCTGGCGACTGCACGGTGACGTCGATACGTTCGAGGCCATTTCGCAGGAGTGGGGGACGCGGCACTTCTGGAACGAATGGGATGCCGTCCGTGCTCCGGTTCTGTTGATCGAAGGTGAGCACACCATCACGCCTGCCGGACAGATGAGCCGAATGCACTCGGCCAAGCCCGGATCGGTGTACGTCCGAGTCGAGGGTGCGGCGCATCTCGTTCACGACGAAGCCCCGGAGCGGTATCGCGACGCCGTCGAGGGGTTCCTGCGCACACTAGGATCATCCGAATGCCGCTCGCACAGCTCAACGGAATCGACCTGAACTACGACGTCACCGGTGACGGACCGCTCGTGGTTCTGGTGATGGGAACGGGAAGCCCGGGCCGCGTCTGGCGAACCCATCAGGTTCCCGCGCTGGTGAAGAGTGGATATCGCGTGGTCACATTCGACAATCGCGGTATCGCACCGTCGTCCGAGTGTGCGCGCGGGATGACGCTCGACGACCTGGTCGAAGACACCGCCGCCTTGATCGAACATCTCGGCGGCGGAAAGGCGCGCGTCGTCGGCACGTCGATGGGCGCACGCGTCACCCAGGAATTGGCGTTGGCGCGGCCGGATCTGGTGTCGCACGCAGTGATGATGGCCACCTACGGCAAAAACACCACAATGCGTCAGCAGTTGACGAAGGGTGAGAAAGACCTGTTCGACGCCGGAGTCGAACTTCCGGCCTCGTACCGGGCGGCGATGACTGCGATGCAGAACTTCTCGCCCAAGACCTTGGCCGACGAGGCAGCGATCGGCGACTGGCTGGCGGTGCTCGAATACTCCGGCGGCAAGAAGACGGCCGGTATGCGGGCGCAGATCGGACTCGAAATGCGTGCCGGCACAGACAGATTGATAGCGTATCGCCGAATTTCGGCCAAGTCGCTCGTCGTCGGATTCGCCGACGACCGGCTCATTCCGGTGCAGCAGTGTCGTGAAGTGGCTGCGGCGATACCCGGTGCGCGCTACGTCGAAATCGCCGATACGGGCCACTTCGGCTACCTCGAACGACCCGACGCCATCAATGCGACTCTGGTGGAGTTTCTGTCGTCCTAGCTGTCCGAACCCTCACCGGCCAGCGCGAACAAGCCCGATTCGGTCTGCTCGATCAAGCCGTCGGTCAACAGTGAGTCCAATGCGCGGTCACGCTGGGTTGGGTCGGTGGGCCAGACGATGTCGAGCTGAGCCCGCTCCACCGGCCCGGTGCTCTCCCGCAGGACCGACATCAGTTTGCCGCGTACCTGTCGATCGGTTCCGGCGAATTTCTGCACCTTCTTCGCCGGGCCGGTGTGCGCAGGCCGCCCGGCCTCGATCCAGGCGCACTCGGGAAGTGGGCACAGCAGGCACGCCGGATTCTTGGCGGTGCAGATGAGCGCGCCGAGCTCCATCAATGCCGCCGAATACCGGGCGGCGCGGGGCACGCTGACCGGAAGCAGTTGTTCGACGTCGGCCAAATCCCTTGTCGTCGAGGGATTTCCAGGCTCGGCGTTGCCGTGCAACGCACGCGCGACGACGCGTCGAACATTGGTGTCCACCACCGGAACTCGCTGGCCGTAGGCGAAAGTCGCCACCGCCCTGGCCGTGTAGGCCCCGATGCCGGGCAGGCCGAGCAGGGTGTCGACGTCCCGCGGAACCTCGTCGCCGTAGTCCTCGGCAAGCACCCGAGAACACTCGTGCAGACGCAATGCGCGACGCGGGTACCCCAGCTTCCCCCACGCCCGCAGCACCTCGGCCTGCGACGACGCGGCCATCGCCGAGGGGACCGGCCACCGCTGCACCCACTGCTCCCAGATGGGAGCCACCCGCACGACGGGCGTCTGCTGCAGCATGATCTCGCTCATCAGGATCTGCCATGCGGTCACTCCCGGACGACGCCACGGCAGGTCGCGTCCGTCGGTATCGAACCATCCGAGCAGGGCCTCGGGATCGATCGGCAACTGTGCGCCCTTCTTCTCGTGTCTGTGACGGGTACCAACAGTAGTGAACCCGACTCGCCGGTAGCCCGCTGCGCGTGCACCCGACTCGCCGGTAACCCGCTGCGCGTGCACAATGAGAGCTATGCCTGCTTCGAATCCGATCGCTGCCTGGAAGTCACTCAAGGAAGGCAACCAACGGTTCGTCTCCGGAGAGGTCCTGCATCCGTCGCAGGGGATCGAGGACCGCGCCCGGCTCGAGAGCGCTCAGCACCCCGGGGCCATCCTGTTCGGCTGCGCCGACTCACGCGTCGCCGCCGAGATCATCTTCGATCAGGGCCTCGGCGACATGTTCGTCGTTCGCACCGCCGGCCACGTCGTCGATTCCGCTGTTCTGGGCTCCATCGAGTACGGCGTCGCGGTGCTCAATGCTCCGCTGATCGTCGTGCTCGGACACGACCACTGCGGTGCCGTCCAGGCGACTGTCGACGCACTCGAAAGCGGCGACGTGCCCGGCGGCTACATCCGCGACGTCGTCGAGCGCGTCACCCCGTCGGTGCTCTCGGCCCGACGCGACGGCCACGAAGCCGTCGACGAGTTCGAGGCGCGCCACGTCCAGGAAACCGGCAACCTACTGATGCAGCGTTCGCGCATCGTCGCCGAGAAGGTCGAAGCCGGCGAGCTGGCGATCGTCGGGCTCACGTACCAGCTGTCCAAGGGGCGTGCGCAGCTTCGCGAGGTCATCGGCGACATCGGCGAACAGCCCGCCTGAACGGTCGAACAGCCCGCCTGACGGTCCGGCAGCCCCCGAAAGCCCGTTCGCCGGTGCGACACGCCGCGTGGGCTCAGGGATAGCGTGGCTTCGGCCGCATACGGTTGATTCGTGTTGGAACCGACCGGGCCATTGCCTCCCGAAATCTACTGGCGACGCCGCGCACTCGCCATCGGTGCGGCCGTTGTCGTCCTCGGCTTGATCGTGTGGTTCATCGCCTCGCTCAGCGGTCGTTCCGACGACCCCGAGGCCGCTCCGGCCGGGGTCGCAGCTCCGGCGACCACGTCCGCGCTGCCGTCGCCCAGCTCGTCTGCCACGCCCGGTGGTTCGGGTGGCTCCGGTGGTTCGGGTGAGGGATCGGGCGGTTCCGGTGGGTCCGGTGGTTCGGGCGGCGGTACCGACTCCGCGGCCGGCGGTGGCACGACAGCAGCAACGACCAGTGGTGCGCCGGCTCCGGCGATCGCCAACCAGTGCCCGGATCAGTCCCTCGCGATCAAGGTGACGCCCGAGAAGGCCACCTATCGCCTCGGCGAAGAGCCCGTGTTCACCGTCGTGATCACCAACATCGGGTCAGCGGAGTGCCAGCGCGACGTCGGTGCCGGGCTGCAGCAGGCGCTCGTCTACACGCTCGACAATCAGCGCATCTGGTCCAACATCGACTGCTTCCCGAACGCTGCGTCGGATCTGCGAACCTTCAAGCCCGGTGAGCAGGCCGGCTTCACGGTGAAGTGGTCGGGCACCAACTCGGTTCCCGGTTGCGGTGAAGAGCGCGTCCCGGTCGGCGTCGGTGCATACCAGGCCATCGCACAGCTCGGCGAACTCAAGAGCGTGCCGGAACCGTTCAACATCACCGGCTGAGTACGGTCGAATCTCATGACCACCCCGACAGCGCTTGCCCGAGCGGCCTACACGACGCTCGAACCCTTCCATGTGACCGCGTACTTCAATCCTGAACTCGGATCTGCGTACGAGGACACCGGACTCGACGGTCATGCCTGGTACGTGGGCGCGAGGGCCGCGCCGATGGGTCCGTGCGCGCCCAGCGTCGTCGCGGCTGCGTTCTACAACTTCAACCCGGTGTTGATCGAGCAGGCGTGGCCGGCCGCTGTGGCCGTCGGTCTGGATGCAGTGTCCGATCGTCGGTGGGCACTGCTCGACTCCGTCCTCGGCGCAGCACTGGGTTCCTTGGCCTCCGAGCCCGATCTCGCGACCATCGCGGAGCGGTTGCGCAGCATCGGCGACGCGGCGTCCTTCGCCGGCCGTCCTCTCGCAGCAGCATGGCATTCCACCGAACGACCCGACGTGCCTCATCTCGCCCTGTGGCATTCGATCACCGTGCTGCGTGAGTGGCGGGGCGACGGCCACCTCGCCGCGTTGATCGACGCGGAACTCGACCCCGCGGAAGCAGCGGTGTTCCACGAAGCCGTCCGCCCGACACCGCAGCCCGGGCGCCGAGCGCTCGGCAAGCGCATCACACAGCTGACGCGACAGTGGTCCGAGACCGAATGGGATTCGGCTGCAGAACGACTCGCCGTCCGGGGGCTGCTCACCACTTCTGCCGAGGGGGAGACGTTGACCGAGGCCGGCACCGCTCTCGATCGGCACATCGAGGATCGCACCGACGCCATGGCTTCGGCAGTGTGGAAGACCGTTCCGGATGCGGAGCAGCTGATCACGAGCGCACGGCCCTACGTGAAAGCCGTGATCGACGCTGGTTTCCTCCCGGGGACCAAGAAGCGGTAGGCGTTACCGGTTCCCAGTGGTCCCGGGTCTCGGTTGTAGCGCTTCCTAGTCGTAGGGCCCGGAGATCGAGGCCTCTGCCAAGCGCGACAGCCCCTCTCGAATGTGCCTGGCCCACAGGCCGCCGATGCCGTCGACCGACTGCAGATCGGCTGCGGTGGCGGCCAGCAGGCCCTGCAAAGTGCCGAATGCGCCCACGAGTCGGTGAATCTGGCTGAACTGCAACCGCGGCACTCGCGTCAGTACGCGATAACCGCGCGGACTCATCGGGGTGTCCAACGCTTCGATGGTCGCGGGATAACCGAATGCCCGGGACAGAGTCGTCAGGTCCAACAGGTCGACATCGGTCAGCTTGTCCAGCGCCGCGAGCGCTTTCTCCACGCCGGTGGTGCTCGACGGTTCGTTGCCGGCGAGATAGTCGCGCACGATCAGTTGACGGTCGATGTCGTTGTCGCCCAACAACTCTTCGAGCTGGAGAGCGAGCTGACGGCCGTCGGTGCCGAGCTCGAGGACGTTCTGCTCGATTTCCACCGACACCCGTCGCACCATCTCGAGGCGCTGGGCGACGGTCAACGCGTCGCGCAGGGTCACGAAATCTTCGATCTCCACGACCGAGAGCTGACGCGTGTTCTCGTCGAGCCGGGCCTTGTATCGCTCGAGCGTGGCGACGGCCTGATTGGCGCGCGAGAGGATGGTGGCTGAGCCCTCGACGACGTGCCTGATGCCGCTGATGTAGACACTGACGATGCTCATCGACTGGCTCACGGAGACAACGGGATACCCGGTCTGCATCGCGGTTCGCTCGGCCGCGCGGTGTCGGGTGCCGGATTCGACGGTAGGAATCTTGTGGTCGGGGACGAGCTGAACATTGGCCCGAACGATGCGCTGCCCGTCGGTCGAAAGCACTACTGCGCCATCCATTTTCGACAGCTCGCGCAGTCGTGTCGGCGCGAACTCGACATCGAGCTCGAACCCGCCGTCGCAGATGGCCTCGACCTCTTCGTCGTAGCCCAGGACGATCAATCCGCCGGTGCGGCCGCGCAGGATTCGTTCGAGACCGTCCCGCAGGGCGGTGCCCGGTGCCAGTCGAGCGATGGTCTCGCGTAACGCCGGGGACTGCGCGGCGCCTTCCATGGCCAACCCCCTCGTGTCGTAACGGCATGCGGCAGATCTGGAGCTCGTGCCCAACAAAGACTAACGCGCCGCCGAATGCGGGCCACGCCGTTGCACACGGGCAGCGCCGTAAAGGGTACCGCCCGGTGTCATACCGGCCGCATACGCGTGTACGTCAGGGCCTCGCCGACGTTGGTGACGGTTTTGACCTTGATGCCGGGCGGGATGGGGCCCGCGTCCTCGGGGACGATGGCGTAGTTGAACCCCAGTCTGGCTGCCTCGGCGAGGCGGCGCCCGAGCCCGGCGACGCGTCGTACCTCGCCGGCGAGCCCTACTTCCCCCAGAATCACCATTCCTGCGGGCAACGGTTGATCACGCACCGCCGACGCCACCGCAGCTGCCAGAGCCAGATCTGCGGACGGCTCACTCGTGCGCATCCCGCCGACCGTCGCGGCATAGACCTCGGCCTTGGACACCTTCACGCCGCACCGGCGTTCCAGGACGGCCAGAATCATCGCGACACGGGCGTGATCGAGTCCGCTGACCGCGCGTCGCGGTGACGGCATCGCGGTGTCGACGATCAGTGCCTGCAACTCGGCCAGCAGCGGTCGCTTGCCGTCCATCGTGACGGTGACGGCGGTCCCGGGGACGGCGTCGTTGCGGTGATGCAGGAACAGCCCGGACGGGTCACTGATGCCGACGATTCCGGTCTCCCGCAACTCGAAGCAGCCCACCTCGTCCGAGGCACCGAACCGGTTCTTGACGCCGCGAATCATGCGCAGCGTGGAGTGCTTGTCGCCCTCGAAGTTGAGGACCACGTCGACGAGGTGTTCGAGCGAGCGCGGGCCTGCCACCGCGCCTTCCTTCGTCACGTGCCCCACGAGCAGAACGGCGACTCCGGTGGTCTTGGCCAGCGTGGTCAACGCACTGGTGATGGCGCGGACCTGAGTGACACCGCCGATGACGCCGTCGACGTCGGCGGCGAGCATGGTCTGCACCGAATCGACGATCAACAGGCTGGGCTTGACCTGTTCGACGTGTCCGAACACGGTTGCCAGATCGGACTCGGCGGCGAGAAAGACGCGCTCGTGCACCGCGCCGGTACGGTCTGCCCGCAGCCGAACCTGCCCTGCCGATTCCTCACCGGTGACGTAGAGCGCGCGGCGATTGGGAGCCGAACGCGCCCACCGATGCACCACCTCGAGCAGCAGCGTCGACTTGCCGACGCCCGGCTCACCGGCCAGCAGAACGACCGAACCGGGGACCAGACCGCCGCCGAGGACACGATCGAACTCGTCGATGCCGGTGGTGTTCGCCTGCGAGGTTGCGCTGCTGATGGTCGTCAGTGCAGCTGCGGGCGTCGTCGGGATCATGGCACCGCCGCCCGAGCGGAGCGCCGATGCACCTGCGCGCGACGTGAGCGGTGCCGCGGTGGCCTGGACCTCGTCCATCGAGCCCCAGTCGCCGCATTCGGGACACCGACCGACCCACTTGGAGACCGAATGATGACACGCGGAGCAGCGGTAGCTCGACTTCAGTTTGACCACGTCGGAAGCCTAACGATCGGCACCGACAGGTCCGGTGACCTCGTACGGAGGGGTCAGTGCCCGCCGCTGTGCTCGGAGACTGCCTCCTCGGAGCGCTCCAATTCGTGACCGGCGTCGACGGGCACGTTGACGACAACATCGCCCGCATTGGCGAACTCGAAGGTGACCGGCAGCGTCAGGCCCGGGCGCACGTTCTCGCTGATGTCGGCCATCTCGACCTTGATGAGCTGGATCGGAAGCAGAGGATCGTCCAGCTGCGTGTCGGCGGGTGATCCGGCACCGAGCGCGGTCAGCGGAGCGATCTCGGTGCTGCCCGGTTCTGCCTCGTCGACGATGGTGACCCGAGCCTCGGGAGAGGAGATCCCGGTCAGCTCGTCCGCAACGGCGGGGTTGGCGTTGATGGCCGTGAACCCGAGCTCGACGGTGCCGCCGGGCTCGATGCTGTACTCCTCGGAGGAGGGGTACACGACGTGCACGTTGCGAAGCTGAATGTCTCCGACGTCGACGGAATTGCCGTTGACCGCCGCGACCTGAGTGGCCGTCTGCGAGATCTGACCCGCGCCGCAGGCGGTGAGTACGAGGGTGCCACCAGCGAGAAGCGCGAGGGCGGCGGCCGTTCTGCGATGGCGGCCAAGCGGTGTCGCAGCGTCGATTGCAGTCACTTCGGTCGTCCTCCATGTGGTGCCGGGCCGGCTCGGTCCATCTCGTCCACTAGGCAGAGTAGTAGTTCTCGTCCACCGACCGCTCGTGGGGTCCGCCACTGCTCACGATGCGCCAGGTAGGGCAGCCTTCCGCACGGAACGGGGGTGTTACGACCGCGGCCGAAATGTGGCCCCGGATACACGTCGAACCGTCTGTGTCAACCCCTGATTCGGCAGCACTGTGCCCCTGACCTGCGCCGTTGATATTGGGCGTGGTATTCTGGGTAAATCGAAAGGGGCACTTGTCACATGATTTTCAAGGTCGGAGACACCGTCGTTTACCCCCATCACGGAGCGGCGCTGATCGAAGCGATAGAGACACGCACCATCAAGGGTGAACCGAGAGAGTACTTGGTTCTCAAGGTCGCGCAAGGCGACCTCACCGTTCGAGTCCCCGCGGACAATGCCGAGTACGTCGGCGTTCGCGATGTCGTCGGGCAAGAAGGCCTCGACAAAGTCTTTCAGGTGCTGCGCGCACCGCACACCGAAGAGCCCACCAACTGGTCGCGTCGCTACAAGGCCAACTTGGAGAAGCTGGCTTCCGGTGACGTGAACAAGGTGGCAGAGGTCGTTCGTGATCTCTGGCGTCGCGAGCAGGATCGTGGATTGTCGGCAGGCGAGAAGCGGATGCTCGCCAAGGCGCGTCAAATCCTCGTCGGCGAGTTGGCACTGGCCGAGGGAACCGACCAGGCCAAGGCCGACACCATGCTCGACGAAGTTCTCGCCACCGCTTCGTAGAGTGAGCAGCTTCGCAGAATGAGCAGCTTCGTAGCGTGAACGGTACCGCCGGCGACGTTGTCGCCCTGGTACCCGCAGCAGGTAAAGGCCTTCGGCTCGGACACGACGAGCCGAAGGCTTTCGTCTGTCTGGGTACCGACTCTCTTCTCACGCGATCCGTGGACGGACTGCGTGCCTCGGGTGCCGTCGACCGCATCGTCGTCATCGTGCCCGTCGATCTGCTCGACGCGGCCCGCGGGCTCGTCGGCGACGACGTCATCGTCGTGGCAGGCGGCCGCGAACGCACCGATTCGGTGCGCGCCGGTCTCGCCGTCGTCGGAGACGCTTCCGTCGTGCTGGTCCACGACGCCGCTCGCGCTCTCACGCCGCCCGCGTTGATCGCCCGCGTCGTCGCCGAGGTCCGAGCGGGACGACCAGCGGTCATCCCGGTGCTGCCCGTCGTCGACACCGTCAAGGAAGTCGACCTCATGGGCGCTGTGGTCGGCACGCCCGATCGCGCGAGTCTGCGTGCGGTCCAGACCCCGCAGGGCTTCGACGCCGACGTCCTGCGTCGTGCCTATGCCGCAGCTACCGACATCTCGACCGACGATGCGGGACTGGTCGAGCGGATAGGCGAGACGGTGCACACCATCGTCGGGGACGCCCTCGCATTCAAGATCACCACTCCGCACGACCTACTACTGGCAGAGGCGCTCCTATGAGAGTCGGCATCGGCACCGACGTCCACCCCATCGCTCCCGGCCGACCCTGCTGGCTGGCCGGACTGCTCTTCGAGGACGCGGACGGTCTCGAGGGCCACTCCGACGGCGACGTCGCCGCGCACGCGCTGTGTGACGCCCTGCTGTCCGCTGCGGGCCTGGGCGATCTGGGGTCGGTCTTCGGTACCGGGCGTCCGGAGTGGGACGGGGTCAGTGGAGCCGCGATGCTGACCGAGGTACGACGGTTGCTCGACGCCGACGGGTTTGCGGTCGGCAACGCTGCGGTGCAGATCATCGGTAATCGGCCCAAGATCGGACCGCGCCGCGTCGAGGCGCAGGACGTTCTCTCGGGTGTGCTCGGTGCCCCGGTGTCGGTGTCCGCGACCACCACCGATGGGCTCGGGCTGACCGGTCGCGGCGAAGGAATCGCGGCCGTCGCGACCGCACTTGTCATGACGAGGTAAAACCACCGGTAGCATTGCTGGTCGTGACCCTTCACCTACACGACACCGAGACGAGGGCCCTGCGGGAATTCACCCCCTTGGTCCCTGGCCATGTATCGGTGTACCTGTGTGGGGCAACGGTGCAGGGTGAGCCTCACATCGGCCACGTACGCAGCGGAGTGGCGTTCGACGTCCTGCGCCGCTGGCTGTTGGCACACGACTACGACGTCGCTTTCGTTCGCAACGTGACGGACATCGACGACAAGATCCTGAACAAGGCGCGCGACGCCGGTCGTCCGTGGTGGGAGTGGGCGGCAACGTACGAGCGTTCGTTCACCTGGGCCTACGACCGACTCGGTGTGCTGCCGCCGTCCGCCGAACCGCGTGCGACGGGCCACATCACTCAGATGGTCCAGATGATCGAGCGGCTGATCGAGCGTGGCCACGCGTACGCCGATTCGTGCGGAGACGTGTACTTCGACGTGCAGAGTTTCCCGAGTTACGGCGCGTTGTCCGGTCACAAGCTCGACGACGTACACCAGGGCGAGAGCGTTGCCGAGGGCAAGCGCGATCCTCGCGACTTCACACTGTGGAAGGGTGCCAAGCCCGGCGAGCCCTCGTGGCCCACGCCGTGGGGCCCAGGCCGTCCCGGCTGGCATCTCGAGTGCTCGGCGATGGCGGAGACCTACCTCGGTCCGGACTTCGACATCCACTGCGGCGGACTCGATCTCGTGTTCCCGCATCACGAGAACGAGCGAGCCCAATCCATGGCGGCCGGCGACGGCTTCTCGCGCTACTGGTTGCACAACGGCTGGGTGACGATGGGCGGCGAGAAGATGTCCAAGTCTCTCGGCAACGTCCTCTCGGTACCCAACGTGCTCAAAAAGGTTCGGCCGCAAGAACTTCGGTTCTACCTCGGCGGCGCGCACTATCGCTCGATGCTGGAATACTCCGACACTGCGCTCGAGACCGCGGCGGTGACGTACCGGGGCATCGAAGGATTCGTCCGGCGAGCTGTCGAACGCGCAGGTGACGTTCCGATGGGCAAGTGGACCGCCGGGTTTGCCGCGGCTCTCGACGACGATCTCGGAGTTCCCAAAGCGTTGGCCGAGATTCACGCCACCGTCACCCTCGGCAACACCGCCCTCGAGTCCGGTGACCTACCGGCAGCCGTGGAGCATGCGGGCAGCGTGCGGGCGATGCTCGACATCCTCGGTGTCGACCCCCTCGATCCGCACTGGTCGAGCGACAGTGGTTCGGACGCAGCAGCTCTCGGTGCACTCGGCGTTCTCGTCGAGGCCGAGCTTGAGCGTCGAGCAACGGCGAAGGCGACCAAGGACTGGGCCGTCGCCGACGAGATACGCGATCGACTGGCGCAGGCCGGAGTCGATGTGACAGATACACCCAACGGGCCCGAATGGTCGCTGGGTACGAGCAAGACCGACGAAGCAGGTTTGTGATGGCAGGCAATTCGAGTAGGCGCGGCGCAATCCGCAAGGACGGCACCAAGAAGGGACAGGTCGCCGGATCCGGAGGCAAGCGTCGTAAGGGCCTCGAGGGCCGCGGCGCGACGCCCCCCGCCTCCGAGCGCACCAAGCATCCCGCAGCGCGTCGGGCCAAGCTCGCCGAGAAGTCCGCGCAGAACCGCGGCGCTACCACCGGAGGACGCGCGGGTGGACGCCCGGCCGGACGTAAGGCCGAAGACGGTCCCGAGGTGGTACTCGGGCGCAACCCGGTCGTCGAGTGCCTGCGTGCAGGCGTGCCCGCCACCGCCCTGTGGGTTGCCGTCGGCACCGACAGTGACGATCGACTCAAGGAAGCCGTGCAGCGCGCAGGCGACGCACGGATCTCCATCCTCGAAGTTCCCCGCTCCGATCTGGACAAGCTCAGCGCCAACGGACTGCACCAGGGCTTGGCCCTGCAGGTGCCGCCGTACCGCTACGCGCACCCCGACGATCTGATCTCGAACGCGCGCACGCACCAGGAACCCGCACTGCTCGTGGCGCTCGACAACATCACCGACCCGCGCAACCTCGGTGCCGTCGTGCGTTCGGTGGCCGCGTTCGGTGGCCACGGCGTCGTGATTCCGCAGCGTCGCAGCGCCAGCGTGTCGGCGGTGGCATGGCGCACCAGCGCCGGTGCCGCAGCCCGACTGCCCATCGCGCGGGCGGTCAATCTGACTCGCACACTGAAGGATTGGCAGTCCAAGGGCGTCACCGTCGTCGGCCTCGACGCAGGCGGCGACACCGACCTCGACACCTTCGACGGTAAGGGGCCGGTCGTCATCGTCGTCGGGTCCGAGGGCAAGGGCCTCTCGCGTCTGGTCAGCGAGACCTGCGACCATATCCTGTCGATCCCGATGGCGGGGCCGGTGGAATCGCTCAACGCCTCCGTCGCTGCCGGCGTCGTGCTGGCCGACATCGCGCGTCAGCGTCGAGGCTGAGGTTGCGCGGGGCCTGGATCAACCGGTAGCGCGGAACTGGATTCGCGTTCCGGGGGTCAGTTGCGCGGCGGCGGATACATCGTTCGTGGTGACGACGGCGATCACCGGATAGCCGCCCGTGACGGGATGGTCGGCGAGAAACAACACCGGCTGTCCCGAGGGCGGCACCTGTAGTGCCCCGAGAACCATTCCCTCGCTGGGCAATTCGTCGTCGACCGCGCGGGTCAAGGGCTGCACGCCGTCGAGCCTGATGCCGACGCGATCCGAATCCTGCGTGACCGTCCATGGCTGCTGCACCAGAACCGATCGGGCGTGCTCGGTGAACCAGTCCTCGCGCGGGCCGAACGTGATGTGCAGTGTCTGCTCGAGCGGGTTCGGTACTACGAAATCCGTTGCAGGCCACTGGTCTGTGGCGTCGCCGACCGGGAGCACCGTCACGGGGGAGAGTCGATCGGGCCCGAGGCCCGACATCGTGTCCGTCGATCTGCTGCCGAGAACCGGAGGGACGTCGATGCCTCCCCGGACGGCGAGGTAGCTGCGCAGACCCGATGTGGGCGGCGACAGAGTCAACTCCTGCCCGGCTCGGACCACGAGCGTCGAATGCAGTCCCTGCACGGTGCCGTCCACGCGGCAGATCACGTGCGCGCCGGTGACGGCCATGACGGCGTCGAACTCGGCTCGGACCTGCAGGCCACCGAACGTCACTTCCAGGGTGGCGGCCCCGAAGTCGTTGCCCACCAGACGGTTTGCCGCATCGTGTGAACGGAGATCCGCTGCACCGGATCGTCCGACGCCCACCGCCGCGTGGCCACGTCGTCCACGATCCTGGACGGTGCACAGCGGACCCGTCTGCAGGACGGTCAGGGCCTTCATGTCGACTCGAATCGGACGGTGGTGCCGGGTGTGAGCAGTGCCGGTGGAGTGCGCTCACTGTCCCACAGCGTCACGTCGCTGCGGCCGATCAACTGCCATCCCCCGGGTGAGGATCGCGGGTAGATGCCGGAGAACTCGCCGGCCAGACCCACTGCGCCTGCCGGGACGCTGGTGCGCGGTGAATCACGCCGCGGCACGTGCAGTCGGGTGTCGGTGCCGACGAGGTAGCCGAAGCCGGGCGCGAAGCCGCCGAACGCGACCGTCCAGGTCTGTTCCGTATGCGCTGCAACCACTTCGGCGGTGGACAGGCCCGTCAGGCGGGCGACGTCGTCGAGATCTGCGCCGTCGTAGGAGACGGGAATCGTGACCGCCTCGGATGCGGCAGTGGGGTCGTCGACAGCGGGTTCCAGCGCCGCGACCCACTCGAGTATCGGTGCCGGTGCCCCGTCGAAGATCACCAGCACGGTGCGGGCGGCAGGAACCAGATCGACGACCGCGTCCGGCCGTTGGCGGACCATGGACCGGTGGTACGACATGGTCTCGGGCAGGTCGGCGAACTCGATCAGCAGCGCGTTCTCGCCTGCGGGTAGGAGGCGCATCAGACGAAGGAAGAGATATCGACAGCGTTGGCGCGCAACAGGTCCCGCACGGCATTCGCCATCGCCACTGCGCCGGGGGAGTCGCCGTGCAAGCAGATCGATTCGGCGCGGACTTCGACCGTTGTGCCGTCCACCGCCTCGACCGTACCGTCGGTGATCATCGTCAGTACCCGGTTGGCGACCGCCTCCGGGTCGCTGAGCACGGCTCCCGGTTCCGAGCGCGAGACCAGAGTTCCCTGTGGGGTGTAGGCGCGATCGGCGAAAGCCTCTGCGACCGTGCGTAACCCGACGCGTTCGGCTTCGTCGAGGAATGCCGAACCGGGCAGTCCGAGTACCGGCAGGTGCGGGTCGTACGCGGCGACTGCCTCGGCGACGGCTTTCGCTTGCTCGCGGTGATGCACGATCGCGTTGTACAGCGCACCGTGCGGTTTGACGTACGTGACGGCCGAACCGGCCACTCGGGCAAGGCCGTCGAGGGCACCGATCTGGTAGATCACGTCGGCGGTGAGGTCTGCGGGGGCGACGTCGAGAAAGCGTCGACCGAATCCGGCGAGGTCCTGATAGCCGACCTGAGCCCCGATCCGCACGCCCGCGTTCGCAGCAGAGCGACACGTGCGCAGCAGAGTGGTCGGATCACCGGCGTGAAAGCCGCACGCGACGTTGGCACTGGACACCACTGCGAGCAACGCGTCGTCGTCGCCCAGAGTCCACGCACCGTAGCTTTCGCCGAGATCGGCGTTGAGATCGATGGCCGTCACCTTGGACAGTCTAGGCGGCGACGAGCCGTCCGGAATTGGCCTTGCGGGTTGCCCCGATGCCGCGGCAGAGGAGGTAGATGACGAACGAGATGGTCGTGACGAAAGTCGAGACCGGGAGCCCCGGAGCGAGCGAGAGCAAGATGCCACCGACAGCGGCGATCTCGGCGAAGAGGATGGACAGCAGCGTCGCCTTCAGCGGGCTGGCCGTGACCCGCGCGGCGGCCGCGGCAGGCGTGATGAGCAGCGAGAGCACCAGCAGCGCGCCGACGATCTGCACGCCAAGTGCGCAGGCAACACCGACGAGTACGGCGAACACGACCGAGAGTGCGCGAACGGGGACGCCGCGGGCCAGGGCCACCTCGGGGTCGGTGCTGGCGAACAGCAGCGGCCGGTACACGACGGTGAGGACGATCAGCACGAGGACGGCGCACACCAGCAGCAGCTGGATTCCGCTCTGCCCGACGCCGACGATCTGGCCGATGAGCAACGAGAAGCTGGTGCCTGTTCGGCCCGGGTACAGCCAGATGAACAGCACCGACAGGCCGAGGCCGAACGACATGATGACGCCGATGACCGAGTCGCGGTCGCGGGCCTTGTTGCCGAGCAAGGCGAACATCACCGCGGCGACGACGGACCCGACGATGGCACCGAGTCCGACGGTGATACCGACGAGCAGTGCAGCGGACGCACCGGTGAGGGAGAGTTCACTCGATCCGTGCACCGCGAAGGCCCACTGCCTACTGACGATGAGCGGTCCGAGCGCGCCGGCGAGCAATCCGAGAATGGCAGCGGCGATCAACGCCTGCTGAACGAAGTCGTAGCTCAGCAGATTCGCCGTGGTGTCGAAGTCGAGCATTTTCGAGAATGCGTCGAGAACCTTCTCGTTCATGCCTTGTCTTCTCCGTCGTGCGGTACGGGTGGGTGGTGGGCGCCGGCCGAGCCGAGCGCATCGATCGAGTCGCCGGTTCCGACGACGACGAGCCGGCCGCGAACCTTCAGCACCTCGACCTCGGTGCCGTACAGCTCGGACAACACCTCGGTGGTCATGACGTCCTCGGGAGTCCCGATCCGGAACCGGCCGTCGACGATGTAGACGACGCGGTCGACGAGCGGAAGGATCGGGTTGATCTCGTGCGTCACGAACAGCACGGCTGTGTCGTGCTCCCGCCGTCGGCGATCGATGAGGCCGGAGACCAACGATTGGTTGGCGAGGTCGAGGCTGAGCAGGGGCTCGTCGCACAGCAGTACCGACGGATCGCCGACGAGTGCCTGGGCGATCCGCAGTCGCTGCTGTTCACCACCGGACATCGAGCCGACCGGTGCGCCGGCGAAGGAATTAGCGTCGACCTGATCGATGGCGCGCTGCACCGTCTCCTTGCGCTGCCGCATGCCGCGCAGTCCCATGCCCCATTTGTGGCCGTCCCAGCCCAGACCGACGAGATCGCGTCCGCGTAGCGGCAGATCGTCGTCGATGTTGCGTTGCTGGGGGACGTACCCCACGCCCGACTGGCCGCGGCGAACGGGACTGCCGCCGATCGACGCGGTGCCGGACGTGAGGTGGTTCTGACCGAGCAGCACCTTGAGCAACGACGTCTTGCCCGACCCGTTGGGGCCGAGGACGGCGACGAACTCGCCCGCCGCGACGGACAGATCCAGGTTCTGCCAGAGGGTGCGGTCGCCGAAGGCCAGTCCGGCATCGCGCAGTTCTACAGCAGGCATGCGTTACAGCTTTCCATCAGCTGCCCACCGATCGGGAAGCGGATCGGCTCACGGGTTGGTGCTGAGCGCGGCCTGCAGGTCCGTCGCGGCCTTGGTCTGCCACTCGATGAACGTCATCCCGGCGGGCAGAGTTTCGGTGACCTCGACGACGGGGATGCCCGCAGCCTCGCTGGTGGTGCGAATGTCCTGTGTGACAGCGTCTTCGGTCTGAGTGTTGTAGACCAGCGCGCGGACGGACTTGGACGTGAACAGATCCCGTGTCGAGGCGATCGATGCGGGCGACGGGTCGTTGCCCTCCTCGATGGCGTCCTTGAAGTCCTCGGGAGTGCGGTCGTCGAGATCGGACTCCTCGAGGAGGTAGTGCGCGATCGGTTCGGTCTGTGCCACCGGTGCGTTCGGGAACTCGGCGGCGATCCGGTCCGTCACGTCGGTGATGGCGTGGATCTGCTCATGGAACGTTTCGGCGTTGGCGGTGTACTGCGCGGCGTTGTCCGGGTCGAGCTGACCGAGCTTGTCGGCGATCTCCTCGGCGGTGTGTGCTGCGACCTCGGCGTTGTACCAGACGTGTTCGTTGACCTCACCGTGCGAGTGGCCGTCTTCGGTCGCGGGCTCGGTTGCGGACTCGGTTGCTGCCTCGGACGTCGTCTCGGAGTCGTGATCGTGGTCCGCGTCGAGCAATGTGAAGGCATCGACGGACGGCACGTCCTTGCCCTCGGAACCGAGGATGTCCTCGATGAACTGGTCGTAGCCGCCGCCGTTGTAGACCACCAAGGACGCCTCGGCAACCGCGGCAGCGTCACCGGGACTCGCCTCGTACGAGTGTGGATCTGCCGACGGGTCGGCGATGATCGACTTCACGGTGGCCAGGTCGCCCGCAACGGCCTCGGCAACGCTGCCCCACACGTTCGTGGACGCGACGATCGTGATCGGACCGTCGACGGGGTTGGCCGGTGCGGACTCGGTGCTCGTCGGCTCGTTGGAGCTGCAGGCGGTCAGTGCCAGCGCGGCAGCGCAGGTCAGGCCGATGAGGGCCGAGCTCTTGACCCGAGACGGGCGGTGGAAGGACGACATCGATGTACTCCTGAAGGCAGGGCTTGACGCTAATGGAAACCGTTACCGTTGTACTCTAGCTCTCGGGCGGGCTCGGTATCGAATCGGACGAGCCCAACCTCGATTTTCACTGCAGCGTGGTGTGGGACTAACGTCCCGGTTATGGCCAGGTCAAGCGAGCCCCGACGTCAAGCGACGTTGGCGTCGATCGCAGCCGAGCTGAAGGTATCGCGAACCACCGTCTCGAATGCCTACAACCGACCCGATCAACTCTCGCCCGAACTGCGCGAACGCGTTCTCCAGGCAGCCAAGCGACGCGGTTACGCAGGCCCGGACCCGGTCGCGCGATCGCTGCGCACCCGCAAAGCCGGAGCCATCGGACTACTGCTCACCGAAGCCCTCAGCTACTCCTTCCGCGACCCCGCCGCCATGAGCTTCCTCGCCGGTCTCGCCGAATCATGCGAGGCCGCAGGACAAGGACTGCTGCTCATCCCCGCCGGAGCCGAACGCGACGACGTCCAAGCCGCAGCCGTCGTCCAACAAGCAGGAGTCGACGGATTCGTCGTCTACTCCGTTGCCGACGACGACCCCTACCTGGCCGCAGTGCGCGAACGACACCTACCCATCGTCGTATGCGACCAACCCCGCAACATCCCCGAGGCCGCCCTCGTCGCAATCGACGACCGCGTCGCCATGAAAATGCTCGCCGCACATCTGATCTCGCTGGGACACGAGCATCTTGCAGTGCTGTGCATGCGGCTCGGACGCGACCGCCGCGATGGCGTCGTACCCCCGGGGCGGCTGGCCGACAGTCACTTCCACGTCCAACGTGAACGTATCGCCGGAGTCCAGGCCGCCATGATCGACGCCGGACTCGACCCCGACACCCTCACCGTCGTCGAACGATTCGACCACACCGTGCGCTCCGGCCACTCCGCCGCAGCCCAGGCACTACAGGCCAACCGCGAGACCACTGCACTGCTGTGCACCACCGACGTCATCGCCCTCGGTGCACTCAACTTCGCCAGAGTCTCGGGAATCGATGTGCCGATCCAACTCTCGGTCACCGGATTCGACGGCATCTCCGACGCCATTCGCGAGAACCTGACCACCGTGCGCCAGGACGCCGAGGAAAAAGGCCGCCGCGCAGGCAAACTGGTGCTCTCGTCCTCGCACTCGGGCATCGTCGCCGCCGAAACCCTCCCGACCGAACTCTTCCGCGGCCGCACCGCAGCACCGCCGCCGGCTCAACCGCCCGCAATCGCCTGAGCTGTCCTCGCGCGCTCACTCCAGATTTGCGCCCCATTTGGGATCAATGTGGGTTTCAGTCACTCAGAGTGCAACAAAGCCACATTCATTCAGTGTCGGCTGGAACCCCGTTCGGGATGAATGTGGGTTTCAGTCAGTCTGAGTGCAACAAAGGCGCATTGATCCCAACTGGGGAGGAGTGAACTGGGGAGGAGTGAACCGGGGGTGGGGGTCAGACGGGCTGAGCGCTGAGCAATCTCGCGCAGCGCAGCAGCCCCAGGTGACTGTAGGCCTGGGGGTGGTTGCCGAGCGACCGTTCGGCGATCGGGTCGTATTCCTCACTGAGCAGTCCGGTCGGTCCGGCGGCGCTGACGAGTTGAGCGAACAGAGCCTCGGCCTCGGCGCGTTGGCCCACCAGCAGGTATGCCTCGACGAGCCATGCTGCGCACAGGTGGAATCCGCCCTCGCCGCCGGGCAGACCGTCGTCGTGGCGGTAGCGGTAGACCGTCGATCCGCTGCGCAGTTCGGCTTCGGTTGCGGTGACGGTGGCTGCGAAACGCGGGTCCGACGGCTCGATCAGTCCGGACAGGCCGATGTACAGCGTCGCGGCGTCGAGGTCGGTGCCGTCGTATGCGGCGGTGAAGGACTGCACCTCGTCGTTCCAGCCGTTGGCGAGCACTTCTTCTCGGATGGTGTCACGAAGCTCGGACCAGCTCGATT
This sequence comes from Rhodococcus sp. NKCM2511, assembly GCF_014905595.1. Lineage (NCBI taxonomy): Bacteria > Bacillati > Actinomycetota > Actinomycetes > Mycobacteriales > Nocardiaceae > Rhodococcus > Rhodococcus sp. NKCM2511. Next base: position 135,030 of record NZ_BNHJ02000004.1, on the reverse strand, counting down.
CGGCTGTGCGACCAAATGTTTCGGCCAGACCGATGGCGCGGTCCACCGTCGTCCAGCCCATCACCTTCGAGTAGACGTGGTGGCGGGGATTGTCTCGGATCTCCCAGATGCCGTGATCGGGTTCGAACCAGCGTCGCTCGACGGCTTCGACCATCGCGCGGACGAGGTCCCAGTCGTCGTCGGACAGGCCGTTCTCCGAACCAGCGGCTTTGCGGGCGTGCGCGAGGGCGGACACCAATTCGACGATGGGGCCGAAGACGTCGAGCTGAACCTGTTGGTTGGCAGCGTTTCCCACGCGGACCGGACGCGATCCGGCGTAGCCGGGCAGCTCGTCGATGACGGCCTCGGGCGGCAGGCCCAGGCCCCAGATGGTGTAGAGCGGGTGCAGGCGTTCGGGTCCCGACACCGATTCGAGTACCCCGTGGATCCACGAGAGGTAGTTCTCGGCCTCGGCTGTCGATCCGACGTCGACCAGTGCGGTTGCGGTCAATGCTGCGTCGCGCAGCCAGCAGTATCGGTAATCCCAATTGCGCACTCCACCGATATCTTCGGGCAATGACGTGGTGGCGGCGGCCATGATCGAACCGGACTCGGAGTGCACGAGGCCGCGCAGCGTCAGGGCCGATCGCTTCATCAGGTCGCGCTTGAGCGGCGGCAGATTCAGGCCGTCGGCCCAGTCCTTCCAGTACGACTCCGATGCTCGACGCCGTTCGACCTCGGGCCACGGGTGCTCGCTCAGATCGTCTGTGCCGAGCCGCAATTCGAGAACGATCGGCCCGTTCGACGGATCGACCTCGGCGTGGGCCGATTGCTGGGATCCGTCGGAGACGATGTTCCAGGTGACACCGGGGCTGCGCAGGACCATCGGGTCCGCGGTGCCGAGGATGCGCAGTCCGTCGACGTCGGGTTCCAGTGACGCCCACGCCTTTCCGAACTCCGGACGCGGCGCGAACGTGACGATGGCCGGTGCCTTGCCGGTGATGACGCGTGTCAGCGCGGTCTGGCCCTGGCCGATGTCGTGCGGGAGGTAGTCGGTGACCTGCAGGCTGGCCCACTTGGTCTGCACGGTCATCGTGCCGTCCACGTACTGCTGGCTCAGCGGAAGCGATGCGCGGACGGGTCCGATGCTGAAGTGACCGGCCTGATCGCCGCCGAGCAGGTGCGCGAACACCGCTGCCGAATCGGGCTCGGGGTGGCAGAGCCAGGTGACGTCGGCATCGGGAGTGAGCAGCGCGACGGCGTTGGGGCTGGCCAACATCGTCAGTCGTTCGATGCGCGGGGCGTCGGCTCCGGAGAGCCACTGCCGACGCTCCTCGAGCAGGAACGCCAGTGCCAGTGCCACGTGCTCGGTGCTGTCGATGCGGAACTCGGCGAGGGTATCGCCCGGCCCGATCTTGACTCCGATGTCGGGCCCGTGCAGGTGGCCGAATGCCTTCTCATCGGTGACGTCGTCACCGAAAAAGATTGCAGCAGTAGAGGCTTCCTGATGTCTGAGGATATCGAGGGCGACGCCCTTGTCGGTGATGATGACGGCCAGTTCGATGACGGACTTGCCCTCGGTCACCTGGACGCCGTCGCGTGCGGCCGCACCGGAACGCACGGCGGCGAGGGCTTCCTCGCCCGCGGCGGGCTCGGCGTTGCGCACGTGCAGTGCGACGCTGGCCGGCTTGGTTTCGATACTCACGCCCGGATGGGCGTCGGCGATGGCTTGGAGCTCGCCGGTGATGACGGTGAGGAGCTTCTTGGCGTCGTCGTCGATGGCGTTGACGAACCCGGCGTCGAACTCGCTGCCGTGGCTGCCCACGAGCTGCACCTCGGACGGCAATCGCGAGAGGATCGCGAGATCGCGAAGAGCGCGGCCGGAGATGACCGCAGCGTTGGTGCCGGCGAGGGAGGCGAGCCCGCGCATGGCGCTGACGGACTCGGGGTGCGGGAAGGCCTTCTGCGGGTCGGAGACGATCGGAGCCATGGTTCCGTCGTAATCGGACGCGACGAGCAAACGCGGAGTCCGAGCGACTCCGACGAGTGCGCGGCGAAGTTCGAGCGGCAATTCGAGAGCAGTCACGCGTCGAATCTAGGCGATGAACCTCGTCTCGGCGTACCTGGCTTCGTGCGTCCGGTGCATCACTGCTGGTCGGGAACCAGACCGGGCGACGGCGTCACACCGGAAGCAGCCGACATCGACCTCGCGGATTTGGTGACGATGGCCAACATCGCTCGTTGTGCGGCGTCGGCGTCACCGGACTGGATCGAGGACGCGACCACTCCGTGCAACCGGATGGCCTCGGGGTCTGCTTGCCGCGACATCAAGGCATGGCGGGTGCGTCCGGCGAGTACCTCGACGACGATGTCCGACATCGACCGCAACATGGGATTGCCCGACGCCTCCAGCAGCGTGCGGTGGAAGTTGCAGTCGTGTTCGAGGTAGGCCTCCGAGTCCGCGGACCGCGACGTCGAGGACATTCCGATGACGGCAGCGGTGAGCGCCCCGCAGTGCTCGGGGGTGGCTCGGTGGGCAGCGAGTTTGGCTGCCAAAGGTTCGATACCGGACCGCAGTTCGCTGAGCAGCAGCAGCTGCTCGGCGCGGGCAGGCCCGGCCAGTTGCCAGCGGATGACCACCGGGTCGAGGGAGTTCCAGTTCTGCGACCCCAGCACTGTGATGCCGACGCGACGCCGAACGGTGAGCAGGCCCAGCGACTCGAGAACACGAACGACTTCGCGCACCACGGTTCGCGATACGGCGAACCGCACGGCGACATCGTCGGCCGAGATTCGGGTGCCACTCGGGATCGCGCCACTCACGATGTCGCGCCCGAGCTCGTCGAGCACCGAATCGTGGAGTTGGCGAAAATCGTTGGTCTCGGTCATGTCCGATCGATCGTCCCACGGGTTGCCCGGTTTCTCGCGTCTGTCCGATCCCGATGCACCGGATGGAGCAGTATCGAGTCATGGCAGCAGAGAAGACAGGCAGAGCGCACCATCCGGTTCTCGTGGTGATGGGGGTATCCGGATCGGGCAAATCCACCGTGGCAGGCATCCTCGCCGGAGCCTTGAAATGGGACCTCCAAGAGGGCGACGACCTGCACCCGGACGCCAACGTCGCGAAGATGGCGTCGGGTCAGCCCCTGACCGACGAGGACCGATGGCCGTGGCTCGACATCATCGCCGAGTGGATCACCGACCACACCAGCACGGGACGATCGGGAATCGTGACGTGCTCGGCACTCAAACGGTCGTATCGGGACGTACTGAGCGCAGGAGCCAGGGACGGGGCGCCGGTGATCTTCGTGCACCTGGCCGGAACCAAGGACCGAATCAGCGGGCGTCTGAATGCACGGATGGACCACTTCATGCCGTCCTCGCTGCTGGACACCCAGATCTCGACACTGGAACCCCTCGGCGACGACGAGAACGCCATCGTCGTCGACATCGGCCCGCCGCCCACCAAAATCGCCGAACACGTCCTCGTCGAACTCGAAAAACGCGCAGGAATGTCCGAAAGCCACTGAGTGCTGCCTGCCTCTGCCCTCTCGCTCCCCACCCGGGTTCGGATCAATGCGGGATTCAGTCGGTCAGAGTGCGGCAATGGGACATTGATCCACACCCGGGGGCCGAAACAGGGCAGAGGTCCGGGGCGGAGTGTCCGGTAAGTGCATATTCCAAGCAAGCGCGCTTGATTTTAAGTACTACGAATGACCGAAAGGACTTGTAAAAGTACGACGAATGCGAGAAGGTGAGCTTGTTCACTTTTCAGTGAGGAGACAGCTCATGGTGCGAGGCGCACCCGCCAGGCCGGTCCAACTTCCCGTTCCCAATGCAGATGTCTGGGACTGGCAACTCGACGGTCTGTGTCGTGGTCTCGACTCGTCCGTGTTCTTCCATCCCGAGGGGGAGCGAGGCCGTGCCCGCGCCACGCGGGAAAAGACCGCCAAGCAGGTCTGCGGCCGATGCCCGGTGCTCGAGCAATGCCGTCAGCACGCACTAGAGGCGAACGAGCCGTACGGCGTGTGGGGCGGAATGTCTGCACACGATCGCGCCGACTTTTACCGCGGAGCCGTTCGTACCGCTTGATCGTGCTGTGCCGGTGCTGCGGAGACTTCGTAGACGATCTCGAGGCCGTCCTCGTCATCCCATTGCTCACCCACTTCGATGAACGCGAAGCTCTCGATGAGGGCCAGCGAGGGCGTGTTGTTCGGGCTGACGGTGGCGCGAACAGTACGCACCTTCTTGTGTTGCCGTGCAACGGCGAGAAGGGTTTCTACCGAACGTCGGGCATGGCCTCGTCGACGAAACTCAGGATCGACTCGGTACCCGATCTCCACCATCCCCGTCTCGTCGGGAGCTCCGTGGAAGCCGGCCACGCCGACTGGCATGGCGACGTTCGGGTCGACCATCAGCCGCGTGATCCACGATGCATCACCGGGGATGTCGATGATCTGCTTGCTTCTCCTCCGCCACAGGCTGCGGCATTCGACCCCGGCGAGATAGGGCGAAACACTGTGGTGTGATGCGGGAATCGACTGTCCCATTGCCAAGGCATGCAGCATCTCCGCGGGAATTGCGTCCAGGCGAAGTCGTGACAGCTGGGGCTGGGGATGACGCCACGGGGCACTGGTCATAGTCATTGGCGAGACCTTTCCACTCTTTCCGGCCGATCAGCCTTCCTCGATGAGATCGAGCACAACGCCGCTCGAGTCGAAGCCGAAACGGGAGTTGAGCGGCAAGCGATGTGCTTCAGGTTTCAAACTTTCGATACCTTGGCGAACTATTTTGGCTCAAACCCTTGTCTTGGACGTATGTGCCGTTTTATGTTCGAAGCGTCCAGAAGCACGAAACAACTCATGTTTTTCGAGGAGTAGACATGCAGATCAGACGCGCTATCGGGGGAGTATTCATCGGGGTTGCCGTTCCCGCACTGGCCATGGCGGGAGTGCAATCAGCCTCGGCTGAACCTATTCAGCCGCAACCGCAACCGCCCGCTTCCGTCGCCGGCGGCTTCGCTCTTCCACTCCACGAAGCCGGTTGCGTGGTGGGCAATGACAACGGCGGATGTGTTGGCGGCGGGGTATACGATCAGATAGTAGAAGGCGGGACGAAAGGCGCGGCGACCGGCGCCGCGGGCGGCTGCGCGGGTGGCCTACTGGCGGGCGGCGTCGGGTGCGGTCCTGGCGCAGCCGCGGGAGGCTTGACGGGGCTGGTGGGTGGCGCAGTCGGAAACGTAGTCGGAGGACTGTTCTGACATAACGGCCGACAGTCGACCGAACAAGCGAGAGGATGCGAGATGGCAGCACCACTGATCAGTTCATCGCAAATTCCTGCCCCGATCAAGGTCGGGTCGCGGATACCACAAGGCACCTCGATAGATCGCATCATTGCTGCGCTGGAGCATCTGAACGGGAAAGTGACGCGTGTAAGCGAGACGTCAGCCCGAATCGACGCCGGCAATATAGCCATTTATCGAATGCTGGGAAGTTCACTGGCACTGGGGCGGCGAAACTTGCCAATCACAGTTTCGATCCATGTTAGTGATCAAAAGCCCTTAGTCTCAGTGACATTGAGAGACACGACCGCCGTTCTACTTCGCGTACGGAGTGAGGGCGATGCGTTGAATGAACGCGTCTCGGAAATCAACGAGCTCTTGAAAAATGTATGACTCCCGACTCTGCGGTACTCCGAGCTACAGATCTCACGATATCGGTGGCAAACCGCACACTCATCCGCAGTGCCTGCTTCGCGGTCGCTGCGGGTGAGTGTGTAGGGCTTACAGGCCCGAATGGTTCTGGTAAGTCGACACTTCTGCGGACTGTCGCGGGAAGGCTCGACGGCGGCGGTGGTCGGATCTCTTACGGGGGAATGATCACTGATGCAATCGGGGGCTGGCGCCACGGAATAGGCTACATGCCAGCCGATCTCGATGCACCGGGTCTGTTGACTCTGGATGAGTATTTTCAAGTGGTTGCGGCTGCTCGAGGACTGCGGTCGACGGAATGGCCGGGCCGTGTGGCAGATCTGATGGAGGCGTTGCGTTTGACTGCCCATCGTGACTGCGCGCTGTCTGACCTGTCTACTGGGACTGCCAAGAAGGTCGGATTTGCGACGGCAATGCTTCACCGGCCACCGCTGTTGCTGTGCGACGAGCCATTCGAGGGCTTGGACGGCGAGTCTGCGAATGCTGTGACGGATTTGGTTCGCGAGCATCTCGGACGCGGCGGCGCGGCCCTGATTTGTACGCACCGCACCAGATTTATTGCTGGACTTGCGCATTCGGTGCTCACAGTCTCGGAGGGGAAGATACATGTCGCCGAACCCGCAGTTAGTGAAGGCTCTGGCGCGGACGACTGAGCGGGCTTCCGCGCAACCGGGCGAAGAGCCGCAAGTTTGTCCTCGAGTTGTGCTGAAGTTCAGCATTTTTGTGGGTATGGCGTTGCTCGGCTGGCTCGTTGTTGGCTACAAGCTCGACTCGATAGCACCGCAAGCCCTACTCGGTGCCATGTGCGGGACGTTGACAGCAGTTCCAGCATTACGCGCCGTGCAGGCGCGAGTGGTCCCCGCTCCGCCCGGGGTCTTCCGGGTACGGCACCTGGTGGGTCTTACGACAGACAGTGTCGCAGTCTTCGCGGGCTTCGTCGCGGGAAGGTGCCGCCATGACCTTGGACCGGCGCTGGTCGGGCTCGTCGGTCTTGCAGTCGGGATGGCGACTGCGCTTCGGGTCCTTCACGGCGTTGCTTTTGCAGGCTTATTTGTTCTTGCGGCGATTCTCGTCGCAGTTGTAGGCGGTCCCTGCTCCAAAATCGACGCTAGCGCCTGTGTTGCGAAGATGGAGTCACGAACGCTCCGTCTGGCGCGAGCGGTCGTTTTGATTTTGGGGATTGCAACTTCCGCGCTGGTGACCGCTGGATACATCGAAGTGGGTTCCGCTCTCGTAATCGCGGGTATTTGTACTGCCGCAACAGTTCTGTGTGGAACGCGTGCAGTATCGACAGCGCTTACCGCGGTTCCGCTGCCCATCGATAAAAAAGCGAACGAAAGAAATTGTGTCGCAGCGCTTTTGAATTCAGCAGCCGCACGCACTGTTCCGATGCGAGTATTGATCATTTCGCTGGTTCGGTCGGGCGAGTTGAGAAGGTGGGCAATGACTTCCTGTCTGTTTGCAGGATTCGTCCTGGCGTGGCGTGTCTCGCCTTTCGAAATCGATTTGGTCACTGTAACGGGAATTTTTGCTGCCCTTTCCATGCTGGGGGTTGCGTACAGCTTACGGGTACCAAGCATCAATAATTCGTGGGCGCTTTCGTTCCCCGGTGGAGTGCGTCGCGACTTGGTCTCTCGGATACTCTTGGGCGTACTTGCCGCGGTGCCATGTTGGATCTCGCTCGGCATCCTTCGGATTCTCGACGGGCGAGCGATCGATGCTTTGATGGTTCTGTGGGTGTTCGCGGTGTGCGCGATGCGCGCCGCAGCGCACGCCCCGCGTTTCGCGGATCCGAACAGCAATGCGAACGAGCTGCTCTTTCAACTTGTTCAAGTTCTGTTGGGCAGCATTTCTATTGCGCTGCTCGACGCGCTGTCACACGTTCAGTCGAAGGGCTCGGTCACGGCATTCTGCTTAATGGTGATCATCATGGTTTTGCTTCCAGCTGGATACATGGTCCGAATGTGGAAAAGGTGGGGCGACGGAGGCGCAGACTGGAAGCGGATTGCCTCGTTATCATCGAGCGTTCACTCGTCCGAGCCGTGATCGGAAGTATCGAGGTGGAGTGCAGCACACGGTGCCGGACGTGATCTGCGCACTGGATTCGGGGCCACTAGCGTGCTCGTCGCCGAACCTGTCGGTGGGCTCGTGTTTCATGACGACCCATGAACAAGGTCCTGCGTGCGACGCTCGTCAGTGCGGTCGTCATCACCACCGTCATCGGAATCGCGTCGTTCGTGTTGAGTTTCGCCGCACTGTGGGATCTCGCCACGATGGCGGGCGTCCCGCGATCACTGTCGTGGCTGTGGCCGGTGATCGTCGACGGCACCATCCTGCAGGCTACGATCTCCGTCATCGCACTCGCCCAATTCGAGGAACAACGCAGTGGTCGACGCTTCTTCTGGGGCGTGTTGATCACGGCAGCTCTGGTCAGTATCGGCGCAAATGCCATGCACGCCTTCATTTCCGACGCCGGAACACTGCATCCGGCGCTGTCGGCGGCCATTGCGACGGTCGCCCCGGTCAGTCTGTTGGCCGCGACCCACGGACTCGGCATCCTCGTCCGAGTACCGGCCGAACTGCCGAACAATCCAGAGATCCCGGACGACGCCCGAAGCCTCACGCAGGCAGACGACGACACCGTGGCCGCCGACGTGGTGCCGCTGCAGACCGGGATCGAACCGAGACCGGAACTGGCTGAGCCCGCGTCTGCTGTGTCATCCACCCCGGTACCGGCCGCACCCGTCGAGGACGTTCGTCGCGAGGTGCCGGCGCGCGATATTCCGGTCACCTCCGTGCGTACGGTCGAACCATTGGACGACGTCGATCGCTGGATTCTCGACGAAGAACGGGTGGACGATCTCTATCCCGTCGACGCTCCGTGACATCCGGTGGCACCATCGAGTGATGAGCCAGAATCTGCCGAGATCTGTAGTTCCCGAGAAGCCGAAGCCGGGTCAGGAGTCGGTGTGGGATTACCCCCGTCCACCGAAGCTCGAGTCCTCCAACCGTTCGCTGGTCGTCCGGCTCGGTGGCGAGGTGGTCGCGCGCACCACCGCTGCGTACCGAGTGCTCGAAACCAGCCATCCGCCCACCTGGTACATCTCTCCCGCAGACGTGGTTCCGGGTGCGTTGACGCCGTCCGAGGCCCGGTCGACGCACTGCGAATGGAAGGGCGCGGCGACGTACTGGGACGTGCACGGCGGCGACGCCGTGGCACCGGCCGCGGGGTGGAGCTACGAGAACCCGACACCGCGGTTCGCCGAGATCGCCGGCTACCTCGCGTTCTCACCCAGCCGACTCGACTGCGAAATCGACGGCGAGGCGGTCCGGCCGCAAGAAGGCGGTTTCTACGAGGGCTGGATCACCGACGACGTGGTCGGCCCGTTCAAGGGCATCCCAGGCTCCTACGGCTGGTGATCACTCACCCCGCGGGTAGCTCGGCGCGGGGGATGATCTGAATCGAACTCGTTGCGCCGGGGTCGCTGCCGGTCACCAGAACGTCCCCGGTGCGCGGGTCCACGGCAACGGAGTTGGCCTGTGTCACGGTCGGGACGTCGCCCAGGATTCGCGGTGCGGAGACGTCCGAAACATCGACCACGCGCAACAGATTCGACGCGGTCAGCGTCACGAACAGCAGTGCCCGGTCGCGGTCGACGGCAAGTCCGTACGGATTACCCGGGGCCTCGATCGACGCGGTCTGGCGGATACTCCCCGCAGCGTCGACCGAAGCGAGAAGAACGGTCCCGCCGTCGGTATCGGCGAACCCGGCCGTTGTCTCGTTCACCGTCACGGCGTGGGTCAGCTTGACGCCGATCGGGGCCTGCGCCACCTCCCGCTGGGTCGCGCCGTCGTAGACCCACACACCGTTGCCCTGCACGTCTGCGACGGCGGTGTACGGGCCGAGAGCGGCAGCGCCACCGGGCTGGACCGGGCCCGGCGGTAGCTCCGACACGACCGATCCCTCGCGCAGGAAGGTCACCCCGCCGCCCATCTCGTTGGTGGCCACGATCGTGCCGCCGGAGGTGAGCACCGCGTCGTGCGGCTGCCGTCCGACACCCGTGGCCGTGGACAGGATCGCGCCGTCGTTCAGCGCCACTTCGAGTAGTTCGTCACTGCCTTCGAGCGGGGCCAGGACCGGGCCGTCGGGACCTGCCAGCGAAAGATGCCGGGGTGCGCCCGTCGTCTGGACCATCTGCCGGACGGCACCCGTCGCCGCGTCGAAGAGCACCACGCCGTCGGGCTCGCGTACTCCGGCGGCGGCGATGCCCGACGTCCCCACGACGATGCCCTCGGGAGCCCCCGGGAGCGGAACGACAGTTCCGACGGGATCGGCAGAATCGGGCGCCTGGGCGGGTTCGGCCGCCGGAGTTGTTGCCGGCGTGGTTGCGGGCGAAGGGGATTCGTCAGGGGCAGAAGAGCACCCCACGAGCAGGAGGCACATGACCGTCGCCGCGGCGAGAGCGGTTTTCACGATCGGCGGTACTGCTCGAAGTGCAGGGCATCGTCCAGTGGACGCCCCGTGCGCCAGCCGAATCGCTCGAGATCCGGTACCTCCTGGAACGACTCGACCGGGCCCACACACAACCATGCGATCGGACGCACCGGGGCGGGGATGTCGAGCAGTTCGGTGAGGTACGCCTCGTCGTAGAACGACACCCAGCCGACCCCGACGTTCTCGGCTATCGCTGCGAGCCAGAGGTTTTCGATGGCCAGTACTGCCGAGAACAATCCGGTGTCGTCGACGGTATCGCGGCCGAGGACGTGCGGGCCTCCCCGGTTCGGGTCGTACGTGACCACCACTCCGGTGCCGCTGGTCTCGATCCCTTCGATACGGATGGGGTCGAACGTCTGTCGGCGCTCGGAGTCGAGCTTGTTCGCGAAGTCCTGTCGGCAGTCGGCGACGTGTGCGGCGAAGGCGCTCAACGTGTCGGGTTTGCGGACCACTATGAAATCCCAGGGCTGGGTGTTGCCGACGCTCGGTGCCTGATGCGCTGCGCCGAGGATGCGGCGCAAGGTGTCGTCGTCGACGACGGTTCCGTCGAACTCGGCTCGCACGTCGCGGCGAGATCGAATGGCCGCGTATACCGACAGTGTGGCTTCGGTCATGATATCCGTTCTCCGATAACAGTTTTCAGGTTCTCGTTCAGTTCGTCGACGAGGGCGGGCAGGTGCTCGCCGGGGGTGGGGCGGCCCAGATGGAAGCCCTGCGCCCGTCCGCATCGCAGCTCACGCAACACCGATACCGTCCTTTCGTCCTCCACGCCCTCTGCGGTCACCGACAGCCCCAGTGTGCGCGCCAGTTCAATGGTCGAGCGAACGATGGCGGCGTGAGTGGCATTGTGCGACATTCCGCTGACGAACGTTCGATCTATCTTGAGTTCCTGGACCGGGAGGCGCTCGATGTAGGCCAGAGAACTGTAGCCCGTGCCGTAATCGTCGATGGCGACCTGCACTCCCATGGCGTGCAGACCGGCCAGCACTTCCGTGGCACCGGCGGGGTCGGTCATCGCGGAGCTCTCGGTGACCTCCAAGGTCAACTGCTCTGCAGGGCAATCGAACTCGGACAGGACTCGGGACACGTGGAAGATCAGACTGTCGTCGAACAGGTTTCGGGTGGAGATGTTGACGGCCATGCGCAGGTGCAGGCCCGATGCTGCCCATCGCTGTCGTTCCGCCAGGGCTTGCTCGAGAACGTAGCGGGTCAGTGGGCGGATCAGTCCGGTGTGCTCGGCCGTGGGCAGGAATGCGCTGGGAGAGAGAATGTCTCCACTCGGGTGGTGCCAACGCAGCAAGGCTTCGACCCCCACCACGGTCATCGAGTCCAGATCGACCTGGGGCTGATAGCGCAGTCTCAGTTGATCCGACGCGAGGGCGGCGGTGAGCTCGCCCAGCATGATCAACTGCTCGCTCTTGTCCCGGTCCATGGACCGGTCGTAGTACGCGACGCGCGATTGCACGGTCTTCGCGGCCTGCACGGCGAGGTCGGCGCGCTGCACCAGACGGTCGGGTGTGGCGTCGTCCTCGGCGACGCGCGCCGGGGCGTTCGTCGCCACCCCCACGCTCGCTTCGATGAGCAACGACATGTTGCCCACCTCGAACGGCGTCGAGAATTGTTCCAGTATGTCGCGGGCGAGGGCTGCGGGATCCATCGAATCCGATTCACCGCACAACGCGAATTCGTCACCGGCCAAGCGTGCCAACAGGATCGCGTCGTCGCCCACCGTGCGCAGTCGGGTGGCGACGGCGGCCAACACCTGATCTCCGAGGCCCCGTCCGAACGTGTCGTTGATTTCGGTGAAGCGGTCGATGTCGACCGTCAGCAACGTCGATTCACCGGCGTTGCCGTAGATCCGGTGTTCGAGAGCGCGCAGATTGGCCAGCCCGGTGAGGTGGTCGGTGTCGGCGACGGCGCGAAGCTGAACGGTCTGGGTGTGCAGCAGCCGCAGCAGGTCGGTGATGCGCAGGATCACCAGGACCACCAGAATGCCCGCGCACAGCATGACCGCCCATCCCCATTGTGCGATCGGCTTCTCGCGCACGACTTCGACGACCATCACGGCGGGGGCGGTGAGCGTGGCGGCGGTCAGCACGACGACGGACGGTGTAGTGAACGACGCCATCAGGTGGGCGTCGGATTCGATGGTGGGGCTGGTGATTCTCCGCATCGACGGGTGGAGTGCGGCGACGCCGATGAGGACGTAGGACAACGTCCACCCCGCGTCGAGCAGCGAGCGGTCGGCCGAGGAATCGGACACGATGGAGAAGTTGTTCACGGTGTCGGTGACGACGAGCAGGACCACCGCCGCGGTGAGCAGTCGGTAGGACAGTGCCCGCCACTGACGAGAGCCGACGAAGTGGGCGAGCAACCCGAGCAGAAAGATGTCCATCGCGGGATAGGCGACATCGACCAGCCCGGCGACGCCGGAAATGCCGTCCCCGTCCAGCGACGGTTGGACCGCAAAAACCCAGGTGAGCAGTGCGAATGCGACCATCACGATAGCGCTGTTGGCGATGTGGCCGCGTTCGCTCGCCCGCCACTTGTGCCGGACCAGCAGGAACAGTCCGAAACCGTAGATCGGGTAGCCGACGAGGTAGAGCGCGTCGGCGAGCGACGGGTAGGGCGCGACGCCTCCGCCGGCGTGAAGCCACTCGTAGACGATGTCGCCGAGCACCCACACCGCGGTGCCCGCGGCGATGCTCCACCAGGCGGTTCGGTTGCGCGGACGGTTCAGCCTGGTTCCCACGATCGTGGCGGCGACGGCGGACGCCCCGACCACGACGAAGATCGATTGCGACCAGGCGGAGTCGGGCACCGCGAAGTAGGCGATGCAGCCGAGTACGCCGAGTGCTCCGTACCACCGCCACCAGGCCGTCACAGTTGTCTCCAGCCGTTCGCGTGATCCGACGACTCAACAATGGCACATCAGGTGACCTGGGTCACTTTCTCGGGGTGTTTTTCGGGCTCGATGCAGGTAACGGGGATGTCGGTGCCTCGTGGGAGCATCAAATCGTGGAGTCGAACGCCGGGAAGGCGAAGAGCGGGGAAGCGAGCATCATGCACGCCGATCTCGACTCCTTCTATGCCTCGGTGGAGCAGCGAGACGACCCGCGGCTGCGGGGAAAACCGGTGATCGTCGGCGGGGGAGTGGTACTCGCGGCCAGCTACGAGGCCAAGGCCTTCGGGGTACGCACCGCGATGAGCGGTGGGCAGGCGCGGGCGGTCTGTCCGCAGGCGATCGTCGTGCCGCCGCGTATGGAGGCGTACTCCCAGGCGAGCAAGGACGTGTTCGACGTCTTTCACGACACGACGCCGCTCGTCGAGGGAATCTCCATCGACGAGGCCTTTCTCGACGTCGGAGGCCTGCGCAAGATAGCGGGCAGCGCACTCGACATCGGGCAGCAACTGCGCCGCGACGTCGCCGAACAGGTAGGGCTCCCAATCACCGTCGGGATTGCCACCACCAAGTTCCTGGCGAAGGTGGCCAGTGCGTTCGCCAAACCCGACGGGCTGCTGTTGGTGCCACCCGGTGGTGAACTCGAGTTCCTGCACCCGCTGAACATCGAAAGGCTGTGGGGCGTCGGCAAGGTCACCGCCGAGAAGCTGCACGTACTCGACATCAGAACCGTGGGAGACATCGCGGCCTACGGCGAGAGATCGCTGGCCTCGGTGTTGGGAAAGGGCGCAGGAGCGCACCTGTACGCACTGGCCATGGGCCGAGATCCGCGCCGCGTGCAGCCCGGAAAGTCGCGCAGTTCCATCGGTGCCCAGCGGGCCCTGGGCCGCGGGCGGCACGACGCGGCCGAGGTGGAGGCGTCGTTGATCGGCCTCGTCGATCGCGTCACGCACCGAATGCGGGGCGCGCAGCGGACCGGCCGAACCGTGATGTTGCGCTTGCGGTTTGCCGATTTCACCCGGGCCACCCGATCGCACACCCTCGATCGCGCCACCGCCGACACCCGGGACATCCTCGATGCCGCACTCGAGCTGCTGCACGAGGCGGCTCCGCTGATCGCGGAGAAGGGCATCACTCTGGTCGGGGTGACGGTCTCGAGCATCGACAGGGGCGGAGCCGAGCAACTGGAACTGCAGTTCGACCCCCCCTCGGTACGTAGACCACCCGAGGCGTCGGCACTCGACCGTGCGTTGGACGGGGTGCACAAGAAGTTCGGGTCGACGTCGCTGACGCGCGGGGTACTGCTCGGACGAGACCCGGGGGTATCGGTACCGCTGCTGCCGGACTGACTACGTGCGCACCGTCGGCTGCACCCGAAAGCCCTCGGGCATCATGGTCAGCCGCTCCGTGACCTTCAGTCGATACGACGGGTCGGCCTGCAGATCGAAGCGTTGCAGCACGGTTCCGAGTACCAGTACGGCCTCATGGATGGCGAATTGCCTTCCGATGCATGCTCTTTCGCCCGTCCCGAAGGGCTTGTACACGTGCGCCGGCCGAGCTTTGATGCGGGCGGGCAGAAAGTTGTCGGGGTCGAATTTCTCCGGCCGATCGCCCCACACCGGATCTCGGTGCAGGGCCGTCGCGAGCACGATCGCCCAGTCTCCTGCCGCCATGGGGTAGCCGTCGCCGATGACGGTGTCGGCTCGTGCGCCGCGTCCGAACGCGGGAACCGTCGGCCACAGACGCAGTGATTCGTCCAGGACTCGGCGGACGTACCGGAGTTTGGGGACCTGGCCGAACTCGGGCTTGTCCGTCCCCCAGATCTCGTCCACCTCGGCCCTGGCACGTTCGAAGACCTCGGGGTGGGTGGCCAGGAAGTACAGTGCGAAAGACAATGCACCAGAGGTGGTCTCGTGCCCGGCGATCAAGAACGTCAGAATCTGGTGGCCGATGTTGGCTTCGCTCAGGGCATTCGGGTTGTCGGCCTCGCGCGCCGCGTCCATCATGATCTGCAGTAGGTCGGTGAAGTCCTCGTCGGACTGTCGACGAGTACGTACGACGTCGGTGAGTACCTCGGCCAGGTACTTCTTGTTCTGCTCGTATCGGCGGTCCGATCGGGCGAACAGCGGCGCGGCGAACGCCGGGATCGATACCAACGCCCGCCGTTGGTTGTACGTCAGTGCGCCGACCATCGCGGACACGAACGGGTGTGGTTCGGCGCGGGTGAACGAGCCGAAGCTGTAGCTGAATCCGGTGCGTCCGATGGTCTCGAGCGTCAGCTTCGTCATGTCCGAGGACACATCGGTCGTCGACGCGTCGCGCGAACGCTCGCTCCAGTGCTCGATCAGATCGTCCGCGACGTTCACCATGATGTCGTGGTAGCCGCGCATGGCTCCGGCGGTGAACGCCGGCCGCAGCAGATCGTGGGCCCGTTGCCAATTGGGCTCGTCGTTGTAGGCGGTGAACAGGCCGTCGGCACCGATGTCGCGGAGGCGCTCGACGCCCGGCGGCAGGAACTTCTCGAAGCGGCGTTCGTCGCAGAGATCGCCGACCACGTCGGCACCCGAGGCGAAGACGAAGCGCTTGCCGAGGATGTGGCGCTCGAACATCGGTCCGAGCCGTGCGGCCAGAGCGGTCGAATCCTGGATCGGCGAGCGCGGGTCGACACCGATGACGTCGCCCAGTATCGGCAATCGATACGGCGGATGCGGTAGTGCGCCGTCTCGCAGTGCGAATTCCGTCGACATGGCCGCTCCTCAGTCCCCGAACCGACTCGTTGAACCGGTGTCAAATAGTGACCGTACTCATCGTTGAACTCGTGTCAAGTAAGGTTCGAAACCCCATGACCACACCTCGAAAACGCATGACACCGGAGCAGCGGCGTGCGCAGCTGATCGAGATCGGGTCGACCCTGTTCGCCGAACGTCCCTACGAGGACGTATGGATCGAGGAAGTGGCAGACCTGGCCGGGGTCTCACGGGGTCTGATGTACCACTACTTCCCGTCCAAGCGGGAGTTCTTCGTCGAGATCGTGCGCACCGAATCCGAGCGCAACCTCGCCGTCACCGCCCCGGACCCGTCGTTGCCGGTCCTCGAGCAGATAGCCGCCGGACTCGACGCCTACATCGCCTACACCGACGAGCATGCGCACGGCGTCCGAGCGGTCAATCGAGGCGCGCTGCTCGGAGACGACCGCATCAACGACATCCTCACGCGCGAGTTCGACATCCAGCAGCAACGCATTCTCGACGCGCTGCCCGACCAGTTCCACGACGACCAGATGATCCGGGCCGCGCTCCGCGGGTGGGTGGCATTCGTCCGCGCGGTCTGTCACGACTGGGTGGAGCGCAGGACCCTGAAGAGGGAACAGGTTCGCGAGCTGTGTCTGAAGGCGATCGCAGGTCTTCTCGAGGTGTGACCTGCGGGTCTATCGTCGGGGAATGTGCCGAAACATCACCACCCTGCGGGGATTGGAACCACACGCCACCGACGACGAGATCGAGGCTGCGGCGCGTCAGTACGTCCGCAAGATCAGCGGAGTGCAGAAGACGTCCGACGCC
This sequence comes from Rhodococcus sp. NKCM2511, assembly GCF_014905595.1. Classification (NCBI taxonomy): domain Bacteria; kingdom Bacillati; phylum Actinomycetota; class Actinomycetes; order Mycobacteriales; family Nocardiaceae; genus Rhodococcus; species Rhodococcus sp. NKCM2511. The sequence continues at coordinate 118,384 of NZ_BNHJ02000004.1, read as the reverse complement.
ACCCGTGACGCGTTCGAGACGGCAGTCGCCGAGGTGACGGCCACGACGCATCGGCTGCTCGACGCCCTGCCGGACCGGCGGCAGCCACCTCCGACGGTGCCTCCGCTCAGGCGTCCGGAAGTGCAGGCGCGGATTGCCGCCAAGGCGGCTGCCGGGGCCTGACGCGCGCTAGCAGACCACTGCATCGAATGGATGGTTTTCCGCAGAATCGGACGCGCGATCGGGGTCGAGGGTGGCAAACTGGTCGAGTCAGGCGAAGGGGGTGACGATGACCGATCGACGACGACGACGCACGTTCGATTCCCGAGACGGTGACGCCGAGGTCGCCGAGCCGCTGCTGCGAGCGGTGTTGTCCTACGCGCCCCGCGACGAGTCCCCGATGCCCCATCCTTCCGAGGGCATCACCTTGCGGGCCGAGAACGGATGTGGCTCGATCCGCCTGGAATTGGCGATCGCCGACGAGCTCGGGGTAGGCGTACCGGGACCGTTCGGATCCAGATTCTACGAATGTGGATCGTTCGAAGTGGTTGTGCCGCAACGAGACCCACGCGAGGGTGCGTTGTTGATGATTCACCTGCTCGAAGCCCAGGCTCCGCATCGATTCGAGTTCACCGCATCCATGCCTGCGTGCTGGGAGTTGCGGCTCGAGCGAGACGGTTCCGTATCGGTGCTCGACGACACCGGCGACGCAGTGATATTCATCGGCCGCCCTTGGGCTTTCGACTCCGACCTGCACCCGGTGCACGTGTACTACACCATCGAGAACGGCCTGTTGGTGCAGAATGTCGGAGCTACGTCCGACACCGGATACCCCATTCTCGTCGACCCCGATCCCGAGGCGATCATCACCGGAGACGGCAGGCTCGTCACCGAGAGCTGGACACCGCGGCTGGTTGTCGGAGGCATCGTCGAGGACCTCCCGCCGCGGTCGATCTCCGGCCGAAAGATCATTCCCGGCTGAAAAGCGTTGCAGCGCAGTCAGAACGGATCGTGCTGAATGTGCTCCATCGGCGTACCGACCTTGCGCAGTGCGTACAGCGTGGTGCGCACCATCGACGGCGATCCACAGATCTGAATCTGCCGATCGGCCCACGAGCCGAACCGCGTCACCACCTTGCCCACCGGGCCGTGCAGTCGATGATGCATGCCCCACGGGAGTTCGCGCGTCGGACCCGAGTGCCACCACGGATCCTCGAGCTCCTCGGTCACCGGCACCACCGTCAGCCACGGATTCGACAACGACAGCTGCCACAGTGTGTCGAGGTCGTAGAGGTCGCACGGATACGTCCCACTGACGAACAGATGCACCCGCGGATTGGTGCTGCGCTGGGCCATCTCCATCACCTGCGCGCGCAACGGTGCCAAACCGGTGCCCCCGGCGATCATCAGCACGTCCTCGCCGATCGTGCAATCGACGTGCATGCCGCCCAGCGGCGGGCTGATCAGCCAACGGTCGCCGACAGTCGTTTCGGTGACCATCGCCGGTGATACCCAGCCTCCGGATACGCGTCGAACATGGAACTCGATCTCGCCGTAGGGGTTGCTGGGAATGGCAGGGGACAGGTAGCGCCACAGTTTGGGCCGCTGCGGAATCTGCACACTGACGTACTGGCCGGGGAAGTACGGAATCTCCCCGTCGGTCTTCAGTCGCACCACGGCCAGGTCGTCGAGCAGGCGGTGATGTTCGACGACCGTCGCGCTCCAGTACGGGGGCAGCTCGTCGTTGTCGGCGGCGGCGGCCATCGCGTTGCTCACCACGGTGAGGGCGTCTCGCCAGGCGGTCTCGACCTCGTCGGTCCACATCTCGGTGCCGGCGAAGCTCCGGAAGGCGCTGATCAGCGCCGAACTCCCCGCCCGGAAATGTGCCCCGGAAATTCCGTGCTTGCGGTGGTCCCGGCCCAGCTGTTCGAGGAACGGCTCGACGCGGTCGGCGTCGTCCAGATTGTCGAAGATGTACCCCAGTGCCAGGACGAAATGCTCGCGCAATGCGTCCATCGACGCCGGGAACAGGGAACGGAAGTCGGGATACTCGGCGAAAAGGTGAGCGTAGAACGACCGGGACAGCTGTTCGGGACCGTTCGGTGCAGCCGCTACCGACTTGAATCCGGTGCGGACCAGGGAGACCGTGCGTGCGTCGAGCAACCTCCACCCCCACCGATTGACACCTTCGACCGTCACCAAAGTAGACCGATCGAGACTTTCGCGCATCAGGGCTTCGCCCTCGTGCGCGTCTTGCGCCCCTCCGGGTACGCAAAACGCGCACGAGAAAAATCAAGGTTGAGCGGAACAGACTCAACTTGTCTATGGTTGTACCCAGCGACACGCTCGAACCCCACACTGGAAAGAAGGTGACCGGTGGACAGTTTCACTCCCACCACGAAGTCGCAGGCAGCACTTTCCGCTGCCCTGCAGGCCGCATCCGCGGCCGGTAACCCGGATATTCGTCCGGCACATTTGTTGGTGGCGTTGCTCGATCAGACCGACGGCATCGCCACACCATTGCTGAAGGCCGTCGGCGTCGACCCCGCAACGGTGCGTCGAGAAGCGCAGAACCTCGTCGATCGCCTGCCCTCGGCATCCGGTTCGACCACCACTCCGCAACTCGGCCGTGAAACCCTCGCCGCGATCACCGCAGCGCAGCACCTGGCCACCGAACTGGACGACGAGTTCGTCTCCACCGAACACCTCATGGTGGGTCTCGCGACCGGAAACGACGACGTCGCCAAGCTCCTCTCCGGCCATGGTGCCGGAGCCAACGAGCTGCGCGACGCGTTCCAGGCGGTCCGCGGCAGTGCCCGCGTCACCAGCGCGGATCCGGAGAACACCTACCAGGCGCTGGAGAAGTACAGCACCGACCTGACGGCGCTCGCCCGAGAAGGCAAGCTCGATCCCGTCATCGGTCGCGACACCGAAATCAGGCGTGTCGTCCAGGTGCTGTCCCGCCGAACCAAGAACAACCCCGTTCTGATCGGTGAACCCGGTGTCGGCAAGACCGCCATCGTCGAAGGACTCGCGCAACGCGTCATCGCCGGCGACGTACCCGAAAGCCTGCGAGGCAAGACCGTCGTATCCCTCGATCTCGGTTCGATGGTCGCAGGCGCGAAGTTCCGCGGTGAGTTCGAGGAACGGCTCAAGGCCGTGCTCGACGACATCAAGAACTCCGCCGGTCAGGTCATCACGTTCATCGACGAGCTGCACACCATCGTGGGCGCAGGAGCCACCGGCGACTCGGCGATGGACGCGGGCAACATGATCAAGCCGATGCTTGCGCGTGGCGAACTGCGTCTCGTCGGTGCAACGACGCTGGAGGAGTACCGCAAGTACATCGAGAAGGACGCCGCCCTCGAACGCCGCTTCCAGCAGGTCTACGTCGGGGAGCCGTCGGTCGAAGACACCGTCGGCATCCTGCGCGGACTCAAGGAACGCTACGAGGTGCACCACGGCGTCCGCATCACGGACTCCGCCCTGGTGGCCGCCGCGACCCTCAGCGGCCGGTACATCACGGCCCGGTTCCTGCCGGACAAGGCCATCGACCTCGTCGACGAGGCTGCATCACGTCTGCGCATGGAGATCGACTCGCGCCCCGTCGAGATCGACGAGGTGGAACGAGCCGTCCGTCGCCTCGAGATCGAGGAGATGGCCCTGGCCAAGGAGACCGACGACGCATCGAAGGCCCGGCTGGACAAACTGCGTCAGGAACTTGCCGACCTGCGGGAGAAGCTGGCCGAGCTCAGCACGCGGTGGCAGAACGAGAAGAACGCCATCGACTCGGTGCGGGTGCTCAAGGAAGAACTTGAGAACCTTCGCGGAGAATCCGATCGCGCCGAACGCGACGGTGATCTCGGCAAGGCCGCCGAACTGCGGTACGGCCGGATCCCGACCCTGGAGAAGGAACTCGCGGCCAAGACCGAGGATTCACCTGCCCAGGGCGACGTGATGCTCAAGGAGGAGGTAGGCCCGGACGACGTCGCCGACGTGGTGGCGGCGTGGACCGGAATTCCGGCCGGCCGAATGCTGGAAGGCGAGACCGCCAAACTGCTGCGGATGGAAGACGAACTCGGCAAGCGAGTCGTCGGACAGAAAGATGCAGTGCAAGCGGTGTCCGACGCCGTCCGACGGGCCCGCGCCGGGGTGGCCGACCCGAACCGTCCGACGGGCTCGTTCCTGTTCCTCGGACCCACCGGCGTCGGTAAGACCGAGCTCGCGAAAGCGTTGGCGGAGTTCCTCTTCGACGACGAACGCGCGATGGTGCGCATCGACATGAGTGAGTACAGCGAGAAGCACGCCGTGGCCAGACTCGTCGGTGCCCCTCCGGGCTACGTCGGCTACGAGGCCGGCGGCCAGCTGACCGAGGCGGTACGCAGGCGTCCGTACACGGTGGTGCTTTTCGACGAGGTGGAGAAGGCACACCCGGATGTGTTCGACATCCTGCTGGCCGTGCTCGACGAGGGCAGGCTCACCGACGGCCAGGGCCGCACGGTCGACTTCCGCAACACGATCCTGATCCTCACCTCGAACCTCGGTGCCGGCGGTACCAAGGACGAAGTGATGGACGCGGTGCGGCGCTCGTTCAAGCCCGAGTTCGTCAACCGGCTCGACGACGTCGTCGTGTTCGACGCACTGTCGGAGGACCAGCTCGAGTCGATCGTCGACATCCAGCTCGGCTTCCTCGCGAACCGTCTGGCAGCTCGTCGACTGACTCTCGACGTGTCGTCGCCGGCCAAGATGTGGCTGGCCGTACGCGGTTACGACCCGCTGTACGGTGCTCGACCGCTTCGCCGACTGATTCAGCAGGCAATCGGTGACCAGCTGGCGAAGCTCCTCCTCGCCGGTGACGTGCACGACGGCGACGTGGTGCCCGTCAACGTCAGCCCCGACGGCGAACGGCTCATCCTGGGCTAACGCCCGAGCCGGCAACCAGCCGGAGCAGGCCCGCACGAGACCTCGTGCGGGCCTGCTGTCGGTTGCCACTGTTGACGTTCTCGGCGTGGGTACCCTCGTGGAATGACAAATCCGGACGACCCGCGAGCACCTAGAGATCGCGATCAGGACGCGGCGCAGCAGCCGGAGTCATCCAAGCCGACCCAGGACTACGGGCACCCAGGTGCCCAGCAGTACCCGGACGCCCAGCAGTATCCGGATGCCCAGCAGTATCCGGATGCCCAGCAGTATCCGGATGCCCAGCAGTATCCGGGCGCTCAGCCGACGGAGGCGTATCCGACCCAGGCCTACGGCAACCCCGACCCGCAGGCGTACCCACCGGGCTACCAGCCGACGCAGGCGTTCCCGCCCTTCGACCCGGCGCAGCAGGCGGCCGCGAACCAGGCCTACGGACAGGCCCCGGGATACGACACCCAGCAATACGGTCACACCCAGCAGTTTGGACAACCACAGCAGTTCGGGGGCACCCAGCAGTTCGAGGGTGCGCCGCCGCCGCAGGAGCCGAACAGCGTCGATTCCGGCAGTAAGGGGCCCCGTCCGTGGGTTCTGGCGCTGATCGGGCTCGTTGTGCTCGTCATCGTCGTCTCGTTCGGGATTGCGTTTCTGAGCGGAGGGCGCGACGAACCGGGCACCACCGCCGCGGCACCGTCCACCTCCATCCGGCCCTCGCCGTCCAGCGCGCCCACGACCACGCCGCGGCCCACGGAATCGGGTGCGACAACCACACCCGAGCTCATCCCGGGCGGCATTCCCGAGATCCTCGGCCAGCTCGGCTCGTCGGTGGGAACGATCAACGCCAACGACGGTTCGACTCTGACGCTCGACGGCCTCGACGGCGCTCCCGTCACTGTGCAGACCACTCCGCAGACCCAGATAATTTCGTTGTCCGGTCGCGATCTCGCGTCGTTGGCCGTCGGTGCTTTCGTCGTGGTGCAGGGCGAGGCCGTCGAGAACGGAATCATCCGTGCGAACGTCATCATCGAGACCCCCAAGCTCGGAGGGTGAGGCGGGGGTGGAGCCTGCGGAATGACCCTGAGGTGACGCGGGAGTGGAGCCTGCGGAACGGCCCTCGGGTCCCCGCGTGGCTCCTGTGACCGTTCACAGGAGTCGGCGGCCGTGGACGGGCGCGAGGTGGAAGTCGATTAAGGTGGTTCGCGATGACGGCAATGTGGTTCGGCCTGGCGGTAATTGCACTCGTGGGCGCAGCAGCGCTGCTCTACATCGACCGATCCAAGCGAGATGGATCCGGTCGGGTTCGGCAGATGTGGGCCAAGGCCCAGGGGTACGAGTACCGACCCCACGACCGAGAGCTGGTCACCCAGTTCTCGCGCGCCGCGCTGTCCAAGCCCGAGTTCGATGTGGCTCTCGGCGTCGTCACCGGAGTTCGGCGTGGTGAGGAGTTCGTACTCTTCGACGTCGAGGAAACGGGCACCATCGTGGCCGTGCAGCGTTCCGTCGGCTCCGACGTCGATATCGACCTGAGGCCCCGCTCGACGCCACCTCCGCGCGACGAGGACATGCAACTGCTCGGGTCCATCGGACCGCGAGTGGTGTTCGCCACCGACGTCGACATCGCTCGTCGTGTCTGTGACCAGCGGATGGCGGCGTTCACCGAGTCGATTCCCGAGAATCTGCAGCTGTTGTGGAGTGAACAGGACTGGACTCTCGGATCGATGCCCCTGACCAGCTCGGGGCGCGATTGGGATGCCGCGATCGATGCGGTGGCGCGACTGTCGGGGATGCTGCACGTTCTGCCGCCGGTCCGCGGTAGCGCGGTGTACGGCTCGCGTCCGGGCGGCGGCGAGTCCGTTCGTGATCGAAGCGATCCGGGTCGACCGTTGGTGCAGGAACCGCGCGTCGGGCCGCCCCGCAACCAGCAGTCCGGAAACGTCCCGCCGCGCGGTGTGGAGCCGCGCAGTGTCGAGCCTCGCGGTGTGGAGACGAGAAGTCCTGCGGCCGACTCTCGTCCGCAGGAGGCGACTCGACGGCCGAGTCCACCGAGGCCGGATCAGAGCGGACCGCAGGCCACCCGATCGGTGAATCCGGTGCGACCGGTACCGCGTCCGCCTGTGTCCCGTCCGATTCCGTTCGATGCGGATCGGCGACGCAACCAACCCTGATCATTCTCGGGCGTGCCTACCGGCCTCGGCGGCCGGGCACCGTTAAATTCGTACCTCGTGACGGTTTTCTCGGGCGTTGTGGTCCTCGTGCTGGTACTCGTCGTTCTCGGCTATGTCCTGAGTGTGGTGCGCCGACTCGCGCGGTACCGCGGTCTGGCCGAGCAGAGCGCACGGCTCGTCGACATCGAGCTCGAGCGTCGATACGAGCAACTGCAACCGTTTCTGACTGCGGCCGAGTCGGCGGACCTGTCGGGCGACCTGCTGCGTCAGCTCGCCGGAGCGCGTTCGTGGTCCAAGGCAGTCCGTGATCGCGGACTGGGCCTGCAGGCGCAGGCTGCCGCCGAGAACGCTCTGTCCGCCGCCTTCCACGCGGTTCTCGACGACGCCGAAGCGCGCCGCAGTGTCGTCGGCAACTGGGCGTTCCAGGGGCCGGCCGGCGACCTGACTGTCACCGAGAAGCGGATTGCCGGCGCGGTGCGGGTGTACAACGACACGGCGTATCAGCTGTCCGAGGCCGTCGGATCGTTCCCCTCGTCGCTGGTCGCGAAGGCTCGCTCGGTGACCGCGCCCGAACCGTTCGTCGAAACCAAGGAGTCCCTGGACGAGCACCGCGCCGCCGAGGTCGCCGCGTAGGGGAGCGCTGCGCCCAGTACCCGGGTGCGGGTGGTCGAGAATCTCGGTGGGTAAGTTCGTACCGACCCGACCGCCTCATGGCACGACGAGAGGAACCCGAACATGGCCGACAGCGCTGCGAATTCGGACAGGCAGGAACTGGCCGATCTGGTGAAAGAGCTCGCCGTCGTGCACGGGAAGGTGACGTTGTCCTCGGGCAAGGAAGCCGACTACTACGTGGATCTGCGTCGGGCGACCCTCCATCATCGCGCAGGTGCCTTGATCGGTTCGCTGATGCGCGAACTCGTCGCCGACTGGGATTTCGCGTCGGTCGGCGGTTTGACGATGGGCGCAGATCCGGTGGCGATGGCGATCATGCACGCGCAGGGCCGGCCGATCGACGCATTCGTGGTGCGCAAGGCAGCGAAGGCGCACGGCATGCAGCGTCAGATCGAGGGACCGGACATCGTCGGCAAACGTGTTCTCGTAGTGGAAGATACGACGACGACCGGCAATTCGCCCCTGACCGCAGTTCGAGCCCTGCGCGACGCGGGCGCGACGGTGGTCGGGGTCGCCACTGTCGTGGATCGGGCGACGGGTGCGGACGAGGTCATCGCCGCCGAAGGGCTGGAATACCGATCACTGCTGGGCTTGGCAGACCTCGGTCTGTAGTCACTGTCGCGGCCGGACCGGGGGCCCGGCCGCGACAGTGATTGTCTACAAGCCTGTTTCAGCGAATCAACTGCGCGACGACGACGAAGTTGTCGTCGGTCGGCTCGCCGCCTTGAACGTCGCAGTTGGCCAGGATCAATCGACCGGGCACCGATTTGCGGAGTTCGTTGTCCGCCAACAGTGATCCCTTCGGCAGGGGGCCTACCGTTTCGACTGCGTACTCCACAGTGCCGTTGGCCGTGCGTAGTACGACGGTGTCTCCCGGTGTCACCACTCGGAGTGCCTTGAACGGGGCGTCCCGCTTCGAATAGTTGTGTCCGGCAACAACAACGGTTTGTTCGGTGTCGGTTCCCGGCATTCCGCTCTCGGCCCACCACGCGGGTAGTTCGTCGACCGGGTTCAGCACCTGCCCGCTTTCCCCGCCGCGATAGAGGGGGTCCGGATGAATGGGACTGCTCAGATAGGTCGACCCGTCCGCCGAGCGCAGCTCGATGTACTCCGGTCGAGAGGGGGCGACATCGCCCGTCGGTGCAGCCCCCGAGATCTGTGACTGCACCGGCGAACGATCGGGTGCGGCGATCCCGACTTCGTCACACGCACAACCTGATACGAGAAGAACGAACGTCAGGATCGCCGTCCACAGCCAGCGGGTGTTACGAGGTGGCATCGGTGGAGCTGCGGCGACGCAGGTAGAACGCGCCACCGGCAGCTGCGACGACGACCACGCCGACACCGGCCAGGATCACCGGGGTGTTCGACGAGCTGTCCGAAGCGCCCGACGCCTCGTTCGAGGAATCGCCGAGTGCCAGATCGACCGGCGGGAGCTCTCCGGCCACGCTGACGACGCCGTTGTCGTCGGTGGTGAAGTAGTCCGCGACGGTGAAGGATCCGTCCTCGTTCTTGACGCCGACGAGCGAGACTCCGGTCTCGTCGACGACGACGGTGTTCTCGTCGACCTCGGTGACGGGCACGTCTTCCTTCACGGTATTGCCGAGGTTGATGGTCCACTCGAACTTCGGTCCGCTGGCTGCCAATTCGGCTGCCTCGGCCTTGAGATCGGCCTCGGCCTTCGCCTTGGCGTCGGCCTCGGTCTTGGCGGCCGTTGCGGCGTCCTGAGCCGTCTTCAGCGTGGCTGCTGCCTCCGTGGCCTTGGTCTTGGCGGCCGCGGCTGCGTCGGTCTTGGCCTGCAGGTCGGCGTTCGCCGTCTCGACGGCCGTATTCGCCGTCACCAGTGCCGCTGCGGCTGCGTCGGCCTTGGCCTGCAACTCAGCGACATCGGCGTCCGACGGCGCGGAATCGAGTGCAGCCTGGGCAGCGGTTGCCGCCTCGGCCTTGGCGTCGGCGTCGGCCTTCGCTGCGTCGGCGGCAGTGCGGGCGTCGGCTGCGGCCTTCTCGGATGCAGTGTCTTCACCTGCGGCGGCCTCGGCTGCGGCTTCGAGGTTCTTCGCGTTCTGCTCGGCCACTGCGGCCACTGCGGCAGCGGTCTGAGCCTCGATGTTCAGTGCCAGCGACTTCGCGGCAGTGGCAGCGGCAGCGCGAACTGCAGCGGTCACCTTGGCGAGGTTGAAGTTCTTGAACGAATCCTGAACAGCGGTAACGGAATCCGCGAGCGCCTTGTTCGATGCGTCGGCTTCGACCTTGGCGGTGGCGGCGAGTTCGGCCTTCGCGTCGGCGTCTGCGCGAGCTGCCTCGGCTGCGGCGGTGGCCTCGGGGTCGCCCGAGACGGCTGCGGCTTCGAGCTCCTTCGCCTTCGCCTCTGCCTCGGCTGCGACTGTTGCAGCGCTGTCGGCGGCGGCCTTGGTTTCGTCGGCCTTGGTCTTCAGTTCGGCAGCGGTGTTTTTCGCTGCGGTGACCGCTGCGCTCGCTGCTGCGCTCTCGACCTTGGCGTTCGAGGCGGCCGTGACGGCGGCCTTGGCCTTGACGTCTGCCTCGGCAGCAGCAACCTCTGCCTTGGTGGCGTCGGTGCTCGCGGTGGCCTCGGCTGCCTTGGCCGTCTCGAGTCGTACCTGGGCGGCAGCCGATGCGGCTGCGGCTTCCTTGCTGGCGGCCTCGGCGTCGGCGATCGCCTTCTTCTCGGCGTCGGACAACTGCGGAATGACGTCGAGATTGACTGTGGCCGTGCCGTCTTCGTTGAACACGACGCCGCCGGTGATCTGCGGCAGTGGACGAACGGCGGAGGGGGCTTCGGGTGTCGGGACTGCGGCTGCGGCGGCCGCGGCTGCGTCCTCGGACGTGACGGCCGGGACAGGTGCGTCGATCTGTCCTTCGGCTGTTGCGGTGCCCGATCCTTCTACTGCGGCACCCTGTTCGCCTGTGGGAGCGGCGGGTTCGACGCCCTCGGATTCTTCGCCCACCGGTGCTTGAACCTCGGAGCTTTCCGGCGTGCTGGGCTCCTGAGCACTGGCGATTCCCGGTGCAGCGATGGACAGTGACAGTGCCATGGCGGCCCCGGCTGCGGCGAGGCGCGCCTTCTTGGACCTGGCGATCGACTTCTGCGACATGGAGATTGTGGCCCTTCGGTCAGTGGCAGCAGTGAGCTGCGCGCACCCGTCCTCCCACGCGGAACGAGTGTTGTTGGTGAGTCACACGAACAACCGTGATGACGTGACCGTAAACCAACCGGACGGTACATCGAACCGAAAAGTCCTTTACTGAGGTATTGGTTACCAAAGTGTTACTGATGAGACGGATGTGACGAATGAGGCCATTGATACACGTCGACGGCCGAGAGCGATGCTCTCGGCCGTCGGATCCAGCGGTTGATCGAAAGGCTCAGTCGCCTACTGTCACCGCGCGGGCTTCGTCGATGCTGTGTGGTGCCGGCTCGTGTTCGTCCACGTGAGCGAGGACTTTTCGGCCGCTCGCAAGGACGACGATGGCCAGGGCCGTGCAGGCCGCGCCGACCCAGAACGGGACGTGCATGTTGGATTCACCGAGCTTGCCGGCCAGGTAGGGAGCGGCGGCACCGCCGGTGAAGCGGACGAAGCTGTAGGCCGCCGACGCGGTCGAGCGCTCCACCGGCGCCGAGATCATGACGGTCTCGGTGATCAGAGTGTTGTTGACGCCCAGGAACAGGCCGGCCACGACGGTTCCGACGATCAGGACGGTCTTGTTCTCGGTGAACATCGCCATGACGCCGAGGTCGACGGCGAAGAGCAGGAGCGAGAGCATCATCATGTTCAGCGTTCCGTAGGCCCGCTGCAGTCTCGGTGCGATGAACACCGATGCCACGGCCAGGCAGAGGCCCCAACCGAAGAAGATGAAACCGATCGAGTAGGTGCCCATGTCCAGGGGGAACGGGGTGTACGCCAGCAGGGTGAAGAATCCGTAGTTGTAGAGCAGTGCGGTGATGCCGACGGTCAGCAGTCCGCGGTGTCGCAGTGCCCGGAACGGATCGAGGATCGACGTGCTGTGCGCGGGCTTGGGGGTGTCCGGGAGCATGACGATCAGCAGGATGAATGCGATGGCCATCAGTACCGCGACGCCGAAGAACGGTCCGCGCCAGCTGAATCCACCGAGGAGGCCGCCGACCAGCGGGCCGGTTGCGATTCCGATGCCCAGTGCGGCCTCGTAGAGGATGATCGCGCGGGCGACGCCGCCGGATGCTGCGCCGACGATGGTCGAGAGCGCCGTGGCGATGAACAGGGCGTTGCCCAGTCCCCAGCCGGCGCGGAATCCGATGATCTCGCCGACGGAACCGGACATGCCGGCGAGGGCGGCGAAGACCACGATGACGGCCAGGCCGGCCAGCAATGTGCGCTTGGGCCCGAATCGGCTGGACACGACGCCGGTGATGAGCATCGCGACGCCGGTGACGAGCATGTAGCTGGTGAACAGCAGCGACACCTGAGAGGGCGAGGCGTGCAGTTGTTCGCCGATCGGCTTGAGGATCGGGTCGACCAGACCGATACCCATGAAGGCGATGACGCTGGCGAACGCGACGGCCCACACTGCGCGCGGTTGCTTCAGCAGGCTGTCGGGGGAGGTGCTGGTGGTCACGAAAGAGTTCCTCTCTTTTCGCGATCGACGGGCTCGAGGATGCTGCGAAGCTCGCTCAGGCCGTCGGTCAATTTCTGGATTTGTTCCGGGTCTCGGTCGGACAGGTACGGGACGAGTCCGTCGACGATGTGACGGCGACTCGCGGCGAGCCACCGATGGCCGGCCTCGGTCATCTCGACAAGCACGGCCCTCGAGTCGTCGGGGTCGGACGTCTTGGTCACCAGGCCGTTCTTGCCCAACTTCGCGAGCAGTGCCGTGGCCGAGGGCTGCGAGCATCGGTCCAACTCGGCGAAGGTGCTGATGCGCAGGGGCTGATACTCCTCGAGCAGCGACAGTGCCCGCATCCACGCTCTGGGCCATTCGTCGCTGCCGAATCGGGCAGCCAAGCGAACGAAGCGTGACGAACTGGTGACCAGCTCCGAGACCAGATCTTTGAGGTCGTCGTGGGAATGGCTCACCGATTTATTGTTACATACACTAACTATCTATCGCAACGCGAGGCTCACCGGTCGTCGAAATCGGGTGGGGTGAGCTCGGGGGAAGGGAGCGGTCAGTGTCGACTCAGTAGATCGGCGATCTCGCGATCCCACTCGGCGTTTCGGCGCCCGTCGTAACGGAAGCGCATGACGTAGTAGAAGCCGATCAGCGCAGTGGCCGCCAAGATCCAACTTCCTACAGCACTGAAGATCGCGGCAGCGACGACATCCGACGAGGTCAGTGGCCGCAGGCTCAGCTCGCCGGCGTCGTTCACCCAGATCTGAGCGGTCGTACCGACCGGCGACCCGGTGTCGACGCTGACGCGGCCGGTGTGCTCGACGCCTCGGTAGACCCACTGCGAGGGAACGGCCGTCACGGCGGCACCGTTGGTGGAGTCGAAGCTGGTCGCGGCAGTCGGTGCCACGGTTGCGACATCGGTCGTGGTGGCCGTCACCTGGTGGATCGACGTGCGCTGCTCGTCGAGTCGTTGCTGCTGCTCGGAGTAGGCACCGATGCCGATCCACAGTGAGAACGGCACCATGACGATCAACAGGGTGACGACCCAGCGCTTGATCTGTGCCTGGCGGAGGTCGCAGTCGCGGAGAAGCGGATTGGGGTAGCCGACGACCTCGTCACCTGCGATGCGAGTGTGCCCGGTGAGTTTGCGGCGCATGATGGTCCCCAGTGCTTTCGAAAATGATCCGACCGACCTGTCCACGATGCCCACGCTCACTGCGAGTATCAAGCGATAGGGGTCAGGGTCACATGTGACGGTCGTTATGACGTATTCGCCCCGGAAAGGTCGGAAGTGAACATCGATCGGGTGGGATATGCCCGCGTTGCCGCGTCGGTAGCAGGTGCGGTGACAGTGCTCGGGGCGTGGACGGGCTCGGCACGGCTGCAGAAGATTGCCAAGCCGCTGATCGTTCCTGCATTGGCCACCGCCCTCGATCCAGCACACGACCGGGTGCTGGCGACGGGTCTGGTCGCAGCCACCATCGGCGACGTGCTGTTGATCGACCCGGACGACGACTCGGCGCTCGAACTCGGTGCCACGGCATTCGGAGTCATGCAGAGTTGCTACACGTTTCTGCTGTGGCGTCGTGGTGCGCGACCGATTCTGCTGGACGCCGTTCCGCGATACGCGGGCTGGCTGGCCGCGTCGATCCTGCTGGCTCGACGCCAACCGGCGGTCGCCCCGACCCTGTCGGCCTACGGCGGCGTGCTCGCGACGACGTCGACGTTGTCTGCGCGGTCGGTCTCGCGTGGGGGTGATCGCCGGCTCGTCGTGGGCGGCATCCTGTTCACGGTGTCCGACGCGTTGATCGTCCACCGACGACTGTTCCTCACCGACGAACGGCAGCGCCGCACGGCGGAGGCGGTGATCCTGTCCACGTACGTGGCCGCTCAGATGTTGCTCGTCGACGCCCTGGCCACTACTCGTCGACGCCGTGACGGGGAAGCAGCAGAACCCGCTCTCGATGGGCCGGGTCCACTCGAACGGCGATGACCGTGCCCGGCTCGAAGTGTGCGGTGTCGGCTCGGGGAATGCCGTAGACGATCTTGCCGAAGTAGCTGCTCGAGCCCGGCACGGTGAACTCCAGGTCCAGCTCGGCGGTGTCGTCGTCGATGCGCCGGATCGCGTCCACCGTCGCCCACCCCTCGACGCCGTGTTCGATCAGATCCTTCTGCTCGCGCGTGGGGCGTCCAGCGATCATCATGGCCAGGCCGAGGGCCGCGCCGAATCCGGCCACCAGGGCTGCCAACTGGTACGGCAATGTGCCGGGCGGGGTCTTGTCCACGAGCCAGCCGATCCAGACTGCCAGCACTATCGAATAGCCGATCGCCACGACGACGACGGCTCGCACGATCCTCGAGTCGTTCACTTCGGTACTCCTGTGCCGTCGGGAGACGGCGTTCGATCGATCGGAGATTGGGGGTTACTCGTAAGTAGGGTTACATGTACGGTGTTCGATGTGACTCGACCAACTGTCTTCATCTCAGGTGCCGCGGCCGGCATCGGCCGTGCAACGGCACTCAAGTTCGCTGCCAACGGTTACCTCGTCGGTGCGTACGACATCGACGAGACCGGTTTGGCGTCACTCGGCAAGGAAGCTGCTTCGCTCAGCGGTCGGGTGTTCACCGGTACTTTGGATGTAACCAACTCCGACCAGTGGGAAACCCGGTTGAAGGAGTTCGTTGCCGAGGGTGACGGTCGACTCGACATCCTGATCAACAATGCCGGGATCCTCGCTGCAGGGGCCTTCGAAGACATGCCGCTCTCGGTGCATCGCCGCCAGATCGACATCAACGTCAACGGCGTCGTCTACGGCACCCACGCTGCATTCCCCTACCTCAGGGACACCCCGGGCGCGCAGGTCGTCAACCTGTGCTCGGCCTCGGCCATCTACGGTCAGCCCGAGTTGGTGACGTACGGCGCATCCAAGTTCGCGGTGCGCGGCATCACCGAGGCGTTGGATCTCGAATGGAGCAAGTACGACATCGCGGTCAAGGCCATGTGGCCGCTGTTCGTCCAGACGGCGATGACCGAGAAGATCTCGACGGGCACCACGAGCTCGTTGGGCATCAAGCTCACCGTCAAAGATGTGTCCGACGCGATCTTCGACGCCACCCGTCCGGTCAAGCGTCGGTTGCACAAGGTGCACTTCCCGGTCGGACTGCCCTCCAAGGCGCTCTCGCTCGGTTCACGGTTCTCGCCTGCGTGGCTCACCCGTGAAGTCAACCGCCGTCTGAGCCACACCTAGAACGCCGCACCGGACGATGCCGGCGCTGCGCCGGTATCGTCTGTCTTTCGAGCAGTAGGTGTCGAAAGGTGGGTCGGGTTTTCTTCATGCTGAGCACGGTGCGGTCGAGCAGGACAAGACAATTCGGGACAGTGCGATTCGGAACGGTGCGGGCGTGGGCGGTCGCGGTCGGGATCGGGTCGGCGCTCGTACTCACCGGCTGCAGTAGCGAGTCGGCTGCGCAAGCGCCGCCTCCGTCGTCGACCACCACCCCCGTGCCGACCACCACGACGACCGCACCGACCACGACTCCGCTGCCGGTGACGACCACGTCGGAAGCGCCGCCGCCCCCGCCGGTCGAACCACCCCCACCGGTCGCGGAGCCGCAGACGACGTATGCCGCGATCGGCGGGGCCTATTACTTCACTTCGCCCGACGGGCTGTTTCAATGCGGCATCGTGCCGCTGTCGAGTCGCACCGAGGCCGGGTGTCAAGGTACGACCACCCCGGTTCCGCCGCGGCCCGACGACTGCATGATCAACTGGGGCAACGGTATTCGCGTGACCAACGACGGTCCCGCGGCATTCATGTGTTCAGGGGGAGTGGTGTACACCTCGGGTGGCGAGTCGATGGATCCGCCGCTGGCTGTCGGTGCGACCATCGCCGAGGGTGGCTACACCTGTACCTCGGCCGAGAACGGTATCTCGTGCGCGAACGACGCCACCGGTCACGGATTCCGGATCGCGCCCGACAGTAACGAAATCTATTGAGCGAGAACGAGATCGACGGCCAACCGGCCGAAGCCGGTCCCACCGAATGGGGTGAGAACCCGAACGGCGTCGGCCCGTGGTCGGACACCCACGACGAGCCGCCGCCCGACGACCCGCGACTGGACCCCGAACTGCTCGCCGCCGGTGATCGACGCAATGTCGTCGACGCATATCGATACTGGCGACGCGAGGCCATAGTCGCCGACATCGACACGCGCCGTCATTCACTGCACGTCGCCATCGAGAACTTCGCGAACGACGCGAACATCGGCACGGTGGTGCGCACGGCCAACGCCTTCGCCGCGCAGGCGGTGCACATCGTCGGGCGGCGTCGATGGAACCGTCGCGGCGCGATGGTCACCGACCGGTACCAACACATTCACCACCACGATTCGGTGGAGGCGCTGATGGCGTTCGCCGAGGACCAGGGACTCGTCGTCGTCGCCGTCGACAACACCCCGGGCTCGGTGCCGATCGAAACGGCTGAATTGCCGCGCAACTGCCTGCTGCTGTTCGGTCAGGAGGGTCCCGGCGTCTCCGATAGCGCGCGGGAGTCCGCGTCCATGACGGTCTCGATCGCGCAATTCGGGTCGACACGCAGCATCAATGCCGGTGTTGCGGCCGGGATTGCGATGCACTCGTGGATTCGTCGCCACGCCGATCTCGATACCGCATGGTGAAGACAGGGCCTTACCAGGACGGGATGTAACGGTTCGGCAACGGTAGTGGCAGGATTGCGGGTATGCAGGAGTTGTGGTCGCAGCGTGCCGACGCTGCGGAGGGGGCCGTCGTCGCACGGCACATGCGTCGGCTGTGGGGACTGCCCGGTACGGCGCTCGGAGTCGTCGCGTGGCCGCCCATCAAGCATGAGCGTGCCTTCCTGCGCTGGCACTACTGGTGGCAGGCACATCTGCTCGACTGCGCAGTGGATGCCGCCGACCGCGAACTCACCACAAAACGTCGACGACGCCTGACGAAAATCACCCGCGCGCACCGCACCCGAAACCTCACCGGCTGGACCAACAACTACTACGACGACATGGCCTGGCTCGGGTTGGCTCTCGAACGTGCGCAGCGTCAGCACTTCGTCGGAAATCGCAGCGGCATCCAGCAGATCGAGATGGAACTGTTCGACGCCTGGGCTCCGGCCGAAGGCGGCGGCATCCCGTGGCGCAAGAAATCCGACTTCTACAACGCGCCTGCCAACGGCCCGGCCGCCATCATGCTCGCCCGCACCGGTCGGCTCTGGCGCGCCCAGGAGATGTCGGACTGGATGGACCGCACCCTGCGTGACTCGCGCACCGGATTGATCCTCGACGGTATGCACTCCACCCGCGCCCTCGTCGACGCGGGCAAGTCCGGCGAGGTCGAACGCGCGATCTACAGCTACTGCCAGGGCGTCGCACTCGGCCTGGAAACCGAACTCGCACTCCGCCTCGGCGAGCCTAGGCACGCGCAGCGCGTCCACGCGCTGGTCGACGCCGTCGAGAACCACCTCACCCGCAATCTCGTCATCACCGGCGGCGGCGGGGGAGACGGGGGCCTGTTCAACCCGATTCTCGCGCGCTACCTCGCATTGGTGGCCACCGAACTACCCGGCGACACCGACGCCGACGACCGTGCACGAGAGGTCGCGGCCGCAATCGTCCTCGCCTCGGCCGAGGCCGCATGGGAGAACAGACTCGAAGTGGAGGACAACCCACTGTTCGGTGCCGACTGGACCCGCGAAGCACGATTCCCGGGGCAGGGCCTGCACATCGCCACCTTCGCCGAGGGAACGGTCCGACCGTCCGAGGTGCCCGAACGCGACCTGTCCGTGCAACTCGGTGGCTGGATGCTCATGGAAGCGGCCTACCGCGTCTGTGCTGGTGGATTCTAGGTCGTTCCGCAGGCTGCACTCCCGCGGTTTCTAGGTCGTTCCGCAGGCTGCACTCCCGCGGATTCTAGGTCGTACCGGCTGGTCCTACTCGACAACCTCGTCGACGACGATCGTCTCTTCGGGACGCGCCATTTCCTTGCGGTATTGCCAGATACCCAGACCCGTCCCGACGACCAGCAGCACGATCATGCTGATCAGCACCGCGGGCATCAGCCACGGGATGCGCTGGATGAACGAGCCGAAGTAGAAGCCGACGAGCAGCAGCACCGGTGCCCAGATGATCGCGCCCAGAGTGCTGGCGATGGTGTAGCGACGGTGATCCATCTTCGCCGCCCCGGCGACCATCGGGCACAGCGTGCGCACCCACGGGATCCAACGCGCGACGAGAACCGCCCAGAATCCGTGCTTTTCCAGCAGCAGATTGACCTTGTGCAGGTTCTTGGTGTTGAGGTACTTGCCGTTCTTGCGGGCCACCAGCGTCGAACCGGTTCGGTGGCCGATCATGTATCCCACCTGGTTGCCCGCGATCGCCGCAACCATCGCACCGACCGAGAGAGCCCAGATGTGGCCGGTGCCCGACGCGTGCGTCGCCATGACGATGCCCGCCGTGATAAGCATCGAGTCGCCGGGTAGGAACAGGCCGATGATCACCGCGCATTCGATGAACACGAATGCCATCACGATCACCCACACGACCAGCGGACCCGCCGACTGCAGCGGTCCGAAACTGCCGACGGCCTCGGTGGACACGGTCTGCAGTGCGGTGGCGGTCAATGCTGTGGCGGTCAGTGACACGGGCTCGATCGCTTTCGGAATTTCTCGATCAGGACTTGGAGTCCGGGGCGTCGGCTTCGATCGCGTCGGCTGCTTCCCCGAGTGGAGTCTTGCGGGCCTTGATCATGCGCTTGCCGACCTCGATCACGATGGGCAGTACGGACACGGCGACGATCAGCAGGAAGATGATGTCGACGTGGTCGCGGATGAACGCGATCTGTCCGAGCAGGTACCCCAGAACCGTGACACCCGCGCCCCACAGGATGCCGCCGACGACGTTGTACGTCAGGAACAGCGAGTACTTCATGTGCGACGCACCGGCGACGACCGGCGCGAACGTCCGCACGATGGGTACGAATCTCGCCAGGATGATCGTGATCGGGCCGTGCTTCTCGAAGAAGACGTGCGACTCGTCGATGTACTTCTTCTTGAAGAATCGGGCGTCGTTCGTCTTGAACAGGGCGGCACC
Source organism: Rhodococcus sp. NKCM2511 (assembly GCF_014905595.1). NCBI lineage: Bacteria > Bacillati > Actinomycetota > Actinomycetes > Mycobacteriales > Nocardiaceae > Rhodococcus > Rhodococcus sp. NKCM2511. Next base: position 98,927 of record NZ_BNHJ02000004.1, on the reverse strand, counting down.
ACCCTTGGTGCCGATGAGGAAACCGACCTGGTCACCGAGGATCGCCGCGATGGGAATCAGGATGACCAGCGTCCAGATGGACGCGAACGGCTCGATCTCGGTGGACTTCGACGCCGCGATCAGACCGGCTGTGAAGAGCAACGAGTCGCCGGGCAGCAGCGGGAACAGCAGGCCCGACTCGATGAACACCACCAGCAGCAGACCGATCAGGACCCAGTGACCGAAGGAATTGAGCAGGTTCACCGGATCGAGGAAACCGGGCAACAGGGCCAGATTCGTCGTCACCGATTCCGAAGCAGCAAGAAGACTCACCGCGCCCACACTACCGGCCGAAACCGGCAACTCCTGAACAGTCGGTGTCGGCCGACCGTGAACTCGATGGCCTGTTCGGCACCCCTCGACGGACAACCACCCGGGAGGGACGTGAGCGGGTACGCACGACACCGAGCCCGGAGGTTGCCATACTGCACAGGACACAATCGAACTTTCAATGGAGGAATGACGCCGTGCCTATCGCAACTCCCGAGGTCTACGCCGAGATGCTGGGCCGGGCGAAGGAACACAAGTTCGCCTTCCCGGCAATCAACTGTGTGGGTTCCGAGTCCATCAACGCCGCCATCAAAGGCTTCGCCGACGCGGGTAGCGACGGCATCATCCAGTTCTCGACCGGCGGCGCAGAATTCGGCTCCGGCCTGGGTGTGAAGAGCATGGTCACCGGCGCTGTCGCTCTCGCCGAGTTCGCCCACGTCGTGGCCGCCGAATACGACGTCACGATCGCGCTGCACACCGACCACTGCCCCAAGGACAAGCTGGACACCTACGTGCGTCCGCTGCTCGCGATCTCGCAGGAGCGCGTCGACGCCGGCAAGAACCCGCTGTTCCAGTCGCACATGTGGGACGGATCGGCCGTGCCGATCGACGAGAACCTGGAGATCGCGAAGGATCTGCTGGCCCGCGCTGCGGCCGCGAAGATCATCCTGGAGATCGAAATCGGCGTCGTCGGCGGAGAGGAAGACGGCGTCGAGGCAGAAATCAACGACAAGCTGTACACGTCGAACGAGGACTTCCTCAAGACCGTCGAGGCACTCGGTGCCGGAGACGCCGGCTCGCGCTACCTGCTGGCGGCGACGTTCGGCAACGTGCACGGCGTCTACAAGCCGGGCAACGTCAAGCTCAAGCCGTCCGTTCTCGCCGACGGTCAGCGTGTGGCCAGCGAGAAGCTCGGCCTGGCATCGGGCTCGAAGCCGTTCGACTTCGTCTTCCACGGCGGATCGGGCTCGGCGAAGAGCGAAATCGAAGAGGCGCTCGAGTACGGAACGGTGAAGATGAACGTCGACACCGACACCCAGTACGCATTCAGCCGCCCGATCGCCGGACACTTCTTCTCCAACTACGACGGTGTGCTCAAGATCGACGGCGAGGTGGGCAACAAGAAGGCCTACGACCCGCGCAGCTACCTCAAGAAGGCAGAAGCCGGAATGACGGCCCGTGTGATCGAGGCCTGCAACGACCTGAAGTCGGCCGGACGCAGCGTCAGCGCCGGATAAGCGGCTGCGCCCCATGTGAGCGGAACCTCGTAGCCCACTACGAAGTTCCACTCACATGGGTACTCAGCTGCACACCTTCCACTGATCGCCGTCGAGGCTCAGGTCGAAGGTGCGCGGCGAGCGATCGTTCGGGTTGGCGTCCGTGTGGGCGATGACCTGAGCGATCGCCGTGGTGTCGTCGGTGACCTGGATGGCGTCGATGCTGTCGACGGTCGGGATGTTGCCCTGCTCCACGGACACCCGATGCACGTCGGCGAACTCCGTGTCCGGGATGTCGCGATAGAACGTCGCCAGGTCTCCGCAGGACGTGCTGCGCAGCGTGGCCAGATCTCCAGCGGCCAGCGCCCTGGTGAACGACTCGACCGTCGTGCGAATCTGCGCTTCCGGGGAGTCTTCGACGCTCGTGCGGTCGATCAGCAGGTACGCACCGGCGGCCACTGCCGCGATCACGACTACCGCGGCCACCAGAGCCGCCCACCACTTCTTGTGACTCGGTTTGTTCGGTTCCGCAGCCGGCGGTCCGACGCGGCGTGGTCCGACCTGCTGCGGCCGAGCCTTCTGCGGTTCGATCTTTCTGGGCGCGATCTTCTTGGGCGTGATCTTCTGGGGCTCGGCTTTTCGAGGCGCAGCTACCGGCGAATCGGCTTCAGGTGCAGCGATCTTCTCGGTGGGGGCGTCCGTCGATTCGTCGGCCGGCTTCTTCTTGTTCAGGTCGATCTTGGTCGTGTCGGCCTCGGGGGTCGCATTGTTCTTCTCGTCCGACATGCGTTCTCCCTCGTTCACCGAATTCCTCGAAAGCTGTAAGTCCGAAATTTCGTCAGCTGGCAGCCTATCGACCGCGTGTGCAGCGCAGCGTGAGCGCCGCCGGGGGTGTTCGGACACGATTGGGTGACGTAGGGGCACAATGAGCGCCATGACTTCTTTCGGTGATCTGCTCGGACCTCAACCAACGCTGTTGCCCGGCGACGACGAGGCCGAATCCGCACTGCTGAATCACGATGCTCCCGAGACGGTTGCTGCGGCCCATCCGACGGCGTCGATCGCGTGGGCGTATCTCGCCGAGGCCGCTCTCGAATCGGGTGCCACCATCACCGCGTACGCCTATGCGCGTACCGGTTATCACCGAGGTCTGGACCAGTTGCGTCGTAACGGATGGAAGGGATTCGGGCCGGTCCCGTACAGCCATGAGCCCAACCGCGGATTCCTCCGATGCGTCGCAGTCCTCGCCAAAGCCGCCCGCGACATCGGCGAGCACGACGAGTACGCCCGCTGCCTCGACCTCCTCGAAGACTGTGATCCCAAAGCAGCGGAAGCGCTCGGCCTGGGCTGATCGGGCCCGCGCGAGCCGGGCGCGTGGCCGAACCCGGATGAAGGCGGGCACCGAGCGGCTGCGGTTGTCGTTGTTGCCCATCGTGCAGTGCGCGTTGGCGGCCGGGGTCGCGTGGTTCGTCGCTACGGACCTCGTCGGTCACGAACGTCCGTTCTTCGCGCCCATTGCGGCCGTCGTCTCGCTCGGTGTGTCCCTCGGGGCGCGGTTGCGCCGATCGGCCGAGCTGGTGGCCGGCGTGACGGTCGGCATCGGCGTCGGCGATCTGTTGATCTCCCTGATCGGCAGTGGGCCGTGGCAGATCGCGCTGGTGGTCGTGTTGGCGATGTCGGCTGCGGTGTTCCTCGACGGCGGCCCCATCATCGCGATGCAGGCCGGATCGTCCGCGGTGCTGGTGGCGACCCTCATTCCTCCTGGCAACATGGGTGGCCCCAACCGCATGGTCGACGCGTTGGTCGGTGGTCTGGTGGGCATCGCGATCGTGGCGTTGATTCCGACGCATCCGGTGTGGCGGGCGCGTAAGGATGCGGCGAACGTGTTGGCGACGGCGGCGAGTGTGTTGCAGAAGGTGGCCGACGGGTTGGTGGCCAACGACCCGAAGCCTATCGAGGATGCGTTGCGCAAGGCTCGGGCGACGCAGTCCGGAATCGATGCTCTGCGGACCGATCTCAAGGGCGGCCGGGAGATCGCGCGCATTTCTCCGATGTACTGGAATCATCGCACTCGGTTGGCGGCCCTGGCGGCGACAGCCGACCCCATCGACAACGCTGTTCGCAATATTCGGGTGCTGGCACGGCGGTCGTTGACCTTGGTGCGCGACGACGAAATTCTGGACCCGCGGGTGGTCGACGAGGTGGAGAAGCTGGCGCATGCGGTGGAAGTCCTACGTCAAATGATTCTCGCCGATCCGGGGCAGAAACCGGATGCGGCGGAGGCCGCGCGGGTGTTGCGGTCGGTCGCTGCCGGAGCGAAGCCGGAACTGATCTCGAACGCCGGGTTGTCGGCGACGGTGGTGCTCGCTCAGTTGCGGTCGATCATCGTCGATCTGTTGCAGGTCGCCGGGCTCAAGCGCATCTCTGCGTTGGCGACTCTGCCGCCGACGGTCAAGCATCCGCACGTCCCGCCGGAGTTGTGACCCGAGCACACCATTGCATATATGCGTATGTACGCATATGGTGACTGCCTGAAGTCGTTGCAGTCACGAGGGGGAGTCATGGGCGCGGGTCACGGACACAGCCACGGCGTGGGTGGTCATTCGCCCGACGGCGCGGGACCGCCCAGATCTCGGGTTCGCAAGATGATCGTGGCGTTGGCCGTTCTGGTGGTGTTCCTGGTGGTCGAGCTGACCGTCGCGCTGGCCATCGGCTCGCTCGGACTGCTCGCTGATGCCGGCCACATGCTCACCGACGTACTCGGGATGTCGATGGGCTTGATCGCTCTCGTCCTTGCACGAAAGGGAAGTGCCGCAGCGGCAAGGACATTCGGTTGGCACCGTGCCGAGGTGCTCACCGCGATCGCGAATGCTGTTCTGCTGCTGGGCGTTGCGGCGTTCATCATGTACGAGGCGATATCTCGCATCGGCGATGCGCCCGAGATTCCCGGTCTTCCGTTGATTCTCACCGCTGCGGCCGGTCTTGCCGCGAACATCGTCGTCATGATGCTCATCCGCGGCGATGCGAAGGACTCTCTCGCCGTTCGCGGTGCCTACATGGAGGTGCTGGCCGACGCCGTCGGCAGCGTCGGTGTGTTGGTGGGCGGTGTGCTCATGCTGGTGTTCGGGTGGACCTGGGTCGACATCGTCGTCGGCGTGCTCATCTCGCTGTGGGTGGTTCCGCGTGCGATCAAGCTCGCCGGGTCGGCACTGCGCATCCTCACTCAGGCGAGTCCTGCCGATGTCGACGTGGACGCGTTGACCGGCGATCTGAGCGCCCTTCCCGGAGTGACGGGAGTGCACGACCTGCATGTGTGGACCCTGACCACCGGAATGGACGTGGCCACCGTGCACCTGGAATGCGAGGGATCGTCGTCGATGGTGCTCGATCGCGCGCGCTCGCTGCTGTCGACCTACGGACTCGACCATGCCACCGTGCAGGTCGAGCCGACCGCACACGGCCGAACCTGCAAGGAAGAGCTCACCTGGTGACGGTGCGTACCTCGGTTCCCGGACGCCAGATGTCGATCTGCATGTGATCGTCCACCAGTGACGTCAGTACCACTTCGCCGATGTCGAGATCGAACACGTGGTACGGCACGAGTTCGCCGGGAGCCGCGTCGAATATCGGTTGCAGCACAGCAGGATCGGTGATCTCTGCGGCGATTCCGCTGATCTTTGCATCGCCGCCCTCCATCGAGTGGTGGCCGGGATTGCTGTGCAGTGCGAACCGGCCGTCGCGCTGAAGATCTCGCGCTTTAGCGGCACCGAGCATCGATCCGAGTCGCAGCACCCCGGTGTCCACGAACTCCACCTCGGTTCCACTGACGCGCGGTGAGCCGTCTGCCCGTAGTGTCGCGAGAACATGGTGCTTGTGCGCGGTGAATCGGGCCCGCACCGCGGACGCGAGAGTCGGAGCCGCTGCCGAGAATTCGTTCCACGTCGTCATGCGCACATTATGCGATCGACCACCGACAGTGTTGGGCAGGAATGCACGGAACCTGCCCGAACAGACGGAATATAGCCGATCGCGCTCGATATCGTGCACTCTTTCCCGCTGGACCTGTCAGATCCAGAATCGCATCAGGTAGTTGCCGTTGCCGGCGAAGTACTCGGGGACCCCCGACAATCCGAACAGTGTGTAGATCGCTCCGAAGAAGACGGCGTTGACGGCCGGCACGAAGAGCAACGCAACGAGGACGAGAATCCCGTATCCCTTGACCTGGTTCAGCGACGCTCGGGTGGTGGGTGAGAGCGAGGGTTCGAGGGCCGCGTAGCCGTCGAGTCCGGGCACCGGGATCAGGTTGAGGATCGTAGCCATGATCTGCAGAAACGCCAGAAAGCTGAGCCCGTACCAGAAGGCGGCGTTGGTGCCGTCGGTACCGAACAGCCTGATGACCACCAGAAGTGCCACGGCCACAACTGCATTGGCGAATGGGCCGGCCAGTGCGATGCGCCGTTGGGTCGACGCCGAGAACTGCCCGGTGCGCAGATAGACGGCACCGCCCGGCAGGCCGATCCCACCGATCGCGATGAACACCACCGGGAGAACGATGGACAGCAGCGGGTGTGTGTACTTCAGCGGGTTCAGGGTCAGGTAGCCGCGGAGCTCGACTTCGCGATCACCGGCTCGAAACGCGGTGTAGGCGTGGCCGAATTCGTGCAGGCAGACCGACGCGATCCACCCGGCGAGAACGAGCACGAACACTCCGATGCGCGCGGCGACGGACGTGACGTCGTCCGCCGTCCAGGCAAGGGCACCACCGATTCCGGCGATGGCGAGTACCGCGACGAAGATCGGACTGGGCAGGACGGGACCGCGCCGCACCGGAACGGTCATCGGACCAGCAACCACTCCTGATGGTGGCGGTAGAAGGTCGACCGCTTCACTGCCTTGCCGCCGGCGATGCCGTCGCGAGTCAGTTCGGCGGCGGGGGAGCCGAGTTGCATGGCGCGGCCGCTCACCCAGCGGCGCGGCAGAAATCGGCGACGGCCGACCACGCGTGCACGGAGGCCGGGCATGTCCGGGGTGGGAGCCACCTCGACTCCGGGCACGACGCCGGAGAACAACCGGGTGTCGTCGACATAGGCCTCGCCTTCGAGGTCGGTTCCGTCGGCACCGCCGAGCAGAGCCCTCCCGACGACGGCCTTGCCTGCATCGTCGCGGATGAGGGGTGTGCTCGACGCAGTGCCCGTCAAGGCGACCTTGGCGGCACGTGACCCGGTGCCCAGCTTGTAGATGTGAGCGGCATCGGTTGCGTTCTCCGGCACGAACGCGACTTCGACGTGCAGCCGTTCGGTGCGCATCAGGCGCGTCAGCAGCGCGGCGAGGGACGCATCATCGCCCAGGACGATGATGCGTGGCTCGGGGGCGGATTCGATGTCGGAGAAGATCGCGCTGCAATCGTCGTCGGTCGGTACTGCGTCGGCGTTGCGCAGTGGGACGTCGGTCAGCGTGATCGGCAGCAGCGGGTTGCCGCACTGCAGAACGAACGGTGTCACGGCGCTCCTAGATCTTCCGATGAATCCTCGTCACGACCATAGTGCCCTCGTTCGGCGTCGACCGTAGCGGCATGCGGGCCAGCTCACCGCCTCGGCTAGACTGTTCCCCCGGCCACTGTCGCGCCTGCGACGAATGGTGACTGCTGCATTCGCTCTAGTACATCTGCAGCACGTCCTTGCACGAAAGCAACGTAGGAGAGCACATGCCGGCGATAGTCCTGATCGGCGCCCAGTGGGGCGACGAAGGCAAAGGCAAAGCCACCGACCTGTTCGGCGAACGACTTCAGTGGGTGGTTCGCTACCAAGGCGGCAACAACGCCGGCCACACCGTCGTTCTTCCCAACGGCGACAAGTTCGCGCTGCACCTGATCCCGTCGGGAATTCTGACGCCGGGCGTCAAGAACGTCATCGGTAACGGTGTCGTCGTCGATCCGGGTGTGCTGCTCACCGAGCTCGACGGCCTCGAGAAGCGCGATGTCGATACGTCGAACCTGCTGCTCAGCGCCGATGCGCACCTGATCATGCCGTACCACGTGGCCATCGACAAGGTCACCGAGCGCTTCCTCGGAGCCAAGAAGATCGGCACCACCGGGCGCGGCATCGGCCCGTGCTACCAGGACAAGCTCGCCCGCGTCGGAGTGCGTGCGGCGGATGTGCTCGATGAGAAGATCCTGACTCAAAAGGTCGAGGCTGCACTGGAATTCAAGAACCAGGTGCTCTCGAAGATCTACAACCGCCGGGCGTTGGACCCACAGCAGGTCGTCGACGAGGTGCTCGAGCAGGCCGAAGGTTTCAAGCACCGCATCACCGATACGCGCCTGCAGCTCAACCTAGCGCTCGAGCGCGGCGACACGATTCTGCTCGAGGGATCGCAGGGCACGTTGCTCGACGTCGACCACGGCACCTATCCGTACGTGACGTCGTCGAACCCGACGGCAGGCGGTGCGTCCGTCGGCTCCGGCATCGGCCCGAACAAGATCACCACGGTCCTCGGCATCCTCAAGGCCTACACGACGCGTGTCGGTTCGGGTCCGTTCCCGACCGAGCTGTTCGACAACCACGGTGAGTACCTGGCCAAGCAGGGCGGCGAGGTGGGCGTCACCACCGGTCGTGCCCGACGTACGGGCTGGTTCGACGCGGTCATCGCTCGGTACGCCACCCGCGTCAACGGCATCACCGACTACTTCCTGACCAAGCTCGACGTGCTGTCCAGTCTGGATACCGTCCCCATCTGCGTCGCCTACGACGTCGACGGCGTCCGTCACGACGAAATGCCGATGACGCAGACCGGTTTCCACCATGCGAAGCCGATCTACGAAGAGATGCCCGGTTGGTGGGAAGACATCTCCGGTGCCCGGACATTCGAGGAACTGCCGATCAACGCGCAGAACTACGTCCTGCGTCTCGAGGAACTGTCGGGCGCGTACATGTCGTGCATCGGTGTGGGACCGGGCCGCGACGAAACCATCGTCCGTCGAGACATCCTGCGGTAGCCGAACCCGTTATCGAAAAGCCCCGAGGCGCACTGCCTCGGGGCTTTTTGCTGTCTTCCTGCGGTCCGAAGCCACTGAATTCGCCGATCGGGACAAAGAAACTTCAGGTCGGATTTCGCGCTGAACCGCCGACGTCTCTTCGGGTTCAGGCCACTGTCCAGACGTGGCGTGAAGTCCGATTCGGCCGATTCCGGAAACGTTTCATCTTTACAGTCGTGTTGTAGATGTAACTGCCCGTATTGAGTCGGTCCACAAAATCGGGCATAAGAAAACTCTCGGACTTTTATCCCAATAGGGGTAACAGACCGCCCGGTTTAGGAGAAACAATGATCGACGCACCCTGTTGCGCAGCCCTTTTGACACAAGGGGCACCGACCCGTTGGGGTCCTCAACAGCCCTCTTCGTCAGGGCCACCGAAGAAAGTTGAAACAATGAACAAGGCAACCAAAGGCGCTGTAGCGGCGGGCGCGGCGGCGGTTCTGCTGCTCGGCGGTTTGGGATCCTATGCACTGTGGAGCGATCAGGAGACCTTGGGCGGAGGGACCATCACGTCCGGTGATCTCAGCCTGGCCCCTGTTGCCACTCCCGCGCCTCAGTGGCGAGATGTCTCCCCGGATGTTGCCGGAAACCCGAAAGTGATCGACCCTGCTACGTTCCTGATCGTGCCTGGTGACATCGTCGAGTACACGGCAAGTTTCACCATTCAGGCCAGCGGTAACAACCTACTCGCCGACCTCAGCGCCGATACCTCTGCCATCACCGGCGACGCGTTGCTGCGATCGAAGATCACCACCTCTGTCACGGCCACCTCGGGTAGTACGACGCTGCCGACCACCGGTGCCAAGACTCGGATCACTTCAGCGGACCAGAACGTCGCGGTCAGCGTCAGATTCACCTTCGACCCGGGCACTGAGAATCAGGACGCACAAAACCAGTCCATCAACCTCGCAGCCTTTGCTCTGAAGCTCGAGCAGTCTCGAACCTGAGCCGAAGTTCGACTTGAAGCACGCACGATACTGGGCGTTGGCAGCCGCGTCCGTCCTTGTGGTGATCTTCGGATCGGCGCAGGCGACGGGCGCGCTGTGGCGCGATCGAGAAACCCTGGGCGGCGGCACCATTCGGTCCGGCACGCTCGACATCAAAGTTGGAACGTCGGGTGCTGAGGTGAACGACTTCTTGTATCAACTTCCCACAATCCTGGGAGCTACCAACATTGGTCCAGGGGGCTACTCGCAGGCCCCACTCTCGGTGCGTAACAGCGGAACTGTGCCGATGAGATACAGGTTGAACAGCACTTCTCAGACTGGTTCGCTGAACTTCACCCTCACCGCGTCGAAAGTCACCGCAGTGACGAACTGCCCGGCCATCGGCGTGCCGTCGGGCACTGTCGAGGCTCTCTACAATGGTCCATTCACTGGAGCCCAGGCGCCGGCGAGCCCCGCTTTTCGCCAACTCGGAGTCGGGCTTGCTGAAGTTCTCTGCCTTCGAATGACGCTGTTGGACAGCTCTACTCAAAGTTCGTCCTCGCAGGTGAAGTTCTCGTTTCTGGCGCAGTCGCGATGACACATCGACCGATGGACAACTCGAGTCGACTCGACGACGTGACGGAGGAATGTGCAGTCGTCGACGTGACGGGCGCGACCGACGACCAAGAGCACGCCGGGCTGTGGTGGTGGATCAAGCGCGCGGCGTCCTACCTGTTGCTGTTCGCAGTGCTGGCGATATTGCTGGCTGCCGTTGTGATTCCGCGTATCTCCGGTGCGATGCCGTACACGATTCTCACCAGTTCGATGAAACCGAGCTATCCGCCGGGAACGATGGTGGTGATCGAGACCGTCGATCCGGCCGAACTAGGAGTCGGTTCGGTGATCACCTATCAGCTCGAGTCCGGCAAGCCGGACGTGGTGACACACCGCATTGTTGCCACCGAGAGAAGCGGCACCGGTGAACTGCGATTCATAACCCGCGGTGACAACAACGGGGTGGCCGACGAGATTCCGGTGCGTCCGGAACAGATCCGCGGAGAGCTTTGGTACGCAGTTCCTTTCATGGGCTACGTCAGTCGATGGATGACGGGTGAGCAACGAAAGTACGCCGTCGCTGCAGTGGTGGTCGTTCTGGCTGGTTACGCACTGTTCATGTTCGCCGGTGCCGCCGTCGATCATCGTAAGAAACGGAAGGAGCCCACTGCGCCATGACGAACAATGCAGTTGTGGTCAGCGCCGCTGGAGCTGCGTTCCTTGCGATCATTGTGCTGATCGGGGCCGGTCCCGCGCGGCCGGTTCAATTGGTCACTTACAGCACCGACGGTCGGCTGTGGCTGCAGAGCCTGGCCGAGCCCCTGGTGGACAAGGATGTGCGGTGGGTGCCGGGCGACAGCCGGACGTCGGAGTTTCACGTTCACAACGGCACCGATAGAGACGGACGACTTCAGGTGATCGTGGACAGCGATGATTCGGCTTTTGCCCGCGCGCTGAGCGTGTCCATTGCCGGCCGAGCCTTCGGAGCCTGCGCACCGGTCGATGTATCCGCAGGTGAACAGAAGCGGATCGATGCAACGATCACCATGGCCGATACGGCCGGAAACGATACTCGAACCTCCTCTGCCGAAATCGATCTCTTTCTTCGGTGGAGTGACGGCACCAGCTCTGCGTGCTCGGATTTCGCAAGCCGAGGGCCCGATCAGGAAGGGGCACAGCCCTGATGGCGCGACATCACGTCACAGTCGGATTCGCGGTGGTACTCCGCCGGATCGGTGCTGCGCTGATCAGCGCGCGGGCCCGAGCCATCATGTCGATCGGTATCGTGCTTGGACTTGGGGCAGTGGGAACCCTTGCTGCATGGTCGGATACGGCAACGGTAACGTCGGGCACCTTCACCACGGGCAAGCTCGACATCAAGGTCGGCAATCCTGCGGTGGACAACAATCCGACCGATTTTTCGACGTCGTTGACGAAGACTGCCATGTTCCCAGGCGATACGGTCGCAGCTGGGCTGTTGGTCACCAACGCAACAGGTTCTGTGGCGAACACTTACACGATTTCGGTTGTCTCGACCAACTCGACCTTGGGCGGCGTGCTGAATTCGTCGGTGTACACCGGATCGCCGTCCGCCGGGGTATGCACGGGCACGCTGCTGAGTACTGTGACCGGCCTCGGCACCTCGAAGCTGTTCCAGCAGACCACACCGACGGTCGGTAACTTGACTCGGTCTTTGCCGTTGAACGGCCAGGACCAGCTGTGTATTTCGGTCACAATGCCGTCGACGGCCACCTCGCCGTCCGCTGTCCAATCGGGCACCATCACCTACACACTGACCGCGACATCGGTGTAGACATGGTCGCCGACGACAGTGTGGTTGCGCCGAACAGCAGAGCCCGCATTCTCCGTGAAGTCGCTCTCAGTGCAGGGGCGTTGGTGGGTTTGGTGTGCGTTCTCTTCGCCCTGGCAGCAGTGTTCTTCGGGATCACCCCGCTCATCTTCAGATCCGGATCCATGTCGCCCGCGATCGACACAGGCGCGTTGGCTCTGAGCAAGAAGACACCCGCCGACGAGATCCAGATCGGTGACATCGTCAACGTCACCAATGCAGGTGGCAGCAGCATCACACACCGCGTTGTCGACATCGGTGCGGTCGGAACCGACAGCGTTCAGCTGTCTCTCAAGGGCGACGCCAATGCAGACCCTGACGTCGAGTCGTACATCGTGTCCGACGCTCGACGCGTCTTCTTCAGCGTCGATAAACTCGGCTATGCGGTCGCGTGGCTGAGCGGACCGATCGCGGTTTTCCTGGGCGGCATCGCCGTGGGCGTGTTGCTGATGTTGGCGTGGAGACCGCGCGGGGAGCGCTCCGCAGGCAACCGGCCGTCCGAGGCATCCGAAACACCGCCTGGACGGCACAGCAGGTCGCCCCTGCCGGTGATGCTTGCCATCGCATGCGTAGGTGCTGTGGCGATCACGGCATCGAACACTCCGACGACGCTCGCTGCAGGCACAGATACAGCCACCGCGACGAGCGGCAGCTTCACCACCGGACTGATACCCGCACCAGGCCCCCTCGGCTGCACCAACAAAACGAGGTCGCTTCTCGGCATCGGGTTGCTGCCGTACGTCACGCTGTCGTGGGCCACGGCCGGTGCCGGCTATACCTACCGCCTGACTCTCACCAAGTCGGGATCGGCGGACATCGTGATCCCGATCAGTACCACCGTCGCGACGGGGAACATCACCCACGACGTGGAAAACGGTGCAATTCTCAACCTTGCGCCCCTCACCGGAACGTATACGGCTCGCGTACAGGCGGTGTCCGGGACGCGCCTGTCAGCTCCCAGTGCAACGTTCACGATCGACTTCAGTGCGGTCATTGTGCTGTTGCCCTCCGCGGTGTGTGGAGTCGCGGGTTCGGCAGGCGTTGCAGCTCGAAGCGCGCCCGCAGCGGCGGCGACCACCACAGAATCGTTACCACCGGTTGCGTCGACAACGACTGTTCCCCCGACAACGACGACCACGGCTCCCCCGACCACGACGTCGACAGTTCCGCCGACCACGACGACAACCACAGTTCCCGCGCCGCCGCCGGTACCACCGACCACTACGTCCACCCCTCCGGCTCCCGCTCCTCTGTCCGCCCCGGTGACCTCGCCGTCTGGTGCGGCGACTGCTCAGGTTGTCGACATCGACGGCTCTCCGACGCTGCAGATCGTCGACACCGCAGGCAATGTTCAGTACAGCGCTCCCGCTACCTCCAGCGAGGCGTACGGCTATGGCGTCAACTGGTCGGCCGGGGATCAGTTGTGGTTGCTCGGTCCGAATCAGTTGGTTCGGCTGGACGCGTCGGGTGGAAGCTGGTCTCGAACGGTGGTCGACCCCGCAGCGACGGATGACGTCCCCGCCGAAATTCTCGCCCTTCTGCAATAGCGGAGACGCCACATATATCTCCGAATCGAAGTGCGCGTCTACGAATCGGGTGGATAATCGAGGCCAAGTAAAGCGACGGAGGGCCGGTCGATGACTGAAAATTACAATGGCTTGGAAGTTTTCAGCTACCAATTCGATCGGTTTGCTTACGAACACTCGTGGATCGGGGCGCAGACTGGCGAATTCATGCTCGGTCCGCAAGGGGGCGGCATGTTGGAGTTCACCCACGCGATGGTGTTCGCCCTCCCCGAGGGTGGTGCGCACGAAGTACACGGACCCATTCTGGAGTGGTACCTCTCGCACGGCGGACCTTATGGCGCACTTGGCTATCCGATCAGCAACGAGCGCCCGACTCCCACCGGTTCCGGACGCTACAACCTGTTCCAGCGCGGAGCGATCGGCTGGCTACCGGATACGGGCGCATTCACCATCGGCGGTAGAGAAGAGGATTCTGATGTCAGTCCGGGTCCCGACGCCGCGACGGTCTCCGTTGTCGACGCCTCGATGTCTGCGGTCGGCATATCTGGCTGACAAAGCCAACTTCAGTCCTGTTTTTCATCTATTTATTCGGTCGAGAAGTATCTTTAGCGATTACCCATGAATTCAGAACAGCGTCGGCTCGTCGAATCCGGCGACGCCTTCGATGCCGAGAATTCGTTGTTTCGTATTCGCCCCGCCGGGAGCGGAGAAGCCGCCTACCTCTCGGCCCGCGCCGAGCACGCGATGACACGGAACAATGATCGGTACCGGATTTCGGCCCAGTGCCCCGCCCACCGCCTGGGCCGCGCCCGGCACCCCGAGTCGACGCGCGATGTCTCCGTACGTCAGCGTTGCGCCCCGGGGAATCGCGCTGCACACGGTGTAGACCGAGGCGTCGAACGCCGACACCTCGAGCAATAACGGGATCGGGCTCATGTCCACGGCGCGCCCGGCGAGGAGCGCCACGATTCGATCGATCGCGTCCTCGGCGAGAGCGTCGACCGGACCTAGGTCAGCGGCGAAGCCGGCCAGGTAATCGAGCATCGCCTCCTCCGACGGCTCGGGTAGTGCCACGGCCATCACGCCGTCCGCGCTCCAGGCAAGACCGCATCGCCCGATGGCCGTGTCGAAGAGGGTGCTGCTCGGCATGGGTCGAGTATCCACCGGACGCCTACAGGCAGTCCAGTCGAACGCCTAATGGACTTGAAAGTTCGATGCCAGTGGGTGAATATGGGCTGTATGGCCTCCAGAGTGCTCAATGCAACGTCGCTGGCACGAGATCTCGGAAGCTGGCGCGGCGACGCGTCGGCCGATGGATCCGGCAGGCGCAAGGCCTCCCGTCCCACGTACAGGGCTCTCGCAGACGGGGTTCGACTGCTCATTCACGACGGCCGTATCCCGTTGGGTGTCGGGTTGCCGAGTGAACGCGATCTGTCGGCTGCTCTCGACCTGAGTCGTACCACGATCACCTCGTCGTATTCGGTGCTGCGCGACGAGGGCTATCTCATCAGCAAGCAGGGATCGCGCAGCACCGTGGCGTTGCCTGCTGCGCCGACTCCCAACGGCATGTTGATTCAGTCGACGTCGCCGTCGGGTCCGGTGGTGGACATGAGTCATGCGGCCATGTCGGCGGCCGACGGAACGATGACAGCAGCGTACGAATCTGCGCTGCAAGCACTTCCGACGTATCTGCCCACTCACGGTATGGAGCCCATCGGACTCGCAGTGTTGAGGGAGGCCATCGCGCAGCGTTTCGTCGAACGTGGATTGCCCACCACTGCCGATCAGATCATGGTCACTTCGGGTGCGCAGCAGGCGGTTCGGTTGCTACTGGGTACGCTGACCTCGCCCGGCGACCGCGTCCTGATCGATCACCCGACGTATCCCAATGCACTCGAGGCCATCAGGCGCGTCGGTGCCCGGCCGGTGCCGGTACCGGTTCGTCCCGTCGAAGGGGATTGGGATCTCGACGGAATCCGCAGTGCAGCAAGGCAAACCGCCGCCAAGGTGGCGTACTTAATTCCCGACTTTCACAACCCCACCGGGCAGGTGCTCGACGCGGAGGGGCGCGCCGAGCTCGCGCGCATCACCCGAGACACCCGAATGACGCTCATTGTCGACGAAACCATGGTGGACCTGTGGCTCGATGCGCCACCACCGCCACCGGTCGCGTCGTTCGGGCGGGTGTCGGGATCGGACATCGTGACGATCGGGTCGGCGTCGAAGTCGTTCTGGGGCGGACTGCGTATCGGATGGATCAGGGCGCATCCATCGCTCGTGTCGCAGCTCGCCGGCTCGCGAGCAGCACACGATCTCGGTACCTCGATCGTCGATCAACTGGCGTCGTCGTTCCTGCTGCAGGACGCCGAACCCGCGCTGGAGGTCCGTCGATCCCAACTGCGGGAACGTCGAGATGTGCTCGAAGATGCCCTGGCCGAACATGTTCCGGAGTGGAAATACCGGCGCTCGGAGGGCGGGATGTCGCTGTGGCTTCAGCTACCCGCTCCGGTGTCGAGTGCGCTCGCCGCTACTGCGCCTGCGTTCGGGGCAGTATTGGCCGCAGGTCCGCGGTTCGGGGTCGAGGGTGCGTTCGAGCGTTACCTTCGGCTGCCGTACACCCGTGAGCCGCAGGAGCTTCGGGCTGCAGTTGCGGCCACTGCCGCGGCGTATCGAGCCTTGGCACCGAGCGTCGAATCCGAACAGCCGGCCCTGGTGTTCTGACGGCGAGCTCGAAGTTATGGACGAGAATCAGCCGTAAAGCGCCCATAACTTCGAGTTCTGCGCAAAGAATTACGCCCAGACGGATGCGATGTCCGTGGCGGTGGCGGGCGGTGGCGTCGGGACTCCGTTTTCGGTGCGCGAGAACCGCGGTGCCGGACGGTGCTGCGTCACGCCACCGATGTCGATGAGCGAGTCTCGGTCCTTCATGTGTGGGTGGTTCGGGGCCTCGGCGAAGGTGAGGACGGGGGAGACGCAGGCGTCGGTGCCGTCGAAGATTGCGGCCCATTCGTCGCGGGTCTTGGTCAGGAATGTCGCGGTGAACGTCTCGCGCAGTTCCGGCCAGCGCGACTTGTCCATCTGTGACGGTAGGTCTGCATCGGACAGACCGAGACCGGTCACGAGCTGGGCGTAGAACTGCGGTTCGAGGGACCCGACCGCCATGTACTTGCCGTCCGACGTCTCGTACGTGTCGTAGAACGGCGCGCCCGTGTCGAGCAGGTTGACGCCGCGGTCGTCGCTCCATGCTCCGACGCCTCGCCAGGCCCAGATCATGTGCGACAGTGCCGCGGTGCCGTCGACCATGGCCGCGTCGACGACCTGTCCCTGTCCCGAATTCTGTCGTTCGTAGAGCGCCGCCATGATGCCGAAGACTAGGAACATCGATCCGCCGCCGAAGTCGCCGACCATGTTCATCGGTGGCACCGGTCGTTCGCCGTCGCGGCCGATAGCGTTGAGGACGCCTGTGACGGAGATGTAGTTGATGTCGTGGCCGGCGGTCTGTGCCCAGGGGCCTTCCTGCCCCCAGCCCGTCATGCGGCCGTAGACCAGGCGCGGGTTTCGGGCGAGGGCGTCGTCGGGGCCGAGTCCGAGTCGTTCGGTGACGCCGGGGCGAAAACCTTCGATCAGCACGTCAGCGCGTTCGATCAGGCCGAGGACCTTCTCGATGTCGGCGGGATCCTTGAGGTTCGCTTCGACAATGGTGCGGCTGCGCAGCTGGTGGTCGTGTGGAGAGACCTGTCCGGCGCGCTGGACGCGGACGACGTCTGCGCCGAGGTCGGCGAGCAGTAGCGCTGCGTGCGGACCGGGTCCGATCCCTGCGAGTTCGACGACGCGGAGCCCTGCTAGCGGTCCACCAGTGTTAGCCACGTTTGTTGCCTCGTTCCGACTCGTCAGCTGCGATTGTGAATGGAGACTAACTTGTACTAGGGCGTCCAAGTGATGTGGGTGTGGATAATAGGGCTGTGACTGCCCCAGATCCCGTCCGCATCGGTACTCCACTCACGCCCGGTGCCACCCGGGTCATGCTCCTCGGAGCAGGTGAGCTGGGCAAAGAGGTCATCATCGCGTTCCAGCGCCTCGGTGTCGAGGTGATTGCCGTCGACCGTTACGACAACGCCCCGGGCCATCAGGTAGCGCATCACGCGTACACGATCGACATGAGCAATCCCGAAGAGCTGCTGGCGCTGATCGACGCTCAGCAGCCGGACTTCGTCGTCCCGGAGATCGAAGCCATTGCCACCGATGCGCTCGCCGAGGTGGAGGCCAAAGGACGCTCGGTGGTCATTCCGACCGCGCGTGCAACACAATTGACGATGAATCGCGAAGGAATCAGGCGGCTCGCGGCCGAGGAGCTCGGCCTGCCGACCTCGCCGTACGCGTTCGCCGATTCGTTGGACGAGGTGCGACAAGCGTTGTCCCACATCGGCTTCCCCGCTGTCATCAAGCCGGTGATGTCCTCGTCCGGCAAGGGGCAGTCGGTGGTACGGAGCGAAGCCGACGTCGAGACGGCGTGGGACTACGCGTTGAAGGGCGGTCGAGTCGACCTGGGCCGCGTCATTGTCGAGGGATTCGTCGATTTCGATTACGAGATAACACTTCTCACCGTGCGCGCGACAAACGGGACTTCGTTCTGCGAGCCGATCGGTCATCTGCAGGAGTCGGGCGACTACATCGAATCCTGGCAGCCGCAACCGATGTCCGACGCGGCACTCGCGTCGGCACGCGAAGTGGCCGAGAGAATCACGACGGCACTCGGTGGTCGTGGACTGTTCGGCGTGGAGCTGTTCGTGCAGGGCGACAACGTGTACTTCTCCGAGGTCAGCCCCCGGCCGCACGACACCGGCCTGGTAACGCTTCGTACGCAACGGTTCTCGGAGTTCGAGCTGCATGCCCGCGCCGTTCTCGGGCTACCCATCGACACGACACTGCTCTCGCCGGGAGCGTCGGCGGTCATCTACGGCGGTGTCGATGCGGACGGCATCGCATTCGAAGGCGTCGCCGATGCCCTCGCGGTTCCCGAAACCGATCTCCGGCTGTTCGGCAAGCCCGCCAGCTTCGTCCGGCGGCGAATGGGTGTTGCGGTGTCGACGGCGTCGGACATCGAGACTGCGCGGGCTCGGGCCCGCGAGGCAGCAGGCAAGGTTCAACCGACCGTCTAGATCGCGCCGTCTAGATTGAGGCCACCACCGCGGCGGTAGCAAGGGCGTTGTTCATCGTGTGCAGTGCGATGCCCGGAATCAACGATCGGTGCAGTCGAACCAGCAGGGCCGCAGCGGAGCCTATGCAGACCATGATCAGCGCGATGGCGGGCAGTACGTGGACGGCCCCGAAACACACCGCAGATCCGAGAACTGCGATCTGCCATCGTGTTCGGGTGTCGAACCACCCGAAGATCACCCGGCGGAAGAGGATTTCCTCGAGTACCGGTGCGATCAGGACGGTGCAGGCGATGGTGAGAGCGCCGGCGACCACACCCACGTCGAGTGCATCGAGAGTCGACGCGCTTCCGCCGGCATCGGAGGCGGGAGCTATGTCGACAGCGCCGGCGAGTGCAATGCCGACGCCCATGGCGGCGATCCACGCGACGGGTACTTCCCACAGCAGGTGCCACAGCGATCGTGGACCCGACGTGAGCTGCAGATCCTTCCACGTCCAGCCGCGGCGACTCAGCGATTGCCACAAGGCAACTGCGAACACCGCCGTCGCCAGCGGAATGGCGTAGCCGAGTACCCAATTCAGGTCGAACACACCGACGAGAAGCACGACCGCGGCCACCACAGCGATGGCACCGATGAGCAGGCTGCCGATGGACAGCAGGGCGTCGCCGCCGGAAACAGGACGTTCGAAAGTCGCGGTTCGGGGCACAGGCGTCAACTTACCGGCGATCGGCGTGCACACTTGACCACCATGAGCGCTCTCGGAGAAATACTGGTCGGCCTGGTGATTCTCGTCGGACTCGTCGGCATCGTCGTGCCCGTTCTGCCGGGCACCATCTTGATCTTCGCGGCTGTTGCGGTGTGGGCGTGGGTTACCGGCGGCACCGCCGCGTGGACGGTGTTCGGCATCGCGGCGGTGCTACTGGTTCTGAGCGGCGTCGTGAAGTACACCTGGCCGGGCCGCCGGATGCGCGAGGCCGGCGTGCCGATGCGGTCGCTGATCGTCGGCGGCCTGCTCGGCATCGTCGGCTTCTTCGTCATTCCCGTGGTGGGCCTGTTCATCGGTTTCATCGCCGGCGTCTACGTGGCCGAACTACCCAGGCACCGCAACCATTCCGAGGCCTGGCGATCCACCGTGCATGCCACGAAGGCGGCTGGTCTGTCGATTCTGGTGGAACTGTTCGGCGCGTTGCTCGCCTCGGCCGTGTGGCTCGGGGGAGCAGTACTGATCTAAGGCACCCGATACCAGGTCCGGGCATTACCGTCGAGCACAGCGGGGAGGTCGCCGCCGACGGCCCCGGAGATGATGTCGATGTCGGTCTCGGAGAACGGCCGTGGGGCTCGTGTACCGGGCAGGTCGGTGCCGAACAGCAGTGCCTCCGGGTTCACGCGGTGGATCTGCTGCAAGGTGTCGACGATGTCGAGATCCACGCGGCCGAATCCCGTTGCCTTGACGCGTACTCCGCGGTCGACGAGGTTCAGCAGATAGGGAAGTCCCTGCGTCGACAGTCCCAGATGGTCGATGCTCACCGCCGGTAGTTTCGCAAGGATCGGCTCGAGCGAGAGCAGCAACGACGCGTCGACGTACAGCTCGGCGTGCCACCCCACCAGTTCGTGCACTCGTCTGGCCTGCGTGGTGAGCATCTCGACGTCGGTTTCACCGCGTTTGAGGTTGAATCGCATCGCCCGCACGCCTGCCTCGTCGAGGGCGACGATCTCCTCGTCCGTGCACTCCGGATCGAGCTGAGCCACCCCCACCCAGCCGCGTCCGAGCGTCTCCAGTGCGGCCAACAGATAGCTCTGATCGGTGCCTTGGAACGATGCGGTGACCACGGCACCGCCGGTGATCCCGAGCCCGTCGACGTCGTAGAGATAGTTCGAGACGGTGTACGGATCCGGCGTGTATCCCTGGTTCTCGATCAGCGGAAATCTGGGGTCGATGATGTGTAGGTGGGCGTCGAACACGGGTCCCAGCATGCCAGCTCGCCGATTCGCCGTCGCGGCCACCTGGCTCGGTGTTTGAATGCGAAACATGAAACCGGAGACCACCGTCGTTCTCGACGGATACACGTATTTCGAATGTCCACGCTGGCACGACGGGAGGATTTGGGTATCGGACTTTTACAGCCATCGCGTCGTATCCGCCCTCGAGGACGGTTCCGACGTGCGAGTCGAGGCCGAGGTGCCCAATCAGCCGTCGGGCCTGGGCTGGCTACCCGACGGGCGGCTGCTGATCGTCTCGATGCGCGATTACAAACTGCTACTACGCGAGCACGACGGGTCGCTGACCGTCCATGCCGATCTGTCGACGTACGTGAAGGCGAACCTCAACGACATGCTCGTCGACGCGCAGGGACGCGCCTACATCGGCAATTTCGGGTTCGATCTGATGAACTTCGCGCCCGTCGAGACGGCAGATCTGATTCGCGTCGATCCCGACGGGTCCGCGCACGTCGTGGCCTCGGACCTGTACTTCCCCAACGGAATGGCGTTCACCGATTCCGGTGAACTGCTCGTCGACGAGACGGTCGGGAACCGGGTCAGTGCCTTCGATATCGCCGAGGACGGATCGCTGGGGGAGCGGCGTGACTGGGCGACGTTCGGTGAACTGCCGTCGTCGACGGACATGGCAACGGCCATGAGTGAGGTGAAGGTGGCCGCCGACGGCTGCTGCATCGACACCGACGGAACGATGTGGATCGCCGACGCGCTCGGTCAGCGCGTGTTGCACGTCGCGCCGGGCGGAGAGGTTCTCGAGCAGCTCGACTTCGACCTCGGCGTGTTCGCGTGCGGACTCGGCGGATCCGACGGCCGCACGCTGTTCGTTTGCGCTGCACCCGATTTCAACGAGCATCAACGCAAGATCGAAACCGAGGGAAAGCTGCTGGCGGTTCGGGTGTAGAGCGCTCCGCGCATGTGAGTGGAAACTCGTAGCCTGCTACGAGGCAGGAGTGGAGCCTGCGGAACGACCCGCAGGCTCCACACTCACATGCGGCGCCAGCCGCTCTACGCCTTGTCGGGCTCGGAGGCCTTCAGCATGTCCTCACGCTCGACGACCTTGACGCGCTCGCGGCCTTCTTCTTCGCCGAGGGAGCGTTCGTGGGCGTCGAGGCGGTACCAGCCGTCCCAGGTGGTGAACGGAACCTGCTTGCCTTCGAGGAACGAGGTGACGGCATCGAGGTCCGGCTCGGCCGCACCGGCGAAGCTCGGCGCATCCTCGAGCAGGTTCGCGACTGTTTCGTTGGCGTCGCCCTTGGTGTGACCGATGAGGCCGACGGGTCCGCGCTTGATCCAGCCGGTGACGTACGTGGCGGGTACGGGCGTGGTGGAGTGCGGCGATTCGACGACGCGTCCGGCCTCGTTGGGGATGGTGCCTGCCTGCTCGTCGAACGGGAGCTGGCTGATGTTCTGGCTGAGGTAGCCCACGGCGCGGTAGACGGCTTGGACGTCCCAGTCGTTGTACTTTCCGGTGCCGCGGACGTTGCCGGTGCCGTCGAGTTCGGTGCGTTCGGTACGCAGACCGACGACCTTGCCGTCCTCGCCGAGTACCTCGTGCGGGGACTCGAAGAAGTGCAGGAACAGCTTGTGCGGGCGAGCGCCGACGTCGCGGATGGCCCAGTCCTGCAGGGTGTTGGCGACCATGTCGATCTGCTTGGAGCTGCGGCGAGCCTGCTCGGAGCCTTCGTCGTAGTCGATGTCCTCGGGGGCGACGATGACCTCGATGTTGGGCGAGTGGTCGAGCTCGCGCAGTTCGAGCGGGGTGAACTTGGCCTGAGCCGGGCCGCGACGTCCGAAGACGTGCACCTCGAGTGCCTTGTTGGCCTTGAGGCCTTCGTAGACGTTGGCGGGGATTTCGGTGGGGAGCAGTTCGTCGCCGGTCTTGGCGAGAACGCGTGCGACGTCGAGGGCGACGTTGCCGACGCCGAGGACGGCGACCTTCTCGGCCTCGAGGGGCCAGGTGCGGGGGACGTCGGGGTGGCCGTCGTACCAGGAGACGAAGTCGGCGGCACCGTAGCTGCCGTCGAGGTCGATGCCGGGGATGTTCAGTGCGCGGTCCGCGTTGGCTCCGGTGGAGAAGATGACGGCGTCGTAGAAGCGACGCAGGTCGTCGAGGTTGATGTCGGTGCCGTAGTCGATGTTGCCGAGCAGGCGAACCTGAGGCTTGTCGAGCACCTTGTGCAGGGCGGTGATGATGCCCTTGATGCGTGGGTGGTCAGGGGCAACGCCGTAGCGAATGAGCCCGAACGGGGCCGGCATCCGCTCGAAGAGGTCGATGCTCACGCCCGGTCCGCTGACATTGTGGTCGGACTTCATGAGCGCGTCGGCGGCGTAGATGCCTGCCGGTCCGGCACCGACGATGGCGACGCGGAGTGGACGAGTCTGATCAGTCATGTGCAGCGAGCTACCTTCTTCGAGGGAAGTGCGGACACCCCAGCATAAATTAAGGACAACCTGAGCTGGGGCAGTGGGCAACTTGCCGTATTCCCCGGGTTCCGGTAGGAATTGACCCGTGCAGACGACATACCTGGTCCGACGGTTCACCGTCGACTTCTGTCGCACCTGCACCAACATGTGTTGTCGGTGACCTGACCCGACGCCCAATCCCTGTTCCCCGACGTCGTCGGGACGGGATCCCTCCCTCGACGGCCGTGCCGCGACCAGTAGGCGCACCGCTGTCTCTCGGATTCGAGGACACATGACCACTCTGGAACAGACAGTTTCGCTCACTCTCGACAAGCTCGGCCCGTCGTTCGGTGCCGAAGTCATCGGTCTCGATGTCGCGTCGGCCTCCGATGCGCAGATCCACGCCGTCCGCCGAGCTCTCGTCGAGCACAAGGTTCTCGTGCTCCGAGGTCAGTCGATCGACGACGCAGGCCACATCGAGTTCGGCCGCCGACTCGGTGACCTCACCGCCGGGCACCCCGTGCACGACAGTGGTCACGTCGCCCCCGAGGTCTATGCCCTCGACAGCCAGGACAACGGTTTCGCCGACGTGTGGCACACCGACGTGACATTCATGGAGCGCCCACCGATGGGGTCTATCCTGCGGCCCGTCGTACTGCCTCCGCACGGCGGCGACACCAACTGGGCCGACAGTCAACTCGCCTACGAGTCCCTGTCCGCGCCGGTTCGCCGAATGATCGACGGGCTCACCGCAATTCACGACGGTAACCGTGAGTTCGGCTACTACCTCGCGCAGAAGCGCGGCGGTAAGGGCAACGTGTGGGACGGCAAGGAAGTGACCGCGCTGGTCCCCGTCGAACATCCCGTCGTGCGGGTGCATCCGGAAACCGGCCGCAAGGGGCTGTTCGTCAATCCGGGTTTCACCTCCCACATCGTGGGCGTCTCGGAGGCGGAGAGCCGCGGAATCCTGGATCTGCTGTACGCGCACCTCACCAAGCCCGAGCACATCGTGCGCCACCGTTGGCGTCTGGGTGATCTGGTGCTGTGGGACAACCGCAGCACCTCGCACTACGCCAACCGCGATTACGGCACCGAGCACCGCAAGATGCACCGCATCACGTTGCGCGGCGACATTCCCGTCGGACCCCGGTAGTTCCGGGCACGTCGGATCGAGGAAGATTGCCTACATGGCGTCGTGGAGTGAACGTAGGCAGCAGTGGGTCGACAGTCGTGAGGAAGCGCGCAACAACGCATCCCAGGCGGCTGCCGACTCCGGTGAGCAGCGTCCGCCCACCGCGTGGCCGTTCATCATTGCCGCGGGCATCGTCGTCGTGCTGCTCGTCGGCATCTTCGCGGCGTCCAAGTTCGCCCCCGCGGAGGACAACGTGACGCAGGCGCAGTTGCTCACTGACGCCGTCGACGGTTTCCTCGAAGCACAGAACACCGGCGACGCGGATCTGCTGCGTGCGAACACGTGCGCCGATCAGGTCGAGCGCCTGATTCCCGGCGACGACGCCCAGTACCGCACCGACCGCGCAGGCGAAGTGGAACGCAACGGCGAGACGTCGATCGACGGAGTGCCCACGGGGTACGAGGTCAACGGCGACCGCGGCGTAGTCACGGTACCGCTGAAGGAAGAGAAATCCGGAGCGCAGACCGACGACAAATGGAAGTTCGTCCGGGTGAACGACACCTGGTTGGTGTGCAATGTGTGATTCGGGCCCGTGTGATGTCGTAACAGCAAGTGACGGAAGGCTGATCCAGTGACCTACGCAGGTGACATAACCCCGCAGGCGGCGTGGGAGTTGTTGCAGAGCAACCCCGATGCCGTTCTCGTCGACGTCCGCACGCACGCCGAGTGGCAGTACGTCGGCGTACCCGACACCTCCGGCATCGATCGCCCGACCCACCTGATCGAGTGGGTGAGCTACCCCGACGGCGCTCGCAACACCGACTTCGTCGACGAGCTGAAAGCCGCAGGCGTGGACGGCGATCGGCCGGTGGTGTTCCTGTGCCGCTCCGGTCAGCGATCCATCGGTGCCGCCGAGGCGGCCACGGCTGCGGGAATCGGCCCGTCCTACAACGTGCTCGACGGTTTCGAAGGTGCCACCGATGCCGACGGCCACCGCGGTGCCGTGGGGTGGCGTGCGGTCGGGTTGCCCTGGAGGCAGTCGTGACGAACATTCCCAGAGGCGGGGGTTTTCAGAAGCCGCTACCCGACGGTGTGGGTCAGGGAACGCTGGGAGTTCGCGGCGGTCTGATGCGATCGGGCTTCGACGAGAACGCCGAAGCGCTGTATCTCACTTCGGGTTTCGTCTACGAGAGTGCCGGTGCCGCCGAGCAGGCGTTCACCGGTGACATCGATCATTTCGTGTACTCGCGCTACGGCAACCCGACGGTCAAGATGTTCGAGGAGCGGTTGCGGCTGATCGAAGGTGCCGAGGCGTGCTTCGGCACGTCGAGTGGAATGTCGGCAGTGTTCACCGCGCTCGGCGCATTGTTGAAGGCCGGTGATCGATTGGTCGCTGCGCGTAGCCTTTTCGGTTCCTGCTTCGTGGTGTGCAACGAGATTCTGCCGCGCTGGGGCGTCGAGACCGTCTTCGTCGACGGCGAGGACCTCGAGCAGTGGGAGCACGCGCTGTCGGTGCCGACGACCGCGGTGTTCTTCGAGACCCCGTCCAATCCGATGCAGTCGCTCGTCGACGTCAGGCGGGTGTCCGAGATGGCGCACGCCGCCGGCGCAACGGTGGTGTTGGACAACGTGTTCGCGACGCCTCTGCTGCAGCGCAGCCTCGAACTCGGTGCCGACGTGGTGGTGTATTCCGGCACCAAGCACATCGACGGTCAGGGCCGGGTGCTCGGCGGCGCGATCCTGGGATCGAAGGAGTACATCGACGGTCCGGTACAGACGTTGATGCGGCACACCGGACCTGCCCTGAGCCCGTTCAACGCCTGGACCTTGCTCAAGGGGCTCGAGACAATGCCGGTGCGTGTGCGGCATTCGGTGAACTCCGCGCTGCAGATCGCCGAGTTCCTCGAAGGGCATTCGGCGGTGCGGTGGGTCAAATACCCGTTCCTGCCATCACATCCGCAGTACGAGCTGGCGACGTCGCAGATGTCGGGCGGCGGCACGGTCGTCACATTCGAGCTCGATGCCCCCGAGGGCGCAGGCAAGCAGCGTGCTTTCGAGTTGCTCGACGGCCTGAAGATCGTGGACATCTCGAACAACCTCGGCGATTCCAAGACGCTCATCACCCATCCGGCCACCACCACGCACCGCGCGATGGGGCCGGAAGGTCGTGCCGCAGTGGGCATCACCGATGGCGTCGTGCGGATCTCCATCGGTCTCGAAGACACCGAGGACCTGATCGGGGATCTGGACCAGGCGTTGAAGTAGCTGGGTCAGTTCTCGAAGACGCTGAGTACCGTTCTGAACTTTGCCGTGGTTTCGTCCAGCTCGGCGTCGGGGTCCGAGTCGGCGACGATGCCGCCGCCGGCTGTGGCGGTACCGGACAGGCCGTCCGCGGTGAGTTCGATGCACCGGATCGCGACCATCCATTCACCGTCCCCGCTGCCGTCGGTCCATCCGAGCGCCCCGGCATAGAAGCCGCGGGATCCCTCGATCTCGGTGATCGCTCTCATGGCGGCGGCGCGGGGAACACCGGCGACGGCAGCGGTGGGATGCAGCGCCAATGCGAGGTCGAGGGCCGACGTCGACGGGTCGGCCAACGTACCGACGATCGGCGTGGACAGGTGCCACAGCTGCGGAGTGCTGCTCAGCTGAGGTGTCGCGGGTACGTCCAGTGTCTCGCAGAACGGCGCCAGTGCTGCCTTGATCTCTTCGACGACGAAGCGATGCTCGGCCTGGTCTTTCGCGCTGGCCGCCAGTGCCGCCGAGATACGCGCGTCCTCGTCGGGGTCGGTGGAGCGCGCGGCCGTCCCGGCGAAGGGATGGCAGCTGACGACGTTGCCGCGTTTGCGCACCAGCAGTTCGGGGCTTGCGCCGACGAGATGTCTGCCGGACTCGTCTGTGGGCGAGAGGTCTGCGAGAAATCCGTTTCCCATCGGATCGCGAGTCACCAACGCGCTCAACACCGCTGACGGATCGATGGGCGACTCTGCGGCCAATTCGATCGCTCGTGCGAGCACGATCTTCTCGGCGACACCGGCTTTCACACGCCGCACGACCTCGCGTACCCGTTCGACGTGCACGTCCGGCTCGGGGATCTGGCGTTCGACGGTGACGGACGGAAGTGGCGGCTGAGCATCCGGTACCGCCCACGCACCGGCGCGTCGGTAGAACTCCGCCGGCTCGATCAGCGCGGTGGCGTCGGACATGTCGAAAGGCAGTACCCCGACGACGTTTCGGCCTTGCTGTACCGCCACGACTGCGTCGGCGACGTCCGGAAACTGTTGCTGCACTCCCAAGCCGACGACATGATGATCCTGCCGAGACAGAACGAATCGGAGCTTCATCAGAACGGGTTCTGTGTGCGGCCCACCAGGTCTGCGACGGAATCGAGCACTTTCGTCGGACGGTACGGGTACTGCTCGACGGACTGCACGGTCGAAATGCCGGTCAACACCAGAATGGTCTGCAATCCGGCTTCCAGGCCGGACAACACATCCGTGTCCATCCGGTCGCCGATCATCAGCGTGTTCTCGGAGTGCCCGCCGATGGCGCGTAGAGCCGAACGCATCATCAACGCGTTGGGCTTGCCCACGTAGTACGGCTCCTTGCCCGTCGCCTTGGTGATGAGTGCGGCGACCGAACCGGTCGCGGGCAGCGAACCCTCGCGCGACGGACCGGTCGCGTCGGGGTTGGTGGCGATGAAGCGTGAACCCTTCTCGACGAGACGAATGGCGGTGGTGATGGCCTCGAACGAGTACGTTCGGGTCTCCCCGAGCACCACGTAGTCGGGGCTGGAGTCGGTGAGGGTGTAACCGATGTCGTGCAGCGCGGTGGTCAGACCGGACTCGCCGACGACATACGCACTGCCGCCGGGCCGCTGATTGCCGAGGAAGGTGGCGGTGGCGAGAGCAGAGGTCCAGATCGACTTCTCCGGAATGTCCAAGCCGGTGAATGCGAGACGTGCGCGCAGGTCACGTGGGGTGCGGATCGAGTTGTTCGTCAACACGATGAACGGGATCTCGTTGGCCTGCAGCTCGGCGAGGAACGTGTCGGCACCGGGGATCAGGTGATCCTCGTGGACCAGAACTCCGTCCATGTCCATCAGGTACGTCCACGGCAGGGGCTTCTCGATATCGGTCACCCCTCCATTGTGGACCATCCGGCGACCTGCGGACCATCTTCTGGTCGCGGCCTAACTCGCCCGCCGCTCGTGGTCGCGTCGCGAGTTGGCCCGATGCACCAGCCGTTCGCGGGCCGTCATGCCGCCCCACACTCCGAACGGTTCGTTGGCTGCCAACGCGAACCGCTTGCAGGCGTCGAGCACTCCGCAGCCTGCGCACACCTGCTTGGCGCGATCCTCGCGTTGGCGACGCGCCGTTCGCCCCTCACCAGAGGGGGAGAAGAAGATCTCCGAGTCCTGACCCCGGCACAGTGCGTCGAGCTGCCAGTCCCAGCATTCGGCGGCAGACGAGGAAATCCTGCGTTCGATCATGGCAATTGCGGTGTTTTTCGACGGGACAGATTCGTTCGGCATCGTGGCGACCCATTCCTTTCGTCGACGCTGTCGCTAGGAACCCTTGCCGTGTCGAAGGCGCGAGGCAATGGTTGAAATCAGGGTGATTCGAGACCGCGGTTCAGGACACGTCGGGGGTGTACCGATAGAGGGCGTTCACTCGGTCGTCCAGCATGAACAGCGGAAGGATCACAGCCTGGATCGCGGCGACCACAGCAGGGAGGTAGTCGCCCGCGACGACACACACGAGACTGCCGAGACCCAACAGAATCAGTGTCGTACGGGGAAGAATCCACGTCGGCTTTCGGTCGGTTCGCCTAAGCGCGTACAGAATTGCGGCTGCGACCGCCACGAGGATGGCGCTGTGAGCGGCCACGCGTATCGAATCGGACGTGTCGGCCGCCTGGAACGTGCCGATCACGACCAGCGAACCGAGAAAGACAACACTCGCTGCGTTCAGCTGCCGATAGCGCGGCGTTCTTCGAAAGCCATCGTCACCGATCCTGGCTTTCCACACGTGCATGGGTCGAATTCTCGCACGAGGGTGGTGGAGTTCGTCGACCCTCTACAGATCCAACCCGGGGGCGGTTGCGCCGGTGGCAAGGGTTGAAATCATCGTGATTATAACCGAATGCGCACGTGCACTTGATTTTTCGATAGATTGTTCTGTACGTTCCTGTCACCATCCAGAGCGACCGAGAGACCTTGGCTCGATGACGTCGCAGCAACCCCGCCTTACGGCGTGTGGGTGCTACCGCCAGGACCGATGGAGGCACGACCGATGAACATCTGCATCTGTACGCACGCTTGACCGATCGGCGTACTCACAGCACGAAATCTTCGAAAGGCAACCCAGCGATGATCGCTGCCCATCCGACCCGGCGGTTCCGGTGACTCAACTCGACTCTCGTCCCGTTGTGGATACGACGGACGACATTCCCGACGAACAGCTCGTCGTTGCACGCACGTGGCACCCGTGGCGCTGGGTGATCGCGGTCGCAACGCTGATCGTGGTCGGTCAGTTCCTGCACGGCTTCGTCACCAACCCCGGCTGGGATTGGGGCACCTTCGCGCAGTACTTCACTGCAGCATCGGTGATGTCGGCGCTATGGTTGACCATCCAGCTCACCTTCTGGGGAACGCTGATCGGTTTCGCCATCGGTATCGGCCTGGCGGTGGCCCGGCTGTCCGACAATCCTGTGCTGCAGGTTATTTCCTGGTTCTACATCTGGGCCTTCCGTTCCATCCCGTTGATCGTGCAGCTTCTGTTCTGGTTCAATATTGCGTACCTGTACCAGACTCTGTCGTTGGGAATTCCGTTCGGTCCCAGCTTCTTTCAGTTCGACGTCAACAACGTCATCAGTGGATCGACGGCGGCCATCATCGGGCTGGCCCTGCACCAAGCGGCCTACTCCGCCGAGATCGTTCGGGCCGGCATCATCTCGGTGGACCAGGGGCAACTCGAAGCCGCAGCAGCGCTGGGGATTCCGAAGAGGCGGGAGTTCTTCAAGATCGTTCTGCCGCAGGCGATGCGAGGGATTCTCCCCAACGCAGCCAACGAGGTGATCAGTCTGTTCAAAGGCACGTCGATCGTGTCGGTGATGGCCATTGCCGAATTGTTCTATCAGGTGCAAGTCATATACGGACGCAACGGGCGCGTGGTTCCGCTGCTCATGGTCGCGACCGTCTGGTACATCATTCTGACGTCGGTGCTGTCGATCGTGCAGTTTTACGTCGAGCGGCACTACGCCAAGGGCGCGGTACGCAACATTCCGCTGACGCCGATCCAGCAGATACGCCACAAGCTCTCCAACGTCCCCTTCGCGCCGAGAGGGGCAACCCGATGACCACTCTCGATGCCTCCACATCCACTGCCGCAACGAGATACGCGGTCGAGGTGCGCGGCGTCCACAAGTCCTACGGCGGGCTCGAGGTGCTCAAAGGCGTCGACCTCCTCGTACGTCCCGGTGAGGTGACCGCGATTATCGGCCCCTCGGGTTCGGGCAAGTCGACCCTGCTGCGCGCTCTGAACCATCTGGAGAAGGTGGACCAGGGCACCGTCCGGATCGACGGTGATCTGGTGGGATATCGGCGCAAAGGCAACAAACTGCACGAATTCAGCAACAGGGAGATTCTGCGGCAGCGTTCCCAGATCGGTTTCGTGTTCCAGAACTTCAACCTCTTCCCGCACCTGACGGTGCTCGAGAACGTCATCGAGGCCCCGATCTCGGCGCAGAAGCGCACGCGTTCCGACGTCGAACCCGAGGCGCTGGCTCTCCTCGAACGAGTCGGGGTGCACGCGAAAGCCCACGATTATCCGCGACGACTCTCCGGCGGACAACAGCAGCGGGTCGCCATCGCGCGTGCACTTGCCCTGCGTCCCACAGTGATTCTGTTCGACGAGCCGACATCAGCGCTCGACCCCGAATTGGTGGGAGAGGTTCTCGAGGTCATCCGCGGCCTGGCACGCGATGGTGCGACCCTGGTGATCGTCACGCACGAGGTCGGGTTCGCCCGCGAGATCGCCGACACCGTCGTCTTCATGGATGGCGGCGTCATCGTCGAACAAGGCTCTCCTGCAGAGCTTCTCGATTCACCCCAGGAGGAACGCACCAAGTCGTTCCTCGCTCACGTTCTCTAGCTCTAACTCACACTTCACCTGCACCCACGAACGGGGAAAGTCATGTCCGGATCATCTCGTAGGCTCGCGGTAGTAGCGTCCGCATTCGCTGTCCTGGCACTCACTGCGACAGCATGCAGCGAACCCACTGCCGAATCTCAGGTCGTCACCGATGACGGCGGAACGTTCGATCTATCACCCGAGCAGGCCGACCGCGTTCGCGCCGAGAAGGTTGACGACATCGCAGCCGAAGTGCCGCAAGCGATTCGTGATCGCGGCACGCTGATCGTCACCGGGTCGGGCGGTACCGCACCGCCGCTGCGCTTCTACGCCACCGACGACACCACCATCGTGGGGTCCGAGGTGGACTTCTCGTACCTGATCGCCGACATTCTCGGTCTCGACGTCGATCTTCAGGTCGCAGATTGGTCGCAGAACTTCGTGAAGATCGACTCCGGCGAGAACGACGTGTTCATCTCCAATGTCACCGTCACCGAGGAGCGCAAGGACAAGTACGACTTCGCGACCTATCGACTGGACAACCTCGCTTTCGAGGCGCAGAAGGACACCGATTGGACAGTCGAGAAGCGTCAGGACATCGCAGGCAAGAAGATCGGTGTCGGCTCCGGTACCAACCAAGAGCAGTTGCTGGTCGACTGGAACGATCAGAACGTAGCCGAGGGTCTGGCTCCAGCCGAGATCGCTTATTACCAGAACACCTCCGATTACTACCTGGCGCTCGGGTCAGGCCGTATAGACGGGTACCTGGGACCGAATCCGTCGGCTGTCTACCACGCGGCAACCGGTGGTGAAACCAAGATCATCGGCACGTTCTCGGGTGCCGGAGATGCGCTGCAGGGTGAGATAGCAGTACTGACCAAGAAGGACAACGGGCTCATCGACGCCGTGCAGGACGCAGTGAACCACGCCATCGAGGACGGCAGCTATCAGAAGGTGATCGATCGTTGGGGCCTGCAGTCCGAGGCAGTGACCGAGTCCGTCATCAACCCGCCCGGGCTACCCCGCAAGGAAGGTTAGACAGCTGAGCAGGGTTGACGTCGGCCGGGGAGTTGGTCGCTGATCTGGTGGACAGATAATCGAGACAGGAAGCACATGAGCGCGACGTTCGATGTCAACATTCGCACTGGTGACACGGGTCCAGGACGCGTGGACTTCGTCGAGGTCGATCAGCACGATCGGCTGGCGACGCCCCTGCTGCAAGAACTGGCGATCGAATATTCGTCCCGATACGGCCGGAGCCCCGGTGTCCAATACGAGGAACTGAAGTCCTATCCCGCCCGGGAGTTCGCACCGCCGGATGGTGTGTTGGTAATTGCCTTGGCCGATCGCGTTCCTGTCGCCGGAGGTGCGTACCGGAAATACGACTCGGAAACCGCAGAGCTGAAACGTATTTGGACATCGAAAGAGCACCGCGGCAGGGGATTCGGCAGACTCGTCGTGGCCGAGCTGGAACGCAGCGCACGTGATCGCGGATATCGCAGGGTCTACCTGACGACTGGCTGGAATCAGCCCGAGGCCGTTGCGCTGTACCTGGCAGCTGGATACACCCCGCTCTACGACCGAAGTCTGCCGTCCAGAACAGTCGGATCGCACCCCTTCGAGAAGAGTCTCGAATGAGCCCGGTTCAGTGATGCCCGACTACGGCCCGAGTGGGGTGCGGTGTCGCCGAGCAATGTTTGTCAGCCCGACGTGTCGGCGTGGTGTTCCAGAGCTGCACCGACCCAGAACTGCAATGCCTGTTCGCTCGTCAGCGCTTCTGCATCGACGGTGATCCAGCCTTCACCCATCGACCGCCCCTTGCCCATGACGGCATGGTGGGCCCCATCGAGCTGGAGGTATTCGGGTTCGCGTACCCCCGTCCACACGAACAAGCAAGGCACGGTTTTCGGTGCCGACACACACCACCATTCTGTCTCGCACCATGAACGCCAGACCGCCGAACATCTTCTGCTCACGCAGACTCTCCTGGTCCCAGAGAGCGTCGCGGATGCGGTCCGCAAGAAGCTCGTCGTACGCCATGCGCTCGTACTCCTCCTGAGATGGTTGTATCGATGGAACCCCCTGGTCGTGTCGAGCGCAACTGTGGGTCGACGCAATGGGGATTCGGTATCTGCGTTGCAGTCCTGCCGGAGGCAGGGCTGTGTCGATGGCCGGGTGGTGCGACAGGCAGAGCTGTGCCGTGGTGGTGGTGTGGGTCGTCATGCGGGTTGTCGTGGTTCTTCGTCGCCGGTGTCGCCCGTGTAGTTGTGGTGGTCGGGTGGGTACAGGACTTCTTCGGGGTGGTGTGCGTGGTTGATCAGCCCACGGCGTGTGGGGTCCATCCCTGTTGGTGGGTGCCACAGGGTGCGGCCCGGGTATCTGTGTCGCGCTGTGGTTTTGGTGGTGGCCCACTTTCCGGGACCGGTGCCGACGAGTGCGTGGTGCATGTCGCATCCGAAGGTCAGGGAGTCGATGTCGGTGGGTCCGCCCTCGACCCAGTCGTCGAGGTGGTGGGACTGGCACCAGGTTGCGGGTCGGGTGCAGGAGGGGAAGCTGCAGCCGCGGTCGCGGGCGATGAGCACGATGCGTTGGTCGGCGGAGGCGACGCGTTTGGATCGGCCGAGGTAGAGGGCTCTGCCGTTGTCGTCGAAGATGGTGAGGTAGTGGTGGGCGTGCGAGGCCATGCGGATGGCGTCGCGGATCGAGACGCGGGATCCGGTGGCGGTCATGGCGTAGCCGCAACCTGCGTCGAGGTCTCTAAGGGTCATGGTGACGATGGCGGTGACGGGCAGCCCGCGATGGGTGCCGAGCGTGCCGGAGGCGAGGGTGTGCCGGAGCGCCATCTTCAGGGCGTCGTGGCGGCGTTCGTTCTGGGTGCGTCGATCCCGCGCGGCGGCAGCGTCGCGAGCAGCGGTGTCCGATGCGTCGGCGTCGGCGTGGCCGCCGGGTTCAGCAGTGCTGTCGGAGCCGGCATTGTCGTTGGTGTCGTTGGTGTCGTTGGTGTCGGTCGTGCTGTGTGGCGTTGTGCCGCAACCACAGTCGTCACCGTCGCACTCGCCGCAGTCGTCTTCGCAGCAGTCCTCGTCACCGCAGTCGTCGTCACTGCAGTCACTGTCCCCGTTGCGGGTCGTCCCATCCCACAGGCCTGCATCGCTCGACCCGGCATCACCGGACGACGGCTCGGACGTCGGCTCGGGCTGCTCTGCAGTGGACTTGCTGTCAGCTTCATCGTCGTGGACGACCGACGTCGGGTCGGCAGGATTGTTGACTCCTGGTTTCGCGGCTTTGGAGAACAAGGCCTCGAGGTAAGCGCGTAGTTCGGAATCGACGCAGAAGTTTCCTTCCGACATCCCGTCGGCACCCTGCTCACCGAGGTAGAAGAACGAATCCCGTCGTTTGGGTGGCTTGGGCTTACCGTCCTCGTTCTCGTCGTAGTCGCCGTCGGGGCTGAGGATCGAATCCAGATGCGCCACCAGCGGTGCGAAGTCGTCGGGCCGCCTCGTCGAGGCGAGACCGACCAACTGCTGTTCGGCGCGATCGCGGGTTTGCGGATCCACAGTCGACGGTAGGTGTCGGAAGAATTCGCGGATCATCTGCACGTGCTGGGCACCGAGCAACCCTGCCCGCACCGCAGCAGCGGTGTGCGGCAACAAAGGCGGTAGCGGTTCGCCGGACAGTGCGGTGCGGTCACCCAACTCCGCGGCCAGACGTACTCGCGCACCGGCTGTTCGTGGGGTGATTCGCAGCATCCACGCCACCGAGCACGGCACGGAACCCGGATAGACATCGAGGCCGTGCTGTGCGATCAGTTCGTTGAGCCAGGTGTGCGAGTACGCCGTCGCAGAGCGCGAGACAGTTTCCATGCGTTGGATCACCGCACGCCGGTCGGCGTTCGACCATGCCGCCGACGCCTGCCCCGCCAACTCGGCGACCGCCGACTCCACCGCCTCGACCAACCCAGCCAAGACAGGGTCGGACACGACGGGGGCAGGCGGCACCGTGTCGATGCCGTCCACCCCTGATCCGCCGTCCCCCGAAAGCATGAACAGAATCTACCGCGACCCACCGACAAGTATTCGAACGTACGTTCCCGCATCATTTGGCTGTCGCTGCGGCCCAGCTGGAGTCGGAGCACGGCACTATGCGGCCAATTTACATATGGACCAAAAGTGTGACGTTGTCGGTTTTGTACAACCACGAGTCGCGAAGATGCTGGTGGCGGCGTTCAATATCCCCCAAGGCGGACGTAACGACCACAGCAGCGTTGCTTGCATCGGTGACGAAAGCCACTGCTCGACGGTATCTCCGAATGCGACTGTCGAGCCGGTGACCAATGTTGTGTGTTGACCCAGTGGGGATGATCGACATGAACGACTCGTGTGGCTCCGCGCTTTCGTGCAGTTCGCCCAAGGACATGATCACCCGACTCCAGTTCGGCACCGCCGACCTGTGGCCAGAGGACGCGGCGCTTCCTGCCCGCTGGCGCTACATGGCCGATCTGGTCGACTCCGATCGCGGCATTCTCGCTGAGCTCCACGGTTCGGTGTCGGCGCCGGTGGCGGATGCTCTCGCTGCGGCTGCGGAACTGTGCAGACAATCGGCCGATGAGCCTGTGACCGCCGGAGACTGGGCGCTACTCGGACGAGCACTGGCGTGGCTCGGCCCCGGCGGTTCCGATATCGATCGCGCGTTGCTTGCTGTGGGAGAAGAATTGACACTGATCGGTCTCGACGGTGCGGAACAGGACTTCTCGGTCGCGACCTGGCTCTGCATGGACGTCCTCGTCCGATTCGCTCATGCCGGCGAAGCGATCGACTACTGGGTGCACCGCGTGAATGCGCCAGAGTTGAACAAAGTTGCGTCGCATGATGATTCGAGATCTTGCGCGAGTGGGAGCGCTGGACTGGCGCTGGCCGTCTGAACGGTAGGCGTCGGTCCGACCGCGCTTCTCGCGTCTGTTTTCGGCGGGTTTTCCTACCCCGGTTGGCAACCGGGGCGATGCTCTCGTAGTATCGGAAACTGTAGGACCATCCAGAGCGACCGAGAGACCTGGCTCTATGACGTCGCAGCAACCCCCCGCTCGTCGGGTGAGGGTGCTACCGCCGGGACCGATGGAGGATTGCACGTGAACACCCGAGTTGCCGCAGGCTTCGTCAACGGTTGCCGCCGTCTCCATGTCGATCTGTGCCGCCTCAACGGTTCGACCTGTCGCAGCTGACATTTCGTCACAACTCGTACTTCACACCTCACCTCATCATCTGCGCGCACTCCTTCCTGGGCACACTCAGCTCGGATGCGGGATCGTGCGCGCGATCGACCAGATATCGGAGACACCTACGTGTCCACTCGTCCTGCATTCCTGGTGGCCGGCCTGATCGCCACTACGGCCACAGTCCTCGCCGGATGCGCCGGTGGTGCCGGCACCACGGCCGCCGACGCCGGTCCGGCCCAGCCCGGCGGAACTCTGCGTTACGGCTTGTCCGGGGCCCCGACCTGCTCGGATCCTGCCCAGTCCGGCACCAACCAGACCATCTACGTCACCCGTCAGGTCGTCGATTCACTCACCGATCAGAACCCCGAAACCGGTGAGATCGAACCGTGGCTGGCCGAGCGGTGGGACGTGGGTGCCGATGCGAAATCCTTCACATTCACGCTGAAGGACGGCGTCACCTTCAGTGACGGCACGGTGCTCGACGCGGCGGCGGTGAAGGCGAATTTCGACGCGATCATCGGCCTCGGTGCAGCGAAGGCACCGTTGGCGGCGAGCAATCTGACCGGTTATCGGAGCGCCACGGTGGTCGACCCCTCGACGGTGCGCATCGACTTCGCAGCACCGAATGCGCAGTTCCTGCAGGCGAGTTCGACACCTCAGCTCGGAATTCAATCCATCGCGACCTCGGCGCAGTCGGCCGAGTCGCGGTGCTTGGGTACCAATATCGGATCGGGACCGTTCACCTACGCGGACTACCAGCAGGACCGTTCAGTCACTCTGGCCAAGCGAAGCGGATACAACTGGGGTTCAGCGGTATTCGGTCACACCGGCGAGGCCTATCT
This sequence comes from Rhodococcus sp. NKCM2511, assembly GCF_014905595.1. Taxonomy (NCBI): domain Bacteria; kingdom Bacillati; phylum Actinomycetota; class Actinomycetes; order Mycobacteriales; family Nocardiaceae; genus Rhodococcus; species Rhodococcus sp. NKCM2511. Next base: position 61,633 of record NZ_BNHJ02000004.1, on the reverse strand, counting down.
CGATCGCATCGAATTCACCATCGTGCCCGAGTCGGGCGTTCGCACAGGAAGCTTGTCCTCCGATCAGCTCGACGCCGTCAGCGACGCGTTGCCGCAGGACGCTCCGCAGATCGAAGCGACCGGCGGCCGAATTCTGACCACCTCGAACCCGGGAGTCCCGTTCGGCATTCAGCCCAACGTCACTCGCGGGGCGCTACAAGACCCCGTCGTCCGGAAGGCCCTGGTACCGGCGATCAACCGTCAGGAACTCGTCGATACCGTCCTCGGGCCCGACTTCCGCACGGCGACAAGCACGTTGGCCAGCGCCACCCCAGGTTACGTCGAGCTCGCCGATGTCACCTACGATCCCGAGAAGTCGAAATCGCTGCTCGACGACGCCGGCTGGGTTCCCGGTGCCGACGGAATCCGTGAAAAGGACGGGCAGAGGCTGAGTTTCGAGATCATGTACTCCGCAGTGTTCGCTGGCAACCAGGCGATCCTGGAGTTGACGCAGCAGCAGCTACGTGCGGTGGGCGTCGACCTGCAGCTCGAGTTGGTCTCGACGTCCGAGGCGACAGCACGTCAGGGCACCAAGGACTACGACTCCACGTACTACAACAGCACCCGCGCCGACGGCGACATTCTGCGCACCACGTTCGCCGTGGACGGACGTAACCTGAACGCGCGCGGCCCGATTCCCAATCTGGATGCTTCGCTGACCGATCAGCTCTCGACCACCGATCTAACGGCGCGCAACGACATCCTCGCCACCGCTCAGCAGCAGGTGCTCGACAACGGACTGTGGATCCCCACCATCGAGCTGTCGCAGGCCGTCGGCGCGGCGTCGAAAGTGCAGGATCTGAAGTTCGAGGCCTCCGCTCGACTGCAGTTCTTCGATACCTGGCTGAGCGCATGATCCGGTACCTCGGACAGCGCGTACTGCAGGCAGTGGCAGTGCTGTGGGCCGCGTTCACCATCTCGTTCGGCGTGCTGTTCCTGCTGCCCTCGGACCCAGTCAGTCTCGCTGTCGACTCTGCCGGTTCGGGCACACCGGTCGACGCGGCGGCCGTCGCAGAATTGCAGGCCCGCTACGGTTTGGACCAGCCGGTGTGGGTGCAGTACTGGCATTCGCTGACCGGGGCTGTGCAGGGCGATTTCGGATTGTCCATCGCCACCGGACAGCCGGTGACGACGGCGATCCTCGATGCCGTGCCGAGCACGCTCGGCCTCGCAGGCACCGCACTGGTATTGGCGGTCGTGTTCGGGTCGGCACTGGCGTACGCCGCGACGTACACCCGAACGCCGTGGCTGAAAAATCTGTTGTTCGCACTCCCGCCGCTCGGGGTGGCTGTACCGACCTTCTGGGTGGGACTGCTGTTACTGCAACTGTTCTCGTTCCAATTGAGGTGGTTCCCGGCCTTCGGTGACGCCGGAGCGGCTGCACTGGTGTTGCCTGCGGTCACGTTGGCATTGCCGACCGGTGCGGTCATCGCTCAGGTGTTGGCCACCAGCATGTCGACTTCCTGGAAGCAGCCGTTCGTCGATGTTGCTCGCGCCAAGGGCGTCTCGCGGCTACGGGTGCAGACGCGGCATATAGCGCGGCTGTCGTCCATCCCGGCTTTCACGATCGCGGGTGTGTTGGTGGGGACGCTGCTCGCCGGATCGGTCGTCGTCGAGACGGTCTTCTCGCGGGCCGGAGTAGGACGGCTGACCCAGACCTCGGTGTTGGCCCAGGACATTCCGGTGGTGCAGGGCATCGTGGTGCTGACCTCGCTGGTGTTCGTTGTGGTGAACCTGGCCGTGGACCTGCTGTATCCGCTGATAGACCCGCGCATCGTGCGCGAGTACAAGCCTGCGCGCGCAGTCGCGGAACCGGAGAAAGTGCATGTCTGACATTCTGATTCGTGACCGCGAGGTTCGGGCAGAGGCGTTGCTCGAGGCAGAGCCGGTGCCGTCGACAGCTCGGCGTCGCCGGGTTCTGACGGACGCCCTGAAGCACGTGTGGCTTACCTTGTCCGCGCTCGTGCTGCTGCTCGCGCTGGGATTCGCACTCTTCCCCTCCGTGTTCGCGAGCGGAGACCCGTTGGTGGGCGTGCCCGCCGACAAGCTCCAGGCCCCCAGCACGGCACATTGGTTCGGCACCGACAACATCGGCCGTGACGTCTTCACCCGCGTGGTCCACGGCTCCGGTCTGTCGTTGACTGCGACACTGCTCGCCGTCGGGATCGCACTGGTCGTCGGATCGCTCGTCGGCCTGATCTCCGGGGCAGTCGGGGGCCTCGTCGACGCCGTGCTGATGCGCATCGTCGATGTGCTGCTCTCGATTCCGACGCTGCTGCTGTCGCTGGCCCTGGTCACAGCGCTCGGCTTCGGAACCGTCAACGTTGCCATCGCCGTGGGGGTCACCCTCATCGCCAACTTCGCCCGGGTCATGCGGTCGGAGGTGTTGCGTGTGCGTCGATCGCTGTATGTCGAGGCGGCGTACGCCTCGGGTGTGCGATGGTTCGACGTCTTTCGCCGACACATCCTCCGCAACTCGTACGGTCCCGTGATTGCCCTCGCAGCAGTCGAATTCGGTATGGCGGTCCTGGCGGTCTCGGCGTTGAGCTTCCTGGGATTCGGCGCTGTTCCGCCTACACCGGAGTGGGGATCGCTGATCTCCGAGGGTCGGAACTTCCTCGCCACCGCCTGGTGGATGACCACCTTGCCGGGCCTGGTGATCGTGGCAGTCGTGCTGTCCGCGCACCGTCTCGGGCACGCACTCGAGAGGCGATCCGAATGAGCCCCATCCTCGAAGTCGACAACCTCACGGTCGGCTACGGCACGACGACGGCCGTGCGCGGAATTTCGTTCACCGTCGAACGCGGCGAGGTACTGGCCGTCGTAGGCGAATCCGGTTCGGGAAAATCCACCACGGCCCACGCGGTCATCGGCTTGCTGGCCGGCAACGGCCGGATCCGAAGTGGCTCGGTGACCTTCGACGGCCGGCGCCTGGACACCGCATCGGACAAGACACTGAATCGCCTGCGCGGTCGGCATATCGGGCTCGTCCCGCAGGATCCGACCACCTCACTGAACCCCGTCGTACGCGTCGGAGACCAGGTGGCCGAGGTGCTGCGTGTGCACGGGTTGGCAGATCGGCGTACCGCGAAGCTCGAGGCGATCCGCATTCTCACCGACGCGGGCCTCGACAACCCCGAGGTGCGGGCACGCCAGTACCCGCAGGACCTGTCCGGTGGGCAGCGGCAGCGGGTACTGATCGGTATCGCTCTCGCGTGCCGCCCCGAACTGGTGATCGCCGACGAACCGACCAGCGCCCTGGACGTCACCGTGCAACGACGCATCCTCGACCATCTGGACGCCCGAATTGCCGAGACGGGTGCCGCAGTTCTGTTGATCACGCACGATCTGGGCGTTGCGGCCGATCGCGCCGACCGGCTGGTCGTCATGAGTGGTGGTGAGATCGCCGAAACCGGTCCGACTGCAGAGGTGTTGGCGAACCCCACCCATCCCTACACACAGAAGCTGCTCGCGGCCGCGCCGTCTCTGAACTCGACGCTCCGTCCGGCCAGGACGGGTGCGGGCGACCCAATTCTGTCCGTCTCGTCGGTGTCGAAGCGTTTCGCCATCGGACGAGGCGTTCACCTGGATGCGGTGCGAGACGCCACGATCACGGTCGAGCGGGGTCGAACCGTCTCTGTCGTCGGCGAATCCGGTTCGGGGAAGTCCACCCTGGCGCGTATCGCGATCGGCCTGGAAACACCCTCCGCGGGCACGGTCACGTTCGACGGAATCGATGTCACCGGCCTTCGTGGCACGGCGAGGCGGGAGCTGCGGCGTCGAGTCCAGATCGTCTATCAGAACCCGTACGCATCACTGAACCCGAAGTTGCGCGTCGGCGAGATCGTGCGAGAACCGCTGGACGCGTTCAAGATCGGGACGTCCCGAGACCGCTCGGCGCGTGCCGCGGAACTGCTCGACCAAGTGGCTCTGAGCAGTGACCACCTGGCGCGTCGCTCGGCCGAGTTGTCGGGTGGTCAACGTCAACGCGTCGCAATCGCTCGGGCACTGGCGTTGGCACCGGAGGTGGTGGTGCTCGACGAGCCCGTATCGGCCTTGGACGTGTCGGTGCAGGCACAAATTCTTTCGCTGCTCGGCGATCTGCAATCCGAGTTCGGTCTGAGCTATCTGTTCATCTCGCACGACCTGGCCGTGGTTCGCCAGATCAGCGACACCGTGGCTGTGATGCAGTCGGGTGTGATCGTCGAATATGGCAGCACCGCTTCGATATTCGACAACCCCCAGCAGGAATACACCCGCGAGTTGCTCGCGGCCATCCCAGGAACAGCGACACAGAGAGTGGGTACCGGTGTCTGACAAGCTTTTCGTCACGGCAATCGAACCGAGGGGAACCGGCGCACATCCACAGGCGTGGCGGCGACAGGATTCTCGCGCCGAGGAAGTGTTCACCGCGGCATTCTGGATCGAACAACTCCGCGCGGCAGACCGGGCCGGGATCGATCTGGTCTTCCTCGCAGACTCCTTCGCTTCCCGGACCCTCGAGGCGGTTGCCGTGGCAGCCCGGGCTGCTGCGCTCACCGAACGCATCGGTTTGATCCCGACGGTCACCGTCACCCACACCGAGCCGTTCCACATCTCCAAGCAGATCGCGAGTCTGGACTTCGCCTCACACGGTCGCGCAGGTTGGCAGGTCGAGGTGTCCGGCGGCGCGGAGCAGGCAGCACTGTTCGGGCGTAAGGGCGAGCAGGACGAAGAGAGCCTGTGGCAGGAGGCCGGCGAGGCCATCGAGGTCGTCGCTCGGCTGTGGGACAGCTGGGAGGACGACGCCGAGATTCGAGACGCTGCGACGGGCCGGTTCGTCGACCGAGACAAGTTGCACTACATCGACTTCCAGGGTGAGCACTTCTCGGTCAAAGGGCCGTCCATCACGCCGAGGTCACCTCAAGGCCAACCGCTGGTGACAGTGCGCGCCCACTCCGCCGAATCCACCGCGGTAGCGGCCGCCAGAGCGGACATCGTGCGGATTGCTGCGGACTCGATCGAGGGCGCAGCTGCCCTCGCGGCGCGTATTCGAGGGGCCGTCGTGGCCGAGGGCCGCGACCCGGTGGACGTGTTCGTGCTACTCGACGTCGAGACCTTGGTGTCGGAGACCGCGGCCGAAGAATTGGCGCAGCTCGACAACTGGGCAGGCCGAGTACGTACGCCGCAATCGCTGCAGTACGTGGGCGACGTCGCCGGGCTGAACTTGCTACTCGGAGCGGCCGAATCCGCGGGACTGGACGGGGTCACCCTCGTGCCGCTCGCGCTTCCGTCGGGAGTGAAGACACTCCCGGCCACGGACAGCAGAACCGGAGCGACGGTGCGCGAGCGCCTCGGCCTGGCTCGTCCGACAAATCGTTTTGCAGCACCCGAAAGGAACAGTCGGTGACGATCTCGAAGCGGACCAAGAAGCAGATCCACCTCGGCGCGCATTTCCCTGGCGTCAACAACACCACCGTCTGGACCGACCCGGCGTCGAAGAGCCAGATCGAATTCGATTCGTTCGTCCACCTGGCCGAGTCCGCAGAGCGTGGGCTGTTCGACTTCTTCTTCCTCGCCGAAGGTCTGCGATTACGCGAGCATCGCAACAAGATTCACGATCTCGACGTCGTCGGCCGCCCGGACACGCTCACGGTGTTGAACGCGTTGGCATCGGTGACGACGAAGCTCGGACTCGCCGGGACGATCAACACCACGTTCAACGAGCCCTTCGAGCTCGCCAAGCAGTTCTCTTCGCTGGATCACCTGTCCGACGGGCGCGCGGCGTGGAACATGGTGACCTCGTCCGACGCGTTCACCGGAGAGAACTTCCGACGCGGTGGCTACCTCGACCGGGCCGACCGCTACGTGCGAGCGAACGAGATCATCGACGTCGCCCGAGAGTTCTGGGATTCGTGGCAGTCCGATGCGTTCGTCGTCGATCGGGATCGAGGTGTCTTCGGCCGAGAATCCGAGATCCGCACGGTCTCGCATTCGGGTCCGCAATTCGATGTGACGGGCCGCTTCACGTTGCCGCGCAGTCCGCAGGGACACCCGGTGTTGTTGCAGGCCGGCGATTCCGACGAAGGTCGTGAGTTCGGTGCGGCCAAGGCGGATGCGATCTTCACCATCCACGGGACGCTGGAGGACGGGCAGAAGTTCTACACCGACGTCAAGGGAAGGTTGGCCAAATACGGCCGCGAGCACGCCGACCTGAAGGTGCTGCCCGCCGCGACGTTCGTCCTCGGGGACTCGGCCCAGGATGCAGCCGAGAAGGCCGACCATATTCGGCACCAGCAGGTCAGCGGCAAGACTGCTATCTCGTTTCTGGAGCAGGTGTGGGGACGAGACCTGTCCGAGTACGACCCGGACGGACCGCTGCCCGACGTCGAGCCGAGTGGTGACGTGAGCATCACCCGTGGTCGCGCTCGCCACGGTGACCCGAGAACCCTTGCGCAGCAGTACCGTGAGCGTGCCGAGGCCGAGAATCTGAGCATCCGGGAGCTCATCATCGCGGTGACGACCCGGCAGCAGTTCGTCGGAACGCCGGCACAGGTAGCCGAGGACATCGACAGCTACGTCCAGAACGATGCGTGCGACGGGTTCATTCTCGTCCCGCACATCACACCGGCCGGGCTCGACGAGTTCGTCGACAAAGTCGTCCCACAACTGCAGGATCGCGGTAGTTTCCGCACCGAGTACACCGGGAACACGCTGCGTGATCACCTCGGTCTGCGTCACCCGTACCAACAGCGTGAAGGAGTGCGAGCATCGTGAGTGAATTCGAGCAGGACTGGAAGCAGTGGCACGCGGACCGGGAAGCGTCCTACGGCGATCCATTGGGATGGTTGTCGCTGACCGGATTGTATTGGCTCACCGACGAGTTGGAGATCGTTGCCGATCTGCCCGGTCGATGGCGGGCCGACTCGGACTCGGTGACCGTCGAGGGGGTGGACGGTGTTACGACGCTGAATCCGGTGGAGGGTGCGCCCGGGATCCTCGTCGACGACGGTGAACGCCGTATCGAGGTCATCCGCCGCACCGGCGCGGTGGCGCTACGGGTCCACGATCCGAAAGCCTCGACCCTGCAGTCCTACAACGGAATACCGGCCTACGAACCCAGCGAGGAGTTCGTGGCCCGCGCCACGTTCACGCCCTACGACGCCCCGGTCACCGTGACGACAGGTGCCGTGGTCGAGGGTCTCGAACACCACCACACTGCGGTGGGCACCCTCGATTTCGAGCTGGCCGGTACGGCCCAGCAGTTGGTTGCGTTCGGCGGCAACGACACTGGTCTGAAGGTTCTGTTCACCGATGCCACGAGCGGGGTCACCACGTACCCGGCAGCGCGGATCCTTGCTGTGGCGGAACCCGAGGGTGGCTCCGTGGCACTCGATTTCAACCGAGCGGCGAACCTGCCGTGCGCGTTCACCGACTACGCGACGTGCCCGGTCGCGCCGGCGGAGAACCGGCTGACGGTGGCTGTCGAAGCAGGGGAGAAGACGCCCGGATGACGCGCGTGCCGCTGTCCGTTCTCGACCTGGCACCGATCAGCGCTGGGTCGAGCACTGCTCAGGCGCTCCGGAATTCGCTCGATCTGGCACGACAGGCCGAAGAGTGGGGCTACGAGCGCTACTGGGTTGCCGAGCATCACTTCGTCGCTGCGGCCAGTTCTGCGCCTGCGGTACTGGTGGGTTTGATTGCGGCTGCCACCAACCGCATTCGTGTCGGATCGGCTGCGGTCCAGCTCGGTTTCACGACAGCTGCTGCCGTTGTGGAGTCCTTCGGAACGGTGGACGCGCTGTATCCGGGTCGTATCGATCTTGGTGTGGGTCGATCCGGGCAGCGCAGGGCAGCAGCCCTGGCCGGTGCACAGCAGGCTGCGCCCGAGCACGCGGTGTCATCGGAACCCGGTGGACTGTTTCCAGTGGCGCCCGCTGCGGCGACCCCGCGAACGACCCCGCTGCTGGCTGCGTCTCTGGCTGCGCTGCAGCAGCCACACGCTGAGGTCCCGGAATTCGTCGATCAACTCGACGACCTTGTTGCGGTGCTTGCCGGTAGCTACGAGCGCGACGGGGTGCCGTTGACGGCACGCCCGGGTGTCGGGGCCGATGTGGCGCTGTGGCTGTTCGGCAGCAGCGCTGGGCCGACTGCCCGTGAGGCCGGTGCCCGCGGTCTGCCGTTCGCGGCGAGTTATCACTTCAGCCCGGGGACGACTCTCGAGGCGATCGACGAGTATCGCCGTGCTTTCGTGCCGTCGGCCCGGTTGTCCTCGCCGTACGTGGCGGTGTCGGCCGATGTGGTTGTTGCAGAAACGGATTCGCAGGCCCGTGAGCTGGCAGCGTCTTTCCCGCAATGGGTGCACAGCATTCGCAGCGGTCGAGGTGCGATCGAGTACCCGGATCCGAAGAACGTGGCACCGCTGACCGGCGAGCAATACGAGCTCGTCGCTGATCGAGTGGACACTCAGATCGTCGGATCTGCGGCGACGGTCGCGGTGAAGCTCGACGCCCTGCAGGAAGCGACCGATGCGGACGAACTCGTGCTCACCTCGGTCACATACGACCATGCGGACCGGCTGCGCTCGTACGAATTGCTCGGTAGGGAATGGGGACTGCCGCGCCTGCGGATCTGAGCGGAACATTTGCGTCGTGGTGACCGTTGTACCGCGCATGACACGAGTTGCAGTTGCAGCGTCCTACGGTGGACCGGACGTCATCGAGATCGTCGAACGAGAGCTGCCTGAACCATCCGAGGGCCAGGTTCTGGTCGAAGTCAAAGCGATCGGCGTCAACCCCTTCGACTACAAGAGCTACAGCGGTGCATTCGGCACCGACGCGTCGAAGCTTCCGATTGCGTTGGGCAGCGAGGCGTCGGGCATCGTGGTGGCGGTCGGAGGAACCGTCGAGGGCCCGGTCGGTCCTGTCGCCGTCGGCGACGCGGTGGTTGTCTCCGGCCAGAACGGTACGTACGCCGAGCGAATTCTGGTTCCCGCGCGGTTCGTGTTTCCGAAGCCGGAAGCCCTGGACTGGAACGTTGCTGCGGGTGTACTCGCCGTGGCTGGAACGGCCTACGACGCAATGGAATCCGTCGGTGTCGAGAGCGGAGACACCGTTCTCGTGCACGGGGCGGCGGGCGGCGTCGGGTCCGTGGTGGCTCAGCTCGCTCTGGAGCGCGGGGCCACCGTCATCGGGACTGCGCGCCACCAGAACCACGATGCACTCCGGGCCTACGGTGTCGAGCCCGTCGAATACGGCGACGGACTGATCGACCGGGTACGAGCAGCCGCACCGAATGGGGTGGATGCGGCAATCGACACGGTGGGCACCGACGAGGCCGTCGACGTCTCTCTCGAATTACTGACGGACAGACCGAGATTGGTCAGCACGGCCGCCTTCGGACGAGCTTTGGCAGACGGGTTCCTCACCGTCGGTGGGCCGGTCAGTATGGAGCGTCGACTCCTCGCATCCCCGGTGCTGCTGGAGCAGGCGGGTGCAGGCGTATTCGAGGTCACGGTTGCCAAGACGTTTCCCCTCGCCGATGCGGCGAGAGCACACGCCGAGCTGCAGTCGGCGCACCCGCGCGGCAAGTTCGTCCTGATTCCTTGACGAGAACCCCGGGCGCAGAACGCTTCACGAGCTCGTACTCGGACCGATGAACTCCTCGGTCACTCTCTGCGCGATGCCGTCGGGATAGGGTCCGGGGAGGATGAGAACGACATGATCGAATCCGGCGGCCACCGCGTCGCCGATGTCGTTTCTCGTTCTCTCGGGTTCTTTGAACGACACCCCGAGAGCGATCGATCGGGTGATCGCCCCTGGATCGCGCCCGATCTCGGCGCAGTACCGGTCGAGTAGTCTGCCTCTGTCCAGTGCGTCGGCCAGGTCCCCACCGGGAATGTTCCATACGTCGGCGTGTTCGGCGACGAGGCGCAGCACTCCTGCCGCCCGGCCGCCGATCACGATCGGCGGGCCCGGTCGCTGAATCGGTTTCGGATTCTGGAACGCCCCGACGAGGTCGACGTGGTTGCCGTGAAAGTCGAAGGGCTCACTCTCGGTCCAGAGCCTACGAATCACCGTCAGCGATTCACTCAGTCGCGCAACAGCATTCGCAGCGTCGCTGTAGGGCAGCCCGCTCCCGTCGTACTCCCGTCTCGCCATCGGCACGCTCGGCCGTGATCCGGCACCGATGCCGAAGTCCAGCCGCCCGTCCGAGACCGTGTCGACCGTGACGGCGATCTTCGCGAGAATCGCGGGTGGACGGATCCGATTGCTGGTGACCATGATTCCCAATCGCAACCGCTCGGTGCGAGCGGCCAATGCGGACAGCATGGTCCAGCCTTCGAAGATCGGGCCGTCGAGGTCACCGCCGATGGGCATGAGGTGATCGAACAGCCACGCGTGCTCGATTTCCGGAATGCCGTCTGCCTCGCGCCACACCCGGAGCAGGTCGGCGTAGGAGACGTTCTGGGGAGGGGTCATGATCCCGTAGCTGACCATGTCAGCGTCTCCGCAGGGAGGCGTCGAGCAGTGCCGGCGGGGTGTCGAACTTGTCGTCCGGCGCGAGATCGACTCCCGGAGCTACGATCTCGTCGATCCTGTCGAGGACATCGGCCGGGAGGACGGTGTCGGCGGCAGCGAGCTGCGAGTGTAGGTGCTCGACGGTACGCGGCCCGACGATCGCGCTGGTGACTCCCGGATGAGCCGTCACGAAACCGAGTGCGAGTTGGATCAGTGTCAGTCCGGCTTCGTCGGCAACACCGACCAGTTTCTCGACGGCGTCGAGTTTGGCCCGTCCCGTGGGAGTGTCCGTGCCGAATCGCTCGGGCATCATCGCCGCGCGGTTGGTGGTGGTCTCTCGCCCGGCCCGGATGGCTCCGGAGAGGAAGCCGCCCGCCAGGGGACTCCACGCCAGAACCCCCATTCCGTACTCCTGCGCGACCGGAAGGACGTGGGATTCGATGCCGCGCTGCAGGATCGAGTACGGCGGCTGCTCGGTGACGAACCGCCCTAGACGGTGCTCCCGTGCGGTCCACTGCGCCTGCACGATTCGGTAAGCCGGATAGGTGGAGGAGCCGAAGTATCGAATCTTCCCGGCACGCTGCAGATCTGTCAGCGCCGAGAGGGTTTCCTCGTCGCTCGTGGTGGGGTCCCAGCGGTGTATCTGGTAGAGGTCGACGTGATCGGTACCGAGTCGGCGCAGACTGTTCTCCAGTTCGGTGACGATCCAGCGGCGGGAGCTGCCCTGATGATTGCGTTCGTCGCCCATGGGGTTGAACACTTTGGTGGCCAGCACGATGTTCTCGCGCCGACCTTCGATCGCCTTGCCGACCATTTCCTCGGATTGTCCCTGGCTGTACATGTCCGCGGTGTCGATGAGGTTGACACCGCCCTCGAGTGCGGCGTCGACGATCGCGGTCGCCTCGTCTTGCGTGGTGCGTCCGATGGCACCGAAGTTCATCGCGCCGAGCGAGAGAGTGCTGACCTGGACGCCGGTGCGTCCCAGTGTGCGGTATTGCATGGGGATCTCCTTGTGGCCTCTGGAGGGGTTACTCTGCGAGTAAGCGGAACAACGTTCCGTAAACAAACATACGGAACGTTGTTCCGTTTGTCGATGGCTGGAGGAACAGTGACCGAGGCCGAAGCCGAGCAGCCCAGAAAGCGGGCGGATGCGAGGCGCAACGAAGCGACCCTGCTCGACGCAGCGGCGGCTGCGTTCGTCGAGTCGGGAGTAGAAGTCCCGGTGCGCGATATCGCCAGGCGGGCCGGCGTCGGCGTGGGAACCATCTACCGGCACTTCCCGACGCGGGGCGACCTCGTCGTCGCCGTCTTCCGACATCAGGTGGAGGCCTGCGCCGTCGCCGGTCAGGAGCTTCTCGCCGGCCGCGAATCACCGCACGCGGCGTTGGTGCTCTGGATCGATCGGTTCGTCGACTTCCTGGTCACCAAACACGGTCTGGCCGAGGCCATGCAGTCGGACAGTGCCGGATTCGAGACCTTGCACAGCTACTTCCTGAACCGGCTGGTTCCGGTGTGCGAGTCATTGCTCGACGCCGCTGCGGACTCGGGGGAGATCGCCCCGGGGCAGACCGCATTGGAGTTGATGCGGGCGGTCGGCAACCTGTGCATCGGTGCCACGGACAGCCGCTACGACCCGCGCAAGATGGCGCGGGTGCTGATCGCCGGACTGCGCATCGCGCCGTGATCCGATCCGTTGTTCGGCCGACCGACGGTTCAGTGGCTGTGCCGCAGTAGTTCTGCCGCGAGTTGGTCGTTGTGTCGGAAGAAGCCGGCGTTGGTCCTCGGCCGCGGAAAGGCACTCGACCACGTGTGTCCGGCGACCCATGGACCCACCGCGTAGCGGTTTTCGGCCGCCTCTCCCGACGCGGTGATCAATCGAGAGCGCCCGTCGACTGCTACTTTCGCTGCGCTGTGCTCGGTGGCGCGGATGTCGGTGATGTCGCCGCGCGTATGCAGGGTGCGAAGCAATTCGTCTCCGGCGGCGGCGATCGATGCGACGGGTAAGCGCGCGTCGATCAGAGTGTCGGCGTGCACCACCACATCGTGTGCAGAGCTACGGGCGACGAACGACCCGTTCTCCGGGGAGAAGGTAACATCGGGGCCGAGGAAGTGAACGATGTTCGCCCGGCTGAGGGCCAGGAGTTGTTCGAGCCGTTCCGGTGGCGGACCGCTCGCGACGAAACTGAAGAACGAGTGCAGCCACCCTTCCACATCGCCTGCGACCGACTGCGCCGGAATGCGCCCGCGTCGCAACAACTCTCCGATGGTCATGTACACCGAGAGCAGCGCCGAGAAGACGGCGGCATCCGAGCTGTAGTAGGGATCTGCTCGACGACGAAGGTCCGTCTCGATGTAGGTCTGCAGCTCGGTACGTACCTCGTCGAGTCCATCGAAACGCCGTCCGGCAAAGGGCTTGTCGAGCCGTGCCAGATCGATGCGGTCCTCGTCCTTCGGAACGAATTGCTCCACGAAGGCGGTGAGTTCCTGCGATCCCCAGGTGATCTCGCTCAATCCGATCTCGAACTCCGGCCAGGAGCCGACTGTTCGCTCGGGGTGGGCCGTGAACAACTCGTAGTAATGAGCCCAGGCCAGTTCTTTGGATGCGAGCGGCCAGATTTCGTCGCGGAAGAGCAGAGGGCCGTGGCCGGGGAAGGCGTCGGCGGTGAAAAACTTCGGGAGGGGCGGGCGCGCCGCGGCGATGTCGTAGGAGATCTTCGCGTGATACGGAACTCCGCGCCGCGAACCTGCATAGAGAATCGGTTCGCGGCCGGAGGCGGTGTACTCGAGCACGCCGTCCGCGTTGCGGGCGAACGATCCACCGCGAGTTTCCGCGAGCAACACCATCCAGTCGATGAATGCCAATCCGAGCCCGGCAATCAGCACCGGTTCTCCCGCAGGCACTCGGCTGGGATCGAGATCTGCGGTGTATCCGGGGCCGATGTACGTCAGCCCATGGGTTCGGGAGAACTCATCGAGCTGTGATTCACAGTGCGATGCAAGCGCATCCGGATGTCCCTGGGCCAAGAGCACGGCATCGGTGCGGATGGTCGACCCGTCGTCGAGTAGCAGTACCTGGTCGGCGGTCAGGTCCGTCACCCGTGCTCGATGAACGTGAACGTGCGTGTCGGTGTCGGCAACGGCGTGCTCGAACACCCAGCTGAGGTAGCGACTCTGTAAAGTCCGCGACGCGAAGGAATGCGGACCGAAATCGCGCAGTTCGTCCCGCAATTCGAGGTCCTGGCGCAGGGTGTCGGCATGTTCCAGAACCCACTGCGCCAGCGTCGGACCGGGGCGAATCGGACCGTCGACGACGGTGGTGTCGTCGGTGAACATGGTGACGTCGGCGGCCACCGAATTCATCCACAGCAACGGTGGTTGACTGCTACGCCAGATGCGACCGGCCCCCGGAGGGAACGGATCGACGACGTGGATGTGCAGCTCCGCATCGGACCGGCGCGCCAGCAATCGTTCGAGTACACCGGTGCCGCGCGGACCCGCACCCACAATGGCGATAGTGAACGATTTCACCGGCGGCCCTCCATCTGACACTGTCCCGCTACGACAAGTATGCACACGCCGAAAGTCGTTGCTGCAGGGGCAAAAAATCACAATGAGCGAATGTCTTGCGTCCTGGCGGTCCGCTACCCTTGCTCCATGAACTCGTCCGCGGACCACTTGGTCGAGCAGTACCTCGATGCACTTCGACGGGCCGACGTCGATGCGGTCCTGACTCTGTTCGCACCCGGTGCGGTTGTGCACTCGCCGCTGTACGGACCGACACCCGCATCCGACTTCTATCGCGCGCTTTTCGCGGACACCTCGGGTGCGACGCTGACCTCGAAGGGCGTCGCCGAAGGTCGTACGTCCGAAGGCGCTCGACTCGTCACGTTCTGGTTCCATTTCGACTGGAGACTGCCCTCGGGTGTGGCGGCCCCGTTCGACGTGGTCGACGTCGCCGAACTCGACGAGAACGGACGCATCACTGCACTGTCCATCGTCTACGACACCGTGAATGTGCGTCCGGTCTTCGAGCGCGAAACCGGGTCCTCGTGGAGGTCGACGTAGGTCGCACGACCTGATCGGGGACAGTAGAGAGGTGGTCCGGGCCCGCAAAAGCGGTGACCTCGTGCTGACACTGCGCGTCTACGTACCGGCGTCTACGTCGTTCGAATCAGCGTGATCGCAACGGGTGTGCTCTACAGCTGATGAACCTAGGGTCCACGTATGACCTGGCTGAAAGCACTGGCGGCGGCGTTGATCGATCGACTCGGAGCTCACCCTGCCTGCACCGCCGCGGCGCTGGACTTCGGAACTCGTGGTTGAGCCGTCCGGTGAAGATCGTCGGTACAGAAAGCAGGAACACGATGAGCGCGAAGGGCTGAACCGAGGATGACCGAGACGTTGTACTTCGCAGTCGAACTCGACGGGTTCGACGAGACACCCGCGCTCCTGAAGCAGAACGTCGCCGACGCCGAACGCGCCGGCTTCACCCTCGTCACTTTCGGTGATTCGCTGGTCTCCTCCCGCGAGCGCCTCGATGCAGGTACTCGTGCGGCATTCGTCGCCTCCACCACGTCCACCCTCGGCCTGGCACCCACGGTCCACACTCTGACGACCGAACCGTTCTTTCTCGCAACACAACTCGCGAGTGTGGACCACGCCTCGCACGGCCGCGGGGCCTGGGTGGTCGGCACCGACAACAGCGCGGACACTCACGCGGCTGTCGGATCCGAGGTCCGCTCCGAGATCACCGCCGAAGTGCGTGACGTCATCGATGTGGCGCGGCGGCTGTGGGATTCGTGGGAAGACGACGCCGTCGTTCGAGACGCGGAGTCCGGCCGGTATCTCGATCCCGCTCGCGTGCATCACGTGCGTTTCGAGGGCGAATTCTTCGACGTCGTAGGGCCACTGATCACTCCTCGTCCGCCGCAGGGGCAGGTGGTCGTCATCGGCGACGCCGACCTGGGAGTCACCGATCTGCTCGATGTCGCACTCGTACGCGGGGACGGCATCGGCGAGCAGGCCGACGCCGCTCGCCGCGACGGAGCCGCGCTGGTGTTCGCCGATATCGACCACCTGTCGAAGGCCGAGGCCCTCGCCGGTGTCGTCGACGGCGTCCGGCTGCACCTCGGTGGTGCGGCGTTGAAAGAGCTTGCGGTACCGGCACATCTGATTCGTCGACCGACGCCGGGACTGTCGCTGCGGGAGAACCTGGGGTTGCCGCGTCCGGTCAGCCGCTACGCCGCGGCTGCGCACGAGTAGAGAAGAGCTGTCATGGGCATCATCGACCATCACCCGGACACCGGCGCACCGTTCGACCCGAACGCGCAGATTCATCTGGGCGTGTTCTATCCAGGGATCGGCGCGCAGACGGTCTGGGAGGATTCGCACGCCCCCGATCAAGTGGCCACCGACACGTTCGTCGAGGTCGCCGTCACACTCGAACGCGGTTTGTTCGACGCGTTCTTTCTCGGGGACGGTCAACGTATCCGAGAGAACCGTGGCGACATTCTCTCCACCGACATCGCCGGCAGGCCCGACGCCATCACGCAACTGGCGGCTCTGGCGTCGGTGACCGAGCGCATCGGACTTGTCGCGACCCAGAACACCACGTACAGCAACCCGGTGGAGTTGGCTCGTCGTTTGGCCAGCCTGGACGCGCTGTCGGACGGGCGCGCCGGATGGAACATCGTCACCACCGACAACGCCTGGACGGGTGAAAACTTCAGGCGCGGAGGGTGGTTGGAGCACGAACGCCGTTACGAGCGCGCCACCCAGGTGGTCGAATTGGCGAAGCAGTATTGGGCAGGTTCTCCTGTGGAGTTCCACACCGATCTGCTCGAAGCGGTTGCGGCACCCAACGTTCGGTCCAGTGTGCAAGGTGGGCCGGTGCTGTTCCAGGCCGGCGATTCGCCGGGAGGACGGGACCTCGCAGCCCGGCACGCCGACGTCGTCTTCTCGGCCAACAACGCCTACGACGCAGCGGTGGCCTACGCCAAAGATCTACGTGCCCGGACGGTTGCCTACGGCCGACCGGCCGATGCCGTGAAGATCTTGCCCGGGGTGACCGTCGTACTCGGCGATACCGAAGCCGATGCCGAAGAAAAGGTGCGGTGGCTTCGATCCAACGCGCACAACGGTGTTCGAGCCATCGCCTTTCTCGAGCACTATTGGGGCAAGGACCTCTCGGCGTACGACCCGGAGGGCCCACTACCCGACATCGATCCGGTGGACGCCGAGCTGGATCCGTCACGCGGCACGCTGTCCATCGACGCTCGGACCGGCAAACTGACTCAGATCGCGCAATGGCGAGCCCTCTCGGAAGAGAAAGGGCTGTCCATCCGAGAGTTGGTGCTCGAAGTGTCGCCGGCGTCGCGCTTCCACTCGGGAACCCCTGCGGCAGTGGCAGACCACTGGGCAGCCCTCGTGCGTCACCGTGTGGTCGACGGCTTCAACATCAACCCGTATCACCTGCGTGACGCCATCGGCGATCTGGTCGACAAATTGGTCCCGGCATTGCAGGAGCGAGGGGTGTTCCGTACCGAATACACCTCGACGACGTTGCGGGGACACCTGGGCCTCGACGGTGACGATGCTTCGGAGCGTGCACGGGCGTCGTAGCGGGCTGGGCACATCCCCATCTAACGATCAGGTCTCGGGTGAGGTCGTACGAGGTGTTCGACGCTCTACCATGGGCCTATGACTGCTGACCCGACCACGCCTGCACCGTCGACCAGCTCGGCGAATTGGAAGCGGCGCGGCATCCTGCTCGGTGCCGGCGTCGTTCTTCTGTTGATCGCCTACTTCGTTCTGGCGGCGTTCCTGCCACGGTGGTGGAGCCTGCGCGTCGAGAGCCTGGCTGATCGCACGTTCACCAAGGGAATTCTGTGGGGCCTGCTGTTCGGAATCGTGTGCACGTTCGCGCCACTGATGTTCTTCTGGAGTGCGTGGTCGGTCCGAAAGGGTAGGGCGGGAAAGCAGTTGGCGATCGGATCGGTGATTCTCGCAGTCGTCACCGCCATCCCGAACCTGCTGACTCTGACCATCGTTCTGGGTACCAGCAATGCCGCCCACGCCGGCGAACGCACCCTCGATACCAGCGCACCCGGCTTCCGCGGCGCGACGGCACTGGGCGCGATCATCGCGGTGGTTCTGGTCGCGTTGCTCGTGTTCGTGGTGGTACGTCGGAACCGTCGACGTCGAACAGCAGCACTGACGCGGTAGTCGTGTAACTGATCTCAGGCGCTGCGCAGCACCGACGGCTCGGTGATGACGCGGATTCCGGGCTCGGGGTCGAATCGGTAGCCGGTGCCGCGGACCGTCGTGATCAGTCGGCCGTACTGCCCGAGTTTGGTTCGCACCCTGGAGAGATGGACGTCGACACTGCGGCCGCCGTTCGAGTCACTCAGCTCGGATCTGTTCACCACGACACGAGGATGCTGGGCGAGATAGGCGAAGATCTCGAACTCGGTGTGGCTGAACCGAACGCTCTTGCCGGCGAGAACCACATCGCGCGCGGGTAGGTCGATGACAAGGGGAGCGTTGAGTTCGTTCACCCGGACGTCGAAACGCGTCAGGATCTTGGCATGTGGTGCATAGCTTTTGGCGGCGACGCGGAGAGCATCGGCGAGGGCGTGCAACTGCGGTCGGGTCAATCCCTGCAAGGATGACGTCCCGGAATCGGAGATGCGAAGAACGACGGTCGCTTCGGTGCTCATGGCTGTGGCTCCTGTGACAAGTGTCGACTGTGACAAGTGCTGTCGACGGTGGGTAGGTCGGATGGTCAGCGTGGGCAGCGACAGTTCGTGTTCACGCTGTCACAGTGCACGACGACGACTGATCGCACCAGCAATAAACTCACCGTGATTGCAGCGGTTGACGGCGGCCCGTAACGCGTGGTCCGATCGAGCGTGACCGATGTAGCGCAGTCCCGAACAGACCTCGTCACCCGCGCCGTCGACTGGAACCATCCCGACGCCGAATCGCTCCGTGCAGCAATGGCATCGGAGGTGGGTCCCCGATACGCGGACCGAGCGGCCTTGATGGCGAAGACGCAGGCCAATGCCGTGAACGAAGGCGACGTGCATCGCACGTTCGTCGTCTATCGGTGCGATGCGCAGAACGTCGAGCAGGCCGTCGGGCATGCCGCTCTGCGGTGGAACGGCCCCGACCTCGAACTGAAGCGAATGTTCGTTCATCCTGATCACCGTGGGTCGGGAGTCTCCACCGCGCTGCTGCAGGCGTCCGAGAATGCGGCCCGCGACCAGGGATTGCGGCGTTTGATTCTGCAGACCGGTGATCGTCAGCCCGACGCGGTGCGGCTGTACGAGAAGAGCGGCTACACCCGCATCCCGGTGTTTTCGCCGTACGAACTGCTGCCGTTCTCCAACACTTTCGAGAAGCGTTTGTGACTCACTACCGACGCAGAATCACGAACGTAGGGTCATGATTTCGGCCCCGCTGTCGGTGATGACGACGGTGTGTTCGCTGTGCGCGGTGCGGCAACCGGTGGTGCTGCGCAACGTCCACCCGTCGGGGTCGGTGACCAGCTCATCGGTATCCGCCATCACCCAGGGCTCGAGTGCCAACATCAGGCCGGGGCGAAGGCCGTAGCCGCGACCGGGCCTGCCGGTATTGGATACGTGCGGATCCTGATGCATGGTCGACCCGATTCCGTGACCACCGAACTGAACGTTGATGGGATAGCCGGCTTCGCGAAGAACCGTCCCGATGGCGTGGGAGATATCGCCGATCTTGTTGCCCGGACGTGCCGCGGCGATACCCGCGGCCAACGCTCGTTCGGTGGCATCGATCATCGCCAGGCTCTCTGCCGGCTTGTTCTCGCCGACGACGAAACTGATGGCCGAGTCCGATGCCACGCCGCCGAGGATCACGGCAAGATCGAGGGTCAGCAGATCGCCGTCGGCCAGGTTGTAGTCGTGCGGCAAACCGTGCAGCACAGCGTCGTTGACCGACGTGCAGATGTAGTGGCCGAACGGTCCGCGCCCGAAGGACGGCGCGTAATCGACGTAGCACGACGTCGCCCCCGCCCCGAGGATGATGTCCTTGGACCATTCGTCGATCTCGAGCAGGTTGGTGCCGACGGTCGCGCGGTCGCGGACGGTCTCGAGAATTTCGGCGACGAGTGCACCGGTTTCACGGGCAAGGGGAATCTTGCTCGGGGGCAGGATTTCGATCACGGAATGCCTTTCGGTTCGATGCGAATAACTATACCGGTATAAGTATTGGTGACGGAGTGGGTCGTGAGCAACTGACCGAGCCCGACGTGGGACGCTGACCGACGTGTCTGTTCACCCTCTCGACGATCCCATTCGTACCTCCCTCGGGGGTCCGCTGTCGCGGTTTGCGATCACGCGCGGCCGAGTGATTCGCGCTGATCCCCAGGTCTCGCCCTTTCTGGCGCATCCCGACGTTCTGCAGCCACGGGACTGGGACGACATCGCAGTGCTGTTCGGGCCGCGAAGCATCGTGGGATTGCGGGGGCCGGTGCTGGATGTGCCCGAGGGGTGGTCCGTGGTCGACAGCTTCGGGATCGTTCAACTCGTGGGCACCGAACTCGAGACCCGGCCGTTGGCCGAGGCGGTAGAACTGACCGACGACGACGTGCCCGAGATGCTCGATCTCGTGCGACGCACCGAGCCGGGCCCGTTCCTTCCTCGCACCCGCGAACTCGGCACGTATCTCGGTATCCGACGGGGCGGCGCTCTGATCGCGATGGCAGGGGAGCGCATGCGTCCGCCGGGGTGGACCGAGATCAGCGCAGTGTGTACCGACCCGGCTCATCGCGGACAGGGCTTGGCCACCGAACTGGTCCGCGCGGTCGGTCACGGCATCAGGGCCCGAGGCGACGAGCCGTTCCTGCATGCCGCCGCGACGAACATCCGCGCTATCGAGCTGTACCTCTCCATCGGATTCTCGCTGCGCCAAACCTCGCAGCTGACGCTGGTGAGAACGCCGGAACGAGCGGCCGACGTCTGAGGTCAGAATGGCGGCTCCTCGTCTTCTTCGTTGGTCGGTTCTGGTTCCGGGGTCGGGTTGTCTGGTGGGTCGGGGTAGGCGATGACGCCTGATCGTCTGGGGTGGGTGGGGATGTGTGGCCGGAGGTCGTTGCCGATGATGGGTACGGCTGTTCCGTTGGCGGGCAGGGTGATTCGGGTGGTCTTCGATGCCGAGGTCCACAGGATCGCGCCGCCGGGGAGCATGACGGCGGTCCAGTAGCCTGCGGTTTTGACGCTGTGGTGGTATTCGCAGAGGCATTGGAGGTTGTTGACGGTGGTCCAGCCGCCGCCGAGGGGATTGGCGTGGTCGAACGGGTTGACGTGGTCGAGTTGGCAGCGTGTGGCGGGTCGGTGGCAGCCGGGGAAGCGGCAGTGGCGATCGCGTAGTCGTACGGCGGCGGTGGTGAGGGCGTCGGGTCTGTAGATCAGGGCTCGGTCGGTGAGTGGGTCGCGCGGGGGAGGTCGATGTCACCGGCCTCGAATGCGGCTTTCAGCAGAAGAAGCCGGGTGTGCAGGGCCACGCCGACGGACACGTACGCTTCGGCGACGGTGGCGGAGCAGCTCAACGCGAGTGCCATTTCGGTGCGTCCGTACCGGCTGTACTGCCGATGCTTCGCATCCTGCGCGATGCAGGTGAGGTGGAAGTCGTAGCAGGCAGCGATCTTTCGGGCCGCATGCCGATTCTCTTCCCGCGCGGCACTGGTGCAGCCATTTTTCACCCCCCGGTGACCCCCAGTTCAGAACGTGCGTTCGAACCGAAGAAAGAGTATCTCGACCCACCGACAGGTTTCGAGATCACGGTTGCGAGAGCGTCCCGAGCAGGCCTACCGTTAACTATGCGAACAACATCCACGGCCCACTACGACGACGGTCTCGTGCGCGTGGACGATAGCGGGGTCACGTTGCGGCACTACTACTTTCCGTTCGCGATCGAGAAGTTCGTCCCCTACTGCGACATTCGCGCCGTCGACACCGCCGTGCTGGGCAACTGGAACGGACGTTGGCGGCTGTGGGGCGCGTCGACAACCGACCAGTGGCTCCCGCTGGACGTCATGCGTCCGAAGAAGGACACTGCAGTGGTGCTCACCATCCGCCGCGTCTCGCCGGTCTTCACCCCCGACGATCCTGAACTCGTTGCCCGACTCATCCGCGAACGCATCACCGCTCCAGCGTGACGCGCCCCGACGAGCGGTTCACCCTCGCCAGTGAACGCACCTTTCTTGCCTGGCTCAGAACATCGCTCGGGTTGCTCGCCGGCGGGATCGCAATCGTTCACCTGGTTCCCGGATTCAGCACCGGCTGGGTTCGTACTGCACTAGGTCTGATTCTCATCGGCCTCGCGGCCGCCGCACCCGTCATCGGACTACGGCGATGGATGCGTGTACGTGCCGCCCTCGAGAGCGGAGCGCCCATGCCCGAGTCCCGGGACCTGTGGATCTTCGCGGTCGGCATTGGCGCAGTAGCAGTATTGGCTGCGGTGGTCACTGTTCTGGGGATCCAGTAGCACACCGCCAATCGCCGCAGGTGCACAATCGAAGTACTAGACGACCAACGACAGGAGTTCGGCGTGGCGCAGGGTCTCAAGCTCGGGTACAAGGCATCGGCGGAGCAGTTCGGGCCGCGGGAGCTCGTCGAACTCGGTGTTCTCGCCGAGCAACACGGTATGGACTCCGCGACTGTCAGTGACCACTTTCAACCGTGGCGTCACGAGGGCGGTCACGCCCCGTTCTCGCTGGCCTGGATGACGGCCGTCGGCGAGCGCACGAAGACGATCCAGCTCGGTACCTCGGTGCTCACGCCGACGTTCCGTTACAACCCGTCGGTCATCGCGCAGGCGTTCGCCACGATGGGCTGCCTCTACCCCGGACGCATCATGCTCGGAGTGGGAACCGGTGAGGCGCTCAACGAGATCGCCACCGGGTTCACCGGCGAGTGGCCGGAGTTCAAGGAGCGTTTCGCACGACTGCGTGAGTCGGTTCGCTTGATGCGCGAGCTGTGGCTCGGCGATCGCGTCGACTTCGAGGGCGAGTACTACACGACCAAGGGCGCGTCGATCTACGACGTCCCCGAGGGCGGCATCCCGGTGTACATCGCTGCCGGCGGACCCGTCGTGGCGCGGTATGCAGGACGCGCAGGCGACGGTTTCATCTGCACCTCGGGCAAGGGCATGGAGCTCTACACCGACAAGCTCCTCCCGGCTGTGGAAGAGGGCGCAGGTAAGGCCGAGCGCGACGCCGGTGAGATCGACAAGATGATCGAGATCAAGATCAGCTACGACACCGATCCCGAACTGGCGCTGGAGAATTGCCGCTTCTGGGCCCCGCTGTCGCTGACGCCCGAGCAGAAGCATTCGATCGACGACCCGATCGAGATGGAGAAGGCCGCCGACGAACTGCCGATCGAGCAGGTCGCCAAGCGCTGGATCGTCGCATCGGACCCGGACGAGGCCGTGGAGAAGGTCAAGCAGTACACCGACGCCGGCCTGAACCACCTGGTGTTCCACGCCCCCGGCCACGACCAGAAGCGGTTCCTCGAACTCTTCGAGAAGGACCTCGCGCCGCGCCTGCGGAAGCTCGGTTAGCTACGACGAACCACCGAGATCGGCCGCGAGTGCGAACAATCGCATGTCGCGGTCGGTCCTGGTCTCGTATTCGCCGTACACCTCGACCATCGCGTCGAACTGGCGGTAGATGCGGGCCTTCTCGTCGCCGGTGATGCGGGTGGCCGTCACCGGAATCTTCTTGCCGCCGATGGCCACCACGGCCTTCGGATCGGCGAGCAGGTTGGACGTCCATGCCGGGTGATGTTGCTGACCGAAATTGGAGCCGACGACATAGATCTTGTCGGCCTCCCGGTAGTACAGCAGCGGGCTCGTCCTCGGCTTGCCGGATTTGCGGCCGGTCGTGGTCAGCAGTACCACCGGAGCGGCGATCGGGCCGAGGACGGTGAACCGGCCGTCGGATTTGGTCAACAACCAGCGGTCGACGCCTGCGAGATTGCGGATGACCCACGAACCGGGCTTCGTCGAGGCGAACTTCACGGCGGGCTTGCGGATGAACGAGGTCTCGCTGCCCCAGCGCACATCCGGGAACGGTGATTCGGCCATGGTTCATAGGACAGCCCGACTGCACCCGGTGTCAACAACCCACCTACTAAGCTTGCTGCCATGGCTGAGCCCAGCGGCACCGACGCGTCGGACATGTATCCCTCGAGCATCTACATTGCGTCACCGGAAGGCGACTCCGGTAAATCCACCATCGCGTTGGGCGTACTGCAGATGCTTGCTGCTACCGCAGCCAGGGTCGGAGTGTTTCGGCCCATCGCGCGCTCGACCGACGAACCCGATTACATTCTCGAGCTGCTCGTCGAGCACACCACCGCGGATCTGACGTACGAGCAGTCGCTCGGCGTTACGTACGAGCAAGTGCACACCGACCAGGATGCCGCGCTCAGTGAGATCGTCAATCGTTATCACGAGGTTGCTGCTCAGTGCGACGCCGTGGTGATCGTGGGCAGCGACTACACCGACGTCGGCAGCCCCAGTGAGCTCGGCTTCAACGCCCGGATCGCCGTCAATCTCGGTGCCCCGGTGCTCCTCGCACTGCGCGGATCGGATCGCACACCCGACGAGATCGCGCAGTTGGCGGCTCTGTGCCAGGCCGAACTACGCCAACATCACGCTCATCTGGCCGCGATCGTGGCAAACCGCTGTGCCCCCGACGATCTCGATGCGGTGACCGATGCGTTGGCGTCGGTCGGGGTGCCTGCGTGGAGCTTGCCGGAGATCCCCCTCCTCGTGGCCCCGACCATGGCCGAGCTGCTCGATGCCGTCGACGGCACTCTCTACAGTGGTGACTCGTCGCTGCTGCAGCGAGAAGCGTTGCGGGTCATGGTCGGTGGCATGACAGCCGAGCACATCCTCGAACGCCTCACCGAAGGCGTCGTCGTCATCGCGCCTGCGGACCGATCGGACGTACTGCTCGCACTGGTCAATGCCCATGAGGCCGAGGGCTTTCCGTCGCTGGCCGGCATCATCATGAACGGCGGCATCGAGCCCCATCCGGCCATCGCACGTCTGGTGGCGGGACTCGGCCCCCGGCTGCCGATCCTCACCACCGATCTCGGCACCTTCGACACCGCCTCTGCCGCGGCGCAGACCCGAGGCCGTGTCGCGGTGGGATCGCAGCGCAAGGTCGACACGGCACTGGGGTTGATGGAACAGCGAGTGGACGCGAAAACCCTTCTGGGACGGCTCGACATCGCCATCCCCACCATCACGACTCCGCAGATGTTCGAGTACCAGCTGATCCACCGGGCCCGCGCCGACCGCAAGCACATCGTCCTGCCCGAGGGCGGCGACGATCGCATCCTTCGGGCTGCCGGCCGACTGCTGCAGCGTCAGGTTGCGGACCTCACGATCCTCGGCGAAGAGGGTCCTGTTCGGCGACGTGCGTCGGAACTGGGCGTCGACCTCGACAAAGCCACTGTGCTCGATCCCAACAACTGCGAGTACACCGAGGACTTCGCGGCCGAGTACACCGAGCTGCGCAAGCACAAGGGCATGACGATCGAGCGCGCCCGCGAGATCATGGCCGACATCTCGTACTTCGGAACGATGATGGTGCACAAGGGAATCGCCGACGGCATGGTCTCGGGCGCCGCGCACACCACCGCGCACACCATCAAGCCATCGTTCGAGATCATCAAGACCACCGAGGGAGTGTCGACGGTGTCGTCGATCTTCCTGATGTGCCTGTCCGATCGCGTACTCGCCTACGGTGACTGCGCCGTCGTACCGGACCCGACAGCCGAGCAACTCGCCGACATCGCCGTGTCCTCGGCGCAGACAGCGGCCCAGTTCGGCATCGAACCGCGGGTGGCGATGCTGTCCTACTCCACCGGAGAATCCGGATCCGGGGCTGACGTGGACAAGGTTCGACAGGCCACTGCGATTGTGCGCGAGCGGAATCCGGAACTACTCGTGGAAGGTCCCATCCAGTACGACGCGGCCATCGAGCCGTCCGTCGCCGCGTCGAAGCTGCCCGACTCCGAGGTGGCCGGCCGCGCGACGGTGTTCATCTTCCCGGATCTCAACACCGGTAACAACACCTACAAGGCCGTCCAGCGCAGCGCCGGTGCCGTCGCCGTCGGGCCGGTTCTGCAGGGCCTGCGCAAACCCGTCAACGATCTGTCCCGCGGCGCACTCGTCGAGGACATCGTCAATACCGTTGCCATCACGGCTATTCAGGCACAGGGTATTGCCGACGCAGCCAAGGAGAGCAGCGAATCGTGAGCATCCTCGTCGTCAACTCCGGGTCATCGTCGGTCAAGTTCCAACTGGTCGACCCCGGCTCCGGCGAGTCGCTGGCCAGTGGGCTCGTCGAGCGCATCGGTGAATCCGACGGCCGCGTCGAACTCGACCATCGCGGCGAGAGCGTCGAGCGTACCCAGCACATCGAGGATCACGGTGCCGGTCTGGCGCTGGCGTTCGAGATGCTCGCGGACGCGGGAATCGAACTGGGCTCAGACGTCACCGCCGTCGGGCACCGAGTCGTCCACGGAGGAACGGTGTTCTACCGTCCGACGATCATCGACGACGCCGTTGTGCAGCAGATCTCGGACCTGAGCAGTCTTGCACCGCTTCATAATCCGCCGAACGTACTCGGCATCGAGGTTGCCAGGAAGCAGCTGCCGGACGTCCCGCACGTGGCGGTGTTCGACACGGCCTTCTTCCACTCGCTGCCCGACGCAGCCGCGACCTATGCCATCGACGCGACCGTCGCCGCCGAGCACGACATCAGGCGCTACGGCTTTCACGGCACCTCGCACCACTACGTCTCGGACCAGGTGTCGCAGTTCTTGGGACGCGATCTCGCAGACCTGAACCAGATCGTCCTGCACCTGGGCAACGGAGCCTCGGCATCGGCGGTCTCCGGGGGCAAGGCAGTCGACACCTCGATGGGCCTGACCCCGCTCGAAGGACTCGTCATGGGTACTCGCAGCGGCGACATCGACCCCGGCGTCATCATGCATCTGCGCCGCAGCGCAGGTATGAGCGTCGACGACATCGATGCCTTGCTGAACCGGCGGTCCGGACTGATCGGACTGTCCGGGGTCAACGACTTCCGGCAACTACAACAACGGATCGACGACGACGACGCCTCCGCGCGGCTGGCGTACGACGTCTACATTCACCGACTGCGCAAGTACATCGGCGCGTACATGCTCGGACTCGGCCGGCTCGACGTCATCACGTTCACCGCGGGTGTCGGCGAGAACGCGTCCGCCGTGCGTGCCGACGCCCTGGCGAACCTCGAGGGATTCGGCATCGAGATCGACCCGGAGCGTAATGCAGTGCGCAGCAAGCAGGCTCGGGTCATCTCGACCGACTCGTCGACCGTGACCGTGTTGGTGGTGCCGACCAACGAGGAGCTGGCGATCGCTCGGGCGACGGACGATCTGGTTCGTGACGGCGACTAGAACAGTGAACGGGGCCGGATAGCGTTCGCCAGGTCCACCAGTGAGAAGCGATGCGCGCGATCGGTGGCGTTGCGGGCCAACGCCCGCAGCCCCTTCTCGGTGCCACGCCGCAATCCGTCCTCGGTGAACGGGACGCTGAGAATCGGCTCCCGTTCGGCCGTGGCGGCGTGGCCGGAGACGATCCAGTCCAAGGCCATCGCGAGCACCAGCGTCCGCATCTGCAGTGCTCGGCTCTCCGCCTTGGGGAGCAGCGCCACTCGCCGTGCGGCAGAGCGGAAATCGGCCTCGGACAGCTCGGCGCGCGAGCGATCCATCAGCAAGGTCAGCACACTGGTCATCCGTGCCATCGAGTAGTGCCGCGAGCTGATCGGCACCTGGTCCAGTGCCGCGATGGCACCGGTCTGATCGCCGCGGCGCTGCAGCTGCCGGGCCAGACCGAACGCCGAGCTGACGATGCCCCTGTTGGTGCGCCACACAGCGCGGTACAGGCCCTCGGCTCTGGCCCGCCATTTCTCGGCGTCCTCGTCGTTGCCGAGCGCGACATGCCCCAACAATTCCGACGTGGCACCGAGCGCGAGTTTGGGCGCGAGCTCGCCGGGCATCGCTCCGAGCACGTTGTCGAAACTCGTGAACGCAGAATCGTATTCGTGGTGCAGCAAGGCGATCAATCCGGCGTACCACTGCACCCGCCACGGATCGGCGGCATGATCCTCGGATTGCACCTTCGACAGGATGTCGGTGGCCTCCACGACGTGCCCCAGATCGAGGTGCGCCTTGACCTCGGCGAGGGTGATCTCCAGGCTCGCTCCCGCGGGCGCGGAACCGGTGGCACCTGACGTACCGGCCGACACCCGCTCGATGCCGTTCCGCTTGGCATGCTGGAGCGAGTCCAGAGTCTGCTGAGCTTCGACGTGCACGGCGGCAGCCAGCAGGGGAGCGCTCGGATCGTTGGGATCTACCAGGGGAACCGGCAGTGCGGCAACCACTTCGGCTGCCGTCATGCGCTCGTGGCGTACTTTGCCGTCGACGTAGGTATCGGTACGACCCACCGACTGCTCCGTACCGAACGTCGTACGCGGCGGGCTGAACACCGCGGACAGGCCGGGCCGCTCGACGCCCGTCCGGATCGCCAGGATCTCGCGCAAAACGCCGGTCGCCTGCCCCGCGAACTCGTCCGCGGACCGGAACCGCCGCGTCGGGTCTGCGTTGGTGGCTCGAAGCAGCAGGCGATGCAGCGATGGGAACTGCTGCAGCACTTCCGATTCTGCGACGGAGGGCAGGCCGTCGAGGTACTTGCCGTTCTTCGACGGCATGTCCAGCGTCAGCACCGCGAGGGTGCGGCCGACGGTGTAGATGTCCGACGCCACCGTCGGCCCGGTCTTCACGATCTCCGGTGCCTGGTACCCCACCGTGCCGTACAGGTAGCCGTAATCCTCGATGCCCGCGACCGCGCCGAGGTCGATCAACTTGATCTGGTCCTCGGAGACCATGATGTTCTCGGGCTTGAGATCGTTGTAGACCAGCCCGATCGAATGCAGATAACCCAGTGCCGGAAGCACTTCGAGTACGTAGGCCAGCGCCTGCTCGACCGGCATGCGGGCGTCGTCACCGCACGCGGTCAGGATGTCGCGCAGCGAACGACCACCCACGTACTCCATGACGATGAAGCCGACGGAAGTGCCGTCGCCGCGGGGTTGTTCGACGAAGTTGTAAATCTTGACGACGCCGGGATGCGCTACCTCGGCGAGGAATTGACGCTCCGCGACCGCGACCGCATGTGCTTCCTCGTCGCCGAAATGCAGTAGGCCTTTGAGTACTACCCAGCGGTCGCTGACGTTACGGTCGATGGCGAGGTAGATCCACCCCAGACCGCCGTGCGCGATGCACCCCTGCACGTCGTACTGGCCCACCACTCGATCACCCGGCTCGAGCAGCGGGGTGAAATCGAAGGTGGTGCCGCAGTGCGGGCACACGCCCACCGAGATGTCGGGCTCTCCCGGTTCGCTGCGCCCGACCTTGGCGTTGCACTTCCAACAGAACCGTTTGTGCTGCGGCACCGTAGGATCCGACATCACCGCGGTCGCCGGATCGATCGGCTCCACCCGCGGAACCTCCACCAGGCCGCCGCCGAGACGGCGCCGAATACCGGTGCTGCGGGAGCGACCGGACCGAGATCGACCGGTTCTGGCCCGAGTGGACGCGCTTTGCGACATGCCGGATTTGGCCGCTGAGGATTTGGCAAC
Source organism: Rhodococcus sp. NKCM2511 (assembly GCF_014905595.1). Lineage (NCBI taxonomy): Bacteria > Bacillati > Actinomycetota > Actinomycetes > Mycobacteriales > Nocardiaceae > Rhodococcus > Rhodococcus sp. NKCM2511. The sequence continues at coordinate 32,353 of NZ_BNHJ02000004.1, read as the reverse complement.
CGCAGCTTTCGAGTTGTCTTCACCTACCGGCGAATTCGGCCCCGGAGTCGGTGCGGTCCGGTCGTCGATCGGCGATCGCGAGACCGCCTGCGTGCGTTCGACGCCGTCGGTCGACGTTGCTTCCGGTCGCGCTACCGCCTGCGTGCGTTCGACGCCGTCCGTCGATGTGAGCTGATCCCGTGACACCGCCTGCGTGCGTTGCGCGGGAGCGGTGGGTTGCTGTTCGTCCTCGTCCATGACGTGCGCCTCTAATCGCTGTACGACGCGGTGGGTGGACCGGGGGAGGGGCCGAGCACCGTCAGCCACTTGTTGTAGATGCGGTTCCAGGTGCCGTCGGACCTGATGCGTGCCAACGTTCCGTTGACGAAGCGCACGAGATCCTCGTTCTTCTTGTTGATGCCCACGCCGTACGGTTCCGGGCTCAGACTGTCGCCGACGATCTCGAGGTACGGGTCCTGTGCGGCAAGTCCGGCCAGGATGGCGTCGTCGGTGCTGATGGCGTCGACCTGTCGTTGTTGCAGTACCACCAGGCAATCCGACCACATCGGCACCGTCACCACGGTCGCGGCCGGCTGCACCCGCTGCAGGCGACGCAGCGACGTGGTGCCCTCCACCGCGCACACCCGCTTGCCCGCCAGATCCCCGACCCCACGGATACCCGAGCCCTGCACCACCAGAACTCGGTGCTGCGCTTGGAAGTACACGGTGGAGAACTGGACGTCCTTACGCCGGGCGCACGTGATCGTCATGGTTTTCACCACGATGTCCACCGTCGAGTCCTGCAGAGCTTCGAGGCGCTGTGCGGACGTCAGAATTCGGAAGTCCAACCGGTTCGGGTCTCCGAACAGGTCGCGTGAGATCTCCCGAGCGATGTCGACGTCGAACCCGACCAGCTGCCCGGTCATGGGGTCGCGAAAGCTGAAAAGGTTACTGCCCGTGTCGAGGCCGACGACGAGGCGACCCTTGGCTCGGAGTGCATCGATGGTCGGCTGCGGAGGCAGTGGCGCGTCGGTGCCGGTCGGTAGCGGCCGCAGACTGGCCGTGGGGCGGGCGCACTCGTCGTCCGCCGGTGTTTCGGTGGGCCGAGCCGCGACGGTTGCTCCGTCGGGCAGAGGCGGTTCGGTGAACATCGTATCGCTCTGTGCCGCAATTCTTTCCGGCGGCGAGCATCCGACGAGCAGGGCGGTCGCGACGAGGCCGGCGGCGAGTAGGCGTCTCACAGGTATTCACGCAGCCTCGGGAACAGGCCGACTCCGAACGCCACCGAGGCCACCACCGTGAGCACGTACGCGCCGTTGGACAAGCCCGACAGGACCCAGACCGATCGATCGATATTGGAGCGTAGTTCGCTTCGGGCACTGTCGATCCCGTCGACCAGCACACTGTCGAGAGCGTTGAACGCAGCCGCCGAATCCGAATCACCCGATCCGGTCGCTATCGACACCGCACCGTTGAAGTCGCCCACCTCGAGCGCCGAATCGATGCGCGCATGCGAGGCCGACCAGTTGTTCAGGGCCTCGGTCACCTCGGGGTCGCCCTCGAACATGTCCGCGAGCCGAGAGACGTTGCCGGCGAACGACTGTCCGTAATCCTGGCTGCCACCGCGGCGGGCCAGGTCGAGTGTCTCGTCCGCCCTGGCCTGCTGGGCCAGAATGAACCCCGTCGTGTAGGACTTCAGCGGTGCCACCCCGCGGTCGATCGCGCGGTCGGTGGCGATCGACGAGATCAACCCCACCACCAACATCCACCCGAGCAAGCCCGCCAGAGCGGCCGTGGCACCGAGAAAACCGACATTGAGTGTGCGACGCGTCGTCCGGGACAGATACCACTGGGCGAGACCGGTCATCAGCAACAGAAACACCACCGACCCGATCGCGAAGTACGGGGGACTGGTGAACCTCTCCTGATCGGCCGAGACGCGGGAGGCCTGCTCGGTGTACAACTTCTCGGCCAGCGGCAACAGGCTGGACTGCATCATCGTCGACGCCTCGCCGAGATATGCCGCACCCACCGGGTTCCCGCTGCGATTGTTCGCTCGCGCCGTCTCGACCAGCCCGCTGTACACCGGCAACCCGGTAGCGATCTGAGTCAGCACTGCGCTGGTGGCCTCGTCCTTGTCGGTGACCCCGGCGGACGCGGCGATCAATTCCGACGACGCCTCACCCAATGCCTGCGAGTACCGGTCACGTACTTCGGGTTGCTCGAGCCCACCGGCAATGAATGCCGACGCGGCCGCCGCGTCGGCCACCGACAGGGCACCGTAGAGATTCTGAGCCGAGTTGGCGAACGGCTCGGTGCGCACCAGCAGTGTCCCGAGAGTGTCGACTCGATCGGTCACCGCCGTGGACGCGAGATTTCCGACCGTCAGCGCCAAGACGACCAGCGCGGTACCCATCGCGACCAACCGCGCAGGCGTCGAACGCATCGTGTATCGAACCGGTGGCTTGCCTGCAGCGGCACCGACGTGGGGTGCCGTTGTCGGGGGGACGGCAGCAGAGGGAGTAATGCCGGCCGCGATCACGCATCGAGCATATAAGCAGGCGGACCGCACTGCAGCCACTACAGCACAGTCACTACGGCGAGGCGGTTCACCTAGGGTGGGGAGCATGCGCGGTGACGGGGACGGTTGGGTGATCGGTGAGAACGGTTCTCGGCACTGGGGCAAGCACGGTGCCGCCGGTCTGCTGCTCCGTGCGCCCTCCGATGCGGGCGAACCGATGGTGTTGCTGCAGCACCGCGCGTTGTGGAGTCACCAGGGCGGAACGTGGGCCCTGCCGGGCGGGGCTCGCGATTCGCACGAGAGCACCGAGCACGCGGCGGTCCGCGAGGCGCACGAGGAAGCCGGTATCTCGGCCGAACAGTTGAGCGTGCGCAGCGAGCGTGTCACCGCCGCAGTCCCGAGCGGTTGGTCGTACACCACGGTCATCGCCGACACCGATCACCCGCTGGCCACCGTCCCGAACGGCGAGAGCACGGAACTGCGGTGGGTGCCGGAGTCCATCGTCGGCGAGCTGCCACTGCACCCGGGTTTCGCGTCGAGCTGGCCGTCGCTGCGTACCGAGCCGCTGCGCGTGCTGCTCGACACCGCCAACGTCCTCGGCTCCCGGCCCGACGGCTGGTGGAAGGACCGCGCCGGCTCGACCGGCGCACTGTTGACGTCGCTGGCCGCGACACTGCCGCGCACGGTGGAACTACCCAGCGGCCAGTACGGCTGGCTCACCCGCATCGAGGCCGTGCTCGAGGGGCAAGCGCGCGACGCCGTTGTCGACGATCCGCGCATCCCGGTGATCCTCGCGGACGGCAGTGGCGACGACACCCTCACAGATCAGGCCCACCGATCGACAGACCTGACCGCGCTGGTCACCGCCGACCGCGGACTCCAGAATCGACTGCCCGGCGCGGTGCACGTGCTCTCGCCGTCTGCCGTGCTCGCCTGGCTGTGACGTCAGTTCTGTAGCGCCTGTACCAGCGCGCGCGCAGCGGCCTGCGGATCACGTGCCTCGGTGATCGCCCGAACGACCACGATGCGCTCGGCTCCCGCCGCTCGAACCTGATCCACATTGGTCGCGTCGACGCCGCCGATGGCGAACCACGGGCGCTCCGGCAACGCATCCGCGGTGGCCCGCAGAGTTTCCAGGCCGGCGGCCGAGCGGTTGGGCTTGGTGGGCGTCGGCCACACCGGACCGACGGCGAAGTAGTCGACGCCGTCCTCGATGGCGGCGAGCGAGGACTGCGCGCGGTTCTGAGTCGAGCGTCCGATCACCACGTCCGGGCCCAGAATCTGGCGCGCGTAGTGCACCGGCAGGTCGCCCTGGCCCAGATGCAGGACGTCGGCACCGGACGCCAGCGCCAGATCCGCGCGGTCGTTGACGGCCAGCAAGGCACCGTGACGTTTGGTGGCCGCGAGCAGAATCGCCAGCGCAGCGAGCTCGTCCTTGGCCTCGAGCGGCCCGAACTGGCGCTCACCGGCGGAGTTCTTGTCGCGCAGCTGGATGATGTCGACGCCACCGGACAACGCGGCCTCGGCGAACTGCGCGAGATCGCCCTTGTCGCGTCGGGCATCGGTACACAGGTAGAGGCGAGCGGACGCAAGACGCTCGCGAGGAGTCTGGTTGCGGACGGTCTGAGTTGGGTGCACGAAACGAACTGTATTCTCATGGCAGCCGCGACCGACGACGGAGTGGCCGACATATCGCGGGAGTCCCGGGGATCGTGGGGCTGAGAGTGGGTTCGCCGCCCTTACCGTCAATACCTGAACCCGATCATGCGGGCGCAGGGAGTGAGGACGTGAATCGCGTGCATATCGTCGTTATCGGCGGAGGCGTCATCGGGCTGTCGACGGCACTACGACTGGCGGAGGACGGCCATCGGGTGGTGGTGCACGATCCTGCGCTGGGTCGAGGCGCGTCGTGGGTCGCCGGGGGCATGCTGGCCCCGCTGTCCGAGGGGTGGCCCGGTGAACACGAACTCCTACGGCTCGGTGCCGCGTCGCTCGAGCGGTGGCCGGACTTCGCCGGACGCCTCCCCGGCCCGTCGGTGTTCTCGGCCACCGGATCCATGACCGTCGCCCTCGACTCCGCCGACGCCACCGACCTGCGCACGATCGCCGAATGGGTGGGCGAGCAGGGACACGAGCTCGAGATTCTCGGCCGCGCGCAGGTGCGTGAACTCGAACCTGCATTGGCGCAGAACATTCGGCTCGGGTTGTTGGCACCGACCGAGCTGTCCGTCGACAATCGGGCCCTGGTTACCGCGCTCGAGCAGGGATGTCTCGACGCCGGAGTGGAGTTCGTGGCAACCTCGGTCGACGCAATTCCCGACGCCGATCAGGTGGTCCTGGCCGCCGGTTCTCGCTGCGCCGCACTGTGGCCGACACTGCCGGTCAGACCGGTGAAAGGCGAGATCCTGCGGCTGCGTCGTAGGCCAAGTGCCGCACCGCCACCGCACCGCACGATCCGCGGAACCGTGCACGGCCGACCCGTCTACCTGGTGCCACGCGGCGACGGATTGGTCGTCGGCGCAACACAATACGAATCCGGTGAGGACACCCAGGTCACCGTGGCGGGGGTGCGAGACCTGATCGCCGACGCCGAACGACTCATGCCGAGTATCGGCGAGTACGAGCTGTACGAAACTGCTGCAGGATTACGGCCGATGAGCCCCGACGGACTGCCGTTGATCGGCAGACTCGCCGACAACGTGATCGTCGCTACCGGGCACGGCCGCAACGGCATTCTGCTCGCGCCGATCACCGCCGACGCCGTCGCCGCGCTGGTATCGGGCGACACGCTGCCCGAGGCGAAAGCCGCCACACCCGAACGCTTCTCACAGATCGAAAGGACACCATGACCCAGGTTGCCATCGGGATCACCGTCAACGGCGAGGATCACCTGCTCACCGAGGACATGACCATGCGTCGGCTGCTCGAATTCCTTGGCTTGCCCGAGAAAGGCATTGCCGTCGCCGTCGACGGTGCCGTGCTGCCCAAGAGTCGATGGGACACCACCGACGTCCAAAAGGGTTGGACCATCGACGTTCTCACGGCGGTGCAGGGTGGCTAGCGCACTCACCATCGCCGATCGCACCTTCACATCCCGGCTCATCACCGGCACCGGGGGAGCGGCCAACCTCGCCGTCCTCGAGGAAGCCCTCGTCGCGTCGGGAACCGAACTGACCACCGTCGCGATGCGCCGCGTCGACGCCGCGGGTGGGACGGGAGTGCTCGATCTGCTGCGGCGGTTGAACATCGCCCCGCTGCCGAACACTGCGGGGTGTCGAGGATCGGCCGAGGCCGTGCTCACCGCGCAGCTCGGCCGCGAAGCGCTCGAGACCGACTGGGTGAAACTCGAAGTGATCGCCGACGAGCGAACCCTGCTGCCCGACGCCATCGAATTGGTCAAGGCCGCAGAGCAACTCGTCGACGACGGTTTCCAGGTGCTGCCGTACACCACCGACGACCCGGTACTGGCCAAGCGTCTCGAAGACATCGGCTGCGTTGCCGTCATGCCGCTCGGCTCACCCATCGGCACCGGCCTCGGCATCGCCAACCCACACAACATCGAGATGATCGTCGAGGCCGCAGGGGTGCCCGTGATCCTCGACGCGGGCATCGGCACCGCCAGCGACGCCACCCTCGCGATGGAACTCGGCTGCGACGCAGTGCTGCTCGCCACCGCGGTGACCCGCGCGAAGGACCCGGCGCTGATGGCGTCGGCGATGCGTCATGCGGTGGCCGCGGGTTACCAGGCCCGACATGCAGGCCGCATCCCGAAACGATTCTGGGCGCAGGCCAGCTCGCCGATGTAGCGGCTGCGTCGGCGGCGCGGCCCTTTGTGTGGTGCTGCGTATTTCGCAAACGCGAGCGCGTTTGCGAAACGCGCGCAGAATAGTGGCGAAAATGAGGGCGAATCCCCGCGCATCTGGCAAACGCGCGCGCATTTGCGGCTGCGCTCAGGCGACCGCGTGCCCCAGCCAGGCCTCGGCTGTCTCAGGGTCTGTGTCATCCAAAAGGATGATGCAAGTCGCGACTGTGGGGCGATGTGGACACGCCGTCGATCGGGGACAGTTGTCCCATGATCGAAGTGACAGGACTGACCAAGCAGTACGGAGCGGTGACGGCGGTCGACAACCTCACCTTCACCATCAAACCCGGCATCGTGACCGGCTTTCTCGGACCGAACGGTGCGGGTAAGTCCACCACGATGCGAATGATTCTCGGGCTCGACCGCCCCACCTCGGGGACGGCGACCATCGAGGGCAAGAGCTACAGCCACCTGAAGCAGCCACTGCGTACCGTCGGCGCTCTGCTCGACGCCAAGTGGGTGCACCCCAACCGATCTGCGCGTGCGCACCTGGAATGGATGGCCGCGTCCAACGGCATCCCCAAGTCCCGCGTCGACGAGGTGCTGCGGCTGGTGGGCCTGTCCGAGGTAGCGAAGAAGAATGCGGGCGGATTCTCGCTCGGCATGTCGCAGCGGCTCGGTCTCGCCGGCGCTCTTCTCGGTGACCCCAAGGTGTTGTTGTTCGACGAGCCGGTCAACGGACTCGATCCCGAGGGCATCGTCTGGATCCGAAAGTTCATGCAGCGCTTGGCAGCCGAGGGCCGCACGGTCCTGGTGTCGAGCCACCTGCTCTCGGAGATGGCGCAGACGGCCGAACACCTCATCGTCATCGGACGCGGCAAGCTGATCTCGGATTCCTCGGTGCAGGAATTCATCGACCATGCCTCCGAGGCCTCGGTACGCGTGCGCAGCCCACAACTCGACGGCCTACGTCAGGTGCTGACCACCGCCGGCCTCACGGTGCGTGAGCCGGACAAGTCCGACGAACTGCAGCCCTCGCTCGTCGTGCTGAACTCCACCACCGACGCGATCGGCGACCTCGCCGGCCGGGCCGGAATCACATTGCACGAGTTGGCCTCTCAGCGCGGCTCGCTCGAGGAAGCATTCATGAAACTCACCGGAGACACAGTGCAATATCACGGCTCGGGAGCCGAAGACCAGAACACTCAGCAAGCAATGGGCGGTGCACTCTGATGGGCGTCTTGGCAGCAGAAAGAATCAAGTTCACCTCGACCAAGTCGCCGTGGTGGTGCAGCGCGATCGTGGTGGTCTTCGGCCTCGGGTTCGGAGCCATCCTGGGTTGGGCCGCAAAGACCGCCGTCGGCCCGGATGCGCCGGAAGGTCTGCCACCGACCACCGCATACGACGTCGTCGGCAGCGGCGTCGGCGGACTCGGCATCATGGTGCTGATGATCCTCGGTGCACTCACCGTCACCAGCGAATACCGCTTCGGCCTGATCCGAACCACGTTCCAGGCGATCACCAACCGGGCCTCGGTGCTCGGTGCGAAGGCACTGATCGTCGGCGTGTACGGGGCAGTGCTGTCGTTGGTTCTCGCCTTCGGCGCGTTGTTCCTGGCCAAATCCATCGCCGGTGAGGAAGCCGGCGCATTGCTGAGCTTCGACGTCGACGGCACCTGGCGCGTCGTCTACGGCACCGCAATTCTGGCGTTCGTGCAGATCGTTCTGGCCGTTGCCGTGGGTGCGCTGATTCGCCAGTCCGCCGGTGCCATCGCCGTGTTGTTGTTGTGGCCGTTGCTCATCGAGAACCTCGTCGGGATCATCCCGAAGGTCGGCGAGAAGATTCAGCCGTTCCTGCCGTTCAAGAACGCCGACCATTTCCTCGGCGGATCCGCGGGAACGGACTTCCACTGGGGACCCGTCGGCAGCCTGATCTACTTCGTCGTCTTCACCGCGGTGATCTTCGGAGTGGCAGTGTTCGTCGTCAATCGCCGGGACGCCTGACACCTGCCTGGGTAGGGTGTCCGCTATGCGGATTTCCTTGCTTGCAGGTAGCGCCGTCACTGTCCTGATTCTGGCCGGTTGCTCGTCCTCCTCCGGTACGGGGGACGAGGAACCGGCCAGAGTTTTCGCGACACCCGACGGGGCCGGACTGTCGGAAGCGGTCACCGAGGATGCCCTCGTCGGGCACCTGCAGGAATTAGAGGACATCGCCGCCGCGCACGACGGTAACCGCGCGGCCGGGACTGCCGGATACGACGCGAGTGTCGATTACGTTGTCTCCCAACTGGAATCGGCCGGATTCGACGTCACCACTCCCGAATTCGATTTCGACACCTTCGAGGCGCAGACGCAAACCCTCTCGCTCGCGGGCACCGAGATTCCGGTGTTCGCGCTCAGCTACTCGCCCACCACGTCCGCCGAGGGGATCACCGCACGCGTCGTCGGCGCTCCCGCCGGGGCAGACGGGTGCGAGGCAACCGATTACGCCGGTCTCGACCTGACGGGAGCGGTGGCAGTCGTGCCGCGAGGGGTGTGCCCGTTCGGTGCGAAGCAGACCGTCGCCGCCGAATTGGGTGCGGCAGCAGCGATCATCGTCAACAACGAACCCGGACCACTGGATTCGGGAACGCTCGGTGATTCCGAGACCGCGAAGATTCCGACCGGCGGTGTCAGCCAGGAGGACGGGGCAGCGGTCCTCGCGGCCCCCGATGTCACGTTGACGCTCGTCACGACGACCGAGTCGACCACGAGCCGCAACATCATCGCGCAGACCACCACTGGCTCGACCGAGAACGTGGTGGTCGCGGGCGCCCACCTCGACAGCGTCCCCGAGGGCCCGGGCATCAACGACAACGGCACCGGCACCTCCGCCGTGCTCGAGACTGCTCTGCAGATGGGCAGTGCGCCCGAGGTGACCAACGCGGTCCGGTTCGCATTCTGGGGTGCCGAGGAGAACGGGCTCGTCGGTTCGACCAAGTACGTCGAGGGCCTGTCCGACGAGGACAAGCGAAACATCGCGCTGTACTTGAACTTCGACATGATCGGCTCGCACAACCCCGGCTACCTCGCCTACGACGGCGACGACTCCGACCAGGTCGGTGAGCCCGCGGGACCGGCCGGATCCGACGCCATCGAGCGCACGTTCGTCGAGCATTTGGCGGCCGACGGTATCGCCGTCGACGGTACGGATTTCGACGGTCGATCCGACTACGGGCCGTTCATCGAGGTCGGCATCCCCGCAGGCGGCGTCTTCAGCGGCGCGGACGAGAACAAGACCGCCGAGCAGGCCGCGAAGTGGGGTGGCACGGCCGATCAGACGTTCGACGAGAATTACCACACCGATCAGGACACCCTGGCGAACGTCGACCGCGCGGCGCTGGCGAAGAACGGTGCCGCCGTGGCATACGGCATCGGTGTCTACGCGCAGTCGGTGGAAGGCCCCAACGGAGTACCGGTCGGGGCTGCGCGCGAGGCCGCACGCGCCGAAGGGTAGGGGAAGTATGTGTAACCGTGAGTTACGCTCGATGCTGTGAACGCAGTCGTCGCCTCGGTGGTGGAGTGGGTCCGCACCACCAACCGAGCGCCCACCGTCGTCGGGGCGGTTCGGCGTGTGCGTCGCGCATTACCCGGTGACCCCACGTTCGGTGATCCGCTGTCGATCGACGGTCCGGGACGCGCACTGGCCGTCGCGCGGGTGGCGGATCGGTTCCTGGCAGCGAACGGACTCGACGACGAACCGGGTGCCTCCCGCGAACTCGGCCTCGGTGCCCTGCAGGTGTGGCAGGCCATCCTCGAGCGAGCCGGTCGGGGCCGCGGCGACGAGGACGTCACGATCGTCTTCACAGATCTCGTCGGGTTCTCGTCGTGGTCGCTGCGCGCGGGCGATACCGCCACATTGACGTTGCTCCGCAAAGTCTCCAAAGCCGTCGAACCCGAGGTCGTGTTCCGCGGTGGCCACGTCGTGAAAAGACTGGGCGACGGCATCATGGCCGTGTTCGCCGATGCGGGCAAAGCCGTCGACGCCGTGTTCGCGGCGCGCGAGGCCCTCACCAGTGTGAACGTCGACGGCTACACCCCGACGATGCGCGTCGGAATCCATACCGGAAGCCCGCGTCAGGTCGGTTCCGACTGGCTCGGTGTCGACGTCACCGTCGCAGCGCGGGTCATGCAGACCGGCGGAAACGGCAACATCATGATCTCGGCCGCCGCACTCGACGCCGTGTCACCGGAGGTGCTCGACGCGTTGCACGTAGTCGCCAAGCCCTATCGGCGCAGTTTCTTCGCGCCGAAGATCAAGGGCGCACCCGACGACCTACGCATTCTCCGACTCGTGCAGTCGCCACAGCGGTGACACCGGGCCGTGGCCCGCACCGAGGTCGTAGGACGCGGCGAGGCAACGGGTGACCCATTCCTTGCCGAACGCCACCGCGTCGGGCATCGAGTATCCGTGGGCCAGCGCCGACGCGATCGAGGCCGCGAGGGTGTCGCCGCCGCCGTGATCGTTGCCGGTGTCGATGCGTTCGCTGGTGAATTCGAGGAAGGTGTCGCCGTCGAACAGTAGATCGGTGCTGTGGGTCGAGGTGCGGAGGTGACCGCCCTTGACCAGGGCCCATTGCGCGCCCAATCCGTGCAGCGCCTCGGCGGCGCGACGCGCGCCGGCGTCATCGACGACATCGATGCCGGTGATCAACCGAACCTCGTCGAGGTTGGGAGTCACCAGCGAGGCGATGGGAAACAGCGTGTGCCGGATGGCGTCGAGCGCCTCGGCGTGCAGTAGGGGGTCACCGTGCATGGACGCGCACACCGGGTCGACGACGAGCGGAACCGGGTGGTCGCGGCCGATACCCACCTCGGTGCACACGGCCGTGACCGCCTCGATGATCGCGGTGGACGCCAGCATCCCGGTCTTCGCTGCGCCGACGCCGATGTCCGATACCACCGAGCGAACCTGAGCCGCGACGATCTCCGGCGGGATCTCGTGGAAGCCCGTCACGCCGACGGTGTTCTGGACCGTCACCGCCGCGACGGCAACACATGCGTGCACGCCCAACATGGCCATCGTGCGACTGTCCGCCTGGATTCCGGCACCGCCGCCGGAGTCGGTTCCGGCGATCGTCAGCGCGCGGACGGGAGTCTCGCCGTTGGGCGTGAGCGGTAGGAACTTCACGAGAGACGACAGTACCGGCGGGCCGCGATCGGCAGGGTCTCGGCAGGCGAGACGCCGGAGGTGAATGTTGGTGAAAACATGGTGACACTTTGAATGTTGTTGTATCACAACGCCGCACGGGGACACTTATGAGCTGTACCAGCATCCGGTTCGGGATCGATGGACAAACCTACGCATCCGAAGGTTTGTTGGTAGAAAAGGTGACAGACCCACCTCGCGCATGTTTAATAGTGGTGCACGTCACATACCGTCTCGGTTCCGAAGTTCCTCCACCACTCCACACCCAGCAAAGGAGGCGTCCATGCTTGCGAGTTCTCCCAGTGCTGATGTCTCGATCAACAAAGACCAGAATCGCTTCGAGCTTCGACTGAACGGCGACCTCGTCGGCATCGTCGGATTCTTCGAAGTCGAAGGAAACGGAGCCCGTGCGACACGCACGCATGTCGTCTCCTTCATGCACACCGTCGTCACCGAGGACTTCGGTCATCAAGGCTTGGCCGGCATTCTGGTTCGCCGCGCCCTCGACAGCGCGCGGTCCTACGGCTGGAAGGTCAAGCCGGTCTGCACCTACGTCCAGCGCTTCGCGGCAGCCAACCCCGAGTACAACGACATGCTCGTCGCTCTCTGAGTACTCGCACTGCCCGGCCGGTCACACCAGGGCTGGTTACGTAGAGGACTCGACTCGGCGTCGATCGGTGCACTTTCCCCGCGACACTCGAGCAACTCTGGTCTCATAAGTGACATGAGTCACATCATTCACCGCCGTTCCGACGCGGCGATTCCGGTCGAGCGCCCCTCGGTCCGCATCGAAGACAACGCCGATCACAACAGATTCGATCTGTTCGTCGACGACGATCTCGTCGGCATCCTCGGCTATCGGTTCGGCGACGGCGACGACGCAGCCGGCGACGAATCGGTCGTCGCGCTGATGCACACGGTCGTCAAAGAGGAATACGGCGACCGCGGCTGGGCAGGGGTGCTCGTTCGCGCATCGCTGAACACCGCGCGCGACCGCGACTGGCGCATCGTGCCGATCTGCACCTACGTCCGTCGCTACCTGGCGCAGCACCCGGAGTTCTTGGACCTGGTCGTCGAATAGCAGAGACGACCGCGGCTCAGTCGATCTCCACGATCACCGGCGCATGATCGCTGGCTCCCTTGCCCTTGCGCTCCTCGCGATCGATCGATGCGCCGGTCACGCGAGCCGTCAGGGCAGGTGAGGTCAACGCCATGTCGATACGCAGACCTTGTTTCTTCGGAAATCTCAGCTGGGTGTAGTCCCAGTACGTGAACGTCCTGGGCTCGGGAGTGAACTGCCGCGTCACCTCGGTGAAACCGGCCTCGGAGAATGCCGCGAACGCATCACGCTCCGGCTGCGAGGTGTGAGTCTTGCCCTCGAACAGGGCGGGATCCCACACGTCGTCGTCGGTGGGAGCGATGTTCCAGTCGCCGACGAGCGCGATCTGCGCCTGCGGGTCCGCCGCCACCCACGCCTGCGCGTCGGCCTTCAGTGCCGCGAGCCACTCGAGCTTGTAGGTGTAGTGCGGATCGGCAAGCTCGCGGCCGTTCGGCACGTACAGGCTCCAGATACGCACCCCGTTGCAGGTCGCTCCGATGGCGCGGGCTTCGTCTGCGGCCTCGACCTCGGGATCCTTGCTGAACCCGGGCTGGTCCTCGAAGCCGACCTGCACGTCGTCCAAGCCGACGCGCGACGCGATCGCCACGCCGTTCCACTGGCTGAGCCCGACGTGGGCAACCTCGTAGCCGATCTCGGTGAATCGCTCGTACGGAAACTGTGCGTCCTTGCACTTGGTTTCCTGCATCGCCAGCACGTCGATGTCGGATCGCTGCAACCAATCGACGATTCGATCCTGCCGAGAGCGGACGGAGTTCACATTCCAGGTAGCAAAGCGCACGGGAAGGAACCCTATAGAACGCGTCCGACAGGCTCGCGGCCGATCGTGTCGTCCGGGCGCGCGTAGCGATAGCGGTGATGCTCGCCGAATCCCAGATCGCGGTAGAGCGCCTGGGCATCGGTGTTGTCGACGGCCACCTGAAGGTATGCGTGCGTGGCGCCGTTCTCGCGTCCCCACCGCACCAACTCACCGCACATCAGCGTGCCGAGACCGTTGCGGCGATGCTCGGTGGACACCCAGAGCGAGGTCAAGCCCACCCACGACCGACCGTCCGGGGCCGCGGTGACGGCCGCTCGGCCCACTGCGATCGATCCGACTCCTGCGTTCCCGATCGCGCCGAAACCGAGAGTTCCGTTGCGCACCGCCGAGACCACCTCGGCAGCACCCGTCGTCGCCTCTCGGCCTTGGTAGCGCAGAGAACTCAACCAGTCGGCGGTCGGTTCGGGAGTGACTGTGACAGGCCAGTCGCCCTCGCGCAGAACGAGATTCGAGATATCCGCCGCCATGACGACGGTCTCGTTGAACGTCGACCAACCGGCCGGTGCGGTCGCGAGACGGTCGGGGAGGGCGAGGATCGGCGTCAGTCCTCGTGCGTCGTATCGGGCGGCGATCGCGGCCACCGTCTCGGAATCTGCTGCTGCGCCGGGCTCGAGAGGCACCGCCGAATTGGCGCGCCCGGTGAAGCCGTGCCCGAAACGCAACTGCCAGCCGGTGATCCACTCCTGTTCGACCCCCGGCCACCCGTCTGCCGCGGCCGCCTCCAGAGCCCGAATCTCCGAGGTGCGAACAGGTTTGGGGCCCAACGGCTTCAGGGCCACTATGCGATCGGCGGCCACCTGGACCAGAGCGCCGTCCTTGGCGCGGACCGACACCGCGACCGCGTCGGCCGACACCAATTCCCCGATGACGTCCGTCATCGGGTGGGTGTGGCCGGGTGGCAGTCGGTACCGCAGCATCACCCGCGTCCCCGGCGGAACGGTCACGGCAGCGATCAGTCCTCGTCCTCGTCGTCGTGGCCGAAGGGGTCGTCGACGGTGCCCGGCACCCAGCTGAGGCCGGGGACGCCCCACCCGGAGCGCTTGATCGCCTTCTTCGCCGCTCGCGCGTGGCGACCGATGAGCACATCGGTGTAGAGGAAGCCGTCGAGGTGACCCACCTCGTGCTGCAACATCCGGGCGAAGAACCCGCGGCCCTCGATGTCCACCGCATCGCCGTTGGCGTCGGTACCGGTCACTCGCGCCCAGTCGGCCCGACCGGTGGGGTATTGCTCACCGGGGACCGAGAGGCACCCCTCGTCGTCATCGTCGGGGTCGGGCATCGTCTCGGGAATCTCGGACGTCTCGAGCACCGGGTTGACGACCTCTCCGCGGCGGCGAAAAACCTTGCCGTCCGCGCCCTGGTCGGGGCAGTCGTAGATGAACAGACGCTTACCGACGCCCACCTGGTTCGCCGCCAGTCCGACGCCGTTGGCAGCCGCCAACGTCTCGTACATGTCGGCGATCAGCTCGGCGAGCTCGGCCGGCGACTCGGTGACGGGATCGGTCGCAGTGTGGAGCACCGGATCGCCGACGATCCGGATGGGAAGAATTGCCATGGTCGACAAGGATAGTGGGTGACGCCCGGCCCACCCACCGGCCCGTCGGGAGCGGAGCCGGTGGACGAGTGTCGCACCGACGGTTCGGTCGTCGACGAACACGCCACGCGCGAGTACCTCGCGGGAGCCGGGTCCGGGCGGTCGAACGTGGTTGAATGATCCCCGAAGTACAACTGTGTAATTCGCTCGAAGTTCGGTCGGTACTCGTACGGGTGCCGGCAGCACTGGGGGAAGCAGATTTCCTCGGGGTCGGTTGTCGCACGGGCCCAGGGGAGTCGAGAAGTCGAGGAGTGGGATGGACGGCGCAGCAGCGCGTGACTCGAACCAGTCTCAGCAACCGGGATCGGACGGCTCTCACGATCCGAACGAAGTCGGTGCGGACGGCTTGAGCCGACGAGAGCACGACATCCTGTCCTTCGAGCGCCAGTGGTGGAAGTACGCCGGGGCCAAGGAAGAGGCGATCAAGGAACTGTTCTCCATGTCGGCAACCCGCTACTACCAGATCCTCAACGCGTTGGTGGATCGTCCCGAAGCCCTTGCCGCAGACCCGATGCTGGTCAAGCGACTGCGCCGTCTGCGTGCGAGCAGGCAGAAGGCCCGCGCCGCACGTCGGCTCGGTTTCGACGTCTGAGCCCCCGCGCCGGGTTTCGACTCTGCCGAGAGATGTTGCTCCGTGGGGAAGGTGCAAGCTCCGTCGAAAAGGTCTCGGTCGACGGTCGGCTAGGGTCGAGTACGTGAGCAGCCCCAACCCGGAACAGACCGGGCCACCCCTCCGTGCCCTGGCCATGGTGCTGATCTCGCTCGCGATCCTGTTCGCAGCGATCGGTGCACTGTCTCTGACCGGCTCCGATTCCGAGGATGCCGCCGCAGAGGCGCCCGCTGCCGCGACGACGACGGCTGCCGCTCCGGTGGCCCAAGCTCCCGGTACCCAAGCTCCCGCCGCGCAGGCTCCTGCCGCGTCGTCGACCACGTCCTCCGCGGCAACCACCTCTCGCGCCGCCGCCGATGTCGAGGTGCGCGTGCTCAACAACTCCAACGTCTCCGGGCTCGCCGCCGGCACTGCGAGCACACTCACCGCCGAGGGCTGGACGGTCGCCGAGACCGGCAACTTCAGCGAAGCCCAGTTCGCCCAGACCGCGGTGTACTACGGCACCGACACCGGTGAGCAGCAGGCAGCGCAGACGATCGCCACCCAACTCGGCATTCCGGCCGAGCCCAAACCGAGTTCACTCGAATCCACCGCGGGTGTCGTCGTCATCGTGACGCAGTAACTCGCCGGCATGACAACCTGTCCGGTTCGGCCGAATCGGTCGGCACGTTATGATTTTGCAAGCCCTTCACCCTGCCCGAAAGAGGAGCACTCTTCGATGGACCTGTTCAAGCGACGCACTGCTGCGACCCGCTCTTTGCGTTACGTGGCCCCGGTCCTCGCGATCGCCGCTCTCGGGCTCTCCGCCTGCAGCAACGGCGAGGTCGCGTCCGACACACCCGGCACGGTGCCGCCGGTGTGGACCGGTGAAGCAGACCCGTCCGCGGCCGCAGTCGCCGGTGACGGTCGGGCAGAGAGTGGCTCGGAAGGCAGCTCCGAGAACATGATCGAGGGCGTGCTCCGCAACGCGTCCGGTGCCGAGGTGGGCACCGTGTCGTTCGCGTCGGAGGGCGAGAAGCTCACCGTCACGGCCGAGGTCGAGAACATGACGCCGGGCTTCCACGGCTTCCACGTCCACACCGTCGGTGCCTGCGAGCCGAACTCGGTGGCACCTACCGGCGGTGAGCCGGGCAACTTCCTCTCTGCGGGTGGTCACCTGCAGGTCGACGGACGCACCGAACACCCCTCCAGCGGAGACCTGTCGTCGATCCAGGTGGGCGAGGACGGCACGGGCCGCCTGGTCACCACCACCGATGCGATCACGCTGGACGACCTGCGCGCCGGTGGTGCCGGAACGTCGGTCATCGTGCACGAGGGCGCAGACAACTTCGCCAACATCCCGCCGCGCTACACGTTGCCCGACGGTGCTGCGGTACCCGACATGGCGACCCTGATGACCGGTGATGCCGGTGCTCGGGCGGCGTGCGCGGTACTGAAGTAGTTTGAACGCTCCCCGGATCGACTTCGCGAGTTCTCCGCAACCCACGCTCGGCGTGGAGTGGGAAATCGCGCTGGTCGACAAGAGCACGCGGGATCTCGTCAACTCCGCCGAGGCAGTCATGGACGGCGTTCGTGACCTCGCCGGAGACACCCCTCGGGTGACGAAGGAACTGCTGCGCAACACCGTCGAACTCGTCACCGGAGTGTGCGAGAACGTCGGGGAGGCCATGGAGGACCTCGGCGGCTCGTTGGACCTGGTGCGCCGAGCCGCGGATCCTCTGGGGATCGATCTGTTCTCGGCCGGGACGCACCCGTTCGCGGAATGGTCGACGCAGCAGCTGACCAGCTCCCCGAGCTACGACGAGCTCATCGCGCGTACCCAGTGGTGGGGCCGACAGATGCTCATCTGGGGCGTACACGTCCACGTCGGGGTGTCCTCTCCCGACAAGGTCTTTCCCATCCTCAACTCGTTGCTGCTGCAATACCCGCATCTGTTGGCGCTGTCGGCGTCGTCGCCGATCTGGGCGGGCAACGACACCGGATACGCCAGCAACCGAGCACTGATGTTTCAGCAGTTGCCGACGGCCGGTCTGCCGTTTCAGTTCGACGACTGGTCGCAGTTCGAGGGATTCGTTCGTGATCAGCTCAAGACCGGCGTCATCGAGCAGCTCGGAGGCATGCACTGGGTCATCCGCCCGGCTCCGAAGTGGGGAACCATCGAGGTTCGGGTGTGCGACGGCGCATCGACCAAGCGTGAACTCGCGGCCCTCGTCGCGTTGACGCACTGCCTGATCGTGCATCTCGACGAACGACTCGAAGCAGGCGAGACCCTGCCGACGATCCCGCCGTGGCACGTCCAGGAGAACAAGTGGCGAGCTGCCCGGTACGGCCTCGACGCCGAGATCATTCTCGACGCCGACAGCAACGAGCGGCTGGTCACCGATGATCTGCACGACTTACTGGAGAAGTTGACTCCGACGGCGGTCCGGTTGAATTGCGTCGACGAGCTTGCCGCGGTGGCCGACATTCCCCGCCTCGGTGCCTCGTATCAACGCCAGCGTGCAGTGGCCGCGAAATCCGGCGGCGATCTACGTGCCGTCGTGGAGTCGTTGGTCACCGATCTCCAATCGTGACCCTCTGTATTTAATTTTGTGTTCACTCAGCGTTTACGATCAACGGCGTGCTGCAGGGGGACGTCGAGAGCGTCGAGGTCGATGCGACACGTGAGGACTCTGTTCGTCCTCTGATCGTCGGTGCCGTCCTTGTCGCAGCGTTTCTGCTGACGCTGCAGGTCGTCGCGTGGAAATGGAACTTCCCCGGCCCGCTGCCGAGCATGTGGAACGACATGTTCGGAACACCGAAGTCGATGTCGCTGCCGTGGGCGGCGCTCGTCCTGGCCACGGTAGGTCTGAACAACTCCACCCGCCTGCGCGTACTGGCCGTCGCTGCTGCGCTCGACGCCGTTGTACTGGGCGGCCGGTATCTGTTCGACGTGCCGCTGACCGTCGGGAACGGGCCGTCGCTGGTGCTGGTCGCGCTCGCGTTCCATGTCGTCCGGCGGCATGACGCTCGGGCGATGCGCGGCGTCGCCCTCGGCGCACTGTTGCTGCTCGCGACCAAGGCCGGCGATGCCTGGTTGCACATCACGACCTTGGTCCGGCCCTACGTTCTCGACGAATACGCATACGCCGCCGATCATGCGCTGGGAAATCCGTCCTGGGTGCTCGGCAGCATTCTGGACCGACTCGGCCCGGTCGCCGAGGGAACGCTGCACTGGATCTACATTCAGCTCCCCGTCGCGGCGATCATTGTTGCGCTGTACCAACTGCGTGGGGTCGCCGCGGGCTCAGCGTGGCCGAGACACTTCCTGTTCCGCACGTTCCTGCTCATCGGACTCGTCGGACCGGTGTTCTACCTGCTGTTCCCGGTGGTGGGCCCGATGTTCGCGTTCGAGTCGTGGCCGACGCAGTCGGTTCCGCTCTTGGGCAGCCTCGGCGAGATCCCGTTCGACTCGCAGACGCCGCGCAACTGCATGCCGAGCCTGCACACCGCGTGGGCTCTGAGCATCTTCATCCATTCCCGACGCGGCCCCTGGTGGCTGCGCACCGGCGGCACACTGTGGCTGTTGGGAACACTGGCTGCGACGCTCGGATTCGGTTACCACTACGGCGTCGACCTGGTGGCGGGCGCGGTCCTGTGCCTCACCATCGAATCGTTGCTGCGCGACCCGGAACGGGGATGGGACCGCGACCGGATCACGCTGGTGACCTACGGTTGCGTCGCGATGGCCGCCCTACTGCTGAGCTACCGCTACCTCGCCGAGGAATTCGCCGCGAACCCACTGGTGTTCGGTCCGCTCGTGCTCGGAATCCTGATCGGTATGGCGTTCGGATTCCATACCGCGTTCTTCGCCGATCGCTCGCGCTTCACTGATCGGGTTCGTTCGGTTCCATCTCGTTGACGATGAGCAGGCCGTCGCGCCCGCGCTGTTCCCGGTAGGCGACGCGTCCCACGGTGTGCGCAATCACCGGAGCAGTGACGAGAGTGAAGATGCCGACCAGCACCAGCATCCAGATGTCGACATTGCCGCGCAGGCTGATGATCGCGCCGACCAACACCATGATCAACCCGACCACCTGCGGCTTGGTGGCCGCGTGCATGCGCGAGAGCGTGTCGGGGAAACGCACGATGCCCACGGCGGCCGTGAAGGCGAACAGCGCTCCCAACAGGATGAAGACAGAAGCTATCCACTGGGCTGCGGTCATCGTTCGCCCCTCACTGTGTCGTTCATTCGTCCCTCACTCTGAACCGTGCGATGCTGACCGACCCGACGAAGCTGACCAGGGACAGCGCAACGATGGCAGGCACCAGCGTGGTGTCGCGGCTGTAGACGGCCCACACACCGAGCCCACACATCGACACGGCAAGGATGGTGTCCATCGCGACCAAGCGGTCCAACGTGCTCGGGCCGTCGAGCAACCGGAATGCGGTGAGGATCGCGGCGGCGATCAGCAGCGCGCCTGCGATCGCCAGTACGACGGTCACGACCAGTCCCCCTTCCTCTTGTCGTCGGTCCTCTTGTCGTCGCGCGGGGTATCGAGATCGCCCGATTCGGGATCGTCGCCCAGAACCCCGTGGTACTGCTCGTACTCCTGGTAGTGCAGGGGGCTCGGCTTCCAATCGGAGTCGCGCTCGAATCCCGCGATGAACAGCTTCTCGAGGTTCCGAACGTACGTGTAGAACCCGTCGACTGCCTTCTGCGTGCCCATGTCCAGCACATGCACGTACAACAGGCGTCGGGTGCGATCGATCTCGAGGACCATCGTTCCCGGAACGAGATTCATCGCGTCGACGAAGAGCGTGAGCACCAGATCGGACTTGATGGCGATGCGGCAGCGCAGCACGCCGGTGACCGGCGGTGCCTTCGGACGGATCGCCAACCACGCCACACTGACACTGGATTCGGCTGCGTAATAAAGGAATACGACTGCAAGCTTGACGAGCGAGAACACGTGGATGCGTCCCTCGACCGGCACCCGCGGCAACGGCAACAGCACCATGATGAGCAGTCCGACCGCGAGGCCACCGAGGATATTGGCAGCAGAGACGTTGCCCCACAACAGAACCCAGATAGCCGTCAGCCATGCCAGAGTCCAGATTCGCAGCAGGAAGGAACGGTTCATCTTCATCGGGTGCCCTCCTCGTCTGCGCGTGCCTGTTCGTAGGCCTGATCGCCGACGAACTCGGCTCCCCGCACGGCGTCGATGTACACCGAGCGATCCCGCAGATCCGCCGCCGCCCGATCGCTGATGTCGATGATGCGCCCGGCGAACACCGTCATCGCCAAACCGACGA
Source organism: Rhodococcus sp. NKCM2511 (assembly GCF_014905595.1). NCBI lineage: Bacteria > Bacillati > Actinomycetota > Actinomycetes > Mycobacteriales > Nocardiaceae > Rhodococcus > Rhodococcus sp. NKCM2511. Next base: position 11,428 of record NZ_BNHJ02000004.1, on the reverse strand, counting down.
CGGCGAGGCCGATCGTCGGGATCAACATGAAGGCGGGCATCCGGCCCACATCCTCGCGGTCACCGAACTGGATGTCCGAGGAATCGTCGAGCAGGGCAGAGGGGCTGTTGTCCGCGAGGTCGCCTTCCGGTGCGTCGGCGCGGGCTCGCCAGAACGCCTTGGTCCAGACACGAGCAACCACGTAGAGAGTCAGCAGGCTGGTGACGGTGCCGCCGGCCACGAGCAACCAGGCCAGTACGCTGCCCTGGTCGCTGCCGGCCTGCAGCAGGGCGACCTTGCCGATGAACCCCGAGAACGGCGGAATACCACCGAGATTGAGGGCCGGCACCAGGAAGACGATGGCCAGCACCGGGCTGGCCGCGGCCAATCCTCCGAGCCGTCGCAGTGACGACGAACCGGCCTGACGTTCGATCAGGCCGACGACGAGGAACAGTGTCGTCTGCACCAGAATGTGGTGGGCCACATAGTAGATCGAGCCGGACAGTCCCGATTGAGTCGACAGCGCGACGCCGAAGATCATGTAACCGATGTGGCTGACCAGAGTGAACGACAGCAGTCGTTTGATGTCGCTCTGTGCGATGGAGCCGAGGATGCCGACGAGCATCGTCAGCAGGCCGCAGACCATCAGCACGTTGTCGAGTGAGCCGTCCGGGAATAGCAGCGTGTGCGCGCGAATGATCGCGTAGACACCGACTTTCGTCAGCAAGCCGGCGAACACCGCGGTGACCGGAGCCGGGGCCGTGGGGTACGAGTCGGGCAGCCACGTGGACAGCGGGAACACCGCGGCCTTGATGCCGAACGCAACGAGCAGCACCGCGAAGATGGCCGTACGAGTGCCGGACGGGATGTCGTCCATCCGCACGGCGATGTGGGCCAAGTTCAGTGTTCCGGTGGCGCCGTAGACCAGTGCGATGCCGATCAGGAAGATCAGCGAGGAGACCATCGAGACCATCACGTAGGACACGCCGGCGCGGACCCGGTCGGCACTCGCACCGAGCGTCAGCAACACGAACGAGGCGGCGAGCAGTACCTCGAAGCCGACGAACAGATTGAACAGATCGCCGGCGAGAAACGCGTTGCAGACGCCTGCGGTCAAGGCCAGATAGGTGGGCAGGAAGATCGAGACGGGCTGATTCTCACTGCCGTCGCGAATACCCTGGCCGATCGAGTACACCATGACGGCCAGCAACACGATCGACGAGACGACGAGCATCATCGCCGACAGCCGGTCCACCACCAGCGAAATGCCCAAGGGTGAATCCCAGCCACCGACCTGCAGCGCGCTGGTCCCATCGCGATCGGCGAGGTAGAGCATCATCGACGAAATCGCGACCACCGCGGTCAGCGCGGCGAGAGTGATGAAACGCTGCGCGCGGGGGCGACGTCCCAACACCAGCGTCAAGGCCGCGGCGAGCATCGGGATGAGCACGGGCAGCGGCGTCAGGGCATCGATCACGCCCGGGGAGATCGTCACTTGTCGTCTCCCTTCGTGTCGTCGGAGCTGGTGTCGTCGGTGCTGGAGTCGTCAGTGCTGGGGTGCTCCGGTCGGCTGTCGTCTTTCTCGGCCGTGTCGAGTCCGTCGAGACCGCGGAGCTGGGGGTTGTCGTCGTCGTTGTCGAAGTCGCCGTCGTGCAGATCCTCGTAGCACTCCAGGTCTTCGAGGTTCCTGATCTGCTCGAGCGGAATCGGATTGCCCTTCGAGTCGAAAGCGTCTCCGCCGAAGCTCGGCTCACCGGTGACCGGGTCGTCGGAACGGTCGCGGTCCGGTGCTTCGGCCATCGAACGGCGCTGGGAGACCTTGGTGTCCTCGGGGTCGTTCTCGAGGTCGTCCTTGGTGTTGAGCGTGAACGATCGATACGCCAGCGCGAGCACGAAGGCGGCGATACCCATGGTGATGACGATCGCCGTCAGGATCATGGCCTGAGCCAGCGGATCGGCCATGTTCTGGTGCAGCGAGTTGTCTCGACCGACGATAGGCGGGGTACCTGCCGGGCCACCGACGGTGAGCAGCAACAGATTGACTCCGTTGCCGAACAGCAGCAGACCGAGCAGCATCTTGGTGATGCTGCGTTCGAGCAGCAGGTACACACCCGATGCGACGAGAACGCCGACGATGACGAGCATTCCGACATCTGCGGTCATCGGGCACTCACTCGGCCTTGGCTCTGCATTTCCACCTGTGCGTCGAGACGCGCGCCGAGACTGCGGAGCACGTCGAGTACCAACCCGACCACGATGAGATAGACACCGAGGTCGAAGAACAATGCGGTGACCAGCTTGATGTCACCGAGAATCGGCAGTGTCACTTCCAACGTCGCCGACGACAGTGCCGGAGCGCCGAGGAACATCGACGCCACCGCCGTGCCGGCCGCGAAGATCAACCCGAGACCCAGGATCTTGCCTGCGTCGATCGGGACCGCTTCACCGAGCTCGTACCGGCCGCCGGCGAGATACCGCAGCACCAGCGCGAGGCCCGCCGTCAGACCACCGGCGAAACCGCCACCGGGGGCATTGTGCCCGGAGAAGAAGAAGTAGATCGACAGCACCATGATCGTCGGGAAGATCAACCGCGTCGTGACTTCGAGAATCAACGAACGATGCCGCGGATCGATCAGATCGCCGCCGAGCAGCCACGTCGTCTCCGCCGCGTCGTTCGTGTCCGACGACGAGGCGGGGGCGTCGGACACCCGCGGAGCGCTGCCGAACCGGCGGTTGCGGAACACCAGGCTGGCCACGCCGGTCGCGGCGACGAGGAGTACGCAGATTTCGCCGAGCGTGTCCCAGGCGCGGATGTCGACGAGGATGACGTTGACGATGTTCTTCCCGTCGCCGAGCTCGTACGCGGCCTCGGGGAACTGCAGTGAGACCGGCGCGGCACTGCGGGCGTTCATCGCGAACGCGCCGAGCACGCTGACGGTCGCTCCGACGGCGACGGCGAGTGCGGCGCGGGGGCCACGCGAACCAGCCGAGCCCCGGTCGTCGACCTCGGCGGGCAGTTTGCGCAGTACCAGGACGAACACCACGAGGGTCAGCGTCTCGACGAGGAACTGAGTCAGGGCGAGGTCGGGAGCACCGTGGATAGCGAAGATGACGCCGCAGCCGTATCCGGTGAGTCCGACGAGGATGACGCTGGCCAGACGGTTGCGCATCACTGTTGCGCCGAGGCCACCCGCGATCATGATTACTCCGATGACCAACTGCAGCGGGGTGTTCCAGAGGGTGTACTCCAGGCCTGGCTTCTGCCCGACGAGCAACACGATGATCGGCAGCAGCACCAGCGTCAGCAGGATCGTGCCCTGAGTGAGGGGGAGCGAACCGCGCTGCGTGGTGCCGGTGAGGCGGATGGACAGGGTGTCCATGAACTTGAGCACGTTGTCGTAGATGCGGTCTGCGTTACCGAGCGGGGGATGCTCGAACTTGAGCCGGTTGACCACGCGGTGAGCGATGAACAGCCCCACACCGCCGGTGACTACGACGACCGTCAGCGCCAACGGCAGGTTGAACCCGTGCCACAACGCCAGGTGGTAAGGCTCCTGCCCGTACGACGGCAGGGTTCGGGCGTAGGGACTGACGATGTGGTCGACGACCGAGGACGTGAATCCGGCGATCAGACCCAGAACGGCGAGGAACGCGGGCGCGGCGAGGAACAAAGCGGAGGGTGCATGCATTGCTCTGACGGACGGGCTCGGACGCTTGAGCTGTTTGCGGGCGAACGCGCCCCAGACGAACCGAATGCTGTAGGTGACCGTCAGAATCGAGCCGATCACCAGGCCCGCGACGACGACCGCGGCGACCGTGGGGTCGAGCGTCGGAGTGCTGATCACGGCCGACAGGGCTGTTTCCTTGCCGACGAAGCCGATCATCGGTGGTAGTCCGGCCATGCTGGCCGCGGCCAGCGCTGCAATGGCGGCGAGCCACGGTGCCTTCTTGCCCAGGTGGGCGAGCTTGCGAATGTCTCGGGTGCCGGTGGTGTGGTCGATGATGCCGACCACCATGAACAGCGTGGCCTTGAACATCGCGTGCGCGATCACCATCGTCAGGCCGGCCAGCATGGCCTTCTCGGATCCGATGCCGACCAGGACCATCAGGAAGCCCAGCTGGCTGACCGTGCCGAACGCCAGAATGAGTTTGAGGTCGAAGGCACGGAGTGCTCTCCAGCCGGCCAGAATCATCGACAGCAATCCGAGGCTGATGACCGTGGCGCGCCACGGACCGGAGTCCGCGAAACCCGGAGCGAGGCGCGCGACCAGGTAGATACCGGCCTTGACCATCGCGGCGGCGTGCAGGTAACCACTGACCGGCGTCGGCGCGGCCATGGCACCGGGCAGCCAGAAGTGCATCGGCACGATGGCCGATTTGCTCAGTGCGCCGATGAGGATCAACACGATCGCCACTCCGGGCAGCCAGCCGCCCGGGGCGTTCGCGACGACGTCGGACAGGTTGTACGACCCAGCGGCCTGGCCGAGGACGATGATGCCCACCAGCATCGCCAGACCACCTGCGGTGGTGACGAGCAGAGCCTGCGTCGCGGCGCGCCTGCTCGATGCGCGTTCTGCATAGTGGCCGACCAGCAGGAACGACAACACCGTCGTGATTTCCCAGAAGATGTAGAGCACAAGCATGTTGTCGCTGGTGATCAGGCCGAACATGGCTCCGGAGAACGCGACCATCTCGGCGGCGAACAGGCCCAGCCTGGGCTCGTCGTCCTCGAAGTAGCGCGCGCAGTACAGCAGGATCAGCGAACCGATGCCCAGAACGAGCAACGACATGATGGCGGCGAGCGAATCGAAGCGCATGTCGATGTCCATCGACAGGCCGGGAACCCATTCGATGTGCAGCTTCTGGTCGGTGTTCCAGTTGCCGAACACCCAGATCAGGCTGAGCAGTGGCACCAGGGCCAAAGGGAAGAATGCAGTACGTCCCCACCACCGGACGAGAAGCGGCGCGAGCAGCGCGGCGGCGGCGTGCGCAAGAAGAATAGCGAGCAAAAATCACTCCGTCGTCTCGGTCGCCTCGGCTTTCGGGCCGGAGCGGTGGTCGTAGGGCGGCGATGAGTAGGGTCGTGAAATTGTGTGTGAAATCGACCTGGGTCTCCGAAGACTCGGTCTTTGAGAAATAACGAACCGACCACCGAACGGTGGCGGGCACGTTTGTCGGTTTCCATCCTACTTTGCGTGGTCGACGGCGTGCCATGCGGTACAAACCGGACGTTTCCGATAGAGAGAGTCGATCGTCGATGAGTGAACCGAGACCCATTCGCACCGCCGGTCTTGCCTACGTTCGCCACCGCCGCATGCTTCAGACGCGGTCGACGGGCAAATCTGCCTTCTACATGGCCGGCGGCAAGATCGATCCCGGCGAGTCGCCCGAGCAGGCGCTGCACCGCGAGATCAGGGAAGAACTCGACGCCGCGGTCATCGACGTTCGGCTGCTCGGAGTGTTCGAGTGCCAGGCCTGGGGCCATCCGATGGGCACCCCGCTCGAGATCACGTGTTTTCTCGCCGATCTTGCCGACGAGCCGACGCCGACCAGCGAGATCGCCGAGATTCGGTACTTCACTCGCGACGAGTACGCCGCCATGCCCGATGTCGCCCCGGGGTCGTTGATGGTGTTCGACCGAATGAAGGCCCTCGATTTGATCGACTGAAGCGCGTATGTTGGATGTGGGAGAACGTACGTTCTCCACAACCGCCGCGAAGGAGTCTCCATGACCGACCTGTCCCAGAAGGCCACCACCCTGCTCGAGCTGCACCAGCCGGGCAACCCGGTCGTCCTGCCGACCGTATGGGACGCCTGGTCCGCCAACCTCGCCGTGTCCGCCGGCTTCACTGCACTGACCGTCGGCAGCCACCCCGTCTCCGACTCGATCGGCAAGCCGGACAACGAGGGCATCACCTTCGACGAACTGCTCACCCGCATCTCCCAGATCTCCGCCGCCGTGGACGCACCGCTCTCGGTCGACATCGAGTCCGGCTACGGAGAAGACCCCAAGCGCCTGATCGACGGACTGATCTCCGCCGGAGCCGTCGGCCTCAACATCGAGGACACCGTCCACAGCGAGGGCGGCCGACTTCGTGAAGCGCAGGAACACGCCGACTTCGTCGGAGCCCTGCGCGCGGCATCCGACGCCACTGACGTCCACGTCGTCATCAACGCCCGCACCGACCTGTTCGTCAAGCAGATCGGTGACGAGAACGATCGCGTCGACCGCGCCATCGCACGCCTGAAACTGGCCGCCGCTGCCGGTGCCGACTCGCTCTACCCCGTCGGCTTCCACAACGACGCCGACTACAAGCGTCTCGCCGAAGAACTCCCGCTGCCCATCAACGCCATCGCCAACCCCGCCGAGGGCGACCTCTCGCACTTCGCTTCGCTCGGCGTCGGTCGCATCAGCTTCGGCCCGATCTTCCAGATGGTGCTCGCCAAGCGCGCCGAAGAAGTTCTGGCCCGCTGGAAGTAAGTGCTGCGCAGTGGTGTGGTTATGTGCCGCGGAGGGCGCATAACCACACCACTGCCGCTAGGCACTCCCGTAAGCCCGCAGATGCGCCACCTGCTCGGGATCGAGTGACGGTTTGACCGTCGCCCGAGCGGTGGCGACATCGTCGGCGGTGACGTCTGCTGCGTCCATCGACCGACGCATCGCCGTCAGTGCGGCCTCGCGCAGCAGGGCCGCGCAGTCCGCGGCGGAGTAGCCGTCGAGATCGCGTGCGAGGGCTTCGAGATCGACATCCTCGGCGAGCGGGATCGACTTGCCCGACGCCTTCAGGATGTCCACTCGCGCGTCGGCATCCGGCGGCGGGACGAAGACCAGGCGCTCGAGCCTGCCGGGCCGCAGTAGAGCCGGATCGATCAGATCGGGCCGGTTCGTTGCGCCGAGAACGACGACGTCGCGCAGTGGTTCGACGCCGTCGAGCTCGGTCAGCAGTGCCGCGACCACTCGGTCGCCGACACCGGAATCCGAACTCTGCCCGCGACGCGGTACGAGGGCGTCTACTTCGTCGAGAAAGATGAGCGAGGGGGCGGAGTCTCGGGCGCGCTGAAACAGTTCGCGCACAGCCTTTTCCGAGGACCCGACCCACTTGTCCATGAGTTCCGCGCCCTTGACCGAGTGCACGCTGAGCTGGCCCGAACTGGCCAGGGCGCGCACCAGAAACGTCTTGCCGCATCCGGGTGGGCCGTACAGCAGAACTCCGCGCGGCGGCTCGATGCCCAAGCGCGCGAACGAATCCGGATGACGCAGCGGCCACAGTACGGCCTCGGTCAGGGCCTGCTTGGTCTCGACCATGTCTCCCACGTCCTCGAGGGAGAGGCTGCCGATCGCCAATTCCTCGGCACCCGAGCGCGACAACGGTCGAATCACCTGCAGCGCACCGATCAGGTCGTCGTGCATCAGTGAGGCGGCCGTCGCATCGTTCGATGCCCGCGCAGCGGCTCGCAGCGCAGCTTCGCGCACCAGGGCAGCGAGATCCGCGACGACGAAACCCGGTGTCCGTGAAGCTATTTCGACGAGGTCGACGTCATCCTGTGGAACCTTCTTCAGTAGATGCTCCAGTAACGCTCTGCGACCGGCGGCATCGGGGAGAGTGAGGGTCAGCTCGCGATCGCACAGATCCTGCCCGCGTAATCTGGCGTCGGTGGCCTCGGGATGTGCCGTCGTCACGATCAGTGCGAAGCCGGGAGTGTCGACGGCCCGGCGCAGCACATCGAGGACGAACGTCGACGCAGGCTCCGGATCGGACGGCAGCAACGCGTCGACATCGGTGATCAGCAGCACCCCCGAGCCGGTCAGTTCGTCCACCGCAGCAGTGACGCGTTCGACGCGAGCCGATGCCTCCAATGCGCCGATCGACGGCCCGTCAAGCACGACGCATCGCCGTTCGCCGATGACGGCGCGTGCCAACGTCGTCTTGCCAACTCCGCCGGGGCCGGTGATCAGCACACCCAGATGCGGAGATGCGCCGAGGGTGGCGAGCAGTTCCGACTCGTCGAGCGCCAGTCGTAGCCACTCGGTGAGTTTGGCCTGTGCAGTGCTCACACCCACCAGGTCGGCTGCGCTTACGCGTGGCGGGGCCGCAGCTCCGGGCGTCGGAACCGATGTGGCCGAGGCCGATTCGGGTGATCCCGACGCGACTGTGCCGCGTCCCCAGCTCACCGCAGAATTGGGTTGCACGCTCACGGGACCGCCGGAGGGTTCGACGGCCGAGACCGTCAACAGTTCGGTCGTCCACGCCACCCCGAACGTTCGCGACAGTGCCTGCGTGGCCGTCGACGTCGATGTGCCGGGCCCCAGATCGCGGGGGAGGAGCGACACGGTGTCGCCCACGGTGAGGACCTTGCCGAGTAGCGCTTGGCGCAGGGTGGTGTCGGAAATGGAACCGGTGGCCAGGGCGGACCCGGTTACCGTGACGGTTCTCGCCCCGTAGACCGTCACGGGAGCGACTGCCACAGAGGCATTTTCGCGTAGTCCGGCGTTGGAGAGCGTGACGTCGTCGAGCAGCGCGGTACCCTGCGGGATTCCGCTGGGAGCCTCGGCAACCACCGCAGCCGTACGCCGAGAACCGATGAGCGAGACGGCATCCCATTCCCGCAGACCGAGCGCCGCCAAGACCTCGGGATGGAGCCGGACGACGCCTCGCCTGGCGTCGGCGGCCGAGGTGTTCAATCGGGTGGTGAGAACGAGCTCGGGGGTTCGGGATTCGGTCACACGTCCAACCTAATGGGGTCGTCAGCTGCGCGGTCGGCGAAGTCCCAGACGCGCCTGCGACCGGCGCGCGTTGCCGGGAGACCGTCGAATGGCGCGGCGTTCCGCGCGACGCTCGGCCGGCTTCGCATCCCACGTATACGGGCGTGCAGCCGTCCAGCGCTGCGAGCGCACCGCGAACGGAATGTGCACGAGGTAGGCGAACACCAATCCCATCAGCAGGACCAGCGGGAAGGTGATGAGCGCGGCAGCGAGCAGCGCGACCATCACCAGCAAACCGGCAGCCAAGCGCGGTGGCACCGAGACCGTCTTGAGCGCGAGAGTGGGGATGGTGCTGACGATCAGACCTGCGGTGAGGATCGACCAGCCGGCGACGACGTAGAACGAGGCCCACCAGCCGTCGCCGAATTCCTCGAACGCAGCGATCGGGGCGAGCGCGATGAGTGCACCTGCGGGTGCGGGGACCCCGGTGAAGAACTCGCGGGCGTACGCCGGGGTGTCGTCCTCGTCGAGCAGGGTGTTGAACCGGGCGAGTCGGAGCACGATACTCACGGCGTACACCAGTGCGACGATCCAACCGCCACTACTGCCCTCGAGCAGAGTCACGTAGAGCACCAAGGCGGGCGCGACGCCGAACGAGATTGCATCGGACAGAGAATCCAGTTCGGCACCGATCTTGCTGGTGGCGTCGAGCAGACGAGCGATGCGGCCGTCCAGTGCGTCGAGGATCGCAGCGGCACCGATCATCGCGAGTGCGGTTCCGAGTTGACCGTCGAGAGCGAACTTGACCGCCGACAACCCGGAGCACAACGCGAGAATGGTGACGACCGACGGAAGCAGACGGATAGCAGCAGGCGGCTTGGCGCGTCTGGTGATCATGTCGTTTCTACTGGGGGAGCTCGGCGAGTACCGTCTCGGCACCGACTGCTCGTTGGCCGCGTTCGACGAGCAGCGTCGTACCGGCCGGGAAGTAGGTGTCGACGCGGGAGCCGAATCGGATCAGGCCGTACGTGTCGCCGATGGAGAGCACGTCTCCGACCTTCGCGTTGTTGACGATGCGTCGAGCGATGAGACCGGCGATCTGCACCACGCCGACGTGGTGACCGGAATCGGTCTCGATGTGCATGCTGTTGCGTTCGTTGACCTCACTGGCCTCGGCCAGGTCGGCGGACTTGAATTGGCCGCGGCGGTGTACGACCTCGACCACGCGTCCGCCGACGGGAACACGCTGCACGTGCACGTCCAGAACGGACAGGAAGATGCTCACTCGCGGCACGGGCTGTGCACCGAGATCGAGCTCGGCGGGCGGGACGGCGGTGTCGACGAGGGTGACCAAACCGTCGGCGGGAGCGACGACGACGCCGGGGCGGTTCGGCGGCACCCGCGACGGGTGGCGGAAGAAGGTAGCGCAGGCTCCTGCGGCGACGAGCCCGGCATTGCGGACCCACTTCGACCGACGGCCGAGCACTGCGACGGCCAGGGGACCACCGACGAAGGGCAGTCCGGCGGGGTGTAGCGGTGGAACCGTTTCGCGAACCAGGTCGACGATGTGAGCCACTCCCGTGCGGGGTGGTTGATCAATCGGGGCGGGACGGCGTGCCACGGTCTCCTCTTACTGTCGGGCGAGCTCGGATGCGGGCAGGGATTGGACGCCGGGAGCTGATCGGACGGCGAACAAAACGACTGCCGGGGCCCTCACAGAGTACGTGAGCGGCCCCGGCAGTCGGGAAGTGCGAGTGAAATCAGACGCGGCTGCGACCGGTCACGAGCTTGACCAGGAACAGCAGGATGCATGCACCGAGGATGCAGGTGATGAAGCTGAAGATCAGGCCGCCACCTTCGACGTCGACGCCGAAGACCTTGAGCAGGTAACCGCCGATGAGGCCGCCGATGATGCCGACGACGATGTTCAGGATGATGCCCATCTGAGCATCGGTCTTCATGATCTTGCTGCCGATCCAGCCTGCGAGCCCGCCGATGATGATCCAGCCGATGATTCCGAGACCCAACATGTGTTGCCCCCACTTTCCGTGTGTTCGATTGCTTGTCGAAACCATGGATGCCCAGGGGCAACAAACCTGAAACCTTCCTGAGAAAAGTTATTTTCGGCTCGACTTTTCGCTTTCGGTCTTGATTCGTCGGAGCGTGCTGTTCATGCCTTCGACCAGCTCGACATCGAACTCGTCGATCCCGCCGAGGATCCGCTTGACCAGCAACGACGACACGGCCGAGGTGCCGCTGGGGGCTTCCCGCTTCTCGACGACGGTGGTTCCGGTTGCCGTCGGAGTGAGCGTGTACGACCAGATCGTCTTGTTCTCGACGATGCGGAACGCCAGTGCCTTGTTCGGCTCGAAGGTGACGACCTTGGCGCTGGTCGGCCACACGAGCAGGCCCTTGCGGTTGATGTTGAGCGTCCGGGTGCCCTTGCCGACGGGTCCGCCGAAGACCTTCATCTTCTTGCACTGCGGACTCCACTCGCCCATGCGCTGTAGGTCCGAGACGACCGACCACACGGCCTGCGGACTGGCATCGATGTCGATCGTGGCTTCGAGGGTCTTGCTCAACGTGGGCCTCCGGGTTGTAGGAATAGCTGCAACTGATCGTCACACCAATCGTGTGCATCCTATGTGGCCGTGACCACACTCGGCCACCATGTGAGTGGAACCTCGTGACGGGTTCACGTGGTCGTCGCAACGAGCAGTCGTTTGTTGTACTCCTCGAGTGGAG
>NZ_BNHJ02000003.1:0-537343 GCF_014905595.1 Rhodococcus sp. NKCM2511 | reverse complement strand
CGAATGCATTCACCAAATAAAATTCGGCACTGACATTCATCGACACACTGTTGAGTTCTCAAAGAACACGCACACACTCGAACCCCACGAACACACAATCCGTAGGCCTCAAGGGCAACTGTTCCAGCCTATCCCAGCTTGGTCTCGGACACAAGGCCCGACTCTTGGGGGATAAAACCTGCCGAGCCACACGTAGAACCTCGTTCACCCAGTCCGTGAAGACCGGGTCGGTGTCCGTCGCTCTGACTCGACAAAAGTTACGCCACCAACCCCACACACGCAAATCGGCTGGTCAGGCCCCTGGAGACGCGTCGAGCCGGCCGAGACGGCACCGAACGCCTCGGAATCGGCGGTCAACTGGACAAAGCGTCGCGTGCAAATCGACGGGACCAACTCGGTGAGTCCGATACGGCTTCCCGAAAGTAGAAGCTCGGGCCATGGGCACCGATGAGGTCGAGAAAGCTCATGGTCGTCTGAGCAGCGAACTTGGCGTCGAACACACCGGAATCCTCACTGGCCCAGCCTAATTCGGAGACCGTCTCGATCAGCATCTCGTTACGGTGGGCCGCTGAGGCCGATGCGGCCAGAGAGATCAGGAACAGCGTCGCGGCATCGGTCTCGTATGTCTCCTTCCCCAGCGGAAGCCGCGAGGCCGCATGCCGCCACATGCCGATCGGGTCGTCGGCCAGTGATTCGCCGAGCTTCGTGCGCAGCAGCCGCCCCTTCGCGATGCGGGTCAACCCGAGGTGTCGGACCGCCTCGCGCAAGTCGGTGACCTGATGGTGGTCGATCTCGCGGCTGCTCGACCCCACCCACCCCAGACCCCAATCGAGCTCGTCGCGGATCGCTGCAACGAAAGCGGGCTTGAGGTAGCCGGCATCGGTGAGGACAGCGCCGCCGTCGCCGACCTTTCGGAGGAACCAGGTGAGCTTGGCCATCGCGATCTCGGCAACCGGCAGGTCCACCGAACTTTCGACGGTGAGCTCGCACCGGGGCAGCAACGCCATCAGTGACGGCACGTGGGTGGGTCGTACTCGGTCGAACAGTCGCCCGATGGCCGGTGCGGCCGCGACAGCTTCGGCGAGCGTCGACCTACCGACATCTGCGGATTGCAGCACGCGGTTGACTGCATCGACCTCGAAACGGGCCGGGTCGAACGTCGGACCCCACTGGGAGAGAAGTTCGGAGTGTTCGGGGTCGGACGAGTCTGCCGCGATGTCCAGCGCCTGGGTATAGCGCGACGGACCGCCCGAGGACTCGGGAGGACACGCGCGGGCACCGTCGAGACAGATCGAACGAAGGTCGTCGATATCGGAGTCCTCGTGTTCCAGCTCGACTGTGTGGGTCCACCCGTCACCGAAATCGTATTCGTACGTCATGACGGATCCCGGGTGCGTCAACACCTCGTCGACGCGTACCCGCTCCTCACTGGAGGCGTCGTCGTCCGGTTCGTCGTCGAGGGTCTCCTGCATCTCGAACCGTCGGGTCGCCCCTGCGGTTCTGACGCTGAATGCGTGCAGGTGTCGGTCTTCCCAGCCCACGGCGATCTGCAGTACCGAATGCAACTCGGACAACAACAGATCCGATCGCACGCGCACTCGTCGCCAGATCGACGGCCGCGTGTGATCGATACTCACCCTCAGCACCAGATTCGCCAGGCCACGCGCGGCACCCTCCGTTGCGCTGGGTTCGGCCGGCTCGTCGGCTTCGGGGATATCCGGCACCACCGACAGGTGCCGAACGCGGCCGGTTCTGATCGACATGCGAACGACCCTAGCCGGATCGGTGCGGCATACCCAGGTGTCGCTGCCCGTCGCACTCGGTCGCCGTCTGCGCCGATGGAGCGGACAGGCATCGCCTACTCTCGCGCGGAGCAGACTCCGTGTGCCCTGGACTGCTGCGGCTCGGTTGCCAGGGCGTCCGCCCGACTGCATCTTTCCCGGCCCGACAGCACGGGGTTGGCATAGAAAATCCGAGTGCCTCTACGCCGCGGGAAGCGTCAGTCCGTCGTTGATCGCGGACACGTCGAATGCGAGCGCATCCAGCTGAGACTCGAGCGTCGTCACGGTCAATTGGACCAAGTACTGAGCTTCCTCGCCGACCACTGCGTAGCGCGTCGTCACCGCAGCCTCGAGCCCTTGGGCGACGTAGGTGCCCCGAATGAACCGTGACGGCCACCCGGCCCACGACGCCGTACTCGCCTCCCGCTCGACCCACCCGGGCATCGCGCGCCCGTCACCGAAACCCAACGCCATCAACGCTTCCGGGTCGATGGAGTGAGAGAGCTTCCCGACCAGCAAGACAGCATTCGGCGCGAAACCGTTCTCCACCAGGTTCGGCTCGACCGTCACTTGGGTCGCACCGGGAAACTGTGCCGGATCGAGCGTCTGCCACCCCGCGGGAACCGGCACCGTGATGCCGAGATCGGCCGCCGCAGCGCCGTCCAGCGGCAACACCTGCAGTGCATGAGCGTCGAGATACTCGGCGATCGTGGTGGGTTCGGACGGTCGGGTCGTGGGAGAGTCGTTCACTGCAGGCCCTTCGTGGTGGTCGATTCGGCACGACCGAGGCTACCGGCGTCCGCCGAACCTACCTCGACGACTCCACACAGCAGGTCACTGTTGTTCGGAGACAACGCCATCCGTGATGTCGGACCCAGATGGGTCGAAGGCCGGTCGACCGAGAACAGTATCGCGAACGACTACCGCTGCACTCGACGCTCGGTGAGTTCTTCGAGATAGCGGGCAACCGCATCGTCGTCGTGCGAATGCAGTACACGATCGGCCACAGCGCGCACCGGCTCCGCAGCATTCGATGGACACAGCGCGGTACCGGCCCACGCCAGCATGGGAAGGTCGTTGCGCGCATCTCCCACCGCTGCCACGTCGTCCTGAGCTACGCCCCACTGTTCGCACAACTCCGCCAGAGCAGTGGCCTTGGATACCCCGGCGGCGGACATCTCGATGTACGGTGCCCCGGAGTGCGTCAGCTCCACACCGACGAGACCTGCCTCGGCCACCAACGCGTACAACTCCTCGCTCGGCGTATCACTGTGTCGTGCAACAATTTTGACTGTCGGCTCGATGTCGGCCGACAGACCGTCCTCCGACAGCTCCATCTCGTGCGGGTGGCGGTGATGGTCGGCGAAGACACACAGCTCCGCGTATCGCGACTCGGCGACGAAACGAGTGGCACCCACAGTTGCGAACGCCACGCCGGGAACCAGAGATCGAACGGCGGAGGTGACAGCCGCGACCGTCTCCGTCGGCACCGACCTGGTCGCGACGATGACCGGGCTGCCATCGGCAAGGTCCAGCACCACCGCACCGTTCGCTCCCACTGCCGTACCGGTGAACCCGCACGACGTCGCGAGCTCGGCGATGGAGTGCCGCGCCCGCGCCGTCGCCCACACCACCCGGATACCCGCGGCTTCGGCCGCGGCCATCGCATCTGCAGTCCGCGCCGACACCGTTCGATCCGAACGAAGTAGCGTGCCGTCGAGATCGGTTGCGACTACCTGGATCTCTCCCGTGTGCCTCACCCGTCCGATACTGCCAGGTGCCGACGCGTCAGCCTGCCACCAACGTCAGGACCGAGATCTCACTCGGTGCGAACACCCGGAACGGCGGCCCCCAGAATCCCGACCCCCGACTGGTGTAGAGCTGCGTACGCGCTCCATGCCTGCTCAGTCCGTGCACCACCGGCTGGTCCAGTCGAACCAATGCCGCGAACGGCCAGATCTGACCGCCGTGGGTGTGGCCGGACACCTGCAGATCGACGCCCGCTCGGACGGCGTCGCCGATCTGTTTCGGCTGGTGGGCCAGCAGCAACACCGGGATCGACGGATCGGCCCCGGCCAGTGCCCCAGCCAGATCGGCACCGTGACCGGGGGCACCCGACCCTGCTGCCGTGGCGTCGTCCACACCGGCGATGACCAAGGCATCGTCACCTCGATGCAGCACGACATGACGATTGTGCAGCGCGTTCCACCCGATGCTCTGCATGTGGTCCAGCCACTCCTGCGCCTCACCGAAATACTCGTGATTCCCGGTGACGTAGACGCGGGCGGCGGACGCGCGCATCGATTCCAGCGGCGCAGCCTGTTGCCTGCGCGTGGACACGGAACCGTCGGCAATGTCGCCGACGTGCGCGAGCACGTCCGGTTCGAGCGCGTTGACGGCGTCGGTCAGTCGCCTCGACCACACGGTTCGGTTCACCGGACCGAAGTGGGTGTCGGTGACCAGGACGACTCGCAGGCCGTCGAATCGGGCACCGAGCCGGGCGATGCTGATGCTCGTGTGCCGAACGCGCGGAGTGCGCATGGCCTCGTAATGGCCCCAGAGGGCAAGGCCGACGATCACTGTCACCGTCGCCGCCGCCGTGATTCGCGACCGCAATGGATCGTCGACACCGGCCGCCCACAGCCCGAGCCTGAGCAACAGTGAGAGCGCCGACCATACGAACGCGATCCAGGCGAGACCCAGCAGGACGTCGCCGAGACGCGCCCAGGCGTCCCTCCTGTCCCCCTCACTGCCGGGCCGGTGACCGAGATACATCGCGGTGGGCAAGGCGAGCGCGGCAGCGATCACCAGTGCCGCGCCGAGCAGCCGGACCACCGGCGGCCACTGCGCCCCCGCGAACAGCACGGTCCACATGGGCAGCCCGAACAGCACCGCACACAGTGCAACAACCGTGGCCGGCAGCAAGATTCGCCGACGAAGCGTTCGGTCGGGCCGTTCGGGCACCGCCCTGTCGGCGTGCAGCCCCTGCGTCTGTCGATCTGCCATCGGCGGAGACCCTCTTTGCTCGAACGTGCGCGAATACCGCGAACCAGACTACGACGGTAACGAGCTGCACGCTGACGGGCCGCGACTCCCGCGGACCACACCTACGGGCTTCGGCGCGTGGTGTATCCCCGCAGTCCGTTGAGAGGCAGTTGGTGCTCGGCGACCACCTCGTCGACCGAGCTCTCGGACTCCTCGTCGCCACCACTCGATTCGACTCCGTCGACCGCGCCCCGCACTTCTTCGGAGCTGTCGACCGAATCGGATGCACCCGGTCCGTCCGAGTCCGCAGCTGCAGCAGGCTCTTTCGGTGCTGTCGGGGGTGTGGACGCGCGCGGAGCTCCGGTCGCGTCGATCGTGCTCGAACCGTTCGCAGCACTGGTTCCGTTGGTCAACCCCGACCGTCTGGATGTGCCGGTTCCGTTCGTGGTGTCGGTGTCGACGGTGTTGTCGGTAGGTATGTCGAGGCGGGGCATCGTCCACAGAGACAGCACCGAATCATGCCGAACGGGTGCGTTCGTTCGTGTCGCAGCCTCGAAAGCCCCGGAATCGTCGAACTGCGAGGACTCGAGCGGTACCGGTGTCCAGGTCTCCTCGGACGCCGTTCCGCCTTCCGCACCAACGGCACCGGGCTTGATTCCCAATCGCGCGAGGGTGAACCACAGACTGTCGAGAGCACCGTCACGATCGAGGTGGTACTCCGATTCCCGCACGCGCCAGAACGTCCACCCGCATCGCTTGAGTTCCTGCTCGCGTTGCAGATCCGCCGATCGTTGCGCGGGGGTGGTCGAGAACGAATCGACGTCGCATTCGACGGCGAGGCGAGAGGACTCCCCCGTGACGACGAGCGCGATACGCCGATTGTTCACTTCGACACCGGGATTGACGTGGAAGCCACGCTCGACGAGGTCGTTGAACAGCTGCTGTTCCAGCAGCGTCTCGAACGGGGCTTTCCTGATCTCGCGCGAGACGTTCTGGGGCATCGGATCGGCGGGAGCGGGTGAGACCGACGTGACGTAGGAGAGCAGAGAGTTACGCAGGTCTGCTCGTTTGAGGCGATCGACGGTGACCGAATGGAACAGCCACAACTGATCCTGCGCCCGCGACGCGGCCACGTTGAACCGACGCTTGTACTGGTTCGAGGTCAGGGTGGCGAAGTTCTGATCCGGTGCCACCACCATCGACAGGAACACGACGTTGCGCTCGTCGCCCTGGAAGTCCGGTGGGGTGCCCACTCGCAAGCGGCGTTGTTCCCACTGTTCGATGCCGATACGTTTGATCAGCTCGTTGCGAATCTCGTCGACCTGCGACTGCCCCTGCAGCACAACGACTCCGAAGGTCAGGTCGTCGTACGCGGCATCGGCGAGGCACTCGGATATCTGCTCCGCGATGGCAATGGCCTCGGTCCGGTTGACGAGCGAGGCGTTCTTTCCGGTGACCGTCGCCCCGCGAACGTACGTGTGCCGAAGCGGCGGCAGTCGATCGGAACCGAACTGCCGCACCGGCACCAGTGGCGAGTCTCCGTAGAACTGCTGACTCGACCAATTGATGATCTCCGGCATCGAACGGAAGTGCTCTCGTAGTCGCACCACCTGACCGAACCGGGTGCGCAGCATGGAGAACAGACTCGACCGCGGTGTCAGCGTCGCCCGCACGTGCTCCGGTAGATCCGGGAGATATACATCGAGGCGGTCGAACACGTCCTCGAGCGTGCCGGCCTGAGGGACATCGGCGGGCGCGCACTGCCGGTCGTCTCCCACCACGATCACCCGAGGCGCGAGGTACAGCAGGAACAGGCTCGTGATGTCGGCCTGGCTGGCCTCGTCGACGATGACGACGTCGAAGCTACCCGGCACCGGCGGAATCGACGCGAGCACCTGGGAGAGCGGCATGACCCAGGCGGGCACCGCGCTCTGTGCCTCTCGCATCGCCGATCGTGCTGCGCTGCGGTAGGTTTCGGCGTACTTGCCGGCACCCGAACCGATACTGGAAATGTGCTCGCGGTAAGTCTGCAGTGCGCGAACCTCGACGGCCGTCATCCGCTGCAGGCTGTTGAGCCAGGCACTGGCGGCAGCGAGACGAGTCGTGAGATAGGCGATGTCGACATCCGCGGCGGCCAACTCCGCTTCCAGCTGCTGCTCGAGACCCCCGTGGTGCTGCTCACCGACCCATTCGCGCGCGCGACGCCACGCCCACGCCTTGGACAGCTGCCAACTGAGCTCGTCCCATTCCGGGTCTGCCGCGGTGTCCTTGACCAACTCGAACAGGGCCGGCGCGACTGCCGACAGTGTGGCCGACATCGACTCGAGCAGCAGCTGATTCTCCTGCTCCGCGCAGGCCTGCGCGTAGGCGGAGACCGCGCCCGCCAATTCCGCAGGATCGGCAGCGCCGAGGGCCGTCACCAGATTCAGACCTTCGGGCGACGGTCCCGCGTCGATACGAGTGGCCACCGCGAATTGCAGAGCGTCCAGCTCGGCGCGGGCGATGTCGATGTCGACGCGCGCGGAGATGGCCGCAGCGGCTCCGGCTATCTCCTGAGCTTCGGCGAGGCTCCGAATCCACGGCGCAGCAGGCGACACCGTGTAGAGCCGGTGTACCAGTGCGTCACGAGCGGCAACCACGGCCGCTACGGAACGGAGTCGATCGGCGATCTGCGCAACGGTGTTGACGCGAATCGATCGCGGGCCGTCGAGCGGGACAACGATCGCCAGGTCGGCCAGCAACACCGCCGCCGTCTGCACGGTGTCGAGAGCCCGAATGTGTTCCGCGACAAGCCGAGCGGCCATCGCACTCGTCGCCGGTTGCCCGTCGACGGTGGCGACGATGCCGAGAGCTTCGACGGTCTTCTGCTCCTCGCTACGACGAAATCGCGGCTTCCATTCGATTCCCGATTCCAGCGCAGCTGCGAGCGCATCCATAGCCTGCAGAGTCGCAGCAGACGTGGACGAGCACTGCACGTCGTGCGCGCCGATGTACCGGTCGGACGCTGCGGCAGTGGCAACGAGGTCGTCGATTCCGCTGACCCGCGACCACAAGTGAGACGCTTCGCCGGACAGCACCGAGTCGGTCACCCGCGCATACGTGGCATCGAGCTCCGCGACCACTCGCACGCGAGCCGCCAATTCCTCGCAGAGAGAACGGATGTCGGACGAGACCGCAGGTTCGACGCCGCCCAGCAACGTGATCAGGTCGGCAGCCAGCGGCGGGACGGCGTCTATCGGCGTATGCACACGCCGGCACAGCGCTGCGAGTTCGGCCGAATTCGGCAGCATCGTTTCGGGACGCGGCAGCACCTGGCGCGATCGTTGCTCGCGGGCACCGTCGGAGGTCGCAATCAGCGCTCGGAGTTGGTCGACCTGGGCACCGTCGAACGGTGGCCGGTCGGCGAGCAACGGCCCGGGCAGCCACTCGTGGGCTCCTTCGGCTGCTTTGACCTTACGTACGATCGACGCCACCGTGCCGTCGTAACCATCCGAAACATATTCGTGCACAACGTTTTCGGATTCGCGAAGGGCGCTGACACGGTTCAGTAGTTCCGTCCGACGAGCGAGCGCGGCCGCGCGGCGGGTGGTGAGCGCGTCGATCTTCTGCTGCTCACTGGCTTCGTCGAACGAGGTCTTACGCTCGGCGATCTTGGCGACGCTGCGATTCAACTCGTCCGAACCGCCACGGGAGAGGTCGGTGATCGAGACACAGAGCTCCTGCAACTCGGGCGGCAGCTTGTCGCGCAGGACTCGCAAAGCTTGTGACTTTTCACTAGTGACCAGAACCCGCTGACCTCGCGCCAGCAGCCCGGACATCAGGTTCGCGATGGTGTGGGTCTTCCCCGTCCCGGGCGGCCCTTCGACGACCACACCGCTGTCGCGTCCGAGTCGTTCGATGATCTGCGACTGCTCGGCATTGGCCGGCAGCGGAAACAGAGGATCTTCGGCCAGCGCCGCCGACGCGCCGGCTCCGGTCCGTTCGAGCCATGCCATCCGATCGGCCGGCTCGATCGCGTCGACCAATTGCGCGAGGCCCAGCGGAACCGGTGAGTCGGCGGCGTCGAGATCGGCGATCATCTGCTCGTAGTACTCGACCAGCGCGAACGAGTCGCGGGTTCGGAGCACGAGTGCGGGTGAGACCGTCAGCGTTCGATCGTCGTCGATGTACGCGAGAGCTCCCGGGGGCCCGAGGCGATCGAGCACCTCGATCTCGTGACGGGGAACTCGCGTCGCCCATTCGCGCAAGAATTCTTCGACGCTCTCACCGAGGGGCGAGTCGACGTTGCCGTGCAGCTTCTCGGCGAGGGCCACCGAGCCGGAGGTATCGAAGTCCTTCGATCCGGTGAGCAGCTGGCCGTCCTCGAGACGCGGGGCACTACCGGCGACCAGTCGAACCAACAGGTCGCCGGTCCGCACATCACGTTCGATTCCGGCCGACTGGGTGAGGAGGTGAGTACGCACGCTGCGCTGGGGGTCGGGGTTGCTCGACGTCAGCAGACCCGACGCCACCACCAGTTCGATCGACTCGGGACGCGAGGCGAGCTCTTGCATCATCAGTTGCAGCGCCTGATACAGCGCTGCCTTGGGCCGCCGGTCTCGATCTTCCTGAGCCCACTGCTTCCAGGACTCCGAGTACTGCTCGAAAGCCTTCTTGATCTCGTAGGCCTTGCGAATATCGAAATCGGCGTCGGACTCCTGCGCCTCGCCGCGACGACGTGATGCCGCCGTCGACGCGTCGGCGAGCTCGATCTCGCGGTAGCGACTGTCACCGACGACCTGGGGATCGAGCCAACCCGTCAGAAGCGCCGGTGGCTCGGGTGGGTCGTCGACGGCGATGCGCGGCGCCCGAAGTACGACCCCGCCCTGGCCGGCCTTCGGGTCCAGACGAACCGGAATCTCACTGGAGTACAGCCACTCGACCTGGACATGATCGTCGAACCTCAGGACCGGATTCGACCGCGCCTCGACTATCTCGCGCAGGAAGCGCAACAGGCGCGCAACCCTGCTCTTGAGCTCGTCGTCGTATTCACGACCGGTAGCCGCTGCAGCCGTCACAGTTTCCCCACAAATGCTCGAATGGCCGTCCCGCCAGGGGACAGTGCTTACGCACCCGCGTCACAGTAGCCGTTGAAAAGCAGTTGTTCACCGGGGTCCGAGCACACAGAATGCGTTCTAGTGTTCGGTCACAAAGACCGACTTGGTTGCTTGGAACAACAACAGAAAACGCGGCCCGTCCGGACACGCGTCGGCCGCCGATCGCAGGAGCGTCGTATGCGCAAGCTGGTCTACTACATCGCCGTCACACTCGACGGATTCATCGCCGCGCCCGACGGCACCTACGACTGCTTCGCGACCGAGGGTGATCACCTCGAGGCCATCGTGACCGAGCTGCCCGAGACGCTGCCGGTGCACGTCCGCGCCGCACTCGGCATCGATTCCCCGCCGGCGCGGTTCGACACCGTGGTGATGGGCCGGGCGACCCTGCAACCCGCACTCGACATCGGCATCACCAGCCCGTACCCCCATCTGCGGCAGTACGTGCTCTCCCACACGTTGCCTGCCGCGACGGACCCGACCGAGCCGATCGTCGGCCGGAACCCGATCGACCTGGTTCGAGAACTCAAAGCCGAGGACAGCGACGCCGACGTGTGGCTCTGCGGCGGCGGCCACCTCGCGGGGCAGCTCGTCGACGAGATAGACGAGCTGTTTCTCAAGGTCTATCCCGTCGTGCTCGGCCGAGGCATCGGGCTGTTCGCGCCCGAGACCGGACCCGAGCCGCCGATCGCACGACGGTTCGAGCATCTGCACTCACGCCAGTTCGACAGCGGCGTGCGGTTCACCCGGCTGGTTCGACCCGACGGCGGTGAGCGATGACGTATAAAGACTGAATGCCTGCCGCACCGGTGTCCGAAGGGGAGCAGCCGACTCGCCGGCCGACGACCCAGCGCGGGCTACGGACCCGATCCGCCTTGGTGGCAGCCGCCCGACGCGTGTTCGAGGACAGCGGCTACCTCGACTCCCGGCTGATCGACATCACCAGAGCCGCGCACTGCTCGGCTGGGACCTTCTACACGTATTTCACCAGCAAGGAAGAGATTCTGGCCGCGGTGCTCGAACAGGCCAGGGACGACATGCTGCACCCCGGCACGGAACGGGTGGACCCGCACGACGATCCCGCTGCCGTGATCGCAGCCAGCAACCGGGCGTACTTCGAGGCATATCGGCGCAACGCCAAGCTGATGGCACTGCTCGAGCAGGTCTCCAACATCGATCCCGACTTTCGCCGCCTGCGCCGCGAACGCGCCGACGCGTTCGTTCGACGCAACGCACGCAGTATCGAGAGCCTGCAGAAACGCGGCGTGGCGGATACCGACCTCGATCCCCTGCTCGCCTCCCGCGCGTTGTCGTCGATGATCAGTCGTCTCGCGTTCAACCACTTCGTCGTCGACGCCGAGGACGGCAATCCCGACGCCGACTACGAGGCGCTGCTCGCCACTGCGACGAGGCTGTGGGTCAACGCGTTGCGGATACCGGACAAGAGCGTCGGACACACCGGATGAACGCCTCCTCGGCAACCTGCTGCTCGTCCGAAACCGCCTTCGTCGACCTGTACCCGTCGGTAATGTACTCGCCGGTAGCCAGAGATGGTGAGGAATCACGAATTATGCTTCCCGACAACGCTACTCGTGAGTACGAATCCGATGTGAGGCAGAGTAAAGAAAATGTCCAGTACGGAATGCGTTGTCACAGAATTGAATTGGCTCGTTCGTGATCAATCACACTCAACCCGAACGCCGTTGGCACGGCACAGGGCCCGGTTGCCGCTAGAATAAGTCGACCGGAGTGCTGCATGGGCGCAGGACCGGAGCCTGCGGAACGACCCGACAACCATCAAACGGACATGCCCAGCCGGACCCACCTCCCATCGAGTGCACAGACGCGATGTGCGCCTACACCGAGCGAAGAGAGATACGTTGTTCAAGCGGATTGCAGTAGTCAACCGAGGCGAGGCAGCAGTACGGCTGATCCGAGCCGTCCGAGAGCTCAACGCCGAACACGATTACGGCATCCGCACCGTAGCGCTGCACACCGAGGCCGAGAAGCGGGCCATGTTCGTCCGCCTGGCCGACGAAGCGGTCACGCTGCGTAAGCCTGCGAGCGGTTCGGCCTACCTCGATTACGGCGTGCTGGAAGCGGCACTGGTGGAATCCGGGGCCGACGCCGTATGGGTCGGCTGGGGCTTCGTCGCCGAGGACCCGACGTTCGCCGACCTGGTCGCCCGCTTGAACATCACCTTCATCGGCCCGTCCGCGGACGCGATGCGCCTGCTGGGCGACAAGGTCGAGGCCAAGATTCTCGCCGAGAAAGTCGGCGTTCCCGTTGCACCGTGGTCCGGCGGCCCCGTCGAGACCCGCGCCGACGCCCGTCGGCACGCCGCGGCGATCGGCTACCCGTTGATCATCAAGGCCCGCTCGGGCGGCGGTGGCCGCGGTATCCGCAAGGTCTTCCACGAGGACGAACTCGA
Source organism: Rhodococcus sp. NKCM2511 (assembly GCF_014905595.1). Lineage (NCBI taxonomy): Bacteria > Bacillati > Actinomycetota > Actinomycetes > Mycobacteriales > Nocardiaceae > Rhodococcus > Rhodococcus sp. NKCM2511. The sequence goes on along the minus strand of NZ_BNHJ02000003.1, from coordinate 525,050 downwards.
ACTGTCCCTCGAACGCACCCAGGGTGAGGCCGAGCGCTCGTTCGGCGACCCCGTCGTGTTCCTCGAGCGTCTGGTCACCGACGCCCGGCACGTCGAGGTCCAGGTCATCGCCGACAGTCACGGCAACGTGTGGGCCCCCGGTGTGCGCGACTGCTCGATTCAGCGTCGCAACCAGAAAGTCATCGAGGAGTCCAGCTCCCCGCTGCTGACCAAGGAACAGTCCGATCAGCTGCGCACGGCCTCGGCCGAGCTGGTCAAGGCAGCCGGATATCAGGGCGCGGGCACCGTGGAGTACCTCTACCAACCCGAGCAGAAAATCTTCACCTTCCTCGAGGTCAACACCCGCCTCCAGGTCGAGCACCCGATCACCGAATACACCACCGGCATCGACCTGGTGAAGCTGCAGATCCTCGTCGCCGACGGCCAGGCACTGCCCGGCGACTGCCCGCCCGAGTTCGGTCACGCCGTCGAGGCCCGCCTCAACGCCGAGGACGCCGACAACGGCTTCGCACCGGCCCCCGGCACCGTCGAGCTGCTCAAGTTCCCCCTCGGCACCGGCATCCGCGTCGACACCGGCATCGCCCAGGGCGACGTCATCCCACCCGACTACGACTCCATGGTCGCCAAGGTCATCGCCTGGGGCCGCGACCGCAGCGAAGCGCTGGCGAGACTGCGCAACGCACTGCGCGAGACCACGGTCGTCATCGACGGCGGCACCACCACCAAGTCGTTCCTGCTCAGCCTGCTCGACCGCGAGGAAGTCATCTCCGCCTCCGCCGACACCGGCTGGCTCGACCGCACCGAAGCCGGTTCCCAGGTGGGGCCGACCGCCGTCGCCGACATCGCCATCATCGCCGCAGCGATCGACGCCTACGACGCCGAAGAAGGCCGCGAACGCACCTCGTTCCTCAACTCCGCACGCGGCGGGCGCCCACGCGCGACACACGCCATCGGCCGAACCGTCGAGCTGAACTACCAGGGCCAGGCCTACAAGCTCGAGGTCGGCCAGACCGGTACTCACCGCTACAGCATCGAGAGCGACGGCATCGGCGAACTGCAGGTCGACGTCGAGCGCCTCGGCACCTACGAGAGCCGCCTCGTCATCGGTGACCGCCGCTACCAGGTGGTCACCGTCGCCGGAGCCGCCCACTTCCTCGTCGAGGTCGACGGCATCAGCCATCAGATCTCCCAGGACGAGGCCGGGCTGGTCCGCGCGCCTGCACCCGCTGTCGTCGTCGCCGTCCCGGTCGCCGTCGGCGACGAGGTCGAAGCAGGACAGACCCTCGTCGTCCTCGAATCGATGAAGATGGAAACTGCCGTCCGGTCCCCGTACGCGGGCACCGTGCGTGAGGTCCTGGCCTCGGTCAACGGACAGGTCGACGCGGGAGCTGCACTGCTGCGCGTCGATCAGGCCGGAGAACAGAAAGTATCCGAGCAGGCACCTCGGGTGCAGTTCCGTGGCGTCGACGACGCCGCGCAGCGCTCGCCGCAGCGTCGCGCACTGGATCGGCTCGACGAACTTGCAGCCCTCATCACCGGCTTCGACGTCAGCGGTGCCCGGGCTCGAAACCTGTTGTCCACCTACGAGACTCTGCGTGCCGAGGTGCCACGCGACGATTCGGAGCTGGTCACCGCCGAACTGGCGTTGCTGAACACCTTCGCCGACATCTGCGAGCTCTCCCGCAACCGTCCGACGATGGACGAGGAGAACAACGACGAGCGAGTCCACTCCCCCCGCGAGCACTTCCACTCGTTCCTGCACTCGCTCGACGCGGACGTCCAGGGTCTGCCGGAGTCGTTCCGCGCCAAGCTCACTCGCGCGCTCGCGCACTACGACGCCGCCATCGACGAGGGCCGAACCCCGGCTCTCGAAGAGGCCGTCTACCGTGTCTTCCTCGCCCTGCAGCGCATGGAGAACCAGGTTCCGGTGATCGCGGCCCTCCTCGGCCACTGGCTCAGCGACTCCTCCGCCCAGCCCGAGGCCACCCCGGCCATGGCCGAGGTACTCGAGCGCCTCATCGGCGCCACTCAGGCCCGCTACCCCGTCATCGGCGACGTCGCCCGCAACCTGCGCTTCCGGTTGTTCGACGAGCCGCAGATCCGGATCGCGCGCGAGAAGGTCTACGACGGTGTCCGTGGCAGCCTGCAGTACCTGGCCGAGAACCCCGACGCAGCCGACTACTCGGCTCGTGTAGCCGCTCTCGTGGCGACACCGGAACCGCTGATCGAGCTTCTGGCACAACGGATCACCGATCCCGGTGCTCTGCTCGAGGTGATCACCCGTCAGTACTACGAAATTCGCACCCTCGAGGATGTCAAGGCCTTCGACCGCGACGGTAAGCACTTCGTTACCGGCAACTTCGAGCTCTCGGGCGAACGACTGCATCTGATCTCGACCGCGACGGACTTCGATTCCCTCGCAACGACTCTCGACGCTGTCGAGGACATCGCCGGCCCGTCGCCGGAAAACCTGGCCGTCGACCTGTACCTGTCGTGGCCGGACGCCCCCGCCGACGGCGACGTGCTCTCGGCCCGTCTGCAGGAAGTTCTGGCCGCCCACTCCGGGTCCGGCCGCTGGCGCCGGGTCACGGTCACCGTGTTCGGCGCGGTCACGCGAAAGATGACGTACCGCCGCACCACGGTCGAGGGATCCGAGCCCCTCGCCGAGGACACCATCATCCGGGACATGCACCCACTCACCGGTCAACGACTCGACCTGTGGCGACTGAAGAACTTCGACGGAGTTCGCCTGCCCGCCAGCGCCGGGACCTACCTGTTCCACCTGACGTCCAAGGCCAACCCGTCGGACGAGCGACTCGTCGCCCTCGCCGAGATCCGCGGCATCACAACACAATTGGACGACGCCGGAAACATCGTCGCCGTGCCGGAGATCGAACGAACCGTCGCAGCCTGCCTCGACGGCATCCGCCGCGCACAGGCCGGACGCGGCAAGAAGCGTCTCGACGCCAACCGCGTCGTGCTCTACGTCTGGCCGGTACTGAACGTGCCCGCCGACCGCATCGCCACCATCGCCCGGCACATCGCGCCGCTGACCATCGGAGCCGGACTCGAAGAGATCACGCTGATCGCACGCCTGGCCGAAACACCGGGCGCGACGCCGCGCGAGGTGGCTCTGCGCCTGTCGTACCGGTCCGGTGCCGGCATCGTCGCCAAGGTCACCCCGCCGCCGACCGAGCCGATGCGCCCACTGGACGAATACACCCAGAAGGTGCAGCGGTCCCAGGCCCGCGGCACCGTGTACCCGTACGAGCTGATTCCGTTGCTCAGCAGCAACGGCGGCACGTTCACCGAGTACGACTTCGACGCAGACGGCGTGCTCGCCCCGGTCGATCGTCCCTACGGCCGCAACTCCGCGGGCGTCATCGTCGGTGTGGCCACCACCCCGACCGCCAAGTACCCCGAGGGCATCACCCGCGTCGCACTCTTCGGTGACCCCACCAAGGCGCTCGGCACCGTCGCCGAGGCGGAGTGCTCGCGGATCGTTGCGGCCATCGACCTCGCCGAACAACTCGGTGCCCCCGTCGAATGGTTTGCATTGTCCTCCGGCGCAACGATTTCCATGGAATCAGGCACCGAGAACATGGACTGGGTCTCGCGCGGACTGCGCCGCATCATCACCTTCACCCAGGCCGGCGGAGAGATCAACATCGTCGTCGCAGGCATCAACGTCGGCGCGCAGCCGTACTGGAACGCCGAAGCCACCATGCTCACCCACACCAAGGGCATCCTGGTGATGACCCCCGACAGTGCGATGGTGCTCACCGGAAAGCAGTCCCTGGACTACTCCGGCGGCGTCTCGGCCGAGGACAACTTCGGTATCGGTGGCTACGACCGCGTCATGGGCCCCAACGGCCAGGCGCAGTACTGGGCACCGAACCTGCGGGCCGCATGCGACATCCTGTTCGCCCACTACGATCACGCGTATGCCGCACCGGGAGAACGCTTCCCACGCCGTGCAGCCACCGCCGATCCCACCGAGCGTGACGTGCGCACCTACCCGCACGTGCACCCGTCCAGCGACTTCACCACCGTCGGCGACATCTTCTCCTCGGTCACCAACCCGGACCGCAAGAAGCCGTTCGACATTCGCACCGTGATGCGCGCCGTGGTCGACCAGGACCACTCGGTGCTCGAGCGGTGGGCCGACATGGCCGACGCCGACACTTCGGTGGTGTTCGACGCCCACCTCGCCGGAATCCCGGTCAGTGTGATCGGTATCGAATCGCGAGCCATCCCCCGCAAGGGCTGGTTCCCGTCCGACGGCCCCGATCAGTGGACCTCGGGAACCCTGTTCCCGAACTCGTCGAAGAAGACGGCACGCGCCATCAACGCTGCCAGCGGAAGCCGGCCGATCGTGGTGCTGGCCAACCTCTCCGGCTTCGACGGATCACCGGAATCGCTGCGCAACATCCAGCTCGAATACGGCGCCGAAATCGGCCGCGCCATCGTCAACTTCGACGGACCGGTCGTGTTCTGTGTCGTCTCGCGCTACCACGGCGGCGCGTTCGTGGTGTTCTCCGGAGCACTCAACGACAACATGGAGGTCCTCGCGGTCGAGGGCTCCTTCGCCTCCGTACTCGGCGGTGCCCCGGCAGCCGCAGTGGTGTTCACCCGCGACGTCAACGCCCGCACCGCAGCGGACGCCGACGTCAAGGAGCTCGAAGCACGACTGAACGCAGCCGAGGACGACGCCACCCGCTCGGCTCTGCGCGTCGAGCTGGCCACCGTGCGAGCGAACGCCCGCAACGCCAAACTGGGTGAGGTGGCAGCCGAATTCGAGGCCATCCACAACATCCAGCGCGCACAGAGCGTCGGATCGGTGCACCACATCGTCCCCGCTGCCGAACTGCGACCGCAGCTGGTCGCCGCCGTCGAACGCGGAATGGCGCGGTCGCTGGCCAAGTAGGGCTCAGGCTCCACGCACACGCGCGCGCGTTTGCTGGATGCGAGCGGAATGGTTACCTGTTCCGCGAGCGTCCGGCGAACGCGCGCGCGTTTGTCGGTGCAGGGGGGTTTGTCGGTTGGGGGTTCAGTACAGGGCGTGCGCTACCAGTAGGTCACGTCCGTTGCGACGATTCCGGTGCACTGACCGGTGAAGATGGTCACCGAGCAGGCCTCCCACAACCGGGACAGATCCGAGAACAAGCTCGACACTCCGTTCGCGCTACCGGTGCTCGCGCTTCCGGTATCGGCCACGGCTACCGCCGGCGACGCTATAGCGATGACGGCAGCTCCCAACACAACAGCAATACGACGCTTCACGCAGTTCTCCTCTGTTCTTCCATCGGACATATCTGCTCGTCACGCTAAAAACCTCGCGCCCGAATTGTCACCATCGTCCGAACGAACGATTCCTGGGCGTCAGAGCTGGAGTTCTCGGGCGCTCGCGAATCGCCGCTGTTCGCCGGTCAGCGGGTCGGTGAAGTCCAGTGCCCGGGCCAGGAGTTGCAACGGCCGAGTGAAGTCGTCGGCGGGAGTCGATGTGTACACCGGATAGTACGGATCGTTGACGATGGGAATCCCCAACGACGACAGATGGATTCGCAGCTGATGGGTCTTACCCGTCTTGGGGAAGAGTCGATAGCGGGCGAGGTCGCCGAAAGTGTCGATGAGCTCGATTCTGGTTTCACTGTTCGGCTCCCCCGGCTCCTCGTACGCCGTCATGACACCGTGTTCCTTGAGGATCCTGCTCTGCACGAAGCACGGAAACTGCAGTGCTGCATCGAATTCCGCGACGGCCTCGTATTCCTTGGTGACGTTGCGCGTCGAGAAGAGTTCCTGATACGGCCGTCGGGCATGCTTGGTCTTGGTGAAGAGCAGCACTCCAGCGGTGGCGCGATCGAGTCGATGCGCGGGCGTGAGGTCGGGGCAGTCGAACTGCTTGCGCAGCCGCACGGTCGCGGTTTCGGTGACGTGCCGACCACGCGGGATGGTGGCGAGGAAATGTGGCTTGTCGACCACCAGCAGATTTTCGTCCTCGTGCAGGATGCCGATCTCGAACGGCACCGGAACCTCTTGCGCCGGAACACGATAGAAGTACACCAGACTGCCGGCGCGGTAGCGAGTGTCCAAAGTTATGGGCCGACTCTTCTCGTCCACCAGTTCGGCGTCGCCGATTGCCCGACGCCAATCGTCGTCGGGCATCTCACGTTCGAGATATTCGACGATGGTCGCGGACGGATCACCATGCGGTAGAAGCAGTCTCAGAGGCGCGAGACCGTCTCGAAAAGGCAGCATCACTCAGGCGCAGTCGAGACAGATCAACCGCAAACCACGGCCGGCATCACCGTCGAAGTCCTGGTAACGCGACGTCGGGTTGCCGCACGCACTGCAGCGACCGATGACGGCGGTGTGGTCGGAGAAGTTCTGTGCCATCCGCTTGTCGAAGACGAAGAGCGAGCCCTCCCAGAGCGCGTCGTCGCCGAAAGTCTCTGCGTACCGGACGATTCCGCCGTCGAGCTGATAGACCTCCTCGAACCCGCGAGCCACCATCAACGAGGACAGCACCTCACACCGCACTCCCCCGGTGCAGTACGTGACCACCGGGGACTTCTTGAGATGGTCGTAGGCACCGGAATCGAGCTGCGAGACGAAGTCCTTCGTCGTCTCGACGTCGGGCACCACCGCGTTCTTGAACTTGCCGATCTGCGCCTCGAACGCGTTGCGGCCGTCGAAGAAAACCACGTCGTCACCGCGGGAATCGACGAGCTCGTGCACCTGCTGCGGGCTCAGATGAGTGCCACCGCCGACCACGCCGTCGGTGTCGACCTTCAGTTCCCCGGGGGCTCCGAACGTGACGATCTCGTCGCGCACTCGCACGCTCAATCGCGGAAAGTCGTTGCCGAGGCCGTCGGACCACTTGATGTCGGCCGACTTGAAGGCCGGATAGCTGCGGGTGCCGCGGACGTACCTCTTGACGTCGTCGACGTCGCCGCCCACCGTCGCGTTGATGCCGTGTTCGGAGATGAGGATGCGTCCGGTCAGGTTGTTGGACGCGGCCAGCGTCTGCTGCCACAGCCGGATCGCCTCGGGATCTGGCAGCGGAGTGAACACGTAGAACAGGACGATTTTCGGTACAGCCACGCCGTCCAGTATGGCGGGTCAGCCCAGTGGCGGTGCCGCCGCCCGAAGCCGCTGGGTGCCGGAGTCGACGGTGTAGCCCGCTCCCCAGTACACGCCGGTCCGCGGATCCTCCTTGGCGGTGAGGAACCAGTGGTCCATCCGAGCCGCCGTCTTGGTGACCTCGAAGACGCCGAAACCGTGACTGTCGAGATCGACGAACTTCACGTGCTGGTTGAGCGCCTTGAACGCTTCCTCGGCGACCCGGCCCAGCGTGTGCGGCGGAGTGTGCGTCAGATCGTCGATGTTGGCCGAGCTCACCGAGGTGACGACGAGCTCGGTGGCAGCCGGTTCCGTCGTTGCGTAGTGCGCTGCGTCGAGGGGTACCTCGCAGGCCCAAGCGGAGTGGATGTCGCCGGTGATGAAGACCGTGTTGTCGACGCCTGCGTCCACGATCGCACCGAGCAGCTTGCGGCGGTCGGCCGTGTATCCGTCCCAGGGATCTGCGTTGTAGGGCAAGCCGCCCTCCGGGATTCCGAGGAGCGAGGTGACGGCCTTGGCTGCGTCTCGATCGAGCGGTGGGATCAGAGTGGGCGTGATCATCACCGGGTTGCCGACGATCTTCCACTGCGTCGGCGACGACACGATGCCGTCGGTGAGCCACTGCATCTGCTCGGCACCGGTGATGGTGCGGTTCGGTGAATCGACCTCGGGGCCGTTGAACGGCAACACCTGCTGCGAGCGGTAGGTGCGCAGGTCCAGCATCGAGAGTTCGAGCAAGTTGCCGAACCGCAGCCTGCGGTACAGGTGACGGTTGGTGGCAGTGCCTGCTGCGCGGACCGGCATCCACTCGTAGTAGGCCTTCTCGGAGTTGGCCTTGCGCGTGTACCAATCGCCCTCGGTGGCCGGCGTGTGGTTCTCGGCGCCGCCGTCGTACGCGTCGTTGGCCGACTCGTGGTCGTCCCACGTGCAGATCCACGGAACGTCGACGTGGGCGGCCTGCAGATCCGGGTCGGACTTGTACTGACCGTGCCGCTGGCGGTAGTCGGCAAGGGTGACGATCTCGTGGGTGGGCGAATGCTGCCGGACGACGCCGTCGCGCCCCGGAAAGCCGCCCGTCTCGTACTCGTAGATGTAGTCGCCGAGATGGACGATGGCGTCGAGGTCTCCCCTGGCTGCCAGGTGACGATAGGCACCGAAGTAGCCCGACTCCCAGTTGGAGCACGAGACGACGCCGAAACGCATCGCAGAGATGTCGGCATCGTTGGCCGGGGCGGTGTGCGTGGTCCCGACGGCCGACGCCGCGTCGTTCGTGCGGAAATCGTAGAAGTACGTGGTGTCTGCGCTGAGGCCGTCGACGTCGACCTTCACGGTGTGATCGGCGTCGGGGCCGGTGGAGACGGTTCCGGAGGCGACGACGCCGCTCATGTCTACGTTCCGGGCGATGCGCCAGGTCACCGATACCTGCGGGCCGACGCCGGAGCCCGGGGTGGCGTCGGGCGTGGGGGTGATGCGGGTCCACAGGATGATCGCGTCGGGCAACGGATCTCCCGATGCCACCCCGTGCAGGAAGCCTCGATCGCTGCCCTGGGCGTGGGCGACCGCGGGCAGTGTCGTGACGACTCCGGCCACGGCAACAGCGACCGACGACGAGCGAAGAAACGTTCTTCTGGACAGCGCAGAATCAGCGGGCATCGGGTCAGTCCATGCGATGGATCGTCGGTGGTCAAGTAAGGCGCGCCTGGGTCGGCCACAGTGTTCACCAGCCGGCCATGCTGCGGACGCTGGTTTGCCGTCGTCGCTGCGGGAGCACACTCCGAGAATGGACGCTCTGTGGTTGTTCGGTGATCAGCTCGGCCCGCACTTCCACTCCGTGGACGAGCATGCCGAGCGAGACGTGCTGATGATCGAGTCCCGGCGCGTGTTCCGCCGTCGGCGATACCACCGACAGAAGCTCCATCTCGTGCTGTCGGGGATGCGTCATCTGGCCGACGAACTGGGTGATCGCGTCACTTATCTGCAGACCGAGACGTATCGCGAAGCCCTGGCCGAGTACGGCAAGCCCGTGGTGGTGTTCGAGCCCACCTCGCACGCGGCGGAGAAGTTCGTCGCTGCCTTGCACGAGGAGGGTCTGGTCTCGGAAATTCTGCCGACGCCGATGTTCGCGCTCCCCCGGGCCGAGTTCGCCGACTGGGCGGCCGAGCGCGGCACCTTCCGCATGGAGACGTTCTACCGCGAGCAGCGCAAACGATTCGATGTACTGATGGACGGTGCCGACCCGGTCTCGGGCAAATGGAACCTCGACGCTGAGAATCAGTCGCCACCCCCGAAAGGTCGGCTGACCCTGGGCGTGGAAGAACCATGGTGGCCGACCGAGGATGCCATCGACGACGAGGTGCGTGCCGATCTCGATACGTGGGAGCTGGACACAGTCGGAGTCGACGGGCCCCGAGTGTTCGCGGTGACCGCTTCCGAGTCCTCGGAAGCGTTGTCGCACTTCGTGAATTACCGCTTGGACGACTTCGGCAAATACGAGGACGCGGTGATGGCCGACGACTGGACGATGTCGCACTCGCTGTTGTCGGTCCCACTCAACCTCGGTCTGCTGCAGCCATTGGATGTGGCGCACGCCGCCGAGGACGCCCATCGCGACGGCACCCCGCTGGCGAGCGTGGAGGGATTCGTTCGTCAAATACTCGGTTGGCGCGAATACGTGTGGCACCTCTACTGGCATATGGGGCCGGAATACCTCGAACGGAACAAACTCGAAGCCCATGAGCCACTGCCGGATTGGCTACTCGAGTTGGACGGCGACGCCGTGGTGGCGAAATGCCTGTCCAGTACCGTCGACGGCGTACGCGACCGCGGCTGGGTGCACCACATTCCGCGGCTGATGATCCTGGGAAACTTTGCGCTGCAACATGCCTGGGACCCACGAGCGTTGACCGAGTGGTTCGCCACGGCATTCGTCGACGGATTCGCCTGGGTGATGCCGGTGAACGTCATCGGCATGAGCCAGCACGCGGACGGCGGACTGATCGCGACCAAGCCCTACGCCTCGGGCGGGGCGTATCTGAACCGCATGACCGACTACTGCGGCACATGCGAATTCAATCCGAAAAAGAGGCTGGGTGACGACGCCTGCCCCTTCACCGCCGGCTACTGGGCCTTCGTCCACCGACACCGCGAGATGCTGGCACTGAACCACCGCACCGCGCGACAAGTGTCGTCGATGAACCGATTGAACGACCTCGAGCAGGTGCTGGAACAGGAACGTCAACGCGAGGTGTACTGACGCGCCCCGGCAAATTGTGCACGGCCGGACCCTGTCGAGTGGTCTCTGTTGGTATCGACTGCGCAACGCGCACCACTATTACTGAGGCGCTGACACGGGAGCCGGCCGTGTTCCACAGCTCCTGTCGCCGCAGAATGGCGGCCTGGTGCGATCGTCGGGGAGATCGAGCCTCTACCACGGACCACTGACAGGTTTCGGTTCCCGAATCCTTATGCAGGGCAATAGTTTTCGATTGCACCATCATTGTGTATCGAACACACGTTCGATACACTTGGTCCATGACGACGGAGATCTGGCAACTGAGCGAAAGCGAACTCCTCGCCGACGCTGCTGATGTCTCCCACCGAATCCAACTGCTCGAAGCCCGGCGGATCGCCCTCGTCGCCGACATCGACATTCGCGTCAGCCGGGAGAAGCTCGGCTTCCCCGGCCCCGCAGGGTGGCTCACCTCCACCACCCTCCTCACCCCCAGCAAAGCCACCAAGATCGTTGCCCTCGCCCGCGGACTGAAGAACTTCCCCGACATCGCCGACGCCGTCAACACCGGCGTCATGTCCGTCGACCACGCCGCCCTGATCCTCACCTTCGCTGAAACACCACCGAAGAACCTCCCGCAAGAGGGTCGCGACATCGCCCGCACCGCGATGATCGCCGCCGCCACCGGGCCTGGGGCACGCACCGACAAGATCCGTGAAGCGATCACCAAACTCGAAGACACCTACGGCAGCGACAAGCCGCCCCCTGAGGACACCGACCGCAACGAACTGTTCGCATCGAAGATGCTCAACCAACGCCTGTGCCTCAAGGCCGACTTCGATGCCGTCACCGCAGAAAAGCTCTTCACCGCACTCTCACCGCTGACCGAACCTCGGCCCGCAGCCGACGGCACCCCCGACGAACGCAGTCCTGCGAGGCGACGCGCCGACGCATTCGGGCAGATCCTCGACCACTACCTCGCCTCGAAGGATCGCCCCACCGAAGGCGGAGAGAGACCCCACATCAACCTCCACATCCGGTTGCAGGACCTCCAGAGCCTGAGCGGTCAGAACAGCGACGACATCACCGACGACGAAACCACCCGCGCTGCAGCAGAATCCGACAACGCCGATCCAGCCGACCCGGTGGACATCGACGCCGGCAACCCGATCCACTCCGACCCAATACGATCCGACCCGACCGAGTCGGACGCGGCGAATGAACTCGAGACCGACAGCGCTGCCGGACCGAGCCCGGATCGCGGCGCGTATCGCGACTTGTTCGGTGACGGCACGTCGGTCGGGTGGCTACCGTGGATGGGACCCCTCTCCCGCAACACCTCTCGCCAACTCGCCTGCGATTGCCTTCTCACCGCCATCGTCATGGACGAGAACGGCAACCCACTCAACCTCGCCCGCACCGCCCGTACCGTCACCGCGAAACAGAAACGCGCCTTGACGGCCCGCGATCACGGCTGTGCGTTCCCCGGCTGCGGAAAACCCGCCGCCTGGACCGAAGGTCACCACATCTGGCACTGGGCCGATGGTGGCCCCACCGACATGAACAACCTCGTCCTCCTGTGCGGATTTCATCACCGACTCATCCACCACTCCGATTGGGAAGTGTTCATCGGCAGCGATCAACACCCCTGGTTCGTACCCCCGGCATCCGTCGACCCCTACAGACAACCCCGACAATCCCACGCCCGAGCCGGCCCCCACATCGCATAACCACCTGAACGCACACCAGCCCCGCACCGAGAACACGGTGCGGGGCTGGAAGAGATTGCTCAACAGATTGATTCGAGTAGACCGCCGTGGGCTTTCTGCACCGCCTGCGACTCGATGGGGTCGAGATCAACCGTCTCTTCTACGCTCCGCTCAATTGGTCGAAGACATGCCGGCGTCGACCTTCGCAACAGCCTCGTCGATCATCGGCACGTAGCGCTCGAGTGCCCACGGCACTGTCAGCGGGTTGATGATCGACGACCCGGTGACGAAGGACTGATCCGTCGGCGCAACGACCGAACCGCGGGACACGGCCGGAATCTGCTTGTACGCAGGCTGATTTTCGGTGTCGGTGCGGTTCTGCGGATCGGAGTAGAAGGTGAAGATCAGATCGGAGTCGTTCAACAGATTCGCGTTCTCCAAGCCGATCACGGATGAGTCGGTGCCCTCAGTCTCGTCGAGCGTGTTCACCACCGGATCGACCTGCAGCCCGAGGCCGCGGACCATCGCGACGCGCTGCTCGTCGGCGAGGAACACTCCGAGCGTTCCGGGGCCGGTGTTGTAGATGTAAGAGAAGCTCACGTCCGAATACTCGGGGTGCTGGGCGGCAGCGTCGGCGAAGCGGTCCTCGATCTTGTCGATCTCATCCGCCGCCTTCTGCTCCTCGCCCATGGCCTTGCCGATGACGGTGATCTGGTCCTGCCACGTCGTGGTCCACGGCTTCTCCTCGTAGGCGACCACCGGGGCGAAGGCACTGAGCTTGTCGAACTGATCCTGCGTGACGCCGGACCACGGTGCCAGAATCAGATCCGGTTCGAGAGCCGCGACGGCCTCGATGTTCAATTCGGTTCCGCCCGTGAACTGCTGAGGAAGCTCGGCACCCAATTCGGTGACCGCGTCGTGCACCCACGGGAGGTAGCCGGTGTTGTCGGCACCCCAGGAATACTCCTCGACGCCCACCGGGACGGTACCCAACGCGATCGCCGTTTCGGCCGAGCCCTGGCCGAGCGTCACGATGCGCTCCGGCTTCTCGGCGATGACGGCCTGACCCAGCGCCGAATCGATGGTGACGGCCGCGAAGTCGCTGCCCGCCTGTGGTTCCTCAGCGGTATCGGTACTCGAACACGCACCGACCACAAGGGCCGACACCGTGAGCGCGGACAGCAGGGTTGCGCGGCGCGCAGTCCGTCGACCGGTCGGTGAAACAGAGAACATGGTTACCTTTCGACAAGCAAAGGGACTTTAAAGTAACCCTAGGCTAACCTCTCATCCGGATTCAAATGCGTTGCACAGCGGGCGTTCGCTACGGTGGGGGCATGAGCCTCCCTCGCCCCGCACCCGACCGGACTGCCGTCGTGACCGGAGCGTCTTCCGGAATCGGTGCCGCCATCGCTCGCGAACTCGCCTCCCGAGGTCACGGGGTCACCCTCGTCGCCCGCCGCGCCGACAAGCTCGACGAGCTTGCGGACGAGCTCCGCTCGCGGGGAGTTCGCGCAGAGGTGCTCGCAGCAGACCTGTCCGATCGCACCGCCCGCGCCGAATTGCTCGGGCGCATCACCGAACTCGGACTGATACCGGACATCCTGGTGAACAACGCCGGGCTGTCGACGCTCGGCCCGGTCGTCGAATCCGACCCCGAAGCAGAGATGAACATGATCGAGGTCGACGTGGTTGCCGTCGCCGATCTCTGCACTCGATTCCTCCCCGGCATGACCGAGCGACGACGCGGCGCTCTGCTGAACGTGGCCTCCACCGCCGCGTTCCAGCCGCTTCCAGGCCAGGCCGGATACGGCGCATGCAAGGCGTTCGTCCTCTCCTACACCCAGTCTCTGACCGGAGAATTACGCGGAACGGGAGTGACCGCCACCGCGCTGTGCCCTGGACCGGTGCAAACCGGTTTCGGCGAGGCCGCGGGCTTCGCGAAAGACGACGCCGAGAAGGCACTGCCATCGATCATGTGGGTGTCGGCAGAAACGGTGGCCAAGACCGCCGTCGACGACATGGCCAAGGGACGGATGGTGTCGATCCCCGGGCCCGCCAACCGCATCGGATCGATCTTCGCCCAGATCACCCCGCGAACATTGTTGGTGCCCATGCTCACTCGTATTCATCCAGGCCTGAAGAACGGCGCATCCTCATGAGCCGCGAGTTCACAGTGTCCGACAGCGTCGTTGTCAACGCCGACGCCGACACCCTCTACGCTGCGATCAGCGACCCCACCAAGATGGGCCAGTGGAGTCCCGAAAATACCGGTGCCACTGTGCACGATCCTCGCGAGAGCGCCTACGTGGGAATGGTATTCGACGGAACCAACAAGCGCGGCCGGGCGAAGTGGATCACTCGCTGCACCGTGACCGCAGCCGACCCGGGCAAGACCTTCGAGTTCCGCGTCCACGCCATCGGCAAGAGCGCTCCGAAGATGAAGGGCGCGAACGCAACCTGGCGATACGACTTCGAGCCGGTCACGGGCGGCACAAAGGTCACCGAAACCTGGACCGACGACAGAACGAAATGGCCCGATGCCCTGGCGCTCGTGTTCGACAAGATCGTCACCAGCGGCAAGACGTTCCCGCAGTTCCAGCGTCGCAACATCCGAAAGACGCTGGAGAACCTGCAGAAGCGTTACGCCTGACGGCTATGCCTGCCGGGTGTACAGGCCGAGAACGTACGACGCCTGCCCGGCATGCTGAAGGTCGTCGGAGACCACGGACACCAGGCGCGCACCCAACGTGACCGGCGGATCCCAGTTCTCGTCGACGATTCGGTCCAGATCGTCGGTCGAGATACCGCTCAGGTACGCAACGGTTTTCGAGTGCACGGCGTCGTGGTATTCGCGCAACAACTCGGCGCTCGAGGTGACCTGAGCGACGTCGGAGGACGATTGGCCGTACCCGATGTCGGACTTGTCGAACGGCAATCCGAAACGCTCGAACCACGAGTCCGACGTCCAGACCTGTTCGCTCCCGGCCACACCCGCGATGTGGTCGTCCTGCACACGCGTCAGGTGCCACAGCAACCACGCGATGCTGTTGGCATCGGCGTCGGGCCGATAGGTCAACGCGGCAGCGGGGATGTCGTCCAACACCGAGTGAACGAGTTCCTTGATTCGACCGAATGCGTCGGTCAGCAGGTCGTTGTGGTTCATCGAGTACGCCTCTTTCGTCGAGCACTGATAGCCAGTCGTGCATACCCCGATTGCCGCGAAGGGAACATCGGCGCCCTCCAGGCGCGTTGAACCCGGTATGACTTCTCCAGCAATTGTGTACACCCGCACCGGCGATTCGTCCGTCCTCGAACCGAAAGATCGCGAGGTGACCGAGCCGGCCGCAGGCGAAGTGCGCGTGCGCGTCGTGGTCTCGGGCGTCAATCCGACGGACTGGAAGAACAGGACCGGTTCCGGACCGGGCGAGAAGCTGGCGTTCGACGAGGTGGTTCCGAACCAGGACGGTGCCGGAGTGATCGACGCCGTGGGCCCTGAAGTCGAGGGGCTGGCCGTAGGAGATCGCGTCTGGGTGTACCTGGCCCAGCATCAGCGCCCGACCGGAACGGCGCAGAAGTTCACCAACCTTCCCGCATCACGTGTGGTGGCTCTCCCCGACGGCGTCAGCTTCGACGTCGGCGCGAGCCTCGGCGTACCCGCGATGACGGCACACCGCGCACTGACGGTGTCCGAGGACGGCCCGTCTCGCTTGCATCCCGGCGCGTTGGAAGGCAAGTCGGTACTCGTCGCCGGTGGCGCCGGTGCCGTCGGCCATGCCGCGATCCAATTGGCCCGCTGGGCAGGCGCGACCGTGGTGACGACCGTCAGCGGACCGGAGAAGGGCGCACTGGCCACCGCTGCCGGCGCGCACCACGTGGTGAACTACAAGACCGGAGACGCCGCCGCTGACATCCGCGAATTGGTGCCCGGCGGAATCGATCTGGTGGTCGAGGTCGCTCCCGCACAGAACGCCGCACTCAACGCGGCCGTGGGAGCGAACCGAGCATCCGTAGCCGTCTACGCCAACAACGGCGGCGACACCATCACCCTCGACGTCCGGCCGAACATGGTGCTCAACACTCGCTACCAGTTCGTGCTGCTCTACACCGTGGGCGACGAGGCTCTGCGCAACGCCGAGGCGGACGTCAGCGCGGCGGCGGCAGCAGGTGTGCTGGAAGTGGGCGAAGCCACCGGCCTGCCACTGCACCGCTTCCCTCTGAGCGAGACCGCGGCCGCACACGACGCCGTCGAGAACGGAACCGTCGGCAAGGTGCTGATCGACGTCTCCAGCGAATAACTCAGGTGATGACCGGCAACGTGGACCACGGGAAATTGATCCACTTGTCGGTCTCTCGCCACGAGTAGTCCGGCTGCACAATGGTTCTGGGCTTGGTGTAGATCACGGCCGACCGCACGTCGGCCGTGTGCGCCTTCAGTAGATCGATCACCAGCGCCAGGGTGCGGCCGGAATCGGCGACGTCGTCGACGACGAGCAGCTTCTTGCCGACGATCGCGTCGGTATCCAGAAGTGGTTCGAGCACAACAGGATCGGGCAAAGTCTCTTCGATATCGGAGTAGAACTCGACGTTGAGGGTGCCGGCAGCCTTGACGCCCATGGCGTAGGAGATGGCACCGGCAGGGATGAGTCCGCCGCGGGCGATTGCGATGACGATGTCCGGAACGAACCCGTCGCCCACGATCTTCTTCGTCAGATCGCGCGAGGCGTCTCCGAAGGTCTCCCACGTCAGTACTTCGCGTTCCGGTTCGGTCATGACGGATTACTTTACCCAAGGCCTATTTTTGCCGAATGAGCAAATTCGTTTGCGCTCGGGGACGACAGCGGGCAGTCTCGAACCATGGCCGACCACACACCTGCGCACACTCATCCAGCCGACCCGACCCACCCGGAACCGGATTTCGAGAACGGTGCCTTCGACGAATCGTTCTGGGACAACCTCTACAACCAACGCACCGCCATCTGGAGCGGAAATCCCAACGCCGTGTTGGTACAGGAAGCGTCCGAGCTGATTCCGGGCCGCGCCCTGGACATCGGCTGCGGTGAAGGTGCCGACTCACTCTGGCTGGCCGGCGAAGGATGGAACGTGACCGGCGTCGACATCTCCGATGTGGCCCTGGGCCGCGCTCGCGCCGCACAGCAGGCACTCGGGTCACAGACGCTCGCGGTGGATTGGCGTCAGGAAGACGTACTGGACTGGACTCCCCCGGCCGCGGCGTTCGATCTGGTGTCGGTGCACTTCTTGCAGGTGCCGCCGGACGAATTAGAACTGACCACCCGCAGGTTCGCCGCGGCGGTCGCGCCGAAGGGCCGTCTACTGATCGTCGGTCACAGTCCCAGCGACAGCCACGCCTCGCAGCACCCGGCCAAGCACCGACTGTTCGCACCGGAACCGGTCGTCGCTGCGGCGGGCGACGGGTTCGAGGTGATCCACGCCGAACACCGCACCCGGACGACGCCGGACGGCGACGAGCGAATCGACACAGTGGTGGTGCTGCAGCGCCGGTAAACTCTTCGCAGTGATCTCGCAGTCGACGTACCGAATTCCCCTGGCCGTCACGTTCGTCGTCGCGCTGATCGTTCTCTTCACCCCCGCGTCCGGGGTGCCGTCCGGCTTTCAGCACAGCGACAAGATCATTCATTGCATCCTGTTCGCTGCTCTCGCCTACACCTCCCGACTCGCCGGCATCGGCTGGGTCAGCACCGCACTGTGGGCGTCGGCGTTCGCAGTGGTGTCGGAGTTCCTGCAGGCGATCCTGCCGCTCGGTCGCTCCGGATCGGCCGCCGACGCACTCGCCGACGCCGTCGGTATCGCACTGGGCCTGGTCGCAGCGAGCAGGGTTCTACCGCAGCGCGTCCGAAAGGCACCGCACCTGCACTAGACTGAGACGGCACCGGGGTTCCTCGGCCAGCGCGAACACTCCGGAAGGAACGTCATCACCTCGTCTTCTGCCCCGCACGATATCTACCTCGTTCCACCGGAGCACGAGACCAACGATGCCGTCACCCGAGAATCCGACGCTGCCGCCGCGCGCTTGAGCGAACGGTCCGACGTCGTCAGCCACGACGGCCGCTACGCACTGACCATCACCTCGACCACCCCGCACCAGGCGATGGTCGAAGATCTGCTGTTCGTGCGCGCCGTGCTCGACGCCGCGCGGATCAAGTACCTACTGGTGCGCGGCAACGACGAGCGTCCCGTCATCGCCATAGAACTGGCCGCTCGCGAGGCACTGACCACGGCCCTGGTGCATGCCTGCCGCGCCGAGCCCTTCTATTCCAAGACCGTCGACGCCCGCGGAAAAGCGGTACTGGTAGCCGATGGCACCTTGTCGCCGTCGTCGAACGCGCGCATCGTGCGGCTCTACCGCCCACGTGTCGAGCCGTTCAGCGGGCTCTACTACGGCGCATCGACCGCGGTGCAGATCGAGCTGTGGTCGTTCTCACCGTCCGAGATCGTGCTGCCGATCGAGAACTCGCTCACTCGCCGCAACATCCGGCCCGACGAGGCCGTCCGCGGCACCGTCGAGCGCTTCGGCCGAACCTGGCCGACCATCGAGAACATGTTCGCCGACCACGCGTCGGACATCAATTTCGACATCGACATCGTGTTCTCGTGGGTCGACGGTTCGTCCGCGGAATTCCAGGCTCAACGCGCCCGCCGGATGGCGAACTACGTCGTCGGCGAAGGCGACGATTCGGCCGCCCGGTACCGGCAGATCGACGAACTGAAGTACGCACTGCGGTCGATTCACCTGTACGCACCGTGGATCAGGCGCATCTTCGTCGCCACCGACTCCCCGAGGCCGGCGTGGCTCGCCGACCATCCCAAGGTGACGTTCGTGCCGAGCGAGGCGTTCTTCGTCGATACCTCCGTACTGCCGACGCACAATTCGCAGGCCGTCGAATGCCAGCTGCACCACATCCCCGGGTTGTCCGAGCACTTCCTGTACTCGAACGACGACATGTTCTTCGGTCGCCCCGTCAGCCCGTCGATGTTCTTCTCCCCCGGCGGAATCAGCATGTTCATCGAGGCGACGACGCGAATCGGATTGGGCTACAGCGACGCCGACCGCAGCGGCTTCGAGAACGCGGCACGCGTGAACCGTCGGATCCTGCAGGACCGCTTCGGGATGACGACCACCCGGCACCTCGAGCATGCGGCAACGCCGTTGCGCCGCAGCGTGATGCAGGAAATGGAGAACGAGTTCCCCGACGAGTTCGCCTCCACCGCTGCCAGTGCATTCCGCGCGAGTACGAACATCTCGGTCACGAATTCGCTGTACCACTACTACGCGCTGATGAGCGGACGCGCCGTGGTCCAGAAGGATGCGAAGGTTCGGTACATCGACACCACGTCCGTCGCGGGTCTCGAGTTGATGGAGAAGCTGCTGCCCAAAAGATCGGTCGACTTCTTCTGCCTCAACGACGGCAGCTTCCCGGAGGTCGACCTCGATCTGCGCACGCGCACCGTGACGCAGTTCCTGGACAAGTACTTCCCCATCGTCGCGCCGTGGGAACGCACCCCGAACTAGGCGTCGCTGAACAACTTTCGACGGGCGCTGTCGGCAATGGTCACTCCCGCTGCGTCGAGCCGGCGCGCGGTCTCCTCTGCCGACACTGCCTCTCCCACAGTGTCGTACGAGCCCGTCGGTACCACCGAATGGACGACGGTGTCGTCGTAGAGGTGAACCAGGTTGTAGCCCTGGGCTCCGTCGCGACCGCGTAACCCGCCGGCGGGAACATTGAGATCCTGGGTGTAGCACGTGGCCGACGCGACCGAGACGGGGATACCCGCGAACGTCGCTGTCGTCGAATAGTGCAGATGCCCTGCGAGTATCGATCTCACGTCGCTGCCGCGCAGCACGTCCGCCAGGCGCGGCTGATCGATGAGCTCGACCAGAACTGCGAGATCGAGCACGGTCGGTACCGGCGGGTGGTGCATCGCCAGAATCGTCCCGAACTCGGCAGGGGTTGCGAGAGTGTCTGCGAGCCAAGCCAATTGCTCGTCGGCGAGCTCACCGTGATGCTTTCCGGGGACCGTCGTATCCAGGGTGACGATGCGAAGCCCGTCGACGTCGTGCACGCGATCGATGGACTGCCCGCTCGGTTCCGCGTCGAGCAGGGTCCGACGGAACGTCGCGCGGTCGTCGTGATTGCCCATCGCCCAGACGATCTGCGCGCCGAGCTCCTCGGCCACCGGCTCGACCAGAGCGCGGAGCTTCTCGTAGGCACCCGCCTCGCCCTTGTCCGTCAGATCACCGGTGAACACCAACGCATCGGGCCGCACCCCCGAGTTCCGAACATCGGTCATCACTTGTTCGAGCCGCAACTCACTGTCCACGCCGCCGTACAAGCGACCGCCGCCGTCGACGAGATGCGTGTCGCTGATGTGCAACAAGCAGTGATGGGGACGTGGGTACTCGGCCATCCGAGACTTCATCGAACTCTCGCTCACGATCGGACCTACCGTTTCACGATCACCCGGTCGGGCGAACGCCACTGCCACAAGCCAAGCATACGAGCGTTCACTGAGAAAAAGCTGGTCGAATCCGGACGGTGAACACCGTGGAAACTCCTGGCGTGTGGCAGGTTGAGAACATGACGTCTTCCAAGTGGACCTCCCTGCTCGCAGCCGCGGCACTGACCGTGGGCACGATGCTCGGGATCGGGGTGGCTCCGGCCGCTGCGCAGGGCCTGCCGACCGTTGTCCTCGTGCACGGTGCCTTCGCCGACAGCACCAGCTGGGACGGTGTCGCGGCCGACCTACGCGGCCGCGGCTACCCCGTCGTCACCGCCGAGAACTCACTGCGCGGCCCGGCGATCGATGCGGCCTCGGTGACCGACGTCGTCGAGAACATCGACGGGCCCGTGGTGCTGGTCGGCCATTCCTACGGCGGCACGGTGATCAGCAACGTGCACGCGGACAACGTGGAGGCTCTGGTCTACGTCGCGGCGTTCATGCCGGTCGAAGGCGAACCCGTCGCACTCGAACTCGACCCGTTCCGATTCCCCGTGACGGCTCTGGTCCCACCGGTGATCGGGCTGTCTATCGTCGACGATTCGTCCAACCTGATCGGCAAGAACGTCGACTCGTACATCACGCCCGCGCTGTTCCGTCCGTTCTTCGCCCCCGACGTCACCGAGGAGCAGGCCGCCCGCATGGCCGCTCACCAGAAGACCATCGCTGCCGGTGCCTTGCTCGAACCGAGCGGTCCGCCGTCCTGGGCGCACACCCCGTCGTGGGCGCTGATCCCCCAGCAGGATCAGATCATCCCGACCTCCGCCGAGCGGTTCATGGCGCAGCGGGCCGGGGCCCGGGTGACCGAGGTTCCGGGCTCGCACGCGATCCTGGTTTCCAACCCCGCAGCTGTGGCCGACCTTGTGGTGCAGGCGGATTCGGGTAGCTGACGCGTCCGAGAGACGAGAACGGGCCCGACCACCTGGACGAGGTGGCCGGGCCCGTATCCTTTTACCGGATCAGATTCCGATGAGGTCGTGATCGGCGACCTTGTCCGACAGGATGCGCAGGTGCTCGTCGGCCCCACCGAGAGTGTGCTCGATGGCAATGAGCCGACTGGTGTAGTGCCCGACGGGATATTCGGCCGTGACGCCGATTCCGCCGTGCAGCTGAATTGCCTCCTGGCCGATCTTGCGACCGGAACGCGAGATCTGCAGCTTGGCGCGCGAGGCGATGGTCGTGTCGACATTGCCGTCCGCCAACGACATCGTGGCGTAGAGGCTCATGCTGCGGGCCAGCTCGAGTAGCACGTACATGTCCGCCGCACGGAAGGTGAGCGCCTGGAACTTGGCCAGCGGAACCCCGAACTGCTTGCGCTGCTTGAGGTAATCGGTGGTCAGCCGCAGCGCCTCCTCCATTGCTCCCACTGCCTCGGCACACAGTGCGGCCTGTGCGCGCACCTCGGCACCGGTGATCGCCGCGGCTGCGTTCTCGGCCGAACCCAGCGGTTCTGCAGCAACGTCGGAGAATTCGATCTGCGCGGCGCGCTGCCCGTCGTGGGTGGCGTACGACTTGCGGGTCAGCCCGGTCGCGTCGCCGTCGACGACGAACAATCCGGTTCCACCGCCGGGGAGCACGGCACTGACGACGATGACGTCAGCGCTGCCGCCGTGCGGAACCGGGTTCTTGACGCCGCTGATCGACCACGATCCGCCGTCCTCGGTCGCCGTGGTGGCAACCTCGACGTTCGGCCAGCGGCTGCCGGATTCGTTGTGCGCGAACGCCAACATCGACGAGCCCTCGGCCACGGGTGGCAGAAGTCGCTTGCGCTGATCGGCTGAGCCGAGCTCGGAGATGAGCCCGCCGGGCACCAGAACGGCGTCGAGAATGGGCTCCGGCGCGAGCCGTCGTCCGACCTCGGTCATGACCGCCATGATCTCCACGGGACCGGCGTCCATACCGCCGTCGTCCTCGCTGAACGTCAGACCCAGCAGACCGACCTCGGCCAGCTGCTTCCAGACGTCGGTGCTCCACCCCAGCTCACCGGCCACGATCTTGTTGCGCTTCTCGGTGTCGTAGGCGCGCGAGAGAACCTCACGGGTGGTGTCGCGCAGCAGTTTCTGCTCTTCGTTGAGTTCGAAATCCATGTCTTCAGATGCTCCCTTACAGTCCGAGAATCGCCGACGCGATGATGGTGCGCTGAACCTCGTTCGAGCCGCCGTAGATCGAGACCTTGCGATAGTTGAGGTAGTTCGGTACCGACCGCTGTGCCCAACCGTCGCTCTCGATGTCCTCGCCTGCCTCGTAGGGCAAGGAGTCCGGCCCGGCGATGTCCATCAGCAATTCGGTTGTGGTCTGCTGCAATTCGGAACCCCGCAGCTTCAGAATCGACGATGCCGGGTTCGGCTTGCCGTCGTCCGAGCTCGAGACCATCCGCAACTGGGTGAGCTCGAGGGCGAGCAGTTCGTTCTCCACCTCGGCAAGCTTGGCCGCGAACAGTGGATCCTCGAGCAGCGTCCCGGTGCCGACCTTCGTCTGCGCCGCGTGCTTCTTCGCCTGTCCCAGTCGAACTTTGGTGTGTCCGGCGCGGGCGACGCCGGTGCGCTCGTTGCCGAGCAGGAACTTCGCGTAGCTCCAGCCCTGGTTCTCCTCGCCCACGAGATTCTCGGCCGGGACGCGGACGTTGTCGAAGAACACCTCGTTGACCTCGACGCTGCCGTCGACCAGCTTGATGGGACGCATCTCGATGCCGGGGGTGTTCAGATCGATGAGCAGGAACGAAATTCCGGCCTGCTTCTTCGGTGCATCGGGGTTGGTGCGTACCAACGCGAAGATCCAGTCGGCGTACTGGCCGAGAGTGGTCCACGTCTTCTGGCCGTTGACGATGTAGTCGTCACCGTCCCGAATGGCGGTGGTACGCAGCGAGGCGAGATCCGAACCGGCCTCGGGCTCGGAGAACCCCTGACACCACCAGATGTCGAGGTTCGCCGTCTTCGGCAGGAACTTCTCCTTGATCTCCTGCGACCCGAACGTCGCAATGACCGGGCCCACCATCGACGCGTTGAACGCCAGCGGCTCGGGTACCGAGGCCAGCTGCATTTCGTCGAGCCAGATGTGACGCTGGACCGCAGACCAGTCGCGGCCACCGAACTCCGCAGGCCAATGCGGTACTGCCAGGCCGTTCTCGTTCAGGATTCGCATGGTCGTGACCACTTCGTCCTTGCTCAACTCCTGACCCGTCGCGTTCTTCTCGCGAATCTCGGCGGGGATCTTCGTGGTGAAGAACGTCCGCATCTCGTCGCGGAATGCGGCCTCTTCTTCTGTCAGGGCAAGATTCATCGACAATCCTCCGTGCTCGTTCGCTTATCTCGGTATCGACCGTACTCCCTGGTAACTCTGGGATATTCTCCGCTCACTATGACTTTTCTGGCGCTGGTTCGGCACGGTGAAACGAACTGGAATTTGCACGGCCGCCTGCAGGGCTCTTCGGACATCCCTCTCAACGACACCGGACGAGCTCAGGCCCGCGAGGCAGGCTACGAACTGGAGTTCCGTACGTGGGATCACCTGGTCAGTTCGCCGCTGGCGCGGGCCGCGGAAACCGCCGACATCATCGGGACCCATCTGGGCCTGAACCGAACCGCCGAATTCCCGGATCTGGCCGAACGTCACTTCGGTGACGCCGAGGGATTCACCGACTGGGACGCGTACTCGCATTGGCCGGACGGGCGATACCCGGGCCTCGAGCCACGATCGAATCTGATCGTCCGGGGCGTGCGAGCCGTCGACGAGATCGCCTCGCGCTACCCCGACTCCGCGGTGATCGCCGTGGCCCACGGTGGCGTCATTCGAGCCATCTTCGACGCAATCCGTCGACGACACTCACCCCGCATACTCAACGCCGGTGTGTCCACACTCGAACACGACGGCACCCGATGGACGGTTCGCACCATCAACGGCGTTGCGGTCTGACAGGATTTTCGTTCATGGAGATCGAACGTCGCATCGCCGAACTCGGCTTCGAGCTGCCCGGTGAACCGAGCGCACCACCGGGATTCGAGTTCTCCTTCGATTGGGTTCGCGTGCGCGGCAACCGCGTCTTCGTCTCGGGTCATTCGCCGCTCGCACCGGACGGAACCCTCGCCGGTCCGTTCGGTGCGGTGCCGTCCGAAGTCGACCTCGACGCCGCCACCGACGCCGCGCGTGACACCGCCCTCGCGGTATTGGGCAGCCTCGCCCGTGCCATCGGAGATCTCGATCGAATCAGCGCGTGGCTGACCGTCACCGGCTCGGTCAACGCCGATCACGGCTTCACTCAGACCACCACCGTCGTCAACGGGTTCTCCGATCTGGTGTTGGCGATCTTCGGACCCGAGGTCGGTGCGCATGCGCGGACTGCGCTGGGAGCGGCCGCATTGCCGATGAACAACACCGTCGTCGTGTCAGCGGAACTGGAGATCGACGGGTAGGTTTTTCTCCACTCGTCATTACAGCGAAAGCAGGCCTAGATGGTGCGCAGATCCACTCTGGTTCTGGTCGCGATTCTGATCGGCATACTCGGATTGTCCGGGTGTAGTTCGTCGTCGCAATCCCTCCTGGACCGAGTGCGCGACGACGGTGTACTCGTCGTCGGCACCGAGGGCACGTACAGCCCGTTCAGTTATCAGGGCGGGGACGGCCAACTCACCGGCTACGACATCGACGTCATCAACGCGGTCGGCGACGAACTGGGCGTCCGCGTCGACTTCGTGCAGACCCCCTTCGATTCGATCTTCGCCGGGCTGCAATCGCAACGCTTCGACCTGATCGCGAACCAGGTGTCGATCACTCCCGCCCGGCAGTCGACCTACGACCTGTCCAAGCCCTACACGGTGTCCGAAGGCCAGATTCTCACCGCCGCGAACAACACCACGATCACCTCGACGGCCGATCTGGCCGGCAAGACCACCGCCCAATCGTCGACGAGCAACTGGGCCGAGGTCGCTGCCGACGCGGGCGCGAACGTCGAGGCGGTCGAGGGATTCGTCCAAGCGGTCGCGCTCGTCAAGGACGGCCGGGTGGACGCCACCGTCAACGACTCGCTCGCCATCGCCGAATACCTGCAGCAGACCGGCGACACGGGAGTGCGGGTCTCCGGAAACACGGGCGACACGACGCTGCAGTCCTTCGTGGCCCGCAAGAACAGCGGCCTGATGGAGGAGGTCGACGCGGCCATCGACACCCTCCGTGACAACGGCACCATCGCCGAGATCTCGAAGAAGTACTTCGGCAGCGACGTCGCGGCACCGACCGCCGACACCGCGGCACCGGTGAGCGAGGACGCAGGAACCACTGCGCCGTCGAAGATGCAGTTGGTACTCGACAACCTGTGGCCGATGCTCAAGGCGACGGTCACCATGACGATCCCGCTGACCGCCGTCAGTTTCGTTGTGGGACTGATCATCGCGCTGGCCGTGGCACTCGCCCGGATCTCGTCGATCAAGCCCCTCGCCGCAGTGGCCCGGTTCTACGTCTCGATCATTCGCGGCACTCCCCTACTGCTGCAGCTGTTCATCATCTTCTACGGCCTGCCGCAGTTCGGCATCGTGATCTCGCCGTTTCCGGCGGCGGTCGTGGCGTTCTCGCTCAATGTCGGCGGCTACGCGGCCGAAGTCATTCGCGCTGCGATATTGAGCGTGCCCAAGGGCCAGTGGGAGGCCGCGCAGACGATCGGCATGGGATACCGAACCACGTTGCAGCGCATCGTGCTTCCGCAGGCACTGCGCACCGCCGTGCCGCCGCTGTCGAACACGTTGATCTCGCTGGTCAAGGACACCTCGCTGGCATCGACCATCCTGGTGACCGAACTGCTGCGCGTCGCGCAGCTGGCGGCGGCTCCGACGTTCGACTTCTTCACGCTGTACTCCGTTGCCGCCCTGTACTACTGGGTGATCTGCATAATTCTCTCGTTCTTCCAAGGCAAACTCGAAGTCCGACTCGACAGGTACGTGGCGAAATGACAGACCTGCTGGAAGTATCCGCACTGAAGAAATCGTTCGGACCGATCGAGGTACTGAAGGACGTCTCGTTCACCGTGCCGTCGGGCACCGTCACCGTCATCATCGGGCCGTCCGGCTCCGGCAAGACCACCGTGTTGCGAACGCTCAATGCTCTCGACCGAGCCGATGCCGGCCTGATCCGCATCGGCGACGTGTCGGTCGACTTCGCCGAGCCCGTGGACGCCGCGCGACTGCGCCACTTCCGCGCGCAGAGCGGCATGGTGTTCCAGAGCCACAATCTGTTTCCCCACAAGACCGTGCTGCAGAACATCATCGAGGGACCGGTGATCGTCCAGAAACGGGCCAAAGACGACGCCACTCGCGACGCTCACGCGATCCTCGATCAGATCGGTCTCGACGCCAAGTCCGACCAGTACCCGTTCCAGCTTTCCGGCGGCCAACAGCAACGCGTCGGAATCGCCCGGGCCCTCGCCCTGCGCCCCAAACTGATGCTGTTCGACGAGCCGACCTCCGCGCTCGATCCCGAACTGGTCGGCGAAGTACTGGGCGTCATCAAAGGCCTTGCCGCCGAAGGCTGGACGATGGTGATCGTCACCCACGAGATCCGCTTCGCCCAGCAGGTGGCCGATCAGGTGCTGTTCCTCGAGAACGGCGTCGTCGTCGAACGCGGGACGCCCGAGCAGGTTCTCGCGAACCCGACCGAGCCCCGCACCCGACAGTTCCTACAGCGAATCTTGGCGTAGAGGGGCTGCGCCCGATCGTGAGTGGAGCCTGTGGAACGAATCCATCGAGGCATGTGAGTGGAGCCTGCGAAACGAATCCGTTGAGGCAGGTGAGTGGAGCCTGCGAAACGAATCCGTCGAGGCATGTGAGTGGAACTTCGTAGCAGGGGTCGAGTTTCCACTCACATGCGGCGAAGCCGCTCTAGAGGTGCGGTAGCACCTTGTCCAGGGTGATCGGGAGGTCGCGGACTCGGACGCCGGTGGCGTTGTAGACCGCATTGCCGATGGCTGCCGACGAGCCCACCGCACCGATCTCACCGATTCCCTTGCCGCCCATCGGGGCTAGCTCGGTGTCGACCTCCTCGATCCACACGGCCTCGAGATCGGTGACGTCCGCGCAGGCCGGGATGTGGTACTCGGCGAGGTCGTGGTTGGCGAAGCCGCCGAATTCGTGATCGACGACGCCGCTCTCCATCAACGCCATTCCGAGTCCGAACGTCATGCCGCCGATGAGCTGCGACCGGGCCAGCCGTGGATTCATCACCTTCCCGATGCCGAACGCCCCCAGCATCCGGCGCACGCGTACTTCACCGGTGTCGACGTCGACCGCCACCTCGGCGAACTGGGCACCGAACGCCATGCGCGCCAACTCTTTCTGGGCTTCGACGTCGTCGGTTGTATCGGCCTCGGCGGAGTTACCCGGCTGCAACGGTCCCTGGTCCCGCAACGCGTTACAGACCTTGGTGACCGCCCAACCCCAGGAGGAGGTGCCCGAGGATCCACCGGCACCGGGGGCCTTGGGCAGAGCGCTGTCGCCCAGTTCCAGTGTGACGGCATCCGCGTCGACCTCGAGCGCATCGGCGGCAATCTGCCGCAGCACGGTCCGAGCGCCGGTTCCGATGTCGGATGCAGCGACGGACACCGTGATAGTGCCGTCCTGCTCGACGCGAGCCGCCGCGGTACTCGGCGAGATCAGCACCGGGTAACTCGCTGTGGCGACGCCCATTCCGAGCAGAGTATTGCCTGCTCGGCGTCGGCCCGGCGTGGAGTCTCGACGGTCCCAGCCGAATTTCTCGGCACCCTCGCGCAGGCACTGCACCACACTGCGGGAGCTGAACGGATTCCCACTCGCGGGATCGACGTCGGGTTCGTTGCGGATCCGAAGCTCGATCGGATCGATTCCGGTGGCCGTTGCCAATTCGTCGATCGCCGTCTCGACTGCAAACATGCCGGGTGCCTCACCCGGGGCTCGCATCCAGCGCGGGGTGCCGACATCCAGCGCGGCGAGCCGATGCGTTGTGGCGCGGTTGGGCGAGGCATAGATGTGCCGGGTCGATTCCGACGTCTGCTCACAGAACTCGAAGATCGTGCTCGTCTGTTGGAAGGAATCGTGCGCGATGGCCTGCAGCCTGCCACTCGAATCCGCACCGAGGCGAACGTGATTGAGGGTCGGGGTGCGGTATCCGACGACATCGAACAGGGCCTGCCTCGGTAGAACCAGCTTGACGGTCTTGCCGGTTGCTCGCGCCGCCATCGCAGCGAGAACTGCGTTGGGCCGAGTACTGCCTTTCGCCCCGAAGCCTCCGCCGACGTTCTCGGCAATCACGCGAACATTCGCGGGTTCCAGTCCGAACGCCGTCGCGAGATCGCCCTGAACGCCCGACGGTGCCTGCGTCGAATCCCAGACCGTGAGTACACCATCGGACCATTGCGCCGTGGTGGCGTGCGGTTCCATCGGACTGTTGTGCATCGGAGCCGTCGAGTACCAGTTGTCGACGACATGCTCGGCCGTCGTCAATGCAGCGTCCGGATCACCGACCGTGACGTCGGTGGGGAACCCAGCGTTGACGGACTCGGGCGCATACAGCGAGCTGTGATCGGCGCTCAGGGTGTTGTCGGGTGAGCGAACGTCGGCGTAACGCACCTGTACTCGGGCAGCAGCCGCGCGGGCAGCCTGGAGGGTGTCGGCCAGAACGACGGCCACGATCTGGCCGCGGTAAGCAACGGAATTCGATTGCAGCACATGCAGTTCCACATCTTCCACGTCGCCCAGCTTCTCGGCGTTGCCGTGCCACAGCAGCGAGTGCACCGACGGGCCCCCGTCAGCGAGTTCGACGTTCTCGACCGTCCCGACGGGAACCGTCGCGGGCACGTACCAGGCGTACACCTGGCCGGCGATCGGCGGCTGCTCGGCGGCGTAGCGCGCTCGGCCGGTGACCTTGTCGACGGACTCGGTGCGCTGAATCGACCGGCCGATCGATGCCGTCATGACCGATCTCCCAACTCTTCGTGTGTGCCCAGCTCTGCCAACTCCGTCAGCGTGCGCGTCACCAGGTTCGTGACCAGCGGAATTTTGAACGCGTTGTCTCGCAACGGCTCTGCTGCGTGCAGTTCCTCGGTGATCGCAGCCCGGAACGACGCCTCGTCGGGAGCGGTTCCGAGCAAAGCATGTTCGGCGGTTCGGGCCCGCCACGGTCGGTGCGCGACGCCGCCCAGCGCGATCGCCACCCCACGTACGATTCCGTCCTCGACGTCGAGCACAGCGCCGATCGACGCGACCGCGAACGCGTACGACTGCCTGTCCCGTACCTTCCGATACGTCGAGACAGTGCCGTCGGCAGCCTTCGGAATTTCGATGGCGGTGACGATCTCGTCTCGGGCGACAGTGTTGTCTCGCGTCGGATCATCGCCGGGCAATCGGTAGAACTCGTCCATCTCGAGTTTCCGTTCACCGTCGACTCCGCGAACGACGATGCGCGCGTCGAGAGCCGACAGCGCGACGGCCATGTCGGACGGATGCGTCGCCACGCACGACGACGAGGCTCCGAGGATGGCGAGGTTTCGATGCTCGCCATTACGTGCCGGACAGCCCGAACCGGGTTCGCGCTTGTTGCACGGCTTGGATGCGTCCATGAAGTAGACGCATCGGGTGCGCTGGAACAGGTTTCCGCCGGTGGTGGCCATGTTGCGTAGCTGGCCCGAGGCCCCGGACAGCACTGCCCGCGAGAGCACCGGATACCGCTGGCGGACAACCGGATGCACCGCAAGATCGCTGTTGGACACCCCGGAGCCGATCCGCAACGCTCCGTCGTCGGCGACGTCGATGTCGTGCAACGGCAATGGCGTCACATCGATCAACGCCGATGGTGCGGCCACACCCAGCTTCATCAGATCGACCAGATTGGTGCCGCCACCGAGCAACATTGCGTTCTCGTCCCCCGCCAGGCGCTCGAGAGCGTCGTCGATCGCAGTGGCGGTTCGGTATTCGAAGGTTCTCATGACGCGTCCTGCACTGCGGGAACGATGTTCGCGTACGCACCGCAGCGGCACAGGTTGCCGCTCATGCGTTCGCGCACTTCGCCGGAGTCGAGTTCGACATCGGTGGCCTCGAGGTCTTCGGTGACCGCGCTGGGCCAGCCCTGTTTCGCCTCCTCGATCACCGCGACCGCCGAGCAGATCTGCCCGGACGTGCAGTACCCGCACTGGAACGCGTCACGATCGACGAAAGCCTGCTGCACGGGATGCAGAGTGTCGCCGTCGGACAGTCCCTCGACCGTGATGATCTCGCGCCCGACCTGCGCGACGGCGAACGTGAGGCAACTGTTGATTCGCCGGCCGTCGACCAGGACGGTGCAGGCACCACACTGACCGTGGTCGCACCCCTTCTTGGCCCCGACGAGATCCAGGTTCTCGCGAAGTGCGTCGAGCAGAGTGGATCGAGTGTCGCAGTCGATCTCACGATCGGTTCCATTGACACGCAGAGTGACGTTGGTCATGCACGTGTGGATACCCGGGGCCTGAGCCATCAAACGCTCGAGCCGGCGGGTCGTGCGCGGAACTTCGTAGCGGGCTACGAAGTTCCGCGCACGTGGTGCTAGCGCTTGCCCTTGAACTTTCCGCCGCCGCGCGGCCCGCCACTGCGTCCGGGAGGACCGGAGTCGGGCTGCAGCTGAATCAACACGCCGCTGATGCGGGTGCGGCGCAGCGCCTCGACCGTCTCGTCGGCGAGGTCGGCAGGCAACTCGACCAGCGAATGGTCGGGACGAATGCTGATGTGCCCGAAGTCGCTTCGACGCAGACCGCCTTCGTTGGCGATGGCACCGACGATGGCACCGGGAGCGACGTGATGACGCTTACCGACGCTGATGCGGTACGTCGCCATTTCCTGGCCGGTCTTGCGGTGGTGCGAGCTGGCCGCATCCTCGTCGAACGTCCGCGGTGGCCGCGGCTCCCGAGGCTCGCGGGGTGCCCGCGGCGGGGCAGGCGGCTCGGGCTTGAGCAGGAAGGCTTCGCCGTCGCGCGACTGGATGGCCAGAGCTGCTGCGATATCGACCAGCGGCACGTCGTGCTCGCGCTCGTAGTCCTCGATGAGCCGGCGGAACAGCGCCAGATTCTCGTTGCCGAGGCTCTCGGTGATGGAGTCCTTGAACTTCGTGACGCGCTGCGCATTGACGTCGTCGACGCTGGGGAGCTGCATCTCGGTGATCGGCTGCCGCGTCGCACGCTCGATGGCCTTGAGTAGGTGACGCTCGCGGGGCGCAACGAACAACAGGGCCTGACCGGCGCGACCCGCGCGGCCGGTACGGCCGATGCGGTGTACGTAGGACTCGGTGTCGTGCGGGATGTCGTAGTTGATGACGTGCGAGATGCGGTCGACGTCGAGACCACGAGCCGCAACGTCGGTGGCCACCAGAATGTCGATCTGGCCATTTTTGAGCTGGCCGATGGTGCGTTCGCGCTGTGCCTGCACGATGTCGCCGTTGATCGCGGCGGCGGAGAATCCCCGTGCGCGCAACTTCTCGGCGAGCTCTTCGGTGGCCTGCTTGGTGCGCACGAACATGATCATGGCCTCGAACTCTTCGACCTCGAAGATTCGAGTGAGCGCCTCGAGCTTGCGCTGATGGGCCACCTGGACGTAGCGCTGCGTGATGTTCGGTGCCGTCGACGTCTTGGTCTTGACGGTGATCTCCACCGGGTCGTGCAGGTACTGCTTGGAGATCTTGCGAATCGCGGCCGGCATCGTGGCCGAGAACAACGCGACCTGCTTGTACTCGGGAGTGTCGGAGAGGATGCGCTCCACGTCCTCCTGGAACCCCATCTTGAGCATCTCGTCGGCCTCGTCGAGCACGAGGTACTCGAGCCCGGACAGGTCGAGTGTGCCCTTCTCGAGGTGGTCGATGACGCGACCCGGGGTGCCGACGATGATCTGCGCACCCTTGCGCAGGCCGGACAGCTGGATCCCGTAGGCCTGGCCGCCGTAGATGGGCAGAATGTGCAGACCCGGAATGTGGGTGGCGTACTTGCCGAACGCCTCGGCCACCTGCAGCGCGAGCTCGCGGGTCGGTGCCAGCACCAGGGCCTGCGGCGTCCGACGCGAGACGTCGAGACGGGACAGGATCGGCACTGCGAACGCAGCGGTCTTACCCGTTCCGGTCTGCGCGAGGCCGACGACGTCGTTGCCCGCCATCAACGGCGGGATGGTGGCCGCCTGGATGGGCGACGGGCTCTCGTATCCGACGTCGCGCAGGGCCTTCAGGACCCGCTCGTCTATTCCGAGATCGGCAAAAGTGATGTCATCCGCTGTCGAAGAAGACTCACCTGCGTGGACGGGAGGGGACGAACTCGTCTCGTCAGACGTCACGGCGGCATCCTGATCAGATTCTGAAGTGCTCATATACACCCGAGTTTAGTACCTGCCCGGCCCCTGCGACTCCTTCTGCGCTGATCAGGTGACGAAAACAGCGGCGGTGGACGGCAGGTGCGAGCGTTCTCACGACGGCAACCCGACGGAGATGCACGACCGGACACCGTTATGTTGTACCCCGAGTCACACTCAACTCCACTCGAAACGACGGAAAATCGACAAACCGGACAACCTCGGTGGTGCGTTACGGACTCGGGTGTGATGAAATGCACAACTACCACGCTATTTATCCGTAAGGGGTCCAGCAGTGCGCGAATATTCTGTGCCGGCGTCATTCACCATTCCCGACGACGCATCCATGGCCGACACCGTCTTCCGGTACGAGAAGGAAGCACCGAATCTCGTCCCGTTCCAGCGCCTGGTGAACGGGACCTGGACCGACGTCACCGCAGGTCAGTTCGCCAAAGAGGTCACCGCGTTGGCCAAGGGTCTGATCGCGTCGGGCATCGAACTGGGCGACCGCGTCGCCATTCTCAGCGCGACTCGCTACGAGTGGGTCGTCCTGGACTACGCCATCTGGACCGCGGGCGGATGCACCGTCGCGATCTACGAGACCTCGTCGCCCGATCAGGCGCAGTGGATCCTCGAGGACTCCGCGACCAAGCTGCTGATCGTCGAGACCGCGTCTCACGTCTCGAACCTGAAGGACGTCACCGACGGGGCCGCCGACCTGCGTGAGGTACTCCAGATCGACGGCGGTGCCATCGACGAGCTGACCACCCGCGGCGCAGGAGTCAGCGACGAGGACGTGCATACCCGTCGACACCAGGTCACTGCCGCCTCCCCCGCGACACTGATCTACACCTCGGGCACCACCGGCCGCCCCAAGGGTGTGCAGCTGACACACGCGAACTTCTACGCCGAGGTCCAGGCCACCCAGATCGCGCTGCACGACTCCATGCGCGAGGGCAACCGCACCTTGATGTTCCTGCCGATGGCGCACGTGTTCGCCCGCGCGGTGTCGTTCGGCTCGTTCGAGTCGAAGGTGACCGTGGGCCACACCTCGGACGTATCGACCCTGGTGGATCAGTTCGCCGTCTTCAAGCCGAACTTCATTCTGTCGGTGCCGCGCGTGTTCGAGAAGGTCTACAACTCGGCCAAGCAGAAGGCACACGACGGCGGCAAGGGCAGCATCTTCGACAAGGCCGCCGCGACGGCCATCGAGTGGAGCGAGGCCCAGGAGAAGGGCGGCGCAGGCCTGGTCCTCAACCTCAAGCACACCGTCTTCGACAAGCTCGTCTACTCCAAGTTGCGGGCTGCGCTCGGCGGCAACTGCGATCGTGCGGTCTCGGGCGGCGGCCCCCTCGGCGCTCGCCTCGGCCACTTCTTCCGCGGCGCAGGGGTACCGGTCTACGAGGGCTACGGACTGACCGAGACCAGCGCGGCCGTCACCGTCAACACCACCAAGGAACAGCGCGTCGGCACCGTCGGCAAGCCCATCGACGGCCACGCGGTCAAGGTCGCCGAGGACGGCGAACTGCTGCTCAAGGGGCCGGTGGTGTTCAGCGGCTACTGGCACAACGAGAAGGCCACCGCCGAAGCGATCGTCGACGGCTGGTTCCACACCGGCGACCTCGGCTCGATCGACCAGGAAGGCTTCGTCTCGATCACCGGCCGCAAGAAGGAAATCATCGTCACCGCAGGCGGCAAGAACGTCGCCCCCGCGGTACTCGAGGACGCGCTGCGCGCCAACGCGATCATCAGCCAGTGCCTCGTCGTCGGTGACGCCAAGCCATTCATCGGTGCGCTCATCACCCTCGACCCCGAAGCGATGCCGGGCTGGCTCGAACGCCACAACCTCGCTGCCGACATCCCGTTCTCGGAGCTGTCGAAGAACGCCGACCTCGTCGCCGAAATCGACAAGGCCGTGGCCGAGGCCAACAAGAAGGTCTCCAACCCCGAGCAGATCAAGAAGTACACGATCCTCGAGAACGACTTCACCGTCGAGACCGGCGAGCTGACTCCGACGATGAAGCTCAAGCGCAACATCATCCACACCGAACGTGGCAGCGACATCGAGGCCATCTACTCGTAGATCGCCCAGCACGAGTGCCGAAGGGCCCGACGCGAGCAATCGCGCCGGGCCCTTCGTCGTACAGCATGTGATCGTCAGTGCATGTGGTCGTCAGTGCATGTGATCGTCGAGGAATTCGGCGACGACCGTCGTCACGGCCTGGTGGATCTTTTCGTGCAGCAGATCGTGTCCGCCGTCCTCGAACTCGCGCAGGCTCGCCTGCGGAACGCGTCCGATCCATTCACGCACGGCATCGACCGGTGCCAGACGATCGTCGACCCCGTGCACGGCCAGCAACGGGATGACGTTGTCGGACAGGTCGTCGGCAGAACCGGTCACGGACTTGGGCGTGCCGCACAGGATCGCGCATCGGACGGCCTCCGGATGCGCACCCAGCGCAGCGATGGCCGTCGCGGCACCGAGCGAGTGGCCCATCAGAGCGAACGACAGCTCGGGGTGCTCGGCCTCGGCGATGTCGATCAACTGCAGCGCGTTCTGTGCGAGACCGGGGATCTGCGCTGCGTCGGTCAGTTCACCCTCGGTCAGGCCGTGCCCCACGTGATCGACCGCCCACACGTCCACCCCACGCTCGTTCAGCAGCCGCGCGAAGCGGTGGTAATGGGCGCTGTTCTGGCCGAGACCGTGCAGGAAAACGAGACCGAATCGAGCGTCGGCGACGGTCCAGGTTCGATAGTGGACAGCACCGGTGGCTCCGTCGAAAAAAGGCATTGAATCATTTTGCCTGTTCCCGCCGGCTTCCGCGCGCAACGTGACCGGTGCCGCTGTCGCGGGTCGCTAGGGTGGACGCTTGTGTTCCTCCTCGGCGATCAGGTCGTCTACAGCGCCAGCGACCTCGCCGCGGCGGCGTCCTGCGAATTCGGCCTGCTCCGAAGACTGGACGCTGTCACCGGCCTGATCCCCCGGCAGAGCGTCGCAGCCGACCCGATGCTCGACCGCACGTCCACGCTCGGATTCGAGCACGAACGACGCCAACTCGAGGCGTTCGAGCAGCGTTTTCCCGGTGGCGTCCTGACCATGGACCGACCGGGCCGTACCGCACAGGAACTGGCGGACGCGGCGTGGGCGACCTTCACCGCCCTGACCTCACGCACGCCGGTGCTCTATCAGGCCACCTTCTTCGACGGACGATTTCTCGGTTTCTGCGACTTCTTGGTAGCCGACGGTTCTCGTTACACCGTCTACGACACGAAACTGTCGAGACATGCAAAGGTGCCGGCGCTGCTGCAGTTGGCCGCGTACGCCGACGCCCTGCACACCGGGGGTATCACTCCGAGCGAGCAGGTCCATCTGATGCTCGGCGACGGCAGCGACTCCGCGCACGCACTGGCCGACATTCTTCCGGTCTACCGGCAGTCGAGAGCACACCTGCAGCACATTCTCGACGAGCATCACGCCGAGGGCACCGTCGTCGAGTGGTTCGATCCGCGGTACTCGGGATGCGGGCAGTGCGATGCCTGCACCGCCGAGGTGGAGCAGCATCGCGATCTGGTGCTCGTCGCCGGCATGCGCGGCAGCACCAGGGACCGTCTACTGGACGCAGGAATCTCGTCGATCGACGAGCTCGCAGAGTCGAGTACCCCGGTGGACGGCATGTCCTCCCGGACACTGGAGAACCTGCGGTCGCAGGCGGCCTTGCAGGTACGCCAAGAGCGCAGCGGGGCAGCCGAATTCGAGATCTTCGACGCCGAGGCACTGGGGGTGATTCCCGAGCCCGACGACGGCGACATCTTCTTCGACTTCGAGGGAGATCCGCTGTACGCGGAGTCCGGTTCGTCCGACTGGGGTCTCGAGTACCTGTTCGGCGTCTACACCGCGGACGGCGACTTCCTGCCGTTCTGGGCACACGACCGTGCGCAGGAACGTCGTGCGCTCATCGACTTCCTCGACTATGTCGCCGCCCGCCGATCCGAGTATCCGAAGATGCACGTGTATCACTATGCGCCGTACGAGAAGACGGCTCTGCTGCGGCTGGCCGGCCGGTACGGAGTGGGCGAGGACGCCGTCGACGATCTGCTGCGGGAGAACGTTCTCGTGGATCTCTACCCCGTCGTGCGGTCGGCTGTTCGGATCGGTGCTCGCTCGTACAGCATCAAGAAACTCGAACCGCTGTACATGCCCGCGGCCCGTGACGGAGACGTCACCGACGCGGCGGCGTCGATCGTCGAATATGCGCACTGGTGCGAACTGCGCGATCGAGGCAAGGACGCCGAGGCGGCAGCTCTGCTCGCCGACATTGCCGAGTACAACCGCACCGACTGCGAATCGACACTGCGACTGCGTGATTGGTTGCTCGATCGGGCATCGGACGCTGGGGTGGCACCGCGGTCCCCGCAGCAGCTGGACCTCGAGGACGTCGTCGACCGCACCGCGACCCCACTCGAACTCGAACTGGCCGAGCACGCCGGACTGCCGTGGGATCGCACGCCGACGCAGCACGCGCTCGGATTGTTCGCCGGTGCCATCGGATATCACCGACGAGAGAACAAGCCGTTCTGGTGGGGCCACTACGACCGCCTGACCCATCCGCTCGACGAATGGGCCGACGCCGCGGACGTATTGAAGGTCGAGCGCGCCGAGCTGGTGCACGACTGGATGAAAACTGCACCCGGACAACGGGTGCTGCGTCGTCAGGTCAAACTGGTCGGGCACCTGAGCAACGGCGTGCTGTCCGGCTCGAAGGTGAAGCTGCTGTACGAGAACCCGGCGCCGGAGGGGTTGACGAAGCAGCAACCGACGCATCGGGCCACCACATCGGTCGAGATCGTGCAGACCGGGTACGAGGGAACCCTGGATGTGGTTGTCGTACAAGAGAATCTACGCAAGGGCGTGGAGGAGTACACCGATTTCCCGGTTGCCACCGCGCCCGAGCCGCCGCCGAACACCAAGCATCTCGAGCAGGCGATCGTCTCCGTCGCGACCGAGGTTCTCGGCGGGTTGCCGGAACTACCACGTACGGCTGTCGCCGATCTGCTGACGCGCTCGACGCCCCGAACTCGTTCCGGCGCCGGCCTTCCCGTGGTCCACGACAACGACTACGCACATGCGATCACGGCCGCGCTGCTCGATCTCGACAATTCGTACGTCGCGGTGCAGGGCCCGCCCGGCACTGGGAAGACCTACACGGCGGCGCGCGTCATCGAACACCTGGTGAACACACATCATTGGCGGATCGGGGTGGTCGGCCAGTCGCATCACGTGGTGAACAACCTGCTCGACACCATCGTCGGGGCCGGGGTCGACGCCTCGAAGGTGGGCAAGAAGGCCCCGACCGCGCACACCGTCGTGGACATCGCCGGATACTCGCACTTCGTCACTGAGGCCGACGAGGGCTGCGTCATCGGCGGCACTGCTTGGGATTTCTCCAACCCCGGCCGAATTCCACCCGGCTCCCTCGATCTACTCGTCGTCGACGAGGCCGGTCAGTTCTCCCTCGCCAACACCATCGCGGTCTCGGTATCGGCGCGCAATCTGCTGCTTCTCGGCGACCCGGCGCAGCTCCCCCAGGTCAGTCAGGGCACCCACCCCGAGCCCGTCGACGAATCGGCCCTGGGATGGCTGACGACCGGGCACGCCACCCTGCCCGCCGACCGCGGCTACTTCCTGGCGACGACGTGGCGGATGCATCCGGATCTGTGCGCGCCGGTGTCGACGCTGTCGTACGAGGGCAAGCTCGAATCGAACAAGGATGTGACACAGTCACGTTCGCTGTCGGGTCTGGAACCGGGCCTGCACGTCGTCCTTCTGGACCACCACGGCAATTCCACCGACTCGATCGAGGAAGCCGACGAGATCGTCACGCGGGTCCGGTCGTTGCTCGGTCGGCCGTGGGTGGACCCCGCACACGGCAGCGACCCGCGCCCGATGCAGCAGTCCGACTTTCTGGTGGTCGCGGCCTACAACGCACAGGTTGCCGTCATCGTCGAGCAACTCGCAGCCGCCGGGCTCGACGAGGTGTCGGTGGGAACCGTCGACAAATTCCAGGGCCGTCAGGCACCGGTGGTCCTCATCTCCATGGCAGCGTCGGCCATCGAGGACGTGCCCCGCGGAATGGGATTCCTGTTGTCGCGCAACAGACTCAACGTCGCCATCTCCCGCGGCCAGTGGGCCGCGATCCTGGTGCGCTCGCGCGCGCTGACCCATTATCTACCGTCGACCCCGGACGGACTCGTCACGCTCGGCACGTTCATGCGGCTGTGCGAGAACGCACGTCAGCCGAACGCCATACCCTCGCCGCGGTAGGTGGGAACGGCGTCGACCGATCCGTCGGCATGCACCAGAGTCAGGGTGTCGAACCGCTCGCACAACTCCCCGGCCTTGGCGTGGCGGAACCAGATTCGATCGCCGATACGCACCTCCTCGGCGCCGCTCACCGGGGTCTGCACCTCCCCCGCGCCCTCGTTGCGCAGCAGTTTCAGGCCCGACGCGACAACGCCCGCTGCCCTCCTGGACCAGCCGACCGGTCGGGGTGATCGCGACCAGGACGCCGGGCCCGACGCGATGTAGCCGCCGCCGAACGCGGTGGCGATCCGCGGAGTCGGCTTGCGCACCACCGGCAGTGCGAAGAACAGCGAGGGTTCGGCCGAGAACGCGCGATACCGATCGAACAGGGTCGGCGCGAACAGACCCGAACCCGCGGTGACCTCGGTGACGGCCGGATCCGCGGCAGAGAAATCGATCGACCCGGTACCACCGCTGTTGACGATCTCGAGCGGCCCGATCGCCGCGGTCACGGCGTCCACCACTGCTGTTCTCCGCGCACCGATCTCACGAGACGACAGCGACTTCATCAGCTCGACAGCGACGTTGGCGTCGGGAACACCGGCGATCTGCGCCTCGTAGAACATCAGACCGACAACCCGGAACCCCCGCGAGCGAGCCTGACGGGCGAACTGCGCCACCTGCTCCGGATCTCGAAGCGGAGAGCGCCTGACCCCGATGTGCAGCGGCCCCACCCGCAACGATGCGTCCACGTCGATACAGATGCGGGGCTTGAGCAGGTCGCTCCGAGCGGCGTCTCGGACGAGGTCCAGTTGCGCGACGTCGTCGACCATCAACGTGATGCGTCCCGACAGCACGCGGTCGTTGACCACCTCGGCGAGCGCTGTTCGATCGACCGTCGGATAACCCATCAGAATGTCGTCGACGCCGGACTGCGCCAACCAGATCGCTTCGCGCAGCGAATAGGCCATCACTCCGGATACACCCTGCGCCGCGAGGACCCGATTCAACACGGCTCGGCACCGCACCGACTTGCTGGCGATCCTGATCGGTACACCGTTCGCGCGGGCGCGCAGTGCTGCAGCATTGGCATCGAGAGCTGTCAGATCGACTGCTGCCGAAGGAGATTCGAGACCCTCGGTGGCTGCGGCAATGCGGGACAGCGGGGTCGTAGCGGTGGTGGTGTCACCGGCGATCGAACTCATTCGGCACATTCCTTCGTCGTCGTTGCCGGGCCGACACAGTCAAACACTCCGCAGCCGAGAAGTCCCGTCGAGCGGTTTTCCACTCAGCGATCTTCTGCCTTCGCGGCGATCAACCCGGACAGGTCGTCGATCTGGGCCAACACTTCGAGATCGTCGCCGTCGACCAACCACCGCAGCACCAAACCGTCGAGAGTCGCCATCCCGAAGCGGGCGATCGACTCCACTGGTTCGAGCCACCGCGTGCCGGTGTGGTCGGAACAATTCTCGAAGAACAGCTGCGCCTCGGAATCCCGGATTCGATACTGCCCGCTGGCGATCTCGGCGGCCGTGGCCGAACCCAGTGCGCGATGCCGCAACAGATACGTCTTGATCTCGTACGCCAACAGCTGCCGACCGTGCGATTTCTCGATCAGCAGCCACACCGCGCTCAGCCCGCTGTGCACCAGCTCGCGCAGCCCCCGAACACCGGGTAGTTCGTGTGTTCCGACCGCGCTGTCCAACGCGGCGTGCAGTATCTCGGTGACGTCGACGATGAGGTGCTCGCCCATCGCGATCACCAGATCCTGCTTGGTCTCGAAGTGGTATTGCACGATGCCTTTGGTGACGTCGGCATATTCCGACAGCGCCCGAACGGTGAGCGACTCGATACCGACCCGCTCGGCGACGTCGATTGCCGACTGCACCAGTTGTGCGCGGCGCACGTCGGCGGGCAGCCTCGATTGCATGACCCGATACTAGGTCGCGGTCGACATCTGTGCCTTGGATTGCCCCAGGGGAGCGCGCTGCGAGATAGTGTTTCGATGATCGAGCGGTCGTGGCAGAACTGGGCGGGCAATCAACATGCATTCCCGGCACGTCGAGCCGAGCCCTCGTCGGTCGAGGAGCTGCGTGCGATTCTGCGCGATGCCGCCGAACGGTCTCTGCCGGTGCGCTGCGTCGGGGCAGGGCATTCCTTCACTCCCATTGCCGTCACCGACGGTATCCAGATCGTCTTGGACGCGCTGAGCGGTATCGAATCCGTCGAACGCGCCGACGACGGATCTGCCCAGGTGACGGTGCTGGCCGGCACTCGACTCCGGGAGTTGTCGGCGCGGTTGTGGGAGCTCGGGCTGGCGATGACCAATCTGGGCGACATCGACGAGCAGTCCGTCGCCGGGGCCATCTCGACGGGCACTCACGGAACCGGTGCCGGATTCGGCGGCATCGCCACCCAGGTGCACGCGCTGGAGCTGGTGACCGCAGACGGACAGTCGGTGCAGTGCTCCCGAGACGAGAACACAGAACTGTTCGACGCGGCCCGCATCGGTCTCGGCGCTCTCGGCGTCATCACGCGTGTGACGTTGAACTGCGTCGCGGCGTTCGCGCTGCAGGCCGTCGAGACGCCGTCGACGCTGACGGCGACGCTGCGTGATCTCGATGCCACCGTCGCCGGCGTCGACCATTTCGAGTTCTATTGGTTTCCGCACACCGATCGTGTGCTCACCAAACGCAACACCCGCCTGCCCGGTGACACCGATCTGCGTCCGCTGGGCAAGGTGCGCTCGTATCTCGACGACGAACTGCTGTCCAACACGGTCTTCGAGGGCCTCAACCGACTGGTGACGCGGGTGCCTGCGCTGATTCCCAGGGTGAACGCGGTCTCGGCCCGAGCACTGTCGGCTCGCGAGTACACCGACCGCTCGTACCGGGTGTTCGCGTCGTCGCGGACGGTCAAGTTCGTCGAGATGGAATACGCCGTGCCCGTCTCCGAGATCGCCTGGGTGCTGCGCGAGGTGGATCGCTGGCTCGAGCGTTCGGCGATCTCCATCGCGTTCCCCGTCGAGGTGCGGTTCGCGGCCGCCGACGACATCTGGCTGTCCACGGCATCCGGGCGTCCGACGGCGTACATCGCCGTGCACCAGTATCACCGGCGTGATCACCGCGAGTACTTCGACGCTGTCGAAGCCATCTGCCGCAGCGTCGGGGGTCGGCCGCACTGGGGCAAACTGCACTCTCTCGGCAGCGCCGAGCTGCGTGATTCCTACGAGCACTTCGACGATTTCCTGCGCATCCGCGATTCCCTCGACCCGACGCAGCTGTTCCGCAACGACTACTTGGCGCACCTGCTGTCGTGAGCGGTATCTCGTACCCTGCTACGAAATACCGCGCACGACGAGTTCGCTTACATTGGACTCGGTGAGCACAGGAAAACGCGCGCTGTCCGGCATCATCGCCGCCGGAGTCGTCCTCGGCGTCGGCGAATTGATCGCCGTCCCCATCGGACCGAACTCGTCACCACTGACCGCCGTCGGATCCTCGGCGGTCGACAACAGTCCGGCGCCGGTCCGTGAATGGGCCATCGACACGTTCGGCACCTCCGACAAGCTCGCCCTGTTCCTCGGTATGGCCGTGGTCATCGGTGCTATCGCCGCCGCGGCAGGAATCGCTCGCAAACCGATCGGGGCCGCGGTGTTCGCCGCCCTGGGCGTAATCGGCGTCCTCGCCGCGGTGACCCGACCCGACGCGACGGTGTTCTATGCAGTCCCGACCATCGGCGGCGTCATCGTCGGCATCGTCGTGCTGCACGCCCTCATCGGATCCGCCACCCCGGCGACCGACGGGATGAACCGACGCAGTTTTCTGACCCTCGCCGCCGGTGCCGCAGTACTCGGAGTCGTCGCAGGGACCGCCGGACGAATGCTCACCTCGGCGCGAGCGGTCACCGCCGATCGACTCGGCTTCATGCTCCCGACCCCGACGCCGCAAACGCCGATACCGGCGGGGGCGGACCTGAAGATCGACGGCCTCGCGTCGTACATCACCCCGAACGAGGACTTCTACCGCATCGACACCGCGTTGGTCGTGCCGCGGGTGGCGTCGGATACGTGGTCGCTGCGTATCCACGGGATGGTCGACCGCGAGATCGAGCTGACGTTCGCCGATCTGGCGCAGCGCCAGGCCGTCGAAAAGACGGTCACCCTGACCTGTGTGTCGAATATCGTCGGCGGCGACCTCGTGGGCAATGCAACGTGGATCGGCTACCCGCTCAAGGACATTCTCGAAGAAGCAGGCATCTCCCCGGACGCCGACATGGCTCTGTCGTCGAGCAGCGATGCCTTCACCGCGGGCACCCCACTGGAGGTTCTGCTCGACGGCCGCGACGCCTTACTGGCGGTGGGAATGAACGGCGCACCGCTGCCCGTCGAGCACGGCTACCCGGCGCGGCTCGTCGTTCCAGGCCTGTACGGCTACGTCTCGGCGACCAAGTGGGTCACCGACATCGAGATCACCCGATTCGACCGAGTGACGGCATATTGGACCGACCGCGGTTGGGGCGCACTCGGACCGATCAAGACGGCCTCCCGGATCGACACCCCGAGATCGGGCAGCTCCATGCCGGCCGGGAAGTCGGTGATCGCAGGGGTGGCCTGGGATCAGCACACCGGCATCCAGAGCGTGGAAGTCCAAGTGGACGAGGGCAACTGGGTGCCGGCCACGCTCTCGGAGGAGTACTCCAAGGACACCTGGCGGCAATGGAGCGTCGAACTCGACCTGCCTGCCGGCCAGCATGCGATCCGTGCCCGCGCCACCAACTCTGCCGGAGACCTGCAGACCAACAAGACCGCCGATACCGTTCCCGACGGAGCGACCGGTTACCCGAAGATCTCGGTGACGGCGAGCTGATCTAGGTAGCTGGGAAGCTCGCGCGAATCGAGTTCTCGGCCAACTGCTTTCGCTCGGCCGAGGTGAGGCCCATTCCCGCTTCGAGGGCAGCGAAGTTGTCGTCGACGTAGCCACCGAAGTAGGCCGGATCGTCGGAGTTGATCGACACCGACAGGCCGCGCTCGAGCATCTGCCGCAACGGCAGTTGCCCGACGTTGTCGATCACCTTGAGCCGGACATTGGACAGCGGGCACACGGTGAGCGGAATCTGTTCCTCGACAAGCCGATTGACCAGCGCCTCGTCTTCCAGGCACCGCACGCCGTGATCGATGCGCTCGACCTTCAGCAGATCCAGCGCCTGCCAGATGTAGTCGGGCGGGCCTTCCTCACCGGCGTGGGCGACGACATGCAAACCCTCGGCGCGCGCCTTGGCGAACACGTCGACGAACAGCGACGGCGGGTAGCCGACCTCGGCAGAATCGAGACCGAGACCGATGATCGGAGCCTGCATTGCCAACAGGTCGTCGAGCAGCTGGTTGGCGTGGAGCACCGGCTTGTCGCGCAGGATCGACGCGATCAAGCCACTGGTGACGCCGAATTCACGCTCACTGGTGGCGCACGCGTCGGCCAATCCCTCGACGACGGCCGCGAGCGGCACGCCGCGCTCGGTGTGCGCCTGCGGATCGAAGAAGATCTCCGCATGCGTCACCCCGGCCTGCGCGGTGCGGCGGAAGTAGGCGCGCGCCAGATCTCCGAAATCCTCGGCCGTGCGCAACACGGCCATGTTCGCGTAGTACAGGTCCAGGAAGGATTGCAGGTCGGTGAACTCGTACTTCGCCTGCAGTTCGTCGATATCCTTGTACGGCAGCGTGATTGCGTTGCGCT
This sequence comes from Rhodococcus sp. NKCM2511, assembly GCF_014905595.1. Classification (NCBI taxonomy): domain Bacteria; kingdom Bacillati; phylum Actinomycetota; class Actinomycetes; order Mycobacteriales; family Nocardiaceae; genus Rhodococcus; species Rhodococcus sp. NKCM2511. The sequence goes on along the minus strand of NZ_BNHJ02000003.1, from coordinate 480,105 downwards.
CGGCAAGATCGAAGATCAGCGGAGGCTCGAGCGACCCTTCGATGTGCAGGTGCAGTTCGGCCAGTTGATCATTACTCACTCATACGATTCTACTTGCCGGTGTACGTCGCCTTACCCGGGCCGACCTCGAGGAAGCTCGTCACCGCACCGCGCAGATCATCGGTCTCGAACAATGCGCCCGACACCTCCGACGTGATGTCGTCCGCGTGCGCCACACCGCCCGAACGCCACGCCGCCACAATCTGTTTCGTGGCCGCATGGGCGACGGTAGGGCCGTCGGCCAGTCGGTGTGTCAACGCGAGCGCCGCGGCATCGACGTCGTCGTGGATCTGGTTGACCACGCCCCACTCTTTCAACGTCTGGGCGTCGTAGAGATCTCCGGTCATGACGAATTCACGTGCCCGACCCGACCCTGCCCGCTCGGCCAGACGCTGCGGTCCGCCCATCGACGGCGTCAACCCGACGACGGTCTCGACCAGACCGAACTTCGCCTTGGGTCCGGCGAGAACGATGTCGCAGGCCAGCGAGATCTCGAACGCCGCGGTGAGCGTCAAACCGTGCGCGGCGTAGATCACCGGGCACGGCAACGCCTCGAGCGGGTGAATGATGCCGGCGAACAACCCACGCCACAGATCGGCACCCTCGGCCGCGGACAATCCCTCGAACACGTGCACGTCGACGCCCGCCGAGTTGACCTTGCCCTCGGCACGCAGCAGAACCGCACGCGGCGGGTTCGCGGCCAGATCGGCAACGTTCGCGGCCACCGCGTCGAACATTGCCTGATCGAACAGATTGAGGGGGCCGTGGTCGAACGTCAGGACAGCGACCTCGGCGCCGGCCGCAGTGGTCGATCGGACGAGCGAGGTAGGTGCGTCAGCCATGCCTCGCATAGTGCCATACGCGTTCCGGGGCGTAGTTACCGACGAGTATTGTGCGCGTATCAGCCGTTACCGAGAGGAACAAGTAAGTGAAGCGCAGCCTGTTCGAGTCCGACCACGACGACTTCCGCGCATCGGTACGCGAGTTCGTCACCAGGACGATCACACCGGTCGAGGAAAAGCTGGTCGAGCAGCGATACATCGACCGCGAGATCTGGCTCGAAGCAGGACGCAACGGTTTCCTCGGCCTCGAAGTGCCCGAAGAATACGGCGGCAGCGGAGCTGAGGACTACCGATTCAACGCCGTCCTCGGTGAGGAACTCGCCCGCTCGAGTGCCGCGGTGGCGTCGTGCTTCGGTATCCACGTCGACATCGTCGCGCCCTACCTCGTCAAGCTCACCACCGAGGAGCAGAAGAAGCGCTGGCTGCCCGGGTTCTGCAGCGGCGAGATCCTCACCGCCATCGCCATGACGGAGCCCTCCGGCGGCTCGGACCTGGCCGCGCTGAAAACCACCGCCGTCAAGGACGGCGACGACTTCATCATCAACGGCTCGAAGACGTTCATCACCAACGGCAATTCCGCCGACCTCGTCATCGTCGCCACGCGCACGACGCCCGAGAAGAAGGCGAAGGGCATCACGCTGTTCGCCGTCGAGAACGGAACCGAGGGATTCACCCGCGGCCGCAAACTCGACAAGGTCGGCCAGCCCGAATCCGACACCGCGGAACTGTTCTTCGAGAACGTGCGAGTACCCAGCGCCAACATGATCGGCGAATTCGACGGCGGCTTCATCCACATGATGCAGCTGCTCCCCCAGGAACGCATCAGCTGCTCGGTGGCCAACCTCGGACACGTACGGCCCATTCTCGAAGAGACGCTGCAGTACGCCAAGGACCGCAAGGCATTCGGTCAGCAGATCGGCTCGCTGCAGTGGAACAAGTTTCTGCTCGCCGAGCTCGTCACCAAACTCGATGTGGCACAGGCATACATCGACAACTGCATCGTCGCCCACGGCCAGGGCGAGCTGACGGCCATCGATGCAGCCAAGGCCAAGTGGTGGAGCTCGCAGGTGCAGAACGAAATCCTCGACCACTGCGTCCAGCTGCACGGCGGCTACGGATTCATGAACGAATACCGCGCCGCCCGCGCGTGGAAAGACGCTCGCGTGACCAAGATCTGGGCCGGATCGAACGAAATCATGAAGGAACTGATCGGCCGGGATCTGGGGCTGTAGAGCGGCTTCGCCGCATGTGAGTGGAACTTCGTAGCAGGGGTCGAGGTTCCACTCACATGGGTTTCTCGAACGCAGGCCGGGCGTAGAAGCAGACCGCGATCATGCCGACCAGGAGCACGACGGCGGGCAGAATCAGCGACTGCGCCATGGCGGTGGTGAAGCCGTCACGCAGCATCTCGGGCACTCGGCCGGCGAATTCGTTTGCTCCCGAAGCCGATCCACCGGTAGGTAGTTCGGCGGCCAAGCGCGATTGGATGAGCGCGCCGATGCCCGCGCTGCCGAGCACGGACCCGATCATGCGGGTGGTGTTGTAAACACCCGAACCCGCGCCCGCCTGGCTCATCGGAAGATTACGAGTGGCCGTCGCTGCCAACGGAGACCAGATCAACGCATTCGCCACACCCATTGCAGCGACGGGGAGCAGCAACTTCCAGATGGCCGTCGTCGGCGTCATCTCGTAGGCGAACCACAGCAGCGACGCGGCGAGGATGAACAGTCCCGATCCGGCGATGTACCGCGGATGAGTCCTGTCGACGAGCTTGCCGATATTGGGTGCGAGCAGTCCGGTGAGCAGCGCCATCGGAACGAACAGCAATGCCGATCGGGTGGGCGTCAGACCGGTGACGCTCTGCGCGTAGAACATTATCGGCAGCATCATGCCGGACATCGCGAAACCCATTGCGGCGATACCGATATTGGACAGCGAGAAGTTGCGGTCGCGGAACAGGGCCAAGGGCACCAGCGGCTCGCTGGTGTTCACGGACTGCCAGTAGACGAACCCGGCGAATACCAGCAGACCGACACCGATGAGGATCCACACGCCGGTACCCCAGTCGTACTTCTGACCTTCCTGGATACCGAAGACGATGCAGAAGAGTCCGACAGCGCTGAGCGCAACGCCCAGCAGATCGAACTTGTGATCGTGGGTCGGCAGCACCGGAACGAATTTCAGCGCCAACGCAATTGCGAGAATGCCCACCGGCACGTTGATGAAGAAGATCCATTCCCAGCCGAGCGAGTCGACCAGCACACCGCCGAGAATCGGCCCGACGAGCGTTGCGACGCCTGCGACGGCGCCCCATGCCCCCATTGCCGTTCCACGCTTCTCCGCCGGGAACACACGAGTGATCACCGCCATCGTCTGCGGGGTGATCATCGCCGCGCCGAGACCCTGAACCGCGCGCGCCGCGATGAGCATCTCGATCGATCCCGACAGTCCACACCACACCGATGCGAGAGTGAACAGCACCAGGCCGGCGATGTACAGATTCCGCGGACCGAACTTGTCACCCAATCGGCCCGTGACCAGCAGTGGAACGGCGTAGGCGAGGAGATACGCGCTGGTGACCCAGATGACGTTGTTGATGTCGGTGTTCAGCCCGGTGAGGATCGCAGGTTGCGCGACCGCGACGATCGTCGTGTCCACCAGGATCATGAAGAAGCCCAAGCACAGTGCCCACAGCGCCGGCCACGGTCTGATCTCGTGCTGCGACGGGGCAGTCTCGACGGAATTCATGTAGCGCTCCCTATCCCCGAAGTCGGGTTCGTGTGATGTGCGGAGATGTGATGCGGCCAGTCGAGCTCGCCGCTGTCGATCCGATCGAGGTAGCGCGTCAGCCACTGCACTTCTGCGCGCAGCATGTGGTGAATGTAATCAATTCCGGCCCAATAGATTTCGGATATCTGGCGATCTGCTGCGAGCTGTTGATAGCCCGACAGTTCGTCGATGTCCGCGGTCAGGTCCACGATTCGCTCCCGCAACAGGGCGGTCGCGTCGGATGCGGGTAGGTTGTGCATTTCGGACAGGCCGAGGACGAACTGCGGGTATTCACGCACCGGGGTTCTCAGAATTTCGGTCAGCCGATCGGTCAGCACGTGCCGTCCGGCCGAGGTGATCCGATAGGTGGTGCGCTCCGGACGGTTGCCACCCCGGTCGGTTCCGACCTCGTCGACCAGTTCCTGCTCGTGCAGACGTGCGACCGCGTGATAGAGCGAACCCGGGCGAATCTTGACGATTCGATCTTCCTTGCGGGAGAGCAGCAATTGATACATCTCGTAGGGATGCATCGGGCCCTCCGAGAGCAGAGCCAGAATCGATACGCCCAGCGGATTGACGGTTCCAGCTCGCATCGATCCCCCTGTCACCTATCCCGCACGAATTATTCCAACTGGAATATAGGGCCGGCGGTAGCCTCGGAGCAACCCGGACAATGCGCCCACCAGGGGACAAAGGCGTCTTTCGACGCAGAATGGGCACCGACCGCGGTCGATGCCCTCACCGAACAGACGAAGGCCGGATACTCGGAATTACTTCCGTGTATCCGGCCTTGTCACCGAGTTTCTGGTGCTGAAAAAGTCTAGAGTTTCAGTCCACCAGGAGAAATCGGGTTACGAAGCTTGAATCAGATGGCGCGGACGCCGGTAGCCTGGGGGCCCTTCTGACCCTGGCCCACCTCGAACTCCACGCGCTGGCCCTCGTCGAGCGACTTGAAGCCGCTACCCTGAATCTCCGAGTAATGAACGAAAACGTCCGGTCCGCCACCATCCTGCTCGATGAAGCCGAAGCCCTTTTCGCCGTTGAACCACTTCACACTGCCCTGCGTCATTCTGTAAACCTTCTGTAAGCGAGCTAGATCTTCACGTCGAAGCTCTAATCTCAAAACCGAGTCTGCCATCTATCGGCGCTGAGCGAAACACCGGGGGCGAAAAAGTTCGAAAGATTGCTTTGGGACGGTGAAACAGAAATGCCGCCACAGCTGCCGCAGCCCGTCGGTTCAAGTGCCGTCGCTACTGTCGAACCGTGGAATTGCCTGCCTACGATGCCGACCGATTCGATCCCCACCGACTCGACATCGTCCGACTCGCCTGGTGCCGACGGCTGTCGTTGGACGACCGTGCCCTCGATACCACCGCGGACCGCGTCGAACATCGGACCGACACCGAGAACATCGTCGTACTCCGACTGGCACAGACCACCCTGATCGTCGGTCCGTCCTGGGCCGTGGACGCCGCACGCGGCATCGAGGGCCAGGCAGACACCGGTCGGACGTGGTTGGCGACGCTGCTGGGCGATCGCGTCGAGCAGTACGAGATCGACTCCCACACGCTGGCCTACGGATCCGAGATCGGCCACACCATCGACGTCCACGATCCGCTGATCTCCCACGACGCAGAGCACGCCCGTGCTCTGGCGGAGCACTGCAGCGAGGCCGACGTGACGGAGGCATTCGGCGAGCCGGTGTCGCGGCACTGGTTCACTTTGCTCGGAGACGACCGACCCGCGGATTCGGCGCGATCCCTGGCCTCGGCCGGGTACTCGGAAGAAAACATGATCCTGGCCGACATGCGCGTTCTCACCGACCCGGACCACCGACGACACGGATACGCCGCGGTCGTCGGGCGGCTCGCGACCAACGATGCCATCGACGACGGCCTGATACCGCAGTGGCGAGCGCGACCGGAGAACACGACCGCTCGACGCCTTGCCGCCCGGCTCGACTACGTGGAGATCGGCGCCTGCCACACCGCCGTGCGTCGAACCTAGGCGCTTGAATCCGGTCCGGACTGGGTAGCGTTCGTGAAACCGACCGATGTGAGGAGTTCGATCATGGCCGAGGACGCCACCTACGTGAAGCCGGGCGAGGAATTCAAGCGCGATACCAACTACATCCCGACGCGCATCACCGCCGACGGCCGGGACGGATACCCGGTGGAGCCCGGGCGTTACCGGTTGATCGCGGCGCGGGCCTGCCCGTGGGCCCATCGATCCATCATCGTGCGTCGACTCCTCGGACTCGAAGATGTTCTGTCCCTTGGCATTCCGGGTCCGACCCACGACCCGCGCAGCTGGAACTTCCAGGAGGAGCCGGGCGGCGTCGACTCGGTTCTGCAGATCCCTCGGCTGCAGGACGCCTACTTCGCACGGTTCCCGGACTACGAACGAGGCATCACCGTGCCGGCGATCGTCGACGTTCCCACCGGCCAGGTCGTCACCAACGACTACCCACAGATCACCCTCGACCTCAGCACCGAGTGGACGCAGTACCACCGCGAGGGCGCGCCCGATCTGTACCCGGAGGCGCTCCGCGGCGAGATCGACGAGGTGGCCGATCTGGTGTTCAAGGACGTCAACAACGGCGTCTACCGCTGCGGATTCGCCGGCTCGCAAGAGGCCTACGAAAAGGCGTACGACCGCCTGTTCGCTCGCCTCGACTGGCTCGTCGAACGGCTGTCCACCCGGCGGTATCTCGTCGGCGAGCACATCACCGAGGCCGACGTGCGACTGTTCACCACCCTCGTCCGTTTCGATCCCGTCTACCACGGCCACTTCAAATGCAACCGCAGCAAGCTCACCGAGATGCCGGTGCTGTGGAACTACGCACGCGACCTGTTCCAGACCCCCGGATTCGGTGACACCGTCGACTTCGATCACATCAAGCGGCACTACTACGAGGTGCACACCGACATCAATCCGTCGGGCATCGTGCCGAAGGGGCCCGATCTGGCCGGCTGGCTCGAACCGCACGGACGTGAATCACTCGGCGGATCGCCCTTCGGCGACGGCACCGCGCCGCAGCCGCCGAAGCCGGACGAACTGGTTCCGCCCGAGCACTGGGTGTAACAGTGACGGCTATGCCCCGGCGAAGGTACCGAAGCTCCAGTAGACCCCCTCGGCGTCGCGGCAGGTGAAGCCGCGGCTGCCGTAGTCCTCCTCGCGCAGGCTCTGCGTGACGGTGCCGCCCGCCGCGACGACGCGATCGTGGATGCCGTCGGGGTCGTCGGTGACGATGTAGATCGACCCGACACCCGGCGGCAGTTCGCCGATGGCACTCCCGTCGCGAACACTGCCCAGCATCACCCCGCCGCCGTCGGGCCAGCGCAGTTCCGCATGATCGACGCGGTCGCCTTCGCCGTGAACCGCGCACTCCTCGAATCCCAACACGTCGACGATGAATCGGATCGCGTCGCGAGCGTTGTCGTACTTCAGAGTGGGCCAAATGTGTGTGGTCATGACGCCATACCTTCCTCGTCGGCCGCGCGGATCGTCACCGGCGACGTCGTGATGCCGCTCGCCAGGGTCTCGAACACGCCTGCACCCCGACGCGGCGCGCGCCACCGGACACCACCTCGCTCGGAGCAATCTGCACGCCACGAGTCTAAATTGCCCCGAACGTGTGCAACGAGGAATTCGCGGGTAACTCCCCCGACCAGCGTCACCGACGCTCGCAACCGAAAGAGGTATCGATGGCAGGCAAGAAGGACGACGCTCAGGTCGAGATCTCGAGCGGAGGCAAGCTCGAACGGGCCCTGGTCAACATCCTGGACAACGCCAGCCGCCTACAGGGGCCCGCCGTCGACAAATACGTCGCGCACGTGCGTCGAGCACACCCGTACGACACCCCGGCCCAGATCATCGAACGGCTCGAGAAGCGATTTTTGCTGGCGGTCACCGGCAGCGGATCGGCAGTGGGAGGCGCAGCGGCGGTCCCCGGAATCGGTACGGTCGCATCGCTCGCCGCCGTCGGTGCAGAGACCGCCTTCTTCATCGAGTCGTCGGCTCTGTTGACGCTGTCGGTCGCGTCCGTGCACGGCATTCCCATCGAGAATCACCAGCAGCGACGCGCGCTGGTGCTCTCGGTGGCACTGGGCGAATCGGGCATGCAGATCGTTCAACGAACAGTGGGCAAGACAGCCAAGAACTGGGGCCCACTCATCACCTCGCGCATCCCGGGCGGCTCGATGGCCAGCATGAACAAATCGCTGGTGAAGAAGTTCGTCACCAAATACCTGGCCAAGCGCAGTGCACTGCTGGTCGGCAAGATGCTTCCCGCCGGAATCGGCGCGGCGATCGGCGGCGCGGGCAACCGAGTGGTCGGCAAAGGCGTCATCAAGAACGCCCGTGACGCCTTCGGCCCGCCGCCCGCACGGTTCCCGGAAAATCGCATCATCGAACCGGACGAATGAGAATGCCCGGAATCTTCGAGAGGCTGCTGCGTTGACTTCGAACATGACTTCCACACCTGAACTCGGCAAGTACGGCGTCTGGCGACTGCACTCGGCGTTCACGCCGGAGTTGTCCCGCGCCATCGAGTCCTTCGGCTACGGGACCATCTGGCTCGGCGGATCCCCGCCCGCGGACCTGACGACCACCGAGGAGATCCTCGACGCCACGGACACCATCGTCGTCGCCACCGGCATCGTCAACATCTGGTCCGATGCAGCCGCCGACGTCGCCGCGTCGTATCACCGCATCGAGAGCAAGCACCCCGGACGGTTCGTCCTGGGCATCGGTGCCGGTCACCCCGAGGCCACCCAGGAGTATCGGAAGCCGTACGACGCATTGGTGAGCTACCTCGACGACCTCGACGAGGCCGGAGTCCCGATGGAGCGTCGGGTCCTCGCCGCGCTCGGCCCCAAGGTACTCGCGCTGGCCGCAAGCCGTACCGCAGGTGCGCACCCCTATCTGACCACTCCCGAGCACACCCGTGAAGCCCGAGAAGCAGTGGGGCCGAACAAGATCCTCGCTCCCGAGCACAAGGTGGTGCTCGAGACCGATCCGGAGAAGGCACGCGCGATCGGTCGGCCACCGGTGAACAATCCCTACCTGCATCTGCGCAACTACACCAACAATCTGAACCGGCTCGGCTACTCGGACGAGGAAATCGGCGACGGCGGCAGTGACCGACTGATCGACGCGCTCGTCGCACACGGCGATGCCGACGCCATCGCGGCGCGACTCGACGAGCACCTCACTGCAGGCGCGTCGCACGTGACGCTGCACTCGCTGCCCGACGACGCCGACCCGCTCGAGACGTACCGGGAGATCGCTGCGGCGTTGCATCGCTGAAACCGGGTCATCCCGCCCGTCGGTCCCACCCCGTAACCTCGTGTACCGGTTGCCGCAAAGCAACCGGCACACGAGGTGCACCGACGGCCAGGGGGACACCGCACAGATGACCAGCTACTCGGCTCCGGCGCTGGAAGCGCAGGCTCTGACGAAACAATTCGGTACCGTTCGCGCGGTCTCGGACCTGAGCTTCGTCGTTCCACGCGGAACCGTCACCGGATTTCTCGGGCCGAACGGCTCCGGCAAGTCCACGACACTGCGGATGCTGCTCGGCCTCGTCGCCCCGACTTCGGGCGTCGGCCTCGTCAACGGCGTTCCGTTTCGCACGGCGACCCACCCGGCCCGTTCCGTCGGGGCCGTTCTCGACTCGCTGAGTCTGCACCCCAAACGCAGCGCCGAGCACCACCTGAAGATCTACACCGCGGCGATCGGGGTACCCGACAGCCGCGCCCTCGACGTCCTGAACCTCGTCGGTCTGGGCGACGCCGCGCACCGCGCAGCAGGCGGGTTCTCTCTCGGCATGCGTCAGCGATTGACGTTGGCAACAGCTCTACTCGGCGATCCCGAGATCCTCGTACTCGACGAACCCGCGAACGGCCTCGATCCCGAGGGGATCGCCTGGCTTCGAGACTTCCTCAAAGCGTTCGCGGCATCGGGGAGAACCGTGCTGGTATCGAGCCACATCCTGCGCGAGATCGAGCAGACCGTCGACACTCTCGTCATCGTCAGCGCCGGCACCCTGATGTACCAGGGATCCATCGCTCAGCTGCGATCCACCCGCCCGACCCGCGTGCTCGTCGCCGCGTCCGACCCGGCGAAACTGGCTCTGGCATTGGCGTCCATCGGACTCACCGACACCCAACTGCTGCCCGACGGCCGCATCGGCGTCGCGGGTGCCGACGCTGCCACTGTCACGCGCATCGCGGCCGACGCTGGGGTCACGGTCTTCGGCACCACCAGCGAACACGTCGACCTCGAGCAGGTGTTCCTGTCGATGACCGCCGGTCAGTACACCGCAGCACCCGTCCAACCCACTGCGTACGGACCACCGCCTGGATACGGGCCACCGCCTGGTCACAACCAGGGGTACTCACCGCCGCCACAGAACTACGGACCACCGCAGAACTGGAACGGGGGTTCGCGATGAACGCGCTGTTGACATCAGAGATCCGCAAGGTCACCACACTGAAGTTCTGGTGGGCGCTGGCGATCGCACCGATCGTTGTCGGCGTGTTCGCGTCCGTCATCACCTCGGTGATCGCGAACCAGCTGGGCGAGTTCGAGGAAGATCTTCAGATCGCCGGCGGTGTCGCCTCCATCGGCCTGTACGTCGCCGCGGGTGCCGCCATCCTGTTCGCCGGCATCTTCGGCGCGGTCAACGCCGGAACCGAGTTTCGACACAAGACCATCACCACCAGCTTCCTGACGGCCCGCGGCAGAGACGGCGTCGTTGCCGCCAAACTCATCGTCACCGCCCTGTTCGGCCTGGGGTACGGCCTCGTCGTGCTCCTGGCGAGCCTGGTGTGTCTGCTGATCTTCAGCCAACGAACAATCGTCCTCGACGGCGCTTTCATCGGCGTCGTCGCGTCGTGCCTGCTCGCCGTGGTGCTGTGGTCGCTCATCGGAGCCGGGCTGGGGTTGCTGCTCAAATCCCCGACCTGGGCCGCCATCGTGCTCGTCGCCTGGCTGCCGTTCGGTGAAGGACTGCTGTCCCTGATTCTGTTCGGAGTCGGTTTCGGACCGGTGGCAACCGCGCTGCCGTCGAACCTGACATTGCCGACGATGGCAGCGACACAATTGGACGATGCGGGCGACCTCGCGTCGTGGCCGTGGGCTCCGCTCGGACTTGCCCTGTGGGCCGTGATCCTCACCGGTGGCGGGTGGTTCCTGGCCCGAACCCGGGACATCGACTGACCACCGCATCGGTGGGGATGTTCGCCCGATCCTGCTGTCGGTAGCCGGGTCTACCGTGTGAATCGATGGCACACAGCGAATACGTGAAGGATCGAGCAGGGTCGGGCAGCAATACGGGCAGTACCCGTCTGCTGGAAACCGACCCCGGCTCGTCCGGCGTACCCACCGACTCCCGGCCGACCACCGCGTCGTCGATCACACGGCGTGGCTGGATCAGACGTCTGCTCGCGCAGTGCATGTTGCACCGGCGGACGGCACTCGGCGCACTGGGCGTGACGATGATCGCCGCCCTCATCGACATCTCGTTTCCGCTGCTGACGCGCCTCGCGATCGACGACGCCAGCGCAGGCAAGAACGACGTGATCGCCGGAGTCGCGATAGCCATCGCACTGCTGGGTGCTCTGCGATTCGCCTGCCAGTTCGGTCGGCGCATGCTCGCCGGTCGCCTGTCGATCGATGTCCAACACGATCTGCGGATGGACCTGCTGGCATCGCTGCAGCGGCTCGACGGTCGCAAGCAGGACGAAATCCGAACCGGCCAGGTCGTGTCGAGATCGATCACCGACCTGCAGTTGGTGCAGGGTCTGCTCGCCATGGTGCCGCTGTCGGCCGGGGCAATTCTGCAGTTCGTCCTGGCCCTGGTCGTGATGGCCTACCTCTCACCGCTGCTCACCCTTGTCGCGGTCGTCATCGTTCCCGCGGTCAGCGTCGTCGTCTACCGGATGCGACCCACCCTCTTCGCTGCCACCTGGTCCGCACAACAGCGCGCCGCCGATCTGGCCCAGCACGTGGAGGAGACCGTCACCGGAGTCCGGGTGGTCAAGGGCTTCGGGCAGGAAGCGCGTGCGGTGGATCGCATCGAAGCTCTCGGGCGCAGGCTGTTCGCCGAACGTATGCGCTCGGCCCGCATCAATTCACGGTTCGCACCGACCATGGCAACCATTCCTCAGCTCGGACTGGTCGGCGTCATCGCTCTCGGCGGCTGGTTGGCACTGCACGGCCACATCACCATCGGCACCTTCCTCGCCTTCGCCACCTACGTGGCCACGCTGTCGGCCGTCACCCGAACCGTGTCGTCGGTGGTGATCATGGCGCAGCTCTCCCGCGCGGCCGTCGAGCGCGTCTACGAAGTGGTCGACACCGAGCCGACCGCACCGGAACCGGCGCACCCCATCGCACTGCCCGACGGCCCCCTCGGCGTCCACCTCACCGGCGTCACGTTCGGATTCGAGGCAGAGCGCAACGTTCTCAGCGACCTCGACCTGAGCATCGCCCCCGGGGAGACGGTGGCCGTCGTGGGACACGCGGGCTCGGGAAAGACCGCGCTCTCCCTGCTGCTCCCCCGCTTCTATCGCCCTACTCGCGGCCGGATCGCGGTGACCTCCGGGGACACGTCCATCGACATCGACGACCTGGATTCCGCGTCACTGCGCGAAGCGGTGTCGTTGGTCTTCGACGAGCCGTTTCTGTTCTCCGACACCATCGCCGCCAACATCGCGCTCGGCAGGCCCGAGGCAAGCGCGGAGGAGATCGAACACGCGGCTCGGCTGGCTCAGGCCTCGACCTTCATCGACGCTCTGCCCGATGGCTACGACAGTCTCGTCGGCGAACGCGGCCTCACCCTCTCGGGCGGGCAACGCCAACGCATCGCCCTGGCTCGCGCCCTGTTGGTCGAGCCGCGGATTCTCGTCCTCGACGACGCCACCTCCGCCGTCGACGCCGAGACCGAGGCCGCCATCTTCGACGCACTGCGCGGCGTGCGCACCCGGGCGACCCTCGTCCTCGCACACCGCCGATCGACACTGACGTTGGCCGACCGAGTAGCCGTCCTCGACGGTGGACGCATCATCGACACCGGCACAGTCGACCAACTCGACGAGCGCTGCCCACTGTTCCGCGCTCTCCTCGCCGGCGGAGACGAGAACGAACACAGCGACGCCGCACCGGAACCGCGCACGGAACCGTCGGCGGCGATGCTCTGGCCGGACGATGCTCTGGAAGCCGCATCGAACCCCGGTGGCGCGATGCCGCCCGCAGGTGCCGGAGGCGGAGGCACCCACGGCGCAGCGATGGCCGGCGCATTCGGCTCGTTGGCACCGACGCAGGCCATCTCCGACGCGGTGGCAGCCCTGCCACCGGCAACGGAGGAACCAGGCGGATCGGGACAACAGTTGCGTCGACCCGACCCGGAATTCCGGCTCTCACGACTGCTGAGTCCTGTCCGGCTGCTGCTGGCAGGTGTCGTGGTGCTGCTGGCGCTCGACTCGATCGCCTCCATCGCCTTCCCTTCACTCGTCCGGTACGCGGTGGACAGCGGCGTGGCCCGCGGGGACTCCGACACCCTATGGATCGCAACGTCGATAGGCGTCGCCCTGGCTGCTGCCAGCTGGTTCGTGGTCTGCGCGACGACCGTGCTCACCGCACGAGCCGGCGAGCGGGTGCTGTTCGGATTGCGAGTACGCAGCTACGCGCACATTCAGAGACTCGGGCTGGACTACTACGAGCGCGAGCTGTCCGGGCGCATCATGACGCGAATGACCACCGACGTCGATGCGCTGTCGTCGTTCATCCAGACCGGCGCGTCCACGGCCGTGGTCAGCGTGCTGACCGTCGTCGGCATCGCGATCGCGCTGCTCGTCACGGATACGACACTCGGGCTGGTCGCCCTGGCGGTCGTGCCGCCGCTCGCCGTCGCAACCGTCGTCTTCCGACGCATCTCCTCGGCTGCGTACTCGACCTCGCGCGAACGCATCTCCATCGTCAACGCCGATTTCCAGGAGAACGTCACCGGACTGCGCGCAGCGCAGGCATACCGACGTGAGGAGTACGCAGCCTCCCGCTTCGCCGAACGCAGCAACCGCTACCGAGCGAGCCGCATGCGATCGCAGACCGCGATCTCGGTGTTCTTCCCGTTCATCACGCTGCTCTCGGATGTCGCGCTGGCCGTCGTCGTCTTCGTCGGTGCGCATCAGATCGCCACGGGCACCGCCACCGCGGGCACCCTGGTGGCGTTCGTGTTGTACCTCGGACTCCTCTTCGGCCCGATCCAGCAACTCTCGCAAGTATTCGACGGCTACCAGCAGGCCCGCGTCGGCGTCGGCCGAATCGGAGACCTCCTACGCACGACGAGTTCGATCGAAACAGCAACAGCGACCGGGTCCGGTGCAGTCGTCGGCGATCGCCTGCACGCCGACATCGACCTCGTCGACGTCAGCTTTCGGTATGCCGGAGCTCACTCCGACGCGCTCAGTGAGGTATCTCTCAGCATCCCGGCCGGCACCACCGTCGCATTGGTCGGTCGCACCGGAGCAGGCAAATCCACCGTCGTGAAGCTGCTCGCTCGGTTCTACGACCCGACCTCGGGATCGGTACGCGTGGGTGGCCACGACCTTCGCGACTACCGGTTGTCGGACTACCGCCACCGGCTGGGCGTCGTACCGCAGGAAGCCCACCTGTTCACCGGAACCATCGCGTCGAACATCGCGTACGGCAGGCCCGACGCCAGCAGGGCCGACATCGAGAACGCGGCACGCTCGGTCGGGGCCCTCGACACCATCGCTGCACTTCGCGGCGGTATGCAGCAACCTGTCGGAGAACGCGGCCAAGGGTTGTCGGCCGGCCAACGACAGCTCATTGCGCTGGCCCGCGCCGAACTGGTGGATCCCGATCTACTCCTGCTCGACGAAGCGACCGCGACCCTCGATCCGGCCACCGAACGCAAGGTCCTCGAAGCCAGCAACGCCGTTGCGCGAACCCGCACCGCAGTGGTCGTCGCGCACCGATTGGCCACCGCCGCACGAGCGGATTTGATCGTGGTCGTCGACGGTGGTCGTATCGTGGAAGTCGGACGACATTCCGAACTTCGCAAACGGGACGGCTTCTACGCCACATTGTGGGCTGCAGCCGAAACGAACCGGGGGAATAATTCGATAGTCAACGGGGTCATCGACAACGAGGCCGATGGTTACCGGTGAGTACATATCACAGCTACGTCCCGGACGCACGCGATCTCGACCGGAGGTCTAGCCTGGAGTCGTACGCGCGCTGATCGGGAACGAAGACAGAAACGAGGCGAACTACTGCCGTGAGCAGCAGCTCTACTACCCAATTCGGACAAAATCAATGGCTGGTCGACGAGATGTACCAGCGGTTCAAGCAGGACCCGTCCTCCGTCGACGCGAGCTGGCACGAGTTCCTCACCGATTACGACCCCGAAGCCGTGATCGACGAGAACCCCATCTCCAACGGTAAGTCCGGTTCCAACGGCTCGGCCTCGAACGGCAGCTCGGCCAAGTCCGCTCCTCCCGCAGCACCCGCGCCTCCTGCGAAGCCCGCCGCCTCGGCCGCGAAGACCGAAGCTCCCAAGAAGACCGAAGCCCCCGCGAAGGCCGCAGCTCCCAAGGCTGCTGAATCCAAGCCTGCTCCGGCGAAGTCGGCCCCGGCCAAGCCGGCCGAGAAGAAGGCAGCCCCGGCCAAGCCCGCCGCTGCCGAATTCGGTGAAGAGTCGAGCAAGATTCTGCGCGGCGCAGCTGCAGCGGTTGCCAAGAACATGTCCGCTTCGCTGCAGATTCCGACAGCTACCAGCGTGCGAGCCATCCCGGCCAAGCTCATGGTCGACAATCGCCTCGTCATCAACAACCACCTCGCGCGTACCCGCGGCGGCAAGATCTCGTTCACGCACCTGCTCGGCTACGCCATCGTGCAGGCCGTCAAGGCGTTCCCGAACATGAACCGCCACTTCGCCGAGGTCGACGGCAAGCCCAATGCCGTCACTCCGGCGTCGATCAACCTCGGTCTGGCGATCGACCTTCCCGGCAAGGACGGCAACCGTTCCCTCGTCGTCGCGGCCATCAAGAACACGCAGGACTTCACGTTCACGCAGTTCTACAACGCGTACGAGGACATCGTCCGGCGTGCCCGCGACGGCAAGCTCACCGGCGAGGACTTCCAGGGCGTCACGATCTCGCTGACCAACCCCGGCGGAATCGGCACCGTCCACTCCGTCCCGCGCCTGATGAACGGCCAGGGTGCCATCATCGGTGCCGGTGCCATGGAGTACCCGGCGGAATTCCAGGGTGCCAGCGACGAGCGTCTCGCCGAGTTCGGCGTCGGCAAGCTCATGACGCTGACCTCGACGTACGACCACCGCATCATTCAGGGTGCGGAGTCGGGCGACTTCCTCAAGACGATCCACAATCTGCTGATCAGCGACGAGTTCTACGACGAGCTGTTCCATTCGCTCAAGATCCCGTACGAGCCGATCCGCTGGCGCAAGGATCTGCCCGAGGGCACCGTCGACAAGAACACCCGCGTGCTCGAGCTCATCGCGGCGTACCGCAACCGCGGTCACCTGATGGCCGACACCGACCCGTTGCAGTTCACCAAGGACAAGTTCCGGATGCATCCGGACCTCGACGTGATCAGCCACGACCTGACGCTGTGGGATCTCGACCGCGAGTTCAAGGTCGGCGGATTCCACGGCAAGGACAAGATGAAGCTGCGCGACGTGCTCAGCGTCCTGCGCGACTCGTACTGCCGCCACGTCGGCGTCGAGTACACCCACATCCTCGAGACCGAGCAGGTCTCGTGGCTGCAGGAACGCGTCGAAGCCAAGCACGTCAAACCGACTGTGGCGCAACAGAAGTACATCCTCAGCAAGCTCAACGCAGCCGAGGCCTTCGAGACGTTCCTGCAGACCAAGTACGTCGGACAGAAGCGCTTCTCGCTCGAAGGTGCCGAGTCGGTCATCCCGATGATGGACTCCATCATCGACCAGAGCGCCGAGTACGCCCTCGACGAGGTCGTCATCGGCATGCCGCACCGCGGTCGCCTGAACGTGCTGGCCAACATCGTCGGCAAGCCGTACTCGAAGATCTTCACCGAGTTCGAGGGCAACATGAACCCGGCTGCCGCACACGGCTCCGGTGACGTGAAGTACCACCTCGGTGCCGAGGGCACGTACATCCAGATGTTCGGCGACAACGACATCAAGGTCTCGCTCACGGCGAACCCGTCGCACCTCGAAGCCGTCGATCCCGTTCTCGAAGGCCTCGTCCGGGCCAAGCAGGACCTCCTGGACAAGGGCACCGGCCAGGGCGGTTACTCCGTGCTGCCGCTGATGCTGCACGGCGACGCGGCCTTCGCAGGCCAGGGCGTCGTCGCGGAAACGCTGAACCTGTCCGATCTGCGTGGCTACCGCACCGGCGGAACCGTGCACATCGTCGTCAACAACCAGGTCGGCTTCACCACCTCGCCGGAGTTCTCGCGCTCGTCCGAGTACTGCACCGACGTGGCCAAGATGATCGCCGCGCCGATCTTCCACGTCAACGGCGACGACCCCGAGGCATGTGCCTGGGTGGCTCAGCTGGCAGTGGACTTCCGTCAGAAGTTCCACAAGGACGTCGTCATCGACATGATCTGCTACCGCCGTCGCGGACACAACGAGGGCGACGACCCCTCGATGACCCAGCCGGCGATGTACGACGTGATCGACACCAAGCGCAGCGTCCGCAAGAGCTACACCGAATCGCTCATCGGCCGTGGCGACATCTCGCTCAAGGAAGCCGAGGACGCGCTCCGCGACTACCAGGGTCAGCTCGAACGCGTCTTCAACGAGGTACGCGAACTCGAGAAGTACACCCCGGAGCCCAGCGAATCGGTCGAACTCGACCAGCAGTTGCCGACCAAGCTCACCACCGCCGTCGACAAGGCCGTCCTGCACCGCATCGGTGATGCGCACCTCGACATTCCCGAGGGATTCAACGTGCACCCCCGCGTCAAGCCGGTGCTCGAGAAGCGTCGGGAGATGGCGTACGAGGGCAAGGTCGACTGGGCCTTCGGCGAACTGCTCGCACTCGGCTCGCTCGTGGACGAGGGACGTAACATTCGTTTCTCGGGCCAGGACACCCGCCGCGGCACGTTCACGCAGCGGCACTCGGTGATCATCGACCGCAAGACCGGTTCCGAGTACACGCCGCTGCAGAACATCGGCAGCGACAATCCCGGCAAGTTCATGGTCTACGACTCCGCACTGAGCGAGTTCGCGGCCGTCGGCTTCGAGTACGGCTACTCCGTGGGCAACCCGGACGCACTGGTGATGTGGGAAGCGCAGTTCGGCGACTTCGTCAACGGTGCCCAGTCCATCATCGACGAGTTCATCTCGTCCGGTGAAGCCAAGTGGGGACAGCTCTCCGACGTCGTGCTGCTGCTCCCGCACGGCCACGAGGGTCAGGGCCCGGACCACACGTCCGGACGCATCGAACGCTTCCTGACGCTGTGCGCCGAAGGATCGATGACCGTCGCACTCCCCTCGACCCCCGCGAACTACTTCCACCTGCTGCGTAGGCATGCGCGTGACGGAATCCGTCGCCCGCTGATCGTCTTCACCCCGAAGTCGATGCTGCGCAACAAGGCAGCAGTGAGCAACATCGAGGACTTCACCGACGGCAAGTTCCACTCGGTGTTCGACGAGCCCACCTACGACACCGGCACCGGCGACCGCAGCAAGGTCAAGCGCGTGCTGATGGTCAGCGGCAAGCTCTACTACGAGCTCCTCGCTCGCAAGCAGAAGGACAACCGCGACGACGTCGCCATCGTCCGCATCGAGCAGCTCTACCCCGTGCCGACGCGTCGAATCCGGGAAGCACTCGAGAGCTACCCGAACGCAACGGAATTCCGCTGGGTTCAGGAAGAGCCTGCGAACCAGGGTGCCTGGCCGTTCTTCGGTCTCGCACTGCCCGAACTCATGCCCGAAAAGCTGGTCGGCATCAAGCGCATCTCCCGTCGCGCCATGTCCGCACCGTCCTCGGGATCGAGCAAGGTGCACGCCGTCGAGCAACTCGAAATCATCGACGAGGCCTTCAACAAGGTCGGCGAAGACTAGATCTCCGACAGCGACAAGCGGCCCACTCCTTCGGGAGTGGGCCGCTTTCGTCGTTTCTGTGTGCACCCGGGTTGGGATCAATGTGGGATTCAGTCGGTCAGACTGCAACAGAGCCGCATTCACTCGGCTGTGGCCTCGGCCGCACTTCGGATGAATGCGAGATTCAGTCGGTCAGACTGCAACAAAGGGACATTGATCCCAACCGGGGAGGACCTGCAACCGGGGCGATACCAACCGGGGAGGACGTCGATCCAGGGGGGACGCACACTGGGGCGGGGCTCAGGCGTCGGCGTCGGCTCCCAGCAGCGCGGAGATCATGCCCGGGGCCAGGGCGACAGCAGGTAGGGCGTTGACGTTCAGGTCGATCAACTCGTCGCGGGTGATCTGTGGATTTCTGAGCCAGGTGATGGTGGCTTCTTCGACGAAGGCGATCCACCCGCGGACGGCGAGGTCGATGGTGGGGGTGACATCGACGTCGAGTTGAGCGAGTTGGACGAGAGTGCGATCGGCCATGGTGGTGCGGGTCTGCTCGAACACCTCGCGCATCTGGGGGTCTCCGCTTGCCGTGCCGCGGAGCAGGGAGATGAAGGTGTCGCGTTTCTCGCTGACGTAGTCGACGTAGTTGGCGATGGAGTCGCGCAGAATCTCGAAGGGTTCGAGGTCGGGGTCGGGTGCGGTCCGTTCGATCATCGACCGCGACGCCTCGCGGACTATTTCGAGGTGAAAGTCCTGCTTGGACGCGAAGTAGTGGAACAGTAGACCTCGGGAGACTCCGGCCTGATCGGCGATGTCCTCGACGGAGATCTGTTCGAGTGGCCGATCGGCGAGCATCTCGGTGCCGAGCTCGATCAGCTGCGCTCGTCGTTGCTGCGGACTGAGTCTGGTCCTTTTCGTCGTCGATACTCCAGCGCGGTTCACATCCGCCATGCAATCATCCTATTGAATAGTAGTCAATAACTATTGACTCACACTCAGTAAGCTTCTAGTCTGCTCTACATGAGTCTTCCCGTAACAGATACTTCGGACCGCGCAACGTCGCCGCGTCACGTCGATACGCTGATCATCGGCAGTGGTTTCGCCGGGCTCGGAGCAGCGATCAAGCTGACCAAGGCAGGCAAGAAGAATTTCGTCGTCGTCGAACGCGGCCACGATGTGGGCGGTACCTGGCGCGACAACACCTACCCCGGTGCAGCCTGCGACGTGCCCTCGCATCTGTACTCGTACTCGTTCGCGCTGAACCCGGAGTGGACTCGTTCGTTCTCCACCCAGCCCGAGATCCAGAAGTACATCGCCGGAGTTGCGCGCAAGTACGGCGTCATGGACAAGCACGTCTTCGGCACGGACGTGACGTCGGCGCGATGGAACGCCTCCACCAGCCGCTGGGACGTCGAGACGACCACCGGCAACTACACCGCCAAGATCGTCGTCTCGGCCGTCGGCGCACTGTGTGAGCCGAACCTGCCCGATATCAAGGGAATTCACGATTTCGAGGGCGACGTCTTCCACTCCGCTCAGTGGAACCACGACGTCTCGCTCGCCGGTAAGCGCGTCGCCGTCATCGGGACCGGCGCGTCGGCGATCCAGATCGTTCCCGCCATTGCAGGCCAGGTCGAGCACCTCGACGTCTACCAGCGCACCGCGCCGTGGATCCTCCCTCGCGCCGATCGCCCGTACACCAAGCTCGAGCGCTTCGCCTTCAAGCATGTGCCCGGCTTCCAGCGCCTCGCCCGCGCCGGCATCTACGCGATGCGTGAGACCCAGGTCGTCGGGCTGGCGAAGAACCCCGCGTTCATGAAGCCGCTGCAGTGGGCGTCGGAGAATCATCTGCGCACGCAGATCAAGGACAAGGCGCTGCGCGCGAAGGTGACTCCGAACTTCCGCATCGGCTGCAAGCGCATGTTGATCTCCAACGCGTACTACCCCGCTCTCGCGCAGAGCAACGTCGACCTCGTGACCGACGGCATCGCCGAGATCCGGAAGGGATCGATCGTCACCAAGGACGGCACCGAGCGCCCGATCGACGCACTCGTCGTCGCCACCGGCTTCCACGTCACCGATTCGCCTGCATACCAAGCCATCGTCGGCAAGGACGGCCGGACGCTGGCGCAGACGTTCGACGACGGCGGACAGCAGGGCTACAAGGGCGCCGCGGTGGCGAACTTCCCGAACATGTTCTTCCTCGTCGGCCCCAACACAGGCCTCGGGCACACCTCGATGGTCTTCATGATCGAGTCGCAGATCAACTACCTGGTCGACGCCTTGAACACCATCGACAAGCACGACATCGGGACCATCGAAGTGCGCAAGGACGTGCAGGACGAGTACAACGTGACTCTGCAGGACCAGCTCGCCAAGAGCGTCTGGATGAACGGTGGCTGCGCCAGCTGGTATCTGGACAAGCACGGAAACAACACCACCCTGTGGCCCGGGTTCACGTTCGAGTTCCGTCGTCAGACCAAGCATTTCGATCTCGATGCGTACCGTAGCGTCGCAACCGCAGATCTGACCTCCGCGTCGGCGAGCACGGCCGCCGGCAACAACACAGACAAGGTGTCCGCACGATGAGCACATTCACAGGCAAGGTGGCCGTCGTCACCGGCGCGGGTTCGGGAATCGGCCGGGCCCTGGCCCTCGAGCTGGCCGGACGCGGAGCCAAGCTCGCACTGTCCGACGTCGACACCGCCGGACTCGACGAGACGGTGCGCCGCGTCGAGGCACTCGGTGCCGAGGTGAAGTCCGATTTCCTCGACGTCTCGCAGCGCGAGACCGTGCTGGACTACGCCGAGGCCGTCGTCGCGCATTTCGGCAAGGTCAACCAGATCTACAACAACGCGGGCATCGCATACCACGGTGACGTGGAGAAGTCCTCGTTCAAGGACATCGAGCGCATCGTCGACGTCGATTTCTGGGGCGTCGTCAACGGCACCAAGGCATTTCTGCCGCACATCAAGGCCTCCGGCGACGGCCACATCGTCAACATCTCCAGCCTGTTCGGCCTGTTGGCGATGCCGTCCCAGTCCGCGTACAACGCTGCGAAGTTCGCCGTCCGCGGATTCAGCGAGTCGCTGCGCATGGAGATGTTGATCGCGAAGGCTCCGGTGAAGGTGACCGTGGTGCACCCCGGCGGCATCAAGACTGCCATCGCCCGCAACGCCACCGTCGCCGAGAATTTCGACCAGGCCGACGTGGCGAAGTTCTTCGACAGCAAGTTGGCGAAGACCACCCCGATCGACGCGGCCAAGACCATTCTCAAGGGCGTCGAGAAGGGCCGGGGTCGCGTGCTCATCGGTTCCGACGCCATCGCGCTCGATCTGCTGCAACGCATCACCGGCTCGCGGTACCAGGGCCTGATCGCTGCGGTGTCCAATCGGGCCATGCCACGGTCGAAGAAGTAGGCGGGCCGCGTCGTGAAAGCCTTCTACGTTCCACTGCCGATCGTTGCGGCGGCGCTCAAGCCCTTCTATCGCCTCGCGCTGAATCCGCGTCTGTCCTTCCGGGCGCAGCGGGCGGTCCTCGAGGCCGCGGCTCCCGTGCAGACGCTCCCGCACGGGACCGTCGCGCAGAAGCTGACGCTCGCGGGCAGGCGAGCCGAGCGCATCACCGTCGGAGCCACCGAACGCGACACCGCCATCCTGTACCTCCACGGGGGCGCGTTCACGATCGGTTCGATCAACACCCACCGATCGCTCGCCGCCCATCTGGCCCGAGAGTCGGCCAGCGCCGTGTACGTACTCGACTACCGACTGGCCCCGGAGAACCCGTACCCGGCCGCGCTCGACGACGCCGTGGCGGCGTTCCGAGAACTGGTGCGTTCGCACGGCTTCACCCCGGATCGCATCGCCATCGCCGGTGATTCGGCAGGCGGCGGGTTGACCGTCGCGACGGCGAGGCGGCTGGTGGACGACGGCGCGAGGCCGGCAGCACTCGGATTGATCTCACCGTGGGTCGATCCGGGCGCACGCGACGCGGTCAAGCCGCGCGACCTGGTGGTCAACACCGGGTGGTCGAACTCCTCGGCCGACGCGTATCTCGGGGCGGGCGACCCGCTGGATCAAGGCTTCGCGCCGCTCCAGGGCAACCTCGATGAGCTGCCTCCGGTCGTCATGCACGTCGGGACGGACGAGGTGCTCTATCCGCAGATCACCGCGTTCGCGGACAAGCTGCGCCTGTCCGGCGTCGAACTCGAGTACATCGAGTACAAGAAGCTCTGGCACGTGGCGCATCTGCAGGCGTCGATCCTGCGGGAAGCAGCCGAAGCCGTCCAGCACATGGGTGCGTACCTGGGCCGCAAGCTCAGAGCAGAGCAGAAGTCCGACGTGTCAGAGGCTGTGCTCGCCGAGCCAGCGGCCGGCGACATCGCCTGACGCAGCACCGCCGCGGACCTCGCCGATCATGTCGGCGAGGTCCGCTGTCGTCAGCTCCCCCGCCACCACCGAGAACGACTTCACCGCACTCTCGTCCAGCACACCGGTGCGGTACAGCGGAACGACGTTCTGCGCTGGATACACATGATCGTCGTCGGGCAGAGTCGTCAAATCCTTGGCCAGCGGACCGAACGACGCCGTCCGAATCGCGAGAGCATCCACCACACCGGAATTCAGGTCGTCGACAGCGAACTGCGCATCCGGGTAGACCATGAACTCGGAGAAACGGGCCCCGGTGAAGCTGGGACTGCCCACACCCTCCATCCTCACGTCCATCGGATCGACCTCACCCTCGACCGTCCCGACGGTTACGTCGTCCCGACGAAGAAATTCGGCGACGTTCGGCTCCTCGTCCGAGATCGCGTCTGGAGCGACCGCAAGGGCCAATCGATCCTCGGCGGTTGCGTAGTCTCCCACCGACAGTCCGGCGGGCAGCGATCGGTTCAGTTCGGTGTACACGTCCTCTGCTTCGGTTGCCCCGGCCAGGGTGTCGAAGGTGCGCAACAGGTCCCCGGTCAGGTCGGGGATCATCGATACCTCGCCGCGGTCCAGCGCCGCGAGGTACGCCGTCCGATCCCCCAGGTTCTCGGCGACGGAGACCTCGGCTCCCGTCGACCGGAGTCCTCCTGCGTAGATCTGTGCGAGCAACCGGGAGAGGTCGGAATTCCCGGCTCCGACGACGACGGGCACGTGCCCGGGTTCGGCCCGGTCGGCCGCACTGCACCCACCGACGGAACCTGCAATAGTGACCGCGAGGGCCGCTGCCAGAATCGACGAACGCACTCTCATTTTCTCCTGTTCACTGCCCGTGGGGTTTACCGATCCCGACCGCGGGGCACAGATGCGAACGAGAGGGTAGTCGAACCAACCTTATGGGCACGGCGACGTCGACTACCATCCCGAGCAGCCCGAGTCCTGGTTCGGCGGTGTCCCCGGTGATCGGGCGGCACCCGTCGGAGTTGGGGCTTCGTCTGTGCCCGAACCGATGGAAGGACACCATGACCACCTCCCGAATCACGCGCGCGTTCTCCGCCCCGAAGGCAGTGGCGGCCGTTGCCGCGCTCGCCCTGTCGGTCACCGCACTGACCGCCTGCGGCGGAAATTCGGATCCGCTCTCGAGCGGAGGCGGCGAGAGCAACGACGACACGAACTCGATCATCGTCGGCTCGGCCAACTTCCCGGAGTCCGAGACCGTCGCGAACATCTACGCAGAAGCATTGCGCGCCAACGGTTTCGAGGTGAGCACCAAGCTCAACATCGGTAGCCGCGAGGCGTACATTCCCGCCGTCCGCGACGGCTCGATCGACCTGATTCCCGACTACACGGGCAACCTGCTCCAGTACTTGGACGAATCTGCCACGGCCACCTCGTCCGAGGACGTGCTGGCGGCACTGCCCGCCGCACTCGGCGACGACCTCTCGGTGACGGCCCAGGCACCCGGCGAGGACAAGGATGCCGTCGTCGTCACCCGCGCGACCGCAACCGAGCGCAATCTCAAGACCGTCGGCGATCTCGCACCGTTCTCTTCGGAGGTGACGTTCGCGGGCACGCCGGAATTCCAGGAGCGCGTCGGCGGACTGCCGGGCCTGAAAGCGAAGTACGGCCTGGACATCTCCCCCGGTAACTACGTGCCCATCTCCGACGGCGGCGGACCGGCCACGGTCGAGGCACTCGTGTCGGGCCAGGTCGTCGCGGCGGACATCTTCACCACCTCGCCTGCCATCGCGCAGAACGATCTCGTGGTTCTCGAAGACCCGGAGAACAATTTCGCCGCTCAGAACGTCATCCCGGTGCTGCGGACGTCCAAGCAGTCCGACAAGCTCACTCAGGTTCTCGACGCCGTCTCGGCGCAGATCACCACCGAAGAGCTCATCGCACTGAACACGTCGGTGTCCGGCGACCAGAAGGTCGAACCGGCTGCGGCGGCAACGGCGTGGGTCAAGGACAAGGGTCTGGACCAGCCGGTCAGCTGATGATCACCTTCGAGAACATCACCAAGACGTACCCGGACGGCACCACGGCAGTCGACTCGTTGGACCTGGTGATCCAGCCACACTCGTTCACCGTGTTCGTGGGGCCGTCCGGCTGCGGCAAGACGACGTCGATGCGCATGATCAACCGGATGATCGCGCCCACCTCGGGTGTCATCACGGTCGACGGCCGCAACATCGCCGACACCGACGCGGTGAAGCTGCGCCGAGGAATCGGCTACGTCATCCAGAGTGCCGGGCTGCTGCCCCACCGTTCCGTCGTCGACAATGTTGCGACGGTTCCGGTCCTCAACGGTCAGTCCCGGCGCGCGGCCCGCAAGGCGGCGCTCGAGGTACTGGAACGAGTGGGCCTGGATCCCGCTCTCGCGTCCCGCTACCCGGCACAGCTGTCCGGCGGGCAGCAACAGCGCGTCGGGGTGGCCCGCGCGCTCGCCGCGGACCCACCGATTCTGTTGATGGACGAACCCTTCAGCGCCGTCGATCCGGTGGTGCGTGAGGATCTGCAGACCGAGATGCTCAGGCTGCAGGCCGATCTGAAGAAGACGATCGTGTTCGTCACGCACGACATCGACGAGGCCGTGCGGCTGGGCGACCACATCGCAGTCTTCGGACCGCAGGGTCGTCTGCAGCAATACGACAAGCCCGAGACCGTGCTCGCGGCACCGGCGACGTCGTTCGTGGCGTCGTTCGTCGGCCGCGACCGCGGCTACCGAGGCCTGTCTTTCCGCTCCGCGCAGTCGGTGACGATGCATCCGATCCATACCGCGACCGAGGACGAGATGAGCACCCTGCGACTCGACCAGGGGCAGTGGGTTCTGGTCGTGGACTCCCAGCGTCGTCCCCTCGGCTGGATCGACGCCACCGGCGTCGAGAAGGTACGCGGCGGCGGCAGCCTGGACGAGAGCACCGCGGCCGGTGGGTCGCTGTTCCTCGAGGGCGGCGATCTACGGCAGGCGCTCGACTCGGCGATCTCGTCTCCGTCGGGAATCGGCGTCGCCGTCGATTCGACCGGTGCCGCCGTGGGTAGCGTCGACGGTGCGGAGATTCTCGAAAACCTGGCCGTACAGCGCAAGTCGGAGGACGAGGAGCGCAATCGCCACCACTTCGGCGCGGCCGGGAACGACGCACAGTGACCTGGCTGTTCGACAACTTCGGCGTCGTACTGGGGTACACGAAGACACATCTGTATCTTTCGCTCGTGCCCCTGCTCATCGGACTGCTCATCGCGGTTCCGGTCGGCACTCTGATTCGCAACACGCGGTGGGTCCGCCGAATCACGTTGACGGTGGCCAGCATTGCGTTCACGTTGCCGTCACTGGCACTGTTCGTCACCATTCCTGCGGTCGTGGGACTGCCTGTGCTCGATCCGCTGAACGTGGTGATCGCACTGACGGTGTACTCCACGGCCCTGCTCGTTCGCGCGGTTCCGGAGGCACTCGATTCGGTTCCGTTCGCCGTCGTCGATTCGGCTCAGGCCATGGGCTTTTCGTCGTTACGACGGGCGGTGACCGTCGAGCTACCGCTGTCCTTGCCGGTGCTCATCGCCAATATTCGAGTTGTCACGGTCACCAACATCTCGTTGGTCTCGGTGGGTTCGGTGATCGGTATCGGTGGGCTCGGCCAGCTGTTCACCCAGGGCTACCAACGTGACTATCCCGATCAGATCTTCGCCGGCATCATCTCGATCGTGTTCTTGGCGTTGATCTTCGACGCCGCCCTGTACCTGGTGGGCCGTCGACTCACGCCGTGGACCCGGCAGGGCACGAGCTCGTCGACGAGGAAGGCGCGCGCATGAATCTGTTCTCCGAAGCGTTCTCGTACATCCTCGACGGCGCCAACTGGGCCGGGCCGACGGGAATCGGTGCTCGACTGCTCGAGCACATGTGGTATTCGCTGTTGGCCGTTGTGCTTTCGGCCGCTGTCGCGATTCCCATCGGACTGATCATCGGTCACCTGCGCCGCGGCGAAGCAGTGGTCGTGGGACTGGTCAACGCTCTGCGCTCACTGCCGACTCTGGGTGTGTTGGTGTTCCTGGTCCTGGTGATCGGATTGGGTCTGATCCCGCCGATCATCGCGCTGGTCCTGCTCGGGATACCGCCGCTGCTGGCGGGCACCTACTCGGGAATAGCCAACGTCGACGCCCACGTGGTCGACGCCGCCCGTGCAATGGGGATGACCGAATCACAGGTGCTGCTGCGGGTAGAGATCCCCAATGCACTCCCACTGATCCTCGGCGGACTACGGAACACCACCCTGCAGATCATCGCGACCGCGACCGTTGCGGCGTACGTCAACCTGGGCGGGCTGGGTCGCTACATCTTCGACGGTCTCGCGCTCTACGACTACGGCCGGGTTCTGGTCGGGGCGATCCTCGTCGCGCTGCTCACACTCGTCGTCGACGGCCTTCTCGCCCTTGCGGTGTGGACGTCGGTGCCGGGAACCGGTCGCCTCCGGCGCATGCCGACCGGACTGGCAAAAGTCTGACGGGCGACTCACACGAACGAAAAGCACCCCGAACCACCGGCCCGGATAGGGCGGGGTTCGGGGTGCTTTTTTCTGTTTTCCTACGCGACGCCCTCGGCTCGCGCTGCTGCCGCAACTGCGTCCGCAACGGCCGGGGCGACGCGAGGATCGAGTGGGCTCGGGACGATTCGGTCCGCGGCCAACTCGTCGCCGAGAACCGAGAGGATTGCCTCGGCAGCGGCGAGCTTCATGCCTTCGGTGATACGGCGTGCGCCGGCGTCGAGCGCGCCCTTGAACACACCGGGGAAGGCCAGAACGTTGTTGATCTGATTGGGGAAATCGCTTCGTCCGGTCGCGACGATGGCCGCGTACTTCCTGGCCACCTCCGGGTGGATCTCCGGATCCGGGTTCGAGAGCGCGAACACGATGGACTCGGGGGCCATCGAGGCGATGACGCTCTCGTCCACCTTGCCTGCGGACAGTCCGAGGAACACGTCGGCTCCGGCCAGCGCATCGCCCGGTCCCCCGCTCAGTCCACGAGGGTTGGTTCGCGCAGCGAGGTCGGCCTTGACGCCGGTGAGGTCACCGCGATCGGCCGAGACGACGCCCTTGGAGTCGAGGACCACGACGTCGGAGATGCCGGCGGCGAGCAGCATGTTCGCGCACGCAACGCCTGCAGCGCCTGCGCCCGAGACGACCACTCGGAGCCCGGCCAGGTCCCGGCCCTGTACCCGTGCAGCACCCGTCAGCGCCGCAAGGACGACGATGGCCGTGCCGTGTTGGTCGTCGTGCATCACGGGGCAGTCCAGTGCCTCGACGACGCGTCGTTCCACCTCGAAACACCGCGGGGCGGAGATGTCTTCGAGGTTGACGGCTCCGAAACTGTGTCGCATCCGCACGATCGTCTCGACGATCTCGTCGACATCGTGGGTATCGAGCACGATCGGGATGGAATCGAGGCCGGCGAACTTCTTGAACAGCGCCGCCTTGCCCTCCATCACCGGCAACGACGCGCGCGGACCGATATCGCCCAGGCCGAGCACCGCGGAACCGTCGGAGATGACGGCGACCAGCCGGTCGGTCCAGGTGTAGCGCTTGGCCAGTGCCGGGTCGGCGGCGATGGCACGGCTGACCTGGGCCACTCCCGGGGTGTACGCGATCGAGAGATCGCGCTGGGTCTCGAGCGGCGCGGCCAACTGGACCGAAAGCTTGCCGCCGAGATGCCCGGCGAAGATCTCGTCGTCGGTGATCGCGGCCCCAACTGCCGATGGTGTTCCTGTGGTGTCTTCGACTGCCGTCACGGTGAAAGCTCCTCGCACTGTCGGCCTCGACGAGGCAACACGTGTCTACGAAGTGATTGATGCTCGAAAGGGTCGCGGACTACCGGAGGGCGCCAGTACTGGCTGCCGACTGCCGAAAAGCGTGTCTCGCACGTGCGGCGGGTGTGCCTGCACAGTCAACGATGGGCTGTAGCCGCATCGCTGCAACGGCCCAAGTGTGCCATACCGCCCACCGAACTGACCATAGAGTCAGAAACCAGCGTGAACTACTGCCACCACTGCGCTACTGCCACCACTGGGTCCAGAGGACGAGACCGGTGACCACGAAGACCACGATCGCTCCGAGGAATGCGGTGAATCCGCGTCGGTGATCGGCAATGCGCTGCGCTGCGATGGCGACGACAGCGGCAACGATGTGCACGGTGACCGACAGCGCGCCCGGTCCCGGGTAGCCGCGGGACTGACCGAGATATTGGGTGACGCCGACGCCGATCGCCAGCACCACCAGTCCGGCGGTGACGATGCCGCTGAGCCCGCGCAGGAAGCGCAGTCCGGCACTCGCTCCGGCCCCGCTCATGCTCCGGCCACGAATCCGCGGACGGAGTCCGCGATCAACTGCACTGCGATGGCGGCGAGCAACAGACCTGCGATGCGTGCCAGCAGCGAGATGCCGCCCTCGCCGAGCAGCCGAATGAGGACGGTGGAGAAGCGCAGAATCACGAAGAACAGGACGTGAATCGTGATGATGCCCAAGGCAATTGCGAGCAACGAGCTCGCGTTGCCGTCGGCCTGACTGACGTAGACGATCACCGCGGCGATGGCTCCGGGGCCCGCCATCAACGGCGTACCCAGCGGCACGAGTGCGACGTTGACGTCCTCGGCCGCCGCGTCGCCGCCCGCACCTTTTCCGGTGAGCAACGACAGCGCGATGAGCAGGAGCAGAAGTCCGCCCGCGCCCTGCAAAGCCGGAATACCGATGTGTAGGTAGCTCAGAATTGCCTGGCCGCCGATCGCGAACACCGAGATGACGGTGAGCGAGACCGCGGGTGCCTGCCATGCGGCCTTGTTGCGCACTTCCTTACTCTTGCGTCCCACCAAGGACAGGAACACCGGAATCGCGCCCGGTGGGTCCATGATCACGAACAGCGTGATCAGAACCGTCAGGTACAGCGTCACGTCGAAGTTCATGACCGGGCCGCCGCGATCAGTCGGTCGTACTGCTCCGGGTCGGTGGTGTACTCGCCCAGCTTCACGGTCTTGTTGGTGCCGTGATAATCCGAGGACCCGGTGACGATGAGGTCCAACTCCGCGGCCAACTCGGCCATCACCACGGTGTCCTCCGGCGAGTGGTCCATGTGGTGGACTTCCACACCGCCGAGCCCGAGCGGGGTGAGTTCTCGGATGTGGTCCAGATCCAGGATGCGTCCGCGCTTGCGCGCCCGGGCATGCGCGAGCACGCTGACGCCGCCTGCGGCGGCAATCATCTCGACGGCGACGTCGAGTGGAGTGTCGACCTTGCCCACGTAATACTTGCCACCCGTTGCCAGCGGACCGGCGAACGCCGCGTCCATGTCCGAGACGTAGCCGGCCTCGATCAGAGCCTGGCCCAGATGGGGACGACCGGCGGCTTCCCCGGCCGAGGCGAGAACCGCGTCGGGATCGATGGGTAGGCCGTCCGCGGCCATGTTCTCGGCAATGGCCCGCAGCCGGGTCACCCGCTCACCGCGCAGTCGTGCACGCTCGGCCGCGAATGCCTCGTTCTCGGGGTCGAACAGGTACGCCAGCAGGTGCACCGGGACGGGCGTGCCGTCCTCCCCACGACCGGTGCACGACAGTTCCATGCCGCGCACGAGCGTCAGGCCGGCGGGCGATGCGGCAGCGGCCTCGTCCCATCCGGCCGTGGTGTCGTGATCGGTGAGCGCCACCACCGACAGGCCCGCTGCCGACGCAGCGCGAACCAGCTCGGCCGGGCTGTCGGTACCGTCGGACGCTGTCGAGTGGGTGTGGAGATCGATGAGCACCAGAACAGTGTCCCAGGCGCACCGCCGTGACGTTCCGGGCCCACTGTTCTGTCGTTTTCCTGGCGTACGATTGCCCGCCATGCCGTCCCTTCCACCGCGTCCCTCACTGCCCTCGCTGCACCGACGAGGAAACAAGGCCGTTCCCGATTCGAGTCCACGAATACCGGTGCCGACGGCGCGCGCCATCGTCGACTGCGCTGTCTACGTCGACGGCTCCCGACTACCCGGCCGGTTCACTCACACGTCCGCGATCGCCGAAGTACGAGCCCGCGGCGAGGGGTTCGTCTGGGTGGGCCTGCATGCGCCGGACGACCGTCAGATGAACGCGATCGCTCAGTGTTACGACCTGCACGAGTTGATGGTCGAGGACACCGTGCACGCGCATCAGCGGCCCAAGCTCGAGCGATACGACGACGTCGCATTCCTCGTCCTGCGCACGGTCAAGTACGTCGAACACGAGTCGGTGACGACGGCGAACGAGATCGTCGAGAGCGGCGAGATCATGGTGATGGTCGGTCGAGATTTCGTCATCACCGTCCGACACGGCGAACACTCCGGATTGGCCGGCGTGCGCCAGCGCCTCGAGGACAATCCGGAACAGCTCGCACTCGGCCCGTCGGCGGTGCTGCACGCGGTTGCCGACCACGTCGTCGACGAGTACCTGGCCGTCACCGACTCGATCGAGAGGGACGTCGACGGCATGGAGGAGGAGGTGTTCTCTCCGCATCATCACGTGCCGATCGAGAACATCTATCTGCTCAAGCGGGAGGTCGTGGAACTGCGCCGGTCGGTGACCCCACTGTCGACGCCTCTCGCACGGCTGGTCCAGGAGCCCAGTGTTCCGAAATCCGTCCGGCGGTACCTGCGCGACGTGCAGGACCATCACACCACCGTCGCCGAACGTATCTCCGAATACGACGAGGTACTCAGCTCGCTCGTCGACGCCGCCCTGGCTCGGGTGACGATGCAGCAGAACCTCGACATGCGCAAGATCTCGTCCTGGGTGGCGATCGCGGCGGTGCCGACCATGGTGGCCGGCATCTACGGCATGAACTTCGACAACATGCCCGAGCTGCACTGGACCTATGGGTATCACACGATCGTCGCGATCGTCGCCTGCGTGTGCGTCGGTCTGTGGCGAACGTTCCACAAGAACAACTGGCTGTAGATCCCGCGCCTGAGATCTACAGCCAGGGACGAACTCCGGCAGAAGCGGGTAGCCACCGGAAGTCGACACCCTGTGCGCAGGAGCGCCCGATCAGAGGCTGGCTGCGGACCGGTTGGGGTCTCGGACGTCGATCCCCGCTTCCTTCCAGGCCTCGCGCAACGCGTCCGCCCCGCGTAACCGCACCCAGGCGGCCTCGGTTCCGGTCAACGGCACCGCGGCGAAGAAATGAACCGGATCGAAAGGCTCCGGCAGCGGCAGGTCCGCGATGTCGCTCGGCCCGAGCAGCACGGCCGTGAACGGCGCGTTGGTCCACAGCGGCTCACCGAGATCGAGCAGGGCGTCCTCCACCAGCACGACGCCCTCCACCGCAGGCGAGGCCGCGAGCACGGCCAAGCTCTTGTGGACGCCCGACGCCGCGCCTGCGCCACCGCGAAGGGTCAGTACCAGTTCGGCGCGAGGGCCACGGGACGGATCGGCGACCATGTCGTTCGGGTCTGCCATGGGATGACGCGAGCAGCCGAGGCTGACGTACCGCACCACCTCGGAGTCCGCTCCGAATCGCAGCACGTCCAGTGACTCCAGGCCGAGGAACGTCACGGACGCGGACGACGGGTTGTCGTCGCCGATCTCGGTCACCAGGTGTGCGCGTACCGCGGTAATGACACTCTCGCTCACGAGACCCATCCAACACCACCGGTGCCCGAGAAGTCCGTTCGGAGGTGCCACCGCGGACGAGGTGGGTACCGTCGTACCCGTGGTATCCGTTCTCGCTGTGTCCGACGAAACGATCGAATCTCTGTGGAGTCCGCAGGTGAAGTCGCTCGGCGTCGATCTGATTCTCGGCGCGGGCGACCTTCCGTTCGATTACCTCGAGTACCTGACCGATGCGTTGAACGCTCCGTGCGTGTTCGTGCCCGGCAACCACGACGCGGACCTGACGGGTTATTCGGCCGGGAAGGCCGGCTGGATGCGCGCCGGGCTGCCTGCCACCTGGCCGGGGCCGGTGGGTGCGATCAACGTCGACCGGCGGATCGTGTCCGCGGCCGGTCTGCGTATCGCCGGTCTCGGCGGGTCGATCCGCTACAACGGCGGACCCAATCAATGGACGCAACGTCAGCAGCGCAGACGCTCACGCACCCTCACTCGAACATTCGCGTGGAATCGCAACGTCCGCAAGGACGTACGGCCGGTGGACATTCTGCTCACTCACAGCCCACCCCTCGGAGTCGGCGACGACACCGACCCGGCACACGTCGGCTTCGACTGCCTGGACGAGGTGACGCGTCGGCTCTCCCCACAGTTGTTGTTGCACGGCCACATTCATCCACACGGCCACACCCCGGACGATCTGGCCCTGCACGGGGCGGCGGTGATCAACACCGTCGGATACACCCTGCTCGACGTCGAACCGGGTGGGCAGCGACAGCACGTCGAAGCACCGAGGATCGTGAGGCGCAGACATGGCACGTGACACCGGATTTCCGGCCGCCGACGCGGAGAACGACTTCACCCGCCAGCGTCGACGCGCCGACGTGGCGAGACTCGTCGGGTGGCTGCGGCGTCAACCCGACGACGTCAACACCATCCTGCCGTTCGACGAGGTGGTCGCTGCCCTCGGCAAGGTCGGTGAACGGCACCTGGGTCTGCAGGTCATTCGCGTCGAGACCATCGTCGGAAGTGTCGACCGCACCCGCGACTTCGACAGGTTCTTCAGGCCGACCTCGGCGCGGATCAGGGAACGCTGGCAGCGGTTGGCGGCGGCGCAGCGCCGCGGTGAAGCGATGCCGCCGATCCAGGTGTATCGCATCGGCGGCATGCACTTCGTCGTCGACGGGCATCACCGGGTGTCGATTGCGTTCGCGATGCATCGCACGACGATCGACGCCGTCGTCACCGAGATCATCACGCGTATCTCCCCCGAGGGGATCACCCGGCGCGGCGATCTGTTGATCAAGGATCATCGCCGCATCTTCCTGAGTCGGGTGCCCCTGGTGGGACGCGCACGCGAGGCGGTACAGGTCACCGACCCGTTCGATTACGCGCAACTGAGCGAGTCGGTGGAGGCCTGGGGATTTCGGCTGATGCAAGAACTCGGGGAGTTCGTCGACCGCGGAACGGTCGCACGACGCTGGTTCGGTGAGGAGTACCTGCCGGTGGTCCGCATGGTCCGGGCGGCCGAGATTCTCGAGGACCGCACCGATGCCGAGGCCTATCTGTGGATGAGCCGTGAGCGCTATCGGTTGGTGCGCGAGCACGTCTGGAACGACGAGATCGTCAGTGAACTCCGGCAGAAGGCCCTGGGGAAGCCCAACCGGACGCAGTAGCTCCTCCGAGGCACCTCGGCTCACACCGGGGAAACCGGTACCCGATAATTAATTAGATGCGTTCAACATTTTAGTTCGATCGGTTCGTATTTTCGGTTGTCATAGGTAACGAGGTAGCTCTTCCATGTCCACCCGCCGCACACTGCTGCCAGGACTCTGTTTCATCGTCATGACCCTCGCCGTCCTGCAGACGATGGTCGTTCCCATCGTGGGCACCATCGGCACCCAACTGGGCGTCAGCACCACCGCTGCCGGGTGGGTACTGACGGCGAACCTATTGGCCGCGGTCATCGCCACCCCCGTCATCGGCCGACTCGCCGACCTGCACGGCAAACGCCCCGTGCTCATCGGCGTCCTGACCGTCGTGCTGGCCGGGTCGCTGCTGGCAGCGCTGACCGATTCACTGACCTGGCTGCTGGTCGGCCGCATTCTGCAAGGCGTCTCGTACGCCCTGTTCCCCATCGCCCTGGCGGTGTTGCGCGACGAGATGCCACCGCGCGCACTCGTCGGCTCGATGTCGATCCTGTCCGGCACTCTCGGCGTGGGCGGCGGATTCGGATTGGTGCTGACGGGGCTGCTCACGGCCAACGGTGCCGACTACCACCGCGTCTTCTGGCTCACCGTCGCCATCGTCGTGGTTGCACTCGGCATCGCGTGGTTCGGTGTCCCTGCCCGACCGCGTAGCGGCAGCGGGTCGGTCGACTGGTGGGGTGCCGTACTGCTGGCGGGCACACTCCTGCTGCTGTTCCTGGCCCTCACCCAGGGCCGCACGTGGGGCTGGGGTTCGGTGGCCACCATCGGATGCGCTGTCGCGGGCGTGCTGCTGGGAACCGTCTGGTGGATCTTCGAGAAACGCATCGATGCCCCGCTCGTCGCACCCCGCATGCTCACTCACGGGCCACTGCTGGCCACCAACGTCGCCACCCTGTTCGTCGGCGTCGGAATGTTCGCCAACTTCCTGGCCTGCTCCTACTTCGTGCAGACCCCACGTGCCGTCGCCGGCTACGGATTCACGGCCAACGTTCTGGAAGCCAGTGTCGTGTACCTGCTACCCGGTGCAGCGGTAGGAGTGGTGGCCGCGGTGATCAGCGGTCGCCTCATCAGATCGTTCGGGCCGCGCCGAGTTCTCGTCGGCGGCGCGGTGATCGGCGTTCTCGGATTTGCGTTCGTCGCGGTGGCCCACGATCACACGTGGCAGCTCATCACCGCGGGCATCGTCATCAACACGTTCGTCAGCCTCGCGTTCGCGGCCCTGCCCAACCTGCTCATGGCCGAGGTCAGCGCAGCGGACACCGGCGTGGCCAACAGCGTCAACTCGATCGTGCGCACCGTCGGCACGTCGATCGCGAGTGCGTCATTGTCCACCGTGCTGGCGATGTTCACCATCGACGGCACAAACGTGGCCCGCGAGAGCGCGTACACCGCAGCCTTCGTCGCCGGTGCCGTCGCCTGCGCCGTCGTCGCCGCGGCAGCCCTGGCCATCAGAAGCACCCCGGCAGCGCGGCAATCGGTGCGGGTTGCCGAGTCCGAACCGAACACCACGTCGAACGTGCCACTGTAGAGCCTGCGGCATGTGAGTGGAACTTCGTAGTGGGCTACGAAGTTCCGCTCACATGGGCGTAGCGCTCTACAACGTCAGGTTCGCACCCGACGCCTGGTCGAACACCGAGATCTTGCCCGGGTCGAACCACAGTTCCACCTGACCACCCTCGGCGGCCTTGGATTCGGCTGCCAGACGCGCAACCACCTGTGCGCCACCGAGATCGGCGATACCGGCATCGGCGGCCAGCTCCTGGAGTTCGCTGGACTCGACCTTGGCACCCTTCAGCGTGAAGTAGACGTACTTGTCGCTGCCCATGGACTCGAGCACGTCGACGGTTGCGGTGAAGGTGGCACCGCTCATCTTCTGGTAGCCGTCGATCAGTGCCGCGTCCTCGAAGTGCTCGGGACG
Organism: Rhodococcus sp. NKCM2511; assembly: GCF_014905595.1. Taxonomy (NCBI): domain Bacteria; kingdom Bacillati; phylum Actinomycetota; class Actinomycetes; order Mycobacteriales; family Nocardiaceae; genus Rhodococcus; species Rhodococcus sp. NKCM2511. The sequence continues at coordinate 443,727 of NZ_BNHJ02000003.1, read as the reverse complement.
GATACCGACGACCACCTCGCGGCCCGGGTTCTTGGCCTTGATCGCGTCCATTCGCTCGAGCGGGATCTCGATGTCGCCGAGGGCCGTGGACACTCCGTTCGAGGTGAGCTGTCCCGGAACGAAATTCATCGAGGGCGATCCTATGAAGCCGCCCACGAACAGGTTTCGCGGCTTGTCGTAGAGCTCCTGCGGAGAACCGATCTGCTGCACCAGCCCACCGCGCAACACCACGACGCGGTCGCCGAGGGTCATGGCCTCGGTCTGATCGTGCGTGACGTAGACGGTGGTGGTGCCCAGGCGCTTCTGCAGCCGCGAGATCTCGGCGCGCGTCTGGACTCGCAGCTTGGCGTCGAGGTTGGACAGCGGCTCGTCCATCAGGAAGGCCTTGGGGGTGCGAACGATGGCGCGGCCCATCGCAACTCGCTGTCGCTGACCACCGGAGAGGTTGGCGGGCTTCCGGTCGAGGTGCTGACTGAGATCGAGGATCTTGGCAGCCTCTTCGACCTTGTCGTTGATCTCGGTCTTGGAGAGCTTGGCGAGCGTCAGCGGAAAGGCGATGTTCTGCCGGACCGTCATGTGCGGGTACAGCGCGTAGGACTGGAACACCATCGCGATGTCGCGATCCTTCGGCGCCTTCTCGTTGACGCGCTCCCCCGCGATCCGCAGCTCACCGGACGAGATGTCCTCCAGCCCGGCGATCATGTTGAGCGTGGTGGACTTTCCGCAGCCGGACGGTCCGACGAGGATGATGAATTCGCCGTCGGCGATGGTGATGTCGACGTCGCTGACGGCAGCGGCGCCGTCCGGGTAGAGCTTGGTGACTTTGTCGAGAACGATTTCGGCCATGACGGTTATCCCTTCACTGCGCCGGACGTCAAGCCCGCCACGATACGTCGTTGGAAGAAGAGCACGAAAATGATGATCGGGATGGTGATGACGACGGCGGCTGCCGCGATCGATCCCGTGGGCTCCTCGAACTGAGAGCTACCGGTGAACTGCGAGATGGCCGCCGGGACGGTGACCGAACGTTCCGTCGCCGTCAGCGAGATGGCGAGCAGGAGGTCGTTCCAGGCGAAGATGAACACCAGGATCGACGCGGTGACGATACCGGGTGCCGCCAGCGGGGCGATGACCTTGCGGAAAGCCTGTGCGGGCGTTGCTCCGTCCATCTTCGCCGCCTTCTCCAGCTCCCACGGGATCTCGCGGAAGAACGCGGAGAGGGTGTAGATCGCCAACGGCAACGCGAAGGTGATGTACGGGATGATCAGACCCGGCCAGGTGTCGAACAGACCGAGCGAGCGCGAGATGTCGAACAACGGTGTCACCAGCGAGATCTGGGGGAACATCGCGATCAGCAGAGCCGCACCGACCAGGAGCTTCTTGCCCGGAAAGTCCAGCCGGGCAACGGCATACGCGGCCATGGTGCCGATCACGACGGCGATCACCGTGGTGATCAACCCGATTCCGATGGAGTTCACCAGCGCCGAGGTGAACTGGTTGGTGGAGAAGATGCCCTTGTAGTTCTCCAGAGTGAACGATTGCGGGATGAACTTTCCGTCGGCGATCGTGGCCGTCGATTTGAACGACAGGCTGATGATCCACGCCAACGGAACGAGCGCGTAGAGGAGGACGAGGACGTTGACGACCGTCCAACCGACCTTCTTGCGAGGCGTAACAGTGGTCATTACTTGCGGCCTCCGTCGTCGGATCCCGGTGCCGAGGCACCGAACAACTTGATGAACACGAACGCGATGATCGCGACGCAGAAGAAGATCAGAATGCTGATCGCCGACCCGAGTCCGAGGTTGAACGCGCCGAACAGGTTGTTGTAACCGAGAATCGACACCGATCCTGTCTCGTTGCTCCCTCGGGTGAGGACGTAGATGTTGTCGAAGATGCGGAACGCGTCGAGCGTGCGGAAGAGGACCGCGACGAGAATTGCCGGCTTCATCAACGGAATGGTGATCCGCATCAGCCGCGTCCAGCCACCCGCTCCGTCCACCTCGGCGGCCTTGAGCAGATCGTCGGGCACCAGAGCCAGGCCTGCCAGCAGCAGCAGGGCCATGAACGGGGTCGTCTTCCACACCTCGGCCAGAACCACGATCGCGAGCGACGGGAACTGCTCGGTGAGCGGCGCGCTGCCGTCGGGCAACAGGTTGGCGAGATAACCGGTGCCCGGGGTCCAGGCGTAGTACCAGCTGTACGCGGCGGCGACGGTCACGATGCCGTACGGAATGAGCACCACGGTGCGGACGAGTCCGCGGCCGAAGATGGTGCGGTGCATGACCAGAGCCACTGCCAGACCGAGGATGAACTCGATGATCACCGAGATGATCGTGATGCCGGCGGTGACGCCGAATGCCGTCCACCAGTAGCCGTCGGACAGCACGGTCACGTAGTTGGAGATGCCGACGAATTGGCGATCCTCGGGGAACGCGAGGTTGTACTTCTGCAGACTGAGCCAGAAGGCGTACACGATCGGGTAGCCGGTGACCGCGAGCATCAGGATCGCCGCGGGTGCGACGAGGAGCAATCCCAGGCGTCGTTCGGCTTTCTTACCGTCGGAGATGTTCTTCAGAGCCGCCTGCCGATCGGCGGGCTGCGGCTGCGATTGGGTGGGATCGCTCATGGAATCAACCCTTCGGAATTGACGGCCTTGCTGACCAGTTCTGCGAGCTTGTCCACGTCGGCAACCGGATCGATGTTCTGCGGCGGGTTGAGGGCATCGGTCAACAGAATCGAAATGCTCTGGTAGGCAGGCGAAACGGGCCGCACTGCCGCGGACTCGATGGAACCGAGCACCCCTTCCCATGCGGGATAGACGGCCTGGAACTCCGGATCGGAGTACAGCGACTTCAGCACCGGGGGCACGCCGCCGTTGACGGCGTTGTTGCGCTGATTCTCCTGGTTGGTGAGGCACTCGACGGCTTCCCAGGCGAGGTCCTCGTGCTGAGTGGTCTTCGCGACGCCGATGTTGAAGCCGCCGATGGTGACCTTGGCGGGCTCCCCCGCGTTCACCTCGGGATACGGAGCACTGCGGAAGACCTCGGCGATGCGTGCATCCTGCTGATCGGCAGGCACATTCGCCAGATCGAGGAACGACACTGCCCCGGCGACGGCGTTCTCCTTCAGGCCGGGAAGCACGAACGGGTAGTTGACCTGGAAGGCCATCCGCCCCGACTCCATCCCGAGTCGAGCTGTCGCCTCGTCGCTCTGCGAGACCGATGGATCGCGGCCGTCGGCCGTGGCCACCCGCTTGATGATCTCGAGGGCCTTCTCGGTGGCGGCGCGGTGCTCGGGAGTGTCGTTGAGGGTCACCGTCGTTCCGTCTTCGGCGACCACCGACCCACCCGCGCTCTCGAGCAGCGAGTTGAACCAGACCATGAAGCCCTCGTACTGCTTGGCCTGCACACCGATCTGAGCGGGCTTACCGGCGGCCGCGTTGGCCTCGGCCACGTCGATCAGCTGATCCCACGTCTGCGGCGGGGTACCGCCCGGCACCTCGTCGGGCCGGTACCAGAGCAACTGGGTGTTGGAGTTGAGCGGAACGGCGTAGAGCTGGTCCTGCCATTCCGCGGTGGCGAGCGGGCCTTCCAGGGTGGACCCGTCGCGCAGCTTCGCCGAGAGGTCGTCCGGGACGGGCAATGCCCATCCGGCCTCGGCGAATTCGGCGGTCCAGACGACGTCGAGCGTCATCAGATCCAACGTCTTGTCGTTTCCGGCGAGACGCCTCGCGAGCTGCAGGCGCTGATCGTTGGCACTCTTGGGCAGTGTTCGCTGCTCCACCCGATACCGGCCGTTGGAGGCGTCCGAACACACCTGTGCCGCAGCGGCGTACTGCTCTGCGCCGTCTGCGGCAGTGTAGAAACTCAGAACCGGAACCGAACTGTCCGACGAACCACACGCTGCGAGCAACGGACTCGTCACCAGAGCCGCTGCCGCCAACACCCCTATCCTCGTTGCTTTTCCACGCCTACGACCACGATGTCTCGGCACTGTCCCGCCTCCGTACGTTCGGTTACTCGCGCAGCCCTTGTGTCGGCACTGCCGTGCACGAGAGAAACGTAACCGAACTCACTGGCCTCGAGGGCGATTTGGGGCTATTCCGTTACCTGTCGGTTGCCTGGTCGTCCAACCGTTGTGATCAAATCGACAGTTTGGCGAGCAGGTCGCGTGCTTTCTCTGCCGTCCGGGGCTCGCAGATGACGTCGTAGCGTCCGGCGACCAACTGCATGCTCGACGCGAAATCACGCTGTCCCTTGGTCGCGGCATACGGAATGGACGCCGAGATCAGGCCGAAGATGATGCCGCCGCCGACGCCGATGAGCAACGCGCCGAAGATGTTCTCGCTGAAGATCCCGAGGACGAGACCGAGGAACACGCCCAACCATGCACCCGAAACGATGCCTCCGCCAATGACTTTGGGCCAGGTGAGCCGGCCGAGAACGCGTTCGACCTGCATCAGATCGACGCCGACGATGGTGACGTCCTGTACCGAGAATTCCTCGTCGGAGAGGAAATCGACGGCGCGCTGCGCCTCGGCATAGGTGGGGTAGGAACCGATGGGCCAACCGGACGGCGGCGTCGGCAGTCCTTGCCCTGGGCGGCCCGGCTGTGAGAGGGGATTGGTCATGACTCCATTGTGCCCCGAAACGGACTTTTCCGGTCGCTTCTGCAGGCTCCGCTCCGGCACCGTCACACCCATTGTTCTGTCCGCGAACACTGCGTGGATCAGGAGGTGGGCGGCTCGAACGTCGTCGTGCGTGTCAGACCGGCCGCGCGGCCCTTCGCCGAGACGACCAGCGCCATCTTGCGGCTCGCCTCGTCGATCATCTCGTCGCCGAGCATCACCGCACCGCGAGCGCCGCCCGCCGCCGAGGTGTGGAACTCGTACGCGTCGAGAATCAGCTCGGCCTTGTCGTAATCGTCCTGTCGTGGCGCGAAGATCTCGTTGGCCGCCTCGATCTGCGTCGGATGCAGCACCCACTTGCCGTCGAACCCGAGGCCGGCCGTCCGTCCCGCGGCCCGGCGAAACGCATCGAGATCGCGTATCTGCAGGTACGGTCCGTCGATTGCCTGCAATCCGTGCGTCCGAGCCGCCAGCAGGATCGTCATCAGAATGTGGTGATAGGCGTCGCCGGTGTCGTATCCCACCGGCTGTTCCCCGACGACGAGGGTGCGCATGTTGACGCTCGCCATCAGGTCGGCCGGCCCGAACACCAACGTCTGCACCCGGGGGCTCGCGGTCGCGATCTCGTCGATGTTGCGCAGGCTGCGTGCGCTCTCGATCTGCGGCTCGATGCCGATGGCCCCGACGTCGAGACCGTGCTCCTTCTCGAGTTGAGTGAGAAGAAGATCCAATGCCTGCACGTGCGCCGCGCACTCGACCTTCGGCAACAGGATGGCGTCGAGATTGCCACCCGCCCCGGAGACGACGTCGATGACGTCTCCGTACGTCCACTGCGTCGTCCAGTCGTTCACGCGCACGACCTTGAGCTGATCGCCCCAACCGTCGGAGTTCAACGCGTCGACGATGCGCGCGCGGGCCTCGACCTTGGCGATCGGCGCGACGGCATCCTCGAGATCGAGGAAGATCGCGTCCGCAGGCAGGCCCTTGGCCTTGGCGATCATCTTGTCCGAACTGCCCGGAACGGCCAGTACCGATCGACGCAATCCCGAAGCACCCATCGAAAGCACTACCCCTGTCTGATTCACCCGCTGTATTGCCCAGCCTCTAACCTTGCCATCATGGCAGCACTGAGCAAGGTATTCGCGGCCAGGCTCGCCGGCCTCGGCGTCCTGGGCCCCGACGGCGAATCGATCGGGCGAGTGCGCGACGTGGTGGTCTCCATGCGCGTGGGCAGGGCACAGCCGCGAGTCCTCGGACTCGTGGTCGAATTGGCAACGCGCCGAAGAATTTTCGTCCCGATGCTGCGAGTGACCAGCATCGAGCCCAACTCCGTTCAGCTCACCACCGGAAACGTCAGTCTGCGCCGATTCACTCAGCGCGCGAACGAGATCCTGGTGTTCGCGCAGATACTCGACTCCAAGGTGCGCGTCGACGATCCCGAGCTCGACGAGTTGCACGACACCGATTCCGTCGTCGTCGATCTCGGCATCGAGCTCACCCGAACTCGAGACTGGAAGGTCGCACGCGTGGCGGTGCGTAAGCAGCGCCAACGCCTTGCGCGACGCGGTGCCATCCACGTCGTCGACTGGCAGCACGTGCAGGGGCTCACGCAGAACGAACTGTCGATGCCCGACCAGGGTGTGGCGCAGCTGTTGATGCAGTTCGAGGACCTGCGCGCCGCCGACGTGGCGAATGCGATGCGCGAGCTGCCCGTCAAGCGCCGCATGGAGGTGGCGCGGGCCCTCGACGACGAGCGCCTCGCCGACGTCGTCCAGGAATTGCCCGACGACGATCAGGTGGAGCTGATGCACTACCTCGGAGTCGACCGTGGTGCCGACGTGCTCGAGGCCATGGACCCCGACGACGCCGCCGACCTCCTCGGCGAGCTACCCGAGACCGAAGCGGAATCGCTTCTGCGACTGATGGATCCAGAGGACTCCGCGCCGGTCCGCCGCCTGCTCGAGCACTCCCCCGACACCGCCGGCGGTCTGATGACGCCCGAGCCCGTGATCCTCACCGCGTCGACGACGGTGGCCGAGGCCCTCGCTCGGGTACGCAACCCCGACCTGACGCCTGCGCTGGCCTCACTGGTGTTCGTGGTGCGGCCGCCGACCGCAACACCGACCGGCCCATATTTGGGCTGTGTTCACCTGCAGCAACTGTTGCGAGAACCCCCGGCGAGTCTGGTGGGCGGAGTCGTGGACAGCGCACTCCCGCGGCTGTCCCCCGAGGACAGCCTGACCGCGGTGACGCGGTACTTCGCGACGTACAACCTCGTCTGCGGCCCGGTGGTCGACGACGAGGACCACCTGGTCGGGGCCGTGACCGTGGACGACGTCCTCGATCACCTGCTGCCCGAGGACTGGCGAGATCAGGAAGTGGCCGGACAGTGAAAGAAACAGCACGCCAAAGAATGGACACGCCGCGCGGTTCGCGGCTGTTCAACGTCAACTTCGACTTCGATCTCGGCAAGTCGGGTGAGAAAGCCGCCAGGTTCTTGGGCACCGGACGCTATCTGGCGATTCAGACCGGCATCGTCATCGTCTGGATCTTCCTCAACGTCGTGGCCGTCAATCTGCAGTGGGACCCGTATCCCTTCATCCTTCTCAACCTCGCCTTCTCGACGCAGGCCGCGTACGCCGCGCCGTTGATCCTGCTCGCCCAGAATCGGCAGGACGATCGCGACCGCGTCTCTCTCGAAGAGGATCGGTCGCGGGCTCAGCAGACCAAGGCCGACACCGAGTTCCTCGCGCGGGAGCTCGCAGCTCTGCGTATCGCCGTCGGTGAAGTCGCCACCCGTGACTATCTGCGCCGCGAACTCGACGACATCAGGGCGTTGCTGGAACAAGCGACGGGTCAACCCGCCAACGCACCGAAGAAGGCGCGCAAGAAAGCGGCCGCACGCCTGGCCGACGACGCGTCGGGCGAGACCGACCCGCAATAAACCGCGCACCCCTCCGCGCCTGGTAACGGCCCGATAACGGAACAGTCTCGAATCAGGTACCCTCGATCCCGGTCATCAGGTCGGGCCCCGGAGATCATCCGGGGAAATCAGGAGGTACAGCGCGCGTGGGTCGTCACAGAAAAGCATCGAATTCCAAGGTTCGACGGAACTCGGTGATTGCTCTGGCAGGCCTCGTCCCCGCAGGACTCGTCACGGCCGCGACCAGCGCCGGAGCCACCGAATACATCCCGTTCGTCACCGCCAAGACGGCCCCGGCCGCACAGGAATCGAACTCCGTGGTCGAGACCCCGCAGCCGATCGCCCAGGACCAGCAGGCGCAGCCGGTGGCTCAGGCCGAGCTGCCGACACCCGCCCCGGTCCCCGCGCCCGCCCCAGCTCCCGAGATCCCGCCCACACCCGAGCTGCCCACCAACCTTGCTGTCAGCCCCATCGCGATCCCGGTCGTCAACGTCTCCGCCTACAAGAACGCCGAGCGCATCCTGGCCCAGCAGCAGCCCGGCTGCGGCATCAGCTGGACCGTCATCGCCGGCATCGGCCGCGTCGAGTCCACCCACGCCAACAACGGCAAGGTCGACGACTCGGGCGAACTGCACGAGCCCATTCTCGGACCGGTTCTCAACGGCACCCTCGCCGGCAATCAGGTGATTCGTGACACCGACGGCGGCGCACTCGACGGCGACACCCAGTACGACCGCGCAGTCGGCCCGATGCAATTCCTGCCCTCTACGTGGAACCTCTACCACGCCGACGGCAACGGCGACGGAGTCTCCGACCCACAGAACCTGTACGACGCGGCCCTGGCCACCGGTATGTACCTGTGCGACGACGGCACCAACGCCCGCGACCTGGCCTCGACCACCCGAGCAATCCTGCGCTACAACAATTCGATGGCCTACGTGGCGAACGTGCTCGCATGGTCGGCCGGTTACGCCACCGGCATCGTGCCCTCCTCGGACCAGCTGCCGCGGATTCACTGAATTCAACGCAGCACTAGATCGAGCTGCCCTGCTGTTCATCGGGACTCGGTGCACCGCCTAGCATGAAGCAATGGCTGTACTGACCGAATCCGACGTTCGGACCGCGCTGACGAAGGTCATCGACCCCGAGATCCGTAAACCCATCACCGACCTCGGCATGGTCAAGAGCATCGACATCGCCCCCGACGGAGCCGTCGGCGTCGGCATCTACTTGACGACCTCCGGTTGCCCGATGAAGACCGAGATCAGCGATCGCGTGAAGAACGCCGTCGCCGACGTCGAGGGTGTGGGCACCGTGACGGTCGAACTCGACGTGATGAACGACGAGCAACGCACCGCACTGCGCAAGTCCCTGCGCGGCGATTCCGCCGAGCCGGTCATTCCCTTCGCGCAACCCGGATCGCTGACGCGCGTGTACGCGGTGGCGTCGGGCAAGGGCGGCGTGGGTAAGTCCAGCGTGACGGTCAACCTTGCCGCGTCCCTGTCCGCCCGCGGCCTGTCGGTGGGTGTGCTCGACGCCGACATCTACGGCCATTCCGTTCCCCGCATGCTCGGCAACGACGCGCGACCCACGCAGGTGGAGAAGATGATCATGCCGCCGCAGGCGCATGGCGTGAAGTTCATCTCGATCGCTCAGTTCACCGAGGGCAACACCCCGGTCGTCTGGCGCGGACCCATGCTGCACCGGGCCTTGCAGCAATTCCTCGCCGACGTGTTCTGGGGCGACCTGGACGTGCTCCTCCTCGATCTTCCGCCCGGCACCGGCGACGTGGCAATCTCTGTCGCACAACTGATTCCGAACGCAGAGATCCTCGTGGTCACCACCCCTCAGCAAGCCGCTGCCGAGGTCGCCGAGCGCGCCGGAGCGATCGCACTGCAGACGCGTCAGCGCGTCGCGGGCGTCGTGGAGAACATGTCTTGGCTCGAGCTGCCCGACGGTACCCGCATGGATATTTTCGGATCCGGTGGCGGACAGGACGTATCGGATCGCCTCACCAAGGCCGTGGGTGCAAAGGTGCCTCTGCTGGGCCAGATTCCGCTCGACACCGCCGTCCGCGAGGGCGGCGACGCCGGCACGCCGATTGTACTGAGCGACCCGAATTCGCCTGCAGCACAAGCACTCGAGTCGGTCGCCGCAAAGCTTGCGGTACGCGAGCGCGGACTGGTGGGAATGTCGCTGGGAATCGACACGACCCGGAAACTGTAAGGCAGGCGCTTATACCCGACAAACGACGCGGGAGACAGGGTTGGAGCCTTATGATTTGCCTTCAATCCTACTGTCGATAGAGAGTGGCCTTCATGAAGAAGCCGCATCGGGTCAGGCCGGTCGTCGTTCCGGTACTGATCGCACTGCTGATGACCCTGCTGGGATCCGTACTCGGTCCCGGGCTGGCGTCGGCACAACCTGCCCCGCCTGCCCAGAATTACTCGATCGCGACAGACACCACGTTCGCGCCCTTCGAATTCCAGGACGAGACAGGCAAACTCGTCGGAATCGACATGGACCTGCTCGCGGCCATCGCCGTCGACCAGGGCTTCGACTACACCGTCGAACAGGTCGGTTTCGACACCGCACTTCAGGGCGTCACCAGCGGCCAGTTCAACGGAATGATCGCCGGCATGTCGATCACCGACGAGCGCAAGGCCACCTTCGACTTCTCCGATCCGTACTTCGATTCCGGTGTCCAGATGGCGATTCTGGATTCGAACGACGAGATCAAGGGCTACGAAGACCTGCGCGGTAAGTCGGTCGCGGTCAAGAACGGCACCGAGGGTGCGACGTTCGCGACGTCGATCGCCGATCAGTACGGCTTCACCATCCGCAGCTTCGACGACTCCGCGACCATGTTCGAGGAAGTGCGCACCGGAAACTCCGCAGCGGCCTTCGAGGACTACCCGGTGCTCGCCTACGGCATCACCCAGGGCAACGGATTCAAGACCGTCACCGAGAAGGAAGCCGGTGCGAGTTACGGATTCGCGGTCGCCAAGGGCACAAACGCCCAGTTGCTCGAACAGTTCAACACCGGACTCGAAAACCTGCGCGCCAACGGCCAGTACGACGAAATTCTCGACACCTACCTCAACGCCGACGCGTCCACCGCCGACACCTCCATCCCCGGCCTGATCGCCAGCAGCTGGCAGTTGCTGCTCAAGGGTCTGTGGCTCACGATCGTGCTGACCGTCATCTCCATCGCCATCGCGTTGGTACTCGGCGGGATCTTCGGCCTGTTCCGCGTTTCGACCAACATCGTGCTCCGCGGCATCGGTACCACCTACGTCGACATCTTCCGTGGCACACCACTTCTGGTGCAGGCATTCTTCATCTACTTCGGCGTACCCGCGGCACTGAACTTTCAGATGTCGGCGTTCACCGCAGGCATCATCACACTCTCGCTCAACGCCGGTGCTTACATGGCCGAGATCGTCCGCGGCGGCATCCTCGCCGTCGACAAGGGCCAGATGGAGGCGTCGCGCAGCCTCGGCATCAGCTACCTCAAGTCGATGCGAAAAGTGGTGATGCCACAGGCAATTCGCACGATGATCCCGTCGTACATCAATCAGTTCGTCATCACACTCAAGGACACGTCGCTACTCTCGGTCATCGGCCTCGCCGAGCTGACGCAGACCGGTCGTCTGATCATCGCTCGCAACTTCGAGTCGTTCAACATGTGGCTCATCGTCGGCGTCCTGTACTTCATCATCATCATGGCTCTCACCAAGCTGTCGAACCGGCTCGAGAAGAGGATCAACAAATGAGCACCGAACTGACCAAGGACCTGCCGGTCGACAAAGGTCCGGGAACGAAGATCTCGATCAAGGCCCTGCAGAAGGCGTTCGGCGACAACACGGTTCTCAAGGGCATCGACGCCGAGATCGCCAACGGTGAAGTGGTCTGCGTGATCGGACCGTCCGGCTCCGGCAAGAGCACGTTCCTACGCTGCCTGAACAAGCTGGAAGACATCACCGCCGGATCGGTCGTCGTCGACGGAACCGACCTGACGGCGAAGAACGTGGACCTGGACAAGGTGCGCCAGAACATCGGCATGGTGTTCCAGCACTTCAACCTCTTTCCGCACATGACAGCCCTCGAGAACGTCATGCTCGCACCCGTCGAAACCAAGAAGATGACGAAGTCGCAGGCCAAGGACGCGGCCCTGCAGCTGCTCGAACAGGTAGGACTGTCCGAGCGGGCCGACTACAAGCCCGCCAACCTCTCCGGTGGGCAAAAGCAACGCGTGGCCATCGCGCGGGCACTGGCCATGAACCCGTCGATCATGCTGTTCGACGAAGCCACCAGCGCCCTGGACCCCGAAATGGTCGGCGAAGTTCTGCAGGTACTGCGCGACCTCGCCAAGGGCGGTATGACGATGGTGGTCGTCACCCACGAAATGGGCTTCGCGCGTGAGGTCGCGGATCGAGTGATCTTCATGGCCGAGGGCGTCATCGTCGAGGAGGGAACACCCGACGAGCTGTTCGGGAATCCACAGAACCCACGCACCCAGGACTTCCTGAACAAGGTGCTCTAGCCACTGGCCCGCCCGCTCCCGCCGCCCCGCCCCGCCGCGGATCAATGCGCCTTTGTTGCACTCAGAGCGACTGAATCCCACATTCATCCGACGGGGGGCGCAGCGGTCGGGCGGGCGCAGCCTGCAGACTGGGTGGTTCGTCGGGCCGGTTGGGGCTATGCCTACGTGGCGTCCGCGTCGATGGGCGGGGTATCGCCCGCCGCGAGTTTCGGTTCGTTCTTGCTCATCGACACGGCTCCCCCGGATGTACTGCCCGAGGACACGCCGTTCTGCGGCGTCGGTCCGCCCATGTTCTTGGGCTTGGTGTCGAAGGGCTTGCCCTTGAAGGTGTCGTCCAGCGGGTTCTTGAAGACCGAGTCGTCGCCGTCGAGCAGGTGTTTGGTGATCACGGCTCGGGGTGTCATGCCGCGGAGTTGGTTGAGGTCGGCGAGGGGCTTACGCAGGTCCTCGAAGTCGGTGCCGAGCTCGTCCTTGAGTTGTTGGCTCGCGCCGTTGGCGTAGTCCTTGACCTGGCGGAGCGATTTCGACACCCAGCTGATGGCACCGGGGAGACGATCCGGGCCGAGGATGACCAGAGCTGCTACGAGGAGAATGACGAGCTCTCCCCAACCGATGTTGCCGAACACGGGTGCCAGCCTACGTCGTCAGTCGGAAACCGGCGTGACGGACAGGTCCACCAGCCGTCCGGAGCGGACGAGTTGCACCGGCACCGCCTGGCCGATCGTGGTTTCCTGCACCGCGACGACGAGCTCGTCCGCGTCCCCCACCGAGCGGTCGCCGACCTTGGTGATGACGTCCCCTTCGACGATTCCGGCTTGCTGGGCCGGCCCACCGGCCCGGACGTTGGCAACTTCTGCGCCGGCCGAGGTTTCGTTGATCACCGAACGCGCGTTGATCCCGAAATCCGGGTGCCGCATGACGCCGTCCCGAATCAGGGCCTGCGCTACTTCGGTGACCTCGTCGACGGGTATCGCGAAGCCCAGTCCCACCGATCCGCCGCTCTCGCTTCGGATGGCGGAGTTGATGCCGATGACGCGACCTTCGAAGTCGATGAGGGGGCCACCGGAGTTACCCGGGTTGATGGCTGCGTCGGTCTGTACCGCGTCGATGACGGCGTTGGTGTCGGTGCCCTCCCCCGACAGCGCGACGGGGCGGTCGAGCGCACTGACGATGCCCGAGGTGACCGTCTTGTTCAGGCCGAGCGGCGACCCGACGGCGATGACGTCCTGGCCGACGCGGACGTCGTCGGAGCGCCCGAGCTGAGCCTCGGTGAGGTTGCCGACGTCCGTCTTGAGTACGGCGAGGTCGGTCTTGGTGTCGCGGCCGACGATGCGTCCGGGCACTTTGGTGCCGTCGGAGAAGGTGACTTCGAGAGTCGACTTGTCTTCGTCGGATGCGGCGAGCGAGATCACGTGGTTGTTCGTGACGATGTAGCCCTCGTCGGCGTCGATCACGACGCCCGAGCCGGTGCCTCCGGTCTCGCCGAGGGTCACCTGAATGGAGACGACCGACGGCAGGACCGCGTCGGCCACCTTGCTGATCTGGCCGCGTGGGACGTCGTCGCCACTGGACTGGGTCAGTGTCACTTTCTGGCTGGTCAGTGCGCCGGTCACTTCGGCGGTCAGGCGGCCGAACAGTCCACCGACCAAGCCGATGACGAGGGCAACGACACCGAGTACGACGAGCGCCCGCACGGATACCGATCGCCCGAACAAGACGTCGCGCACGCCGAGCTTGGTTCCAGGAGGGAGTACAGGAGGTGGTGGGGTGTCGAGGGCCGCGCCGCCCAGCGACACTCGGGACGCGGGATCACGCCACGGATCGGCCGGAACCTGGGGGCCGGCGTCGGACTCGTCGACGGCGTCAGGGTCGCGCTGCAATGACTCGGTGGCGTCGTCGGGACGTCCGAAGGCCTCGGCCAGGACGGGGTCCGGCGGCCGGACCGACAGCCGGGAAGGCAGTTGTTCGTCGGGGCGACGTGGGGAGAACGAACCGCCGACGTCATCGGGACGTCCGAACACCGAGGCCGACACCGGATCGACGGTGGGTCGATGGACCGGACGCGGCGGCAACCGTGGACCTTCGTCTGCTGTGCCTGTGGTCTCGGTGCTGGTCGAATTCGATGTCACGCGTCCGGTTACCCCTCGCATACGTCGGTGTGAGAGTTCAGTATCACTCGAGCGGTCGGGGCAGCTCGATGCAGGTGAGGACTCGTCGGGCAGAAAACGCGGCGGTCAGCGTCGACGACGGCGCACGGCCTCGACGGACGCCATGAACGACCGCTTGGATCGAGCGGGCCCGTCTTCGCCTGCACAGGACGGAATCTGGCTCAGCAAACCGAGGAGCGAATGTGGCATCGACATCTCGCCTGCTCCGCGCAGCGCACGACGCGCCTGCTGCTGCGCCTCGACCTCGGCCGAGCATTCCGGGCATTCGGAGAGGTGGTGAGCGGCGCGGAGGTGAGCGGGCATTCGTAGTTCACCATCGACGTAGGCTGCGACGGCTTCACTGGCCAGATGTTCGGTGGAGCTGAATTGCCGAGGCTTGCGTGCCTGCGTCATCCAACCCTCCTCGTAGCTAGTGGACACTTGCGTGACCCGAGTCGACCTTCCCGTGCACTCGAAGGTACTCCCGTAGCGCGTGACGGCCACGGTGAATGCGACTACGAACCGTTCCGAGCTTGACGCCCAGTGTCGCACCGATCTCTTCGTACGACAGTCCTTCGATGTCGCACAACACGATTGCGGCGCGAAACTCGGGTGCCAGCGAATCGAGCGCAGACTGCAGATCCGGGTCGAGGCGAGCGTCGTGGTAGATCTGCTCGGGGTTGGGCCGGTCCGACGGAACACGGTCGTAGTCCTCGGGCAGTGCTTCCATGCGGATACGGCTGCGGCGACGAACCATGTCGAGGAACAGGTTGGTCGTGATGCGGTGCAGCCAGCCCTCGAACGTTCCCGGCTGGTAGTTCGACAGGGAGCGGAACACGCGGATGAAGGTGTCCTGAGTCAGGTCCTCGGCGTCCTGGGCATTGCCGGAGAGGCGGTACGCGAGTCGGTAGACGCGGTCGCCGTGTTCGCGAACGAGCTCGTCCCAGGACGGCATGGTGGAGTTCTCGCCGGTCGCATCGAACACTGCGGTGCCGCTGAGGTCGTCGGGGGTGGGCACGGACTCGGGTAGAAGAGCGATGTCGCGATCGCCGTTGATCTTGTAAATAGTTGGATCCTCCTGCTCAGGACTGCGTACGTCCTTCTGATGCAACCGACGACTACCCTCGGATGTTCCAGCTCACACTTCGCAATCGAGACGGACCTGCGATTCCTCCATAGCCTGACCGACCCGCGTGTGGGTCCGGTATGAATCACCTGAGGCCCACCTGAGAATGTGTGCGTGAGATCGAGCCCCGGGCACGATAACCTCGGGACGTGCCGACCAACGCCGAGAAGATGCTCGCTTATGCCGAAGACTCCGCTCAGGAGGACGAGGTTCTGATCGCAGCCAGAGAGCGAGCCGTCGACCTCGGTGCCGCTCCGGTGCCGCCGTCCGTCGGTGCCATCCTGAGCATCTTCACTCAGATGCTCGGCGCGAAGACGGTCGTCGAAATTGGAACGGGCGCGGGAATCAGCGGTCTGTGGTTGCTCGACGGGATGCGAGCGGACGGTGTGCTGACCACCATCGACACCGAGCCCGAACACCAGCGGGCAGCGCGAGAAGCATTCCGGGCAGGGGGAATCGCGCCGTCCCGCACTCGGCTGATCAACGGCTGGGCGTTGGACGTGCTCCCCCGATTGGCCGATGACACCTACGATCTGGTCTTCATCGACGCCAGCCCGGCGGACCATCCACACTTCGTCGCCGAGAGTGTGCGGTTGCTACGCCCCGGCGGAGTTCTGGTGCTGCACAACGCATTGCTGGGTGGACGGGTTGCAGATCCGACTCAACGAGACGCAACTGCGGTGGCCGTTCGATCGGCCGCGCGAGCCATCGCCGAGGACGAGCGCCTGACGACGGTGCTGCTCCCTCTGGGCGACGGGTTGATCTGCGCGTCGCGGGCGTGACCATGTGAGTGGAAATCCGTAGCACGCTACGAACTTCCACTCACATGCCGCAGGCTCTGCTCTAGATCCAGACGCCCTTACCGACGGAGACGACTCCCCCGGCACTGACGTTGAAGCGTTCGCGATCGCGTTCGAGATCGACTCCGACGATTTCGCCGTCGCCGACGACGACGTTCTTGTCCAGGATCGCGTGCCGAACGACGGCACCCTTGCCGATCCGGACACCGGGCATCAGGACGCTGCCTTCGACGGTCGCGCCGCTGTCGATCATGACGTTCGAGCTCAGTACCGAGTTGCGGACGGTGGCGGCGCTGAGAATGCAGCCGGCACCGACGACGGATTCCTGAGCGAGGCCGCCCTGGACGAACTTGGCGGGCGGCAGATTCTCGGCCGATCCGCGTATGGGCCAGCGGCGGTTGTAGAGATTGAAGATGGGATGCACCGACACGAGGTCCATGTGGGCGTCGTAGAAGGCGTCGATGGTGCCGACGTCTCGCCAGTAGCCGCGATCGCGTTCGGTGGCACCGGGAACGACGTTGTCGTTGAAGTCGTAGACCGAGGCCACGCCTGCTTCGACGAGCGCCGGGATGATGTCGCCGCCCATGTCGTGGTCGGAGTCGGAATTCTCGGAGTCCGCCTTGATGGCATCGACGAGCACCTTGGTGGTGAACACGTAGTTGCCCATAGACGCATACGTGACGTCCGGGTCGTCGGGGGTCCCGGGCGGCTGCGCCGGCTTCTCCAGGAACTGGGTGATCTTGCCGTTCTCGTCCGAGTCGATGCAGCCGAACGCGAATGCCTCGCTGCGCGGAACCCGGATACCTGCGACGGTGACGCCCGCGCCGGAGTCGATGTGCTGCTGCACCATCTGCTCCGGATCCATTCGGTACACGTGGTCGGCACCGAAGACCACGATGTACTCGGGGTCCTCGTCGTACACCAGGTTCAGCGACTGGAAGATGGCGTCGGCGCTGCCGGTGTACCACCGGGGACCGAGACGCTGCTGTGCCGGGACCGGAGTGATGTACTCCCCGGCGAAACCGGACAGTCGCCACGTCTGCGAGATGTGGCGGTCCAGGGAATGGGACTTGTACTGAGTCAACACGCAGAGCCGGAGGTAACCGGCATTCACGAGATTGCTCAACACGAAGTCGATGAGTCGGTAGGCGCCCCCGAAGGGAACGGCTGGCTTGGCTCGGTCCGCGGTCATCGGGTAAAGGCGCTTACCCTCTCCGCCGGCAAGCACAATCCCTAGTACGTGCGGTTGTGTCCTCACCCACCCAACCTATCCGCACCGAGAGAACCTTGCTACCAGTACACGCACAACTGCCGGGGAATGTAGGTTCGTTCACGTGCGAGTAGCGATGATGACCAAGGAATACCCGCCGGAGATCTACGGTGGCGCAGGAGTTCATGTCACGGAGTTGACCGCGCAGCTGAAGTCGCTGTGCGAGGTGGACATCCACTGCATGGGAGCTCCGCGCGACACCGCACAGGTGCACGATCCCGATCCGGCACTGGCCGGAGCCAACGCAGCACTGACGACGTTGTCGGCGGAACTGCGGATGGCCAACGCGGCCGCCGGAGCGGACGTGGTGCATTCGCACACCTGGTACACCGGCCTCGCCGGTCACCTCGCGGCCGAACTGTACGGCGTTCCGCACATCCTCACCGCGCACTCGCTCGAGCCCCGGCGGCCGTGGAAGGCCGAGCAGCTGGGCGGCGGTTACCGCATCTCGTCGTGGTCGGAAAAGAACGCGGTGGAATACGCCGACGCCGTCATCGCCGTCAGCGAGGGTATGGCCAAGGACGTGCTCGACGCTTATCCGCGCCTCGACCCGAGTCGAGTCCACGTGGTGCGCAACGGGATCGACACCGAGCGGTGGTACGCAGATCACGGCACGTCGACTCTCGACGAGATCGGGGTGGATCCCAGCAAGCCGATCGTCGCGTTCGTCGGCCGCATCACTCGGCAGAAGGGCGTGGGTCACCTCATCGCCGCGGCACACCATTTCGATCCGTCGATTCAGCTCGTCCTGTGCGCGGGCGCGCCCGACACTCCGGAGATCGCCGCAGAAACCGAACGCGCAGTGGCGTTATTGGCCGAGCAACGCAGCGGGGTCTTCTGGGTCAAGGACATGCTCCCCACCGACAAGATTCGCCAGATCCTTTCCGCCGCAGCAGTATTCGTCTGCCCATCGGTGTACGAGCCACTCGGCATCGTCAACCTCGAGGCGATGGCCTGCGAAACCGCGGTCGTGGCGTCGGACGTCGGCGGCATCCCCGAGGTCGTCGACGACGGCCGCACCGGACGGCTGGTGCACTACAACTCGTACGAGCCCGACGTCTTCGAGCGAACCCTCGCCGACACCGTCAACGAGGTCGCTCTCGACCCCGCACTGGCGACGGCGATGGGCAAGGCCGGCCGCGAGCGGGCCGTTGCCGAATTCTCGTGGGCCTCTATCGCGAAACAGACCCTCGCCGTCTACAACGACGCGCTGGCGCGTCGGGGCTGAGAGATCTTTCGGTAGGTCGACACCGTCACCGACGCGGTGACCGGGACGGTGTCGGGCAAATCCTTCAACGCCGCGGACCGCGCGTCGGGGTCACCGTGCCGAATCGACGGCCCCATACCGATGAGTTCCTCGATGTCGTTGTGCGAGAGCATCATCGAGTACTCGAGCGGGGCCTCGGCCACCGACTCGAACAGACCCGACAGCGACTCACCGAGCCGACGGGTCTTGTCCTCTTCGACGCCGATCAGCCCCAGCGGCCCGCGCAGCTCACGCTGATGCCGCGACGTCGGCGTGACGACCACCAACGTGCCGTCGTCGCCGAGAACCCGATGCAGTTCACCGGCATTGCGCGGCGAGAACACACACGTCACCGCAGACACGGCACCCGCCCGAATCGGTAGCCCGCTCCAGATGTCCGCAACGACGCACCCGAGCCGCGGATGCGACCGCGCGGCTCGGCGCGCCGCGAACTTGGACACGTCCACCCCGACCCCCAGCGCGGCCGGACGCGCGTCCAGGACACCCGCGAGGTAATACCCGGTGCCGACCCCGACATCGAGGACCACGTCCGACTCGGGCGGTACAGCTGCCGACACCGCCGCCGCGATGGGCTCGAAATGACCGCCACCGAGGAACTTCTCACGGGCTGTGACCATCTCGGCCGAATCACCGGTGAACTTGCCGCCGTCGCCGGTCAACAGGCTGACGTACCCCTGCCGGGCCACGTCGAACGAATGACCACGATCGCACCACAGACTTCGATCGGTCTCACCGAGACCCAGGCCCGACTCGACCTCACGGACGCGGCACTGTGGGCAGACCAGCAGATCGACGACGTCGGTCAGCATCGAGCACCTCTTTCACATCGAGACAGATTCTCCGGCACTCCCCCGGAAACGACCTGCCGATCACAACACCGCTGATGACAACACAAAGCCCCGCTGGCCGGTGCGGCGAGCGGGGCTGAGCGATGATCGATCGACGTGGCGATCAGCCGGTGACGCCCTTCAGTTCGTCACCGAGTGCCGCGGCCTCGTCGGGGGTCAATTCGACGACCAAACGGCCGCCCCCCTCGAGCGGGACACGCATGACGATTCCTCGTCCCTCTTTGGTTGCTTCGAGGGGACCGTCCCCGGTCCGGGGCTTCATCGCCGCCATCCTCTGCTCCCTCCAGATCTGCGCCCACCTGCTCGGCGCCTCGGCCTAAAAGATAAATTCGTCGCGGGGCGACGGAGTGTCCTGTGCCATTCTTCCCTATCGCCGTCGATGGGGGGAACCTGAGTCGGTATTCGTGACCTGCACCCAACACCTCGACAGGTGATCGTCGACCATTCCGGTGGCCTGCATCAATGCGTAGGCGGTAGTCGGACCGACGAACCGTAGCCCGCGGCGTTTGAGCTCTTTGGCCAACGCCGTCGATTCGGGTGTCGACGCGGGCACGTCGGTGAACTCCGTGAGCCGCTGTGACCTGGGCTCCGGCGCGAAAGACCACAGCAGAGTGTCGAGATCGGTGCCGTCGAGGTCGATGATCGCGCGAGCGTTGCTCACCGCCGCCTCGATCTTGAGCCGATTCCGCACGATCGACGCGTCGCTCATCAATCGCTCCACATCGGCGTTGTCGAAGCGGGCCACTGCGTCGGGATCGAACCCGGCGAAAGCAGTGCGGAAGCTTTCCCGCTTGCGCAGGATCGTGATCCACGCCAGGCCTGATTGGAACGCTTCCAGACACAGGCGCTCGTAGAGCTCATTGCGGCCGTGCAGCGGCTGCCCCCACTCCGTGTCGTGATAGGTGCGATACAGCTCGTCGTCGGTGGCACCCCACGGGCAGCGCAGCTTGCCGTCCGGCCCCGCGACTGCGCTCACCGTTCGTCCGACTCGACCGTGCCTGTGACGCCCGAACTATCCGTGAGGCCCGAACTATCCGTGAGGCCCGCACTGTCTGTGAGGCCAGAACTATCCGTGAGGCCCGCACTGCCGGGCTGCCCCGACAGCGGGGATCGAGAACCTGACTCCTGCGCCGCGGACAGCCGTGACCGCAGCATGTCTATCTCGCCGCCCAGGCGCTCGAGGGCCCAGTCGACTTCGCTGGGCTTGTAACCCCGCAACGTCTGCTGGAACTTCAACGCGCGCACATCGGCACCGGTGACTCCTTCGGCCGGCAGCACTGTTGCGGTGGTTCCCTCGGGCAACGGCCCCAGCTCTTCACCGCGACCGAACACCGCTGCGGCGATGAAGAACAACGCCGCAGCGACGACTGCAATGACGATGATGTAGATCAACAGCGTCAACATGCCACGATCTTGTCACGGCTGTCCGACACGTCGGCTGGACGCACCTGGTGGTCGGTCAGATCAGCGAGTTCATCGCCGGTCGATCGGCCAACGACACTTCGGTCGAGAACGGCTCGAACGAATCCCCTGCCACGCGGAACTGCATCAGTCCGGCACCGGAATCGACCATGCCGCACCGATTGAGCATCGTTCCGACGATCTGCCGACTCATCGCCCCGAGTTCGACAAGCGGCCGATTGCGATGCTTTCGCACTCCCAGGTTCACCTGTCCGATGGCCTGCAGACCGAGCCGGTCGTACGTGTCGAGAAGCAGGCCGATCTCCACCCCGTAACCGGGCGCGAACGGCACCGCCGACAACAACTCGCGAGTGCCCGCGTACTCCCCGCCCAGCGGCTGGATCACGCCGGTCAACTCCGGGCGCAGCGCCGCGAGCAAGGGTCGAGCCACCAACTCGGTGACGCGTCCACCGCCGTTGGCGTCCTCGGTGCCACTGACGCGAAGTGGACGTCGGTAGTAGCCCTTGACGAGATGAATGCCGTCGCCCATCAGCAGTGGTCCGAGCAGTTTCGGCACGAACGCGGGGTCGGGATTGATCAGATCGGAATCGACGAAGGCGATGAGGTCACCCGTCGACGCCGCGACCGATCGCCACAGCACCTCGCCCTTGCCCGGTACCGGATCGAGCCCCGGTACTGCCTCCTCGCGACTGATGACACGGGCACCGGCCGCTCTCGCGCGTACTGCCGTCTCGTCGGTCGAGCCCGAGTCGAGCACGATCAGTTCGTCGACGAGGCCACCGAGCAACGGGTGGATGGTGTCGATGACGGCAGCCACCGTCTGTTCCTCGTTCAGCGCCGGAAGCACCACGGACACCGTCCGGCCCGCCTTGGCGGCCTCGAGCTCGGCGATGGTCCATTCGGGGGTGTCCCAGCTGTTGGTCTCGGACCACATTCGGGTCACGTCCGTTCGATCGGCCAGTGTCATGCCAGCCCCCTGACCGTCCGCGCCGGGGTTCGTCGTCCCTGGATCGCTGCCACCATGTCGACGACTCTTCTGGTCGACGCAACTTCGTGCACCCGGAACATCCGGGCTCCGCCTGCTGCGGCCAATGCTGTCGCTGCCAATGTTCCCTCCAACCGGTCGGCGAGCTCTACCCCTAGAGTCTCGCCTACGAAGTCCTTGTTGCTCAGCGCCATGAGCACAGGCCACCCGGTGTTTACAAGAACGTCCACGCGACGCAACAACTCGAGCCCGTGATAGGTGTTTTTCCCGAAATCGTGGGTCGGATCGATCAGAATCGAATCTTTCTTCACCCCCTCCGCGACCGCGTTATCGGCAGCTGCGGTGACTTCCGCGACCACATCGGCCACGACGTCGGTGTACCGAACCCGGTGCGGGCGGGTCCGCGGAACGGCACCGCCGGTGTGCGAGCAGACGATCCCGACTCCTTCGGCAGCGGCGACGCGCACCAACTCGGGATCGGCTCCGGCCCAGGTGTCGTTGATCAGATCGGCTCCCACACCGCAGGCCAGGCGAGCAACCTCGCTACGCCAGGTGTCGACACTGATCAGCAGATCCGGATACGCATCCCGGATGGCCTCGACGAACGGCACGACGCGGCGGATCTCCTCCGCCGCGTCGACGAGGTCACCGGGGCCTGCTTTGACGCCGCCGATATCGACCATGTCGGCACCCTCGGCGACAGCCCTGTGCACGGACGCCATCGCTGCATCGTCGGAGAAATTCGCTCCCCCGTCGTAGAACGAGTCGGGGGTGCGATTGACGATCGCCATGACCAACGCGCGATCGTCGGCGACCGGTTTGCCACAGAGGGTGCTCATGAAATCAATAGTGGCACGCAGATTTCACCGCACCCGATCGGCGGGAACCGGCCCTATCCCTTGGGGGCCTTGCCTGCGGCAACCTCGTCGACGTAGCCGTCGTAGAACTTCTCGTAGCCACCGGACTTGCCGCGCAGCACGTGGAGTTCGCTGTCACCGTCTTCCTGGAACCCCAGCTTGCGTAGAGCGACCTTCTGGCTCTTGAACGTCGAGGTCTGCTCGAGGCTGTCGACGATGCGTACGAACAGCGGCACCGCATACGTCGGCAGCTTGTCGTAGAGGTGCTCGGCGAACGACTTGCCGTCGAAGGACTCACCGTCGCGCAGGGTCACCGCAGCCATACCGGCCTTGCCGTCGGCACCTTCGATATCGACGCCGTAGACGACGGCACCGTCCACTGCCGGGTGGCTACCGAGTGCACCCTCGACCTGGGTCGTGGCGACGTTCTCGCCCTTCCAGCGGAAAGTGTCTCCCAGTCGGTCGACGAATGCGACGTGCATCCAGCCCTGCTTGCGAACGAGGTCGCCGGTGTCGAACCACGCGTCACCGTCTTTGAATCCGTCGCGCACCATCTTCTTCTCGGTGGCCTTGTCGTCGGAATACCCGTCGAACGGGGCCCGGTCGGTGATCTTGGACAGCAGCAGGCCCACTTCACCGTTGCCGACCTTGCGGAGCTTGCCGTCGTGGCCGCGCTTGGCCTTGCCCGATTCTTCGTCGTACTGCACCACGGCATACGGCAACGGGCAGATTCCGGCGGTCTTCTTCATGTTCAGTGCGTTGATGAAGGCGATGTTGCATTCGCTGGCACCGTAGAACTCCGCGACGCGGGAGATACCGAATCGCTCGGTGAACTCCTCCCAGATCTCCGGTCGCAGTCCGTTGCCGACGATCAGCTTGACCGAATTGTCCCGGTCGGAATCCTTCTTCGGCTGCGTGAGCAGGTACCGGCAGAGCTCACCGATGTAGGTGAACGCCGTGGCCTTGTTGACGCGAATGTCTTCCCAGAAGTTGCTCACCGAGAACTGCTTACCGATGGCCATCGTCGCGCCGCCGGCGAGCACCGAGGACAGCGTCACCGTCAGCGCGTTGTTGTGATAAAGCGGAAGGCAGCAGTAGATGACGTCGTCGCCGCGCAGTCGCACGCCCATGTTGCCCAGGCCCGACATCGACTTGAGCCAACGGAAGTGGCTCATCAGGCTGGCCTTGGGCATGCCCGTCGTTCCCGAGGTGAAGATGTAGAACGCCTTCTCCTTGGCCTGGATCTCCGCGGTGACCGACGGGTTGGCCGTCGACGCCTTCGCGGCCAGCTCGCCGAGCTCCTTCAGCGGCAACACCGACCCGACCTTGGGCTCGCTGTCCAGAGAATCCAGCGCTTCCTGCGCGTTCTCGTCGAGGACCAGCACCTTCGCTTCGAGAATTCCGAGGCTGTGCTCGAGCACGTCGCCGCGCTGGTTGTAGTTGAGCATGCCTGCGGTGGCACCGAGCTTCACGGCAGCCAGCGCCGCGAACAGCGCCTCGGGGCGGTTCTTGCTCAGCACACCGACGACGTCGCCGCGTACGACACCCCGGTCGGTGAACACTGCGGCGTACTGATTGACCAGCGCGTTCGCGTCCTTGTAGGAGATCGACTCACCCTCGAAACGGACGAACGGTCGAGTGCTGTTCTTGGCTGCCGCGTCCTGGAAAATCAGTCCGATGGAGACCTTGTGGTCGGGCTTGCGGGTGAAGCCCGCCAGCCCCTTGAGCAGGCTCGGCACCTCCGTCACCATTTTCGGCAACGCGACCGCGAGGTCGGTCACTCCGATTTTCTGACGGGCATCGACAGCCATGAGCTCCCCTTTGAGACGATGTGAGATAACTAACCCTACTAGAGAGTAACAACTTCCAGCACTTCGTCAGGCGGGCTCGGTTAGTGAACTTTCACAACGCGCCGCACACGTCCAGGGCCTCGTCGACAGAAGTGGTGCGCACGAGCGCGTCGAGGGCTCGTTGCTGCACGAACCCGGTGGAGCTCAGACCGTCGATCCACTGCATCAGGCCGTCGAAGTGCCCGAACGGATCGAGCATCACCATCGGCTTGCTGTGCATGCCCAGATAGCCGGCCGTCCACGTCTCGAAGAGTTCTTCGAGCGTTCCGATGCCGCCGGGCAACGTGATGAACGCGTCGGCTCGGTCCTCCATGATCTTCTTCCGCTCACGCATCGTGTCGGTGACGATCAACTCGTCGGCATCGACGTCGGCGACCTCGCGGTGCACGAGCGCTTTCGGGATGACACCGACGGTGTTGCCTCCGGCTGCGCGTGTCGCCGCGGCCACCGCGCCCATCATCGAGACGTTGCCGCCGCCCGACACCAGCTGCCAACCACGTCGACCGATCTCGGTACCGACCTCACGCGCCAGATCGATGAACGACGCGTCGACCGGTCCCGATGCGCAGTAGACACACACGCTGATCCCCGAAACGCCGACCGGCTGCACGCTCACTGCTGGGCCTCCCGGACGATGCGGACGGCCTCGTCGACGCTGTCGGTGCAATGGATGAGGTCGAGGTCCTTCTCGGACACCTTGCCTTCTTTCACGAGAGTGGTCTTGATCCAGTCGAGCAATCCCGACCAGAAGTCCTTGCCCAGCAACACGATCGGGAATCGTGTGACCTTCGCGGTCTGCACGAGTGTGAGCGCCTCGAAGAGTTCGTCGAGAGTACCGAAGCCTCCGGGCAGGCACACGAACGCTTGGGAGTACTTGACGAACATGGTCTTGCGTACGAAGAAGTATCGAAAGTTGACACCGAGATCGACCCAGTCGTTGAGGCCCTGCTCGAACGGCAGCTCGATGCCCAGTCCGATGGAGTACCCGTCGGCCTCGCTCGCGCCGCGGTTCGCGCCCTCCATCACACCGGGACCGCCGCCGGTGATCACGGCGAAGCCTTGACGCGCCAGGGCAGCTCCGAGTTCACGCGCCCGCTCGTATTCGGGATGGTCGACGGGTGTGCGCGCCGAACCGAACACCGTCACCGCTCGCGGCACCTCGGCCAGAGCACCGAAACCTTCGACGAATTCGCTCTGAATGCGCAGCACGCGCCAGGTGTCCGAGTGGATCCAATTGCCGGATCCGCGTTCGTCGAGCAATCGTTGGTCCGACGTGGACGTCTCGGTGTTTCGACCGCGGCGAAGTACGACGGATCCCTTGTGTTTGGCGGGCTTTTCGCTGCCGATCTGTTCGTAACTACCTGGGTCGTCGACGCTGTTCATGGCGTTCAGGCTATCCGGCGGAGAGGTAGCTCCGTAGAACCTGTGTCACGTGG
This sequence comes from Rhodococcus sp. NKCM2511, assembly GCF_014905595.1. NCBI lineage: Bacteria > Bacillati > Actinomycetota > Actinomycetes > Mycobacteriales > Nocardiaceae > Rhodococcus > Rhodococcus sp. NKCM2511. Next base: position 417,620 of record NZ_BNHJ02000003.1, on the reverse strand, counting down.
GTGATCTGTTCGACCGGGACGCGCTCGTCGCGTTTGTGGGCGAGGTTGGGATCGCCCGGTCCGTAGTTGACTGCGGGTATGCCGAGGGCGGAGAACCGGGAGACGTCGGTCCAGCCGTACTTGGCCCGGAACTGTCCTCCCGCTGCCTCGATGAGGGCAGCGGCAGCGGGCTGGTTCAGCCCGGGCAGCGCACCCGGTGACGAGTCGGTCACCTCGAACCCGAGATCGAGTCCGTCGACCACCTCACGAACATGCTCGACGGCCTCGTCGACGCTGCGGTCCGGCGCGAAGCGGAAGTTGACGTCGAGCTCCGCGGCATCGGGGACGACATTGCCCGCCACCCCGCCGGCGATCCGAACTGCTTGCAGCCCTTCGCGATATACACATCCATCGATATCGACGCTGCGAGCGTGGTAGGCCGCCAGCCGATTGAGCACCGCACCGAACTTGTGAATGGCGTTGTCGCCCAGCCAGGACCGGGCACTGTGCGCTCGGGTTCCCGACGCCGTCAGCCGAACACGCAGTGTCCCTTGGCAACCGGCTTCGATGAACCCGCCGGACGGTTCGCCCAGAATCGCTACATCGGCGTTCAGCCATTCGGGTAGCTCACGTTCGATGCGACCGAGACCGTTGCGTGAGGCAGCAATCTCCTCGCAGTCGTAGAACACCAGAGTCAGGTCGTGTGCCGGGTTGTCGATCGTTGCGGCGAGGTGAAGAAACACCGCATCGCCCGACTTCATGTCGACAGTCCCGCAGCCGTGCAGGATGTCCCCCTCGGCGCTCTCGTGCTCGCGCCGCGACGGGACGTTGTCGGCAATCGGCACTGTGTCGAGATGACCGGCGAGCATCACCCGTGAACCCAGCCCGCGGTTGGTCCTGGCCAGGACGGCGTTGCCGCTCCGGATTATCTCGAAGCCCGTGGTCTGCTCGCGAAGTGCCTGCTCCACCTCGTCCGCGATACGCGCCTCGTCCTCACTGACACTGGGGATGTCCACCAGCGCTGCGGTGAGGTCTATCGGGTCGGCATGCAAATCGAGCGTCACGGCGACAACCCTAGGCTTTGGGCCCCGGAATCTCGCGGACCACGCCGTCGAAGCCTGCGCCGAACAATCTTCCGCTCGAAAACCCCTGCTCGGAGCGACCGTAGGAGACGACACTGGTCAACCGAGTACCGGTCCCGATCACGCAGGTGACCCCCGGAGCATCGATGCGGACGACGGAACCGCCTGCATTGAGCGGTACCACCGGACGGCCGGCGGCGTCGAGAGTAAGACCGTCCGGGGCAGCCAACGAATCGAGCCCCTTCAGATCGAGCAGGTCTTCCGGTGCCGACGGATTCGCAATCGGGATTCGACTGACGCCCGCGTTCACGAACGTCCGAGAGACGTAGAGATATTTCCCAGCGGCATCGAGCACCGCGCCGTTGGCGCTCGGCAAGCGCGACCAGCTCGGATCGACAGAACCGTCGGGGCTGATGCGGCCGATGAGCGCACCGAAGTCGTTGGTGGCGTAGACGGTTCCGTCGGCAGCAACGGCGAGTCCGTTGGCAGCACTGAGTCCCTTCGCAAAGGGAGTGACGGCAAGGGTGTCGATGTCGAGTCGAACGATGCCGGCGGCCTTGACGACGTCTCCGACGAATACACGGGGATCGGCACCGTAGCCGACCAGGAGCGTCCCGTCGGGCATCCACGCCAGAGCTCCGCCGCCGCCGCTGGGCACCTTCGCAATGGGGTACGCGGGCTGTCCAGGTGCGTCGATGCGGTACACCCGGCCCGAGACGATATCGGTGACATACGCGCGGCCCGACCCGTCGACGGCAAGGCCCTCCAGTGCAGCCCCCGGAACTTTCGCGACCTCTGCCGACTTCCCGCCGACTCCGGCGCAGTTGGGTGCGGCGGCTGCGGTGCCGGAACCGGCAACTACGCCGGTCACCGCAAGGAGTGATGCAGCGACCACCGAAATTATCGAACGCATAGCTATTGACCTGCTCGAACTCATGGAATCCCCCGCCTACGGCGACCCCCTGTCAGCCGATGGGCATTTCTACCACGCCTCGGCGACAACCAAGCCGAAAGCGACTCCGAGAATGATGGTCGAAGCGAAGGTTGCCACCAACCCGGTGAACGACATCCCGTCGGCCATCATCGACACTGCTCCTCTTCCGAGCGAAACCCTGCGGGTGGTCATTGTCGTCACTCTGTCAGCCCACAGGCCCCGGGCCGGTCTCCGCGAATCCCGATGTGGTCACGCTCGTCAGTCGAACGGATAACGAACCGCCGTCGTGACCGAACCGGCGACTACCGCCGGTCGGTGTGCCCGGAAATCACCTGGGAACCTGCGGCGCCCAGTCACCGAACCACGCACGGCGCACCACCGCGTATTCTTCGAGCCGTGAGTGCACAGGGAGCAACAGCAGTAGGTATTGCCAACATCACGACGTCGGGCGTAGTTCTCGACACCTGGTTTCCGAGCCCGGAGCTCGGGTCGGGACTCGAGGCCGGCACGACTCGACTCGAAGGATCCGACATCCCCGCGGAGCTGGCCGCGCTGGTCGGTGCGGACGAGGCGCGCGGCGTCGAGGTCGTCGCAGTGCGCACCAACATCGCATCTCTGGACGATGCTCCGATCGACGCCCACGACGCGTACCTACGACTGCATCTGTTGTCGCATCGCCTGGTCGAGCCGCACGGTCAGAATCTCGACGGGCTGTTCGGACTGCTCGCCAACGTCGTCTGGACCAACTTCGGACCCGCAGCGGTCGAGGGCTTCGAGACTGTGCGTGCGAAGCTACGTGCCCGCGGCCAGGTGACGGTGTACGGCGTGGACAAGTTCCCGCGTCTGGTCGATTACGTCGTTCCCACCGGCGTCCGCATCGCCGACGCCGACCGTGTGCGTCTCGGTGCTCATCTGGCCAGTGGAACGACGGTCATGCACGAGGGCTTCGTCAACTTCAATGCAGGCACGCTCGGTAACTCGATGGTCGAGGGACGCATCTCCGCGGGCGTCGTGGTGGGTGACGGTTCCGACGTGGGCGGCGGTGCGTCGATCATGGGCACGCTGTCCGGTGGCGGCAAGAACGTCATCTCCGTCGGCAAGAGCTGCCTGCTCGGTGCCAACTCCGGACTCGGCATTTCACTCGGTGACGACTGCGTCGTCGAGGCGGGGCTGTACATCACCGCCGGAACGAAGGTCAGTGGACCGGATGGAACTGTGGTGAAGGCGGCGACGCTGAGCGGCAAGTCCAACCTCCTGTTCCGTCGTAACTCGCTCTCGGGTGCGGTCGAGGTTGTGCCGTGGAAGGGCACCGGCGTCGAGCTGAACGCTGCGTTGCACGCCAACGACTGAGAGCACGATCGACTCCAATCGATCAGTCGGACAATCTCTTCCAGCCCCGCACCGTGTTCTCGGTGCGGGGCTGGATTGTTTTCGCGCGTCTCTATGCGATGTGAGGGCCTGCTCGGGCGTGGGATTGTCTCGGTTGTCGGTAGGGGTCGACGGATGCCGGCGGTACGAACCAGGGGTGCTGATCGGTGCCGATGAACACTTCCCAATCGGAGTGGTGGATGAGTCGGTGGTGGAATCCGCACAGGAGGACGAGGTTGTCCATGTCGGTGGGTCCGCCGTCGGTCCAGTGCCAGATGTGGTGACCTTCGGTCCAGGCGGCGGGTTTGCCGCATCCCGGGAACGCGCACCCGTGATCGCGGGCAGTCAAGGCGCGTTTTTGTTTCGCGGTGACGGTACGGGCGGTGCGGGCGAGGTTGAGTGGGTTGCCGTTCTCGTCCATGACGATGGCGGTGAGAAGGCAATCGCAGGCCAGTTGGCGAGAGGTGTTGCGGGAGAGCGGGCCCATCCACGGCAGCCAGCCGACGGTGGTGCCGTCGCCGAACAGGTCCCGATATGCGCCACGATCCGCAGTCACTGAACCGGCCTCGTTGTTGGTTTCTGCTGTGGTGTCGATGTCGACCGGGTCGACCAGGTCTGAGTCGAATTCTGTTGCAGCGCGGGTGGTTTCGTCGTCGGTGATGTCGTCACCGCTCTGGCCGCTCAGGCTCTGGAGGTCCTGCAACCGGATGCGGAGGTTGACGTGGAGTCTCTCTCCGCCTTCGGTGGGGCGATCCTTCGAGGCGAGGTAGTGGTCGAGGATCTGCCCGAATGCGTCGGCGCGTCGCCTCGCAGGACTGCGTTCGTCGGGGGTGCCGTCGGCTGCGGGCCGAGGTTCGGTCAGCGGTGAGAGTGCGGTGAAGAGCTTTTCTGCGGTGACGGCATCGAAGTCGGCCTTGAGGCACAGGCGTTGGTTGAGCATCTTCGATGCGAACAGTTCGTTGCGGTCGGTGTCCTCAGGGGGCGGCTTGTCGCTGCCGTAGGTGTCTTCGAGTTTGGTGATCGCTTCACGGATCTTGTCGGTGCGTGCCCCGGGCCCGGTGGCGGCGGTGATCATCGCGGTGCGAGCGATGTCTTGACCGGCTCTAGGGAGGAGTTTGGGTGGTGTTTCGGCGAAGGTGAGGATCAGGGCGGCGTGGTCGATGGTCATGACGCCGGTGTTGACGGCGTCGGCGATGTCGGGGAAGTTCTTCAACCCGCGAGCGAGGGCCACGATCTTGTTCGCTTTGCTGGGGGTGAGGAGGGTGGTGGAGGTGAGCCAGCCTGCGGGTCCGGGGAAGCCGAGCTTCTCCCGGCTCACGCGGGTGTCGATGTCGGCGACGAGAGCGATCCGCCGGGCCTCCAACAACTGGATCTTGTGGGAGACATCAGCAGCGTCGGCGAGGAGTTCGCTTTCGCTCAGTTGCCAGATCTCCGTTGTCATGGACCAAGTGTATCGAACGTGTGTTCGATACACAATGATGGTGCAATCGAAAACTATTGCTGTGCATAAGGATTCGCGAACCGGAACCTGTCGGTGGCCCATGGTAAGAGAAATGCCTACTGCACGACGGCCCCTGGTGATACAGAATCGTCCACTCCCCTGCCGTCGCTGCCAGAGTGTCGCTCGCCGGGTGCGTCTGTCCATCTGCAGGAGCGAGTACGTCAACAGGTACGTGTCCGAGGCGATCTCACGGACCTCGAATTCACTGGCTTCCCAGTCGATATCGCGGTCGCCGAACGGGTCCTCCCGATAGCGCTTTTCGAGAACGGCCCAGACCTCGTCACGGTCGTATCGGGTACCGGACGCACCGACCTCCCAGAAATCGACATCGGTCAGACGATCGAAATCGTCACGCGTGATGCCGTACTCACGGCGGTGAAAGATCGGTTCCCGCCGTTCGAGCTCCGCGAGCACGGATCGCACGTCGACCATCGGCTGCCGGTCGTCAGCCGATGGTTCCGAGCGAAGCCAGTGTCTTGACCACGGCGCGCGCGGCCTCGGCACCCTTGGTTTCGAGGTGCGCGGTGAAGAAGGCGTTGTGATCGGCGTGTTCGTGGAAGTGATGTGGAGTCAGGACCACCGAGAACACGGGGACGTCGGTGTCGAGCTGCACCCGCATCAGCCCGTCGATCACCGCCGTTTCGACGAAGTCGTGTCGGTAGATTCCGCCGTCCACGACGAGTGCTGCGGCGACGATCGCCGCATACTTTCCTGTTCTGGCGAGCCGCTGCGCGTGCAGCGGGATCTCGAATGCTCCGGGCACCTCGAAGACGTCGACCGCGGTGTCGGCATGGCCCAACTGCTCGAGTTCGGCGGAGAAACCCACCCGCGCACGATCGACGATGTCCAGATGCCAGGTGGCATGGACGAAGGCAATGGATCCGGCGAGTGGAGTGGTCATGGATGCGATGCTAGCGGTATCGCTCGTCGAGCAAGTCGAGTGTTGCGCCATCGAATTCGCCGGAGAAATACTTCTGCAACACTTCGACGAAAACGGACTGCCCCTTGGTAGCTTCGGCGAAAAGCGTCATGGAGGACTGCAGCTTCAGATTGTCCGGGTAACCGAAGATCTCGTCGACCGTGCTGCCCTCGACCGCAAGAGTGAGCTGCGCGGCTTTCTTCAGGCGTGGCCCGAGAACTTCGTGGGACAGGTACAGTTCGGCCTCGGTCAGGTCTGCGATGCCGAAGTGCTGAGCGGTGGCACTACGGCCCAGGCCGGCCAACTGCGGAAACACGAACCACATCCAGTGCGTCTGCTTCCGACCTGCCTTCAACTCCCTCACCACGACGTTCCAGACGGGATCCTGGGCGTCGACGAAGCGTTGCAGGTCGTATTCGGTCATACCGACAACTTAGCGACACAGGAGTGGAGCCTGCGGAACGACCCGGTCAGGTGAATCCGCGGAGCAGGGTGTCGACCGTGGCGTCGAGCAGGTCATCGGCAGGCATGCCGTCGAGGAGGTCGCCGGCGGCGAGCACGGCGAGTCCGTGGACGCTCGCGAACGCGACGCGGGCGAGGACGGCAGGCGATGCTTCGGTGATGACTCCCGCATCCATCGCAGCGTGCAACAAGGATTCCGTCGCCGCCATGCTTTCGTGCGCAACGTCTTTGAGTTGTTCGCTGGCCTCGGGGTGATGCTTGGTGCTGTACATGACGTCCAGTAGCTGTGGATGTTCGACGGCAAAACCCAGGTAGGCGCGGGCGACACCACGAAACTTGGCCAGCAGCTCTCCCGGACCGGTGGCCGCGTCGATCATTCGCCGATTCATTTCCTGAAAGCCGTGCAGTGCCAACGCATCCAGCAGTGCTTGCTTGTCGCGAAAGTGGCGCGCAGGGGCTGCGTGACTGACACCCACGTCTCGGGCCAACTGCCGCAGCGACAGCGCATCTACGCCGTCGCGGGCGATGCTCTGCTCGGCCTCCTCCAGGAGCACCGCGCGCAGATCACCGTGGTGGTAGCGCTCCGTTGCCATGGACTCACCCTAGGCGATGTTGACGTTGACAACAATGATGACAGTGCCTACATTTGCTCGCATGACATCCACAGCACTCATCACCGGGGCGAGCTCCGGCCTCGGCGAGGAATTCGCACATCGCTTTGCCGCACGCGGCGAGAACGTCGTCCTCGTGGCACGCCGGGCGGACCGACTCGAGACACTTGCCCGCCGCATCGAAGCAGACCATGGCATCACCGCGACCGCCGTCGCCATGGACCTGGGCGTGCCGGGCATCGGCGAGTCACTACGAAAGGCGTTGACCGACAAAGGGATAACACCCACTACGCTGGTCAACAATGCAGGATTCGGGACCCACGGGCGCTTTCGCGACGAGGATCCGGCGCGGGTGGCGTCGGAAATCGCATTGAACGTCAGCGCGCTGGTGGATCTGACACATGCGTTTCTGCCGAATCTGACCGGCGCGTTGATCAACATCGCGAGTACCGCTGCGTACCAGCCCACTCCGAACATGGCGGTCTACGGGGCGACGAAGGCCTTCGTACTGAACTTCACCGAGGCGCTCGCCTACGAGTACCGCACGTCACCGCTGAAGATCCTCGCTCTCTCCCCCCGGCCCGACGCGCACCGAGTTCTTCGACGTCGTCGGATCCGAGGATGCCGCAGTGGGCAACTTCCAGACCTCCGAGCAGGTGGTCTCGACGGCCATGCGCGCCTTGGACTCTCGCCGTACCCCTGCCAGCGTCGTGTCCGGTCTTTCCAACAAGATCAGCGCCGGCAGTGTGCGTCTCGCGCCACGATCGTTGGCCGCGATAATCAGCGGTCGCCTACTGAAGGCCTGACCCCTAACCCCGCGTTCGACGCGAATCGATCACTCCCGTGTCGAATCCGGCCAGATGCAGTCCTCCGTGGAAGCGGGCGTGTTCGATCTTGAGGCACCGGTCCATGACGACGTTCAGTCCCGCCGCCTCGGCGTCGTGGGCCACCTGCTCGTGCCACAACCCGAGCTGCAACCAGATCGTCTTCGCCTGCGCGGCAATGGTTTCGCTCAACACCTCCGGGAGATCGTCGTACTTGCGAAAGACGTCGACCAGGTCCGGACTCTTCGGTAGATCCGCGAGAGTCGGATAGACGGTCGTTCCTTCGATGTCCGAGACCGTCGGATTGACGAGAAATATTTCGTAGTTGCTTGTCGAGGACAGATACCGATTGACGAAATAGCTTGCTCGCGACGGGTTCTTGGACGCACCGACGATCGCGACGGTTTTCGTCTCACGCAAGATCCGCTGACGGTCCTGAGCGGAGGGTCCCTGCCAGGTTCGTTCGCTCATGACCGCGCCTTCCCGGTTGCCAGCGTCAAGGCCTGATCGAGATCCCACAGCAGGTCCTCACCGTCTTCGAGGCCGACACTGATCCGAATGAGTTCGGGCCCCACCCCCGCGCCGGCCAGTTGATCATCGCTGAGCTGTCGGTGGGTGGTGCTGGCCGGGTGGATGACCAGGGTACGTACGTCGCCGATGTTCGCGACGTGACTGGCCACCTGGACGCTCTCGACGAACGTTCGGCCGGCGTCGCGACCACCTTCGATGCCGAATGCGAACACCGCACCCGGACCCGAGGGCAGATATTTCGCGGCGCGATCGTGGTGCGAATGACTCTGCAATCCAGCCCATCTCACGTACTCGATGCGTGGGTCCGACTCGAGCCACTCGGCGACGACGCGCGCATTGGCCACGTGCGCGTCCATGCGCTGCGGCAACGTCTCGACGCCCTGGATCAGCGTGAAGGCAGAGTGTGGAGCCAGTGCTGCACCGATATCGCGCAGTTGCTCACTGCGCAGTTTGGTGAGAAATCCGTACTCCCCGAAGTTGCCCCACCACGACAGGCCTCCGTACGAGGCCACCGGCTCGGTCATCTGCGGGAACTTGCCTCGGCCCCAATCGAATCGACCGGATTCCACCACGACGCCGCCGAGCGTGGAGCCGTGACCGCCGAGAAACTTCGTTGCCGAGTGGATGACGATGTCGGCTCCGAACTCGATCGGCCGGCTCAACCACGGTGTCGCCATAGTCGCGTCGACCACCAGCGGGATCCCATGATCGTGCGCGACCGCGGCGAGACCCTCGAGATCGGCGATTTCACCGGAGGGGTTACCGATGACCTCCGCGTAGATCAACTTGGTCGAATCTGTTACCGCCGCCGCATAATCGGCCGGGTCCGTGCCGGGAACGAAGGTGGTCTCGACGCCGAAGCGCCGCAGTGTCACGTCGAGTTGCGTCACGGTTCCGCCGTAGAGTCCGGCTGCCGCGACGATGTGATCACCGGTGCCGGCCAGCGCGGCGAACACCGCGAACTCGGCCGCGAGCCCGCTGGCGAACGCGACCGCCCCGATGCCGCCTTCGAGGCTCGCGATGCGCTCCTCGAAGGCGGCGACCGTCGGGTTACCGATGCGGCTGTAGACGTTGCCGTACTTCTGCAGAGCGAACAGATCCCCTGCGTCAGCAGAATCCTCGAACACGTAGCTCGCCGTTTGATAGATCGGCACCGCACGCGAACCGGTTGCCGAGTCGGGCCGCGCGCCGGCGTGAATTGCTCTGGTACGCAGGCCGAATGTTCGCTCGCTCATGACGTCAGGCCGTTTCGAGGACGGTGTGGATCGGCGTGGGGTTACGCGTGAGATCCAGGACCGGGCAGTGATCGTCCACGGCCTGCTGCAATTCCTCGTACCGCTCGCGGCTCTCGGGTCCGGTGACCGTCACGACGACGCGTACCTCACCGAATCCCGGCCGGACGTCGTCGTCGAAACCGAAGAAGCCACGTACGTCGAGGTCGCCCTCGGCCTTCGCCTTGACGTCGTCGACGACGATACCGAGCTTCTCGGCCCAGACGCGGTAGGTGACCACCTGGCAGGACAGCAGTGACGCGAGGTAGTACTCCACGGGATTGGCGGCCGTGTTCTCACCGCCGAGGGCCGGCGGCTCGTCGACCTCGACGCTGTACTTGCCGAGTGTGACGGTGCTGGCGACGGCATCGTGCGCGGTGGCGGAGGCACGGAATACAGCGTGAGCGTTCTTCGCGTCCGCGCGTACTGCGTCGTCGGTGGCAGCGATGACGCCGCCGAGATGGGAGACAGATGTGGTCATGAGTGATCCTGTTCGTAGAAAGAGGTTGCCGGAACGACCCGAGGAGCGTGTGGAACTCGTCGGGGCTGGGTTCGATCGACAGTTACGAACAGGAAGAAGTGCAGACCAGGCACAGATCGATGGTGCGACGACGCACGAGCCTTCTGCCCGCGTCGGTCACATGTGTCTCGGTCACGGTGCCGACAATAGCCTAAGAGAACTGGTCTGCGCCGACGTCGGTTTCGTCGTCGGTGATCGCGGCAACGATCCGTGAGGCCACTGCCTCCGGCGTCAGGCCCTGCGGTAGTTTCGGTGCCTGCCCGGCGATCGGCCGCGTCGCCAGCCCCGTCTCGGTGTGCGGAGGCCGCACGTCGACGATACGGATCTTCGACTTCCGTGCCTCTGTGCGAACACTTTTCAGCAGCGCACTCGCCGCGGCCTTGCTCGCCGAGTAGGCACCCATGTTGGGCATCGGCTTGTCTGCGACCACCGCACTGATGTTGAGCACGAATCCACCCTGATCCAGAGTGGTCAGCGCTTCACGCATGATGCGCAGCGGTGCCAGGTAGTTGAGCAACAGCAGCTCGTCGACGGTGTCGTCGTCCACCTCGGCGACCGAACCGAAGGCCACCACACCGGCGGCGATCACGATCCCGTCGAGACCGCCGTGGTGTTCGACGGCCTCCGCGACTACCGAGCGAGCCGAATCCGGCAGCGTCAGATCGGCATTCACCGTGTGATGCTCCGCGGACTCGAGGCTGCGTCCGCTGATGGTAAGCCGCGCGCCGGCCTGGGCGAGTTGCTCGACGATCGGGCCGCCGAGTCCGCCACTGGCACCGAATACGAGAATGCGTGCGCCGTCGAGGTTCATGACACGAAGCTAGCGCGTTGCACCCGACCCGCGCTCACAACGCGGAGTCAGCCGAGGAGCTTCTTCTGCACCTTGCCCATCGCATTGCGCGGCAGCGAGTCGACGACGCGAATCTCCCGGGGCCGCTTGTGGATCGACAATTCGGTGGCCACCAGGTCGATGAGCACTCGATCCTCGACCTCGGTACCGACGACGAACGCCACGATGCGTTGACCCAGATCGTCGTCGGGCAGGCCGACGACAGCTACTTCGTCCACGCTCGGGTGGCCCAGCAACACCGTCTCGATCTCCCCCGCGCCGACGCGATAGCCGCCGGACTTGATCAGGTCGGTCGAGGCTCGCCCGACGATGCGATGGAACCCGTCGGGCTCGATGAGGGCGACGTCTCCGGTGTCGAACCACCCGTCCTCGGTGTAGGTCTTCGCCGTCGCCTCGGGGTTGTTCAGGTAACCGTCGAACAGCATGGGGCAGCGGATCTGCAAGGCACCGATGGATTCGCCGTCGTGGGGCAGAATTTCGCCCTTCTCGCCCAGCAGTCGGGTTTCGACGCCTGCGACGGGCAGTCCTACCGATCCTGGTCGACGTTCACCGTCGGCGCGGGTGCTGATGGTGATGAGGGTTTCGCTCATGCCGTACCGCTCGATGGGAGCCTGACCGGTGAACTCACGCAGCTTCTCGAACACCGGAACCGGGAGCGGCGCACTGCCGGACACCAATAGTCGGGCGTGGGCCAGGGCGCGGGCGGACGTCTCATCCGCGGCGACGCGCGACCATACGGTCGGCACCCCGAAATACAGAGAACCCCGCGCTGCCGCATAGAGCTCGGGAGTCGGTTTGCCGGTGTGGATCAACGGGCTTCCGACTCGCAGTGGGCCGAGCAACCCGAGAATCAGTCCGTGCACATGAAACAGCGGAAGACCGTGCACCAGAGTGTCTTTCCACGTCCAGCTCCAGGCCTGCGCCAACGCGTCGAGCCCGGCCGCGATGGCGCTGCGAGAAACCAGCACACCTTTCGGCGGGCCGGTGGTGCCGGAGGTGTAGAGCACGAACGCGATCGACGACGGCTGCGGCTCGGGGTAGCTGTGCCACGACCGTGCGTGCTGACGCACCGGCAGAACCGTCAGACCCGCGGTGTCCGGCGGCGCTTCGCCGAGCCACGCCTGCGCACCCGAATCGCGGAGGATGTGCTCACGTTCGGCCGAGCCTGCATCCGGTGGGACGGGAACAACGGTGACACCGGCAATCAACGCACCGACGACGGCGAGCACCGTTTTCACCGACGGCGTCGCGTGGATGGCGAGCCGATCTGCCCGGCCGATGCGCTCGGCAACAGAGGTAGCCGCGCCCAGGATGTCCGCACGAGAGAGAGAAACTCCGTCGATGGTGACGGCGTCGGGAATATCGTCTCCCCGCGCAACGGCGAGTGGGTTCAGTGAACGAAGCAGCACATGGCTACCGTACAGACATGGACGTGGACGGAATCGACACCGGCGACTACGCCGAGTACATGACGGTCGCCGCCGGTGACCTGCAGGCGGGTGTCTATCTGATCGGGACCGACGCCGAACAGGACGTCGATTCCGAGGACGACCTCGACCTGGACCTCGAGGACGAGGACTCCGACGACGAGGACATCGACCTCGCGCACGTCAGTGACGGAGCGCCGCGACTGGTCTACTCGGTGCAGTCCGACGATTTCTGGACGCGAGTGGAGTTGGCCGACCTCCGAGCGACTCAGCTCTACGAGGAGGCGCACGCGCGCAACCCCGAGGTCAACGCCGAACCGAAGCGGTTCACCACCGTCGAAGCCTTCGGCAGCAACGAATTGGTCTACATCCTGCGCATCAGGCGCGGCGGATGGGACGTCGGCGAGCCGGGTCTCGACTGACGGTCCACCGCAACTAGGCCGAAGACGCCACCGTTCCGATTCCGAGGGCGACGAGGAATCCAGCGCTGATGCGGTCCAGCCAGTCGGTCACGGCCGGTTTACGCAGCAGCGTCACAGCGCGTGAGGCGAGAACGGAGAACACTCCCATCACCACGGCAGCGACAATCACCTCGACCAGACCGAGCGTCATGGCACCGGTGAACGTGACGACGGTGAGGAACTGCGGTACCACCGCGAGGTAGAACAGTCCGACCTTCGGGTTGAGCGCGCACGAGAGAACTCCGGCACCGAACGCCGACCACGCGGACGCAGCGACAGGCAGGAGCGGCTCGCCGTCCACCTTGTTCTTACGTCGCGCCCGGAAAGCCTTCACGCCCAGATACAGCAGGTACAACCCACCGAGAACTTTGACGACGCGGTATGCCGTCGCGGATTGCTCGACGATCGCCGCCAACCCGACGGCAACCAGCACGGCCCAGAACAGTCCGCCGATCGCGACACCCATCGCCGCAGCGACGCCTGGCTTGAGGCCGCCGATGCTGTAGCGGAGCACCAGAAACGAATCCGGCCCGGGCAGAATCGCCAGCAGAAAGCACACACCGGCGAAGCTGAGCAGCAGGCTGAGGGTCATGGGTACATGAGAACACCCGATCCGAGCAGGGACCAACTGAGCTCAGTGTCCACTATTCGTATCGAGAAGCGGGATCCCGTCGATCGGGCCGAATAGTGGACACTCAGCGCACCTCGAGCTCACACGCGTCAGCGGGGCCGAAGCCAACTGAGGTGAGTGTCCACAATTCGAGTCGAGCGACTGGATCCCGTCAGCGGAGGGAAATAGTGGACACTCAGCGCACGACGACACTCAGCGCACCAGGAAGCTCGGCTAACCGCGCAGGCGAGTAGCCGCAGCCTCGATTCGCTCGTCCGTCGCAGTCAGTGCGATGCGGACGTGTTTGCCACCGTTCGGTCCGTAGAACTCTCCCGGTGCGGCGAGGATGCCGCGTTCGGCGAGCCAGTCGACGGTGTCGCGGCACGGCTCGTCGCGGGTGGCCCACAGGTACAACCCGGCCTCCGAGTGGTCGACGCGGAATCCGGCTGCCTCGACGGCAGACTTCAAAGTCGTTCGCCGGGCGCGGTATCGCTCTCGCTGGATGTTCTCGTGCTCGTCGTCGGCCAAAGCTGCGGTCATGGCGGCCTGAATGGGGAGCGGCACCATCATGCCTGCGTGCTTGCGGACCTCGAGCAACTCGGCGATCAGGGCCGCGTCGCCGGTGACGAAACCGGCGCGGTAGCTGGCCAGATTCGAGGTCTTCGAAAGTGAATGCACGGCAAGCAGATTGGTGTGATCGCCGTCGCAGACGCGCGGGTCTAGCACCGAGACCGCGTCGGCTTCCCAGGTCAGCCCCAGGTAGCACTCGTCGGAGACGACGATGGCGTCGCGCTCACGGGCCCACTCGACGACCTTGCGCAGGTGCTCGACTCCGAGCACCTTCCCCGTCGGGTTCGACGGCGAGTTGACGAAGATCAGCGAGGCACGTTCGGGGCCGAGACGATTCAGTCCGTCTGCACGAAGAATTCGCGCGCCGGCGAGCAGCGCACCCACTTCGTATGTGGGATACGCCAATTCGGGGATGACGACCAGATCATCGGCACCCAGACCCAGCAGACTCGGCAACCAGGCGATCATTTCCTTGGTGCCGATGGCCGGAAGCACCGCGTCGGTCGAAATACCGGTGATCGAGTAGCGACGTTCGAGCGACGCCACCGCGGCCTCCCGAAGCGCCACGGTACCGACGGTCGTCGGGTAACCGGGCTCGTCGGCCACCGAGTTCAACGCGACCCGAATCACCTCGGCGACCGGGTCGACGGGCGTGCCGACCGACAGATTCACGATGCCGTCCGGGTGCGCCGACGCCTTCTCCTTGGCAGCGGTCAGCGAGTCCCACGGAAAGTCGGGCAGCGTCGCTGCCACCGCTCTGCGTGCCAAGGCGTCAGTTCTCGCCCATGGGAGGCAGAGCCTTGATGAACGGCGGGTCGTAGTCGGTCTTGCCGAGTTTCGCTGCGCCACCCGGAGATCCGAGATCGTCGAAGAAATCGACGTTGGCGCTGACGTATGCACTCCACTGCTCGGGCACGTCGTCTTCGTAGAAGATGGCCTCGACGGGGCACACGGGTTCGCAGGCTCCGCAGTCGACGCATTCGTCGGGGTGGATGTACAGCATTCGGTTACCCTCGTAGATGCAATCCACCGGGCACTCTTCGATGCACGCTTTGTCCAGTACATCTACGCACGGTTCTGCAATCGAGTAGGTCACTGCTGCTCTCCCCTCCTTGTATAGATCGTGGGCGCTCTCGCGCCCTCAGCATCCTAGTATCGCCGTCCGAACCTGGGGCAATCCGACCAGGGTGGCCTCACCTGCTCCGGCCTGCTATCGCCGAAGCTGCTTCGCGGGCGGGGTCACCGATGCCGACGCCGTCTTGTGGGCGGCGAGCCACTTGCGTCCCTGCTTGGCAGCGCGCGACAGTGCGCCCCGCTCACCGAGATATCCGGCGATGCCACCGACGAGCGGGATGGCTCCGAGTACCCGGTAGAACCCGCGTGGATGCGGGCGCTTCTCCAACTCGCCTGCCACGTCGCGCAGCACGTTGGCGATCTGCCACATTCCGCGCAGCAGTGCGAACGGTCCGGATTTCGGCGATTCTTCCTTCTTCGCAGGAGCACTGTCGGCCAAGGATGTCAGGTCACGCTTGCACAGCACTGACCCGAGCAGCGCCACGTGCGTCTCGCGGTCGGTCACTCCGGATTCGCGAGCCACGGCGACGAGCACCATCGCCTGGTTGGCGAACCCGAGCAGATCCTGGATCGGCAAACGGTTGACCAGGATGCCGAAGACGCCGGGGAAGGCGACGGCGACAGTGTTGAGAGCTCCGATGCGATTGACCCACCACTGCGAACGAGCATCACTGTCGAGCTTCTCCCAGCCGGCGGTACCCGGGAAGTCGGTGGTGTCGAACGCCTTGGCCAGGAAGTCGATGACGTTGTCGAGGGTCGAATCGTCCGCGGAGGACTCGCGGAACGTCCGTCCTTTCAGTCCGATCGGGTCACGCGTGGCCAGGATGTCGAGCACGGGATGAATGATGGCGACGGCACTGCTCAGTACCGCGGCGACTCGACGGTCGTCCATGTCGGGCAAACTCCGTTTCGGGTAAAGACCTGTAGGTCAAATCAGGCCGGCGACCGACACCGCCGGTGCCGGGCCGTACGTGGTGGTGCGCTGACGAACCGGTCGACCGATGCCGTCGGCGATCTCGTGCAGTTCCGCGACGGTCTTCTCCGAACCGTTCTGCGAACCCGCCATGCGCGAGATCGTCTCTTCCATCAGGGTCCCGCCCAGATCGTTCGCGCCTCCGTTCAGCATCGCCTGTGTACCCGTGATTCCCAATTTCACCCATGAGGTCTGAATGTTGTCGATACGGCCGTGCAGCATGATCCTGGCCAGAGCATGCACCGCACGGTTGTCCCGATTGGTCGGGCCGGGACGCGAGGCACCCGCCAGATACAGCGGCGACGACTGGTGCACGAACGGCAGCGGCACGAACTCGGTGAATCCACCGGTCTTGTCCTGGATCTTCTTGAGTACGTTCAGATGCCCGACCCAGTGCGACGGATTGTCGACGTGGCCGTACATCATCGTCGAGCTCGACCGCAGGCCCACCTCGTGCGCGGTGGTGATCACTTCGATCCATTCGGCGGCGGGCAGCTTGCCCTTGGTGAGCACCCACCGCACCTCGTCGTCGAGGATTTCTGCGGCGGTACCCGGAATCGAGTCCAGGCCGGCGGCCCGTAGCTCGGTGAGCCACTCGCGGATCGACTGGCCGCCGCGGGAGGCCCCGTTGACGATCTCCATCGGCGAGAACGCGTGCACGTGCATCGACGGCACTTTCGCCTTGACCGCACGGACCAGATCGGCGTATCCCGTCACCGGCAGTTCGGGGTCGATACCGCCCTGCATGCACACCTCGGTGGCCCCGACGACGTGTGCTTCCCACGCACGGTCGGCGACCTCGGCGGTGGACAGCGTGAACGCGTCGGCGTCACCCTTGCGCTGCGCGAACGCACAGAAACGGCATCCGGTGTAGCAGATGTTGGTGAAGTTGATGTTCCGGTTCACCACGTAGGTGACGGTGTCTCCGTTGACCTGCTTGCGCAGGTCGTCGGCGAGCGCGGCGACGGCGTCCATGCCGGGGCCCTCGGCCGTCGCCAGTGCGAGGTACTGCTCGTCGGACAGACCGGCCGGGTCCTTCTCAGCCGCCGTCAACGCCGACACGAGGTCGCGGTCGACTCGTTCGAGACCGGCCAGGTCGCGCACCTGCTCACGAATGGAATCCCAGTCGCCGAACGCATTCGCCAGATCCGAGCGGGTCTCGGTGTTGCGGCCCTCGGTGTCGATCTCGGTGTTCAGATCCACCCGTCCCGAGGACTCCCATTCCTCGTCCGGCTCCTGCCACGGCAGACCGGTCGGGTTGACGCCCTCGCGTGCCATCCCGGTCTCCGGGTCGGCAACCGCCCGCACGTGCGCCGAGATCCGCGGGTCGATCCACGGTGCACCGGCCAACACGTACTGCGGCTGCGCGGCAGTGCGTTCCACGAGCGTGTAACCAGCGGCCGCCGACAACCCGGCGAGAGTGTCGAGGTTCGGCCACGGCCGCTCGGGATTGACGTGGTCGGGAGTCAGCGGCGAGACACCGCCCCAATCGTCGACGCCTGCGCCCAACAACGCAGCAGTCTCCTCCGCAGCGACCAGGTTCGGCGGGGCCTGAATCCGCATCGACGGACCGACCACCATGCGCGTCACCGCGATGGTCGCCAGGAATTCTTCCAGACCGGCGTCGGGCACGGACCGCATCGCGGTATCGGACTTGGCCAGGAAGTTCTGCACGATGATCTCTTGCACATGGCCGAAAGACTTGTGCACCTTGCGGATTGCCATGATGGACTCGGCCCTGTCCCGCAACGTCTCACCGATGCCGACGAGGATGCCGGTCGTGAAGGGAATGTTGAGCCGGCCCGCGTCGGTCAGCGTGCGCAGCCGAACCTCGGGATCCTTGTCGGGACTGCCGTAATGCGCTTGCCCCTTCTCCTCGAACAGCCGACGCGAGGTGGTCTCGAGCATCATGCCCATCGAGGGGGCCACCGGCTTGAGGCGCGAGAGTTCCTGCCACGACATCACTCCGGGATTGAGGTGCGGCAGCAGGCCGGTCTCCTCGAGCACCCTGATCGACATCGCGCGCACGTAGTCCAGAGTCGAGTCGTAGCCGCGTGAATCGAGCCACGCCTTGGCCTCGGGCCACCGCTCCTCCGGCCTGTCGCCGAGCGTGAACAGCGCCTCCTTGCAGCCCAACTCGGCACCCTTGCGGGCGACGTCGATGATCTCGTCGGGATCCATGAACATCCCGTGCCCGGCCGCATTGAGCTTGCCCGGCACCGTGACGAACGTGCAGTAGTGGCACTTGTCGCGGCACAACCGAGTGATGGGCACGAACACCTTGCGCGAATACGACACGGTCTTCGGCCGGCCCGCCGACTCCAACCCGGCATCGCGAACCCGGGATGCCGACGCCATCAGATCCACGAGGTCGTCACCGCGAGCGTGCAGCAAGACCGTGGCTTCGTCGACGTTCAGCGACACCCCGTCGCGGGCGCGACGCAGAACGCGGCGCATGGCGGAGGCGGCTGGAGCGGTATCAGGCTGCGAAGTCACCAGTCGATCATGCGCCTTCTTGGTACGCACGTGCCACCCGCGGGTGGGCCTGCGGCCCTTGTGCGCGTTTTGCGTACCTGGAAGGGCACACAACGCGCACGACGGGGCAGCGCTAGGTTTGTACCGTGACAACGATGACAGACCCACAGTGGCAGCCTTCTCCCCGTGCGCGTCTGCTCTGGACCCTGAGCGCCGGACTGCTGTGGCTACCGGTGTTCATCGCTCAGATCGTCTGGTTTTTCGTCGACTCGAACCGGACGTCCTGGCTTCATGTCACCGTCCTCGTCGTATCGGTCGTGCTGACCGCACTGCACCTCGCGATCGTGCCGCAGTGGCGTTACCGGGTGCACCGCTGGGAGATCAGCGACACCGCCGTGTACACCCGCACCGGTTGGCTCAGCCAAGAACGACGCATCGCCCCCATCTCGCGGGTGCAGACCGTCGACACCGAGCGCGGACCACTCGATCGCCTGCTCGGGTTGGCGACGGTCACCGTGACGACGGCATCGTCGGCGGGCGCGGTGAAGATCACCGCACTCGATCAGGCCGTTGCGGACGAGACCGTCACGCGACTGACCGATATCGCCGGCCACACCGTCGGAGATGCCACATGACCGATCAGGCGGAGTTGCTGGCAGTCGAGGAGGAGCAGCCGTGGTTGCGCCTGGACAAGCGAATGTTGTTGGTGCATCCGGTGAACGAGGGCATCAAGATCCTGCCGGTACTGCTGATCTCGTTCTTCGTCGGCAGTCAGAGCGGTAATCACTACTGGAGTCTGGGCATCCTCGCGGTCGTCGTCGTGTTCGCGATTGCGCGCTGGTTCACCACCAGCTACCGGATCGGGCCGGTGCACGTACAACTGCGCACCGGGGTGTTGCAGAAGAAAGTACTGTCCATTCCGCGCAACAGGATTCGATCCGTCGACGTGGAAGCGAACGTACTGCACCGGGTGCTCGGACTGTCCATTCTCCGCATCGGGACCGGACAGCAGGCGGGCAAAGGCGAGGCCTTCGAGCTCAACGCCCTCGACACGTCTCTGGTGCCGGAGCTTCGCGGCGAACTGCTGCAGCGAGTGTCGGGCCGAACAACGCCGAGCGACGGAATGCCCGTTGCCGCAGCCGACCCCGGCGTCGAGATTGCGCACTGGCAGTTCTCGTGGGTGCGGTTCGCGCCGTTCTCCATCACCGGCATCGTCACCATCGCCGCGGCAGTGGGCGTGCTGTTCCAGTACGGCATCGGACAAACGTTGGCGGACACGTCGGTGGTCTCGAACAGCGTCGAATCGGCGCAACGGTTCGGCATCGCACTGTTCGTCGTCCTCGCACTGATCGTGCTCCTCGTGGTGTCCAGCATCTTCGCCTGCGTTCGATACCTGATCACCTACGGCAACCTGACCGTCACCGACCAGGGTCGCACCCTGCACGTCAGCCACGGGCTGCTCCGCACCCGTCAGTCGACCCTCGACCGCAAGAGACTGCGCGGCACTTCCCTGTCGCTACCACTACTACTGAGGTCTGTAGGCGGGGCGCGACTCGACGCCATCATGACCGGAGTGAGCGCCGAGAAGAAGGAATCGTCGCTACTGCTCCCCCAGGCTCCGCGGGCCGAGGCGCTGCGCATGATGACCACGGTGCTCGGCGATGCAGGCATGCACGGCAATGCCGACCGCCCGCTTCTGCAGCACGGACCTGCCGCGCGGCGACGCCGCTACACCCGGGCGGTTCTACCGCTGCTCGTCGTCGCGGCCGGACTGGGAATTGCGCAGTCTCTCGGCGCACCGATCCCGATCCTCGCGTGGATCGCCGTGGCCGTGCTGTTCGTGGCCGCCGTCGGACTCGCTCACGACCGCTACCGCGGCCTCGGGCACGCCGTCCTGCCCGGCTGGCTGATCACCCAGCACGGATCGCTCGACCGCACCCGGCACAGCCTCGAAGCCGGCGGCATCATCGGTTGGACGGTGCGCCAGACGTTCTTCCAACGTCGCGCCGGCGTGGCCACCGTCGTGGCAGCGACACCGGCGGGCGTCGGACGCTACGAGGTGGTCGACATACCCATCGAGAACGCGTGGGCAATGATCGACGCCGTCACACCGGGTGCCGGAGACATCTGGCTTCGACCCAGCACGTGAAAACGTAGCCGATAAAGAAGGAGCCGATGAAGAAGGAGCGCCCGCAGACCATCGCGCAACTCGACCTGGCGGTGTCCCAGTGTCGTGCCTGTCCACGGCTGGTGCAGTGGCGCGAACAGGTCGCTGCCGAGAAGCGCGCCGCGTTTGCCAACGAAACGTATTGGGGGCGAGCCGTTCCCAGCTTCGGCCCGGCCGATGCGTCGATGTTGATCGTCGGGCTCGCTCCGGCCGCCCACGGCGGCAATCGCACCGGTCGGATGTTCACCGGGGACCGCAGCGGAGACGTACTGTACCGAGCCATGCATGCCGTCGGGCTCGCCAGCCAACCGACCGCGACGCACATCGGCGACGGGCTGACGCTCAACGGAGTTCGTATTGCAGCCCCCGTGCACTGCGCTCCGCCGCAGAACAAGCCGACTCCCGCCGAGCGTGATCGCTGCCGTCCGTGGCTCGACGACGAATTGCGCTTGCTGCGTCCGCGACTGAAGTCGATTCTCGTGCTCGGGGCGTTCGGGTGGCAGTCGCTGCTACCGATTCTCGCCGCGAACGGGTGGGAAATACCCAGGCCTGCACCGAAATTCGGTCACGGCGTGCAGCTCGATCTGGGCTCGATCACCGTGTTCGCCAGCTACCACGTGAGTCAGCGAAACACGTTCACCGGACTGCTGACTCCGACGATGATCGAGGACGTGCTCCGGAATGCGGGTCGGCACGCACGCTTGCTGTGATGGCTTTCATTCGGAACAAGAACAGCAGCACACCGGCCGGCCCGGCACCGGCCACGATGAGCAGCATCGTGCGCCAGTCGGCCAGCAGCAGAACATCGTTGCCGGGGCCGCCGAACATGCACAGCACTACTGCGACGAACCATCCGAGCAGCGGCGACGCCACCCAGATCGGCCGTTCGGCGACCTTACGCGCGGCCAGAACCAGAGCGACGTTTGCGATGCCCCCGAGCAACGCGCTGATGGGAAACTGCACCGACCCCACGTAGGTCGGGAGAAAGAAGACCGACAGGATTCCGGACAGGAAGCCGTCGAACACCAGTACTGCGACCGTCGCCCACGACACCAGGGCGACAGTATTGGATGCGGCCTTCGAGATCATGCGCCCAATACTGCCTTGGCCCGGGTCGTTTCAGTGCACCGCATTCGAAAACCGGGCATCGCATTCGAAAAACCGGGCACCGGCACTCAGGAAACCGGCGGATAGCCCAGCGAGGTGAGCAAGTTGCTCGCACCCATGGCGATCTGACCCAGAACGTACTGGTACAGATCTGCCTGTGCGCCGAACTGCGGCTTGAGAGAATCGACGAACGCGACGATTGCGTCCTGCACTACCCAGTTGTACATGTGTGTTCCGCCCCTGTTGTCATGAGATCAGTGATTCGGAACACAGCCTAGTACGCCCGCGAACAAGTCGTTCTCCCTGCCCGCCCCGTCGGAGCCGAGCACGCCCCGCACGAGTACGTACTGCTCGTCGAGCAGGATCGGCTGAACGATGCCGTTGGAGAGTGCGTACTCGGCACCCGAGGGCGCAACCGTCACCTGAGTTGCGTGCGCACGCAACGCGTCGGTCTTCGCGTCGAGCACACCGCGAACGTCGATGCTGGTGGTGATCATGTCCTCGGCCACACTCGGCAACTCGCCGGCGAGGGGCATGCGCCACCCCTCGGGGATATCGGCGATCGCCCGGAGTCCCGCGTCCAGTTGATCGCGGCCTGTGACGGTCCAGTAAAACTTCGCCACCTCCCACGGAGCTCCGGCCGCGGGATGGGCGTCCGTTCCACAGACCTCGACCGCCTCGGTCACCAGGGAGTGGACCTGCTGATGATCGGGGTGGCCGTAGCCACCCTCCGGGTCGTAACCGACGACGACCTGAGGCCGGAGTTCGCGGATCACCGACACGAGCGCCCCGAGCGCCTCCTGCCGGTCGGCGTTGACGAATGCGCGCGGTTTGAGAGCAGCCGGGGTTCCGGCCATTCCAGAATCTCGCCAGCGGCCGGCACCACCGAGAAAACGGGGCGGGTTACAGCCCAACGCCGCGAGCGCGCGATGCAGTTCCAGAATCCGGTAACCACCGAGTTGGTCGGCTCGGTCGACCACGAGATCGGCCCACGTATCGCCGATCACTTCACCCTCTTCACCGAGCGAGCACGTGAGCACGGTGACGTCCACGCCCGCGCGCACGTAATGGGCGATGGTCCCGCCGGTGGTGATGCTCTCGTCGTCCGGGTGCGCATGGACCAGCAGCAACCTCTGCGGCTGCGTCATCGCTTGTTCTGTCACAACCTGCTCTGTCACAACCTGTTCCGTCATGCCTCGTCGCTCGCTACTCGCTGTGTCATCGTTTGTCTCGGTCTCTGGGTCGGGCAGTCGTTCATCGCTCGCCGAGCATTCGCGCCACATCCGGTAACGACTGCGCTGTCACATCGGCAGGCACGAAATGGTCGGGATAAGGACGGTTCTCGCGATCGAGCCACGCCGTCGACAGGCCTGCCCGGTGCGCACCGTCGATATCCCAGGGGTGCACGGCCACCAGCATCGCGTCGCCGGGTTCGACACCGCACTGCTCCAACGCGTAGCGGTAGGCATCGGCGTGCGGCTTCCACCGTCCGGCGTCCTCGACCGACAGCAGCAACTCGAAAGCACTCCGCACGCCGGCTCGTTCGAGCAGAGACTGCGCGAGCGACGCGGACCCGTTACTGAGGGTGATCATCCGAATGCCAAGCGCTGCAAGAGCATTCACTCCGTCTACCACATCGGGATGCACCTCGAGCTCGGCGAAACCGGCCATGATGTGGTCCACAGCATCGTCCACCCGGCGATCGATCGCGGCACCGGACAGCAACGCCTCGAGCACACCGGAACCGACCTCGGCGAACGGCCGAGCGGTACCTGCGACCGCGAGCGCGAACCCGTCCCGCAGCACTCCTGCGAACCACGTCGAGAACAGGTGTTTCGGCGCTCCGACCTCGGCGAATCGCGCCGCCATGGGAGCCATGTCGGACAGGGTCTCGTTCACGTCGAAGATGATCACCCGAGGCAAGCGCACGGTGTTCACCGGACCGTCCGGATCCACTTCGCGGCATCGGCGAAGATGCCGACCTCGACCGGCCCGGTCAACGAGACGCCGGTGATACCCGGCACCGCAGCCACCACGGACTGGTCCTGCATGATCGGCAGCGTCGACGCCAGAGACCACAGCTTGGGCTCGATCTCCTCGGCAACGATCGTCGCATCGACGCCGGTTACCAGGGCGCGGTCGATCGTCGGCTGTAATTCCGGAACACACAGACCGGACAGATTGCGCGGGGCGTCCACGCTGCCGCTGCTCCCCGGAGCCGGCTCGACAACACAGCCGAAGCGCGAGGCCAGGGCCGTTGCCGGGTCCACGCCCGCACTGGTCCACCCGACCACGGCGTCGACGCCGCCGTCGGTCAGCGCCGTCGAGTACAACTCGTCCGAGGGCAGCGGAGTGACGGTCGCGTCGATACCCGCACTGACGAGCTCGTCCGCGGCGGTGCCGGCCACGGCCAGTGCGATGTCGTCGTTCTCGACGGCACCGATGACGAATCGCAGCGCGGTACCGCCGGCGTCTGCGAGTCGGGGCACTCCGGGAGCCGGCGCGCTCGTGGTCGGCGCGCTGGTGGTCGGCGGCGCAGCAGAGGTCGTGGATGCGCTCGCGCTCGGCGTCGAGGTCACGATCGCGTCGGGTGTCGGAACGAAGCCGGCGCGGCGAAGCAGGTCGAGGGCCGCGGTTCTGCCGATCGGGGCGGGTGCGGTCGCGGTGTAGCCGGGGTCCGATGGCGACGACAACTGCGCTGCTGCTCGGCGATCCGTCGCCCCTCCGCCTGCCCCGACCGTGGCCAGCAGGTTCGGGTCCAGCAGACCCATGATCCCCTGCCGCACAAGCGACTCCGACATATTCGGGGCCCGGCCGTTCACGGTCATCGACAACACTCGTGATTGGTGGATCGTGTCGGTGCGGACCCCGGGAATTGCCGAGAGTTGCGCGCGCGTCGCAGACCCACCCCGAACCTGTGCGATCTGCGCATCACTCGACCGCAACGAATCGGCCAACTGTGCGGGGGTGCCACCGCGCCGAATGAGGATCTGGTCGGGCGAGGCGGGTTGGTCCCAGAAGCGATCGTTGCGTTCCAGCAGAATCTCGTCCCGGCCCTGGTCGACGGTCTTGATGTTGAACCGCGAACCGGAGACCGGCACGTTGTCGGTGAGGCCACCCTCGAAGCCGCCGGGCGAATCCTTGAGCAGGTGCGAGGGCACGAGGTCGGCGAACAATCGCTGCCACGCCGGATACGGCGACTCGAGGGTGACGTCGACGGTCTTGCCGCCGCCCGAAGAGGCAACATCGCTGATCAGTGCGTAGCCGGCCGGATCGACGACGCCCGGCTGCGTGATCATCTGCTGCCAGAGGTACCGGAAGTCCTCGGCCGCGATCGGTGCGCTGTCGGACCACTGGGCCTCGTTGCGTAGCTGGTACCGGATGGTGAACGGAGACTGAGACGTCACTTCGGCGGAGATCAACAGCGACAGGTCCGGCTCCCACGTGGTCACGCCGGTGTCGGGGTTCAGGGTGGGGCGGAACGGGCTGGGCAGCACGAGCGAACTGACCGCAGCGGTGGCGGGCGACTGGTCGGCCAGCAGATGTGGGTTGAACCCGATGCCCACGTCGTCGATCGCCACGACTACGGGGTCGCCGGTCTTCGACGGCACGGTCGTCGTGGTGACCGGAGTTTCGACGCTCTCGATCGGTGGCGGTGGATCCGCGGTGCATGCGGTGAGTACCAGGGCAGTGGCGGAGGCCAGAACCACCGGCATCAGTACGTTACGCAACGAGGATCTCCTTCGTGATCGGCTACAGGTACGGCAGAAGCGACGTCCCACGATGGTGACACGTCGCTTCTGCCGTACAGGATCTGTCTTACAGAGCAGCCTTGTCGCGCGTCTTGCTGCGCGAACGCTCACGGGCGCGCTCGTTGGAATCGAGGTGCACCTTGCGGACGCGGACGACCTCGGGGGTCACCTCGACGCACTCGTCGCCTGCACAGAACTCCATGGCCATTTCCAGGTCCAGCTTCTTCGGCTTGGCCAGGGTCTCCATGACGTCGGCGGAGGACTGACGCATGTTGGTCAGCTTCTTCTCGCGAGTGACGTTGATGTCGAGGTCTTCCTGACGCGGGTTGATGCCCACGACCATGCCCTCGTACGTGTCTGCGCCCGGCTCGACGAAGAACGTGCCGCGGTCGGCCAGCTGGATCATCGCGAACGGGGTCACGGTGCCGTGACGGTCCGAGACGAGCGAGCCGGTGTGGCGGGCGCGGATCTCGCCGGCCCACGGCGCGTAACCGTGGAAGACGGCGTTGGCGATGCCGGTGCCGCGAGTGTCCGTGAGGAACTCGGTGCGGAAACCGATCAGGCCACGCGAGGGAACGATGAATTCCATGCGAACCCAGCCTGCGCCGTGGTTCGTCATCTGGACCATCTTGCCCTTGCGTGCGGCGAGCAGCTGCGTCACTGCACCGAGGTATTCCTCCGGTGTGTCGACCATCAGCTCTTCGAAGGGCTCGTGCAGCTTGCCGTCGACCTGCTGGGTGACCACCTGGGGCTTGCCGACGGTGAGCTCGAAGCCTTCACGACGCATCTGCTCGACGAGGATGGCGAGCGCGAGCTCTCCACGACCCTGGACCTCCCAGGCATCGGGGCGACCGATGTCGAGGACCTTGAGCGAGACGTTACCGATGAGCTCCTGGTCGAGGCGGCTCTTGACCATGCGCGAGGTGAGCTTGTGGCCGCTGACGCGTCCGACGAGCGGGCTCGTGTTGGTGCCGATGGTGACCGAGATGGCCGGCTGGTCGACGGTGATGCGAGGCAGAGCGACCGGGTTCTCCAGATCGGCGAGGGTGTCGCCGATCATGATGTCCGGGAAGCCCGCGACGGCGACGATGTCTCCTGCGACACCCTTCTCGCCGGGAACGCGCTCGACGCCGATGGTGTTGAGCAGCTCGGTGATCTTGGCCTTCTGGACGACGGGCTCGCCGTCGACCTCACGCATCCAGCTGACGGTCTGGCCCTTGGAGAGCTGGCCGTTGTGGATACGAACCAGGGCGAGGCGGCCGAGGAAGGCCGACGCGTCGAGGTTGGTGACGTGTGCCTGCAGCGGCGCGTCGACGTTGCCCTTGGGCGCGGGGACGTAGCTGAGCAGAACCTCGAACAGCTCGTCGAGGTTCTCGGCGTCGGGAGCGTGTCCGTTCTGGGGCTGGACCTTCGAGGCCTTGCCCTCACGGCCGGAGGCGTAGAGAACGGGGAGGTCGAGGGCGAGCTCGGCTGCCTCGGACGCTTCGTCGTCGAGATCGGACGCGAGGTCGAGCAGCAGATCGTGGCTCTCCGAGACGACCTCTTCGATACGCGCGTCGGGACGGTCGGTCTTGTTGACGACCAGGATCACCGGCAACGACGCGGCGAGCGCCTTGCGCAGCACGAAACGGGTCTGCGGCAGCGGGCCCTCGGAAGCGTCGACGAGGAGCACGACGCCGTCGACCATGGACAGGCCGCGCTCGACCTCTCCGCCGAAGTCGGCGTGGCCGGGGGTGTCGATCACGTTGATGACGGTGATGGTGCCGTCGGCATTGCGCTTGTGAACGGCCGTGTTCTTGGCCAGGATCGTGATGCCTTTTTCTTTTTCGAGGTCACCCGAGTCCATGACGCGGTCGATCGCTTCGGCACGTTCCTCGAACGCGCCGGACTGCCGAAGCATGGCGTCGACCAGGGTGGTCTTGCCATGGTCGACGTGTGCAACGATGGCGACGTTGCGAAAAGTAGTGGTGCTGTCGATGTTGTCTGCACTGCTTGGGGCGCTCACGCGAAAAATTCTCCTGGAGTCGAATGCGGGCTCTTGTTCGCTAGCGGGCTTATGTCGCTAGAGAAGCGCGCTGCACCGCGAGGTTCTCGCGACTGATCGAGTTTACCCGTAGTCCGGCAGTGCCCCGCGCCACCCTCAGGTCTGTGACCTGCGCCACCCATTAGTCTTGGTGCCCATGGGCAAGATAAAGGCCGCAGATGTCTCGGGGATGAAGCCCAAGAAAAAATGCTGCCGCAAGAAAGTTCGCTGCATCATATGCCCCGTCGTGATCATGCGAATGAAGAAGTTGGAATCCGCGGGCGCGACCAAGAAAGACCTCAAGAAAGGTCTGAAGACCGCTCGGGCGAAGTGAGCAGAATTTCCTGTAGGTCCGGCAGCCACAGTCGGTCCGCATCGACCAGATCCACCGTCGGCAGCGTCGCGGCATCGACCCACCGTAGAGCCGAATGCTCCAGCGGCGCAGGGGTTCCCGAGACGATCGAGGCTCGGTAGGCCCGCAACACCATGCCACCGGAAAGCTCGACATCTCCGCTGAGCGCGGCACCGATCGAACACTCGACCCCCAGTTCCTCGCGCAGTTCGCGCGCCAGTGCGACGTCCTCGGACTCCCCCGGCTCGACCTTGCCGCCGGGCAGCTCCCACCGACCGGCCAACTCCGGCGGACGAGTTCGTTGCGCGAGCAGCAGACGACCGTCGTCGATCAACGCGGCCGCGACAACCACAGCGGTAGGGGTACCGGACATGCCACCATCTTTCTATGACCGAATTGCTGACCGACCGCGATATCGAGGACGCACAGCTCACCCACTGGACGGTGGCGGAGAAATCTCTGACTCGCACCGTCGAGCTGACGTCGTTTCCCGCAGCGATCGAGGTGGTGAACCGCGTGGCCGACGCCGCGGAGGCGGCGGACCATCACCCCGACATCGACATCAGGTGGCGGACGCTCACGTTCACGCTGTCCACGCACAGCGCCGGCGGTCTCACGCAGAAGGACGTGGATCTGGCGCGTCGGATCGATGCGCTGATCGCTTCATGCTGACTTACACGGTCGTTCCGCGGGCTCCACTCCTGACTCACACGGTCGTTCCGCGGGCTCCACTCCTGGCCCGTCCCGCATAGGCGACCCAGCCGAGGAACAGAGCAGATCCGATCACGTCGACGGCACCGGCCCAGGCCTCGAGGCCGGGACGGGGAATGGTCCAGATCGATTCCTGGAAGAAGCTCAGCAACCAGGGCACCCCCACCGTGACCGTCACCAGCCAGTAGCCGGCAACGATCTTGGCTCCGGCGATATCGCGTAACGGCCCGTGCAGCAGCCAGATCACCATCGGAATCACCCAGATCCAGTGATGCGACCACGAAATCGGCGACACCAACAGGCCCAGGAGTTGGACGATGACCAGGGTTCCCAGGTGGTCGCGGCGGTCGAGTGCCCGCCATGCCAGCACAGCGAGAACCACGGCGATCACTGCGGCGGCGATCCACAGCGGTCCCTGGCCGACGTCCTCGCCCACGATCCGGCTCAGAGCTCCACGCAGAGACTGATTCCAGACCGAGCCGACGGGTCCGATGCGGTCGGCATCGCCGAGCAACGTGGTGAAGTACGTGGCCGCCTGACGCCCCAGCACCGCGTAGCTGACCGCGACACTGAGCGCGAATGCCACCGCAGAGAATGCTGCAGCTTTCCACCGCCGAGTGGCGAGGAAGTACAGGCCCGTGATGGCCGGGGTCAGCTTGATGCCCGCGGCGAACCCCACGAGTCCGCCCGCCACCCACCAGCGCGAGCTGCGTACCGCGAGTAGCGCCAGCAGCACCAGGAACACGTTGACCTGGCCGTAATCGAGGGTGGTGCGCACGGGCTCGGACCACAGCCCCAGCGCGGTCCACAACATGGCGATTCTCACCCAGCGGTTCTCGGCGGCCCGGTCGTCGCCGAGAACCATCGACAGGGCGAGCCGGACCACTGCGAACAACGCGATCATCGTCGCGGCCTGCCAGACGATGCCGACCACCGTGAACGGCAGATAATGGAGCGGGAAGAACACCAGGGCGGCGAACGGTGGGTACGTGAACGGCAGCGGGAAGTCCGGGGTCTGCACCGAGTACGTGTAGTCGTACAGGTTGTCGCCGAGCAGCGCAGCGGAGCCTTCGACGTAGACGTGCAGGTCGACGAGGTTCATACCGTTGGGGGTGACGAACGCCCAGACGAATCGGCTGATCACCGAAACTGCCAGCAGAACGGGGGCCAGCCGAACAAGTCGGTTCACGGTGCGTGTGGTTCCGTTCGGTATCGATGCCGTTTATCGACAGCCGAGCTTATAGGGCGATCGATACCCACCCTAACCGTGCCGATCCGCTCGTAACATTTACATCACCTTTCACACTGGTCACTCGTGTAACACGCTATTGTTCGATTCTGCGGAGAATTCGCAGCGCGTGGCCCATAGAATCCTCGATAGAGTTCAGCCGGGGAGGACTGGACCTACTACGGCTGTACATCCGGGATCGCTCTACATAGAGTGACCCCTCGGGCACCGGCTGTCGCCGTGGACCTGCGTCATGATCAGAATGGGGAATATCACCGTGCTTCGTACTCGCGGAACGCGTCGCGTCGTCACAGCTCTGGCTGTGGCCGCAGCCGCCGCACTCGTTGTGCCGACCAGCGCATCCGCTCAGCCTCTGGTGCCCATGGCTCCGGCAGATCTGCCGGCTGCTCCGGCCGATCCCGCAGCGCTGATCGCCCAGTTCCTGCCCGCTCCCGGTGAACCCCTACCCAACCTCTCCGACATCGAGGCACTCGCGTCCTTCGCGCCTGCAATCGTCGGTGCAGCTGCAGGACCGGCCGATGTGGGTGCCGCTCCCGCAGCAGATCTCCTCGGCCAGGCTCGCGCACTTCTCGAAACCGCGCAGCTTCCGGACCAGGTCAAGTCGCTGCTGGAATCGGTCATCACCTTCCTGGACGGATCCGGCGGCGGCGGGCCCGAGCTGCCCTCCGACGGCCCCGTCATCGCACAGTTCCTGTACCCGACCCTGGGCAAGGGCTGCATCTCCGACACCGCAGATTCCGTCGGAACCGCCTTGGCCGTTCCCGGACCGGCCACGTTGCCGCCCCCCGGACCGGCTGCAGGCCAGGCCGGTTTCGTGTTCACCGCCCTCGGTACCGCGCCTCTCGCCGCGCAGCAGTCCGCTCCGCTCACCGTGACGTGGCTCAACATCGACAACCGCCGATCGGGAACCCAGGACCTGACCGGCGCAGCCAAGATCAACGCCGACGGCCCCGCGACGTTGTCGGCCATCGCCGACACCGGCCCCGGTCGCGTGCTGTCCGTGGTGTCCGGATCGATCACCACTCAGTCCAAGGAAGACGCCGCAGCGCCGCCGCGCAGCTGCAACTTCCTGCCGACGATCGGCACGGTCTACGTTCCGTAGCTCACGAGACCACAGCAATTCGCCCCCGGCTTCCTCGAAGCCGGGGGCGAATTGTTTTCGTGCTTATCGGCCGGAGAAAAGACCGCCGAATTACACGGATGGTATTCAGACGATGTCGGCACCGGATTTCGACCACTGGCCGTAATCGGACTTCAAGACATTGTTGATATCCACTTTCACTCCACCCACCGTGTCCTTGTCGATACGAATCTGGTGAATGTGCGCTTCGGGATGTACGAACCCCTTCGGGGTCCCCCAATTGTGCTGCCAATACCACTGGCCCAGTCCTGCGACGGACGCCAATTCGATGGTCGGAGAATTCGCGTAGATACCGGTGTTCTCCGCTCCGATCACCGACTGCCAGCCCAAGATGTACGGCGCGATGAGGGTGGCGAACTCGACGGCTGTCGGGTTGTCGTCGATCGATGCGTAGATCGGCCGATCGGACGGGCCACCGGCCGCCAGATGTAGCTCGAGTCCACGTTTCGCATGCTTGACGCCCGCAACGTACCCGCCTCGCCAATCTGCGGTGGCACCCTTACCGAACTGGTAGTTGGAGACCACCTCCAGGCCGGCCTCGGTGAGGGACTGCGCCTCCAACGCGGTCATCGGCTTGCCGACCATCCAGGTCGCGTCGGGACGCCGATCCGACACGTAGCGGACAGCTCCGAGATGGCCTGCGCTCTTGATGGCCGACGCCGACGGCACCCCTCCCGCGTAGTCGACGAGCGTTCCCAGCCCCGCGTCTGCATGAGCGGTGGCCGAACCCAACGCGGCCAGGCCGACGGCGGCTGCGGAGCCGGCCGCGGCGTACTTGAACAGTTCACGTCGCGAAACCTGCACAAAATCTCCCATGCCGTTCGATTGCCACGGCGCGCCTACGTAACGAAACGCGCCGTCACTGCTATTTTCCGATGTTTTGTCGTATCCCATCACAAACACATGTGCACCGCCAGCCCCACTGCTCACACCCCACCCGCGTGGCTCGTCGTTCACACATGCAACTCGAGCACCGCACCCGCAGTCATGAATAGGGTGGGGAGGACGAAGCACGAACGACGCGTGAAGGAGTGGTTGGACATGGGCGTAACACTCGCCAAGGGCGGAAATGTCTCGCTGACGAAGGAAGCACCGAACTTGACCGCGGTCACCGTCGGTCTGGGCTGGGACGTTCGCTCCACCACCGGCGGGGACTTCGACCTCGACGCGAGCGCGATCGGCCTCGGTACCGACAAGAAGGCGCTCAACGACAACTACTTCGTCTTCTACAACAACCTGCGGTCCCCCGACGGCGCGATCGAGCACACCGGAGACAACCGCACTGGTGAGGGCGAAGGCGACGACGAGAGCATCGACGTGGACCTTGCAGCGCTGACACCCGAGGTGGATTCCATTGCATTTCCGGTATCGATTCACAACGCGGACGCGTTGGGACAGAACTTCGGTCAGGTCGTCAACGCCTTCATTCGCGTGGTCGACAAGTCCGACGGCCGCGAACTCGCGCGCTTCGATCTGAGCGATGACGCGTCGACCGAGACTGCGATGGTCTTCGGCGAGTTGTACCGCCGCGGTGCCGAATGGAAGTTTCGCGCAATCGGTCAGGGCTACGCGTCCGGCCTGGAGGGCATCGTGCGCGATTTCGGCATCGACGTCGGCTGACGCAGGGTGCGCGAGTCCGTCTCGATTGCACAACGGTCTACAGCTGAGCTTGTGACGCCAAGATGATGTGTGGTGATATCAGCGCACACGCAACATCAGCCACATAAGTCACAGGAGTCACACATGTCTCGTCGCCTCAGCCGTCTGGCGGGCGCGCTCGCGCTCTCCTGCGCGGCATTGCTCGCCGTTCCCGCCACTGCGGCAGCGGATCCGGCTCCCGCCGATCCGCTCGCCCGGGCGATCGCCGCATTGCAGGGGCAAGACGGTGCCTCGCTCGCCGCAGCGACTGCCATCGCCGACTCGCGCACCCCGGTCGCCGAGAACACCTCCGCAGACCCCTTCGCTGCCCTCGACGCGGCCAACAAGGCTCTCACCGACTTCGGCATCACGCCGTTCTTCTACCCGACCGCTGCGATCAACTGCGCCGCCACACCGGGCGCGCCGCTCGGAATCGTGCCGGGCGTCGCCGGTGGTGCCGGCGGACCGTGGCCGCAACTGAAGGCACCCGCCATCCCCACAATCCCAGGTGTGCCGTCCTTGCAGATTCCCGATCTCAATGCCGTCGACAAGGGCGAGACGATGTTCGCGTTCGTTCCGGCCGGCATCGTCAACGATTCGGCCGACAAGTCCGGCATGCAGGTGGCGTGGTTCAACGTCAACACCCTGCAGGGCGGCTTCGCAGACTTCGGCGGCCTGGTCACCACCATGGCCCAGTCGATCCTCGACAACTCCGGAATTCCGGCGGAGTTGAAGGATATGGCCCGGCCCCTCGTGGTCAACGCACTCAATGCGTTGCCCGCTGCCGGTGCACGCGCTGTCCCCGTGCAAACCGGATCGGGAACCGTTCTGGCCGCGGTGTTCGGCACCGTGAACCACAAGGCAATCGACGGCTCGGACAAGAGTTGCTTCTTCTTCCCGACGGTCGGCCTGGTGAACGTCGCCTGACTCAGGTCCAATCGAACGATCGAAAAGCCGTGTAGCTCTGCGCTGCACGGCTTTTCGCTGCATCAGGAACGTTCGATGCGGCCGAGCCGACCCAGAACCGCCTGCATCTCGGTGCGCCGCGCGCGTGCGGCCCAGGGACGCAAGCGGTTCCGCCCGCGCATCTGCATGACCGCTCCGGTCACGAGATCTCCGTTGGGCGCGAACCGGACCCGCACCATCTCGTCGAGAGATCGCCTGAAAACGGAGCCGGGGAAACCTCGACGGAACCCGTACGGAAACAGCGGAGCATCGGGTTCGTTGTACTTTCCACCGACGAAAACCGGTCCTGCAGTGCGGAAGTCGCGACTCTGCGCAATGAAGCCGTGGAATGCGCGGCCGACCTCACGCCCGTAGTACGAAATTCCGACGCGCCCCGATCCCGTTGCGGTGATCGCGCCGAACCGCGCACCTCGCACTCCCGGAGCGGACACCACGACGGGTCTCGACCAGCTGTTCGCGCCGTCGGAAGACCACGAAGCGTGCAGCAACCCGTCCCGGTCCGGCCACAGGGCGTACAGGGTGCCGTCGCAGTCGACGGCGACCGACTCCGGCAGTAGGTATCGGGAAGCGAGCAGCAGAAGGTGCAACGGGTTGTGATATTTGGCGAGCGCCGATCCGGGGACTATGCGGACATCCCAGGTCAAACCCTCGTCGCGGCTGACCGCGACCGCGAAACGACGGCCGTATCGGCCGCCGATGTAGACCGTGCCGTCCGGGCCGACGACACCGGTGCCGAATGCGACGTAGTCCGTACCGGGAAGTCCCGGAATGTTTTTCGGGTCGATGTCGAACCCGCCGGCTACCTCCCATTTGATCCCGCCGTCGTACGAACGCCAGATCACCTGGCGAGTGGCATTGATCAGCGGTCGCACCCGGAGGGCGAACGGCGTGGGAGCGGACAGGTACGTCACGCGAGCAGATGACGGAGACGACGCGTCCGGTGCGGACACCCGAGGTCCGGCGAATACCTTGGCACCTGTCCTGGCCTTGGCTGCCACTCTCCGGAAGCGCCACGTTCGACCTCGGTCGTCGCTGATTCCGAGGTCGAAGCCCGATCGAAACATGCGCGTCGGTGTCGAGTCGACGCGACCGGCGGTGAGAAACAGCCGGTCGTCGGCATCGTCGAAGTACATGTGCGCTCGGCGGCCGGTGTTCACCGTGCCGTCCGGCACCGATGCTCGCCAGGATTGTCCGAAATCGGAGGACTGCAGAACTCCGACGCCGTCGACGGTGTATGCCGGGGCGAGAAAGACGGTGTTGTCCGCGGCTGTTCCGAGGGTGCAGGCGGACGACCCGTATTCGGTGTAGGAGATATCGGTGGCGTAGTCGGCCGATGCTGCCGCGTTGGTCGAAAAGCGAAGCCCTGCTCGATATCCCGACGCGACCCGCGGTGTCACGACACCCGCCCGCGGCGGCGCGGGCGTCGTGATATCGGGGCGCGGTGGTGCATTGGATCAGGCTAGCGTCGATTCACGCCGAAAACGCCGAGGCCGATGCAGAAGTCCTGGGCCGAACGTCGTGACAGCTCACAGAACGAAACCGGTCTGTTTCGAGACCGTCGACCGGCGATGCACGCCCTAAGCTTCTGGTGTGCCCTGTGCGATCGCCGAAACTCTGTTGTCGGGCTCTGCGCGTCTCCACCCGGTCGATGCGCAGGCGTACTGGATGGCGTCGAAGGTGCCCAGTGACCAGTTTCTGCTGTATTGCTTCGAGGGAGCGCGCGAACCACTGGAGTCCACGGTGCGACGGCTGCGCATTCGCAGCGCCGGTATCGAGGTGCTCGGTCTTCGAATTACAGAGGTTCCGTTCGGTCTCGAGCGTCCGCACTGGACTGCGATGGACCCCGCCGCGGACACGATCAGCGTTCACCCCGAACCCCGGACGTGGCAGGAGTGTCTCGACGCCGTCGCGTCATCGTTCGAGCGTCAGGTCGACCCGCGACACACGGTCTGGCATCTGCACCTGTATCCGAACGTATCGGGTGCTCCTGCGTGTGACGGACCGAGTCTTGTTGCTGTTCTGCAACTGTCGCACGCAGCCGCGGACGGTGTACTGGCCGCCCGCACTGCTCGCGAGCTGTTCGGTACACAACCCGTGCCCTCTCGGCCCGTTACACCGACTGTGCCACCCGCACCCCTGACCGCCGCCGTCGCCGCCCTGACTCTGCCTGTGCGAGTAGTGCGCATGGCTCGCGCCGGCATTCGGGCGCGACGCGACGCACTGCGATTGGAGGAACACACCGCGTCCGGTTCGGTCCCTCCTCCTGCACGTTCTCGCGCGTTGACGACTCTCGACGTTGTGCCTACGGACCGGACGGATCTGCGAACGATCGTGCTGCCCAAGTCGGCTCTCCAGTTCGCCGACACCTCGATCACCGTCACTGCTCTGACCGCCATTTCCGTTGCACTCCAACGGTTCCTCGGCGATTCGGACGATGCTTGGGCCGATCTCGCCGCCGAGGTCACCGTCGCACAGACGGCTGCAGTGGGCGCACGCAACAACTTCGGCAACGTCGGCGTCGGCTTGTTTCCCGCCGAACCGGACCTGCGGACTCGCAGCCGACTCGTGGCCGCAGACCTGGCCGAGCGCAGAGCGCGAGCAGGTCACCCGGTGTCGTTGACAGCCCGCGCATCTCAGAACGAGACAGAACGCCACGTCCCGGCATTCCTGGCGGCGTGGGGAGTCGCACAGTTCGATCCGACTGCGGTGCCGCCGACCGTCACGGGCAACACGGTCGTATCCAGTGTCTCGCGCGGTGCAGCGGACCTCACGCTCGGCGGCGGGCCCGTTCGGTTCACGGCAGGGTTCCCTGCCCTCTCCCCTGCCATGAGCCTCACGCACGGCGTGCACGGTATCGGCAACACCGTCGCGATCAGCGTGACGTCCAACCGAGCGGCCGTACCGGATCCGGATCGCTACCAGACACTTCTGCGCGATGGCCTCGACGACGTACGTGCCGCACTGAGTTGAACGAGTCAATGCCAGACAGTTCTCAGCATTTGTCGGGCGTTCGGCTCAGGTTCGTCGGCCACACTCGGTAACCATGAACCAGGAGCAGGTAACCGTACTCGCGGTCGGCGGCACCGGCGAATCGCGTCCGGCCGACCATCGGACCCGCGTCACCGGTCTCCTGTCGTGTGTCGTCGGCGCACTCGACGATCGCTTCGTCGGCCGCTGGGTGGGCTACCCGGCGTCGTACGGGCCCGTTGCGTTCGGGGGACTGAGCTACCGGCACAGCACCGAACTCGGAGTTCGTCGCCTGCGCCGCGCGATCGAGAACACCACTGGACCTCTAGCTCTGATCGGATATTCGCAGGGAGCCACGGTCGTTCGCGAAGTACTGGGCCTCGTTCACGACGGAATCGTCGACGGCAGCCGCATCGTCGCGGCCGGTCTGGTCTCGGATCCACAGCAGCCGACCGGTGCGGTGCCCGGCTGCACCGGCCGCGGGGTTGCCGGAACCGGGCCGGCTCTGCCGGAGTCGATTCCGACCCACTGGATAGCTCTCGCGTCGGACATGATCTGCAACGCCAGCGACGACAGCCTCGTTCGCGACATCGCCGACCTGACGCGCTGGATGTCGTTCCGCACGACCGAGACCTGGTTGCGCGAGCTCTGGCTACTCGTGCGCAGCAACAGCTTTCAGAACGCGACTCGTACTCGCCTACGACCGGCCCAGTGGGCGAAAGATGTTCGACGCCTCCGTACCGCGGCCACCGAGGTGGCCGGGTACCTGCCCACGTCGCTCGGCTGGAGACGATGGGTGTGGACCAACTCGGGTGGCGGTCGGCACATCGCCTACGCGTCGGAGCCGTACGCAGACGGCCTCACCGGATGCCAGGTTCTCGCCCGCTGGCTCGGCGAGCAAGAGGATCATCGGCTCGGCCGAGCTCTGCCGGCCGCGCAGGTCGCGTAACGCAGATCAGTCTCTCTTGCAGAGACAGAAGATGTGGCCGACCGGGTCTCGGTACACCCAGAACGACTCGTGCGCGTCGTCGATCAACGTCGCTCCGGCCTCGACGACGAAGTCGCGGGCCCGTTCCATCTCGTCGACGACGAAATCGAGGTGAATCTTGATGCCGTCGTTCGGCCAGTCGACCGGGGTGAAGTCGGGGGCCTTCTGGAAGGCCAACCGGAGTTCGCCCGGACCGTGGACGACCACCCAATCTCCGTCGTCGCGCACCGGTTCCCAGCCGAGGATCGTGCTGTAGAACCGGGCGAGCGCTGCCGGATCGGGACAGTCGAGAACCGTGTAGTCCACGGCGATGACGGGTGCATTCATGTCGGAATCGTAGCGAGAATCACCCGGGTCGGACTATCGATTACTCGCTGTCGATCAACCGCCGACTGCCGGGGCAATGGTCTCGAACCACGCCTCGTGCAGATGCTGCTGCCAGTGGTTCCACCAGTGCACGCCGGTGCCGGTGATCTTGACGTTGGGTCGACCGCCTGCGGCCTGCAACAACGGAACGAATGCCCGACTGCTCATGCCTGCGGCGGTTTCGAGCGGCACCATCTGCGCGAACTTGACGGGGTCGAAGCGGCTGCTGGCCGGGTTGAACACCGGGTCCGTCGCCGGTGAGCCGCTACCCGAAGAGACGAAGACTGCCGTGTTCCGCAACGCGCCGACATTGAGCGACGGATCGTTGCGGATCCAGTCTGCCGACGGCCAGGTGCCCCACATGTTGCGCGCGTTGCCGCCCATCTCGCCGACGGCGACCGAGATGCCCTGAGCGAATCCGGGGCTGCTGGCCGTCGGGTAGCCACTGAACGACGCCACCGCCTTGTAGAAGTCCGGCCGGTGAGCCGCCAGGTTCAGTGCCGAGGTGCCGCTCATCGACAGGCCGGCCACGGCGTTGTTGACGTTGTCGCTACCGAAACGATCGGCCATGAAGGGCGGCAATTCCTGGGTGAGGAACGTTTCCCACTTCACCCGTCCGAGCTTGGGGTCGTCGCGCTGCCAGTCCGAGTAGAAGGTTCCGCCGCCGCCGAACGGAATGACCACGTTGACGTGCTTGTCGGCGAAGAAGCTCTCGACGTCGGTTTCGATGAGCCAACCGCTGTTGTCCTCGGGCGCACGCAGCCCGTCGAGCAGATACAGCGTGGGTGCAGGGCCGCCACCGGCAGCTCGGAGCACCTTGATCGGGATGTTCTTGTCCATCGACGGCGAGTAGACGTAGACCAGCTCGGAGTCGGCTTTCGCCACACCGGTCCCCATCAGCACCGTTGCCATCGTGGCGACCATGACCGCTACCAGAGCGAGCACCGTACTTCGTAACCGACCGCGCATCGAGATTGTCCCCTTGTTCGTATCCAGCCCCACCGTCCCGGGGAGGGTAACAGCTCGGTCACGGTAATGCGTCCTCTAGCGCGACGGGCTGTCGACGATCCACCAGGCCGCGTACGGCGGCAGCCATACCGATCCGTTGTCGTCGACCGCCAGGTCGTGCTGCGAGAGCACCTCGGTGGGGGCCGGGATGCCGAGCTCGATCAACTGCGCATGGGGGAACGGGCGGTGCTCAGAAGTGACGTTGTAGAGCCCCACCAGGGTGCCGCTGGGATGACGTCTGCGCACCACGAGCAGGCCGTCGTCGGATTCGGTCTGGACGTCGACCGGCGCCTCGGCGTGCAACATCGGTAGACCGGAGCGCACCTTCGCGATGCGAGCGATGCCGTCGAACACTCGTTGGGCGTCGCTCCCCTGCTGGAATCGGCCGGCGCGGTCGGCGTCGGTGACGCGGGGTCGATGCACCCACCTGTTGTCCTCGGCATGAGCCGGTTCGTCTGCCCAGTTCGGGTCTCCCGGCGAGCCGAGCTCGTCACCGCTCCACACGACGGGAATGCCGCCCCATCCGGCAATGATGGCGTGCGACAGAAAGATTCGCCCGAACGCGCCGTCGGGATCCAGGCGGGCCGGGCCCAGACCGGTGAGCGCGGCTGCGGTTCCACTGATCCGGCGATCCCCGGTGTCCGGGTTGTACTGGAACACAAGCCCTTCGGCCCAGGAACCGTCGAACTCGCCGGAGTACCAGTCGGCCAGAAAATGCCGATGGCCTGCACCCGACAGTCCGAGCGACGCCGCGTCACCGTCGTCGATGGCCCAGCCGATGTCGTCGTGGCATCGCACGTAGGTCACCCAGGTGCCACTCGGTGGCGTGGGCGGTAACGACGCCAGGGCATGACGCGCCAAAGCCGTACTGCCCGTGGCCAACATCGACCAGACCTGCACCATCAGCGAATTGTGGTAAGCGACGTCCGATACTCGCCCGGTGTGTCTGCCCTGCCCCAGATACGGCAACAGATCGCGTGGGCCGACGATTGCTTCGGCCTTGAAGAGCGTTGCCGGAGCGGCAAGGCGAGCGGTCGCTCGGAGAGCCTGGGTGATCGCATGCACTTCGGGCTGGTTCTGGCAATTGGTGCCGAGCCGCTTCCACAGAAATGCGATCGCATCGAGGCGGAGCACTTCCACCCCGAGATTGGCCAGGTGCAGCACGATGCTCGCGAACTCTTGCAGCACAGCCGGATTGGCCCAGTTCAGATCCCACTGCCACTCGTTGAACGTGGTCCACACCCACTCGCCGAGTTCGTCGTCGAACGTGAAGCTGCCCGGCGCGAAGTCCGGAAATACCTCGGGGAGGGTGCGCTCGTAGGAATCCGGGGTCGTCCGATCGGGGTAGATCAAGAAATAGTCGCGGTACTTCGGATCACCGGCTCGCGCCTTGACAGCCCATTCATGTTCGCGGGCAACGTGATTGAGGACCAGGTCGACCACCATGCTGATACCACGTCCGCGCAGAGTTTCGGCGAGTGTACGCAGATCCTCGTTGGTGCCCAGATCTTCTCGCACCGCGCGATAGTCCATCACTGCGTAGCCGCCGTCGTTGTCGCCCGGCCGCGGTCGAAGCAGCGGCATCAGATGCAGGTAGGTGACACCCAGATCGGTCAGGTGATCCAGTCGTTCACCGACTCCGCGCAGCGTCTCGCCGTAACGGTCCACATAGCAGGCGTAGCCGAACATGTCCGGCTGCTGAAACCAATCGGGTTCGAGCAGTCGACGCTGATCGAGTCTGTGCAGATCCTCGGACCGCTCCGCGTACGCACGGGCGGCGATCTCCACGAGCGTGGCAGCCACTGCATCAGGCTCGGGGTAGACAGCCGTGACGGCGTCGTGCAGATCGGGAAACCACTGTTCGAGGCGGAGCTCGAACGTCTCGCGTCGATGGGCGGGCAGTTCGGCGAGGATGTCGCGGGTGACGTCTGAGACCGTGGTGTGCGCCATGGACTCATCATGGCATCGCGCAGTCGCTGCCGACGCGCATACATCCCAACTCCCCGGGGTACTGGCGCAGCATGTCATTGCTGAGCCGCACGGTGGACACGATTCTCGACAGAGCCGTCGTTCCCGGTTACTCCCGAATCGGTGCGACGGTGCGTCGGCGATTCTGGGCCGCCGATCCGTTACCGTTCGCCTCCCCCATCGACATGGTGGTCACCGGCGCATCCTCGGGTTTGGGAGCAGCTACTGCGAAGCAGCTCGCCCGCCTCGGAGCGCGGGTGCACCTGGTCGGACGATCGGCCGAGCGACTCGACGCCGCCGCTGCTGCCATCCGAACCGAAGTGCCCGACGCCTCTCTCGTGGTGCGTGAGTGCGATGTCAGCGATCTCGATTCGGTGGCGGCCCTGATCGCGGCGTTGGCGTCCGAACTGACATCGGTGCATGCACTCGTACATTGCGCCGGGGTGATGCCGGACGAGCGGCGGTTGTCGGCACAGGGACACGAATCCGCTTTCGCCACGCACGTTCTCGGACCGGTCGCGCTGACGGTGGGACTGAGAGAATTGTTCGACGCCGGATCGCGGGTGGTGTTCGTATCGAGCGGCGGCATGTATGCGGTGCCGCTGCAGAACCCGGACTTCGAGTACGAGAACGGCAAGTACTCCGGCATGACGGCGTACGCCAGAACGAAACGAATGCAGGTGGTGGTGGCCGAGCAACTGGCCGAGCGCTTTTCGCTCGAGGACGATCCGGTGGTGCACAGCATGCACCCGGGCTGGGCGTCCACGCCGGGCGTCACCGGCTCTATGCCACTGTTCGATTCGGTGATGAAGCCAATTCTGCGCAGCGCCGACGACGGTGCCGACACCATCGTCTGGCTCGTGGCCGCCGATCCCGCGTTGACCAGCACCGGCACATTCTGGCACGACCGAGCGCCGCGGCCGACGCACTATCCCTCCTGGCGCGGAGATTCCGCGCGGGTGCGAGATGCATTGTGGGCGAATATGGTCGAGGCAACGGGAATCGAGATCTGACGTCAGTTACGGCTCGACCGCCGGCCGCTTTCGCCCACCGACCACGTTCCGAACGAGT
Organism: Rhodococcus sp. NKCM2511; assembly: GCF_014905595.1. Lineage (NCBI taxonomy): Bacteria > Bacillati > Actinomycetota > Actinomycetes > Mycobacteriales > Nocardiaceae > Rhodococcus > Rhodococcus sp. NKCM2511. The sequence goes on along the minus strand of NZ_BNHJ02000003.1, from coordinate 375,704 downwards.
ATCAGCAGTGTCAAGCTGGTACCCCAGCCCATCATGCACAGGATGACACCCACGCCCGATTGCCCGGTGACATCGGTGCTCGCGTCGACGCAGAACGCCGTCGAGAACCCAGCGGTCGTACCCAGCGCAGCGACGTGTCCGCCGGTATTCGCCCATCGCGACAGATGCGCGGCCAGCAGGCATAGCAACACCACCGTCGTCCCGCACGCGGCCACTTGCCAGGACGGGAACGCGTTCGGGGCCGGAAGACCCGGTCCACGGAACTCGCCCCGATAGTCGGCAGACCAGCTCAGCCACCCTGCACACGCGGCGAAACCCGATGCGCCAGCAATCCATCCAGTGGCCCATAGCCCCATAGATCCCTTCCCCGGCCCCTCTCGCAGTCTCGAGAACAGAGCCCACAGAAGGAGCGCCCAGAAGGTCGACGGCACGCCGACGAAAACGAAGACTATCCACAGAAACTGAGACCACGAAAAGTCGACTGCCATGACCCGACGCTATCCGACTCACCGCGAGCCTGGCCCCGATCCGAAGAGCCCGATCGACGTCACAGACCCAGCAGGTCGGCCGATCTGCGCAGCCGCATCAGGACCTGAAGATCGAGAGCATTGTCCGGGTCGCGCCAGTGCGTTCCGATCAGACGGTCGATCGCGTCGAGTCGTTGATAGAGCGTGTTGACATGCACCCCGAGAGCCGACGCGGTTGCCGAATGATGGCGTCCACGCGCCAGATAGGTCGAGAGTGTCTCCATCAGCGGAACCCCGCGCTTGTTCTGCTCGGCCAACAGCGGACCCAACTTTTCCTGCGTGAGTTCGTCGAGATGTTCACGCGCCAAGTGGCTGAGCAGAATTCGATAGATTCCCAGCCCCCGCGCCGAACATGCTTCCCCCTCGCGGCCGAGGGTGACCAACACGTCGACGGTCTGCCGAGCTTCCCGATAGCCCTTTGCCAGCGCCTCGGGTCCGGTGCTCGGCTCGGAGATTCCGACGGTGGCACCGGCGAAGAACATCGGTGTGACCGTCGCCGAATCGTGCGCGGGCACCACCACGATCAGGCTCGAACCTTGCTCCGCGACAACAGATCCTGCCGGGAATCGGCCGAGCTTGGTTCTCGACGCACCCTGCGCGATGGCTACACAGTAAGACGTGTCGGGGGCAAGTCCGGCCAAATGGAGTTGTCGCCGTTCGGCATCCGGAGTGGACGCCGGGTGCGAGAGCAGGTCCACCAGGAACGCATCCTGGGCGCGCCGCGCGGAATCGGCGGCGGCCCGCTCCTCGGCGAGTGACAGGGCCACTGCAGGCGCGGCTCGATCGAGCAGCAGACGCGTCCTGGCATCGTCCGGTCCGATCGAGATCAGCGCGCCGAGGAATTGTCCGGCTGCGGCCACCCGATGAGCCGTCATCGACGGCGTCGATACGGAGTCTTTGCCGTCGCCACACATGCGTAGCAGTTCGTCGACCTCCGCCGAGTGGACGGCCAGTGCCGCGGGAATCGCAGCGGCATCCGGAACGAAGTACGCCGGACGCTCGGTCAATACGGCAATCTCGCGCACCAGTGTCCGTACGCCGCCGCCGCGCAGGACCACCTGGGTCAACGTTCGGTCCCACTGCAGTGTCTGTTCGAGTTCGGCTGTGCGTTCGGAGAATTCGGCATTCAGCGTCTCGAGCCGGTCGATGGTCCGTACGTTCTCGATGGCGATGGCCGCGTGCGCGGCCAGTGCCGAGAGCAGGGCGATCTCACTGTCTGCGAAGTCGCGTTCCTGGCGCTTGCATGCAAACAATGCGCCGATCACTCGATCGCCCACTCGCAGCGGCACACCCAGCAGACCTCGCATGTTCTCCGACCGGGCCGCGCTGTCCGCACCGGTGATGTGCTGGAACGCCGGTTCGCTCTGGTAGTCGGGGGTCCACGACGGCGACGCACTGCGCACGATGAGTCCGACGAGCCCTGCGTCCTGTTCGAGCCGGAGGCCGACGAGTCGGGGAGTCAGGGCTCCGCTGGTGACGTCGATGACGAACTCGTCTCCCTGTACGGACCCCATGTAGGCGAGGTCGACGCCGAGAAGCCTGCGTGCCTGGTCGACGACCTCTTGGAGAAGAGCACGGTTGTCTCGCACCGTCGTCAGTCGCACAGCGATGTCGTTCAGTGCCGCCAACTCCGTGCTGCGTTGACGTCGCTGATCCAGCAGGGCGCGTAGCCGCAGAGCTGCGTGCGCCTCGGCACCTGGAAATGCCTTCCGGTGCTCCTCCAGACGATCGATCGACGCGTCGTCGAGCAGAAGTTCCATCCATGACTTCTCCGCGGACATAGAGAGAACCTACATTGGCCGAGACCCAGCTCACAGCTAGAGTCGAGAACATGACGCTCGTCGAACAACTGTCCGAGGCCTTGCCCACCGATCGCATCGTGGTCGACCCGGACGTCATCGCCTCCTACCAGCACGACGAGGCGGAGTGGGCCCCGTATTCGCTGCCCGTTGCCGTCGTGCGGCCCCGGACCGCCGAGGAGGTGCAGACCGTCGTTCGAGCCTGTCTTGCCCACGGAACGCCGATCGTCACTCGCGGGGCGGGTACCGGTTTGTCCGGCGGAGCCAACGCCACCGAAGGCTGCGTCGTGCTCGCACTCGACGGGATGGACACCATCAAGGAGATCGACGCACTCGAGCGTTATGCCGTTGTCGAACCCGGAGTCGTCAACGATCACCTGAGAGCAGCCGTCGCAGAGCAGGGCCTGTGGTATCCGCCGGATCCGGCCAGTGCGCCGTGGTCGACGATCGGCGGCAACGTGGCCACCAACGCCGGTGGGCTGTGCTGCGTCAAATACGGCGTCACCCGCGACTACGTCATGGGGATGCAGATCGTCACCGGTACCGGAGAATTGGTACGACTCGGGCGTAAGACCGCGAAAGGCGTTGCCGGATACGATCTTGCGGGCCTGATGGTCGGATCGGAGGGCACCCTCGGCATCATCACCGAGGTGACCCTGAAACTGCGTCCGCTCCAGGATCCGCAACGGACCGTTGCCGGGTACTTCGATTCGATCGTCGACGCCGGACGTGCCGTGGCCGCAGTGGCCGCCGCCGGATTGACGCCGTCCGCGCTCGAGCTGATCGACAAGCAATGCCTCATCGCCGTCGACGCCTGGAAGAACATGGGGTTGTCCGTCGAGGCAAATGTGGTGTTGCTCGGGCGGATCGACGATCCGGGGCTCGTCGGAGACCAGCAGGCCGAGAAGATGCTGACGTGCTTCGACGAGGCCGGAGCCACGTGGTCTGCGGTATCGACCGATCAGGAGGAGGCCGACGCCCTGTTCTCTGCTCGGCGGTTGGCGTATCCCGCGATGGAGCGACTCGGACCGGTATTGACCGAGGACGTCTGTGTGCCGAAGAAGCATGTGCCCGAGATGCTGTCGCGTATCGAACAGATCGGCCTGCGCTACGAGACGACGATCGCCAACATCGCCCATGCGGGCGACGGAAACCTGCATCCGTTGCTCATCACCCCGCACGACGACATCCCGGCCCGCGAGCGCGCTCAGGCCGCCTTCGCCGAGATCATCGACGCTGCACTGGAACTCGGAGGCACTGTCACCGGCGAACACGGCGTGGGGTTGCTCAAGATGGACGGATTGGCACAGGAGCTGGACCCAGTTGTGCTGGACATGCACCGCGCGGTGAAAAAGGCACTGGATCCGCACGGAATCCTGAACCCGGGCAAGGTATTCGCGTCCTGAAAGCGCAGCCTCTCAAGCCCTGGGACGATGGACCTATGACTAGCAAGCTGACCATGGACTTCGGTTCTGCGTTGCCCATCGGGTGGACCGAACTCGACCGAAGCGTGACATCGGAGCATTGGTCGCGGTTCGACAACAAGTTCGGGTTTCGGCCCGGGACCACACCTGACTCATGGCCGGCCATTGCCGAGCCTGCCCCGTCGATGACATTCGACCTCGACGCAGACACCGTACGCACGATGGCCTCATGGTCCGCGAGAGTCGACGCAGTCAATGCGGAAGCCCTGCGCTGCTTCGTCACCGAATTTGCGGATGCCCCCACGTTTGTGGTCCTGGACTGGCAACACCCCGGCTACAGCTTCGATGCCCAAGCGCACGCCGATCCGGCCGAGAACGCCGAGTGGCGGGTACCCGTCTATCCGGACGGCGACTACTACATCTTCACCCGCGACGGATTCACCGAAGGGACCTTCGGTCACCCGTGGGAACGCACCTTGTGTGTCTTCGGACCGCGCATGGTCGCCACCCTCGGGCGCACCTTGGCGACGTGGCTCCCCACGATCCGGGTCGACGGGCGACGGGTCGCGGATCGATAGCCGATCCGCTCGGCGTCGAGACGACTTGCCGCTCCGGATCCACTCGGTCGTCAGTGCGAGACCGGCGCTCCCGCATCACTGCTCGTGCTGTCACCCACCGTGCGACGGTGCAGCGCCAGCACCAACCCGACGGCCACCATCATGACGCCGCCGACGACCCACAGTCCGGCGCGGGCGTTCCCTGTCGCGTCGAGTAGCCAGCCCGTCACGTACGGCGCGCCGAAGCCGGACAGGTTGCCCACCGAATTGATGATCGCGATGCCCGCGGCCGCGCCTGCCCCGGTGAGGAATGCACTGGGCAGGTACCAGAACACCGGCAGCGCGCAGAACACTCCGACTGCGTTGACCGTCACCGCGATCATCGTGGTGAACGGCGAATCCATGTACAGCGCAACAGGTATGGAGACCGCGCCGATCAACGTGGGGATCGCGACATGCCAGGTGCGCTCACCGGTCCGATCCGAATGTCTGCTCCACAACACCATGGCGAGAGCACCCACGGCGAACGGAACCGCGACGATCAGCCCGGTTGTCACGAGAGAGAAGTCGGTATCGAACGTCTTCTTGAAACCGGCGACGATGCTGGGCAGGAAGAAGCTCAGCGAATACAGGCCGTAGGTGATCCCGAAGTACACCAGCCCGAGCATCCATACCCGTGCGTCGGTGAGAGCCCGCTTGACCGAGCCGGTGACGTGCGTGCTCTTCGACGAGCCCTCGGACTCCAATTCCGCTGTCAACCAATTCTTCTCGTCGTCATCCAGCCATGTGGCCTGCGACGGCCGATCGGTCAGGTAGAACCAGGTGATCACACCGAGAACGATTGCCGGCAGGCCCTCGAACAAGAACATCACGCGCCAACCGGAGAGTCCGAACATTCCGTCCCAGTACTGAATGATCGCGCTCGACAGAGGCGCACCCAGCGCCGAGGAGACCGGCAGAGCCAGCATGAACAAGCCCATCAGCCGAACTCGATAGGCCCGCGGGAACCACATCGTCATGTACAGCAGGACACCGGGGAAGAAGCCCGCTTCGGCGATGCCGAGAACGATGCGAAGCCCGTACAGCCAGCCCGCTGTGGGTACGAATGCCATGGCGGCGGCCACGATTCCCCACGAGACCATGATGCGTGCAATCCAGCGGCGTGCGCCGAACTTGTGGAGGGCCAGGTTGCTCGGCACCTCGAACAGCAGGTAGCCGATGAAGAACAGCCCGGACGCCAATCCGAACATCGTCTCGGTGAGCCCCAGCTCGTCGCTCATCGTGAGCTTGGCGAGACCGATGTTGGTGCGATCGAGATAGTTGACGAAGTAGGCCACCCCGAGGAACGGAATGATGCGTCGGGCGACCTTCTTGACCACCCTCGTTTCGATTTCGGGCTTCGTCGTGACTGCAGGCATGGGCTCGGCTTTCCATCGAACGGAAGTGACTTGGACCACACTATGGACCAGTCGGTCGAGGGTCTATGGAGAAATCACCCATCGAAGATGGAGATCCGAGGGCGAAGTCTCCAACGCTCGACGAGGGTTGCCGTGTTGCAGTCGAATGCCCACGCTGCGATCCTGTGCTTGTGCGAGTAGCTCTCATTGCCGATATTCACGGCAACATCGCGGCGCTCGACGCCGTCCTCGAAGACATCGAACGGCAATGCGTCGACTCCGTGGTGAACCTCGGCGATCTACTCTCCGGCGGACTGCATCCGCGCCGAACTGCGGATCGATTGATGGCACTGGGTTTCCCCACCATCGCCGGCAATCATGATCGCTACCTCCTCGAGCAGGAGCCCGATTCCATGGGCAGTTGGGATCGGCATGCCCACGATCGACTCGACGACGAGCATCGACGTTGGCTGGGTTCGCTCCCGTTCTCGCTGGAGCTGGGCAACGGAATCCTCGCAGTACACGGAACACCCACCGATGATCAGCAGTACTTCCTGCACTCGGTGGACCCTCATGGCTCTCGCGAGGCAACCGAGGTCGAAATCACCGAACGGGCAGCAGGTTTCACGGACCGATCTGTCATCGCCTGCGGCCACACCCATCTGCAGCGCCAGTGGACTCTTCCCAGCGGCACGCTCGTCGTGAATCCGGGCAGCGTCGGCGCGCCCGCGTACGACGACGATAAGCCCTACCCCCACGTCATGGAATCGGGGTCTCCACACGCCCGATACGCAGTGCTGGACTATCACAGCACGGGCAGCTGGACGGTGTCGTTCGAGCGCGTCGAGTACGACCACATCGGTGCCGCCGACGATGCCCGCGCGCACGGAATGACCGAAATCGCCGACGCGCTTCTCACCGGTTTCGTCGGTCCCGCGCCACGCGAGCAGTCACACTGAGCCCGTGAAGATCACCGACGTCCAGCGGCGACAGCGGCTCGTCGCGCAGCACTTGTCCGACGCCCCGAGTGCGGAATCCGTGGTGTCGTCGTTGCTCGCACTGCATGCCACCGATCCCGCGACCGTGTATCTCTCCGTGCTTGCGCGCGCTCGATCGCTGGGACTGTCGGACGTTCGTGACGCGATGTACGAACGCCGTAGCTTGGTTCGCTTGATGGCGATGCGTCGCACTATGTTCGTCGTCGCGCACGACGACGTTCCGATGATCCACGCTGCCGCCAGCCTCGGAGTTGCCCGCACGATGCGAACCCGGTTGATCAAGCAGGTGTCGACGCTGCCGACCGAACCGGTGATCGACGACGTCGAATCCTGGCTCGCAGCAACCGAAGCCGAGACCGATGCCGTCTTGCGCTCGATGGGTACGGCGACCGGGGCGGAGCTGTCCGCAGCAGTACCCGGACTCAAGACCGCTCTGTTGCCGACCACGGACAAGGTGTACGACGTCAAACGCTATGTGACCTCCGAAGTGTTGGTGATGATGGCCGCGGAGGGAAAGCTGGTACGGGTCGAGCCGCGCGGCGCGTGGACGTCGCGCCGACATGCCTGGGCACCGATCGATCAGTGGTGGCCCAACGGGATTCCCGAGTTGGACGAAACTTCCGCCCGAGCCGATATGGCCCGGCGCTGGCTCGACGTGTTCGGACCGGCGACCTTGGACGACCTGCAATGGTGGACGGGATGGAGCAAGACGCAGACCCGTGGAGCGGTCGCCGAACTCGACACCGTGGCCGTCGAACTGGCCGAGGGTGACGGAATCATGTTGACCGACACGGTGTTCCAGGACGCCCCGCCTCGGGCGATACTGCTTCCCGCCTTGGATCCCACTCCGATGGGGTGGAAGCACCGACACTGGTATCTCGGCGAACACAAGGCCCCACTGTTCGATACCTTCGGAAATATCGGACCGACCATCTGGTGGGAGGGACGCATCGTCGGCGGATGGGCCGTGGATTCCACCGGTTCGGTGGTCACGGAATTATTCGAGGACGTCGGGTCTGCGGTATCGAAAGAGGTTGCAGCAGAAGCCGGTCGGATCACCGCCCTGCTCGACGGTACCGCGGTGGTCCCGTCGTTTCCGACGCCGTTGGAGAAGAGACTGCGCGGAAAGTCGTAGCCACATCGGTCCGAGGTGACAGTCGAACTGTGTGTGTAAATGGCGGTGCCACACAACCCTTCGAGTTGTGTGATCCCCACTCCTACGGTTGGGATGCCTAACCAAACAGCACCCGGATTTCGTTGTAGGGTCACAACGTGCCTATCAGTCTGGTTTCTATCGTCCTCCCCGTGTACAACGGTTTGCCCGAACTGAACGAGCAGCTCCACGCGCTCGCTGCGCAGGACTACACAGGCGATGTAGAGCTCATCGTCAGCGACAACGGCTCCAGCGACGGCCTCCGCTCACATCTCGAAGAACTGTCTCTACCTCTGACGATGCGCATCGTCGACGCGTCCGCCAAGCGTGGCGTCTCCTACGCCCGCAACGTCGGCGTGGAAGCCGCGCGGGGCGACATCATCGCCTTCGTCGACCACGACGACGTCGCTTCTCCGACGTGGCTGACTGCCATGGTGCGCGCACTCGACAGCTACGACGCCGTGGGCGGCGCAATCGAACACGATTCCCTCAATCCGCCCGAGGTGACGGCGTGGCGAGACAACCCGCCGAACGGCACGCTGTTTCCCACCGCCTACCTGCCGTACGCCCCGGGAAGCAATTTCGCGCTGTGGAGGCGAGTCTTCGACGAGGTCGGAGGCTTCGACGAAGACCTCGTGGGCGGTGCCGAAGACGTCGATTATTCGTGGAGGCTTCAGCAAGCAGGATTCACTCTCGGACATGCCGCGGATGCGTCGGTCGCCTACCGCATCAGAACCACGGTTCGTCGATCGTTCTTGCAAGGCCGCGCGTACGGACGCACGTCGTACCAACTGTCGACCAAGCACCGTGCTGCGGGCTGCCCTCATCCGTCGTCCCTTGCCCGGATTCCCGCGCACACTGCGGCGATCTTGTATCTCGCGACAATTCGCAATCCGTGGTTGCCGAAGGTACTACGACCGATGCCCAGCGGTCTGTGGGCCCATTACATCGGAATCCACTACGGCGCACTGCGGATTCGAGTGGCCGCGCTCGGCCGACCACTGAGACGGAGCCCCCGATGACACGCGAGGTAGTCGACGCGATACGCAAAGAGACCATGGCCGTCCTGCGGCAACATGCGTCACCCGGAGATCGGGTGGCTCACTTGGACTTTCCGAATCACTTCAATGCCGGTGACTCGCTCATCTACGCCGGTGAGGTCGAGTACCTGAAGCGGTTGGACGTGCACGTCGACTACGTGTCCGATCCGTTCACCCACAACCACGATCTGCTCGAACAACGAGTCGGTGATGGGACCCTGTTTCTGCAGGGCGGAGGAAATTTCGGTGACCGCTGGCCGATGGACCAGAAATTTCGTGAAGCAATCGTTGCGCGGTTTCCTCGCAACAAGATCGTGTGCCTGCCCCAAAGCATCGACTACTCCGACGCCGACGCCATGCACAGGACCGCGGCCCTCTACGCACAGCACCCGGACCTCACCCTCATGCTGCGTGAACAGCGTTCGTACGAGCTGGCGCTCGCCCATTTCCCGCACAACCGCGTCGAATACTGCCCGGACATGGCGTTCGGTGCCGAGATCGCACACAGCGCCGAAGGCTCTGCAGTGGACGTCGTGAAACTCGTGCGCGACGATTCCGAAAGCCTCGGTCATGCTTCGGTGAACGTCGACGCGTCGTCCGTCCAGTACGACTGGGGTCTGCACGGAAGGGATCTGGCGATCTCGACGGTGGTGACGCTGCCGACCCGAATCGCATACAACTTCCCCAAGGCGAATCGCCTGCTGTACCCCGCTCTCGTTCGCTCGTACGAGCAGACAGCGAAGCTCAACCTCCGTGTGGCGCAGCGCATTCTGAATCTCGCACCCGTCGTGCTCACCGATCGGCTGCATGCGGCCGTATTGGCCGCGATGATGGGCAAGCGCGTCGTGGCGATGGACAACGCGAACAGGAAAGTATCCGGCATCTACGACGCCTACCTGCACCGGTTCGACAACGTTCATTTCGCAGCGACACCCGATGCGGCCGCCGACATGGTTCGGCAGGCCGTGTCCGACAGTCGACGATGAACGCTGGTCGACACCCCGTCCGTTTTCAGAAGGGATAGCGGCCCTCGGCCCAGGCACGCGCGGCGGGAGGAGTCACCGCGTCGACGGGTTCGCCGTCGCGAAAGTAGTTGGTGTGCAGGATTCGACCCGCGTCGACGGCCTCTTGCCAGGCCTGCGTCGGGCCTTCGCCGAACCAGAGCCACGGCGTGATGTCGTCCATGATGACGACCGATTCCGGGGTGGCGAGCGCGCGAAGATCGTCGAGGTCTGCGCGGGCACCTTCCACAGAATGGTCACCGTCGATGAAGATTACATCGAAGCGCGCGTCCGGGTGTTGCTCGGCATAAGCCTTGATGGTGGTGTGGGAATCTCCCTGGATCAAAGTGTGTCGGCCCGGGAAGTGTTCGTCGACATGGGCTTTCGCGGCATCGCTGTACGCGTATGCGGCCAGATCGAAGGATACGACGGTCACGTCGGGAGAAGACTCGAGGAACGCCCAACTCGAGAAGCCCGCATTGAACCCGACTTCACAGATCAGTTTCGTACTCGGCCGTGCCGCAAGCGAAGACAAGTATGCCTGCTCCGCCTCATCGGCTCCACGCTCGAAAGGTTCCCCAGCAGTGGCCGTTCGGTGAACCAACGCCTCGAGTTCCTGCAGACCCATCTACGTTCTCCTATCCTCTGATTCGGAGCTTAGTCAACATCGTTGGGCGGCGCAGACGACGACGCCCACTCGCAGAACATGCCGCGATGATCACCGACAGACGTTCCTGCGATGAGCAATTGCGATCATTCGCGCCACAACTCGGGTGTCATAGATTTGGTAGACGACGCGAAAGTCGCTTCTACGGGAAGAAACGTGGTCGATGGCGAGATTGGAGCGGGCCTGTTCGGACTGACAATCTCGGTGGCAGCGGGTATGTGGGCAATTCGCGAACGATCTTCTGCAATGCTTCGCGCCAGCAACAATTCCGACCCAAGGACCGAAGAGGGTCGACCTTCGGAACCGGAAGTACCAGACAGTGGCGAATACCCTTCGAGCGGTGACAGATGATCCGCTGCTGTTGACGTTAGAAACTATCGCACCGTAAGCGATGAGACCCGGGCCATGCCTGCGAACAGGGATCCGGTCTCCCTGCCTGGCATTGGCACCTACAGCTTTGGGGCATCTGGGCTGAGATGGCGTTGGCTCCGGGTTTACTCATACCGAGAGGTTTGGTTCACGAGTCCGCAGCGTAAACCTTGGCCGTCGAGGAATCGACGTGGCACCGGGATCGGCGCATCGAAGCCGAACTTCCCCAGAGTCCCTCGCAGACGCCCTTAGGATCTCGGTGGACGCCCAGCGTCGCCGTTCTCCTCGCTGCACCCGAGCAGATCTCCCACCTGGAGGTCCCACTCGGAGCCGTTCCCGACGTTCTCCTCAGCTGGTCGTACTTCCTGCTCCAATCCTCCATCGTCAGGTCGCCGCCGTTCGCGATGTACCGCTCCCAGGCGTCCTGCTTCCACTTCGGGAAGACCGGAGACGTCTTGACCGTGCCGTCTTCGTTGATCTCGAACGTCGCAAGCGGCTTCTCTGTCGTCTCTGCCAGCCGCACTGTCAGCCCTGATCTCGGTCATCGCCGAGGTCGTCACAACGACATCCGATTCCAGCGCGCCGATCACGTTGTAGATTCGTCTGCCTGTCGACGCGATCCGCGCAGCGGTGACCCCCGCTGCGACCAGATCTGACCCTCCAGCCGTGACGAGGGTCGCTGCGATGCCGACAGTGAGTGTGACAACCATCGAGATGACGAGTTCGTCGATCGCAGACGCGACCTCGTTACGCCGGTTCACCACTGCAGCACCGAACGAGGTCGCGGCGGAGGCGAGGGTAGCAAGTGGACCAGGATCAGACCCAGACCGAGCACCGCGACGATCACACGGTAGGTGAAATACATCGTCGACCATCCGATCGGAGGCGCTCCGCGCGGGGATTGACGGCGCGGGATGTCGTGAAGATCGACTCGTCAGGATCTCGGCGCGGTCGACCCGGGATTCTCTCGGCATCGAGTTCTCGTCCCAACCGAATCGAAGCGAGGCTCGACCGGACCTGCAACTCTGAGACGCGCTGCTTCTGCAATGTTTCGGGAAAACTCTGTTGCAACGAATTGAATGACCTTGACAGCGTCGCTCTGTTGCAAATTTCCACTCCACAATGCGTTGGCTCATTGCACCCATATACGAGCATCAGATCGGGCCGTGGACTCCTTCTTCACCGGTTGTCGAACTCGCACCGCCGACACCGGACGCGCTCACGTCCCAGCGCCTATCTGGCACCTCGCCTTCACCGGAGACTGAACAGTTGGTTGTCCGTTGCCAGCTGCGCACGCTTAGCTCACACACCCGCGACACTGCCGCAAGCGTTACGCCTTCTGCGGTACCGTGACCAGCACAAACAGGCCGACGAAAGAGCATTTCCCCCTCGCGACCCAGGCAAATGTGCTTAGGAGCCGCCACGCCGAGGGCGACATATGCGTCGGCGAGTTGGGAATGCACCGCAGATGTGCGTGTGTGGCGTATACATACCCACGGAACACTTTCGCGCGTGTGAGGAGTATTTGCCTTGAGTCTAGATACCGGTGACGTCACCGTCGACGAATGGGTGATACACCAGATCCCGAAGGTTTTCACCGCCGGGTCCACCAAGGCTGCTCCAACCCTGAGTGAAGCAATCTCTCCGTATGACGTGGACGTTGCGAGGTTCTTTGAGCGGAAGGTGAGCGAGAGCTTCGCGCGTTCAAGGCACCAGATAGACAGCGACAGCTCCCGCAACATACCTGGTCAAATCCGAAACTATCTCGTCGAGGAGGATCCTTCACTCGTTGAGCTTTCCAAGGAACTAGCGAACCATCTAGTCGCCTCACAGTCCGGTTCGATGTCCGCCGGTTTGCTGGTGACCATGGGCGGCGCGCATGCGAACGACAAATTCATCGCGATTTTGAAACTCGAAAAGGAGGAAGGAGCGCGAGCGGTATCGGCTGACGTTGAAGGAAAAACAACATACAACGTCGAGTATCTTAGAGATCTATTCCTGACGGGAAAGACGCGAGTTTTTAAAGTCGCAGTCTTTTTTTCGCTAAAGGACGCGGATGAAACACTGGAGGGTTGGGCTAGCGACCCCCAATCGAGAGGATCGGAAATTGCCGATTTCTTCCTCGAGACATTTCTACAATGCACTCTGCATGAAGACCCTCGGGTGGCAACCAGAATCTTCCATACAGAATCAGAAAAGTTCTTGAACGAGAAGATACAGGACGGCGAGAAGCGGGCCAGGTACGAAATCGCCCTGGTTGCGGAACTGAACAACAACTCACACCAGGTCAGTCTGAAAGATTTCGCAAGGAACAATCTGGATCTGCCAGACAGGGATGCCTTTGTGTCTGCACTTACAACAGCTGGGGTGCAAGATAACTTCATCAAGAACATCGATGACATAAAATCGCGTCTTCGGAAGGTTCAATATGAAACAGATGGCGGCGTTAAAGTTAGCGTACCGGAACAGGCGCAAGACCTTGTGACTGTGGAGAACGCAGATGGCGGACGAACCGAGATAAGGGTAGTGGATACCCTTAAAAAGTTGAGCAGTCGAGGATGACCACGATTGCGGAGGCGAGAGATCGTCTGATTGCCGACACGCCAGTTCTGACAGCCTTCGGTGATTCGATCGCCGACGCAATCCGCTCCGCTACGAATAAGCTGAGTGTCTCCTGCAAGGTGTCGGCGCGTGTCAAAGACCCGGCAAGCTTCGTCGGCAAGTGTCTTCGGAAGAGCTACCCAGACCCATGGACAGATGTAACCGACAAGGTCGGGGTACGTGTGACCGTGGAGAATATTGCTGACATCGCGCGGATCGAGACGGTTGTGGCGGAGCACCCGGCCCTCGAGGTGGTCGAGCGGCAAGACAAGACTCAGGAACTGTGGGAGCAACGGAAGATCGGCTACCTGGGCCTTCACCTGCAGGTGAAGGGCTTGAGCTCCGACTCTGTCGGTATGGCGTGCGAGATTCAAGTTAGAACTGCTGCTCAAAACCTGTGGTCGGAGATGGATCACAAGCTTGTGTACAAACCGAGTCACGAGCCCGACAGCGACACAAAGCGGGCGCTGCACCGACTCGCGGCGTTGATGGAGATTTTCGATGAGGAGGTGAACCGCCGAATGAGCCAAATAGTCGCGGCTCCGGGATACGCGGTCGAGCCCCTGATCGACGCGTGCGTGCGTCACTTCTTCATGTTCAGCGCCAGCGAATTCGACCGCTCGCTGAGCCGATTTGTTTTGATCGAACTCGGCGCAGCCTTACCCGACAGCGCTGACCTGCCGGCCTACGTGGAGCGGTTGTCGGTTTTTGTTTCCAAACACAAGGACAAGCTCCAACGAATTTACACCCGGTATGAGACCGTCAAGGAGGCCCCCTCACTGCTGATACATCAGCCTGAGTCAATTTTAATCTTCGAGCGTCTCGATAGCGCGTCAATGCTGTTCGAGGAGGAATGGCCCGAGACGTTGCCGATGTACGAATATGACGCTTTAAAAGCTATCTGGGGTACCTAAGATGAGCGTAGAATATCTGACCGTTTGTATGAGTTGCTACTAATTGAAGCACTCTGGTCGAGCCCCAATTTAATGAACGCTTGGGTGGCGCGTAGCTACATCGGCACCGTTCGTGTCCAGCCCGGATCCAAAGGTCGGGCTCGTACGATCGATGCTGATTCGGGTAGAACGCGTAGCTTGCCGGACAAGGGCGAAATCTAACTCCGCAGATCCGACACGATGTGCTTTACTGGCCCCGTGATGACCCGTACACAGCTCTGGCGGCCGCTCTCCTAGCGGCATCGAAACTGTGCTTTTGCCGCCCGTCGTGCGGCCCGAAGCTCCCCTCTGCGCAGTCTGTCGGTACCTACGCGAATTCCTACGCGGTCGCGACGAACAAGGGCTGGGCGTGGGGTTCTTGGAAGCGATACCGCTGAGCACCAACCTGATCGTGCACCTCGCCCCCCCCGTACGTGCCGGGTGCTCGGCACGCTTGTCCGCGGCGACGACCATCATCGGTGACTTCGCTTCTCAACCGAAACGGGAAAAGGCTGAACACGATTCTAGCCCGAACAGCCTCCCTAACGCGGCCAGAACCCCGCCGCTCAGCAACGCCGGATCTGCCTCGACCGCGTTGATGAACTTCTTGACTTGTTGTGGCGCTAGTTCTCCGAGCGCAGCGGACAAGCTGCTCCGCGAAGCCACGGCGGACCCACTGCGGACCGAAGGGGCTTGAGACGCGTGTCAGCTAAGTTTTCAGACGTTGAAGCGGAACTCCACCACATCGCCGTCGGACATGACGTAGTCCTTACCCTCGATGCGCACCTTGCCCGCGGCTTTGGCCGAGGCCATCGAACCTGCGGCGACGAGGTCGTCGAAGGAGACGATTTCGGCCTTGATGAAGCCGCGCTCGAAGTCGGTGTGAATGACGCCTGCGGCCTGGGGCGCGGTGTCTCCCTGGTGAATTGTCCACGCGCGAGCCTCTTTCGGGCCTGCGGTGAGGTAGGTCTGCAAGCCCAGGGTGTGGAAGCCGGCGCGGGCGAGAGCGTCGAGGCCGGGCTCGGTCTGTCCGACGGATTCGAGCAGCTCGGCTGCCGACTCCTTGTCGAGTTCGAGCAATTCCGACTCGATCTTCGCATCGAGGAACACCGCATCGGCAGGTGCGACCAGTCGAGCGAGTTCACCGATCTTGGCGTCGTCGGTCAGCACCGACTCGTCGGCGTTGAACACGTACAGGAATGGCTTGGTGGTGAGCAGCTGAAATTCACCGAGCAGCTCGAAGTCGAGCTTGGCCTTCGCCGAGAACAGCGTCTTGCCGTCGTTCAGAACGGCCTGCGCGGCCAGAGCCGCGTCGAGCGCCGGCTTGCGATCCTTCTTGATCCGCACCTCTTTCTCGAGGCGCGGGATCGCCTTCTCGAGAGTCTGCAGATCGGCAATCGCGAGTTCGGTCTCGATGACCTCGATATCCGCGGTCGGGTCGACGCGACCATCGACGTGCACCACGTCGTCGTCGGCGAAGACGCGCACGACCTGGCAGATGGCGTCGGCCTCACGGATGTTGGCGAGGAACTTGTTGCCCAGGCCTGCGCCCTCCGACGCACCCTTGACGATGCCGGCGATGTCGACGAACGACACCAGCGCGGGCACGAGCTTCTCCGAACCGAACACCTCGGCCAGCTTCTCGAGCCGGGGATCCGGCAGCGCGACCACGCCGACGTTGGGCTCGATGGTCGCGAACGGATAGTTCGCGGCCAGCACATCGTTGTTGGTCAGTGCATTGAAGAGGGTGGACTTGCCGACGTTGGGCAGTCCGACGATTCCGAGGGTGAGGCTCACGGTCTATGGAGTCTACTTTGACGACACGGCCAGCTCGGACAGTGCCCGGCCAGCATCTACTCGACGGCGTGATCGGCCATGCCGGTCACGTGGTGATCGCCGAATTCGGGTCCCAGCTCGCCAGGATCGGCAGGACGTGTGCCGTACTGGAATTCTCCTCGACCGTGTAGACGATCAGACTTTGATCCTGCGCGCTCGGCGAGGTCAGGAACTCGATTCCGAATTGCAGGGTGCCCGCCGCCGGGTGCTGGATGATCTTGGTTGCACCTGCGAATTCGGCGACCTCGTGATCGCTCCACCATTGCTCGAAACACGGCTCGGACGAACGCAATTCGTCGATCAGTGCGGTCAGGGTCGGATCGCCCGGTCGACGAGCAAGATCGCGGCGCAGCGCGGCAACCGAGGCAGCCGCGAACTGCGACCAGTTGACGATTCGCTCCCGCGCGATGGGATTGCGAAACAGATAGTGGAACAGCGAATCCCCGGCGGACGACTGCAGACTCAACACCGCACGAACCAGCGCATTGCTGGCCAAGATGGTTCCCGAGCGCCCGAGCAGTAGCACCGGCACGTGATCGAGCGCCCGCATGACCTGCAGCAATCCCGGATCCGGTCGCTCCGGGGCGCTGTCGACCGGCACAGCTGGAGATGCGAGATCGAGCAGGTGCGCGGACTCCACCCGGTCGAGTTTCAACGCCCGAGCAATTGCTCGCAGCACCTCGGATGAGACATTGGCCTGGCGACCCTGTTCGAGCTTGCTGTAGTAATCCGGACTCACTCCGGCCAGCGCTGCGAGCTCTTCGCGCCGCAGGCCCGGTACCCGTCGCGCACCGGGATAGGTCGGTACTCCCGCCTCGGCGGGAGTGATGCGGTCGCGTCGATCACGCAGAAACGCACTCAGCGCCGACCTGTCGTTGTTCACGAAATCCACAGTAGCCACGCGAGCGATCGCGAACCTGGTCATGACAGACCTAGGTCGAACAACACCTGGTCCGCTCGATTCGGCGACCGTAGACATGGCGTCATGACATCTCCCAGGTCCACACAACTCCATGGACGCACCGCCGTCGTCACCGGATCGACCAGTGGGATCGGTGCGGCCATCGCGCTCACCCTCGCCGCCCACGGGGCAAAGGTGGTCGTCAGCGGCCGCGACGCCGAGCGCGGCAAAGCCCTGGCGGCCCGCATCTCGGAAACCGGCGGCACAGCGGCATTCGTCGACGTCGATCTGTCGGGCAGCTACGACGAACTTCGCGAGTTCGCCGCCCGCACTACCGACGCCCTCGGCGGCCGCATCGACATTCTCGTCAACAACGCCGGTATCTATCCGGCCACCGCGACAGCCGATCTTCCCGACGACCAGCTCGACGCCATGCTCGCCGTCAACGTCCGAGCACCGCACGTGCTCGTCGGTGAGCTCGCACCGGCCATGGCCGAGCGCGGCAGCGGAGTCATCGTGAACATCGGGTCGTGGATGGCCACGATGGGCAGTCCGTTCGCTGCCATGTACTCCGCCACCAAAGCCGCCGACGAGCAGCTCACTCGTAGCTGGGCCGCTGAGTTCGGCCCCCGCGGTGTGCGAGTGAACGCCCTCGCGCCCGGAGCGACTCTGACCCCGGGCAACGAGGACGCACGCCAGGTCCTCGACGCCATGACGGCCGGAACCCCGGCAGGCACGGTGCTGTCACCGCAGAACATTGCCGACGGCGTTCTGTTCCTGGTCTCGGACAACGCCGCAATGGTCCACGGAACCACGCTCTACGTCGACGGCGGTATTTCGGTCACCCGCGGGTGATCAGCACACCGCCGTCGACCCGTCACATGTTCGAGACGACCAAGCCGATGAACGCCAGGTAGAGAACGATGAAGACGCCGAAGATGATGAGGGACAGCTTGCCGAAGAACGCTGCGCGCTGCGACGAGTACTGCGCGCCCTGGACATCACCCATCGACCACAGAGGATGGACCTTGAGCGCGTGATTGAACGCGGGGATGGCCAGTGGCCAGAAGAAGATGACTGCCACCACTGCCCACCCTGCGTTCGACGCGGGCAGCACGGGCGCGAAGGGCTGCGCCGCGGGAAAGGTCTGTTGATGAGTTTGCTCGTACGGTCCCGACATGTGGTGTTCCCCCCGAATGAATGAAGTGATGACACCCGGTACGACGCAGCCCAGGACCATCCGGTTCCAGGCCGCCGCCACTCGGCGCACACGAATGACCGCCGGGCGCACCGCGAAGTGTCGATTCGAGGACGTGCAAGTGCGTCACGCATAGGGTGATCGCAGTCACACCTGCGACCATGGAGACCCCACACATGTCACTGAAAGCGGCCGACGATCCACACGTCGAATTGCTGAAGACAGACCCCGACCTACCACCTGTCGGAGTCGTCGATTCCCATCCCATGACGCCGATCAAGCGTCTGATGCTCGTCGTGATCGGCCTGCTCGGCGGCGTCGCCTGGACGATCATCGCCATCGTCCGTGGCGAGAATCCCAACGCAGTCTGGTTCGTCATCGCCGCGGTGTGTACCTACATCTTCGCGTTTCGCTTCTACGCCAGACTGATCGAACGCAAGATCGTCTTTCCTCGCGACGACCGAGCCACGCCCGCCGAGATCTTGGAGAACGGCAAGGACTACATGCCGACGGACCGTCGGGTGTTGTTCGGCCATCACTTCGCCGCAATCGCGGGAGCGGGCCCCCTCGTCGGACCGGTTCTGGCGGCCCAGATGGGCTACCTGCCCGGCACCATGTGGATCATCATCGGCGTCGTGTTCGCCGGAGCCGTCCAGGATTTCCTGGTGCTGTGGATCTCGACGCGCCGCAACGGCCGCAGCCTCGGCCAGATGGCCCGTGACGAACTCGGAGTAGTCGGCGGAACCGCCGCGCTGATCGCGGTGTTCGTCATCATGATCATCTTGATCGCGGTTCTTGCTCTCGTCGTCGTCAACGCGCTCGCCGAAAGTCCGTGGGGCGTGTTCTCCATCGCGCTGACCATCCCCATCGCCCTGTTCATGGGTGTGTACCTGCGCTACCTGCGGCCGGGCAACGTCACCGAGGTCTCGCTCATCGGTGTCGTCCTGCTTCTGCTCGCCATCGTCGCCGGCGGCTGGGTCGCCGAAACCGAATGGGGCACAGACTGGTTCACGCTCTCCAAGGTGACGGTCGCCTGGCTGCTCATCGGCTACGGTCTGCTGGCCTGCATCCTGCCGGTGTGGCTGCTGCTCGCCCCGCGCGACTATCTGTCGACGTTCATGAAGGTCGGCACCATCGCGCTGCTGGCCGTCGGCATTCTCATCGCCCGTCCAGAGATTCAGATGCCCGCGATGACCACCTTCGCCACCGAGGGCAACGGACCGGCATTCGCAGGATCGCTGTTCCCGTTCTTGTTCATCACCATCGCCTGCGGCGCGCTGTCGGGCTTCCACGCTCTGATCTCCTCCGGCACCACGCCGAAGTTGCTCGAGAAGGAAAAGCAGATGCGCATGATCGGCTACGGCGGCATGCTCACCGAGTCGTTCGTCGCCATCATGGCGCTCATCACCGCCTGCGTTCTCGATCAGCACATCTACTTCGCGCTGAACGCACCGGCGACGCTGACCGGCGGTACTCCCGAGACCGCGGCGGAGTACGTCAACGGTTTGGGATTGAGCGGCGGAGACATCTCGGCCGGCGAATTGAGCCAGGCCGCAGCCGATGTGGGCGAGGAGTCGATCATCTCCCGTACCGGCGGCGCTCCGACGCTGGCGTTCGGTATGTCCGAGGTTCTGCACCAGGTGTTCGGCGGAGAATCGCTCAAGTCGTTCTGGTACCACTTCGCGATCATGTTCGAGGCACTGTTCATCCTCACCACGGTCGATGCCGGCACCCGC
The DNA here is from genome assembly GCF_014905595.1 of Rhodococcus sp. NKCM2511. Classification (NCBI taxonomy): domain Bacteria; kingdom Bacillati; phylum Actinomycetota; class Actinomycetes; order Mycobacteriales; family Nocardiaceae; genus Rhodococcus; species Rhodococcus sp. NKCM2511. The sequence continues at coordinate 355,568 of NZ_BNHJ02000003.1, read as the reverse complement.
GTCGCACGCTTCATGCTCTCCGACAGCATCGGCAACCTGCCCGGAGCCTCGGCCAAGAAGTTCAAGGACCCGTCGTGGCGTCCCGGAGCATGGATCTGCTCGCTGATCGTCGTCGCAGCCTGGGGCGCAATCCTTCTCATGGGAGTCACCGACCCGCTCGGCGGCATCAACACCCTGTTCCCGCTGTTCGGTATTGCCAATCAGTTGCTCGCCGCCATCGCCCTGACGGTGGTCATGGTGATCGTCGTCAAACGAGGTCTCTACAAATGGGCCTGGATCCCCGGCATTCCGCTCGCCTGGGACCTCATCGTCACGATGACGGCCTCGTACCAGAAGATCTTCTCCTCCACCCCGGCCATCGGTTACTGGACGCAGCATTCGCAGTTCCGTGACGCAAAGGAGCAGGGCCTGAGCAGCTTCGGCAGCGCAAAGACCCCCGAGGCCATCGACGCGGTCATTCGCAACACGTTCATCCAGGGCACCCTCTCGATCATCTTCGCGGTACTCGTCCTGGTCGTCGTCATCGCCGGAGTCATCGTGTGCGTCAGAGCCGTTCGCGGAGCTGATCTGCCGGACAACGAGGAGCCGGAGGTGCCATCGAAGATCTTCGGTCCTGCCGGATTCGTCCTCACCCCCGCCGAGAAGCAGATCCAGGCCGAGTGGGACGAACTGATCGATGCGGGCACCGTCCGACGCCCCGGGTCGGCGCACTAGATGCGCGGGCTGTGGTGGTGGATCACCTCGGTGATGGGTGATCACGATTACGACCGCTACGTCGCGCATCTGGCCCGGCACCACCCGGGCCAGGAGCCACCGACCGTGCGGCAGTACTGGAAGGACCGGCACGCGGAAGCGGACCGAAACCCAGGGGCTCGATGCTGCTGACACGGTGCTGTCCGATTTCCGCTAGCACTGGCGGGATCGCGCTGACACAGTAGGAGCATGAGCAGCGAACGGCAGGTGCAAGAACTGGACTTCGATCGGTGTTATCGCGCGGTCTCCTCGCGTGACGCACGGTTCGACGGCCAGTTCTTCACCGCCGTCTCCACCACCGGCATCTACTGTCGACCTTCCTGCCCGGCGCGCACCCCCAAGCCCGGCAACGTCTCGTTCATGGCCACGGCAGCAGCGGCCCAACAATCCGGCTACCGCGCCTGCCGCCGTTGCCAGCCCGACGCCACCCCCGGTTCCCCACGATGGAACATCCACTCGGATCTCAGTTCTCGTGCGATGCGGCTGATCTCCGACGGAGCCGTCGAGCGCGGGGGCGTCGACGGCCTCGCCAGCACCCTCGGCTATTCGAGCCGGCAATTGACCCGCGTTCTGACGGCAGAAGTGGGTGCCGGGCCGCTCGCGTTGGCTCGCGCCCATCGCGCGCATACCGCCCGCACGTTGATCCAGACCACCGACATGTCGATGGCCGACATCGCCTTCGCCGCCGGCTTCTCGAGCGTCCGCCAGTTCAACGACACCGTCAAAGAGGTCTTCGCGGTCGATCCGACGACCCTGCGGCGAGAAGCGCACCGCTCGGCCGTACCTACTGCGGGTGGCACCGTCACGTTGCGCCTGCCGTACCGCCCGCCGCTGGACCGCGGCTGGGTCGAGTGGTTTCTCCGAGGCCACGTGGTAGAGGGCATCGAATCGTTTTCCGACGACGGCGAATACGTGCGTTCACTGCAGTTACCGCACGCTGCCGGACTGGTGGCACTGCGCATCCTGGACGGATTCGTCAGCGCCGCACTGACTCTGCAGGACATGCGCGACCTCGCTCCGGCCGTGGCCAGGATTCGACACCTGCTCGATCTCGACGCCGATCCACTTGCCGTCGACGAAGCCCTACGCGCCGACCCCCAACTCGCGCCGAGCGTCGAGGCCCATCCGGGTATCAGGGCACTCGGGGTCGTCGACGGGGCGGAGATGTTGCTGCGCACCGTCATCGGGCAACAGATCTCGCTGAAGGCAGCGGCCACCCACACCGCCAGGCTCGTCGACGCGCTCGGGGCACCACTGGATTTCGGCGAAGGACGCGTCGGACGGCTGTTCCCCGACGCTGCCGTCATCGCCGAACGCGGCCACGAGGTCCTCACCGGCCCGGCCGCTCGGGTCCAGACCGTCATCCGCGTCGCCGATGCCATCGCGTCGGGAACGGTGACATTGCACCCCGCGCGGGAGGGCCCGGATCTGGAACGAGAACTGCTCGCGCTCAAGGGAATCGGGCCGTGGACGGCCCGCTATGTCGTCATGCGACTGCTGGGCGACCCCGACGTTCTGCTCGACACCGATCTCGTTGTCCGCCAAGGCGCGCAGGCGCTGGACATTTCGTTGAAGAACTCCCAACGCTGGGCACCGTGGCGTTCGTACGTCTCGATGCACCTGTGGATCACCGCACTGGAAAGAAGGCAGGCATGATGGCCACCTCCGCAACGCAGGACACCCCTATCGGTCCGTTCACCACCATCGTCGACGCCGATCAGCGCGTGCTGGCGTCTGGCTGGACCGCCAATGTCGAGGAACTCCGAGTGTTGATCCATCCGACGTTGCGACCCACCGACGTCCGCTCGGCGACCGACCTCGGTGCCGTCACCGCAGCTGTCGACTCCTATCACCGCGGCGACGTCGACCACATCGACGACATCGACGTCGCACAACGATCGGGCGAATTCCTGATGCACGCCTGGGACGTGCTGCGCACTGTCGAACCCGGAGCGCCGGTGACGTACTCCGCGTTCGCGGAATTGTCGGGACGGCCGACGGCGATTCGCGGTGCCGCGTCGGCGTGCGCGCGCAATGCCGCCGCCCTGTTCGTACCGTGCCACCGAGTGGTTCGGATCGGCGGTGCGCTCGGTGGATTCCGTTGGGGACTGCCGACGAAGAAATGGCTGTTGGCCCACGAGGCGCTCTGACCGACACCGCGTCGGAGTGGGACGTTAAGGTTCTTCACGAACCGCCACCCGCCGAATGTGAGGACCCACCGTGACCGAATCGGCAGTTCCCGGCAGTACTGCGAAGCCCGCGAAGTCCGGACGAGATCGCGGGGACCTCATCGGAACCGGTGGCCTCTGGCTGGCGAAATGGTCGCTCATCCTGATCTCCATCGCGGCCGGCGCGTGGGTGTTCGGTTGGCTGATCGGTCATCTCTGGGTGATTCTTCTACCGGTTCTACTCGCGGTGATCGTGGCCACGGTTCTGTGGCCACCGGCGAAATTGATGATGCGCCTTGGCTTTCCGCCTGCGCTGGCATCGTCCGTGTCGCTCGTGGTGTTCTTCGTCGTGATCGGCGGGGTCATCACTCTGATCATTCCGTCGGTGGCCGAGCAGGCTCCCGAGTTGGTCGATCAGGCGTCGGGCGGCATCGGTCAGGTGCAGGACTGGCTCAAGGGACCGCCGCTCAACATCGGCGACGACCAGATCGACAATGCGGTATCGGCCATCGTCTCGCGGTTGCAAGACAGCGGCGACGTCATCGCGACCGGCGTGTTCAGCGGCGTCTCGGCAGCCGGTTCCATCCTCGTGACCCTTGCCCTGGTGCTCGTGCTGTCGTTCTTCTTCGTCAAGGACGGCCCGAAGTTCCTGCCGTGGCTGCACGGATTCTCCGGCGGCCGCGCGGGACGCCATCTCGGCGAAGTCCTCTCCCGCATGTGGGTGACGCTGGGCGGTTTCATCCGGACCCAGGCCATCGTCAGCTTCATCGACGCGTTCTTCATCGGGCTCGGATTGGTGATCCTCGGTGTCCCGCTGGCATTGGTGCTCGCCACACTGACGTTCCTCGGTGGCTTCATCCCCATCGTCGGTGCGTTCGTCGCGGGCGCTCTCGCTGTGCTCGTCGCATTGGTAGCCAACGGTCTGACGACCGCGTTGATCGTGCTCGCGATCATCCTCGCGGTGCAGCAGCTCGAAGGCAACGTGCTGCAGCCGATCCTGCAGAGCCGCAGCATGAATCTGCATCCAGCGATCGTGCTGCTCGCCGTCACCGGAGGTAGCTCGCTGTTCGGGATCATCGGCGCGTTCCTCGCAGTGCCCGCCGCGGCGGTGGCTGCTGTGCTGATTCGCTACGTCTCCGAACAGATCGACGAGCGATCGAACGAGCCCGATCAGGACGAGCTCGAGGATCAGATCCCCGCACCCGAGGGACTGACCGACGAACAGGCCGGCCTCGAAGATGAGGACGAGGACGAGAAGGCTACGACGGAGAAGAAGTAGCTCCGATCAGGACGCAACGACCTGCAGTGTCGAGCCCGCGCGTCCACGCTTGACGTAGAGGCGGCTCGGAATGCGCTGACGCATTTCGTCGACGTGACTGACGACTCCGACGACGCGGCCGCCCGCACGTAATTCGTCGAGCACGGCCATCACCGATTCCAGCGTGTCCGCATCCAGCGTGCCGAACCCCTCGTCGATGAACAAGGTGTCGAGCACGACCCCGCCGGATTCGGCGGCCACGACATCGGCGAGACCCAGCGCGAGCGAGAGCGACGCCAGAAACGCCTCGCCGCCCGACAACGTCTTGGCCGAACGCACCACACCGGTGTAGTCGTCGCGGATGTCGAGACCGAGCCCACCCCGCTTTCCGCGGACGCCGGCCTCGTCGGAGTGCACGAATTCGTAACGACCCGAGGACATCCGACGCAAGCGTGCCGATGCCGACTCGGCGACGTCCTCGAGACGGGACGCAAGCACGTAGGACCGCAGCGACATCTTGCGTGCATTCTGCCCACGCCCGGCGACCACATCCGCCAGGTTGGCGAGCTCGTCGAACTCGGCGCGTTGCGGCGCGATGGCCGCAGCCGCCACGAACAGTTCGGCGATCAGCCGCTCGAGCTCGTCCGCGCGTCGGCGACACTCGGCCACCTCCCCCGCGGCAACCTTCGCCGCGCCGTCCAGTTCGGCGAACCGGGCACGCAGCGGATCCAGGTCGATCGGCGGTTGCCCGCTCTGGGCGACGATGCCGGGTTCGAGCAGCACGTGTTCGGCGTGTGCCCGACGCTCCTCTGCCAGACGAAGCTCGGTCTCGATCTGCTCGACGCGGTCTTCGGTGAGAACGGCATCTGCTGCTGCATCGGCGGAATTGAAGTTCGATGCCGATACCCGTCGATCCAGTTCGCCGCGCAGCGCGGCGTGCTGCTCGCTGGCATCGAGCCAGGCGATTCGCGCTTCCTGCAGTCGGCGGGCACCGTCGATGAGCTTCTCGCACTCGGCAATTCGCTCGGTCAACGATGCGCCTTCGGCAATTTCCTCGGCTACCGACGCTCGCATCTGCGCCACCGATCGCTCGGCGGCTGCGATGCGTTCGTCCAGCGCGCTGCGCCTGGCGACGAGATCCTGCAGCGTGACCGCCAGCGCATCCGACTCGGCGCGCAGCCGGCGCAGCTCGGTCGTCGCCGGGTCGAGGTCGGCGGCCCTCGCTCGGGCGTCTCGGACGGCAGTGGTCGCCGCGTCGAGGGTGTGAGCAAGCTCCGCGGCGGAGGCTCCGCCCGTCCGGTCGTGCAGCAGATCGACCGCACGACTGGCGTCGGCGACGGCCGCGATCGACCGTTCCAGCTCGGCAGCGCATTTCCGCTCCGCGACAGCGGCCTTGTCCTCCTGCGCTTTCGTGACCGTCGACGTCGCGGCAGCGGCCGGATTCGGGTGTTCGGCCGACCCGCACACGACACACGGCGCACCGGGCTCGAGGCGGGCAGCCAACTCTGCGGCCATGCCGTCGATGCGGCGTTCGCGCAGCTCGAGCAAGTGTTCCCAGGCGCTGTTGCGCGCGGTTGCAGCACGGTCCCTGACGCGTTCTGCCTCGACGAGAACAGCTCGGGTCCGCACCAATTCGAGGGCCGACTCAGCGGCCGCCTGAGCGCGGGCACACCGCTCGTCCAGTCCCGGAAGCTCGGCAGCGGCCGCGGCTGCGCGGGCCACCCGCGCTTCCACAGCGGAGAGGGTCTCGGGAAGTGTCGCCTGTTTCGTCGTCGTGCGTTCGATGGCAGCAACGGTCTCGGCACGCTGTCTGCGCTGTTCTGCGAGCTCGGCGTCCAGCCGGTCGGCCTCACGGGCTGTTCCGAGCAGCGACTGCAGCCGTGCGACATCGGTGGTCCATGCTCGTACGAACTCGGCAACCACTGCTCGCTCGTCGGCCGGATCGGTTCGTAGCGGCGGCCACTGCAGTGCGTCGTGGAAGCGCCTGCCCTCTGCGGACGTCGGCAGTGCCTGTTCCGCGGCGGTCAGCGCTGTGGTGGCCGCATCTGCGGTGGTGGCGGCAAGGCGCAGATCGGCGACAGCGTCGGCGATGGGACCCGCAGCAGCAGAGTCGGCCAGTTCCGCGCGTCGCGCTGCTCGGGCGGCTTCGCCGTCCCGGTACTGCGCGAGTTGCTCTTCGGCGATGGCGCGTCGGCGCTGCAGGTCCAGGGCGCTGGTGGCCTCGGCCAGCGCGGCGGACGCACGCCCGGCCGCCGCGTCGACCAGCACCGCACGACCCTGGGCGAGAGTTCTGTTCTGCCGTGCACCGTCCAGAACCCGTGCCGCCCATTCGAGGGGATCCTGGGCCTGCTCACCGGGCGCGGCGTCGTCGGTGGACGGCTCGGGTACGCCCGCGGCCTGGGACACTCTGCCCAGCATGATGTCGATGGCCTGGTCGGCGTCGGCAAGACCGGCGGCCAATTCTCGACGCCGCTCGGCAAACCACTCCTCCACGTCGCCGAATCTGCCTGTGTCGAAGAGTCTTTCGAGTAGGTTTCCGCGCTCGTCGCTGTCTGCTCGCAGAAACTTCGCGAACTCGCCCTGCGGCAACAACACCACTTGAAAGAACTGATCGGCACTCATTCCGAGCAACCCGTTGACCGCGTCGCCGATCTCGTTGAGCCGCGTCAGGTTCTGCCCACGCCCATCGAGCCACGTGAGACTCGCCTTGGCATGCTGCTTGGTGGTGCCGGCAGTCCTGAGCTTGGGGCGCAGAAACTCCGGACTGCGCACGATCCTGATTCGTCGCCCACCGAGCGTTGCTTCGAGGGTCACCTGCGGGACGGCACCTCTCGCGGCGTGGTCGGACAGCAGCCTCTTGCCCTCCCGCCGCGCTCCGGGAACGGTGCCGTAGAGCGCAAAGGCAACGGCGTCGAGCACTGTCGTCTTCCCGGCTCCGGTCTGACCGTGCAACAGAAACAACCCGTCGGCCCCCAGCGCGTCGAAATCGACCGTCTCCGTTCCCGCGAAGGGACCGAAGGCGGTGATCTCGAGTGAGTGCAGCCTCATGCAGCGCCGCGGTCGACGGTGCTCGCCGGTGTGCGCGTGGATTCGGCCTCGCGCTGCACGGAAGCAAGTGCGCGCTCGAAGAGTGCGGACTCGGCTGCGGTGGGCGCGCTCCGCATGTCCGTCAGGAACGACGTCGCGATCTCGAGGTCGCTGCGGCCGCGGACACGATCGCGATACCGAAGCCCCCCGTCGTCTTCGGGTCGACGCCACTCGAGATGGATCGCGTGCCGAAAACGCTGTTGCAGCAACCGCATTGCATCGACGGGACGTACCTCGTCGGTCAGCACCGCCGAGACGTAGTGGTCCTCGTATTCGGAAAAGGCTGCGTGAGTGGTCAATTCCTCGACCGTGCCCTCGATGCGGGCGAGACCGCGAACCACCGGTAAGTCCACTCGATCGACGCTGCCGAGCCCGTCGGCGTCGAGTTCGAGAATCCACACGGCCTTACGGTGCGAGCGTTCGCCGAACGAGTAGGGCAACGGGGAGCCGGAGTAGCGGACCCGCTCGGTGAGTGTCTGCGGAGAATGCAGATGACCCAGGGCCACGTAGTCGACGCCGTCGAATGCCGATGCCGGTGCGGTTTCGATTCCCCCGGACGAAATCGATCGCTCCGAACCTGTCGCTTCGCCGCCGACGATGAACGCATGCGCGAGGACGACGGACCGAACATGTTGCCCTGCTTCGTCTCTCGCTGCGAGGTCGGCGCGCACCAGGTCCATGGCAGCATCGAGCACCTCGGCGTGCGTCCGTGCCGCCGGAACGTCGAGTTCGACTCGGGTGGTCTCGGGCTCGAGGTACGGAATGCCGTAGAACGCAACCGATCCGTGCTCGTCGTCGACGACCACCGGGGTCGCGACGTTGCCGACCTTGGTCATCAGATGCAGTCCACCGGCCGAGGCGAACGCAGCTCCGGCACCCAACCGAGCGGGTGAATCGTGGTTACCCGACGTCGCGACGATGACGGCTCCGGCGGCTCTGATCGCTTCGAGTCCGCGATTGCACACCACTACGGCATCCGCGCTCGGCACGGCGCGGTCGTAGATGTCACCCGGGACGACGACCACGTCGATCGACTGTGCGGCAACCAGTTCCGCGATGGACTCGAGCACTGCGCCCTGATCGGCCAACAGGTCGACACCGTGAAAGGTGCGACCTACGTGCCAGTCCGAGGTGTGCAGGATTCTCATGTCCACGACGCTATCGGCAACCACCGACAAACTATTCGAGGCTCGTCGGCCTGTCGGGCGTGAGCATCGACCCACAGCTCGTCTCGCCCGAACTTGTCGGTGGCGTGCTGCATCATCGGCACCATGAACATTCTCACCGCGCTCGGCCTGCTCGTCGCCCTCGCCCTCGGCGGCGTGGTGGGGTGGCTGTTGCATGCCTCTCGGGTGGGTGATCGGGCCGTACGAGCGGAGGCACAGCTGGCGGCTCTACGCCAGAACGAGGCGCTGCTACGCCAGTCGCTGAGCGCGGTGAACGAGGATTCCGCGCGGCGCAATTCGACGGTCATCGGCCAACAGGTGTCCCATCTGGTGGAGCCACTGCACGACGCCGTCGACGCCCTGGCCGAGCACGTGCGAGAAGTCGAGCACCACCGCATCAGGGCGTACGCGGGGCTGTCGGAACAGGTCACCGGAATGCATCGCGCGTCGATGCAGCTCTCCATGCAGACCGGACAACTGGTCACCGCGCTGCGCGCACCGCAGATCCGAGGTCGGTGGGGCGAGATCCAGCTCGAACGGGTCGTCGAACTCGCCGGAATGGTCAAGCACTGCGACTTCGACACTCAGGTGAGCAAGGACGGCTTTCGACCCGACATGATCGTTCGCCTCGCCGGCGATCGGCAGATCGTCGTCGACGCCAAGGTGCCGTTCGCGGCCTACCTCGACGCCGCGCAGGACGAAGAACCCGGTGCTCGCGACAAGCATCTGCGCCGCCACGCCAAGCAGTTGCGCACCCACATCGATCAACTGGCAGACAAGGCCTACTGGGAGGCATTCGAGCCGACGCCGGAGTTCGTCGTCCTGTTCGTTCCCGGCGACCCGTTTCTCGACGCCGCGCTGACGTCGGATACGAGCCTGCTGGAGTACGCCTTCGGCCGGAACGTGATTCTTGCCACCCCGACCACTCTGGTCGCTCTGCTGCGCACCGTCGCGTACACCTGGAAGCAGGAGTCGATCGCCGAGGACGCTGCGCGGATCCACCAGCTGGGCCGCGAACTGTACGGCCGCATCGGAATCGTCTCGACACATCTCGACAAGCTCGGAGCCCACCTCGGCAAGGCCGTGGAGTCCTTCAACTCCACCGTCGGGTCGGTCGACAGCAGGGTGGGTGTCACCGCACGCAAGCTGCACGAGCTCGAGCTGTTCGATGCCGAACCGGTGGAGATTTCACGCGTGGACGAGCGTCCCAAGCTGTCCGATTCGTCCCGCTACCGGCACGACTTCGGTCATGTCAGCGATGCAGTGGGCTGAACTACGGCTAACCTCGAGGGGTGTCTACCTCCCAACGTGCCCGATCCGGGGTACCGCTGGATCACCGATCCATCCTCGCGACCCTGCCCGGCGTACCAGCGTGGGGTGCCGTTGCGATCGCCGCAGGGCTGGCCTTTCTCGGGTTTCTCATCGACGCCGCGCGTGGAACCGAGCTGACCGGTGCGTTCGCGTTCCTCTACATCCTCGGCTGCATCGCGGCGGTATTGCTGGTCCGCTACCGCGGCCTGTTCACCGCGATGGTCCAAGCCCCGTTGATTCTGTTCGTGGCAGTGCCGCTGTCGTACCAGTACTTCACCGACAACGCGGGCACCAGCCTCAAGGACATCATCCTGAACGTGGCGATTCCGCTGGTCAACCGATTTCCATTGATGCTGCTCGGCACCCTCGTGGCCGTCGGCCTCGGTGCCGTACGCATCGTGCTGAAGCGGCAGAACACGCACGCGCCCGCAGTTCGACGCAGCACGAAGACCGCCGACACCGCTCGGCGTCGCACGAAACCGGAAGACGCCCCTCGTCGAAGCACCAAGGCCGGAGACTCCGCTCGCCGGAGCCCGACCTCCGAGGACGACACACTCACCCGGGCACAGCGGCGAGCACAGGAAGATCGTCCGTCACGCGCACGTAGCCGTCGAGCTGCGGCGGACCGTGACGACGTGTCCGCGGTCGAGGCCACCGACATCGTGCCCGAGCCGTACGTGGGCCGCCGAGGAACCTCTCGCGCCGCAACCGACTCCGGTGCCGCGCCACGACGGTCGGCAACAACCCCCGGGGCGACGCCCGGATACGCACGTCAGGCGAGTCCGCAGCCCGAGTACCAGCGGCCCTCCCGCTCCCACGCCCAGTACCCGCAGGATCGCACGCCCCCACCCGGCGTAGCGCGCCCGTCGCGGCCCCAGCCGTCCGAGGCACCGTATTCGACGGAACCTCGCAGGGAGCGTTCACCTCGGGTTCAGCCGCCGCGGGACGCCGTCGATCCGTACTCCAGCAGCGCTCGGCACACAGTCGAACCGGTTGTGAACGACGCGCCGCCGAACGTGCGCCGTGACGACATTCCTCCGCATCCGGTGCCGCAGGTTCGGTACCGCGACCGCCACGCCGACGACTGACCCCACCGACACCGGCCGGTCATGGACCGGTCAGCGTGCGGGGCGCAGCTCGCGGGGCAAGGAGAAGACCAGGGTCTCGTTCGCGGTGGTGACGGGCTGCACGTCCGCGTATCCGTGCTCGGCGAACAGGTCGATGACGCCCTGAACCAGGATCTCCGGCACGGACGCTCCCGACGTGATGCCGATGGTCTCGACGCCGTCGAGCCACGCCAGGTCGATCTCTTTCGCGTAATCCACCAGGTAGCTGGCCCGTGCGCCGGCACCGAGGGCGACCTCGACCAGGCGCACCGAGTTCGACGAGTTCTTCGAGCCGACGACGATCACCAGATCGCACTCCGGTGCCATCGCCTTCACCGCGACCTGACGGTTCTGCGTGGCGTAGCAGATGTCGTCGCTCGGCGGATCCTGCAAGGTCGGGAACCGCTCCCGCAGCTTCGCGACCGTCAACATGGTCTCGTCGACGCTCAGCGTGGTCTGCGAAAGCCAGATGACCTTGTTCTCGTCGCGCACCGTGACGCTGTCCACCGACTCCGGGCCGTCCACGAGCTGGATGTGCTCGGGCGCCTCACCTGCGGTGCCCTCGACCTCCTCGTGGCCCTCGTGGCCGATGAGCAGAATGTCGTAGTCGTCTCGGGCGAACCGCTTGGCTTCCTGGTGCACCTTGGTCACCAGCGGGCAGGTCGCGTCGATCGTCCGCAGGTTCCGCTCAGCGGCAGAAGTGTGCACCGCAGGCGAGACACCGTGCGCCGAGAACACCAGCAGCGAACCCTCGGGCACCTCGTCGGTCTCCTCGACGAACACCGCACCGCGATCGGACAGCGTCTCGACCACGTGCTTGTTGTGCACGATCTCCTTGCGCACGTACACCGGCGCACCGTGCTGTTCGAGTGCCTTCTCGACGGTCTCGACGGCGCGATCCACGCCCGCGCAGTAGCCGCGCGGCTCGGCGAGAAGCACTCGCTTACCCCCGGCATGCGCGGTCGTGTGCGAGCCGGCGGAGTGTGCGATACCAAGATTCAAAGGAACGGCCGAAGACATACCTCCCAGGATACGTGTATCGCAGCAACCGGGTCATTCCGCAGGCCCTGGCCTGTCGGCTACCCAAAGACGACGACTTCGGGCAGTCTGGTGTGCATGACTCGACTCCCCTTTGCGGCGCGGGTGGCTGCAGGCGTCGCCGTGACCGTCGTGGAAGAGGCCCGCAAGCTTCCCGGTTCCGCGTTGATGTTGCCGATGACCGTCGTCAGCGAGGCGTTGGCGCGCGGCATGCGGCTGCAGCAGCAGGTGACAGCCCTCGCCATCAAGGGCGATCTGGTCATTTCGGCTCTGCCGGTGATCGGAACTCCGCGCGAGGAGCAGCCGTCGTGGGCGAGTTTCGACGAGGACGAGGACGACGCGTTCCCGACCACGTCGAGGTTCGACTCCGCAGCAGTCACCGACGACGTCGATGTTCCCGACGCACCGGTGGCCGAGCCCATCGCCGCGAACGGACGATTCGCTCTGTACTCGACGCCTCCGCTGGACGAACCGGTGCAGGACACGTCGGCGAAGCCCGCAGCAGCTGCGACGAAGCCCGAGATCGTCGAGATGATCGACTTCGACACTCTTGCCCTGGCTCAGTTGCGCGCACGGCTGCGCACGCTGTCCATCGAGGATCTGGAAACCCTGCTCGAGTACGAGAACGCGACGTCGGCTCGCGCACCGTTCCAGACCATGCTCGCCAACCGAATCACCACCGCCAAGGCGAAGTGAGCACTCCCCCCACTCAGTCCGGCCCCGCCCCATCCGGTGCGAGCACCGCCGAACAACCATGGCCGGTGCGCACCGTCGCGATGAAGGTCGCCGGGTGGATCGACAAACTCGGCAGCATCTGGGTCGAGGGTCAGCTGACGCAGATCAACGCCCGCCCCGGCACGCGCACGGCATTTCTGACTCTGCGTGATCCGTCGGCGGACATGTCGTTGTCGGTGACCTGCTCGCCGCAGCTGCTGGATCGTTCGCCCGTTCCGCTGACCGAGGGCGCGCGCGTCATCCTCTACGGCAAGCTGTCGTTCTTCACCGGCCGCGGCACCATTTCGCTGCGCGCCACCGATATTCGCGCTGTGGGTGTCGGCGAACTACTGGCCCGCATCGAACGGCTCCGGGCTCTGCTGGCGGCCGAAGGACTGTTCGACCCGCGACTCAAGCGTCCGCTGCCGTTCCTGCCCGGCACCATCGGGCTCATCACCGCTCGCGCCAGCGCAGCCGAGAAGGACGTCCTCACCGTCGCGCAGAGGCGTTGGCCCGCAGTGCGATTCGAGGTACGGAACACTCCGGTCCAGGGTCCACAAGCGGTGCCGGCAATCCTGGACGCGTTGAAGGATCTGAACGACGACCCGCGCGTCGACGTCATCGTTCTCGCCCGCGGCGGCGGTAGCGTCGAGGACCTGTTGCCGTTCTCCGACGAGGCACTGTGCCGAGCCATCTCACGGGCGACGACGCCGATCGTCAGCGCCATCGGACACGAACCCGACAGTCCCCTCAGCGATCACGTCGCCGATCTGCGCGCCGCCACCCCCACCGATGCCGCCAAGCTCGTGGTGCCCGACGCCGTCGCCGAACAAGCGTTGGTCGCGGAGCTGAAGGCCAGAAGCGCTGCAGCGCTCCGCAATTGGGTGGAACGGGAGGCACGCGGGCTGGAGATGCTGCGGCATCGACCCGTGTTGGCCGATCCATTGGCGGCCCTCGAACAGCGTCGCGAGGAAGTTCGGCGACTCGCAGATGCAGCTCGACGCGACGTGCAGCGCGAGCTGACCACCCAGGACACGCTCGTCGAACATCTGCGGGCGAGGCTGTCGACGCTGGGGCCTGCTGCCACACTTGCCCGGGGCTATGCCGTCGTACAGCGGGTGGTGCCGGGTGCAGATCCCGAGGTACTACGTTCGGTCGAGGACGCGCCGCCGGGTACACAGATCAGGGTGCGGGTGGCCGACGGTGCCGTCACCGCAGCAGTAATGGGCCGAGTGAAATGACGCCGAGTGAAAAGACAGAGGGAGATTCGATGAGCGAGAACGAAGACAAGCCGGTGTCCGAACTGGGCTACGAGGAAGCCCGCGACGAGCTGGTCGGCGTGGTGAAGATCCTCGAGCAGGGCGGGCTCGATCTCGACGCATCCCTCGCTCTGTGGGAGCGCGGCGAACAACTGGCGACGCGCTGCGAAGAACAACTGGCGGGCGCACGCAAGCGCATCGAGACCGCGCTGGCGAGCACCGAGAACGACAGCTAGGGCGCGAGCGGTTCGGTGGCCTCGACCGCAGCCGCGAGAGTGGTGAATTCCTCGGTGTTCGCCGTGCCGCCCAATAGGATTCGCACGTCACCGAAGTCCGAGACCCAGTAGGTGCGCGAGCCTTCCTCGCCGTACACGACCCAGTCTCGACCCGAGACGTTCTGCGCGCCCGACGCGTACACCGTCTCCCCGGCCACGAACGGCACCACCAGTTCCTCGGACGCGGCTGTCTGAGTCAGTTGCAGGTACGCACCCGATCCGGTGATGTATCCGACAGTCGACGCCGCTCCACCGCTGTCACCGGAAATGGTCGCGCGGCTGCCCGAATTGGGCGTCCATTCCTCGGGAACGACCGGATTGCGCACCGGGAACCCTATTTCGGCCGCGTCGTACTGCAGTGCCGAGTTCACGTCGAAGTTGGGAATGGGTCCCTGCTTGGGTCCACCCGGGCTCAACGAGCACTGACTGGCCACGCCTGCGATCAACAAACACGCAATGACCAGCGGAATCAGCGACCAGACCATGTCGCGGTTGTTGTTGAGAATCCGAGGTTTGCTGTTTGCCACATCTCCAGTATCCCCTCTGTGCAGCAGTGCTCGGTCGGCGCGTACCTCACAGTCGACCCGACCCCACCGCGGGCATCACAGAAGTGAGATAATCCTGCCTGGGTAACACCCCACCAACCAGGAGGCTACAAACCGATGACGGCCAGCACCGAGTCCACTCGCGCCATGGCGCCAGATCGCAACCTCGCACTCGAACTCGTCCGCGTCACCGAGGCCGGTGCGCTCGCCTCGGGTCGCTGGGTCGGTCGGGGCGACAAGGAAGGTGGCGACGGAGCAGCCGTCGACGCGATGCGTCAGTTGGTCAGCTCGGTCTCCATGCGCGGCGTCGTCGTCATCGGCGAAGGCGAGAAGGACGAAGCGCCGATGCTCTACAACGGCGAGCAGGTCGGCAACGGAAACGGACCCGAGGTGGACTTCGCCGTCGACCCCGTCGACGGAACCACCCTGATGGCCAAGGGCATGCCCAACGCCATCTCGGTACTGGCCGTCGCCGAACGCGGCGCGATGTTCGATCCCTCGGCCGTGTTCTACATGGAGAAGATCGCCGTCGGACCCGATTACGCCGACGTCATCGACATCACCGTCCCCGTCGCCGAGAACATCGCCCGCATCGCCAAGATCAAGAAGGGTTCCGCCTCCGACGTGACGGTGTGCATCCTCGACCGCCCCAGGCATGCCGAACTGATCCAGCAGGTGCGCGACGCCGGATCACGCATCCGGTTGATCTCCGACGGTGACGTCGCCGGTGCCATCGCCGCCGCTCGTCCCGACTCCGGCACCGACATGCTCATCGGCACCGGCGGAACGCCCGAGGGCATCATCGCGGCCGCCGCGATGCGCTGCATGGACGGCGCGATCCTGGGCCGTCTGGCACCCACGGACGACACCGAGAAGCAGAAGGCCATCGATGCCGGGCACGACCTCGATCGCGTCCTCGACACCAAGGACCTCGTCTCGGGCGAGAACGTCTTCTTCACCGCAACCGGCGTCACCGACGGCGACCTGCTGCGCGGCGTCCGCTACGCGGGCGGCGGAGCCCACACCCAGTCCATCGTCATGCGCTCCAAGTCCGGCACCGTGCGCATGATCGACGCCTACCACCGCCTCGAGAAGCTGCGCGAGTACTCCTCGGTGGACTTCGACGCCGACGAATCCGGCCAGGCACCGTCCTTCTGATCCCCGAAACCACGACTGGCAAAGTAAGGCTCATGACGCAGACAGACGAACAGCAGTTCCGGATCGAACACGACACCATGGGAGAGGTTCGCGTCCCCATCGACGCGCTCTGGCGCGCCCAGACGCAGCGTGCGGTGGAGAACTTCCCCATCTCGGGCCGCCCGCTCGAGCGCACCCAGATCCGCGCGATGGGCCTGCTCAAGGCAGCCTGCGCGCAGGTCAACAAGGATCTCGGTCTGCTCGACGGCGCATTGGCCGACGCGATCATCGCCGCCGCCAACGAGATCGCCGAGGGCAAGCACGACGATCAGTTCCCGATCGACGTCTTCCAGACCGGCTCGGGCACCAGCTCCAACATGAACGCCAACGAGGTCATCGCGTCGATCGCCAAGGCCAACGGCGTCGAGGTGCACCCCAACGACCACGTGAACATGTCGCAGTCGTCCAACGACACGTTCCCGACGGCCACGCACGTCGCCGCCACCGAAGCAGCCGTCACCTCCCTGGTGCCCGCGCTGCGGCACCTGCACGAGGCTCTGGTGACCAAGGCCACCGAGTGGAAGCACGTCGTGAAGTCCGGACGCACCCACCTGATGGATGCCGTCCCCGTCACTCTCGGTCAGGAATTCGGCGGCTACGCCCGGCAGATCGAGGCCGGCATCGAGCGCGTCGAAGCCACCCTGCCGCGTCTGGGTGAACTGCCCATCGGCGGCACCGCCGTCGGCACCGGCCTCAACGCACCCGACGGCTTCGGCCCGAAAGTTGTTGCTGCTCTGGTGAAGTCGACGGGCATCGACGCCCTCACCGCCGCCAAGGATTCGTTCGAGGCGCAGGCCGCTCGTGACGGACTGGTCGAGGCATCCGGCGCACTGCGCACCATCGCAGTGTCACTGACCAAGATCGCCAACGACATTCGCTGGATGGGATCGGGGCCGCTCACCGGACTCGGCGAGATCGCACTCCCCGACCTGCAGCCCGGCAGCTCGATCATGCCCGGCAAGGTCAATCCCGTTCTCCCCGAGGCTGTTACGCAGGTCGCCGCACAGGTCATCGGTAACGACGCGGCAGTGGCCTTCGGCGGCGCATCGGGTGCCTTCGAGCTCAACGTCTACATCCCGATGATGGCCCGCAACGTTCTCGAATCCTTCAAGTTGCTCGCCAACGTCTCGGTGCTGTTCGCCGACAAGTGCGTCGTCGGCCTCGAAGCCAATGTCGAGCACCTCAAGACCCTCGCCGAGTCCTCGCCGTCCATCGTGACGCCGCTGAACTCCGCAATCGGCTACGAGGAAGCGGCCGCAGTCGCCAAGCAGGCCCTCAAGGAAAAGAAGACAATCCGCCAGACCGTCATCGACCGCGGACTGATCGGCGACAAGCTCAGCGAAGCCGAACTGGACAAGCGCCTCGACGTCCTGGCCATGGCGAAGGTCAAGGACTAGTTTCGCTGCTCTACCCGCAGGACCCGCAGGACCCGCTGCACCCTTGAACGCGCCCGCCCCCGGTTGGATCAATGTGGGTTTCAGTCACTCTGACTGCAACAAAGTCGCATTGATCCAACCGGGGGCGGGTCGCTTTCGAAAGGGGCGAACCTCAGGCCAGGTGCGCGAGTTCTTCGCGTGCCTTCAGGCCGTCCTCACCCAGATCGGTGCGGTCGAAGATCTTCCAGCCTGCGAGCAACGGCTTGAACACCTTGTCGCGTTCCTGGTCGGCGTCGTAGATGCCGGCTTCGGCGAGGGCGGCGATGCTGCTGCCGCGGTCCGGAAGCTCGATCTCGGGGATCTTGAAGCCGTTGATACGGTCGGCCACTGCGCGCGCAGCCTGATCGGGTACGACAGCGAATGCCTCGTCGAGGATGCTGGCGAAGAATGCCGACTGCAGCTCGTCGTCGTCGGCGATTCTGCCGAGGATGGTGGCCAGCACCGGATCCTTGCCGAGGGCGATGGTGTTGCGGTTACGCAGGGCGGCGGCAGCTTCTTCGATGGCGAAGTGCGCCAGGATGTCGAGCAGCCGCTGGCTGGGCGCGTCGAATCCGAGGGTCATGTGTTCCATCCGGACTCGCTCGAGGGCGACCGGATCGACAGCGCGGGTGAGCACCAGGAAGTTGCGCAGCACGATCGACTGTCGGTTCTCTTCCGACGTCCAGCGGCCCGTCCACTTCCACCAGGCACCGAGGCCGGTGAGGGCGTGGGCCAGTTCCCGGTGGTAGGCGGGGAGGTTGTCGGCCACCAACACGCCCACCGTGGCGGACAGAATTTCGACGTCGCTCAGGTGCGACTGCTCGGGCGACCAATCCTCGCCGCCGAGGAACGCGAAGTTCTTGCCGTCGTCGAACGGCGCGAGCTCATGGGGGTGCCAATCACTCGCTGCCTCGATATGGCGTCGTAGATTCTCTTCGACCGCGGGCTCCAAACGGACCAGCAGATCACCGTCGGACAGGTTCGTAGACATGCGGTAACCGTAGCGCCTGCCGCCGAGCGTCCGACGTCGCGCCCCTGACCTCTGTGAATTCTCCTAACGCCAGGTCGTTGCGGGTCTATCCTCAGGTGCATCCAGTCATCGACGTGAGGACTCCTCATGATGCGGTCGGGTCGAAATTTTTTGTGTCTTTCTGTCGTGTGGTCTCTGGTTCTGTTGGCCGGGTGCTCCGACGACGCACCCACCGCAGACAGTCCACCGGCGTCCGAGCCGGTGCCGACCGAGGATCTGTCCCCCGGCCAGGTTGCCGGCGTCGACGTTCCGGCCGGTCGCGTCGACGATGCGGTCGGCAAGCTCGACGGTATCGCCGACGAACTGATGGCGTCGTCGAACATTCCGGGTATGGCCATTGCCGTCGTGCACGGTTCCGACGTCGTCTACTCGAAAGGCCTCGGCGTTCGCGAAATGGGCAAGGACGACCCGATCGACGGCGACACCGTGTTCCAGCTTGCCTCGCTGTCCAAGTCGGTGGGTGCGACGGTGGTCGCGTCACAGGTGGGAGCGGGTGTGGTCGACTGGTCGACGCCGGTGGTCTCCGAGCTGCCGTGGTTTGCGTTGATCGATCCGTGGGTGACTCAGAACATTACGGTCGGCGACTTCTACGCGCATCGAAGCGGACTCCCAGAGCACGAAGGCGATCTGCTCGAAGACCTCGGCTACGACCGCAGACAGATCCTCGAGCGCCTTCGGGAGGTGCCCCTCGATCCGTTCCGATCCACGTATCACTACACCAATTTCGGGATCACAGCCGCGGCCGAGGCCGTCGCTGCCGCCTCGGGCAAGGACTGGGACACCCTCAGCCAGGACACGATCTACGGTCCGCTCGGCATGACCTCGACCAGCTCGTCGTTCTCCGACTACATCGGCCGCGCCGACCGAGCGGTACCTCACGTCCTCGTGGACGGCGAGTATCAGGCCCGATACCAACGCGAACCCGATCCGCAGACGCCGGCCGGTGGCGTCAGCTCCTCGGTGAACGATCTCGCCAGGTGGCTGACGATGCTCATCGCCGACGGCACCCACGACGGGAAGCAGATCGTCGAGATCGACGCCCTCCTTCCTGCCATCAGCGCGCAGATCGTCTCGAGCCCATCGACGACGGCGGATTCGCGCGCGGGCTACTACGGATACGGATTCAACGTCTCCACCAGTGCAGCCGGCCGCACGACCGTCAGCCATTCCGGAGCGTTCGCACTCGGGGCGGGCACGAACTTTCTCTGGATCCCGTCGCTCGACGTCGCCATCGTCGTACTGACCAACGCCGCGCCACTCGGCATCGCAGAAACGGTCACGGCCGAGTTCGCCGACCTCGTGCAGTTCGGCGAGGTACGCGAGGACTGGCGAACGCTGTACAAGAATGCCTTCGCCGGTATGAGCGAGCCGGAGGGCGAGCTCGCGGGGAAGACCGCTCCGACGAATGCCGCTGCGCCACAACCGCTCACGTCGTACACCGGGGTGTACCAGAACGCCTACTGGGGGCCGGCGACCGTCGCGGAGGTCGACGGGAGGCTGGTGTTGACCCTCGGACCGAACTCGACTTCCTACGAGTTGTCGCACTGGGACGGTGATACGTTCGCGTTCGAGCCGACCGGTGAGAACGCACCGGACGGAACGATTTCACAGGCGACATTCGAGGGGAACACGGTCACACTCGAGTTCTTCGACGGCGATGGATTAGGACGGTTCACCAAGTGACTGATACCCGACAAGCAACCGATATCGTGCAAAACCTGTTCGACGCGTTGAGGCTTCGCGAGACCGATCGCGCGCTGGCCCTTCTCGACGAGAAAATTGTGTGGCACAACGTCGGGCTTCCCAAGGTGCGCGGAATCTCGAACGTAGGCAGATTTCTGACGCTGCTGGCCAAGCCGGGTTACGGCTTCGACGTCGTCGTGCACAACATCGCGGCCGACGGAGATGTCGTGCTCACCGAGCGCACCGACGTCCTGATCTGGCGTCGGCTTCGTGTCGAGTTCTGGGTGTGCGGAACATTCGAGCTGCGCGACGGCAAAGTAGCTGTGTGGCGCGACTATTTCGACAACGTCGATTTCCTCCAAGGCGTTGTGCGAGGAGTACTACGGGCTGCGGTGGGCCGGTGACCCATGTGAGTGGGACTTCGTAGCAGGCTACGAAGTTCCACTCACGAGGGGCGTCAGGCCCCTGACGGACCGAATTCCTCGAGCATTTCGGTCACCAGTGCAGCGATCGGTGAACGCTCACTGCGAGTGAGGGTGATGTGCGCGAAAAGCGGGTGCCCCTTGAGCTTTTCGATGACGGCAGCGACGCCGTCGTGTCGGCCGACCCGCAGGTTGTCTCGCTGCGCGACGTCGTGGGTGAGTACGACGCGGGAACCCGACCCCAGCCGTGACAGCACCGTGAGCAACACGTTGCGCTCGAGCGACTGCGCCTCGTCGACGATCACGAACGAATCGTGGAGCGAGCGACCGCGAATGTGCGTCAGCGGCAACACTTCCAGCATGCCGCGGGCGATGACCTCCTCCATGACCTCCGGGCTGGCCAGCCCTTCGAGGGTGTCGAAGACGGCCTGGCCCCACGGGCCCATCTTCTCACTCTCACTGCCGGGGAGGTAGCCGAGTTCCTGCCCACCGACGGCGTAAAGAGGCCGGAAGACAACAACTTTCCGGTGTGAGCGACGTTCGAGGACGGCCTCGAGTCCGGCAGTGAGAGCCAGTGCGGACTTACCGGTGCCGGCCTTGCCGCCGAGCGAGACGATGCCGATGCTCTCGTCGAGCAGAAGATCGAGCGCCACACGTTGTTCCGCCGAACGACCGTGCAGGCCGAACGCCTCACGCTCGCCGCGCACGAGCTGAAGCTGCTTGTCGGGCGTGACGCGCCCCAGTGCGCTCTGCCGTCCGGCAAGCAGTCGAACTCCGGTGTGACACGGCAGGTCTCGGGCCTCGACGAGATCGATGACGCCGTCGTTGAACAGTGCGTCGACTGCGTCGGACGGCACGTCGAGCTCGGTCATTCCGGTCCATCCGGACGGTACGACGTCATGAGCGTGGTACTCGTCGGCGGGAAGCCCGACAGCACCGGCCTTGACGCGCAGCGGGATATCCTTGCTGACCAACACCACATCTTTGCCCTCGGCCGCCAGATTCAGGGCGCAGGCGAGGATTCGAGAATCGTTGGAGTCGGTACGGAATCCGACGGGAAGCACCGACGGATCGGTGTGATTGAGCTCGACTTGCAGTGTGCCGCCGGACGTTCCGATGGGGACCGGCTGATCGAGTCGGCCGAATTCTACGCGAAGGTCGTCGAGCATGCGCAAGGATTCCCGCGCGAACCATCCCAGTTCGTGATGGTGGCGTTTGCCCTCCAACTCGCTGATCACGATCAACGGAAGTACCACATTGTGCTCGGCGAACCGGATGACTGCCCACGGATCCGACAGCAGGACCGAGGTATCGAGCACGAATGTCCGAAGAGGGGCGGAAACGGAGCGTGAAGTGGTCACGTGGGGCTCCTACGTTTGCGCGGCACCGCGCAAACTCTGTCGCTCGGCCGGTCGGGTCCGATGTGTCAGGTGACACGAGGACCGGGTACCGGCCCTCTCGCGCTCACTAGCTCAGTCACGTATCAGAACCTCCCGCACAGGCAGCTTCCCCGCTGCCTGTTACTGCCGACGGTACCGCCGAAATCCGGTATCGGCTCGCTGGAAGTCTGGCGTGTCGGTGAACAACGCGTTACGGCCGATTCGCCCCAGGTCGGCGGGACGTTCGGTGCCGAGACCGCCCTCCCCCGTCGGATCAATGTGGCTTTGTTGCACTCAGATCGACTGATAGCCACATTGATCCGACCGGGGGCCAGCGTGAATGAACCACTGCAGACGTCTGAACGCTGCAATGGTCCATTGACGCGACCGGGGTGGGCAGGAAAGCCAGGGTCAGCCCAGCAATCCCCAGTCTTCGAGGCCCTCGTACAGCGGCTTGCTCTGCGCCAGTTTCACGACGCGTTCTTTGAGGGCGTCGGTGGCCTGACCCGTGGCCAGGGCGGTTGCGATAATGTCGGCGACCTCGGTGAACTCGGCTTCGCCGAATCCGCGGGTGGCGAGTGCGCCGGTGCCGATGCGCAGGCCGGAGGTGACCATGGGCGGGCGTGGGTCGAAGGGCACGGCATTGCGGTTGACGGTGATGCCGACCTCGTGCAGGAGGTCTTCTGCCTGCTGGCCGTCGAGCTCGGAGTTGCGGAGGTCGACGAGGACGAGGTGCACGTCGGTGCCGCCGGTGAGGACGGAGACGCCCTTGTCGGCGACGTCGGCACCGGTGAGCCGCTCGGCGAGCAGCGACGCGCCGAGGAGGGTGCGTTCCTGACGTTCCTTGAACTCGGGCGTCGCAGCGATCTTGAAGGCGACGGCCTTCGCGGCGATGGCGTGCATCAGCGGCCCACCCTGCTGGCCGGGGAACACGGCGGAGTTGAGCTTCTTGGCCCATTCCTTCTTGGCGAGGATGATGCCGGAGCGCGGTCCGCCGAGGGTCTTGTGCACCGTCGAGGACACGACGTCTGCGTAGGGCACGGGTGAGGGGTGCACGCCCGCGGCGACCAGTCCGGCGAAGTGCGCCATGTCGACCCAGAGCAGGGCACCCACTTCGTCGGCGATGGAACGGAACGCAGCGAAGTCCTGGTGGCGCGGGTAGGCCGACCAGCCGGCGATCAGCACCTGGGGCTTGGCGGCGATGGCCTGTTTCCGCACCTCGTCCATGTCGATGCGGTGATCCTCTTTCGACACCCCGTAGGACTCGACCTCGTAGAGCTTGCCCGAGAAGTTGAGCTTCATGCCGTGGGTGAGGTGGCCGCCGTGGGCGAGATCGAGTCCCATGATCTTGTCGCCCGGGTTGATCAGTGCCATCAGTACCGCGGCGTTGGCCTGCGCACCGGCGTGCGGCTGCACGTTGGCGAACTCGGCACCGAAGAGTTCCTTAGCGCGATTGCGGGCGAGGTCCTCGACGATGTCGACGTGCTCGCAGCCGCCGTAGTAGCGGCGTCCGGGGTAGCCCTCGGCGTACTTGTTGGTCAGGACGCTGCCCTGGGCCTGCAGAACCGCGCGGGGCACGAAGTTCTCCGAGGCAATCATCTCGAGGGTGTCGCGCTGACGTCCCAGTTCACCTGCCATCGCCGCGGCGACCTCGGGATCGAGCTCGGCCAGTGACAGGTTGTTGACGTCAGTCATAACAGGAGTCTCCAAGGGACAGCAGAGTAAGGGGGCATCAATAAACAACGGACCTGGGCCAGTTTACGAGACGCGTACTGCGCCCGGTGTCAGTGGCTCGTCGAGCAGTCTGCCGAACAGCTGCGCCCGCTCACTGGCGGTCTCTCCCTGGTCCAGCCAGCCGGCGAGAAGCCTGTAGCCCTCGACGTAGGTGCTGATGTACGCCCGCCACAGCGGCGAGGACAGAAAGCGCAGACTGTGCCGTGCGCGCTGCGGCGAGGCAAGCGACCATCGCTCCAGGTAGGCGGCCACATCGTCCTCGCTCTTGTGCTGATCGTGCAGCAACAGCGCGGCATCCTGGCGAACCCCCAGCAGTTGGCTCGACGCCGCCGAGAGTCGCTCGGCCTTGTCTCCGTCGAATCGCAGTCCGAGGTCGGCGTAGATTTCCTGCGCCCACGCGCCCCAGCCTTCGCCGACTATCGCCCCGAGAGCGTGGTCGGCGAGCCCCTCGGCCATCAGGCACTGCGGAGTGTTGACCACGAACAACGTCTGCTCGAGTTGTCCTGCGCCGACGAGACCCGTCTCCTTGCGGCAGTGCTCGGTGTGGTGGCCGGGGTAGGACTCGTGCGCGATCAGGTGGGGCAGGTTGGCCATCTGCTGTTCGATGTCGGAGTTGATCGCTACGGTGGACTGGAAGTTGCCGAGGTAGTAGTTGAATCCGGACCACGGCTTGTCGCCGACTACCTCGTACGTCACCTTCTCGTTCTCGGGCAACGAGTATTCGGCGCGGACGCGGTCGCGCAATGCGGACGAGAACGCCTCGACGCAGTCCTGCAGTCGATCCGCTGGAACGACGTCGGCGCGGCGGTGCGCGATCAACCGTTCGCTCAGCGAGCCGGGTCCGGGGAGCACCTCGTCCATCTTGCGATGCGCCTGCAGGTACTGGTCCTGATCCCCCGGTGCGATTCGAACGTCGAAGTAGGCGTGGACCTCGTCGACGAAGCCGATGTTCTCGCCTGCGAACTTGCGCGCGGAGCATTCCAACGCCCGCAGGTGGACGTCGAGAAACGTCCGGCGTTCCGCTGTCAGTTCGACGTTGCCGAGCTCGGCGCGCAGTGTCTGCGCTCGACGGACGAGCTCACGCGGCTCCGGCGCCGGGGCGTTCTCGGTGATTCGACGCAGTTCGGGATCACCGGTGTACGCGTCGACGAAACCGTCTTCGAGTCGGTCGAAACTCAGGCCCAGCAACAGGTATTCGCGAACCAGGGAAGCAGCATCCATATCCGAACCCTAGTACGGCGAACGACCCCGCCCGTGCGCGGTGGACAGGCACCGAGCACAATCTGGAACCATGCGACTCGCGCCCGACAGGAGCACCGCCGAATCCTCAGCAGCTCCGATGCTCAGGTGGCGTGCGTGAGCGAGTCCAGTCCGTACGTCGAGTTCGACCGTGTGCAGTGGCGCACGCTGCGTCAATCCACACCGTTGGTACTCACCGAGGAAGAACTGGTCGGCCTGCGCGGCCTCGGTGAGCAGATCGATCTGGACGAGGTGGCCGAGGTCTATCTGCCGCTGGCCCGGCTGATTCATCTCCAGGTGGCCGCGCGCCAGCGGTTGTTCGCGGCAACGGCCACGTTCCTCGGTGAGAAACATCCCGATCGACAGGTTCCGTTCGTCATCGGCGTAGCGGGCAGCGTCGCGGTCGGTAAATCCACCACTGCCCGTGTGCTGCAAGCACTCCTGGCCCGGTGGGATCACCATCCCCGAGTGGACCTCGTCACCACGGACGGTTTCCTGTATCCGACGGCCGAGCTCATGCGCCGAGGGATCTTGCACCGCAAAGGCTTTCCCGAAAGTTACGACCGACGCAAGCTGCTCAGGTTCGTCACCGAGGTCAAGTCCGGAACCGAAGAGGTGGGCGCGCCGGTCTATTCGCACGTGTCGTACGACATCGTCAAAGGCCAGTACCACATGGTTCGCCAGCCCGACATCCTGATCGTGGAGGGGCTCAACGTACTCCAGACCGGACCTCGGCTGATGGTCTCGGATCTGTTCGACTTCTCGATCTACGTCGACGCTCGCATCGAGGACATCGAGAGCTGGTACGTCAAACGATTCCTGGCGCTACGCAAGACCTCGTTCACCGACCCGTCCTCGCATTTCCATCACTATGCAGGTCTGTCCGACGATCACGCGCAGATCGCGGCCGAGGACCTGTGGCATTCGATCAACCTGCCGAACCTGGTGGAGAACATTCTGCCGACGCGTCCGCGAGCAACGATGGTGCTGCGCAAGGACAACGACCACGCGATCAACCGGCTGCGCCTGCGAAAGTTGTAGGTCCAGGTCGTGAGTGGAAGTTCGTAGCAGGTTACGAGCTGGAGTGGAGCCTGCGGAATGACCAGACGGTCCAGCCGCGCACGTCAGATACCGAACCGGCGGTGCCGTGCGGCGAAGTCGCGGAGTGCGCGCAAGAAGTCGACGCGGCGAAATTCCGGCCAATAGGCCTCGGTGAACCAGATCTCCGAATATGCGCTCTGCCACAGCAGGAAACCGGACAACCGTTGCTCTCCCGAGGTGCGGATGACGAGATCGGGATCGGGTTGACCCGAGGTGTACAGGTGACTGTCGATACCGTCGACGTTGATGGAGGCCACCAACTCGTCCCCGGTGATGCCCTCGGCGATTTTCTCGGTGACCAGCGACTGCACGGCGTCGGCGATCTCCTGACGGCCGCCGTATCCGACGGCGACGTTGACGTGCGTTCCGGTTCGGCCCTCGGTGCGCGCAGCCGCCTCCTTGAGCCGTCGCGAGGTCGATGCAGGCAGCAGATCGAGAGTGCCGACGAGTTTGACACCCCAATTCATCTCGGGTCCGCAGATCTCCTCGACGACGTCGGTGATGATGTCGAGCAGCGAATCGAGTTCGTCGGCATCCCGTCGGAGGTTTTCGGTCGAGAGCAGATAGATGGTGGCCATCTCGATTCCGGCAGCGTCGCACCAGCCGAGCATCTCGGCGATCTTGAGCGCCCCCATGCGGTGGCCGTGCGCGACGTCGGTGAACCCGTTCTCCCGTGCCCACCGCCGGTTGCCGTCACACATCACCGCGACGTGCCGCGGGTGCTGCACACCCTCGAGCTGACTCAACAAACGCCGCTCGTACACGTTGTAGAGAACGCCGCGCACCTTCTGCGGAATGATCACCACTACTTCGTCACCGCTGCTCTCATCACCACGGAGGATCACCTTACGCCGACGTCTTCGAGCGGGCGGCCGGTACAGTAGCGTCCGAACCTACGGTTGCGTAGGTTCACTACGGCGGAACGGGAGGTCATCTGTCATGACGATGTTCGGACTGGACGAGATACCCGTCAAGCCACGCATGCGTGGCTGGATTCACCTGTACGCCTTCGGCGTCGCGGTAGTGTGCGCGATCACCCTCGTCACGATGGCGTTCAGCCTGGTGTCGGTCAGCGCAGGCCTCGCGACGGGCATCTATTCGATCACCGTGTGCGGGGTGTTCGGCGTCAGCGCCACCTATCACCGCGTGCACTGGAAGACCACCGCGTCGCAGATCTGGATGAAACGCGCCGACCACTCCATGATCTTCCTGTTCATCGCCGGTAGCTACACCCCGTTCGCCGTACTGGGTCTGCCGGCCGCGACGAGACGAACTCTGTTGATCGTCGTGTGGATCGGAGCGATCTGCGGGGTGGCTCTGAAGATGCTGTGGCCCACCGCTCCCCGCTGGGTCGGGGTACCGCTGTATCTCGTTCTCGGCTGGGCGATCGTGCCGGTCGCTCCCACCCTGATCGAGCACGTCGGCTTCGCACCGTTCCTGCTGCTGTTGGTCGGCGGCATCTTCTACAGCGTCGGGGCGGTCCTCTACGCCACCAAGTGGCCGAATCCGTGGCCCACGACATTCGGCCATCACGAATTCTTCCACGCAGCAACGGTGTTGGCGGCAATTTGCCACCTCGTGGCAGTGTGGCTCGTCCTGTTCTGACGACCCGTCGGAAGGCGGAACACCGCGTCGGCGACGTCACTTCCGCAGTGCGACCGCCAGATCCTCGACCGACGTCACAGGCCGGTCGCAGACGAATCCGCGACACACGTACGCCGTTTCCTGCCCGTCGACGGGCGGTCGGCCCGTCAGCAGCGCAGACGAGTCTGCGGAGCCTCCGACCACCACGGAACCTCCGGGCGCCAGCGACCGCGCGGCGGCGAGCAACTCACCGCCCGGTGCGAGCGATACGGCGATCTGAATCGGGCCGCGCACTGCTGCCTCGGCCACGGCCAGCCAGTGACCACCCGACCTCGGGGCGCGTTCGAGGATGGCCGCTGCTCGCGCGAGCGAGGCAGCGGCCAGTTCGGCGTACCGTGCGGACGATTCGTGATCGACGAGTGCGGCGGCGGTGAGCAGCGCCTCGGCCATCGTCGACGCTCCCGACGGAGTCGCGCCGTCGATCGGATCCCGCGGCCGGGTCACCAGGGTCTCGGCATCGTCGGCCGTGTCGAACCAGCTGCCGGCGTCGTCGGGATCGGCGAAGTGCTCGATCGCGGCGTCGAGGATCGTCGTCATCCGCCGGGTCCAGACCGCGTCGCCGGTGGCCTGGAACAGCGTGGCAGCGGCCACGGCGAGGCAGGCGTAGTCCTCGAGCACTCCGGTGGCCTCACCCACTGCGCTACCGAGGGACGCCCGCCGGACACGTCCCGATTCGACGTGAGTGGCGAACAGTTGCTCGCCGCATTCGACGGCGGCGTCGACCCAGGTCGGTTCGTTCGCGCCGGTTCCGGCCTCGGCCAACGCGGTGATGGCCAGTGCGTTCCACGCGGTGACCACCTTGTCGTCTCGACCGGGTTGCGGCCGCGACGCTCGAGCCGCCGACAACGCGTTCCGTATGCGGGCGAACCGGTCGTAGTCCTCGGGCTCGGCGGGCAGTTGCAGCACAGACATACCGGCCTCGAACGTGCCGGCGGAGTTCACCGCGAACAGGCCTGCCGCCCACACACCGTCCTCGAAACCGAGGGTGTCGACCAGCTGCTCGGGGGTCCACACGTAGGTCAGACCCTCGACTCCTTCGGTGTCGGCATCGAGCGCCGACGCGAAACAGCCGTTGGCCGTGCGCAATTCACCGAGCATGAAGCGTGCGGTATCCGACGCCACCCGACGCACCAGCGGATCATCGTCGACCCGGGCGGCGTGCGCGTAGAACCGCAGCAGCAGCGCATTGTCGTAGAGCATTTTCTCGAAGTGCGGAACGATCCATTCGGCGTCGACCGAATACCGTGCGAAGCCGCCGGCGAGTTGGTCGTACATGCCGCCGCGCGCCATTGCCGCCGCGGTACGTCGAACCACGTCGAGTACCTCACCGTTGCCGGTGCGCTCGTAGTGCCGGAGCAGACCCTCCAGCAGTGCACCCGGTGGAAATTTCGGTGCCCGGCCGAAGCCGCCGTAGGTGGTGTCCTCGTCGGCGCAGACCGCCGCGACGGACGCGGCCAGAAAATCGGCGTCCAGCGATCGTCCGCCGGCCAGAATTCCGGAACTCTGTTTGCGCAGTTCGGTGACGATGGCCGCGGACGCGTCGAACACCTCCTGTCGCCGGGTGGACCAGGTATCGGCGATTGCGGTCAGTAATTGTTCGAAGGAGGGCATCCCCTGGCGCGGGGCCGGTGGGTAGTACGTCCCGCAGTAGAAAGGTTCGGTCTCGGGTGTGAGGAAACAGGTCATCGGCCAACCGCCTTGACCGGTCATCGCGACAGTGGCGTTCATGTACACCGCATCGAGGTCGGGGCGTTCTTCCCGATCGACCTTGATGCACACGAAGTGCTCGTTCATCAGGGCCGCGGTGGCCTCGTCCTCGAACGATTCGTGTGCCATGACATGACACCAGTGGCACGCCGAGTACCCGATGGACAACAGGATCGGGACGTCGCGATCACGCGCGGACTGCAGTGCCTGCGGTCCCCACTGTTGCCAGTGCACCGGATTGTCGGCGTGCTGACGCAGATACGGACTGGTGGATTCGCCCAGCGTGTTCGCGTCGAGCATCAGGGTTCGTCGGGAACAGCGGGTTTCGGACGGCTGGTGTCCGGTTGTGGGCTCGGCGTGATGCCCCCACGATCGGTGCCCTCGTCGAGCGCCTGATCCAGCGTGGGATCTTCTTTCTCGAAGGTCGCGGGCAGACGCTTGATCTTCTTGTTCATGGACCAGATCAGCAGCGCCGTTCCGACCAGCAACGCCACGAGGATCACCAGACCGATCGGCGACGACTTGCCGAACTCGGGCCCCGTGGGCTGCTGGGCGAGGATCGACACGATCATTGTTCGGTCTCTTCTATTCCCGCGAACAGGTCGGTCTCGGGCAGTGACGTGGTCACGCGGGTGCGGGCGAGCTCGAACTCCTCGGTGGGCCACAACTTGCGTTGGACGTCCACCGGCACCGCGAAGAACGCTCCGTTGGGATCGATCTGCGTCGCATGGGCTCGCAGTGCGTCGTCGCGCTGCTCGAACCAGTTGCCCACGTCGACCTGCGTGGTGATGCGCTCCATGATCTCGTCGCGCTGACCGTCCCACCGCTTCAGCCAGTCGACGAACGGGCTCTCCTCGCCGCGGTCGATGAACCAGTCGTGGAAGAGCTGCATGCGCTTACGCAGGAAACCGTGCGAGTAGTAGAGCTTGAGCGGAGTCCACGGCTCACCCGCATCGGGGAAACGCTCGGGATCGCCCGCGGCTTCCCACGCGGCCATCGAGACCTCGTGGCAGCGTATGTGATCGGGATGCGGGTAGCCGCCTCGTTCGTCGTAGGTGGTGATGACGTGGGGCTTGAAGTCTCGCACCACCTTCACCAACGCCTCGGTGGACACCTCCAACGGCACCAGCGCGAAACAGCCCTCGGGCAGCGGCGGCAGCGGATCGCCCTCGGGAAGTCCCGAGTCCTCGAATCCGAGCCACGTCTGCTGTACCCCGAGGATGCGCGCCGCCTCGGCCATCTCCTCGCGTCGAACCTCCCTGATCCGTTGGTGGACGCCCGGAATGTCCATCGCCGGATTGAGGATGTCCCCTCGCTCGCCGCCGGTGAGCGTGACGACCAGAACGTCGTGCCCTTCGGCCGCATAGCGGGCCGTGGTCGCAGCACCTTTGCTGGACTCGTCGTCGGGATGGGCATGCACTGCCATGAGCCGCAGTCCGGACACGTTCTTCCTCACCTCGGATTCGCCTTGTTCTTGCCTGCCCTATAGTTCCACCTGACGCCGACATGCCCCCAGCGGCACCCCCGATTTCACTCCGAGAGCTGACATGACCAACGCACTTCCCGCAGGTAGATACCCGTCGGGTTCCGGTCCGAGCGGCATTCGGCGAGCTCCGAAACGTGCGACGAAGATCGCACTGGTGGCACTGGTCCTGCTGGTCGGGCTCGGCGTGGCCTACTACGCGTACACGAAATTCTCGGTCAAGCCCGTCGAAGGCAGCCAGCTTTCGTTCGACATCGTCGACGAGAGCACGATGTCGATCCGATTCAGCGTCACCCGGGAGAACCCGGAGCAGCCGGCGGTGTGCATCGTCCGCGCTCGTTCTCGCGACGGTTCCGAGACCGGACGGCGCGAGGTGTACATCCCACCGGAGTCCTCCTCGACCACGGTGGAGCTCACCACCGACGTGACGACGTCGTCCCCACCCGCCGTCGGAGACGTGTACGGCTGCAGCCTCGATGTTCCCGAGTATTTACGAGCCCGATAGGCGAAGAGCCTGTTCGTGGTAAGCTCGGGTCGTACACGGCTGCCGCACAGGTGCCGTGTATTGCTGCATTGCGGGCAGGGTTACCTGCGTCAACGATGTCGACGGCTCCAGGATGCGGGCCGACCAAGGGGATCCATCCATTGGAGTCCCCTCTTCGTTGCGTGCCCTACCGCCTAGAAACCGGAATCGAACTCGAGATTCCGACTACGAGGGAGTGATCGAGATGACCGAGACCCAGGTGACCTGGCTTACCCAGGAATCACACGACAGGCTCAAGAGCGAACTCGACCAGCTCATTTCCAATCGCCCCGTCATCGCCGCCGAGATCAACGAGCGTCGCGAAGAGGGCGATCTGAAGGAGAACGGCGGCTACCACGCTGCGCGCGAGGAGCAGGGCCAGCAAGAAGCACGCATTCGTCAGCTGCAGGAACTGCTCAACAACGCGAAGGTCGGCGAGGCGCCCACCCAGTCGGGCGTGGCTCTGCCCGGATCCGTCGTCAAGGTCTACTACGACGGCGACGAGTCCGACACCGAGACCTTCCTGATCGCCACTCGCGAAGAGGGTGCCCGCGACAGCAAGCTCGAGGTGTACTCCCCCGCGTCCCCGCTGGGTGGATCGCTCATCGACGCGAAGGTCGGCGACACCCGCGAGTACACCCTGCCCAACGGCAAGACCATGAAGGTCACGCTGGTCAGCGCAGAGCCGTACCACACCTGATTCGAGCCTTTTCTCGAACAACACCCCCGGTCGCCCAGCGGCCGGGGGTGTTGTCGTTTCGGACGATCTCAGGCAGTCATCGTCTTCTGGTACTTGCGGACCGACAGCGGCACGAACACCACGAGCATCACCACGACCCAGATCAACGTGTACAGGACCGGGTTCTGCAACGGCCACACCTCGGGCGGTGGGGCCATCGGATTGGTGTTGCCGAACTGCTCACGCACCGCCAGGGTCACCGACGAAATGGGGTTCCATTCCGCGATGGTCTTGAGCACGCTCGGGAAGTTGTCGATCGGCACGAAGGTGTTCGCGATGAACGTGAGCGGGAAGATCACGATGAACGACGCGTTGTTGAAGATCTCCGGGGAGCGCACGATCAGTCCCACCAGAGCCATCACCCACGAAATCGAGTACGCGAACAACAGCAACAGCACGTAACCGAGCAGAGCGTCGAAGAACGACGACGTGATGCGCCAGCCCACGATGAGTCCGGTGATGGACATGATCGTGATGGTGACGACGTTGTTGCCGACGTCGGCGGCCGTCCGCCCGATGACGACGGCAGATCGCGCCATCGGCAGGGACCGGAAGCGATCCATGACGCCCTTCTGCAGATCCTCGGCCAGTGAGGATCCGGTGATGGACGCACCGAAGATCATCGTCTGAACGAAGATGCCACCCATCAGGAAGCTCTTGTAGTCGATGCCGGGTACGTCGATGGCACTGCCGAAGACATAGGCGAACAACAGCACGAACATGATCGGTGACAGCGTTGCGAAGAACAGCAGATCGGGAACTCGCTTGAGCTTGATCAGGTTTCGCTTGGTGATGATCGCCGAATCCAGGAGAACGTTGCTCATTTCTCTTCCTCCGCAGCCTCGGGCTCGCCGGTGGTCTGACCGGTCAGAGACAGGAACACATCGTCGAGGTTCGGCCGTCGCAGACCGACGTCGACCACCCCGATTCCCGCAGCTTCCAGACGACTCAACGCCGTGGACAGATCCTTCGATCCACCGTTGACCGGCATGACGATCCGTCCCACCTGTTCGTCCAGGGTGGGCGGCTCGACGCCGATCGGGGTCAGGATCTCTTTGGCGCGATCGGCCTGAGATCGGTCCGTGAGTACGAATTCGATTCGCTCGCCGCCCGTTTGGGCCTTCAGCTCGTCGGCGGTGCCGCGCGCGATGATCTTGCCCTTGTTGAGCACGATGATCGAATCGGCGAGCCGGTCCGCCTCCTCGAGGTACTGCGTCGTCAACAGGATCGTCGTTCCGTCACGGACGAGATCTGCGATGAACTCCCACATCGTGATTCGGCTGCGCGGGTCGAGACCGGTGGTGGGTTCGTCGAGGAACACCACCCGTGGCCTGCCGATCAGACTGGCCGCGATGTCGAGTCGGCGACGCATGCCTCCGGAGTACTGCTTGGCGGTGCGGTCGCGTGCATATTCGAGGTCGAATCTGCTCAGCAGCTCGTCGGCGCGTTTCCTCGCTTCGGCCTTGCGCAGCCCGAACAGTCTGCCGACCATCTCCAGGTTCTCGTACCCGGTCAGATACTCGTCCACGGCTGCGAACTGGCCCGTCAGGCCGATCGTCCCCCGAACCTCGTTGGCTTGCTTCGCTACATCGAGCCCGAACACCCGCGCCGAACCGGACGTTGCCTGCAGCAGAGTGGCCAGGATCCGCACCGCCGTCGTCTTGCCCGCACCGTTGGGGCCGAGCACACCGAGCACCGTGCCCTCGGGAACCGTGAAATCGATCCCGTCGAGCGCGACGTTCTTCCCGTACCGAAGTACCAGGTTCTCTACTTCTATAGCGTTCGCCATGGCCCTCTCCCCGTTTCTTCCACTGTCGGTATAAGGACTTCCGAACGCGTAGAGATTAACCGGTTTTGATGGGACCGGGCGTCCACAGGCCGGAACGCTGGATCTCGGTGGCTGTGATCTTCGCCGGCTCAGCCGATCGGTCGTACGGTGTGTACTGCTCGATCGATCCCCAGTCGCGATCCCAGTCCCCGTCCAGGTACGACGGGATGGTGCGGGCCGAGGCAACGACATCGATCCATCCGAGCGGGCCGCCGCCGAAATGGTCCTGCCATGCGTTGGTGATGACGGCACCGCTGCGGTCCGGCAACACCCGGTACTGCGGAACTTCGGCAACCCCGAGTCGGTGATCGAACGGATGCTGACACGGAAAGTTGAAGCCCACCTCCCAGTCCAACAGCACCGGATTCTCGCGCCCGACAACCTCGTTCAACGTCTGCGTTCGCGGCACCCGCGGCGGGGTGACCGCAAGCCACTGGTCGGGGTCGCGGTCGGTGTCACTCAGTACCAAACGAATCATGTTGCTGCCGGCGGGAATCAGGTCCATCGGCACCCGCAGGTTGCGCCACGACGGCGTCGGGCCGATGTCGATGGGCGTCACCCGCCCCTGCGCCCGGCCGTCCACTCCGTACTCGAGTTCGAGGTTCTGGCCGTAGGTGACGATGCCGTCGGAGTTCACCGAGCGGATGCGTCCGGCCGCGGCGATGGAGACGAGCTGACCGGGATCGGCGGGCAGCGCGTACCAACCGGTGGTCAGGGTGGCGGGAGTGTCCGATCCGAACGACCCCAGTACCGGCACGGTCGCAGGGTCGAGGCCGTACGGCAGTGCACTGCCCCCGGTTCCGGCTCCGGTGGTCGACGTCGGCTGTTGCTGATCCTCGGTGTCGACGGTGTTCGAGGTGCCCGACGCCGAGGATTCCTTGTCTGCGGTGAGGTCCCGCGCAACCCCGTCCGGGGTGAAACCGTCGTTCTCGGCCCCGAGAGCAGCGAAGGCGTCGCCGCTGACCGGTTGCAGCACATCGGCATTGGGGTTCGTCTCGAGCAGCACGTCGTTCGCGAGTCCACACGTGTTGCCGGCCAGCGCCGACAGGTTCGATTTCGCGACCGAGTACGACGGCCACTGAGCCACCGCGCCCTTGGCCATCGATGCCACGGCCAGCAGCACCATCAGACCTGCGGCCACGGCGATCGGCGGCACCGACCACCATCGCGCCATCGGCTTGTCGGCGCGGACGTACGGCGCACGCAGATGGAACCACACGGCGGCGAGCAACAGCAGTACCGTCAGGCCGAGGAACATCGTCGAGATGCCGAGACCGGCCACGAGAATCGGCTTGTCCCAGAACGGAACTCCCCACGCCGAGACGTACCAGTAGCCGTTGGTTCCGGTGAAG
The DNA here is from genome assembly GCF_014905595.1 of Rhodococcus sp. NKCM2511. Taxonomy (NCBI): domain Bacteria; kingdom Bacillati; phylum Actinomycetota; class Actinomycetes; order Mycobacteriales; family Nocardiaceae; genus Rhodococcus; species Rhodococcus sp. NKCM2511. Next base: position 320,412 of record NZ_BNHJ02000003.1, on the reverse strand, counting down.
GCGACCGCCGTCAGGAACGATACGGCCGCCGCGAACAGCAAACGGTTGCGCCGCGAACGGAGCACCGCTGCGCCGGTTGCCACGGCCGCGAGCACCGCAACCGAGGCCGCGAGCCCAGCGAACACGCCGAAGTGATGCGTCCACTTGGTGGGGGTGATCATCATCAATGCCATGGCCCCGACGGTGATGCCGACGATGCGTCGAGCGGGCCCGGTGGCGGTGCCGGGAATCTTGCCGCCCTTGCGCAGCATCGCGATCACCACCGCGATCAGCGAGACGACCATGACGAACACCCCGAAGCGGCGCGCCAGCGAGCCGTCGATGTCCATGTTCATCAGCCACTGGTAGCGCAGGTACTCCTCGAACCACGCCTGGCTCGGCCCGGCCGCAGTGTGCACCCGCTGCATCTCGAGCATGCCGGCCACGGTCTGATTCCCGAACGCGAAGACCAGTACCACCGTGCCCGACGCCACCAGCGGGGCGAGCAGTGTTGCCGCGCCGAGTGTAGTGGTGCCGAACGCGCGGGCGCGGCCGACGACGATCTGAATCACCGGCCGGGCACCGGCAATCAGTGGCGCGAAACAGATGAAGCCCGACGGTGCGCACGTGACCGTCAACGCGGCGATCAGAATCGCCGCTGCCGCAGGCAGCAGTCGCCGTGTCGCGATGGACCGCTCCACCGAACACCACGTCAGCAACACGCCCAGAGCAACGAACGGCTCCGGGCGCAGACCGTTGTTGTACGGCAACCAGAACGCCAGCATCACCAGCCCGCCGGTCCACAACGCAGTTTTCGACGCGCGGGCAGCGGCACCGAACCGCGGGATCACCTCACGACTGAGGACGAGCCAGACGACGACGCCGCAGATCAGCGTCGGGATCCGCATCCACACACTGGCCGTCGAGACGTGAGAGAGGAGGGTGAACATGTCGTACAACGGTGTGCCGAACGGTGTTTCGGGCACCCCGAAGTAACGGAAGTAGTTGGCCATGTACCCGGCGTGATCGGCCGTGCGTGCCATGCCCAGTTGATAGCCGTCGTCGGAGGTGTTCGCGCCGATGACGTGCCACACCAGCAGAGTCCCGATCACCACCGCGTCGGCCGGCCCGAAGCTCCACCAGCGACGCGGCAGGAACCGGCGGGCGCGACGGCCGTCGGACAGATCGAGGCGGTGCAGGGCCACCAGCGAGATTCCCGTGGCGAGCACTCCGAAAATCATCGCGAACCACTTGAGCGCACTCGGCGTGGACGAGAACCTACTGTCCAGCTCGGCCTGCAGCTGCAGACCGCGAACGTTGCCCTGCAGATCGCTGAACACTCCGACCAGCTGGGGCCGCACGTCGCCCTCGCGGGAGACGGTGTCGTCACCGGTCAGTCCGACCGTTGTCGCGGTGCCGTTCGAGGTGATCGTCAGCGAGCAGTCGCCCGCAGTCGATGGGCTCAGTTCCGCGACCGGCTTCTCGAGCAGGACCGAATCGCGCAACGTCACCTTCAGTTGCGACGCCTCGCCGCCGGTCACCTCGGCGACAAGACCATAGCGATAGGCGTCGGGCGATCCCTTGGGCGAGGTGGACAGCAACAGGCCGCCGTCGGAGAGATCGGCCGCGGCCGCACACGGGACGGTCGCTTCGACGCTGATCGGGGTGTAGCCGACGAGCGGAGCCTCGACATTGCCGACGGTTCCGCCCTGCGGCCAGGTCAACGACGACTGTTGTTGTTCGATCGGCAACAGCGGTATCGAGATCGTCAGCAGGATTCCCACCAGTGCGGAAACGATCGCGACGAGCCGTGCCATGCAAACTTCTCCCACCGATGTCCTGGTCCAGGTCGCTGATCAAGGTACCAGTGCGACCTGTGTGAACCCGGCCGTCAGCTCTCGACCTGCACCGCATATCCCGCTGCGCCCAGGGCGTCGAGAACCGTGCCGCGGTGATCGGGTCCACGTGTCTCGACGGTCAACATGACGTCGACTTCCTCGAGACCCAGACGTCCCCCGGTGCGGGAATGCACGACGTCGACGACACTCGCACCGGCGTCGCGCACGACGCCCAGGACGCCGGTGAGTCCGCCGGGCTTGTCCGAAATCGTCACCCGCACGGCCAGATAACGTCCACCGGCCCGAAGCCCGTGGGTGATGACATGAGTGAGCAGCAGCGGATCGATGTTTCCGCCCGACATCACCGCGCACACCGACCCCGTCAGACCCAATTCCTCGGCCGAGTGCGTCATCAGCGCTGCCACCGCAGCGGCACCCGCCGGTTCGACGATGAGCTTCGCTCGCTCGATGCACAGCACCAAGGCGCGGGACAGCGCGTCCTCACTGACGGTGACGACGTCGTCGACCCAGCCCTGCACATGATCGAACGGCACCGACCCGGGGAGACCGACAGCGATGCCGTCGGCCATCGTCGACATCGACGTCAGCGCGATCGGGTGGCCCGCCTCCAACGACGCCGGCCACGCGGCCGCGCCCTCGGCCTGCACGCCGATTACTCTGACGTCCGGTTTCGTCAGCTTCACCGCAGCAGCGACCCCCGCCAACAGTCCCCCGCCGCCGGTGGGGATCACGATGGTGCCGACGTCCGGCATCTGCTGCAGCAGTTCGGTTCCGAGCGTCGCCTGCCCGGCGACGATATCGAGGTGGTCGAACGGGTGGATGAGCGTGGCACCGGTACGGTCGGCGAATTCCCGTGCCGACGTCAGAGCCTCGTCGACGGTATTGCCCACCAGATGAACCGTCGCGCCGTACGCCTTGGTGGCGACGAGTTTGGGCAGCGACACTCCGACCGGCATGAACACCGTCGAGGTGATCCCCACCTCCGACGCGGCCCACGCGACACCTTGAGCGTGGTTGCCTGCGCTGGCCGCCACCACGCCTCGGGCGCGCTGGTCGGCGTCGAGCCGGGCGATGCGGTTGTACGCCCCGCGCGGCTTGAACGATCCGGTGCGCTGCAGGTTCTCGCATTTGAGGCGCACCTCGTGACCGGTCAGGTCGGACAGAATCCGTGACGCGACCACCGGCGTCCGGCGCATGACCGGCTCCAGCAACGCCTCGGCCGAGGCAATATCCGACGTGGTCACCCGAACGATTTCCGACACAACCGCAGTATGCCAGGAAGAATTGCGCCGCCGATCCGGCCGAGGTGCACCGCGTCACTACAGTTGTGGAGTGCAACACCACAGTGCCCACGACGAGTCGCGCGGAAGTCTGGAGATCAAACACCGTGCGCTGTCGAGAACGGCCATCGCGGCGGCATCGAAGGACCCTCGGGTCACCCGCACCACCGGCGGCATGTCGCGTTTGACCGGCCGCGAACTTCCCCGAGCCGACGTCACCCTCGGAGAAGACACCGTCTCGGTCAACCTCTACATCGGAGTGCGCTGGCCCTCGCAGATCACCGACGTGACCGAGTCGGTTCACCGCACCGTCGAGGCCGCACTGGCGACGATGACCGGTGTGCACGTGCATCGGGTGAACGTGCTGGTGTCGGATACCGCGCTGGACCGTACGGCGCGCGGTTCTGCTGATGATGTTGCTGCTGCGGTGGTTTCACCTCGACCACCCACGGCCGGTCCTGCGGCCATGCCGGTGGCGCTGGTGTTCGGGTTCGCCCTCCTCGCCGTGGCGTTCGTAGCCGGCCGCGAATTCTTCATCGCTCAGGGACACATCGTCGGCAGTCCATGGATTGCCGATGCCGTGCACTGGGTTTCGCAACTGCACTGGCAGGGGTGGATGATCGCGCCCGCCGTCGGATCGATCGTCGTCGGTGCACTCTTCGTCTTTGCGGGCGTCAAACCTCGGACGAGAACTCATTCGGGATTGGGCGGCCCGACACCCACCGTCTGGGCCACACCGACCGACATCGCTCGATTGTGCAGTGCTGCAGCGCAGTCCACTCGCGGAGTCGTGGACGCGCATACCGTCGTCACACGCAGGAAGATCGAGGTCCGGGTGCAGCGAGATCGAGCTGTTTCTCCGGACAGTGCCGACGCTGCCGTGCGCGCTGCCCTCGGTCCGTTACTGTCCGTCGCCGAGGGTGGGCGGCGTCTGACGGTGCAGCACTCGGTGTCGCAACCGACACGGGTGTCGTAGTGAAAACCTTTGTCGCCGGAGTGGATCGACTCGTTGCCGTCATCGCGGGAGCCACTCTCCTCGCCGGTGGCGGCTTCGCACTTGCGTGGCACTACGACGTTCCGTGGGCACGGGAGACGCTCTCTCGCTTCGAGCGTGCTCGTATTGCCGAACTGCCGCAGCAGGGTTGGTGGGTACCGACTCTGGCAATCGTCGTCGCGGTGGCCGTCGTCGCGGCGCTGGTGTTGTTGATCGGCAACTTCTCACCACGCACGACCGGAACGGCGAGCGTTATCGAGGAGCCACACTTCTCGGCGCATGTGGACCTGAGTGCGATCGCGTCGGGCGTGGCCGCGGAGTTGGCGCAGTTCCCTGGCGTCAGACGGGCCAGAGGAACTGCCATCGACGACCGAGGTATGCCCACCATCACCGTATCGGTCTATGCTGCAGCCGATTTCGACGTCGTCGGCTTCACCGCCGAAGCCGAGTCCCGCGCCGCGTTCGTGGCGCGGTCGCTGGGCGGCGCGGACGTGGCGACACGCGTCCAACTGCACATCGACAAACGGACCTGACGTCACGTTACGGTGGATCCATGACGGCATCGACGCGTAGCAGATTCGAGCGATGGTCCGGCGGAATGCCCCTCTCTGTCCCGGTGGCATTCGGAGCAGTACTGGTGATTGCCGCGTTCGCCTCGAAACTCGGTGACAGTTCCCTCTACTTCTACGTCCCCCTGGTGTTCGCGACGACCGGGACGACGATCTGGCTCAACGCCCGTCGTGCCCCCGATCGAACCGGCCTGCTCCACGCCGCTGTTGGATCAGCACTGCTGATCGGATGCGGCATCGTCGTCGCGGTCTGCGGACTTGCCGGAGGCGTGATGCTGGACTCGACCACCTTCTGGGCATCGATAGCGGTGACCGCGGCAATTGCCGCACCCATCGGTGCCGGAATCACTCCGTTTTCATCGCCGCGGGCCTGAGTGCGGCTTCGCCGCAGTGGTGTGGTTATGTGCCCCAGATGGCGCATAGCCACACCACTGCCGCAGGCACCTACAACCGCGGGTCCACCGGCTCCGATTCCAGTGCGAGTACCGCGAACACGGCCTGGTGGATGGAAAAAAGCGGTTCACCACGCACCGATCGGTCCAACGCCTCCATGCCGAGCGCGTATTCGCGCAGCGCCATCGACTGCTTGTGTCCCACGTTTCGGTTACGCAGTGCAGTGAGACGATTCGGGTCGGTGTAGTCCGCACCGTAGATCAGTCGCAGGTACTCCCGGCCCCGAACCTTCATGCCGGGCTGCATCTTTCCGCGCGGCATGTTGGCCGCCGGTTTGACGACCATGCCCTCACCGCCCTGTGCCGTCAACTCCTCCCACCATCTCTCCCCTGCCGCAACCGAATCCGACGATGCCAGATCGACCTCGATTCGACGGGTCGTCGTGAACAGCTTCGGCGCAGTGGCCACCAGTCGATCGGCCAGTGCAAGGTGCCATTCGTGCGGGCGGTCCGCATACGTTCCGGCGTCGGAGGCCAACAGCTGGAACGGGGCGAGGCTGACGCCTGCCAGTCCATCCGTCGGCCAGCTGTACCGCCGATACGCAGCAGTGAACTCGGCGAGGTTGCGCTGCCGACTCACGTTCCGTTCCTGCAGTTCGGACACGGCCAGGCCGCGCGAGGCCGCCCGAGCGAGCACCGACTCCTCGGCCTCGAGATTCGCCCGGGACACGGCAGCAGGTGCCGCATACTCGGACTTGATCAGGCCCTCCGCCTTGGCAGACCACGGCATCAGTTCGCAGTCGAGAACCAGCCAGTGCGAGGACAATTCGTCCCACACACCGGCCCCCTCCAGAGCGGCTGCCACCCCAGCGATCAGCACCCCGGTCACGGTCTCGTCGAACACCGGCCGACCGGTCCGCGTGTACGCGGTGCCGAGGACACCGTCGGGAGCGTCGAACTTCGCCCGAGCGGTGTCGGCATCGCGGCACACCACGACGACCACCCGCGAGCCCATGTGCTTCTCCTCGCAGATCACCGTCGACGCACCGAGCGCCCGATACGCGTCGAATGCCTCCGTCGGGTACTCGAGATAACCCTCTCGCTCCGAGGTACGACTCGGTGCCATGGTCGGCGGAAGGTAGTGCAGCCACTGCGGAGCCAAGGCGAACCGGCTCATCACTTCCAATGCGCCCGCGGCATTCTCCGGACGAACCGACACACGCCCACGCAGCGCAGTCTCCACTCCGGTCGGTCCGATGACGTCCGACAGATCCAGCGACGACGACCCCCGAACGAACCCGCCCAGCGGCCGGGTCGGCTCGTACCAGACCTGCTCTGCCGGCACCGAGACGACCTCCCGCTCCGGATACCGCAGCGCCGTCAACTTGCCGCCGAAGACACACCCCGTGTCCAGACACGCAGTGTTGTTCTCCCACTGCACCTCCGGCACCGGAGTGTGTCCGTACAGCACAGTCGCCGACCCGCGATAGTCCTGAGCCCATGGATACCGCACCGGCAGCCCGAATTCGTCGGTCTCGCCGGTGGTGTCGCCGTACAGGGCGAAGCTGCGCACTCGGCCCGACGCGCGGTTGTGGTACTTCTCGATCAACCCCGCGTGCGCAACGACGAGTCTTCCGCCGTCGAGCACCAGGTGTGCGACGAGACCATCACAGAATTCGAGCACCTCGCGGCGGAACTCGTCGGTCTCGCCGTCGAGCTGCTCGAGTGTCTCGGCCAAACCGTGTGAGGCAGTGACCTTCCGCCCGCGCAGCGCCTTGACGAGCTTGTTCTCGTGATTGCCCGGAACTGCCAGTGCTGCGCCGTTTGCCACCATCCCCATCACGAGCCGCAGCACACCGACCGAATCCGGCCCACGGTCGACGTAGTCCCCGACGAACACCGCCGTTCGACCCTCCGGCGGCGTTGCACCGACTGCCCTACCGTCTGCGTCGCGCTCGAGCGTGTAACCCAAAGTCGTGAGCAGGCTTTCGAGCTCCGACAGACATCCGTGAATGTCGCCGATCACATCGAAAGGCCCGGAAAGCTCCCGGCGGTCGCTACGCAGCGGGGTACGAACGAACGTCGCCGACGCCACCGCGTCGACGCCGTCGAGTACATGGACCGAGCGAAAGCCTTCTTTGGACAGCCCTCGCATCGAGCGCTGCAACTGGGACTGCTGGCGGCGCAGCACGTCTCGGCCGAACGTCCTGTCGCTGCGGTCCGCGTTGCGCTGTGCGCAGACCGGTTCCGGCACGTCGAGCACCACGGCAACCGGAAGGACATCGTGCTCACGAGCCAAGGCGATCAGGGCCTTGCGAGCCGCCGGTTGCACGTTGGTGGCGTCGACTACGGTGAACAGACCGGCCCGCAGCCTGGTTGCGACGAGAAATTCCAGGAGCGCGAACGCGTCCTTCGTTGCGCTCTGCAGGTTGGGGTCGTTGCTGACCATCCCTCGACAGGCATCACTCGACACGGTTTCGTACGGGCCGAACCGGTCTGCAGCGAAGGAGGACTTCCCCGATCCACTGATGCCGACGAGGACGACGAGGGACAGGTCCGGAATCTCGTAGGTACTCACTGGGACTGCTCCTCTCTGGTGAAAAACGCGATCTGGGTAGGGCTGCCGAGCACGTCGTCGACGGGTCCGATGCGGTCGAAGCGAACGGTGTAGGCGTGTGCGTCCGCCACCGACGTTGCCCACTGCTCGAATTGGGCACGGGTGAACTCGAATCGGTGATCGACGTGCCGAAAGGCCCCGGCGTCGAGGCCCGGGTACAGCACGTTGTATTCCGAGTTCGGCGTGGTGACGAGCACCGTCCTCGGACGGGCCTCTCGAAAGACCGAGCGCACCAACGCCGGAAGGCGTTCGAGGTCGATGTGCTCGATGACCTCCATGAGCACCATCGCGTCGAATCCCTGCAACCGCACGTCTCGATAGGTCGCCGACGACTGGAGCAGTTCGATGCGTCCACGCTGCCGATCCGACATCTCGTCGAGCCGGAGCCTGCGCTGCGCCTTCGCCAGCGCACGATCACTCACGTCGGCACCGAGTATCCGCTCGATTGTGTTGTGCGCAAGCAACTCACGCAACAGGCGACCCTCGCCGCACCCCATGTCGATGACCGACTTCGCACCGGCAGCATCGAGTGCAGCCAGCACCGCATGTAGTCGTTGCTCGGCCAACGTCGGATCCCGTGGGATGACAACCTCTCCGGGGGCATCCGGGACCAGACGATCCAGTGCGGACTCGACGAGCTCCCGACGGTGCGCCAGATACCGGGAGGCGATCAACGACGACTCCGGGTGATCACCGAGCCAATCCCCTGCTGCCCGAACGAGTTTGTCCGCCTCGTCCTCACCGACCCAATAGTGCTTGGTGTCGTCGAGCACTGGCAGCAGTACGTACAGGTGCCGCAGCGCAGCCGACAGAGCAAAGGTGCCGGTGAGTACCAGATCCACGTATTCGGAGTCGCCCCAGTTCGGCTGCGTCGAATCCAGTGGGATCGGGGTGGCCTCGACATTCCATCCGAGGGGACCGAACAGTCGAGGCGCAAGATCAGTCGCACCGCGCGACGGCGCGGCCGGCATCGTGACGATCAAATCGATTGCTGCAGAGACCAATTCGGGTCTTGTGGTACAGACGCCTGCCAGCGTCTGCTTGAACAGGCGAGACAACGCCACAGCAAGCCCTGATGCAGCCGGACTCTTGCCGTCTGTGGCGTCGAGCAGTACTGCAAGGGTTGTCCGCTCTGCCGAGACCTCGGGATACAACACCGTGGTCTGACCCATGGGCAGATTGCGGGTCTGTACGCGATCGGGGTGCTTGTGCAACAAATACCCGATATCGGAGGCGTCCGGGAAATCGGTTGTGGCATTTGCAGTCACGGTCAGTAGCACCGCAGCGACGTTACGGGACAGCCGCGTCCGATGCGTCCCATTTTTCGGTCGTGTACTCCCCTCTACCCGCCGGATCAATGCGACTTTGTTGCAGTCTGAGCGACTGAAACCCACATTGATCCCAACGGGAGGGCCGTCCAACGGGAGGGCCACACAAGGGAGGCCGCACATTGAGGAGGTCGCGTGCACACGCAAAAGCGGCACCCACCAGAAGGTGGGTGCCGCTTTCGTAGAGCTGGGTGAAGCTAGATCACTTGATGATCTTCGTGACGCGACCGGCTCCGACGGTACGACCGCCCTCACGGATTGCGAAACGCAGGCCGACGTCCATGGCGACCGGCTGGATCAGCGTGACGGACATCTCGGTGTTGTCACCGGGCATGACCATCTCGGTGCCCTCGGGGAGGGTCACAACGCCCGTAACGTCCGTGGTACGGAAGTAGAACTGCGGGCGGTAGTTGTTGAAGAACGGCGTGTGGCGGCCGCCCTCGTCCTTGGACAGGATGTAGGCGTTGCCCTCGAACTCCGTGTGGGGAGTCGTGGTGCCGGGCTTGATGATGACCTGTCCACGCTCGACGTCTTCGCGCTTGATGCCACGAACGAGGAGGCCGACGTTGTCGCCTGCCTGACCCGAGTCGAGCAGCTTGCGGAACATTTCGATGCCGGTGACGGTGGTCTTGGTCGAGCCGGGGCGGATGCCGACGATCTCGACCTCTTCGTTGACGTTGACCGAGCCGCGCTCGATACGTCCGGTGACCACGGTGCCACGACCGGTGATGGTGAAGACGTCCTCGACGGGCATGAGGAACGGCTTGTCGGTCTCACGGACGGGGTCCGGAACCGAGTCGTCGACGGCCTGCATGAGCTCCAGAACCGACTCGCCCCACTTCTCGTCACCCTCGAGTGCCTTGAGTGCGGAGACCTTGATGACCGGTGCGTCCTCGTCGAACTCCTGCGAAGCGAGGAGCTCGCGGACCTCCATCTCGACGAGCTCGATGATCTCGTCGTCGTCGACCATGTCGGCCTTGTTCAGTGCGACCAGGATGTACGGCACGCCGACCTGGCGGGCCAGGAGCACGTGCTCGCGGGTCTGCGGCATCGGGCCATCGGTAGCTGCCACGACCAGGATTGCGCCGTCCATCTGTGCCGCGCCGGTGATCATGTTCTTGATGTAGTCGGCGTGACCCGGTGCATCGACGTGCGCGTAGTGGCGCTTGTCGGTCTGGTACTCGACGTGGGAGATGTTGATCGTGATACCACGAGCCTTCTCCTCCGGAGCCTTGTCGATCTGATCGAAAGCCGAGGCCTCGTTCAGGTCCGGGAACTTGTCGTGCAGAACCTTGGTGATTGCAGCCGTCAGCGTCGTCTTACCGTGGTCAACGTGACCGATGGTGCCGATGTTGACGTGCGGCTTCGTCCGATCGAACTTCGCCTTCGCCACTGTGTGTCCTCCTGGACTGATCTGTGCGCGCCCCTGCGGGGCAAGCACGCGTATGTGTTGTTACTTATTACAGGTCGAGCGTGGTCCAGCAAACGAAGAGAATTACTCTCCGTTGACCTTCGCGATGATTTCCTTCGCTACGTTCGCGGGAACTTCTGCGTACGAATCGAAGACCATGGAGTAGTTAGCGCGGCCCTGCGTCTTCGACCGAAGGTCTCCGATGTAGCCGAACATCTCCGACAGCGGAACCAGTGCCTTGACGATACGGGCACCGCTGCGTTCCTCCATGGCCTGGATCTGACCACGGCGGGAGTTCAGGTCGCCGATGACCTCACCCATGTAATCCTCGGGCGTGATGACCTCGACGGCCATGACGGGTTCGAGGATGACGGGGCTGGCCTTACGGGCGGCTTCCTTGAACGCTTGTGAGCCGGCGACCTTGAAGGCCATTTCCGACGAGTCGACGTCGTGGTACGCACCGTCGAGCAGTGTGACCTTGACGTTGACCAGGGGGTATCCGGCGAGAACACCGTACTGCATGGCGTCCTGTGCACCGGCGTCGACCGAGGGGATGTACTCCCTGGGCACACGACCACCGCTGACCTTGTTCTCGAACTCGTACGTCGCGCCGTCTTCGCCCTCGAAAGGCTCGAGCTTGATGATGACCTTCGCGAACTGGCCGGAGCCACCGGTCTGCTTCTTGTGCGTGTAGTCGTGCTTCTCGACCGTCTTGCGGATGGTCTCGCGGTACGCAACCTGCGGCTTGCCGACGTTGGCCTCGACCTTGAACTCGCGACGCATACGGTCGACGAGGATGTCGAGGTGGAGCTCACCCATGCCGCCGATGACGGTCTGGCCGGTGTCCTCGTCCAGCTTCACCGAGAACGTGGGGTCCTCTTCGGCGAGCTTCTGGATCGCTGTTCCCAGCTTCTCCTGGTCGGACTTGGTCTTGGGCTCGATCGAGACCTGGATGACCGGGTCCGGGAAGCTCATGGACTCGAGGATGATCTGGTTCTGCGGATCGCAGAGCGTGTCACCCGTCGTGGTGTCCTTGAGGCCGATGACGGCGTAGATGTGACCGGCAGACGCGGTCGCGATCGCGTTCTCCTTGTTGGAGTGCATCTGGAACAGCTTGCCCAGACGCTCCTTCTTGCCCTTGGTCGAGTTGATGACCTGAGCGCCGGAGTCGACCTTGCCCGAGTACACCCGGACGTAGGTCAGCTTGCCGAAGAAGGGGTGCGTCGCGATCTTGAACGCGAGAGCCGCGAACGGCTCGTCTGCGGACGGCTTGCGAGTGATCTCCTTCTCCTCGTCGCCGACGGCGTGTCCGATGGTCTCGGCAACGTCGAGGGGAGACGGGAGGTAGTCGATGACCGCGTCGAGCATGGGCTGAACGCCCTTGTTCTTGAACGCGGATCCACACAGGATCGGGTACAGCTCGCTGTTGACCGTCATCTTGCGGATGGCGCCCTTGATCTCGTCGATCGTGAGCTCTTCGCCGCCGAAGTGCTTCTCCAGAAGCGCTTCGTCGGACTCGGCCACGGTCTCGAGCAGCTGCGTGCGGTACTCGTCTGCGCGCTCCTTGAGGTTTTCCGGGATCTCCTGGATCTCGTACTTCTCGCCGAGCTTGGTCTCGCCACTCCACACGAGAGCCTTCATCTGCACGAGGTCGATGACGCCCTCGAACTCGTTCTCTGCACCGATGGGCAGCTGGATGACCAGCGGCTTGGCACCGAGACGATCGATGATGGTCTGCACGGTGTAGTAGAAGTCCGCGCCGAGCTTGTCCATCTTGTTGACGAAGCAGATACGCGGCACGTCGTACTTGTCGGCCTGACGCCACACCTGCTCGGACTGCGGCTCGACACCTTCTTTGCCGTCGAACACTGCGACAGCGCCGTCGAGGACGCGGAGCGAACGCTCCACCTCGACGGTGAAGTCGACGTGACCGGGGGTGTCGATGATGTTGATCTGGTTGTCGTTCCAGAAGCACGTCGTGGCAGCAGAGGTGATCGTGATGCCACGCTCCTGCTCCTGCTCCATCCAGTCCATGGTGGCTGCGCCATCGTGAACTTCACCGATCTTGTAGGAGATACCGGTGTAGAAGAGGATGCGTTCGGTAGTGGTGGTCTTGCCGGCATCGATGTGGGCCATGATGCCGATGTTGCGGACCTTGTTGAGGTCGGTCAGCACGTCCTGTGCCACGAGTTAACCCGCCTTGGTGTTGGAAGAGGTATTGCCTGAGCTGATCAACGCTCGGGCGGCATCGGAAAGTTCCGAATACCGCCCGAGCGAGGAGATCACCAGCGGTAGTGGGCGAACGCCTTGTTGGCTTCGGCCATCTTGTGAGTGTCTTCGCGGCGCTTCACAGCGGCACCGAGGCCGTTGCTGGCGTCGAGCAACTCGTTCGCCAGACGCTCGACCATGGTCTTCTCGCGACGAGCGCGCGAGAACGTGACCAGCCAGCGCAGTGCCAGCGTGGTGGAGCGGCCGGGACGAACCTCGACGGGCACCTGGTAGGTGGCACCGCCGACGCGTCGGCTGCGAACCTCAAGGGCCGGCTTGACGTTGTCGAGTGCACGCTTGAGCGTGACGACGGGGTCGGTGCCGGTCTTCTCGCGAGCCTGCTCGAGCGCCTGGTAGACGATGCGCTCTGCGGTCGACTTCTTGCCGTCGAGAAGGATCTTGTTGACGAGCTGCGTGACCAACGGCGATCCGTAGACCGGGTCGTTGATCAGCGGCCGCTTGGGTGCTGGGCCCTTGCGTGGCATATCAGCTCTTCTCCTTCTTGGCTCCGTAGCGGCTGCGAGCCTGCTTGCGGTTCTTGACACCCTGGGTGTCGAGCGAGCCGCGGATGATCTTGTAACGCACACCCGGGAGGTCCTTCACACGACCGCCGCGAACGAGCACCATCGAGTGCTCCTGCAGGTTGTGGCCCTCACCGGGGATGTACGCGGTGACCTCTACCGAGGTGGTCAGGCGAACGCGCGCGACCTTACGGAGAGCGGAGTTCGGCTTCTTGGGGGTGGTGGTGTACACGCGAGTGCACACACCACGGCGCTGGGGACTGCCCTTGAGGGCAGCGGTCTTCAGTTTCGCGACCTTGTCGGTGCGACCCTTACGGACCAGCTGGTTGATCGTTGGCATAAACCGGCTTTCTTCGTGTCGATAAACAGGGATCTAGCAGTTGGAGCAAGAGAACACTGCTCCTCACCCATGACGTCTCCGCGGGTCTCTTGCACCCCGCGGTCGGGTGTGTCGCATACCCCCACACGTCCAGCCGGTTGCGCGCTCTCGAGACGAACGTGCGCACGGCTGTACCTCGCATAGGCACACAAACGGTCCGGCCAGGCCGGACACGACCCATAACGATACCCGGCGGCGCGGCCTCGGGTCAAAACACCCTTCGCTCTGATACGCAACCTATCTGCTCAGGTTGAGTGTGAGGTCTGCCAGCTTCGCTGCCCCCTGGCAGGGATCGGGGTGTGCGACGCCTGGACGGTACTGCACCCACCACCCGAAGATGCCCGCCTGGTCCGCTCCGGCCGACACTCCGCACGAGTCCGGGTCGTTCGGGCGTTGAGCCTGTATTGCCTTGCGGCCCTGCACTGTTGTGTCGCTGACGGTGTACGTCATCTTCTCGTCGGCCGCCCGCTCGGCGGCCAGGGTGCCGGACTCGAACCAGTTGAACGTCACCTTCACGATGCCCGCGGAACCGATCAGATCCCATCGGCAGATCGCTCCGAAGAAGCCACGAGCGATGTCGTCGGCTCCGGTGGCATCGGCAATCTGGTCGTCGGAGACGGCATCGCACTCGGTCAACAACTTGGTGAATTCTTGGTTGCCCGATCCGGCGAAGCTCGCCGGCCGCGGCGTGCCCTCGACCGACTGAGAGCAACCGGCCGCGAGCAGCAGAGTCGCGGCTGCGGCGAAAACCCGTCTCGAAGTACTTGCTCGCGATCTCATTGTTTGCGCTCCACGGTCAGCTTCGCCAGCTCGTTGCCGACGTCGCACGGCGGGCGCGCTGGGATCTGTTCGGAGTAGGTGACCGACCAATGGAAGAAGTCGTCGCCGAATTGCACACCGATCTCGCACAACGGGCCCTGCTCGGCTTCGAACCCGGGGTTGCCGTCGATGGCGATGTCCTTGGCCGGACGGCCGATCAGTTCGGAACCGGCGCGTTCGCGGCCGATCGGGCTACCGCGGTACCAGGAGAAGCTGACACTCGGTCCGCTGATGGCCACGGTTTCCCACTGGCAGCCGACGGAGTTGCGGGTGACTTGGGCAAACGGTCCGGCACCGAACGCGGCCTGCACCTCGGCGTCGCTGATCGATCCGCATTCGCCGAAGAACGGGCCGGGCTCGTACGCGGCCTTGCTCGTCGACGGCTCGGGCGCGGTATCGGCGGCGTCGGTATCCGAGCCACCGCAACCTGCGATCAGCGCGGCGACCGCGGTGATCACCAGTGCCACTCGCTTCATGCCGTCCTTCGCGTGCTGGTCCGATGCTGCAGTTCGCGTCGCACCGAACCTACCAACCGAACAGGGCAGCGGTCATGTGCCGTGCACAGCGCGCCCTTGGACGTACACACCCACGATGGCCGGCTCTCGCATGGCCATCAGCAGGGCGAACAGGTTCTGGTCGCGGGCCAGCTCGGGGTCCTCGGCCCGCACGCCGTGGTCGACGGCCGCGGCCAGCTGCGGCCACGCGTCGGGATCGACCACGACGAAGTCCGCCTCTTTCCCCACGTCGAAGTTGCCGATGCGCTCCTCCATGTCGAGTGCACGTGCCCCGGCGAGCGTCCCGGTGAACAACAGTTCGGCCGGATGCAGCGACAGGCCTGCGTCTCCCGGTTCGGAGATGTGCACCTTGAACGCGTCGGCCAGTACCTGCGGGAGCAGCCACTCGTCACCGCCTCCGAAGTCGGACCCGATGGCGATGTTCACCCCGGCGGCGACGGTTCTCTTCCACGGCATCGTGCCCGAGCCCAGGAACTGCTGCGAGGTGGGACAGTGCGCGATGGACGTACCCGTCTCGGCCAACCTCGTCAGTTCCGCGTCTTCGCAGTGCACCGCGTGCGCCAGAATCGACCGTCGACCCAGCAGGCTCTTGCCACCTAGCTGCGAGCCCGGCAGGAACTTGCCGTCGTAGGTGTCCAGGTAACTCTCGACCTGGTACGCACCCTTGGTGGCGTCGATCTCGCCGGTGCCCGGTCGGTTGTTCTCGTTGAGGTGCGTGTGAAAGTAGACGCCACGTGCCCGCACCGAGTCGTAGAGCTCGCCGAGGTTCCTCAGCGTCTCCGTGGTCACCGACAGAGAAAAACGCGGTACGACGGCGACGTGCAGCATCGCGGTGTCGACATCGCCGGTGTCGGCGGCGTGCCACTTCTCTATCTCCTCGGACACCAGGCGGATCGCCTCGTCCTCACCGGTGATCAGCGCGTGCGCCGACGCGGGGCCGGTGGTCTGGATCCCGCGGCCACTGACGATGCGCAGTCCGTGCTCGAGCGTCTCGGAGAACAAAGAATCCTGTGCGTGCGGGAATGCCGACCCGAACACCATGGCCTGCGTCGTCCCAGCGCGAATGCGTGCTGCGCAGAAGTCGCGCGCGGCCGCCGCCGCGAATTCCGGATCGGCGAATCGTGCTTCGGACGGAAAGATGCACGTGTTCAGCCATTCGAGCAATTGCCCGCCGCCGTAGGAGTCACCGGCGTAGGTCTGTGGGAAATGAATGTGCGTGTCGACGAATCCCGGCAGCAGAAAGCCGGGCCGGTGATCCGACACATCCACATGGGTGTATTGCGTTGGCAGAGAATCGAACTCGCCGCAGAACTCGATCCTGCCCTCGCCTGAGACCACGAGGGCACCGTCGGGAATCGAGACCAACGACGCGGCGGCGTCCAGCACTGTGGGCGAGCCCGCGATGTGAAAGATGTGGCCACGGTGGACGCGTGCGGAATCGGAAGTCACGAGCAGACTCAAGCACAGGTGGATCGGAACTGCAGATCGTGCGCGTCTAGTGCGCTACCGCTCCTACGGCGGACAGCCGCGCGTTCAGCGAGGCGTCGAGCACATCGGCCCAGGCTCGCACGATTTCGACGCGGCGACGCGCGTCATCGGTCAGGACGTCTGCGAGACCGAGCCCACGCGCCAGGTCGAGCGTCGCCTGAACGAGACGGTGGGTGACGGGATCGTTGTCGTCGACTCCGAGGTTCTCGACGGCCATCGAGTGCGCTCGACGACCGAATCGCTCTTCGAGTGGAACGATCCGGTCGCGCAGCTCCGGGTCGGCCGACGCGGCTGTCCAGACCTGCAGCGCCGCCTTGAACATCGGACCCGTGTAGTACTCGACGAGCCTCTCCACCACCAGTTTCGTTCGGCCGGGGCCGGGCGGAATCTCCTGCGCCTCGCGGCGCGCGTGGTCCATCCGGGTGTCGAACATGTACTCGAGTGCCCCGGTGATGAGGTCCTCACGCGTCGGGAAATGGTGTTGGGTGGCACCGCGAGAGACGCCGGCGCGCTCGGCGACGACCCCGACCGTCGTTGCGCTCCAGCCCTGCTCGGCGAGCGAGTCGATCGTCGCCTCGAGCAGTCGCTGACGCGTCACCCTGCTGCGATCCTGCTTGGGTTCGCGCGCCATCACCATCTCCCTGCTCCTTCTCGACCTACTTTTCGGCAGCCCAGGACGGCGGCCTCTTCTCCAGAAAGGACATCATCCCCTCTCGGGCTTCCTCCGATGCAAACAACCTGGCCGATTGCTCGGCGACGGCCGTTCCGCGCTCGTCGATCTCGCGTCGGATCGCGGCGGTGGTGAGCTGTTTGGACTCGGCCAAGCCCTGCGGCGAGCACTTCCTGAACATGATCATGTAGTCGGCCACCGCGGCCGCGGGAACGGCGTCGGCCACGGTGACGAGACCGATCTCCTGGGCGGTGGCACCGTCGAACGTCTCGCCGGTGAGGAAATATCGACTCGCCGCCCGGGACGACAGTCGCGGCAACACGGCGACGGAGATGACCGACGCCGCCAGTCCGAGGCGAACCTCGGTCAGCGCGAACGAGCTTTCCGGTCCGGCAATGGCGACGTCGCACGCCGCCACGAGCCCCATCCCGCCTGCCCGCACATGACCATCGATCTGTACGACGACGGGTTTCGGGGTGTCGATGATCAGCCGCATCAGATCCAGCATCTGCCGAGTCCGAAGCTCCGGCGACGCCCCGGCCTCTCTGAGGTCGGCACCGGCGCAGAACGTCGTGCCGGTGTGACCGAGCACGATCGTTCTGATGTCGTCGTCGTGCGCCGCAGCGATGAGGCCCGCTGTCAGCTCCTCGACCAACACCGACGACAGCGCGTTTCGGTTCTGCGGCGAATCCAACGTCAAATACGCTGTGTCTTTGCCCGACTCGACGAGAACGGCCATCAGTAGCTTCTCGGCAGGCCGAGCGAGTGCTGGCTCACGAAGTTCAGGATCATCTCCCGGCTCACCGGAGCGACGCGGGCGATGCGGGCCGCTCCGAGCATCGCAGCCAATCCGTATTCACTGCTCAATCCGGCACCGCCGTGGGTTTGGATCGCCTGATCGAGTGCCTTGATACTGGCCTCGGCCGCAGCATATTTGGCCATGTTCGCGGCTTCTGCCGCTCCGAAATCGTCGCCGGAGTCGTAGAGCACCGCGGCCTTCTGCATCATCAATTTCGCCAACTCCAGCTCGATCTTGCACTGCGCCAACGGGTGCGCCAAGCCCTGGTGAGCGCCGATCGGCGTCTTCCAGACCGTCCGCTCGTTGGCGTATTTGACCGCCGCGTCCAGAGCGTAGCGACCCATACCGACAGCCATCGCGGCACCGAGAATGCGCTCGGGGTTCAAGCCGGCGAACAGCTGCATCAGGGCAGCGTCGGCCTCACCGACGAGCGCCTCGGCGGGCAACCGGACGTCGTCGAGGAACAGCACGAACTGATGATCGGGCTCGACGATGTCCATCTCCATCTGCGTCTTCTGCAGTCCGGGAGCGTCGGTGGGCACGATGAACAGCGCCGGCTTGAGTTTGCCGGTCTTGGAATCCTCGGTCCGCGCAACGATCAACACGGCGTCGGCCTGATCCACGCCCGAGATATAGATCTTGTTGCCCTTCAAGATCCATTCGTCACCGTCGCGACGCGCGGTGGTGGTGATCTGGTGCGAGTTCGATCCGGCGTCGGGCTCGGTGATGCCGAAGACCATGATCTTGGAACCGTCGGCGAGGGCGGTGAGCCACTCCTGCTTCTGGTCTGCCGTGCCGTACTTGCCGATGATTGTGCCGCAGATGGCCGGGCTGACGACGACGAGCAGTAGACCGGCACCGTGCGCGGCCAACTCCTCCTGGACGAGCGCAAGCTCGTAGATGCCTGCGCCGCCGCCGCCGTATTCCTCGGGCAGATTGACGCCGAGGAAGCCGAGCTTGCCCGCCTCGTTCCACAGTTCGGTCAGTGGCTCGCCCCTGCGAGCCTTGGGCAGCACGTAGTCGATGTAGTTGTACCGCTTGCCCAGTGACGAGACTGCGTTGCGCAGACCCTTCTGCTCTTCGGTTTCGATGAAACTCATGGTTGCTCCACTCCCTGCTCGGTGACTACTGGCGTGTCGGTGACTACTGCCAAGACCTGTCCTACCTCGACTTGCTGACCCTGCTGCACGTTCAGTTCGGTGAGCACACCATCGGCGGGTGCAGTCACGGTGTGCTCCATCTTCATCGCCTCCAGCCACAGAATGGGCTGGCCCGCGGTGACGGTATCTCCCTGCGCAGCAGCAATTCTGATGACGCTGCCCGGCATCGGCGCAAGCAGTGATCCGGCCGCCACCTCGTCGGTGGGGTCGGTGAACCTCGGTGCCCGAGCCAATCGAACGGGGCCCAGGGAAGAATCCACGAACACGTCGGACCCGTAGGTGCTCACTGCGAAGATACGACGAATCCCGTTGTCGTCGAGCGTCACCGAGGTCGGTGTGTGCTCCACCAGTTCGACACCCTCCACCGAGGAGGTGAGTCCGCTGCGTTCGATCGAGTATTCGACGGTGATGTCGTTGTACGTCTTGCGCTGCGGTTGCGACCGGAGATTGCGCCAGCCGCCGGGTAGACCCCGGTTCACCCGAGCTCGCGAGACGTTGCTCGCCGCGTCGGCCAAGGCAGCCGCGAGCGCCGACAATTCCTCGGCCCGGCCGTGCGCGATCGGCTGAGCCAGGACATCGAGGCCGTGCGTGTCGAAGAAGGCGGTATCGGTGTCGCCCGCCAGGAACGCCGGATGGCGCAGAATGTTGACCAGCAGATCGCGATTGGTCTTCAGACCGTGAATGGTGGCGTTCTGCAGTGCTTTCGCCAACAGAGTCGCCGCTCGGTCCCGCGTCGGGGCGAAGGAGATCACCTTGGCGAGCATGGGGTCGTACTGCGTTCCCACCACGCTGCCCGTCTCGACGCCGGAATCGACTCTGATGTATCCCGCTTTGTCCGACACCTCGAACTGCGCACCGGGGATGTCGAATCGGTGCACGGCACCGCTCTGCGGCTGCCAGTCCTGAGCCGGATCCTCGGCGTACAGCCGAACCTCGATCGAGTGTCCCCGTGTCGTGGGCTGTTCGGCCGGTAGCCGCTCCCCCGCCGCAACCTGGATCTGCAGGGCAACGAGATCCAGACCCGTCGTGCATTCGGTGACCGGATGCTCCACCTGCAAGCGGGTGTTCATCTCGAGGAAGAAGAAGTTTCCCTTTTCGTCGGCGAGGAATTCGACGGTGCCTGCACCCTCGTAGCCGATGGCCTCGGATGCCAGTGTGGCTGCCTCGAACAGCTTCTCGCGCATGCCGTCGATGCGTTCGACGAGCGGCGACGGAGCTTCCTCGACGACCTTCTGGTGCCTGCGTTGGATCGAGCATTCACGCTCGCCCACCGTCCACACCGTGCCGAATCGATCGGCCATGACCTGAACTTCGATGTGCCGCCCGGTTTCGATGTACCGCTCGATGAACACCGTTCCATCGCCGAAGGCCGACAGGGCTTCTCGTCCGGCTGCCTCGAGCTCCGACTGCAGTGCATCGAGACTGCGGACGATGCGCATCCCCCTACCGCCGCCGCCCGCGGAGGCCTTGATCAGTACCGGTAGCTCGTTCTCGGTGACCGACTCGGGATCGAGCCGAGTCAGCACCGGCACTCCGGCGTCGGCCATCATCTTCTTGGACTCGACCTTCGAGCCCATCGATTCGATGGCCTTGACGGGCGGTCCGATCCAGGTCAACCCGGCGTCGAGTACCTGCCGGGCGAATTCGGCGTTCTCGGAGAGGAATCCGTATCCCGGATGGACCGCGTCGGCTCCGGCCTGCACCGCGGCGGCGATGATCAATTCTCCGCGCAAGTAGGTCTCGGACGGGCTCTGCCCAGGCAGGCGCACAGCGGAGTCAGCCTCCCGCACATGGGGAGATGCCACGTCGGCGTCGGAGAAGACCGCGACGGTATCGATGCCCTCCGCGCGGCAGGTGGTGAAGACGCGTCGGGCGATTTCGCCGCGGTTGGCCACGAGGACTTTGTTCAGCATGCGGGCATCACATCCGGAAGACACCGAAGTTCGCGGTGCCTTCGATCGGGGCAGAGGCGATGGCCGACAGGCACATTCCCACTACCGTGCGGGTGTCACGGGGATCGATGACGCCGTCGTCGTAGAGGCGCCCGGACAGGAACATCGGCAACGATTCGGCTTCGATCTGATTCTCGATCATCGCGCGCAATCCGGCATCTGCCTCCGCGTCGAACGCTTGACCACGAGCTTCTGCGGCGGCGCGTCCGACGATGGAGATGACGCCGGCCAGCTGTGCGCCACCCATGACGGCGGATTTGCTGGACGGCCAGGCGAAGAGGAAGCGAGGATCGAAAGCACGGCCGCACATGCCGTAATGGCCGGCTCCGTAGGACGCCCCGAGCAGGATCGAGATGTGCGGCACCTTCGAGTTGGAGACGGCGTTGATCATCATCGATCCGTGCTTGATCATGCCGCCTTCCTCGTACTCCTTGCCCACCATGTAGCCGGTGGTGTTGTGCAGGAACAGCAGTGGCGTGTTCGACCGGTTGGCGAGCTGGATGAACTGCGTCGCCTTCTGCGATTCCTCGCTGAACAGCACGCCGCGTGCGTTGGCC
This sequence comes from Rhodococcus sp. NKCM2511, assembly GCF_014905595.1. Lineage (NCBI taxonomy): Bacteria > Bacillati > Actinomycetota > Actinomycetes > Mycobacteriales > Nocardiaceae > Rhodococcus > Rhodococcus sp. NKCM2511. The sequence continues at coordinate 298,855 of NZ_BNHJ02000003.1, read as the reverse complement.
AGGATGCCGATCGGGTAGCCGTGCAACTCTGCCCAACCGGTGACGAGCGAGCCGCCGTACATGGGCTTGAACTCGTCGAAGTCGGAACCGTCGACGATGCGGGCGATGACCTCACGGGGATCGAACGGGATCTTCAGGTCGGTGGGGACGATGCCGAGCAGATCCTCGGGATCGGCGAGTGGCTCGATGACCTCGGCCCGTGGCTCGGGCCCCTTCTTCTTCCAATTCAACCGGGAGACGATGCTGCGTCCGATACGGATGGCGTCCTGCTCGTCGACGGCGAAGTAGTCTGCGAGACCCGACTTCCGGGCGTGCATCTCGGCTCCGCCGAGCGACTCGTCGTCCGAATCCTCACCGGTGGCCATCTTCACCAGGGGCGGTCCGGCCAAGAACACCTTGGATCGTTCCTTGATCATGACGACGTGATCGGACATGCCGGGAACGTAGGCACCGCCCGCAGTCGAGTTGCCGAACACCAGGGCGATGGTCGGAATACCGGCCGCCGAGAGCTGCGTCAGATCGCGGAACATGCGTCCGCCGGGGATGAACACCTCTTTCTGCGTGGGCAGGTCGGCACCGCCCGACTCGACGAGAGAGATCACCGGCAGTCGGTTCTGGGTGGCGATGTCGTTGCCGCGGAACCCCTTCTTCAGGGTCCACGGGTTGCTGGACCCGCCACGGACCGTGGGATCGTTGGCCACGATGAGACATTCGACCCCGCACACGACACCGATTCCCATGACGGTGCTGGCACCGACGGGAAAGTCGCTGCCCCACGCCGCAAGTGGGCACAGTTCGAGAAACGCGGAATCCTCGTCGATCAACAATTCGATGCGCTCACGGGCGAGCAGCTTGCCACGCTTCTTGTGTCGATCGACGTACTTCTGACCGCCACCGAGCAGCGCCTTGTCGTGTTCGGCGTCGATCTCGGCCAGTTTGGTGTGCATGGCCTCGGTGGCACCGGTGTACTGCTCCGATGCGGTGTCGAGAGTGGACTTCAGCACGCTCATGCCTGGTATCCCAATCGTTTTGCGGCGAGGCCGGTGAGAATTTCGGTGGTTCCGCCGCCGATACCGAGGATGCGCATGTCGCGGTATTGCCGTTCGACCTCGCTCTCGCGCATGTACCCGAGTCCGCCGAAGAGTTGGACGGCTTGATTGGCCACCCACTCCCCGGATTCGACGGCGGTGTTCTTGGCGAAGCAGACCTCGGCGATGAAGTCACCGTCCTCCTGCATGGACCGCTCGACGAGGGAGCGGGTGTACACGCGGGCGATGTCGATCTTGCGCGCCATCTCGGTGACGGTGTTCTGTACGGATTGCCGTGCGATGAGCGGCTTTCCGAAGGTCTCCCGGTCTCGAACCCACTGCAGCGTCAGATCGAGGCACCGCTGCGCGCTGGCGTAGGCCTGAGCGGCGAGAGCGATACGCTCGGTGAGAAATGCCTGCGCGATCTGGATGAAGCCGCTGTTCTCGGCACCGACCAGGTTGGCCACCGGAACCCGGGCGTCGACGAAGGAGAGTTCGGCGGTATCGGAGGCGCGCCACCCCATCTTGTCGAGCTTGCTGGTGACCTCGAATCCCGGTGTGCCCCTCTCGACGACGAGGAGCGACACTCCGGCTGCCCCCTCGCCTCCCGTCCGGACCGCGGTGACGACGAAGTCCGCACGGCACCCCGAGGTGATGTAGGTCTTCGACCCGTTGACGACGTAATGGTCGGCGTCTCTGACCGCCTTGGTCCGCAGATGACCCACGTCGGAGCCGCCGCCCGGCTCGGTGATCGCGAGCGAGCCGATCTTCTCCCCCGCCAGCGTCGGCCGCACCCACTTGTCGATCTGCCCAGGATCTCTCGCGGCAACCAAGTGCGGCAACGCAATTCCACAGGTGAACAGAGAAGCGAACAGTCCGCCCGACGCGCCGGCCTGGTGCATCTCCTCGCAGATCAGCACCGCGTCCGCGAGATCACCGCCGTCGCCGCCGACGTCCTCGGGAAACCCTGCGCCGAGCAAACCGAGAGCGGCCGCTTTCTTGTGCAGCTCGCGCGGAATCTCGCCCTCGGTCTCCCACTGGTTCATATGCGGCGCGATGTCCTGCTCCACGAAACTGCGAACGGTCTTGCGAAGCTGCTGACGCTCCGGCGTCGTCCAAATGTTCATACGAGTGCTGCTTTCTTGTCGGGTCGTTCCGCAGGCTCCACTCCTGTGAACACGAGTGTTTCGGGAATGTCGATGTGCCGCGACCGCAGCCACTCACCGAGCCCCTTGGCCTGTGGATCGAATCTGGCCTGCGATGCAACGCCCTGGCCGAGAATGCCGTCGATGACGAAGTTCACCGCCCGCAGGTTGGGAAGTACATGCCGAGTGACAGTGAGTTTTTCGGCCTCGGGCAACATCTTCTTCAGGGTCTCGACCGTCAATGCGTGCACCAGCCAAGCGAATTCGTCATCGGTGCGCACCCAGACCCCGACGTTGGCGCTCCCACCCTTGTCTCCGCTGCGGGCGGCGGCGATGGTGCCCAGTGGTAGTCGGATGGTGTCCTCGGCGGCTCGCGGTGCCGGCAGCTTCGGTTCGACCAGCGATTCCAGGACTCGCGTCTGCGCCGAGGGTGCAATGCTGCGTTCGGTGCCGTCGGCCAGGTGGGCCGTATGCGGTACGTCGTGTGCGTCGACGAAACCTGCGGTGAACACCCCGTACGGGGCTCCGTTTCCGGGCGGTGCGGTGACCGAGAAGCCCGGGTAGCTGGCGAGCGCGAGTTCGACCGCCACAGCCGAGAACTGGCGTCCCACCGCGTCGGGGTTACTGTCGCGGGCGACGCAGCGCAGCAACGCGCTTGCGGTTTCCTCGGTCTCGGCGTCGGGCTTGTCGGTACGCACCAGAGTCCAGTCCAACTCGGTCGGTCGGGCGGGCAACCACGACTCGAACTGCCGTTGCGCCAGTTCGGCTTTGGCCTCGATGTCCAGGCCGGTCAACACCATCGTGAATTCGTTGCGGAAGCCGCCGAGTGCGTTGAGCGAGACCTTGTAGGTGGGCGGCGGCGCTTCTCCGGTGACCCCGCTGATCGATACTCGGTTGCTGGACTCCTGCGCCAGGACCGCCGTGTCGATGCGCGCGGTGACGTCGGGGTTCGCGTATCGGCCACCGGTGATCTCGTACAGCAGTTGCGCGGTGACGGTACCGACGCTGACGGCACCGCCGGTGCCCTCGTGCTTGGTGATGACGGAGGATCCGTCGGCTTCGATCTCGGCGATGGGGAACCCGGGACGGGACATGTCGGCGATCTCGGTGAAGAACGAGTAGTTACCGCCGGTCGCTTGAGTACCGCACTCGATGACGTGGCCCGCGATGACCGCGCCGGCCAGTGCGTCGTAATCGGTTGTCGACCAGCCGAAGTGAGCGGCGGCGGGGCCGACGATGACACTGGCGTCGGTGACGCGACCGGTCACCACGACGTCGGCACCGGAGTTCAGGCATTCCACGATTCCCCACGCACCGAGGTAGGCGTTTGCCGTCAGCGGGCTGCCGAGGCCGAGTTCGCCTGCCCTGCCAAGGAGGTCGTCGCCGTCCACGTAGCCGATCTTCGCGCCGGAATCCAGCTTCTCCAACGCCTCGACCAGTCCGCGCGGATTCAGTCCGCCGGCATTGGCGACGATCTTCACGCCCTTGTCGAGTGCCAGTCCGAGACAGTCCTCGGCCTGCCGCAGAAAGGTTTTGGCGTAGCCACGGGTCGCGTCCTTCATTCGGTCGCGTCCCAGGATGAGCATGGTCAGCTCGGCGAGGTAGTCACCGGTGAGGTAATCGAGGTTTCCTCCCTCGAGCATCTCCCGCATCGCGGACAGTCGATCTCCGTAGAAACCGGAGCAGTTGCCTATACGTACGGTCATGCTTTCTCGCGTCCTGCCTTGTCTCGTCCCTGTCCGGGAGGGCCTGCGAAGGCTTGGGCGATGGTGAGCCAGTGTGCGGCGTCGGCCCCGTCGGCTCGAACATCCAGGTCGTCGCGGTGTGCGCGCTGAGTGACGAGAAGGCAGAAGTCGAGTGCAGATCCGGTGACACGCTGTTCTGCGTCGTCGGGACCCCACGTCCACACTTCGCCCGAGGGTGCGGTGAGTTCGACTCCGAACGGTTCCGCCGGCGGAGTCTGCTCGTTGACGGCGTAAGCGAAATCCCGTGTCCTCACGCCGATGTGTGCGACTCCGCGGATTCGGTCGGTCGGCACGCGGGTCACGCCCAGCGCGTCGGCGACATCCTGTCCGTGGGCCCACGTCTCCATGAGACGGGCGGTGGCCATGGACGCGGCACTCATGGGCGGCCCGAACCACTGGATCTTGACGCCCGACGGGACCTGCTTCAGCGCGTCCGTCATGGCGTGGCGGCGGGTTCGCCAGGCGCTCAACAGTTCCGGATTGCCCGCTTCCTCCTCGGCGGCGGCGTCGACGAACCCGGTGGGATTCTCCCAGGCCTTTTTCAGCGTGCGAGCGAACTCCTCCTCGGCCGCGGTATCACCGGACGCTGCGGATGTGGTTCGCTCCGCGACGTGATCCGTCCACGACAGGTGCGCGATCTGATGTGCGATCGTCCAGCCCGCCGCCGGAGTAGGTGCCGCCCAGTGTTCGGGTGCCAGCTCGGCCACCAGCGCGTCGAGGTCGTCACCCTCGGCACGGAGATCGCCGACGAGTAAGTCGAGGTCTGCCATGGAACCAGCTTCACAAAGGCACGAGAAAAAAGCAAGCACGCTTGCTTGTTAATTCGTAACCTTACGTTCGCTTACCGTCTCTACGGTCGGAAACGTGAAAACGTCGAGACTTGTGGCCGTCGCCGTTACCCTCGCCGTCATGGCTGCCGGCTGTTCCACCACGGACCCGTCTGCTGCAGACCCGACCCCCGACGAACCGTCGAGCATCCGGGTGGCGACGTTCAACGCCAGTCTCAATCGGTCCGCGGCCGGACAGTTGGTCACCGACCTGAGCGCGGAGAACGCCCAGGCTCGCGCAGTAGCCGACGTGATCTCCGCGAACTCACCGGATGTGTTGCTGATCAACGAGTTCGACTATTCGGGGTCCGATGGCCCCACCCTCTTCAACGAGAACTACCTCGACGGGCAGTACCCGTTCTTCTTCACTGCTCCGGTGAACACCGGCGTCGACTCGGGACTCGACCTGGACGGGGACGGCGCACTCGGTGGCCCCGGTGACGCCTGGGGATTCGGACAGTTCCCCGGCCAGTACGGCATGGTGGTGTACTCGAAGTTCCCGATCGACACCGGTTCGGTACGCACGTTCCAGAACTTTCTGTGGAAGGACATGCCGAACTCGCTGTTACCGCGCGACTATTACGGAGAGAACGCAGACGCGCTTCGACTGTCCAGCAAGTCTCATTGGGACGTGCCCGTCGACGTGAACGGGAAGACGCTGCACGTGTTGGCTTCGCATCCCACTCCCCCGTCCTTCGACGGACCCGAGGACCGTAACGGTAAGCGCAATCACGACGAGATCCGGTTGAGCGCCGATTACATTTCCGGTGCCGACTACCTCTACGACGACAACGGCGTGCGAGGCGGACTCGACGAGGGAGCCTCGTTCGTGATGATGGGCGACCAGAACAGCGATCCGGTCGACGGCGACTCCGTGGCCGGTGCCATCGCACAGCTTCTGGATCTTCCGCGGGTTCGAGATCCGGCACCCACGTCCGATGGACATGGCACGGACACAGCTGATTTCGCTGATCCGACGCCGGGTGACCTGCGCGTGGACTACGTACTGCCCTCGGACGATCTGACCGTGCGCGGCTCGCAGGTGTATTGGCCCGATCAGGCCGAGCATCCGTCGGACCACAGACTGGTGTGGGTAGACCTCGAAATATGATGCGTGAGTGGCCGATCTGCCGATTGTCGAGTTCGCCTACCCGGGCCCACTACGGGACACGCTGGTTGCGGCCGTGCTGTCCGGAGCGAAGACCAGCACGGCAAGCCTGTTGGCTCAGTACACCGACGAGGAGCTGCCGAGGGTCGGTGAACGCGGTGCGGTGGTGAATTCGACGGGTGCCGCGGTCGGGGTCATCGAGACCACGGCCGTCGATGTCGTTGCGCTGAGCGATGTTCCGCTGCAGCATGCGCTCGACGAGGGTGAGGGATACGCCGATGTGGCGCTGTGGCGTGCCGGACACGAACGATTCTGGCAGTCCGTCGAAGTCCGCGAGGAGCTGGGCAATCCGAATTTCACGGTGAACGACGACACTCAGGTGGTGCTGGAGCGATTCGAGCTGGCATGAGGGTCTGCCTGTGCCGCTGTCACCACAGCCTGAAGACCGCGGGCCTGTGGACTCCGGTCATCCTTGCTGATGGCGTCGAATTCTGGGTCTCCAATGCTGGCACCACTGCCGTCACCGTGCCTGCAACAACGCAGCTCGCCGATTGCGGCCACCTACCGACCGTCTACCGCAGACCCCAAGGCGCGGAACAGCAGGTAGATTCATCGACCTCGAACTCGAGCCGGGCTAGGAAGGTAGCGCGTCAGACCCGATCCGCGTAGACGACGATGTTGTCCTCGTAACTGGCGACATCCGAATCGAATTGGCCACCGCATGTGATCAGACGCAACCCTGGGTGGTCGAGATCGCCGTACACCTTCTGGGTGGGGAAAGCATCCTTCGGATACTGCTCCACAGCGCTGACGACGAACCGGACCGTACTTCCATCCTCGGCAGTGACGGACACATCGTCTCCCTGCTCCAGTTCGCGGAGTCGGTAGAAGACACCTGGACTACCGGCCCAATCCACGTGGCCGGCAACGATGGACGGTCCCAGCTGACCGGGGACCGGCGATCCGGTGTACCAGCCTGCGGGAAAACCGCCCGGCGGGACTTCCATTGCTCCATCGGGATTCAACCCGAGGTCCATCACATCGGAATCGACACCGATCGCGTCGATCTCGATACGTTCGGGCGGAGACGCAACATCCTCGGCCGAACCACCGCCCTGGGCAGGGATCGAATTGGGTTGAGCAACAACGTCAGCCGATGTCGCCGCTGACGTTCGAGTCGGAGCGGGTTCATCGACGGGTGTCGCACACCCCGACACGAGGGCCACCACCATCAGGCAGGCTGCTGCCGCAGCCCGCACTGCAACCCGGCGACGGGTTACAGTGCGGGAAACTTCTGCAGCAGTATCGATCTCAGTGGTCACGTGTTACTCAGCGTCGACGACGGCTGAGCGCCAAGGCGGAGACCCCGCCTGCAGCGAGTACCAACAGCACAGCCCACATCGACGTCATCGACGCCGCGCTCGGCCGCACGCTGGTGCTGCCATCGCCCGTTTCGACTCCACCGTTGGGAATCTGGGTGATCTGGCCACCGGGGTTGTATGTACCCGGCTGATCAGGGCCGCCCGGCTGATCGGGAGTGCGCGGCTGATCGGGAGTGCGCGGCTGGTCCGGAGTCCGAGGCTGGTCCGGGGTGTTCGGCTGATCCGGAGTCCGAGGCTGGTCCGGAGTGTTCGGCTGATCCGGCGTGTTCGGCTGATCCGGCGTGTTCGGGTTGTCCGGCACGTTCGGGATACCCGGAATCGGCGGAAGCGTGATGCCGGGGATCGGCGGCAGACCCGGAATCGGGGGTACTTCGATGACGATCGGCGGCGTACCGCCACCACCGCCGTCACCCGGTGTACCCGGCGTGCCTGGCGTACCGCCACCATCACCCGGCGTACCGCCGCCGCCACCCGGGGCGGTCGTCGTTGTCGTAGGTGCCGGTGTCGTTGTCGTAGGCGCCGGCGGTGTGGTCGTCGTGACCGGAGGCGTCGTGGTCGTGACCGGAGGGTTCGTGGTCGTGACCGGCGGTTCGGTGATCCCACACTCTGCGTTGCTGATCGTGTTCGAGTCGAGGGTGACTGCGCCGGTCAAAGCCAGGAGTCGTCCCCGCACATCGGCATCCGTCGTCGCGGTGATCGAGGCCTGCGCCATGACCGTGCCGACGAAATCGGTGCCGGTACCGAGAGTGGCCGAGCTTCCCACCTGCCAGAACACGTTGCACGGACTGGCCCCGTTGATCAGCGACACACTGCTGTTCGACCCCGTGATGAGAGTGGATCCAGCTTGGAAGATGAAGACCGCAGCGGAATTGCCTTGCGCATCGAGGACCAAAGGCAGAGATCCAGTCAGTCCGAGCGTGTCGCCCTTGTACAAACCGGCATACCGAGTGGTACCGCCCAGCTCGACCGGGACCAGTTCGGGACCAGACCTGTTGGCAGCGTTGGTATATGCAACCTGCAGAGCAGCTTTCGCATTCAAGGCCCGTTCGTTCTTGTCATCGATCACGCCGTTGGTAATTTGGCCTTGCAGCAGGCCGCTGACGCTCGAAGGGTTCCCGTCACCAGGGCTCACACCCACGGAGCCGTTGATCACAGATCCACCCGCATCGGTCACGGTGGAGCCGGCAAGAATTGCGTACGGCTCTGCGGCACCGAGACCGACGGTGGGGACGACGACAGCAGGTGATTGAGCGTCGGCCGAAGAGGCGTTGACCAGCATGAGCGCGCTGGTTGCCAGTGCGACGGTACCGACGAGGGGAATCAACGCCGAGCCCTTGCGTCGGGATGTGGACGGCGCAGGACGGTGTTGCGGAGAGTACATGGTGTGTACCGATCTGCTCGAGGAGATGCGTGCGAGGCTTGTTGCCGCACAACGCGTTATGAATATCGATTCCCCCGACGAGATTCGACAGAATTTAAGATGTCACGCGACGGTCGACGATGGTCACTGGAATTCACCAGGGGCGTCGAGGTCTCGCGGAATCCGTAGATCGGTGGCGTCGCCGGCTGGCTGTTCAACTGCGCGACATGAGTAGAGGGGGCGCGGAGGCTCGTGGCCCACTCCGCAACAGCGAGTTTCCCCGTATCTCTACGGTGTAGAACTACAGCACACCATGTGTAAGGTCTGGGGTCAAGCGAAAAGCGTTGGTGAACAATAAGATTGTTTGTCGACCGAAAGCCGATCGGCGTGCCGCTTACTCGAATACCGACATCGGCGGAGCAATGTGATGACCCCCTCGGATCGCAGTAGCCACAACTCTAGGGACAGAATCGACCACGAATTCGTCGTGTCGGCCGCCCTCGCCATCATCGACGACACCGGACTCGACAGCCTGACCATCCGCAGTCTGGCTGTCTCGATCGATCGCGACCCCATGACCGTGTACCGGTACGTCGCCACCAAGGAAGCACTACTCGACGCCGTTGCCGATTCGATTCTCGGAGACCTCGTGTCGGTGGACGGATCGGACACCGATTGGCGACGTCAGCTGACGATCTTCGGCCGGCACTATCGCGAACTCGCCTTGGCACACCCGCGCGCGGCCGTTTTGCTGGCGACTCGGCCCCGGTCCACTCCGCTGGGCCTGGGCACCACCAGGTCCCTGATGTCACTCGAAGGCATATTGAGCCTGTTTGCCACCGCGGGATTTACTGTCCCCGAGGCGCTCTCGGCCTACCGGTTGCTGATGTCGATGCTCCGCGGTCACGTGCTCAGTGAAACGCAGGAGACGACGGACAACCCGGACGAGACCGTCGACAGACTCAGCCTCGCGTTGCGCAGACTCCCGATCGAGGACTTCCCGATCATGTCCGTACTGCCACCACTCATCACCGCATACGACGGTGCCCGCGAGCTCGATCGCGGATTGAAGGCCCTGTTCGACGGCCTGCGTCACACACCGTGACCACGGATCAGGCTCGGCGAATGGGCGCGAACGTCTGCACTGCATCCCGGGTGAAGAAGTCCAGCAATATCGCATTGGACAACGCGGGCTTCTCGACCAACACACCATGCGAGGTACCCGGGACTATTGCCAGCTCGGCGACCGGCATACCTCGGTAGAACTCGGCAGCATGCTCGATGCTCACCTCGTCGTCGTCACCGATCATCACCAGAGTGCGCACCGACAACGCGGCGAGATCGCTCGCAGTCAGTGCGGGATCTGCACTGTGCATATCGTCGAGCCGGCGTACGAAATCGCTACGGTCGGCGTCGCCGAGTCCGGACTGCCCGCCGCCCCAACCGTCGCGATGAAAGACACTCGCGACGCAGGCGAGACGATCCACCAGATCCGGGCGTAGCAGTGCGACCAGTAGCGCTACGACACCGCCGTCGCTGCACCCGGCCAACCGCGTAAGTCGCCCGACGACCTGCTCGATGAACGCAATGGTGTCGTCGACCATGTCCGAGAACGTCAACTCGGAGGAGAGACCAGGCCCGGAAACATCAGGGGTGCGGCCATGCCCTCGACGTTCGGGGGTGAGCACCCGAAACGCCGAGGACAGCCCGGCGACAGTGACATCCAGCGCTCGCGCATCAGCGCCCCCAGGATGGAGAAGGACCAGCGGTTCCCCGTCGCCCACCTCGGCGTACCAGGTGTCCACCGAGCCGAGCCGAACCCAGTTCTCCGAACTCACGCCATCAATGTAGACCGGTGCCCACGTCGTTCGCTCGCTCTTCGTCGCGTTCCTGCTGAGCTGCCGCCAGACCCGACATCGTGCGCAGCGGCACCTCCTTGAGGAAGAGCACCAGGACGAATCCGAGGAGCATCAGGATCGACACGGCCAGGAACACGTAGTCCATCGCGTCGGAGAAGCCGATGCGGAACGGCTCGGCGAGCGCGGGATCGAGCTTCTGGATGAACGAACTGTCCTGCAAGGCACTACCGGCAACGGATGCATCACCCGAGGCGATGGCCTTCGCGAACCCGGACTCCAACGGATCGGCACTGGTGGCCGCGCTCTGCACGGCCTGCTGGAACGCGGGCGTCGAACCGGCGGCGACCAACGCATCGCCGGTCTTGGGCGTCAGCTGAGTGAACAGCATCGACAGGAACACCGCCACGCCGACCGTCGCACCGATCTGACGGAAGAACGTTGCCGCCGAGGTGGAGACACCCATATCCTTGGGCGGCATCGCATTCTGGATGGCCAACGTGAGCGGCTGCATCATCGAACCGAGACCGAGACCGAACACACCCATCACGACCATCGTCTGCCACAACGGAGTGTCGGCGTGCACGTAGTGGAACGTGAACATGGCGATCGCCATCAGCGCAGTGCCGACGATCGGAAAGATCTTGTACCGCCCCGTCTTCGAGATGATGGAACCCGACACGATGGACGCGATCATCAGTGCGCCGACGAGCGGCAAGGTCTGATAACCGGCGAGAGTCGGCGAGGAACCCTTGACCACCTGCAGGTACTGCGGCAGCAACGAGATACCGCCGAACATGGCTGCGCCTGCGATGACACTGACGGCAATACACAACGAGAACAACGGGTTTCGGAAGAACCGCATAGGGATCAGGGCGTCGTCGCCCATCTTGATCTCGGCGAGAACGAACGCGATGACGCCCACGATGCCGATCCCGAAGCACAGCAGTGCCCGCGGCGAACTCCATCCCCAGACGCGGCCCTGCTCGGCGATGATCAGCAGCGGCACGAGCCCGACGCTGAGAAGCACTGCGCCCCACCAGTCGACGCGGGCCTCGCGGCGGTAGACCGGCAGGTTCAGGACCCGCCAGACGACGACGAGCGCGATGATGCCCAGCGGAACGTTGATGTAGAAGACCCAGCGCCAGCCGGTGATGCCGAGGATGGACGACTGTCCGGCCAGCAGACCGCCGATGACCGGCCCGAGCACACTGGACGTACCGAACACCGCCAGGAAGTAACCCTGATACTTGGCGCGCTCACGCGGGGGCACGATGTCGCCGATGATCGCCAACGCCATCGACATCAAGCCACCTGCACCCAACCCCTGCACGGCCCGGAAAGCTGCGAGCTCGTACATCGATGTCGCGATGCCGCACAGCATGGACCCGACGACGAATATCGAGATGGCCGTCATGAAGAACGGCTTGCGCCCGTAGAGATCGGAGAGTTTGCCGTACAGCGGAGTCGAGACAGTGGACGTGATCAGATATGCCGTCGTCACCCAGGCGAGAACGGAGAACCCGTTCAGGTCGTCGGCGATGGTACGTACCGACGTGGACACGATCGTCTGGTCGAGAGCCGCCAGGAACATGCCCATCATCAGACCCGACAGAATCGTCATGATCTCGCGGTGCGAGTACTCGCCACTCACCGCACTCGCTTCACGCTCGGCGGTCGCTTCAGGCTCGCTTACCATCTCTTTGTTTCACCTTTACGTAACGTTTGCTTGTGTCCTACAACGATATTCGGACCACCAGCATGCTCGTAGAAAGCCGACTAAGCAAAGGTTTATTTGCGGCGCATCCGGTCTCGGACCTCGCGCATCGTGTGCGGGTGGATGCCGTCGGCCGCGAGCACCTTGCGCGTCTTGCGCCGTGTCGCCAGCACCCCGATGATCGCGATGATCCACACGGGAAACTGCACCAGCATCGCGACCCGGAAACTGTCGAAGTCGTAACCGCCCATGGCGTCGAGAATCCACCCGATCGCCGCGATGACCAACAGCGATGCCAGGAAGCCGCCGATGTTGACCATCCCCTGAGCCGTCCCCAGATTGGCACTCGGATTGAACGTGCGGGCGAGGTCGAATCCGATCACCGACCCGGGCCCACCCACGGAAATCACCACGACGAGCAGAACGAGCAGCCACAGCGGCGCAGGTCCGGGCAGCGACAGCACGATGGCCCACATCGTGGCGTTGCTGACCATGATCGCCAGCACCAGCCAGGACCGACGCATCGGGTAGCGCCCGGTGAGCAAACCGAGCACGATGCCCGACGCCACCGCCGACAGCACCGACAACGTCAGCAGCGCTCCGGCCGTCGACGCCGACAATCCCTGAGCGGTGGTCATGTACGGCACACCCCACAACAAGGCGAACGTGGTGATCGAGAACTGGGTCCCCATGTGCGAGAAGAATCCGAGCCGGGTTCCCGGTCGTCGCCACACCTCGCCGATGGAGTCCAGCGTCTGCCGCAACGACGTCGGCTCCGGTTCCGGAACAGTGCTGTCGTCGGGACGATCTCGAATCAGAGCGAGCGAGAGGACGAGTGCGAGCAAACCCAGTGCCGCCGCGCTACCGAAAGCGAACGTCCACCCCGGCCCGTTCAACAGAATCAGAAACGGCACGGCCGAGAGCACCTGCCCGAGCTGACCCAGCAGCCCGGTCAACTGGGACACGATCGGCACCCGCCGCGGCGAGAACCAACGCGGCACCAGACGCAGGACCGAGATGAACGTCAGCGCGTCGCCGATGCCCACGAATGCACGTGCCGCCACCGCGACCGGCAGCGATTCGGTGAGCGCCAACGTGATCTGCGCCGACGCCATGATCAGCGCACCGGCAGCGATCATCTTGCGCGAACCGATCCGATCCAGCAGCACTCCGGCCGGAATCTGCATCGCCGCATACACGACCACCTGCAGCACCACGAACGAGGACAACAGAGACGGGGAGATCGAGAACCGGTCCGCAGCGCTCAGCCCTGCGACCCCGAAGGCCGTCCGATGCAGCACCCCGATGACATACGCGAAGACACCGACGCCCCACACCACCCAGACTGTCTTGCCAGTACTCACCGGACGATTGTGTCAACCACGCTGTGGAATGATCGGACCCGGTAGTTCGTAGAGCAGGAAAGCGAGTGACGTCATGGCCAAGCAAGTGCTGGTGCTCAACGGTCCGAACCTGAACATGCTCGGCACCCGCCAGCCCGAGGTGTACGGCAGCGCCACCCTCGCCGACGTCGTCGCCCTGTGCGAGAAGACCGCCGCCACACACGGACTCGACGTTAAAGCAGAGCAGTCCAACCACGAGGGACAGTTGATCGACTGGATCCACGAGGCACGCGGGGTGGCGTCGGGCATCGTCATCAACCCCGGCGGACTGACCCACACGTCGGTGGCGCTGCGTGACGCACTCGTCATCCCCGAGGTCCCGATCATCGAGGTGCACATCTCCAACGTGCACGCCCGCGAGGAGTTCCGGCACCACTCCTACGTCTCGCCGATCGCCAGCGGAGTCATCGCCGGACTCGGCATCGACGGATACCGATTCGCGATCGAACGACTCGCTGCTCTTATTTGATACTGCTCTTATCTGATACTGCACTTGTTCGACACAGCTCTCATCTGACACTCAGGTTGTCCTGCATAAACTGGTCGCCGTGAACACCAGCAACAAGGCATCGAGAGACGGCAGAGCGTCCAAGGACATCCGGGCAATGCAGAACGGCGACAAGAATCGTCGAACGCTGATCCAGATTGTCGTCGCGGTCGTTCTCATCGCACTCGTTGCAGCCATTGCTCTGTTCATCGTCAACAAGGATTCGACGTCGGGTGAGGCATCTCCCGACGCGAGTTCCACATCGGGCCCGCAGCTGACTCCCACGTCACTCACCGCGAACGGTGCCATTCGTTTCGGCAACCCCGATGCCACCACTGTCGTCAGCGTCGTCGAGGACTTCCAGTGCCCGGCCTGCAAGGCATTCGAGTCGGTCAGCGGATCGACTCTGCAGCAGCTGGCCGACGCAGGCAACGTCGCCGTCGATTACCGTCCCATCTCCATTCTCGATCGCTTCTCGAACGGCACGATGTATTCCACTCGTGCTGCGAGCGCGTCGATCTGCGTCGCCGAGAACGATCGGGACAGTTGGATGAACTGGCACAACTCGATGTTCGCCGAGCAGCCCGCTGAGAACGGCAACGGTTTGCCCGACGACAAGCTCGTCGAGATCGCCGCCGCAGCCGGTGCCGACTCCCCCACCACCGCGTCGTGCATCACCGACGGCAGTTACACGGACTGGGTCACCACCCAGACGCAGACCGTCATCGGCGAGGGCATCAATGGAACGCCGAGCGTCCGCGTCAACGGCACCGACGTCGCCACTCCGACACCCGAGAACATCCTCGCTGCCGCCGCGGCAGCCGGAAACTGAGCAGCAACCGGTAACCGACCATGAGAACTCGCGCCGGCGCTGCAGTCTTCACACTCTTCAGCGCACTGGGGCTCCTCGCCGCACTGACCCTGACGATCGAACGATTCAAGCTCCTCGAAGACGCGTCCTACGTTCCGTCGTGCAGCCTGAATCCGGTCCTCTCGTGCGGGTCGGTGATGGTCACGAAGCAAGCTGCGCTGTTCGGATTCCCCAATCCGATCCTCGGAATCGTGGCGTTCTCCGTCGCTCTCGTCGCCGGTATCCTGTGGCTCGGCCGCGTCGAACTCCCGCACTGGTTCTGGCTCGGACTCAGTGCCGGTCTGCTGCTCGGCGAAGTGTTCGTGCATTGGCTGATCTTCGAGAGCCTCTTCGAGATCGGTGCCCTGTGCCCGTACTGCATGGTGGTGTGGGCGGTGACGATGCCACTGTTCGTACTGGCTCTGAGCCGACTGATCAGCACCGGCTCCAGTAATCCGGACGAACGCCCGGGCACAGTCGGCCGTCTTTTCCTCGAATGGCGGTGGACGCTGCTCGCCGTGTGGTACGCAATCGTCGTCGCGCTCATCGGAATCCGGTTCTCGGACTACTGGGGCTCGCTGCTCTGAGTTTCGCTGCTCTGACAGTTTCGCAAAACTCATGAGTCGATCGGCTGCACCGTGCATGATGGTTGCAGCACCCGGGTGAGTCTGATCACAGCTCCTGGCTCGGGGAAGAACGATCGAGTAACAGGAGTCGAAGCATGGCAGGCGATCCCTTCGCAGTCATCGTTGCCGTCATCGTGTCTGCCGCAGGCGCAGTCGCCGGAACGGACGCCCCAGCTCCACTGCAGAATCAGGCGGTGAAGGATCAGGCAGCCGCGGTCGCTGCCGCTGCCGAGGACCAGGGCAAAACGATGTCCGATCAATGGGCAGACCTGATGGGCACCATGCCCGAACCCGCCGCCGACGTCGCAGACCGGACCCTGAACGACGCCGCCGAGGGACTGCACACCGCCGTCGAACCGATGCTTCCGGACATGCCCACGGTTGCCGAGATCGAGACGCCGGACGCTGCCGCAGCTGCAGGCGCTGCCGACACTGCTGCGCCCGGGGCGGTGTCCCCAGCTGCAGGGGCAGCCGTCACACAGGCTGCGATCACTGCCGGTGCCCCGCTTCCCTTCAGTGTCTTCTCGTCGAACAGTGTCTTCTCGTCGAATGCGGCATCCAGCGCCGTCGCCGGGCTCGCCACCGGCGCTCTGCAATTCGCCGGCCGCACGTACACCGCCGCCGACATCGCGACCCAGACGGCGTTCATGGCGTCGGCCGAAGCCATTCGGCGAGCACTCTTTCCCGGTCTACCCATCACGTTCACCGGCATCAATGTCGGTCCTATCGGTTTGGGCGCGGTGGGAGCGATCACCGCGTTCGTTCCGTGGTTGCAGAAGGCGGGCAACATCTGCGGCGGCGTCAAGGCCACAACGATCGCCGCGCTCTATGCCGCAGAGAACGGATTTCGATACGGTCCGACAGCTCCGGTATCGAGCACCGGCGCACAGGGACCCGGCCAGTTCATGCCGGGAACCTGGGCAACCTACGGCAAGGATTACGACGGCAACGGCGTGGTCGACGTCAACAGCATCGGCGACTCGGTCATGGCGTCGGGAACGATGCTGTGCGACATCTACGGACAGGTCGACGGCTGGAAGCGCGACGGCAAGGTCTCGGGCGACACGACGGACCTGACCCTCGCCGGATACAACGCCGGAGCGGGTGCAGTGTTGCGCTCGGGCGGAATGCCCTCGGGGTCAGTTGATTACGAGACTCAGACCAAGCCCTACGTAGCGCGCATCCGGGCCACCGAGGCCCAGTTCGCGGCCATCCTCACTCCGTTCGCCGGGCTCGACCTCACCGGAATGGGCGGGCGGGCAGTGCAATTGGCGATGGATTACCTGGGCCTGCCGTACGTGTGGGGCGGCGGAAACATCAACGGACCGTCCGGCGGCGGATTCGACTGCTCGGGCCTGACGTCCTACGCACTGTTCAAGGCCTCGGGCGGAAAGGTCACCCTGCCGCGTACGTCGGAGACACAGTGGAACGTGGGCACCGAGGTGCCGATGGCCCTCGCCCAGCCGGGCGATCTACTGTTCGGCAACTGGGGCGCGGCGGGCCCGGGACACGTGGCGATCTACATGGGCAACGGGCAGATGGTGCATGCGCCCACCACCGGTGACGTGGTGCGGGTGGCACCGGTGTTCGACGGGATGCGAGCCCGCCACATCCTCTGACGGGTATCACGTGGGTCCACCCGCGTACAGTGCGGACGTGACCAATGCACGCGTGGAACCGGCCGGCTTCGACGACGAACTGGCACCCGAGCCGCCGCCCGGTGAAGGCTTCGAGACGAGCTGGCCAGTACGTACCGGCGACATCGACCCCAACAACCGACTCCGGTTCGACGGTGTCGCGCGCTACCTCCAGGACATCGGCACCGACAATCTCGACGCCACCCCTCTGGGTAAGACCGACCCGATGTGGATCGTGCGACGCACCGTCATCGACGTCTTCGAGCCCATCCACTTTCCCGACCGCGTGCACCTCCGGCGCTGGTGTTCCTCGATGTCGACGCGGTGGTCCAACATGCGGGTGGCGGTGACGACCCCCAAGGGTGGTCGCATCGAGACCGAGGGCTTCTGGATCAACATCAGCAAGGACACCGGCATGCCGACACGCATCAGCGACGGGGCACTGGAGATGCTGGCCAAGACCACCGATCAGCACCGCTTGCGCTGGAAGGCGTGGCTGACCGAACCGGTACCGTCGCAATCCCAGAGCGACACCGAATTCCCCTTGCGCGCAACCGATATCGACCCCTTCAATCACCTCAACAACGCGGCGTACTGGCACGCGGTCGAAGAACTGCTCGTGGACTTGCCGCACCTGGCCGCAGCGCCCCACCGCGCCGTCATCGAATACCTCACGCCGGTACTGGCGAACGAACGCGTGACGCTGCGTCACCGCTACGAGGGTGGAGCGCTGACCGTCTGGTTCGTCGTCACCGGAGCCTCGGGCGAACCGACGGTCCGGACCGTCGCCAAGGTTGCACCCAAGGCCTGACGATCGAGCTTGCCGCGCGGGGTACGCGGCAAACCGTCGACGATCGCGATGACGACGGGCAGACTCGGGTCGGGTAGCAACGAACGCAGGTGCCGCCGTATCTGCGCTACCGTCGGTGAATCATTCTCTGCTACAACAACTCCGGCGGCCGGTATCTCCCCCGCTCGATCATCGGGCAAGCCCAGAACTCCGGCATCGAGAACACCGGGGACCGACAACAGCGCCGCCTCGATCGGGGGCAACTCGACCGTGAGGCCGGCTCGAACGATCGTCTCGCTGCCGCGGCCGAGCAAGGTCAGCCGGCCCTGGTCGACGCTGCCGCGATCACCGACCGTCATCCACCCGTCGACCGGTCCGCCCGTCAGGGTGGTGTGCTCACCCACCCGACTCAGATAGCCGTCGAACAGCATGTCGCTGCGCACGTGCAGCAGTTCTCCCCTGGTCTCCACCTCGACGCCGTCGAACAGCGCCCCCTCGATCCCCGCCCCCTCGATCCCCGCGCCCTCGGACGTTCGACGGTCGTAGGAGACGAAGCTCAGTTCCGACGCGCCGTAAAAGTGCGTCATGGTCGCGTTCGGTAGCACCGTGGCAAGTGCCGCCCGACCCGACTGCGGCCATCTCGCCGCAGACGACAGCACCTCGCGGACGCTGGGGTACTGCACGTTCGACCGCGCGATGTCCCAGGCGATCGTCGGTACCGAATACAGGTGTGTCGGAACATCTTCGAGAGCAGCAGCCGCCGAGCGCAGGTCCACCGTCGCGCCGCGAGTAAGCCCGTGCAACGCACCGTAGAGAAAGTGCGTGTGATCGAGAGTTCCCGATGCAGACACTCTGTCGCCCGGACCGAGATCGAACAGAGAATCGGAACGGTCGAGCGTGGCCGCCCAGGACGCCTGATCACGAACGAACAATTTCGGTGGGCCGGTGGTTCCAGAGGTGATGCCCACGAGCAGTTCGGCGCTGCGTGCCGGCGGATCGACGCGCGCAACACGGTCGCCGGCGAGCTGCTCGGGTGCCAGCACCGCGTCGGCACCCCACCTGTGCAATCGTGCGTGCTGACGCGGATGGGCCACGATGAGCGACGGTGCAGCGACCGACATCGCGTCGACGAATTCGCCGGGTAGCAGATGCCGATGCAGCAGAACGACACTCACGCCGGCATGCATCGCGGCCGCGACGACGATCAGCGAGTCGATGTCCGACGTCGGCAACACCGCGATTCGATGCATCCCGGCCATCGAAGCGGCCGCACGTTCCACCCGACGCCACAGATCCCGGTACGTGATCCGACCGGTCGCGTCGACGATCGCGATGTCCGCCCGATCGCAGTGCTGCGCTATCCGCGCGGTGAGAAGATCACTCGTCATCTGCACCGTCGTCATCCGCACCGTCGTCGTCCACACCGTCGTCGTCAACACCGCGCGCCACCAGAGCGTCGCCCATCGCATCGGCGGTACGGAGCGCACGCACCAACACCGGTGTGGCCAGGGCCGTCATCGACCACTGCAGGCCGCGGGCCTTTCTTGCCTGCGACACTTCCTGCACGATCGACGCCAACAACGGTATGCAGCGAATGGCAAGGGCGAGAAGCAAACCGATTCGATCCGGGTCGACGCCGAAGCGGCGGACGGGACCGAGGGCTCGGGTGACGGTATCGAGCATGTCGGTGACCCGGGTGGTCAGCGTGACCAAAGCGGCCAACGCGACGGAGACGATCAGCACTCCGCAGACCACCACTGCGCGTTGCCAGGTGGTGATGATCACCTGGAACACGCCAATGATCAGCAGCATCCACAGCACCGGACGTAGTTGCGCCAGAGCTACTTTCGCAGGGATGCGGGCGACCGCGAACAGTACTGCGACCACCACGGCAACCACACCGACCTCGAGGGGTGTGCGTGCAAAAATCACCGTCGCCAGGATGGCCACGGTCAGCGCCAGCAGTTTCGATCCCGGACTCATCCGATGCAGCAACGAATCACCGGGGCGGTAGAGACCGATCATCCGATCAACTCGCGGTAGGCCGGGACCGCGGCAGCCGGGGTGCCGTCGAATGCAATGCGCCCGTCGTCGATGACGATGACGCGCTCGAAACCGTCCAGCAACGCCAGCTGATGAGTCACGACGATGACCTGCTGGTCCATCGAATTCAAGGCGTCTGCGACGACGCGGCCGTTACGCAGATCGAGCAACGTCGTCGGCTCGTCCGCGACGATCACCTCCGGCCGCCGGATGAGGACGGCCCCGATGGCGAGCAACTGCTTCTGTCCACCGGACAGCAGATGCGCAGGGTGGTCGCGGTGCCGATCGAGTCGAAACCTGACGAGCATCTCGTCGACACGCTCGGCCACCTCGGCCTTGCTGAGCCCGGACCTCCGCAGCGAGAACGCGAGATCCTCTGCGACGGTGGGCATGACGATCTGAGAGTCGGGATCGGTGAAGACGAAGCCGACCTTCTTGCGGACCTGCGCGCCCTTCTTCGCCGCGTCGATTCCGTCGACCGTGACCCGGCCGGTATCGGGCTTGATCAACCCGTTGATCATGCGGGCCAGCGTGGATTTTCCCGATCCATTGGACCCGATGATGCCGATACGGCGTTCGTCGAATTCGAGATCGATGCCGCGCAACACCTGCCGCTCGCCGAATGCGTGAGAGATGTTCTCGAAGGCGACCGTACTCATGACACTCTCTCCACCAGCATTGCTATTCCCTGCCCGCCGCCGATAGCGCAGGCCGCCAGCCCCAGCGCAGGGCCTCCGGGCTGCAGCATACGAGAGAGCAACCGCACCAACAATATTGCGCCCGACGCTCCCCACGGATGCCCCATTGCGATGGCACCACCGTCCGGGCAGATGCGGTCCTCGTCGATGCCGAGCTCGTCCGCGACGGCAAGCACGACCGACGCGAAGGCCTCGGTGATCTCGACTGTTTCGATGTCGCTCAGCGCCACCCCGGTGCGGGCGAGCAGTTTGTCGATCGCGGGTACCGGTCCGAGCCCGGGAAGGGCAGGATCGGACCCGGCAACAGCGCTGCCGAGAATGCGCAGCGCCGGCATGCCTGCGGCTCGCTCGAGGCTGGTGACCGCCAGAACGGCTGCGCCGTCGGAGATTCCACACGAATTACCGGCGGTCACAGTCCCGTCCGTGCTGAACGTGGGGCGCAACCTGCTCAGGCGCTGCGCCGTCATGTTGGGCCGAATGCGCTCGTCGGTAGCCATGTTGTTCACAGCCACGATTTCCGCGGAGAAGTCGTACGCTGCCGCTCGGGCGAAAGACCGTGCGGCATAGGCATCCTGGCGTTCGCGACCGATCCCACGACGCCGCGCGAGATTATCCGCCGCAACACCCATGTCCGGGTCGTCGAACCCGTCGGGTGCGAACGGCGCTCGGGTGTAGCGGACCGGCTCCGCGTCGCCGACGGGCGGCCAGAACCGCCACGGGCTGGTACTCGCAGATTCGACTCCCCCGGCCAGAACCATCGTCTCGTCGCCGCTCCGGATGCGCGACGCGGCCTGGGCCAACGCATCCAACCCTGATCCACACTGCCGATCGACGGTGACCCCGGGGACAGCGAACCCGAGCCCGGCACCCAACGCCGCCACTCGGGCGACGTCACCGCCCGGGCCGAGGCAGTTGCCGAGAATCACGTCGTCGATCGGAATACCGAGCGGATCGATCTCTGCAGCAACAGCTTTCAGAACCGGTACCGCCAAGTGAGGTGCCGTGACATCGGCGAACCCGTGCCCCGCGATACCGATGGCGGTCCGTTTACCCGCAACAACAACGGGTGTGGGCGTCACGCCAGTGCTCCTCGAGCTAGCAGTGCCCCGCGTGCGATTTTTCCGCTGGCGGTGCGGGGCAACTGCTGTACCACCGTCCACCGCCTCGGTAGTGCCTCTTTGGTCATGATCGCTCGGGCATCGGCGCGCACCACGTCCAGATCGCGTGAACCGTCGAGTTCGACGACGGCAGAGACTGTTTCGCCGAGAACGGAGTGCGGAGTGCCGATCGCCGCGGCGGCGAGGACGCCGTCGATCGAGACCAGAATTCGCTCGACGTCCTCGGCGATCACGGTGGTGCCGCCGACGTTGATCGCCGCATCTCCGCGCCCGTGGACGACGAGTTCCCGGCCACGCACGTCGGCCAGGTCGCCGACGGCGAACCAATCACGTGCACTCGAGGCGGCGTAGGGGGACCGCACGAACAGGTAACCGTCGTCGGTGCGCACCTCGACGTCGCGAAGCAGCGCCAGCGTCGGCTGCTCACCCACGACCCTCGCTGCGATCAAGGACAACTCGGCGGCCCCATAATATTCGACCAGTCTCACGCTGTCCGGAACAGACTGAGCTGCAACGGAGTCCAGCATCGTTCCAGCAACGACCGCAATCCGAAGGTGCGGCATCCGCGGAGCGACGTCCCGCAACACAGCGGGGACCGCATGTACCACCGTGGCCTGCGCCTGATCGTCGGTGACACAGGCACCGAGCCACAGCGCATGCAAGGCCGCGAACAGATGCATCGTGGCGTGCAGGGGTCCGGTGATCGCTACCGAATCGGTGGGACGGATGCCGGTGATGTCGGTGAACTCGGCGAAGCTGTCGACCCACGACGCCGCGGTTCGCGCGAGCGGCTTGGGCCTGCCGGTGGAACCGGAGGTTGCAACCAGCAGGAAGGTGCCGGGGTCGGGGTCGCCGCTGCGTTCGGGCCCGGCGGCCGGGTCCTCGACTCGCACCGCGCACCCCTGCCGAGCCGCCGCGACAACACAGACCAACGCGTCCGGCAGATCCAGTGCTGACGCGTCGTGTGATTGGGCGTCGTGTGATTGGGCGTGTGCCGGGAGGTGAGGCCACTGCTCGACGGCGGCGTCGAGTTCGGCGTAAGTGAGACTGCGACCGCGCCAGACGATGGCGGTGTCCTGGCCTCGACCTCCCAGCGTGAAAGTCACGCCTTGATCAGTCCCGGGTAAGCGCGGTGCACGCTCTTGGCCACGACCGTGGCGACGACGACCTTCGCGATGTCGCCGGGCAGGAATGGTCCGTTGGTGGTGATCGCGGCCCAGAGCCCGACGTCGGTGCGGAGCAGCAATCCGATGGTGCCGAAGATATAGATAACGAGGATTCCGCCGACGGCGTTGATCAGCAGTCCGAGCACGATCGAGTACTTCGGCAGGATGCGGGCGGTGAGCCAACCGATGATCAGCGCTGCCGGAATCCAGCCGATCAGGTATCCGACGGTGGGGCCGGCCATCGCCGCGAGGCCGGTGCGTCCGCCCGCCAGCAGCGGCAGGCCGATCATTGTCAGGGCGAGGAACACCAGTACTGCGGCCGTGCCCTTGCGTGGTCCCAGAACTGCGCCGGCCAGGATGATGCCGAGTGTCTGCAGGGTGATCGGGACTCCGGAGAAGCCCACCGTGATCGATCCCGGTAGTCCGAGCGCGGCGATGAGCGCCGCGAAGACCGCGATCTGCGCCATGTCGCGGGCGGAGACGTTCATTCGACCGACCTTACGGCTCGGCGGGCGAGTACTGCTGTCGATACCTGACACGGTGGCTCCTCGAGGAAGGGGCGATCACCTGCCCCAGATACTTGAACGGCGTTCAAGGTAGCAGGTGCGTGACCCTGACCACCTATCGGGCACCGGCAGTCCCGGCGTCAGAAGGGCGCGGGATCGTATCGACTCCAGTCCTGTCGTATGCGGGCGTGTACAACGCGGCAATGCTCGAGATAGGCCCGCCTCTTCTCTGCGAGCCTCTTCCTTGCCGAGTCCGTCGAGGCAGCACGGAAGTCCGCGAGCGTCGGGGGTGCGGACCCGCTGTAGTCGAGTTCCCATCGGGTGGGTTCGGACAGGGACGTCACCTTCCTTGAAGACCGCTTCCGACGTCGGCTGCGACCCGCGTGCGATCCGATCGAGAAGTCCGGCAACGTGATCGAGCGCAACCCGAGCGAGTTCGACCACAGAATCACCCCTCCGGCCACCATCGCCGCCGACCACGTTTTCGAGGTCTTCGCCTGATGATGGAACACGCACACCGGTTGAAGATTGGTCACGATGGTCCAACCTCCCCGCCGCGGATCGTCCTGATCGAACGGCACCAGATGATCGATCTGGCACCGCGCCGACGGCACGTCGCAACGGGGGAACGTGCACGTGCGATACGCCGCCCGAACGACAGCAGCGACGCGGGCACTGGGTCGATAGGTCACCGCAGCCTGAGATGGACTGCGCTCCCCGCCGTGGCCGTCGGGAAAGATGCCCCGAGCACGCTCGGGCTTCTCGGCAATCCATGCGAGCCACCGCGCGACCAGCCCATCGCGGACAGACTCCTCCCCCAGCACAGGGGCGGCGGGTGAATTCGCGCAGTCACCTGACCCGAGTATCGACGGAAGCTCGCCGGCAGCGCGCACGCGCCCGATGCCCACCACTCGACGTAGCAACGAACCGGTCGACAACCGCAAGCCTGGGTCCTGACCGCTACCCGGGTGCTTACTGCTGCCCGGGTCTCGACTGCTGCACTCACCGCGCTGCGAGTCTCCAACGCCGTCCGGGCCTCTTCCGCGACGGTCGTCCCGGTCGCCGCCGTCTGGACCCGCGTCGTCGTCGGGACCGGAATCGCCGTCGGAACCGCCATGGCCGTCGGGACCGCCATCGCCGTCAGGGCCGGAATTGCCATCAGGATTCACGTCGTTCGGGTCACCGTCATCCGGCCCTCTGCCAGACGGTCCTCCACCTTTCGGGTTACCGCCCTCAGGGCCGTCGTCGCCCTCGCCGTCGTCGCCGCACTCACCGCCCTCAGGGCCGTCGTCGCCCTCGTCGTCGTCGCCGCACTCACCGCCCTCAGGGCCGTCATCGCCCTCGTCGCCCTCGCCGTCGTCGCCGTCGTCGCCGTCGTCGGGACTGTTTCCCTCGGGTTTGAGCATGTCGACCAACTCGGTCAGCATGGCCTGCCATTTCGCGTCGGTGGCGACGATGCGCGCCACCTCCGGATCGATGGGCGTCCCGTCCGCCAAGGACGCGGGATCCGAGGACAGTCCCAGCAGCGTCTCCACCGCCACCACGATCTGAAGGAGATGCCCGCGCCGAGGAGGGAGATCATCGGTGCCACCCGCAACCGGGCAGTCGTCGCCCAGATCGCACTGACAGGCCAGCGAATGTTCGCCGTGTAGCAACGCCATCAGTCCCGCCGCCCGCAGCATCCCCGTCGACCGCGGATCGTCCTTGCAGACAGTCCCCACAATCTCGACGATGAGCGCATCCGCTTCGGCCGCCTCGAGATGCGTGATTTTTGCGATGAGCGACGAAATACCGCCGGGACCGGCGCGGTCGATCCGCACTCCGACTTCCTCCGACTTCGCGGTCTCGCGAGCCTGCGCAGCGCCGTCCGGATCGGCCCTCATCCACAACCGCCAGATTCGGTTCCGCAAGGCCTGCGGACGCATTCGGCCCCCTGCGGCGCAGACCTCGTATTCGATTGTCGAGATGGTCTCGTCACTGGCGCGATGCAACACCGAGGTGATGGTGACCACCGTCGACCAGTCGAAGCTGCCGGTCACGAAACGCAAGGCCGTCAACGGCATTCGATGTAAACGCTCCGCAACGTCGTGCATCACCCCCGCATCACGACGCGTACCGGTCATCGTCACGGCCAAGTCGCACAACGCGCCGCGGACGGTCTCTCCGGGATCTCCGTCAGCGGCTTCGGCGGCCTCGAGACGCATCTCGAGTACGTCGCAGTATGCGAGCAAAGTCGCTGCCCGCGCGAGGTTTTCCTGAACACGGCTGAGCGCGATGACATCGAGAAACCCCGCAATACAGTCATCGACCGACGGCGTCTCCACCGCTCCCCACCCCCCGGTATCGAACATGTATTCGATAGTACGAGAGGGGTCCGACAAGAAAATTCGATTCGGTCACCGAGTTCGGGCCGGTATAACGGCACCATGCGCAGCTACTCGATTCGTGACATCCGGCCCGGCGACGAGCAGCAGATCGGTACAGCACACGTTGCGATCTGGAAGGCAACGTATGCGGGAATGATGAACGGTGCGAAGTTGGATGCGATGAGGCCCGCGCACCGCATCCATCGGTGGGAGCAGATCATCGCCCATCGCGACGAGTCGTCGGCGCGCGGAGTTCGCACCCGATGTGCAGTCGACGTCGCCGACTCACGCATTGTCGGCTTCGCGACCGGCGGACCCCCGCGCGACGAAAATCCGCCTGCACACAGGGAATTGTGGTCGTTGAACGTTCTGCCCGGACACCACGGCACCGGCATTGCACTGGCGTTGATGAACGACGCACTAGGTGAGGACACTCCCGCTGCGTATCTGTGGGTGGCCGCGGCCAACGAGCGCGCGATCGCCTTCTATCGCAAGAACGGGTTCGAGCTGGACGGCGAAGCCCGCTTCGACCCGACGTGGGAATGCCACGAGGCGCGCATGGTCAGGGTTTGACGGGTGGTTCGTTTCTGGATCGGTCGGAGTTCGCGTTCTCGGGATTCAGCACGACGTCGGTCACCACAGGCGTCGTGTCGACAGCCCGATCGTTGGAACGGACAGCCACCGTGTTCGGCAGGAACGCATCGAGGGCGCGGGGCGTGATCCACCACAGCAGGGCCGCGAACAGGATCAAAATGTTGATCCACTGCAGCACCGTCGCCGAATTGTCGGACGGAATCACCCGGTCGAAGACCTGGATGTTCATCACGAAGCCATGAATGAGGATCAGCACCCACAATCGCCGATAGCGGTAATACACCCACACCGCCGCCGCGCCCCATATGGCTGCCCACAGGAATCCGCCGCCGCCGAAATACAGGTACAGGAAGCCCCGCAACGTTGCCGACAACCCCATGATCGCCCAGATCGGCATCCTGCCCACCAACAGCAGAACCGGCAGAGCCACCAGAATCGGCTCCTCCCTCAGACCGACAGCGAGCGCCGAAACGACTGCAAGCCAATCCCATTCGACTGAGGCAGGGATAGAGAACCCGAACCGAACGATATTCAGTCGCGACAATACGAGCACTATCGCCGACGCCGCGCCGATCGCAGCACACCAAGTCAACGCAGCCTCGCGCGCGGAGCCGTGCCGCAGAGGCATCACCGCCGGCAAAGTCCGTCGCCGCGCGAGATGCACCGCGCCGATCGCGATCGCCCCCACAACGACCTGCAGTGCGCCGACCGCGAGATCGGTCCACTGATCGTGCATCGTGAGGATCGGTGCCGGCGCATGCGGCTCACGAAAACGCCACAGCGCACCCACCAAGCCGATGAAATACACGACGCCCCACCCGACCACCAGAGCGAGCGCCAGAGCAGCCGTACCGGTGACAGACAGCGCCCGCCTGCGTGATTCGTCACGGAGACCCGAGTCGGCATCGGTCGCCATCAAGTCACCACCATTCACTCATCGCCGCATACTGCCCTGCGTCTCGCTATTGCCAACGGGCCTCTCACACCACCGAGACCGTAAACTCCGGACTTGTCTATCACGCACGAGGCCAGAATTCAGTACCGCGCACTCACGGTGACGTATCCCGAGCAACTCACGGCCGACGAGGTACGTCGGTTGTTACGCACTTATCTGGAGCCGCAGTCCTGAACCGAGTCCACGGGAAATTTGCGGCCGTATAGCCACCCGATCAGCGCGACGACGACGCCCGCGGCAGCGATCGCGGCCAATACCGACCCGAAGCCCGATGCCTCGACGACCCGCCCGACCACCAACGGTGCCAGCAGAAATCCGGCACGCGAGATAAGCGACACGGTCGAGATCGCCGCAGCCGACGAGACGCCAGGAAGCCGTCCGGCCAGGCTGAACACGATGGGAAAGAGCGGACTCGACCCCAGGCCGGCGACCGCGAACGCGGCAATGACCAGAACAGGCACGTCGACGGCGAGCACCGACAGCCCCGCGATGCCCGCAAACGCGACCGCTACCAGCGCTGCGCCACCCGTCAGTACCGACGACGGTCCGAACCGATCGACGATCCGGTCACCCACCAGGCGTCCCACCAGCATGGCCACCGAGAACGCGACGAACGCCAGACCGGCAGCGCCAGGACCGGCACCCTGCTCGGTCGTCATGTACACCGCGCTCCAGGACTGCGGAAAATCCTCCATCAGGCCGGCCAGCAGAACCACCGCGCCGAGCATGGCCAGCGCCGCAATCGGACGGCCGACGGCCGGCTGAGGAGTTGGGCCGTCGGCGGACTCATCCGGCCGCGCATCCGGACCCAACAGACCCCGGCCGACCGCCGCGAGCGCAAGAACCAGCACCACCGCCACGAAGCCGAAGTGCACTGCGACCGGAAGGCGAGCACCCGCGGCCGCAGAACCCGCCACTCCGCCCACCACCGCCCCGACGCTCCACGCGGCATGAAAGCCACTGAGCAGAGACCGACCGGCCCGCTCCTCGACGAGAACTCCCTGGGCGTTCATGGAAATGTCCATCACCGCGTCGGCCCCGCCGAGCAGGACCAGAGCTGCCAGCAACGTCCACCATGACACCGCCACAGCGGGGAGCACGAACGCCCCGCACAACAACAGACCAGACGCGAGAACAGCCCACCGACTGCCGAATCGGTGGACCAGCACGGCGGCAACGGGTGCTGCGGCAAGCCCGCCGACACCGACCCCGGCAAGTGCGAGACCCAGCGTGGCTACATCGATGGACAACGAGTTCTGGATCTCGGGAATGCGGGGTGCCCAGTTGGCGAACACCGCGCCGTTGACGAAGAAGACGATCAGAACGGACAAGCGAGCACTGGTTTTCGGGCGGCCCATAGTGCCGCGAGCCTATCGTTGATGGGACTACCCAACCCGTTACTCGAGGTAACGTCGACGGGATGCATGTGTCCGACCGCCTCACCGACCACGTTCCCGAGCGTTGGCTCGCGCCCCTCGTCAAGCACGCCGAGGCTCTGAAGTTCCTCATCGTCGGAGCAATCACCTTCGTCGTCACCGTCGTGCTGTTCTTCGGCTTGAAGTGGACGATCCTGCAGGACAAGCCGGTGACAGCCAATGTTCTGGCCGTGCTGATCGCGACGATCGTGTCGTACGTCCTCAACCGGGAATGGTCGTTCACTGCCCGCGGCGGACGACGTCGCCATCACGAAGCAGCGCTGTTCTTCGCCGTCGCCGGGACCGGTCTGGCCATCAACCAATTGCCGCTCTGGGTGTCGAGTTACGTGCTGGATCTGCGCGCTCCCAACGTGTCTTTCATCACCGAGAACATCGCGGACTTCGTCAGTGGCTCCATTGTCGGCACCCTGCTCGCCACCGCCTTCCGGTGGTGGGCAATGCGGAAGTTCGTTTTCCCCGAGCCGGTGAACGTCGTCCCCGACGAGGTTGCCCTGACCGTTTACGGTGGACGGCATGGCGACCACTAGGACCCTCGTGCTGATGCGGCACGGAAAATCCGGCTACCCCGACGGCGTGCCCGACCACGAGCGGCCACTGGCTCCACGCGGCCAACGGGAAGCAGGACTGGCAGGAGCCTGGATCACCGAGCACGTCGGGGTCGTCGACGCCGTGTTGTGCTCGACGGCTCTGCGGACTCGCGAGACCTTGGCCGCCACCGGCCTCGGCGATGCACCCACCCGCTTCGAGCGAGACATCTACGGTGGTTCGGCCGACGAAATCATCGACGAAATCAAACTGGCGGACACCTACTTCGACGACGTGACCGTCTCGACGCTGTTGGTCGTCGGGCACGAGCCCGGAATTCCGTGGACGGCACTCGAACTGGCCGTCGACGACGACACCGACGTGGCCCGCGAAGTGCGACACCGCTTTCCCACCTCGGCGATCGCTGTGCTGACCACCGAATGCAGCTGGGCCGAGCTGGCAGCAAGTACCGCCACGATCACCGAATTCTGCATCCCCCGCGCCGATTCCGACGGCGCGTAGACCCGACTAACGGTTCCGGAGATACAGGTAGCCGGCACCGCCTGCGGCGATCAGCAGAATCAGCGCGGCAGGAAATCCGAGAAGCCACCACACCACCGCGAGCACCACCAATGCAGGTGCGGCGGCAATCAATGCAATACCGGGATTCTCGCGAACCGTTTCCAGCGCGGACTGTGCATGGACTCTGTCGATCTTCTTGCCTGCCATCGTCGACTCCCTTTTCGTGTCCCGTATGCGTAATTTCCACAGTAGTGCGGCCTACTACGACTTTCGGTGGACTGCCGCGTCGTACGTCGGTAGGAATCACCAGCTACGACGCCGCGGCGGGGTACCGCATCAGAGTCGACTCGCGTGAGATCGGACCATGGACAATCCGATTCTGCTCACCATCGCCGTCTGCGAAGTCGGGTTCTGGGTGCTGGTCCTCGGCGGCCTGTGCGTGCGCTACCTGGCTCGGATGCGGCGAGCCAGCACAGTCGTGCTGGCTCTGCTTCCGGTCCTCGATCTCGTCCTCGTCGCTGCCGTCGCCGTCGACTTGCATCGCGGTGGGGAGGTCGAGTTCGCTCACCGTCTCGCCGGTATCTACCTCGGTTGGACCCTCGTATTCGCACACTCCACTGTGGCCTGGCTGGACGTGCGCTTCGCCCACAGGTTTGCGGGAGGACCGGCACCGTCCACGCCACCCAAGACCGGACCGCAGGCCTACCGCAACGAGATCCGAGGATTCGCGAAATGGCTGTGCGCTGCCGCGATAGCGCTGGCTATCACCTACGTGCTGGCGGCCACCGTGGCAGACTCGGATCAGGCAGCAGCGTTGAAAACAGTGGTGCAACCGCTCGGCGTCATCACGTTCTTCTGGTTCGTCACCGGACCGCTGTGGGTGCTGGGAACCAAGAGCCCTGGGCACGCGAAAGATACTGCAGTAGGCTCGAAAGACACTGCAGGAGAACGGAGTCGACGCTGATGATGGACAGGTCCCGGATACCGAACACGTTCCGCCCTTCCTGGCGGCCGCGTAATCCGGTGGTCCTGCCCGTCGAGATGCTGCTGGCCACCGTCGTCTACGCCGCATTCCAACTCTCGACGGGCATGGTCGGCGACACCAGAGACGAACTCGTCGAGAGCCCGGCCCTGATCACGGTAAGTGTCGTCGCAGTACTGGCGATGACAGCGGCGACCTGCGTCCGCCGGACCTACCCTGTCTTCTCGTACTCGACTGTGGTCGCGATCAGCGTGACACTCATCCTCGTATTACCCGAGCGCACTTTGGGTTTCACTCCCCTGTACTGGTTCGCCATCGCCGCGTTGGCAATTCGTGTGAGCGGCCCGCGACTCTTCGTTCCCCTCGGCGCAGGTTTGATACTGGAGATCCTGGTCAGCGTCGATACACGCCTGTCCTTTCCCGACGCCGCAGCCGGACCTGGCGGCACCGTCGGAGTGGTGGCCGAACAGATCGCCAACCTGGCCATCAACTACACGGTGCTCATCGCGCTGGGTAAATACATCGCACGTGGCCGGGCCCAGGAACTGGAGAGCGAGGCGGCACTGGGGCGGGCCGAATCGGCGCACCGGGAACGCCTGGAGACAGCTCTGGACAACGAGCGGCGCACCATGGCACGCGAATTGCACGACGTCGCAGCCCATCACCTCACCGGCATGCTCATCCAGGCCAAGGCTTCGAGGACTCTCATCACGAGCGACCCCGAGCAGGCACGCGAACTACTCACCGGCGCAATCGGACACGGTCAGCGCACCCTCGACAGTCTCCGCCAAATTGTCGGCATCCTGCGCCCGACCGACAATGACGGCGGCGCACCACAGCCCATGATCTCCGATATCACCGACCTCGTCGAACAGTCTCGAATGTCGTTCGCCTCCATCGACTTCGAGGTCACTGGCGACGCAGCCCGCATGGACAGCGCGGTGCAGTTGACGTGCTTTCGCATCGTGCAGGAGTCACTGTCCAATGCTCGACGCCACGCACCCGGTTGCGCCGCGCTGGTCCAGGTCAGCACTGGAGCCTCGAATGTCGAGGTGACCGTTTCCAACACGATTGCCTCCCCCACCTCCGGTCATGACGATTCCTCGGGTCAGGGATTCGGGATTCCCGGCATGCGGGAGCGAGCAGCCCTGTTCGGCGGGACGCTGGAAGCCGGGCCGAATGAGCTCGCCGACGGCAGAGGCTGGGTGGTGCGCGCGCAACTACCGGTCGACGGCAAAATCTCGCGTCCCGACGGGGTATCGGCATGATCAGAGTACTGATCGTCGATGATCAACCCGTGGTTCGGCAGGGATTCGAGCTGTTCCTGGCCGGCAATTCCACTATCGAGGTCGTCGGACACGCCTCGTCGGGACGTCATGCCGTTCAACAGGTCTCGGCGATGCAGCCCGACGTCGTACTGATGGACATTCGGATGCCGAACGGCGACGGACTCACCGCGACACGGGAAATCCTGGCGCGATTCGACGATGTTCGCATCATCGTCGTGACCACCTTCGATCTCGACGAGTACGTGTTCGCCGCACTCGACAGCGGTGCATCCGGATTTCTGCTCAAGGACGCAGATCCGGACGAGCTCGCCGACGCCGTGACGACCGTCGCCGCCGGCGGAGCGGCCCTGTCGCCGCGCGTCACCCCGCGGTTGATGGCGGAGTTCGCGCGACGCGGGGCACCACAGCGATCGGCGAGAAGCACTGCCCCACAACACGACCTGAGTCTCCGGGAGATGGAGGTGGTGCAATTGCTCGCGACAGGGCTGGGCAACAGCGAGATCGCCCGATCACTGCGACTCGAGCAGAGTACGGTAAAGACCCACATCGGCAACATCTGCCGCAAACTCGAGGTCAGCACCCGAGTGCACGTGGTGATCTGGGCCTACCGCAACGGTCTGGTGAGCAGCTAGCCCTATCCGAATCCTAGGCCGCCGAACGTTCCTCGTCGTCAGATGTCTCGCTGTCCGATGTCTCGTCGGCTAGTTCGAGCATCGACCCGGATTTGTCGGTGTACTGGAAGTGCGGTCGCTTGTCGCCGATGTAGGACGTCATCCACGACACCACTGCAACGTAACGATTGCGGAAGCCCACCAGGTACATCAGGTGCACCGCGAGCCACATCAACCAAGCGATCGGTCCGGACATGTCGACCTTGCCGAACAACCGAGCCACCGCACTGAATCGGCCCACGATCGACATGCTGCCCTTGTCGACATACTTGAACGGCGTTCCTGCGTCGACCTTTCCGATGATCGTCTTGGCTACGTGGCGGCCCTGCTGCATCGCGACCGGCGACTGTCCCGGCAGCTTGTGCAGCGAAGTCACGTCGCCGATCGCGTAGATGTCCTTCGCGGTACCGACGGTGAGGTCGTCGTGCACGAGCAACCGACCGGCCCGATCGGTCTCGCACCCGGTGCGCTCGGCGATCGTCGCCGCCAGCTCACTGGCCTGAACGCCGGCCGACCAGATCACGGTCTTGGCCGGGTAGGTCCGCGAGGTCTTCGTGTCGACATCCTGCACCGTCACGACGTCGTCGGCGATATCGGTGACCATGGCACCGGTGACGACGTCGACGCCCGACTTCTCCAGCTTGGTGCGGGCATAGGCACTGAGCTTGCCACCGAAAGCGGGGAGTACCTCTTTCACACCGTCGACGAGGGTGACCGTGACGTCGTCGGGTCCGATATCGGGGAACGAGCCGGCGAAGTACCGGTGCGCGAGATCCCTGATCTGGCCGGCCAGTTCGACGCCGGTTGCGCCTGCACCGACGACCACGAAGCTGAGCAGTTCTTTGCGTACGTCGAGATCGGTGGTCTGGTGCGCCTTTTCGTAGCAGCTCAGAATCTGCTCACGCAGGGCGATTGCGTCGTCGACTGTCTTGAGCGCGAAGGTGCGGTCCTTGAACTCGTCGCGGCCGAAGTAGGCCTGAGTGGCTCCGGTGGCGACGATCAGGCGACCGAAACCGATGGTGTGGCGTTCGCCGCCACCGACGTAGGTGACCTGATGGCTCGCGGGATCGACGTCGACCACTCGGCCCAGACGCACATCGGCGGAGTCGTACTGCGCCAGAATGCGCCGGATCGGCGGGGCGATCTCGCCCGTCGAGATCATCCCGGTTGCCGCCTGGTAAAGCAGCGGCTGGAACAGGTGCTCGGTGGTGCTGGAGACTAGAGAGAACGTCACACCGGCCTTGCCCAGAGCCTTGGCCGCGGCCAACGCTCCGAATCCCGAACCCACGATGACGACGTCGTACGTTTTCACAGCACTTCCCTTTCCGAGCACACATTTCTTGTAGATCGAAGAACTACCTCCATGAAACTCCGCCGTTCCTGCGCTATCAACGCGAAAGTTGAAATAGCATCCATGAGCAGAACTCATGAATGGAGGTAGCCGTGGAGCTGCGGCAACTGAAGTACTTCCTCGCGGTCGGGGAAGAACTCAACTTCTCCCGTGCCGCCGAGCGGTGCTACGTCTCGCAGTCGGCGATCAGTCTGCAGATCTCCAAGCTCGAACGCGAGATCGGTGAGCCGCTGTTCGAGCGCACCTCACGCACAGTCCGATTGACAGTCGTCGGAGCACAATTGGTGTCCATCGCCCGCCACATGGTGGAGCTCGAACAGGCAGCGTTGGCGCTGACGACCGGGCGTCGAAACCAACTCCGCCTCACCGGAAACATGACGTTCGCCGCGAACGCCATCTCGGCAATCGTCGCGGTACGCGAACGCCATCCCGACGCCGAGATCGACTTCGTCCTCAAACGATTCGCAGAACAGATCGAAGCGGTGACGTCGGGTGACTGCCAGGTGGCACTGATCCGCGGCAGCGTCGAACGCTCCGGTCTGCACGTCACCGAACTGTGGACCGAGGACCTCGTCGTCGTCCTCGCAGAGGGCCATCCCCTGGCCGGGGAACCCAACCCGAGCCTGAGCCAGCTCGCCGAATACCCACTGCTGCTACCCAAACGAAGCGAGCAGATCCTGCTGCACCGCGTCATCGAACGCGAGATGAAACGCAGTGGGCTTCCACTGACCTTCGGTCCGCCGGTGGCGTCCGATCACACCGCGAGCGCCGAACTGCTCAACCACCCGCAATGTTGGTCGATCCTCTACGCCAGCACGGCCGAGAGCACACCCAAAACCGGCCTCGTCTTTCGCACCGAGGCCGACCGTCGGCTGCGACTACCGGTCTCGGCAGTGGTCGACGCGACCGTGCCGGCCACCGACATTCAACGCGATCTGGTTGCCGCGCTGGCCGATACGGCACCGGCCCAGCCCACAGCTCCG
Source organism: Rhodococcus sp. NKCM2511 (assembly GCF_014905595.1). NCBI lineage: Bacteria > Bacillati > Actinomycetota > Actinomycetes > Mycobacteriales > Nocardiaceae > Rhodococcus > Rhodococcus sp. NKCM2511. Next base: position 263,689 of record NZ_BNHJ02000003.1, on the reverse strand, counting down.
GAGAGCTGAGCGAAAGCGGCGTCCGCGGCGAACAGTTCGGCCCGGTCGAACGTCGACGTGGAGGCCATGACCTCGTCCGCGCCGGTGCGCTCGATCAGCTCGTCGAGCCGGGGCCGGACCTGCTCGGCCGTGCCGAGGATGGTTGCATCCAACGAGGATTCGATCCGATCTCGGGTTCGCGGCGTCCACCGCGATTCGTCGATCGACGAGGCGGGTTCGAGCGCCGGAAATTCGCCCTCGCGCCGCGATCGCGCCATCGCCCATGCCTCCGGGAGTGCGAGACGGCGCGCGTCTGCCGCGTCCGCGGCGATCATCACATCGAGCGAGACGATCACGTACGGATCCGACAGTTGCGAACTCGGCCGAAAGTGCTTGCGATACAGCGCCAGTGGGTCGTCCCCGCGCAACACCGGACCACCGACGACCACCGGCAGCCCGGCGCGGGCGGCGACCTCGAGCCCGGCACCGGTCGCGAGCACGAACATCGGCGGCGGCGCGGTTGCCGGCCGCGCAGTCACAGGACCGGACCCGTCGAGATACGACCGCAGTTCGGCGATGTCGGCCTCGAACGTATCCGGGGCGTCACGGTCTCGACGCAGGGCAGCGCGCACCGGCTCGGTGAACCCGAGCGACCGCCCGACGCCCAGGTCTACCCGACCCGGAAACAGCGACTCCAGCATCAGAAACTGCTCGGCCACGATCAGCGGTTGATGGTTCGGCAGCATCACCCCGCCGGATCCGACGCGAATGTGCGAGGTCTGCGACGCCACCGCCGCTGCGAGAACCGCAGGCGCGCCCGAAGCGATACCGGGTACAGCATGATGCTCGGCCACCCAGAACCGGTGCAGCCCGAGCTTTTCGGCGTGCACGCCGCGTTCGACGGTGTGACGGAGCGCCGCGGCGTCGTCGACGCCTGCCCTCGTGCGGGATCGGTCGAGCAGTGAGAAGAACACATCAGCTGCAACCGGCGAGGTGTCGGGCATATTTCTCGGAACGACCTGCTCATCGCGGACCGAATCTGTCCGCAATGGGGCTCATCATTGCTTCATGACTCTCACCATGAAGATCGAACTCATCACCGTCCCTGTCACCGACGTCGACCGCGCCAAGGAGTTCTACACCTCGATCGGGTTCGATGCCGACCACGACGCACGCCCATGGGAAGGCATTCGGTACGTCCAACTCACTCCCCCGGGATCGGCGTGCTCCATCGCCATCGGCGAGGGCATCACCGACGCCGAACCCGGTGCCGGCGCAGGCATTCTGATGGTCGTCGACAGTGCCCAGGAGGCCTACGACCACCTCACCGCGGTGGGCCTGACCGTCGAGGAGCCGAAGGACGAGGGCTGGGGAACATTCGTGTACTTCGCGGACCCCGACGGCAACAAGTGGTCGCTGCAGCAGTTGCCGGCCCAGCCCTAGTTCGGAAAGCTCTGGTTCGGTAAGAAAGCCAATCGCGCAAGGATGCCGCGGTGGTCGGAGCCGGGGACGGTCACGGCCTCGACCGAACGAACTCCCATGTCTGCCACCAGAACATGGTCGATGGCAATGACCGGCGGGTGCCAGGTGTGCGCCGGATACGTCCTGAGCATGCCGGCTCCCGTGGCCACCGCGGCGTCGACGAATCGGCCGTCCTGCAGATCGCGGTAGCGCCGGTGGTCCTGCGTGGCATTGAAGTCCCCGGCCACCACGACAGGTCCGTCGTCGGCCGGGATCTTGGCCAGCAGCTGCCGAAGCAGCCCGAGCTCACGTACCCATTCGGACGGCTCCCGCGGCCACGGCGGCACTGGATGCACCGCGAACACCAGCGGCCGACCCGGCATCTGCACCCGAGCCGACAGCAGTTCCGTGACGAAGCCGTCGTGCCGCTGCTCGTCGGCGAGAGGAAATCGGCTGTAGATGCCGGTTCCGTTGCCTCCGGGTCCGGCGCTGACGTGGGCGTGCGGTAACAGCTCGGACAGCCTGGGTCGAAGACTCGCATCTGCCTCGGGCGTCAGCTCGACGAGAGTGAGCACATCCGGCCGATGGTGTTCGACGAGCGCGATCAACGCATCCGGATCGGCCTGGCCCAGCCAGATGTTGGCGTGCAACACCGTCAGGTCCGACTCGCTCGGCCTCCGGGCGACGCGGCGGTAGCCGAGCCGGAACTGGGTCGCGACCGCCGCGGCAGAGACCGCCGATCCTGCCGTCAGCCCCCACCCACCGAAGGCCACACCAGCCAACACAGTTCCGGGGACGGCCGCGAGCATGAGGACATGTGCCAAAGCCGCAGCGACCGCCATCGGCTGCGCACGTCCGTCGACCAGGTGCGCGACGACCCCGATAACCGCCACGACGAGCAGTAATACAGCCACCGATGCCGACACCATGAGCGGAGTCTGGCAGGCAAACCTGAGGCCGAGCTGGGAGCCGTCCCGAAATACGACCGGACCGTTGGCTTTCTTGTCGCAAACACGACAGAATCGGGAGCGCTGTCCGCGAGGTGTCCGAGGGGGAAGTACTGCCGTGAATAGAAGGCAACTGTTGCGGTTGGCCGCTGCCGGAATGCTCGGTGCCGCTGCAGCCCCGGTCCTGAGTTCGACCGGACTGGCCGGATCCCCCGTCGCCGGCGCTCTGCCGATCGGAGCAGACCGCATCCGGTCGCTGGTACCCGAACTCTTCGCCGACCCTCCCCGGCCACCGGACCACTCGCCCGTCATCGTCATCGGTTCCGGCTTCGGAGCGAGCGCCGCCGCCCTACGCATGGCCCAGGCCGGCACCGCGGTGACCGTCCTCGAGCGCGGACTGCGCTGGCCGCGCGACCCCTGGCGCGAAATCTTCACGGCGGACATGACGGCCGACGGCCGCGGACTGTGGCAGCAGAACTCGTTCACCAACATCACCGGTCTCCCCGTCGGACCGGTCGATCTCTTCGGCGGTGTCCTCGACACCACCCGCTACGAGAACCTCTCGGTCTGGCGCGGCGCGGCCGTCGGCGGCGGATCCGTTGTGTACACCGGCGTCACCATCGCACCGAACAAAAAATTCTTCGACCTCTCGTTCGGCGGACGCCTGAACTACGACGAGATGGCAGCCACCTGGTATCCCAAGGCCCGTTCCATGCTCCGGCCGTCGGCGATGCCCGAGGACGTCTACAACAGCCCCAACTTCGCTCACTCACGAACCTGGGACGATCACGCCCGCCGTGCAGGCTTCCGCCCCGAAGCAGTCGACGGCAACTGGAACTGGAACGTCGTGCGCGACGAGATCGCCGGCCGCTCCCGGCCGTCCGCGACCGTCGGGGAAAGCACTTTCGGTAACTCCAACGGTGCCAAGCACGACCTGACCCAGAACTACATCCCCCAAGCCGAAGCCACCGGTAACGCGACGGTGTGCCACAGCCACCGCGTCGCAGCGATCGGCAGCGAATCCGGCGGCCGCTACCGCGTCGACATCGAACGCCTCGACCCGTTCGGCAACATCGTCGAGACCCGGACACTCACGTGCGACACCCTCGTCCTCGGGGCCGGATCCATCGGTACCACCGAACTGTTGATGCGCGCACGCACCACCGGAGCATTGTCGAACCTCAACGAATTCGTCGGCACCGGCTGGGGCACCAACGGCGACGCCTCGATGACGAGATCCCTCGGACCGATGTCTGCCGGACCGCAGGCTGCGCCCTGCGCATCCCGCATCGTCGACGACTCCGGACTGCCCCTGACCGTCGAGAACTGGTACACCCCAGGCGTTCCCGTGAACATGGGCTTCCTCGGCTCACTCGGTATGACCATCGACCCGCTTCGGGGGAACTTCGGATTCGATTCCGCCGCAAACAGATTGACCCTCAACTGGCCCAAGGGTGGCAGCCGAGACACCGTCGAAGCCCTACGCGCCGTGCAGAATCGCATGGCGCAGGCCGGCGGCACCATCGTCGCCGCCGAACCGTTCACCCGCGATGTCGACGACACCTTCACCGCGCACCCCCTGGGCGGCGCAGTACTCGGCGACGCCACCGACGATTACGGTCGCGTCAAGGGCCACCCCGGGCTCTACGTCGTCGACGGTGCCCTGATCCCGGGCAGCACCGGTGCCGCCAACCCGTCACTGACCATTACCGCACTCGCCGAACGCAACGTCGCACAGATCATCGCCGACGGTCGCTGAGCCGTCTTTCCAGAGGTATACCCATGCACCATCCCGCCACCAGACTTGCCGAAAATCACGATCTGGCACCTGCGGCCGACACACTGCGCGACGCATTTGCCGACTACCCATGGACGCGATGGGTGATCCCGGCCGAGGACTACCTGGCCACGCTGCAGGAACTCCAGCAGCTGTACCTACAACATGCACATCGACACGGAATCGTATTGCTCACCGCCGACTACGCCGGGGTCGCTGCACTACTGCCCGTAGATGCCCCTCCACCCGGTGACGAATCCATCGCGCGGATCATCGAGCTACACGGAGATCGGATCGACCGACTGTCCTCCAGCGACGCAGCACCGGGGTCATGGACACTGGAAACGCTCGGCGTGCAACCGCATCGGCAAGGGCACGGGATCGGCGGACTACTGCTCGAGAAGGCCGTCGAGGAAGCACAGCAACGTGGTGCCTCCGGGTTGGCTTTGGACACATCGGATCTGCGCAACGTGCGCCTGTACGAGCGGGCCGGGTTCCGTGTTTCGAGCCACGCCACACCGAGTGAGGGGCCCGAGGTGTGGTCCATGATCCGAACATTCGGCACGGGATGAGCCTGCGGCACCAGGCGCTACCCCAGCTGGATCTCCGGCCGCCCCTCGGGAACGGTGACCGTCATGGCCGTGCGAACCGGCTTACCCGGCGTCGACACGGCGTCGAGAACCCTTACCTCCGAACGCCATTCGGTGGGTGTCAGGGTGCTGCGCAGGTAGCCGCGACGGGCGTTTCCGTACTTGACGTGGGGTGAACCGTCGGCGATCGCAGCACCGGTCTTGTCGATGACGGCACCGTCCTTGCCCGACGCGATGGACGTGGTGGCGATCTCGACTCCCTGCAACGGCGAGACCTGATCCTGGTAGTCGCGTCGCAACTCCGAGACGATCGTCCGGTGGATGTCGCCGACGATCGACGCCACGTTCTTCGTGCCACGATCCCTGGCTCCGTCGAGAATTCGATGCCGGGACGCTTCGTAGCCGCTCCACGGATCCATGCCGACCTTCCGGTCGTTGCCCTGTCCCTGCGCGAGATCGGACATGACGGTCTGATGCGCCAGGAAGTTCCACCTCGACGGCGACGCGAATCCGTCGAGGATCCATTGTTCCTGTGCCGCACCGGTGATGGTGCGCGCCGGATCCGCCGTCTCGGCGTCCTGCGCGTGCTCACCGTCTCCATGAGCCTGATCGCTGCGGTACTGCCGGGTGTCGAGCACCGAGAAGTCCACCAGATCACCGAACGAGAACCGGCGATAGACCTTCATGTCCGGGCCGACGGGCCGCAGGTTCGCGCGCACCGGAGTGTTCTCCCACCACGCCTTGAACGCATCGGCCCTGCGTAGCAGGAACTCTCGTGGATCGTCGTTGTCCTGGCTGATCTGCGAGGCCCAGTTGTTGTCCACCTCGTGGTCGTCGAACGTCGAGACGAACGGTGCCGACGCATGTGCGGCAGCCAAGTTCTCGTCTGCCTTGTACAGGGCGTACCTATCGCGATAATCGGCCAGCACCATGGTTTCTCGGGCCGCCGACTCGGTGCGCGGCTCGCCCGCCCGCGCACCCTCGTTCTTGATCGCGTACTCGTAGATGTAGTCGCCCAGAAAGAACACCACATCGAGATTCGAGGCCGCCAGGTCCTGGTACGCGCCGAAAAACCCGTCCTCCCACTTCTGGCACGAAGCCCAGGCGAAATCGAGCGTGCTCAGCGGCTGCCCAAGTGCGGGTGCAGTTTTGGTGCGACCGACGGGACTCGCATGTGGGCCGACCAGGAAACGGTAGAAATACTCGCGCGCCGGCTCGAGCCCGCGCACATCGACGTGAACGGACCAACCGTCGAATTCGGTTGCCAGCTCGACCCCCTGCGCTGCGATACGCCCGAACTTTTCATCGGCAGCGATCTGCCACTGGACCGGCACCACACCGGGCGTCATGCCGCCCAGCGGGGCGAACGGATCGGTGGCGAGTCTGGTCCACAGCACCACCGAATCGGGCAACGGATCGCCGGAGGCAACACCGAGACGGAAGGGATAGTCGGGGGTGATCACCGACTGCGCACCTGCAGTCGCGGATGTCCTCGCAAGCTCGGGCGTGAAGGCCAGCGCCCCCACCAACGCACTCCACGTCAGAAACTGTCGACGTGTGGCCCCGGCCCGCAGAGAAATGTCGCGACCGATCCTGACGTCGCTACCTCGGTTCACCATTGCCCGAGACTCTCGTGCCCGGGCAAACTACATCCGTCATCGATTCGACGCAGAAATGAACACGGTAGATCCATTCGATTCAGGACCGTAACCGTCCGCGATCTCGGGAATCGTCAGGGCATGACGAACATCGACCGCACAGGATCCCAGATCGACCACCTCAATATCGGCGTCGCCGATCTCGCCGCCAGTGCCGAGTTCTACGGTGCCGCTCTGGCACCGCTCGGCATCACCGAGATCATGCGCGTGCCGCACACACCCGAAGCGAACCAGCTCGCCATGGTCGCATTCGGCTGGGCGCAGGTGAAGCCCTTCTTCTGGATCGTCGACGCGCCGGGGTCGGCGATCGGCCCCCACACCCATCTCGCGTTCAGCGCACCGGACCGCACCACAGTCGACGCATTCCACGCGGCAGCACTGTCGGCGGGCGCGACCGAACTCCGGCCTCCAGGACTACAGCCGGAATACCACGCGACCTACTTCGGATCCTTCGTGCGGGACCTCAACGGCATCGACCTCGAGGCCGTGTGTCACCACGGATGAACGCCCGGTCGTCATCCGAGGTGGAGGTGTCTCACTGCGGCCGCGGCAGTGTCCCGTTGGCTCGCACGTGGTCTCGCAGACGAGTGAGAAGCGGTTCGAGAGTGGCGACGTCCTCGGGTGCGAGCGCGTCGAAGAACAGGCGACGCACGACGTCGACGTGCCCCGCCGCCGATGCGTTCAGAGCGGCCCTGCCTGCCTCGGTGAGCACTGCATCCGTGGCCCGTCCGTCGGTAGTCGAGACAGCGCGATCGGTGAGCCCTCGCGTGGACATCCGCGCGAGGTGATGGGAGGCCCTGCTGCGCTCCCAGCCGATCTCGGCGGCCAGTTCGGTCACCCGGCGACGACCGTCGGGACTGTCCGCCAGTGCGACCAGCACCGAATAGTCGGCCAGGGACAGACCGTGCTCTTCGGTCAGCTGCCGGTTCATCTCGAACGTCATCTGCAGCGACAAACCCATGTAGGCGCGCCACGCCGATTCCTCGATGGGCGTCAACCACGGAGTGCTTTCGGGGTTACTGGGTGACATGTCACGTACTTTCTGCGATGCTGGGTCCGGGGGCACCGGCGCACCGAACCCCGACCACCAACCCTAGGGGCACACCATGGATCGCAGCACTCCCGCAGAGCTGGCACGCCGCAACGTCGTCGAAGTATTCAACACGAACGACGACGCGAAACGACGCGAACTCATCGAGTCCATGTATCACCCGGACGCGGTGTTCTACGACGCCGAGAACACCGCCACCGGGAGAGAGCCGGTCATCGAGGCTATTCGAGCGCTGGTCGGGCCCTCCGAGGGTCTGACATTCGCCGTCACTGCCGAGCCCACCGCCCTGGGTGACGTCGCCCGAATCTCCTGGGCACTGTCGCCGCCCGACGCCCCCGCCGTAGTCTCGGGCCAGGACTTCGTCGTCGTGAAGGACAACCTGATCACCGAGCTGTACACGTTCATCGACCAGCCATAGCCGGCCACCCACAAGACTCGACACCGCCGACGTACGCGTCAGATGAGCCGCGCCCCGGGGCCCGCCTTGCCCAGCTCGTCGCCTGGATTGAGCAGACTGCATTTGTTGAGGGAGAGACATCCGCAGCCGATGCAGCCGGTGAGTTGCTCCTGCATCCGCGCAATCGACTGCTTCCGATCCTCCAACCGCTGGTTCCATGCAACCGAAATCTTGGCCCAGTCGCGCTTGTTCGGGGTGCGCCCCGACGGTAGGGACGCAAAGACCTCGGCCACCTCGGCAAGCGGTATTCCGAACCGCACCGCCACCTGAATCAGCGAGATCCGCCGAATGGCATGACGGGGGAACTTTCGGACGTTGCCCGCCGTCCGCTCGGCGGGAACGAGCCCGAGAGTCTCGTAATACCGGACCGCGGACACTGCGGCACCGGTTCTGGCCGCGACCTCCCCGATGGACAACAGTTCGTCACTGATACGGATCATGCTGCCTCCCAGCCGACGCGACGAGTTGACCTCGAGTGCACTCGAGATCCTAACCTTCCACACCATGCACTCCCCCACCGAATCCACGACCGGAACCTGGCGGCAGCTACTCGGCGCTCGCTACCTCGGCACCGCTACCGTTCTCGCCGGCGGCGTCGCGCTGTACGCCACGAACGTCTACCTGACGACCAGCCTGCTCCCCACGGCCATCGACGAGATCGGCGGCCAACGCTACTACGCCTGGACCGCAACGGTTTTCCTCGTTGCGTCCGTCATCTCCTCGATGTTGGTCAGCAAAGTTCTGGCCACCCGCGGACCTCGCGGTGCCTACCTGATCGGCCTGACGGTCTTCGCTCTCGGGACCGTCGTGTGTGCAGTCAGCCCCACGATGGAACTCTTACTGGTGGGCCGCACGATTCAGGGCGCGGGAGGTGGCCTACTGGCCGGACTCGGCTACGCCGTCATCAATGCCGCACTGCCGCAACATCTCTGGACGCGAAGTGCGGCTCTGGTCTCGGCCATGTGGGGTGTGGGAACGTTCGCCGGACCGGCCGTCGGCGGCATCTTCGCGCAATTCGGAGCCTGGCGAATGGCCTTCGGTGTGCTCGTTCTCGCAGCTCTGGCCATGGCTGCCCTCGTCCCGCGAGCACTGCCCGCCCACACCGCTGAAGCCACCGAACCCAGCCCGGTACCGACACTGTCGCTGACCCTGCTCACCACGGCTGCCCTGCTGGTGAGCATCGCCGGCGTGGTCTCCAACCTCGCGATCACCGCGGCAATGGTCCTGGGAGGAGTACTCCTGCTGATCGCCTTCGTGGCCGCCGACCGTCGCGCAGCGCACGGCGTACTCCCCCCGTCGACCTTCGGCGCGTCCGCGCTGAAATGGATATACCTGACCATCGTGGTCCTCGCCGTCGCGTCCACAGTGGAGACCTTCATCCCACTGTTCGGCCAACGTCTCGCCGGATTGGCACCGCTGGCCGCCGGATTCCTCGGAGCCGCACTGGCGCTCGGGTGGACACTCGGCGAGATACCGAGCGCGTCGGCCACCGATCCACGCGTCGTACGACGCATCGTCATCGCCGGCCCGATCCTCGTCGCCGCCGGATTGTGCATCGTGGCAGCGTTTCTCACCGACCAGGCAGGTCCCGGTTCGATCACCACGTGGGTAGTGGGTCTGATCGTCGCGGGCGTCGGCATCGGAATCGCGTGGCCACACTTGGCAGTCGGTGCCATGACATCGGTCGCCGAACCGGGCGAAGGCGCACGAGCCTCGGCCGCCATCAACACTGTTCAGCTGATCGCCAACGCCTTCGGAGCAGCTCTGGCGGGCGTCCTGGTGAACCTCGGGGAACCGTCGACGCTGCGATCGGCTCAGTTGCTGCTGTTCACCTTTGCGGCGCTGGCATTCATCGGTGTTGCAGCGGCGGCGCGATCGCAGCGCGCGTAGGTCGTCGGCTGACCGGATCAGGTCTGGACGACCCAGATCGAATTGCCGTCGGGGTCTCGCAAGGCGAACATCGGCGGCACGCCGTCCACCTCTTCCATGAAGTCGTCGAGATCGACGCCGCCGAGAGCGCTGAGCCGCTTGTGCTCGGCCGCGACATCGGCAGTCTCGACACCGATGGATCCACCGCCGGGCGTACCTCCCATCGGCGGGTTCAGGGCGAGCCGCGCCGTCGAACCCGGCGGGGCCACTTCCAACCACCGGTATTCACTCTCGGGACCGAAGCGCAGATCACCGCGAATCTCGAACCCGAGAACGCGGGAGTAGAAATCGAGTGCTGCGTCCTGATCGGCGACGGTGAACATGGCCACGCCGATGTTCACGATTGTGCTGGGTGTTTGCTCGGTCATACCGGTACCGACTCGAGTGCCGCGGGAAACTCACCGCGCCCCCTCCACATAGAACAAAGCCCCGCACCGACCGAAGTCGATGCGGGGCTTTGTTGGTCACGCCCTGTCGTCGTGAGTGGAAACTCGTAGTGGGCTACGAGGCAGGAGTGGAGCCTGCGGAACGACCCAAAACTCAGCCAGTCACATGCGACGGAGTCGCTCTAGCGGTATTCGTTGGAGAAACCGTAGTCGTCGAGCGGCACTGCAGCACCGGTTCCCTGGCCGAAGCCGTCCGGGCTGTAGTACTGATCGTCGTACGACGGCACCGCGTATGCCGCGGCACGTGCCTCTTCGGTCGGCTGCACCGTGATGTTCCGGTACCGGTTGATGCCGGTACCAGCCGGGATGAGCTTACCGATGATGACGTTCTCCTTGAGACCTATGAGCTTGTCGCTACGGCAGTTGATCGCCGCGTCGGTGAGCACACGAGTGGTCTCCTGGAAGGACGCTGCCGACAGCCACGAGTCGGTGGCCAGCGACGCCTTGGTGATACCCATCAGGACCGGACGTCCGGCTGCGGGCTCGCCACCCTCGGAGACGACGCGACGGTTGCTCGACTCGAATTCGCTGCGCTCGGTGAGTGAACCGGGCAGGAATTCGGTGGAGCCGCTGTCGATGATCGTCACGCGACGGAGCATCTGGCGCACGATGGTCTCGATGTGCTTGTCGTGAATCGACACACCCTGCGACCGGTACACCTCCTGGACCTCGTTGACGAGGTGGATCTGCACCTGGCGAGGACCCATCACGCGCAGCACCTCGTGCGGATCGGCAGCACCTTCCATGAGCTGCTGGCCGACCTCGACGTGGTCACCGTCCGCCAGAAGGCGCTCGGTGCCGTCGTCGTGCTTGAAGACGCGCAGACGCTGACGCTTGGAGAGCTTGTCGTAGACAACCTCTTCGCCGCCGTCGTCCGGGACGATGGTGATCTTGTAGAAACGATCGCCGTCCTCGAGCTGGATGCGTCCCGACACGTCCGCGATCGGAGCCTTGCCCTTCGGCACACGTGCCTCGAACAGCTCCTGCACGCGAGGCAGACCGCCGGTGATGTCATCTCCGGCGACACCACCCTGGTGGAAGGTACGCATGGTCAGCTGGGTTCCGGGCTCACCGATGGACTGTGCGGCAACGATACCGACGGCCTCACCGATGTCGACCAGCTTGCCGGTGGCCATCGAACGGCCGTAGCAGGTGGCGCAGACGCCGGTTCCCGTGGTGCAGGTGAGCACCGAGCGAACCTTGACCGACGTGATGCCCGCAGCGAGCAGCGCGTCGATGGCCGGGTCACCGAGATCGTGTCCACGAGCGACGATGACCGTGCCGTTCTCGTCGACAGCGTCGTTCGCCAAGGTGCGGGCGTACGTGCTGGTCTCGACGTGAGCGTCGCGGATCATCTTGCCGTCGGCGGTCTTCTCCGCGATCGTCGTGACGATGCCACGCTCGGTGCCACAGTCGGTTTCCCGAACGATGACATCCTGCGAGACGTCGACCAGACGACGCGTCAGGTAGCCCGAGTCGGCGGTACGAAGCGCCGTATCGGCCAGACCCTTACGAGCACCGTGCGTATTGATGAAGTACTCGAGGACCGTCAGGCCTTCCTTGAAGGAAGACTTGATCGGACGCGGGATGAACTCACCCTTCGGGTTCGTCACCAAGCCCTTCATGCCGGCGAGCGAGCGAACCTGAGTCATGTTTCCGGCTGCGCCGGACTTCACGATCATCGGGATCGGGTTGTCGTCGGGGAAGTGGGCCTCCATGGCCTTACCGACCTGCTCGGTCGCGTCCTGCCAGATCTTGACCAGTGCGGAGTTGCGCTCGACCTTGTCGAGTGCGCCACGCTGGTACTTCTTCTCGATCTGATCGGCCTGAGCCTCGAAGGTCTCCATGATCTGCGGCTTCTCCGGCGGCACGAGGACGTCGGAGATCGAGATGGTGACACCCGAACGCGTGGCCCAGTAGAAGCCTGCGTCCTTGAGCTTGTCGACGGTCTGTGCGACGACGATCATCGGGTAACGCTCGGCGAGATCGTTGATGATGGTCGACTGACGCTTCTTCGGCATCTGCTCGTTGACGAACGGGTAGTCCGCCGGAAGCAGCTCGTTGAAGAGCACGCGTCCCAGAGTGGTCTCCGCGGTCCATGCGTCACCGCGGTTCCAGCCCTCGGGGAACAGCTCGTTCTCGATGTCACGCGGCGGGCGCTGCGTGGTGAGACGAACCCGAATCTGCGACTGCACGGTCAGCGATCCACGATCGACGGCCATCTGAGCCTCGGCCGGGGAGGAGTACGCCCCGAACTCGGCCTGATCGGTCGATGCGTCGACGCGCTCGCCGACAGCACCGGCATCGAGACGCGTCAGGTGGTACAGACCCGTCACCATGTCCAGACGCGGCATGGCGAGCGGACGGCCCGATGCCGGCGAGAGGATGTTGTTCGACGACAGCATCAGCACGCGTGCCTCGGCCTGAGCCTCGGCGGACAGCGGGAGGTGGACAGCCATCTGGTCACCGTCGAAGTCGGCGTTGAACGCCTCACACACGAGCGGGTGCAGCTGGATGGCCTTGCCCTCGACGAGCTGCGGCTCGAACGCCTGGATGCCCAACCGGTGCAGGGTGGGTGCACGGTTCAGCAGCACGGGGTGCTCGGCGATGACCTCTTCGAGAACGTCCCACACCTGCGGACGCTGACGCTCGACCATGCGCTTGGCCGACTTGATGTTCTGCGCGTGGTTCAGATCCACCAGACGCTTCATCACGAACGGCTTGAACAGCTCGAGTGCCATCAGCTTCGGCAGACCACACTGGTGCAGCTTGAGCTGCGGGCCGACGACGATGACCGAACGGCCCGAGTAGTCGACGCGCTTGCCGAGGAGGTTCTGACGGAATCGTCCCTGCTTGCCCTTGAGCAAGTCGGAGAGCGACTTCAGCGGACGGTTACCCGGTCCGGTGACCGGACGTCCACGACGGCCGTTGTCGAACAGGGCGTCGACCGACTCCTGCAGCATCCGCTTCTCGTTGTTGACGATGATCTCGGGAGCACCGAGATCGATCAGACGCTTGAGGCGGTTGTTGCGGTTGATGACGCGGCGGTACAGGTCGTTGAGGTCGGACGTCGCGAAACGGCCACCGTCGAGCTGCACCATCGGACGAAGCTCCGGCGGGATGACCGGGACAGCGTCGAGAACCATGCCCATCGGCGAGTTACGGCCGGCCTGGAACGCAGCGACGACCTTCAGACGCTTGAGCGCGCGCAGCTTCTTCTGACCCTTGCCACTACGGATGGTCTCGCGAAGAGATTCCGCCTCGGCATCGATGTCGAAGGTCTGCATGAGCTTCTGGATCGACTCGGCACCCATCGCACCGGTGAAGTACTCGCCGTACCGGTCGATGAGCTCGCGGTAGATGAGCTCGTCGACGATGAGCTGCTTGGGGGCAAGTTTGGTAAACGTGGTCCAGATCTCTTCGAGACGATCGAGCTCACGCTGCGCGCGGTCACGGAGCTGACGCATCTCGCGCTCGCCGCCGTCCTTGACCTTGCGGCGCACGTCGGACTTGGCACCCTCGGCTTCGAGCTCGGCGATGTCGGCTTCGAGCTTCTGCGCACGAGCCTCGAGATCGGCGTCGCGCTGATCTGCGACGGCCTTCTTCTCGACCTCCATCTCGGCCTCGAGCGTCGAGAGCTCGTTGTGACGGAGCTCGTCGTCGACCGTGGTGATGACGTATGCAGCGAAGTAGATGATCTTCTCGAGATCCTTCGGAGCCAGGTCGAGCAGGTAGCCCAGACGCGACGGCACACCCTTGAAGTACCAGATGTGCGTGACCGGAGCGGCCAGTTCGATGTGGCCCATGCGCTCACGACGAACCTTGGCGCGAGTGACCTCGACGCCACAGCGCTCGCAGATGATGCCCTTGAAGCGGACGCGCTTGTACTTGCCGCAGTAGCACTCCCAGTCCCGGGTGGGGCCGAAGATCTTCTCGCAGAAGAGGCCGTCCTTCTCGGGCTTGAGGGTGCGGTAGTTGATGGTCTCCGGCTTCTTGACCTCGCCGTAGGACCACTGACGGATGTCGTCCGCAGTGGCAAGGCCAATGCGAAGTTCATCGAAGAAGTTGACGTCGAGCACGTAACTTCCTTTCCCCGTTATGGGTGTTGTGCTGGAAGAGCAAATGAGAGAAACGCCTCCGGGCCTGCAGTGACGCAGGCCCGGAGACCACAGAACTACTGAGCGAGGTCGTCGACCGTGGCAGCTTCGTTGCGGGAGAGGTTGATTCCCAGGTTGGCTGCGGCACGCTCGAGGTCTTCGTCGTCACCGTCGGCCATCGTGATGGCAGCGCCGTCCGAGGACAGCACCTCCACGTTGAGGCACAGCGACTGGAGCTCCTTGAGGAGCACCTTGAAGGACTCGGGGATACCGGGCTCGGGAATGTTCTCGCCCTTGACGATCGCCTCGTACACCTTCACGCGGCCGACAACGTCGTCCGACTTGATGGTGAGAAGCTCCTGCAGCGTGTACGCGGCACCGTAGGCCTGCATGGCCCAGCACTCCATCTCACCGAAGCGCTGTCCACCGAACTGGGCCTTACCACCGAGGGGCTGCTGCGTGATCATCGAGTACGGCCCGGTCGAACGAGCGTGGATCTTGTCGTCGACCAAGTGGTGCAGCTTGATGATGTACATGTAGCCCACCGACACCGGGTACGGGAACGGCTCGCCGGAGCGGCCGTCGAACAACGTGGCCTTTCCGTCGGATCCGACCATCTGCTCGCCGTCGCGGTTGGGGATCGTGCTCTCCAGCAGGCCGGCGAGCTGATTCTCCTTGGCACCGTCGAACACCGGGGTGGCGATGTTGCTGTCGGCCGGAGCCGCCAGCATCTCCTCGGGCAGGCGTTCGGCCCAATCGGGCTTGCTGCCGTCCGCGGCGATCTGCACGTTCCAACCGGTCTTGCCGATCCAACCCAGGTGGGTTTCGAGGACCTGACCGATGTTCATACGACGCGGAACACCGTGGGTGTTGAGGATGATGTCGATCGGGGTGCCGTCGGGCAGGAACGGCATGTCCTCCTGCGGGAGGATCTTGCCGATGACGCCCTTGTTGCCGTGACGGCCGGCGAGCTTGTCGCCGTCCTGGATCTTGCGCTTCTGAGCCACGTAGACGCGGACCAGCTCGTTGACGCCGGGAGGCAGATCGTCGTCGTCGTCGCGCGAGAAGACGCGGATGCCGATGACCTTTCCGTTCTCGCCGTGCGGAACCTTGAGCGAGGTGTCGCGAACTTCGCGAGCCTTCTCACCGAAGATGGCGCGCAGCAGGCGCTCTTCGGGGGTCAGCTCGGTCTCGCCCTTCGGCGTGACCTTTCCGACCAGCACGTCGCCGTCACGAACCTCGGCACCGATACGGATGATGCCGCGCTCGTCGAGGTCTGCGAGGACCTCGTCGGAGACGTTCGGGATGTCGCGAGTGATCTCTTCGGCACCGAGCTTGGTGTCGCGAGCATCGATCTCGTGCTCCTCGATGTGGATCGAGGTGAGAACGTCCTCTTCCACGAGGCGCTGCGACAGGATGATCGCGTCCTCGTAGTTGTGGCCCTCCCACGGCATGATCGCCAGCAGCAGGTTCTTGCCGAGTGCCATCTCACCGTTCTCGGTGCAGGGGCCGTCGGCGAGGACCTGGCCGGACTCGACGCGCTGTCCCTCGTCCACGATCGGACGCTGGTTGGCGCAGGTGCCCTGGTTGGAGCGCGCGAACTTGCGCATCCGGTAGGTCTTGCGCGATCCGTCGTCGGCCATGACCGTGACGTAGTCGGCGGAGACCTCTTCGACGACACCGGTCTTCTCGGTGATGACGACGTCACCGGCGTCGACAGCGGCACGCAGCTCCATGCCGGTACCGACGATCGGAGCCTCGCTGCGGACCAGCGGGACAGCCTGACGCTGCATGTTCGCGCCCATCAGGGCACGGTTGGCATCGTCGTGCTCGAGGAACGGAATCATCGCTGTAGCGACCGAGACCATCTGACGAGGCGAGACGTCCATGTAATCGATGTCGTCGGACGAGACGAACTCGACCTCTCCACCCTTACGACGGACGAGAATCTTGTCCTCGATGAAGTGACCCGAATCGTCGACCGGGGAGTTCGCCTGCGCGAGCGTGTGGCGATCCTCCTCGTCGGCGGTCAGGTAATCGACCTCGTCGGTGACCTTGCCGTCGACGACCTTGCGGTACGGGGTCTCGATGAAGCCGAACGGGTTGACGCGTGCGTACACCGAGAGCGAACCGATCAGGCCGATGTTCGGGCCTTCCGGGGTCTCGATGGGGCACATGCGGCCGTAGTGCGAGGGGTGCACGTCGCGGACCTCGAGGCCGGCGCGCTCACGAGAGAGACCGCCGGGTCCCAGTGCCGACAGGCGACGCTTGTGCGTCAGACCCGACAGCGGGTTGTTCTGGTCCATGAACTGCGAGAGCTGGGAGGTTCCGAAGAACTCCTTGATCGCAGCGACGACGGGACGGATGTTGATCAGGGTCTGCGGCGTGATCGCCTCGACGTCCTGAGTCGTCATACGTTCGCGCACGACGCGCTCCATGCGGGACAGGCCCACGCGGATCTGGTTCTGGATGAGCTCGCCAACGGTGCGCAGACGACGGTTGCCGAAGTGGTCGATGTCGTCGACCTCGACCGGAACCTCGACGCCGTCGGGTGCGGTCATCGAGGTCTCACCTGCGTGCAGACGCACGAGGTACTCGATGGTCGCGACGATGTCTTCCTCGGTGAGGGTCGACGCCACGATGGGCTGACCCGAGTTGAGGCCGAGCTTCTTGTTGATCTTGTAGCGACCCACGCGAGCGAGGTCGTAGCGCTTGTCCTTGAAGAACAGGTTCTCCAGCAGGGTCTGCGCCGACTCCTTGGTCGGCGGCTCGCCCGGACGCAGCTTGCGGTAGATGTCGAGGAGAGCCTCGTCGGTACCGGCGGTGTTGTCCTTCTCCAGCGTGGCCATGAGGATCTCGGAGAAGCCGAAGCGCTCCGTGATCTGCTCGGTGGACCAGCCGAGAGCCTTCAGCAGCACCGTGACGGGCTGACGACGCTTGCGGTCGATACGGACACCGACGGTGTCGCGCTTGTCGACGTCGAACTCGAGCCAAGCACCGCGGCCGGGGATGACCTTGACGCTGTGCAGGTCCTTCTCGGTGGTCTTGTCGATCGAGTGATCGAAGTAGACGCCCGGAGAACGCACCAGCTGCGAGACGACGACGCGCTCGGTGCCGTTGATGATGAAGGTGCCCTTGTCGGTCATCATCGGGAAATCACCCATGAAGACCGTCTGGCTCTTGATCTCGCCGGTGTTGTTGTTGATGAACTCGGCGGTGACGAACAGCGGAGCCGCGTACGTCATGTCCTTGTCCTTGCACTCATCGGTCGAGGCCTTGACCTCGTCGAATCGTGGGTCGGAGAAGGAGAGCGACATCGAGCCCGAGAAGTCCTCGATCGGAGAGAGCTCGGTCAGGATGTCCTCGAGTCCGCCGGAGACACCGCTGTCTCCACGGGCGGCGGCACGGTCGCGCCAACTCTGCGCACCTACCAGCCACTCGAACGAGTCCGTCTGTACATCGAGGAGACCGGGTACCTCCAACGGCTCGCGAATGTTCGCGAACGAAACCCTCCTCGGGGCTCCCGGTGTTCCGACAACTGCCTTGGTCTGGCTAGAGACTGCCAAGATGCGTCCTTCCAGCACCTCACGCGGGTCGCGCCGTTCTGTCAACCGAAACGACATGGCGACCGCCGCTGTATCTGTTTGCTATATGTGGGGCGAATTTCGGCTGGTCGCAACCAGACCGAATCCCCATCACAGCGGCCCGAAAACGTGCTTTCGGGTAACAGTGATCGAGAGGTGGACAGGAGGCAGCCAGCGCAACGTCCAAAGGTACCCCAAATGTGCGCGCAGCGCAACGGGGGCATCAAAAGTAACACCCGAGGTCCGTTCTCGCACCGAGTCGAGCAAAGCGTGTCGCCACGGCGGCTCGAACAGGTGTGCGCCCGATACCGCAAGGGGGTGCTCCTGACGACAAGAGTGAACCTTGCGCCTCCCTTCGTCAAGAGGTCCGCGGGAAACCGGCGCATCGACCCGGCCCGAGGCGACCGATGTGACGACTGGCACAGACGCGCTTCTGCCGGCCCTCCCGACCGACACGGAAGCTGATCAGCCCTGCAGTTCACTCGAGCTGTTCGCCTCAGCCGTTCATCCCGCCGATCACGGCGACCCGGACGAATCGCTACCGAGGGATCTGCTGATCGACATTCGGTGGATCGGGACTCTGGCGACTGCGACCCGAGCCGAGTTGCGGACCGCGATTCCGCGATTCCGCGTGAGCTTCCAGATCTTTCGCGGCAATCACGAAAGATTCTGGCGAAGAACATATTTCATTCGCAATGACAACGGTCGAGCCGTGATCGACCATGCAGACCGACCCGATCGACGCAACCCCTCGGTTGCTATGGAAATCCGGCCCGCGGTCTGATTGTATTCACTTTGTCGCAACGGGGGTCGTCGACGAGGGGGTTCGATTCGTCGACGCGCGTCTTTTCTTTTGCGCAACAAACGCATTCGCACAACACAACTCTTTGTCTCTCGGGGGGACAGCATGGTCGCGGTGGCAGTGGTCGGAATCGGATGCAGATTCCCAGGCGGGGTACACGATGGCCCCAGCTTCTGGAAGTTCATGCTCGACAAAGGCGACGGCATCGTCGAAGTACCTGCGGATCGGTGGAACGCCGATCGCTTCTACGACCCCAATCCCGACGCGCCGGGACGCGCCTACACCCGACGCGGCGGATTCCTGACCCAGTCGCTGTGGGACTTCGACCCCGAATTCTTCGGAATGTCGCCTCGCGAGGCCTCGGTGACCGACCCTCAGCAACGTCTCCTACTCGAAGTCGCCTGGGAAGCGCTCGACGACGCCGGGCACGCAGGCCGGGTCAGCGGGCAACCGATCGGAGTGTTCGTCGGCGGATTCACCAACGACTCGGCCGGGCTGCGCGCATCCAGTTCCGCACGCGCCCAGATCAATTCGCACAGCGCCACCAGTTCCTCGCATACGTTGCTCTCCAACCGCATCTCGTTCGCGCTCGATCTCGTCGGACCGTCCATGACGATCGACACCGCATGCTCGTCGTCCCTCGTCGCCGTCCACCAGGCCGTCCGAGCACTCGAGCGCGGCGAATGCACCATGGCCCTGGTCGGCGGAGCCAATGCGATGTTCCGCCCCGAGACGTTCGTCTCGATGTGCAAGGGCAGGTTTCTCTCGTTCGACGGCCGATCGAAGTCCTTCGACGCCGCCGCCGACGGATACGGCCGCGGCGAAGGCGCGGGCATGGTGCTGCTCCGCCCCCTGGCGGATGCGATCGCGGACGGGGACCGGATCTATTCGGTGATTCGAGGTTCCGGCGTGAACCAGGACGGGCGCACCATCGCCATTCCCGTCCCCAATCCCGTCTCGCAACACGCACTCGCCACCCGAGTGTGCGCGGAAGCAGGAATCGAACCCGGACGGGTCGGCTACGTCGAAGCGCACGGCACGGGAACCGCAGTAGGAGACCCACTCGAACTCGAGGCGCTCGGCGGAGCCTACGGCGTGGTCGACGGACGCGAGAGCCCGCTGGTGGTCGGTTCCATCAAAGCCGCGATCGGGCATACGGAAGCGGCCGCGGGCATCGCCGGCCTCATCAAATCGGCATTGACGCTGCACCATCGGACCATCGTGCCGCAGGCGTGGCTGCACACGCTCAATCCGGCAATCCCGTTCGACGAGCTGAACATTCGCATTCCGGTGGCCGTGGAACCCTTCGCCGATGCAGACCCGTACGTGGCCATCAACGGCTTCGGATACGGCGGTACCAACGCGCACGTCGTGATGTCTGCGGCACCGGCCCAGCCCGACGCGCCGGCCACCGGACCTGCGAACGACACCGTCGAACTTCGGCTGTTCCCCGTCTCCGGACGGACCGACACGGCCGCACGTGCGTCCGCCGCGGCATTCGGAACCACGGTGCAGGATCTGATCGATTCCGGCCGCGCGGACGAACTACCTGCGCTCACCTCGGCCGCGTGGTCGCGTCGAGCCCACCACCCTGTCCGGGCCGCACTCCCCTACACCGATGCAGACGACTTGCTCGGCGCCCTGGTCTCGTTCGCGGGCGGCAGTGGGTCGACCGCCCACACCGTCGTCGGCCACAGCGCGGCGCCGGTGTTCGTCTTCAGCGGCATGGGCCCGCAGTGGTGGGCCATGGCCCGCGAACTGCTGCTCGCGGACGGCGAATTCGCCCGTGTCGCACGGCTCGTCGATGCTGCGTTCGTCGACATCGCCGGTTGGTCGATCATCGAGGAACTGACCCGGGACGAGGACGTATCCCGGGTCACCGATACCTCGATCGCGCAACCGGCGAACTTCCTCGTCCAGGTCGCTCTCGTCGCCGAGCTCGGTTCCCTCGGTATAGCACCGACCACGGTCGTCGGACACAGCGTCGGCGAGGTCAGCGCCGCCTACATCAGCGGAGCACTGAGCCTGCACGACGCCCTGCTCGTCAGCTACCACCGCGCCCGATTGCAGGCCACCACAGCAGGCTCCGGCGGCATGCTGGCCGTCGGATTGTCCGAGAACGATGCCATGGCCCGGATCCAGGAGCACGGCGTGTCCGCGGAGATCTCGGTGGCCGCGATCAACAGCCCGACCGCGGTCACGTTGGCAGGCGACACAACCACATTGGCAGCATTCGCCGAGATACTCACCGGCAGCGGAGTTTTTGCCAAGATGCTGCACGTCGAGGTGCCGTACCACAGCCACCTCATGGATCCCATTCTGGCGCAGATCGATTCGGCCCTGCACACCATAGATGCACAGGTCCCTGGTCTCGCGCTGTACTCGACGGTCACGGCAGAGCGAGTCACCGGCGCAGAATGGAACTCGAGCTACTGGTGCGACAACGTTCGACGCCCGGTGCGTTTCGCCGACACGATGGCCGCTCTCATCGCCGACGGCCACCGCGTCTTCCTCGAAGTCGGCCCCCATCCGGTGCTCTCGGGCAACATCAGAGAAATTCTGATCCGAGCCGGCGAGACCGGAACGTCGATCGGAACGCTGGTCCGTGGGGCGGACGACCGATCGAGCCTGACGGCCGCAATCCAGGGTCTGTACGCGAGCGGCTCCTTCGACGGCTCTGCAGCCGTATCGCCACACAGGGAGCTGCCCGCATACCCGTGGCAACGCACCCGCTGCTGGTCCGAGCCCGAATCCTCGATTCTCGACAGGTTCGGTGCCCCCGACACCTACCCCCTGCTCGGCGAACGTTCCGACGCGGCCGGTTCCCACTGGAGCGTCGAACTGGCCGTTGCCCAACTTCCGTGGTTGCGCGACCACGTCGTCGACGGCCTCGTGCTGCTACCCGGTACCGCATACCTCGACGCCGCACTGAGCGCCGCGGCCGCGCGGACCGGACATCCCGAGGCCGCAGCCGAGAACGTGGAGTTCGTCGCCCCGCTGGTGATCGACGCCGACGACGTTCCCGTTCTGCGGATCTCGGTGGAGGACTCGACGAGAAGATTCGTGCTGCGCTCGCGGTCGGCGGCCGACACCCAATGGACCGTCAACGCCACGGGCCGCCTCGTGGAGGGGCGATTCGACGCCCCGTTCGTCGCCGCAGAGATCTCCGACGCCGCCGTCGAGATCACCGGAGACGCGCTGTATCCGCTGCTCGCCGCGGCCGGGTTGCACTACGGACCGGCCTTCCAGGGCATCGTCTCCGCCCGAATCGACCCCGACACAGTCGTCGCTGTCATCGACGCCGGCCGTCACTCCGGCTCCCGCCACCTGGTGCATCCCGCGGTACTGGACACCGCGCTGCAATGCGTCGCTGCACTGGCCGGAACCGCTGCACTGGCTGGAACAGCGCTGGGTTCGTCGGCTGCCGCCGGGGACCGCAGCGGCGCAGTGGTTCCGGCCACCATCGCGTCCGTCCGCAGGTACGGACCGATTCCCGACCATGCCGTCGTCGTGGTGCGGCGCACGGGAACCGACCCGATGCGAGCCGACATCACGGTGACCGACGACGAGGGCCGGGCCGCGGTCGCGTTGGGCGGCGTCGAGTTCAAACCGATTGCGCCGCCGCAGTCGCTGCACACCGAACTGGACCGGTTGTTCTACGAACCGGTGTGGGAATTGCGGGACAACCGCGATGCTCCGATGCCCGCAGCAGACACCGATCACGACTTCGCTCTGGTCGTCGTGCTGGGCGACGCCGCAGCCGACAGCCGAGCACACACGCGCGCCGAGGCCATCGCCCGCGCCCGCCGAACATCGGTGGTGTTGGCGCAGAACACCTTCGACGCCACCGACCTGACCAGAATCCTGCGTACCGGCCTCGAGGCCGACGGTGTCGACCGCGCCACCGTCGTCGCCGTCGCCGGCGAGTTCGCAGACCCGGCGTCGGCCGTGCACGCCCTGACCACCATCGCACGCACCGTGCAGAACGCGCTGTACGGCGACTCGATCGGGCCGGCCTCCGAGCCGGGGTCCGTCACCGCGGTGATAGTGACCGAGAAGGCCTTCTGCATGCCGGGCGATCCCGCCGGCGCGCACCTGACCCACTCCGGCCTCGTCGGTGCCCGACGGTCACTGCGCAACGAACAATCCCCTGCGGCGTGGCGTCTGGTGGACACCGAAGCCGACACCGACCTCGAGCAGGTGGTGACCGAGACGATCGCGTTCGGGCCCTATGCAGGCGACGATGCCGACGAGGTGGCTCTGCGCCAGGGTTCTCGATGGGCGGTGAGACTGCGCAGCAATTTGCGTGACCACATGGCGCTACGCGATACACCCGCCCCGCTACTGGACCGGGAGGCATCCTTCGCGATCGAGGCTCCGGCATCGAAGATGTTGTCCGATATCGCTTTTCGCGCGACAGCGCGCATGGAGCCCGGCCCCGGCCAGATCGAGGTTCAGGTCCGCGCAATCGACATCAACTACAAGGATCCGCTCAAGGTCATGGGAGTGCTGACCGAGCGCGAACTCGCGGGTACCTACTTCGGCACGACACTCGGGCTCGGCGGACTCGGTGTCGTGACTCGCGTCGGACCGAATGTGGACGGCATCGCACCGGGCGATCACATCGGTTTGTGCTCACGAAACATCATGGCGCGCTTCGTCACCCTCGACGCCGACGAAGGGGGCTCGGCGAAGGTACCGTCCGACTGGGAGTTCGGGTGGTGCTCGTCGATCCTGCCGCTGATGTGCGCGCGATTCGGCCTACTCGATCTCGCCCGAGTTCGACCCGGCGAGACCGTCCTGATCCACGGTGCCGCGGGCGGACTGGGATTGGCCGCAATCCAGGTCGCCCGCGGGCTCGGAGCAGTGGTGATCGCGACCGCAGGAACCGAGGAGCGGCGGGCAGTCGCAACCGAGGCCGGTGCTCACCACGTGCTCGCGTCCAGATCACTGAACTTCGCCGACGACATTCGTGTGCTGACCGACGGACGAGGCGTCGACGTCGTCTACAACTCCTCGCCGGGTGAGATCATGGCCCAGAACCTGCATGTGGCAGCGGAATTCGGCCGCATCGTCGAGCTGGGGAAAGCCGACATCTACTTCGGCGGCGTGCTGGACCTCGCCCCGTTCGATCGCAATCTCACCTTCTTCGCCGTCGACATGGACCGAATGTTCGAGTTCAAGCCGGCTCTGGCGCGGCAGGTCACCGAGGCCGTCATCGCGGGGTTGGTGGACCGCACGTACACACCGCTGCCGTACACGACGTACCCGCTCGCTCGCGTCGCCGACGCGTTCGACGCTGTCGTGCGCTCCACTCACACCGGCCGCGTCGTACTGTCCTTCGACGACGACATGCCCTCGGTCCGGCCCGAGGTCCCGACCGTACGCATCGATCCCACGGCCGCCTACATTGTCACCGGCGGATTCGGCGCGTTCGGAATGGCGATCGCGCGCTGGCTCGTCGCCGAGGGCGCACGACACCTCGTACTCGTCGGGCGCAGCGGAGCAACCACCGAGACCGCCATCGCGGGAGTCGCCGCGTTCGAGGCAGCCGGAGTACGAGTGGTCGCCGAACGCGTGGACATCTCGCACTACGACGCAGTGGCCGAACTGATCGGACGCACCGTCGCCGACGCACCGCTCGGCGGGGTGTTCCACACCGCCGGGGTGGTGGACAACCTGCCGGTCGCGAACATCACCGAACAGTCCGTTCGAGAAGTGTTCGCGCCCAAAGTAACCGGCGCACTGAACCTCGATCGCGCACTCGACGTCTCCGGTA
Source organism: Rhodococcus sp. NKCM2511 (assembly GCF_014905595.1). Lineage (NCBI taxonomy): Bacteria > Bacillati > Actinomycetota > Actinomycetes > Mycobacteriales > Nocardiaceae > Rhodococcus > Rhodococcus sp. NKCM2511. Next base: position 239,132 of record NZ_BNHJ02000003.1, on the reverse strand, counting down.
TCGATCCTGCGATCTTCGTCCTGTTCTCCTCGATGAGCAGCCTCAGCGGTGGCACCCCGCAGGTGTCCTATTCCGCCGCCAACTCCGTGCTCGATGCACTCGCCTGGTCCCGGCGTGCCCGCGGTAAGTCGGCATTGACGGTCAGTTGGGGCGCGATGAGCGGAGGGGGCATGGCGGAAACTGCGGAGGAGGTGGTGCGCTACCTCGACATGCTCGGCTTTCGCAATGTCGACATGGACGCAGCGGCCCGCTATCTGGGCGAATGCCTGACGCTGGATCTCCCGCACGTGGCCGTCGTCGGAATCGACTGGGAACAATGGGGTATCGCCAACCCCGCGTCCGCGCACATCCCACGCTTCGCAGCGCACATCGCCGCAGCGAGCACCGGCGGGTCGGGCGTCACCGCACTGCACGCCGAAATACTCGCGCTGCCCGAGGACCAACGCGCGGACGTGCTGACGTTCGTTCTGGCCGAGCAGCTCGCTGCCGTCATGGGCATCGATCCGGATGCAGTCGACACCTCGACACCGTTACCGGAACTGGGCCTCGACTCACTGATGGCAGTCGAATTCGCCGCTCGGGTCGGCAAATCCGTGGGTCTCGAAATGTCGGTGCTCGAGTTCGGGCGTGGTCAAGGCCTTGCCGCGATCGGAGCGAAACTCGCTGCGAGCATCACCAGGAATGCCGCCGCGGGTAACGCCGCATCCACCGTGCCCCCGTCCGCACCTCTGGAAGCGGTCGCACCATGAGCGTCGATTCACGAGAGATCGCTCGCAGGCTGCTCGCCCGCGGCGGGTACTCCACGGTGAACGTGGACACCGGCCCCGAGTCGATCGGCCGTGGACCCACAGCCGCCGAACCTGCCGCCGCAGGGCACGGTAAGGGGCAGCGAAGCGGGTCTCTGGCCGACCATCCCGACGTCGCGGCGACCACCGCGCAATTCGACGGAGTCGATCGAATGTTCGCGGAACTCGGTGTGCCCAACCCGCTCTACCTGCCGCACGACGGCACGGCCGGCGCGACCATCCGACAGCTCGACCGCGACATGATCAACTTCGGCAGCTTCAACTACCTGGGCCTGAGCTCGGACCGGCGCGTCATGGACGCAGCCAAGGACGCGATCGATCGTTACGGAACCTCGGTGTCCGGCAGCCGCATCGTGAGCGGCCAGATTCCGCTCTACGAGGAGTTCGAGTCGGCGCTCGCCCGCATCTACGACGTCGACGACACGGTGATCACCGCAAGCGGGTACCTCACCAACGCCGCCGCGGTCGGCTACCTGCTGGGCAAAGGTGACCTGGCAGTGTGCGACACCCTGGTCCACAGCAGCATCGTCTCGGGGACCGAATGGGCAGGGTGTCGACGAGTGTTGTTCCGTCACAACGACCCCGATGCACTCGAGGCGATACTGAAGATGTCGCGCGGTAGTTTCGCACGCGCGATGGTGATCCTCGAAAGCCACTACAGCATGGACGGCGACGTCGCCGTACTCCCCGAGTTGATCGCCGTGGCCCGGCGTTACGACTGCGCCGTGATGGTCGACGAAGCACACGCGTTCGGCGTACTGGGTCAGCGCGGCCTCGGCATCCGCGAACTCTACGACCTGCCCGGCGACGCCGTCGACCTGTGGATGGGAACCATGTCCAAGGCCCTCGGCAGCGTCGGCGGGTTCCTGGCCGGCTCCCGCGAGCTGATCCGCGGATTCAAGTACTCCGCACCGGGATTGAGCATGTTCACCGCCGGACCCGCGCCGTCCGCAGTGGCAGCGGCGAACATGGCGCTGAACGTGCTCACCGCCGAACCGGACCGTGTCGAACGCCTGCGCGAGAACGGCCGCTATGCGTTCACCCGCGCACGCTCTCACGGGTTCGACACCGGGACCGCCGAGGGCACGTCCATTCTGCCGATCGTCATCGGCGACACCCAAGGAACCGTACTGGCCTGCGTCGCACTGTTGCACCAGGGCATCAACGTCAACGCCATCACCTATCCCTCGGTACCGGTGGGCCAGGAACGGCTTCGGTTCTTCCTCTCGAGCGAACACACGCACGCACAGATCGACGCCGCGTTGACCGCACTGGCGTCCTTCGTCGACGGCGTCGGCGCCCCGGGTGCGTCGTGACCACCGGCACCGGACCGGTCGACTTCGTCGTCGAACGTGCGCGGTGGGTACTGGTCACCGTGGTCGCGCTCGTGTTGGCCGCGGGTGCGTGGGGCATCGGTGTCGTCGACGAACTGAGCCTGGGCGGGTACACCGACCCGGCCAGTGAATCGGCCGAAGTGGACGCGTTGGTCGAATCGCGTTTCGGCCGAAAGGTTCCCGACGTCGCGGTGGTCTACACCCCGACGGACGGACGCTCGATCGACGACATCGGCAACACCGTTCTCGGTCGGCTCGACGACATCGACGACGGACTGCTCGCCCGCGCTCCCATCACCTACTGGACCGTGCCGGACGCGTTCGCGTCGGGTCTGCGATCGTTCGACGGCCGGTCCGCACTCGCGGTCCTGACGCTGACCGGCGACGAGGACCGACGCGTCAAGACCTACCGGGACCTGCGCGCGGAGTTGACGATCGACGGCGCGACCGTGCAGTTCGGCGGCTTCTCGGCCATCGCCGACGCCTACAACGAGCAGGCGCGAGCGGATCTGGTGCGGGCCGAGACCATCACGTTCCCGATTCTGCTCGTCCTGTTGCTGCTGATCTTCGGCGGACTCGTCGCTGCCGCAACGCCGTTGGTCATCGGCGGCATGAGCGTCGTGGCGTCGCTCGCCGTACTGCGAGCACTGAACGAGGTCACCGAAGTATCGGTGTTCGCCACCAATATCGCCTCGCTCGTCGGGCTCGGGATGGCCGTCGACTACAGCCTGTTCGTCATCACGCGTTTCCGTGAGGAACTACGCGACGGCCGAGACCCGGCAGATGCGGTGCGTCGCACGATGTTCACCGCAGGCCGCACCGTGGCGTTCTCGGCCCTGTTGCTCGTATGTGGGTTCGTGGGCATGCTGATCTTCCCGCAGTCGATGATTCGATCTCTCGGCTTCGGCGGCATGGCCGCGGTGGCCGTTGCTGCCGTCATCTCACTGACCGCGCTGCCCGCAGCGCTCGCGATCCTCGGACACCGTATCGACTCGTGGAGTTGGCGCACAGGCGCGATCGACCGAGGCGACGCCCGCGCCCAGCGGTTCTGGGGCACGGTCGCAGACCGCGTCATGCGCAGACCGGTGCTCGTCGCCGTATCCATCTTCGCGATACTTGCACTGCTCAGTGCGCCGATTCTCGGTGCCCGGTTGGGCGATCTCGACCACACGGGCCTCCCCTCCGACGCGTCCGCAAAAATTGCCACCGAGAAGCTGTTCACCGAATTCCCGCTCGCGAACACCGGTGTCACCGTCCTCGTCGAATCCGACACCGACTCCCCACCGAGTCCCGCAGCGGTCGCCGAAGTGACCAGAGCGGTCGACGCGTCGCTCGGTGTCGTTGCAGCAGTCCCCGGCGGAACCATGGACAACCTGACCGTCGTCGACGCCATCATGAGCTCACCCGATCGCACGGCAGGTGCCCTGGAGACACTGGACTCCATCCGGTCGATCCCGGCCCCGAACGGGACGACACTGCGCGTGGGCGGCGGCACCGCGCAGAGCCAGGACGGCATGGACGCCATCTACGCGACGCTTCCGTGGATGCTGACCATCATGGTTCTCGCCACGTTCGTGATGACGACGATGGCGTTCCGCTCGATCGTGCTCAGCGTCAAGGCAATTGCGATGGCATCGATAAGCCTCGGTGCCACCTTCGGAGTGCTCACCTGGATCTTCGTCGACCGCCACGGTGCCGAGTGGATCGGCGTCACCCCGGGGCCGTTGCAGTCGACGATGAGCATCCTCATCATGGCCATGGTGTTCGGCCTGTCGACCGACTACGAGATCTTCCTGCTCTCCCGCATCGTCGAAGCACACGATTCAGGAGCCACCACCCGGGACGCCGTCCGCATCGGTGCCGCCCACACCGGACGCGTCGTCACGGCCGCCGCGCTACTGCTCATCACCGTCACCGCATTCTTCTCGCTGTCCGAACTCGCCATGATGCGGCTCGTGGGTATCGGCATCATCGTCGGTCTCGTCATCGACGCCACCATCGTGCGCATGATGCTGGTGCCCGCGCTCGTCGCGTCGATGGGCAACGCCAACTGGTGGCTGCGCCCCACCCCAAAGCGACCGCAGGCCACACCACGTCCGCACTCGCCCGCAGAGGAGACCAGCCGTGCCCATTGAGATCCGAACGGCCACCACAGCAGACATCGCCGAGATGTCCGCGATGATGGCACGCGCCTTCCAGGACGACGACCCGGTCAGTGAATACTTCTTCCCGGACGCGTCCAGCCGCCCGAGCAAACAGCGGCGCATGATGGCCGCACTGATCCGCCACCGCTACATTCCCGCAGGTGGGGCCGACCTCGCCGTCGAGAACGGCCGCATCGTCGGAGTGTCACTGTGGCATCCACACGACGCCCCCGCGACACCGCGGTGGCGACAGCTGGTGTCCGGTCCACATCTGTTGTGGGCCATGGGTTCCGGCACCCGGGCCGGCATCGAGATGGATCGGCTCCTGACCGAGAACTCCCCCGCCCCCGACGCTGTGCTGTGGGTCTACCTCGGCGTCGAACCGTCCACACACCGATCCGGGGTCGGTGCTGCGCTGTCGGCCCACGTGCAGGCGCGCACCGATCGCGAGGGCCGACCTCTGTACGGAATCTGCAAGGAGGGCAACCTCGGATTCTGGACGGCGATGGGCTTTGTGCCATGGGGAACCGCCCGCATCGGCGCGACGGGACCGGAGGTCCACCTGCTCTCACGACCTCCGGCCCCGGTCACCTAGTGAGCGTCCTGACGCCACCGGGTGGCCTCGGCGAGCGTGAAGCCGTGAACGTCGGCCAGCGCACCCAACCGTTCGACATTCTCACCGTCCAGAGTGGTCCCGATGCTGCGGAGCGCGAATTCGCCCGACAATGCGATGAGCATCGTCTCGGCCATGCACGCGTACGTCAGCCCCGGAGCCAACCCGTACGTCAAACCGAAGTCCGAGCCCGACGGCACCCGCACGATTCCGCCGTCGAACACCGTCACGTCCGGCCGTTCACCGCGGACGTCCCGGCCGATGTTCGGTGGCTGCGCCACGTCGCAGACGATGGCACCCTGCATCAGGTCCGTCGGATCGATCAACGACTGCGGAGCCGACGTCGCCGCGATGACGATCAGCGAATCACGCACAGCAGCAACAGGATCGGTGAAGAATTCGATGTGTCGCGAACGGATCAGATCGTCGAGGTCGCCGTCGACCTCGGCGGCAGCCACCGCTAGGTCACCCGAACCCGAACCGGCACTCGCCACCATCTCCTGCGCCGCAGCCCACAACTTCGGCGCGATCACCGAGTTCTCGCCGCGCCTGCCCACCAACGCGATACTGCCGACCTCACCGGCCAATTGCTTGCCGATGGTCCGTCCGATCGCCCCACCCGCACCGAGAATCGTCACCCGAGCGCGCGCGACATCGATACCCCGTTCCTGGCATACACGTCGGACGGCCCGCAGACTCGCGGCCGCGGTGAAGGTGTTGCCCGTCGTGATCGGCCGAGATGTCGCACCGAGACCCAGCCCGTTTCCGGTGATCACCGACGAGTACCCGCCGAGTCCGACCACGGTTGCCCCGCGCGAGATCGCGAGTTCGACGGCTCCGCCCACCACTGCCAGCGCACGCTCGGTCGGCAGCTGCAGCAACTGCTGGGAGGTGTACGGCAGCCCGATCAGGTCGCCGTGCGCAGTGGCGTCTCCGAATCCGGACACCCGCCCGCTGCCGATGACGAACGAGGCCGGATCGAGCTCGGACGTCGACGCGGCGAATCGCTCCAGCAAGTCCTGTCTCTCGGCATTGTCGAACACCTCGAGCGCAGGATCGAACGCAGCGAAGAAGCCGAGATCGAGAGGATGGGCGATGAAGGCAAAGCGTCGATCGCCCGGCCGTACCGCGATGTCGGGAGTACGGCCCGGACGCAATGCCGTGAGCGCCGCGGGAGTGGCGACAGTCGGACGCCCGAGCAGATGTCCGAACAATCCGTCCATGTCCCCTTCGGCCGCGTAGCCGAGCGCGCGATCGAGGGCAGCGACCAGACGCGAGCATGCCGACGACGAGACCGTCAACGGTGGTTCGATACGAATCACCCTGTTGCCGAACAGAGTCGGAGCCACGCGAATGCCCTCGACGTTGAGCAGATACGAGCAGATCACCGCGGACAGGTTGTGCTGATCCGCGATCGAACCGAGCAGCGACTGCCGTCCGACGAAGTTCACATCCGCGGTGAGTTCGATGCCCAGCAGTAATCCGCGACCACGTACCTCGGTGACCACTGAGGGGTACTTCTCGGCCAGGCCGGCCAGATCGTTCTTCAGCTGTCGTCCGAGCGCGGCAGCTCCGGTGACCACCGCGCAGTCGTCTCGGGTCAACTCCTCGAGCACGGCCAGGCCGACCCGTGCGGCCAACGCGTTGCCCGCGAACGTCGACGTGTGGCGAAGAGCGAAACTCTCCCCCACCAACTCCGGGCGGCACAGCACCGCGCCCACCGGCACGATCCCGCCGCCGAGCGCCTTCGCGAGAGTCAGAATGTCGGGAACCACGCCCTCGTGCTCCGCCGCGAACATCCGGCCGGTCCGACCCAATCCCGTCTGTACCTCGTCGAGCGCGAGCAACACACCGTGGCGGTTGCAGATCTCCTGGACGTGCCGCAAGTAGCCGTCGGGCGGGCACACCACGCCGCCCTCACCCTGAATCGGCTCGACGAGGAACACCGCATAGTGATCCGGCGCAGCCGCCAGAGCCGCCTCTAGTGCCTCTGCATCGCCGAAAGCGATGTGGTCGAATCCCGATACCGGAGCCCCGAATCCACTCTGGTACTTGATATTTCCCGTCGCCGACAGCGCCCCCAGCGTCTTGCCATGAAAACTGTTCCCGGTCGTCAACACCCCGAGGCGGCCGGTATGGGCCCGCGCGATCTTCAGCGCCACCTCGGTCGCTTCGGTGCCACTGTTGACGAACGTCGTACGCGTCAATCCCTCGGGTGCGATTCTCCCCAGACGATCGGCCAGTTCACCTGCGGCGGTGAGCACCGAGGGCTGCACGAAGATGGGCTCGCCGCTGCACCGAACATCGTTGATCGCCTGCCAGATCGGCGTCGGCCCGTGCCCGAACGGCAGCGCCCCGTAGGCACCCGCGAAGTCCAGATACCGACGGCCCGCAGAATCGAACAGCACGGTGCCGTCGCCGCGGACGTACTCACGATCGAGATTCAGTGCAGTCAGCAGTCGGTACAACTCGGGATTGACGCTGCCCGCAAATCCCGAGCGACCCGACCGCTCGGGTACTACAGATACATCGATTGTCGTGTCAGTCATGACCAGCATGCTCCGTTTTCATCGGATCCATCCCTGGCCGTCGAGCATCGAATGGTTGTCCCGAACAACCAGGGCTCGCCCCAAGCCAGGACGCAAACGCGATGGTAGACCTGGCCAGGGACACCGACGGAGACCGTGAAAACAACGAAAAGCCCCGTCCGAGCAGCGCTGACGCTGCATCGGACGGGGCCGAAGTATCGACCGGTCGGGGTCTACTGGTCGTCGATCGCCGACAACTTCCAGGTGCCGTCGATCTTCTCCATGTTGACCGTCAGAGGGCCTTCCGCACTGCCGGAGGCAACGCCGTTCTGAGTCGCGCTGATGTTGACGTTCGCGATCAGTTCGGCCTTGTCGTCCTCGAGTCGCGAGACGCCGATATCGGTGACCATTGCCTCGGTGCCGGTATCGGTTTGCACCACAGCAGATTTGGTGGTGTCGGCGGTGGAGTTGAACTCGTCGAGCATCGACTGATTGAGCACCGCCCGCGCCGCATCGAAATCTGCATCGATCGTCTCGGCCTTGTACGTGTACAGGGTCTGCAGAGCGTCGGTAGCTGCCGACGTCACCTCTTGCGTCCCCGAAGAATCCACCCACGCCTTGTTGTCGATCGTCGCGAACGGCTTGAATGCAGCGACGGCTGCGAAAGCACCGAGAACCACGGCGATGACCGCGACCGCGATCACGTGCTTGAACCCGATACCCGACGCCGACTTCGGCGATTCGGTCGTCTCGGTCGAGGTCGAGGTGGGCGCGACCGGTTTCTTCAGCCCGGCCCTGGACGGGCGCGACTTGTCCTGCTGCGTGTCTACGGGCTGCGTCTCGGCCGGCTGTGTCGTGGCCGGGGCTGTCGTGGCCGTATCCGTCTCGACCGGATCTGTCTTGTCCAGTCTGGGCTTCTCCGACGCGGGTGTGGTGCCGACGGCTGTCTCGGCAGCCGTGGTGTCGGGTGCCGCTGTCTCGGGTGCCGTTGTGTCGGGTGCCGTGGTCTCGGGTGCCGGTCCGTCGGTCTCGGCCGACGTCGGCTTGGCGGTGCCGGCTACCTTTCGACGTACCTTGCTGGTGGTCGTGGGGGGAACGATCTTGCGACGCTGGGGAGGCACTGCAGAACTCCTTCGAGGCTTACTTCTGTACAGATGGACGACGGCGCTGCCGGCAAACTCAGTTGCCGCCGGTGTTCGGCTGGGGGGCCGGCGTCGCTTCCGTACTGGGGTCGACCGCGTTGGGGTCGGTGGGACCACCCGGTTCCGTCGGAATGACGGGATTGGTGTTCGGGTTGTCGAGAGAGATCCGCGAACCGATGGGATCGACCTTGTTGGTCTTCCACACCCCGTCTACGTCTTCCATGGCCATCCGCATGGTCAGCTTGCTGCGCTCCACCCGGTCGGGCCAGGTGGTGGTCGTGGCGATGACGACGAGCGCCGTTGCGGTGTTCTCGTCGGTGCTCAGCTCGGTGAGGGTGCCGTGCAGCACCTCGGCCTCGCTCTTGGCACCGGACTGACGAACCTGATCGGTGATTCCCGAACGGGTCTGCTCCAGATCGTTGAGCATCAGATCACCGGTGATCGACGACTTCATGTTGTCGAACGACTGGTCGATGTTGGCTGCATCCACAGTGTTCAGGTTGACCGCAGCCTGCTGAGCGCCGGTGAGCGCCGCATCGCGGGTGTCGGCGGTGGGCTTCTCACTCAACAGCGCCGTGCCCCAGCCGTATCCGAAGAACACGGCCGCTGCGAGCGCCGCCACGGCAATCACCGTGACGACGGCCAACAGAATCTTTGCTGTTTTGCTTGACCCTGGAGTCGCGGGCGACTCCAGGGTTTCGGTGCTCGAGTTCACACTGTCACCCTACTACTCGGTAATATCCGGCCGAACCGCTCTCGGCCCGATAGTAGTGCTGAGCAGCAGTTCCTTCGGTCCCGCTACTTCGGCGTAACGCCGAGGAGCGGTGCCAACTGGGTGGCGATGGGATTGAGGTTGAGCTTCTCGGGATCGACCTTGGGCTTGAGGTCCCACGGCTGCGGCACGTCCGGATCGGCGAACACGATTCGGTTCGCGCTACGGACACCGGTGACGCTGCCCTGCGGCGTCGCGCAGTTCGCATCGAGGTTCAGCGGGTAGTTCTCCCGAGTCTCGTCGAAGTTCGGATTCTTCCGCTTCTCCTCGTCCAAGATGGCCTGGCTGCCCTCGTAGCCGACAGTGCACGGCGGCGGGTTGTTGGTTTCGAGCAACAGACCCTGATGGATAGTGCCGTCGTTCGGGACGATGGTCGAGATACCGGCACCGAGCGCAGGCAGGAACGTCAGGAACGGACGGAGCGCGACCGTCCGCGGCTCGGCCTGAGCCGCGACCAGGGCCAGATTGTTGATATCGGTCGTCAACGCCGGGCCTGCGTCGGTGATGAGACCACCGACCTGGTCTCCGGCAGCGGTTCCGGTATCGATGAGACGACGGATATCGGGATCGCTCGACTTCAGCTGAGCCGTCACCTGATCCAGGCTCGTGCTGAATTCGCGGATGAGATCCGACTGCTCGGACTGTGTGTCGAGCACCGGCACCGCGTCACGAACCAGCGACAGAGTCTGCGGTAGAGCCTCGTTGGCCGACTCGGAGATGTTCCCGAGCGAATCGACCAGAGACTGCAGGTCGTTGCCCTTGCCGTCGAACGCGACACCGAGCTCGTTGACCACATTGGTCAACGTGTCCAGCGGCACCGACCTGACCAACGTGTTCGTGTTCGCGAGCACGTCCTCCACCGGAACCGGCGTAGCGGTGTCGGCCTGTGCGATCTCCGAACCGTCCACCAGGAACGGACCCTGATCGGACTGCGGCTGCAGGTCGACGAACTGCTCGCCGATCGCGGAACGGTTCGCGACGACGGCCTTGGTGTCGGCCGGGATGTCGGGTCCACCGTTGTCGAGTTTGAGTGCCACCCGGACACCGTCCGACGTCAACTGCAGATCGCCGACGGTTCCGACCGGCACACCGCGGTACGTCACCTCGGCATTGGAGAAGATGCCGCCGGAGTCGGCCAGGTTGAGTGCGACCTCGTACTGCCCGAACCCGAGCATGTTGTCCAGGCGGACGTACTTGCCACCGACGTAGATCAGCCCGAGCAGGGCGACCACGACGAACGCGACCAACTGAAAGCGAACGAGCTTCGATCTCACTGTCCAACTCCGAATCGTTCGAGCAGATCGGTCACGGGAGCCAACGGGTCGAACGGTGCAGGCTCGGCAGCACCGGCGGCCTCACCCGCAGGCGCACCCGGTCCGGGAACCGGCGACGGAATGATGGGCGGCAACGGCAGCAGCGAGATCGTCGGCCAGCCTGGACGCGGGCCGTTTCCGTTGTAGTACGGATTCGACGGATCCACGACCGGCAGCGTGTTGCCGTACTTCGGCTGGATGTAGACCGGATCGCCCTCTCCCACACCGAAGTTCCGCAGCGCCGTACCGATCGAGAGATCCAGCGAGAGGAACAGGTTGGCCGAGTTGCCCTCGATGATCTTCTCGGTGCCGTCCGCGAACGGCAGTGTCGGGATCACCGCGAGCGAGGTGACGACGTCGTCCGCGGAATCGGCCAGGGCCTGCAGCGTCGGACGCAGTGCACGCAGATCTGCGATCAGGTCGTCCTTGGAGCGATCGATGACATCGGTGCCGACGGCCCCGAGTCGATCGAGTGCCCCGAGCATCTCGGTGAGCTGCGGGCGCTGCTTCTCGAGAACTTCCGTCGCAATCGGCAGGTCTTTGAGAACTGCGTCGATCTTGTCGGTCTGCGAGTTGACGCGACCACTGAGAGTGTCGAGACCGTCGATGGCGCGGGTGATGTCGTCGCGCTGCTGATTGAGACCGTCGATCAACGTATTGGCCTGCTGCAGAAGCTCTTTGGTCTTGCCTTCGCGACCGTCGAACGCCGTGCTCAGCTCTTTGACGATCGGCGAGAGCTGCCCGACGCCGCCGCCGTTGAGCAGCAGCGACAGGGCACCGAGTACCTGCTCGATGTCGGTTGCGTGGCGGGTGCGATCGAGCGGGATCGTGGCACCGTCCTGCAGACGTGCAGCCTCTTCGTCACCGGGAGGTGCGGAGAGCTGCACGAACTTCTCACCGAGCAGGTTGGTCTGCTGCACCGACGCGATCGCGTTGGCCGGCAGATCCACGTCGGAGTTCAGGATGACGTTGACATCGGCGGTCCACCCGTCGTTCGGCACCGAGATGGAGTCGACGCGACCGACGGGGACACCGTCGACCTTGACGGTCGACTGCGGCACCAGGTCCAGCACATCGTCGAACTGCACCGTCAGATTGAACGGGTTGTCGCCGACGTCGGCACCACCGGGCAGCGGGATGGCATAGATGCCGGCCGACGAGCACGCGCCGGCAGACAGCGCCACCACACACAACCCGGCTCCGAGGGTCAACGAACGTTTCACGCGAGCTCGATTCCGATTCACAGAGGTCATCACTGTCCTCCCCCGATGAGCGACTGCTCGAGACCTGGCATGGTGGTGGACCCCAGTCTCGGCGAGACGTTGCCCGGCACGGTGCCCGGCACGGACACGTTCTGCTCGATGTCGTTGGTGAGAACCCCGAACGGCAACACAAGCCGATTCTGGTCGGCAAGAGGAGCCTGGATCATGGTGGTGATGTTGGCGCACTGATCGATGATCGGCTGAATCTGCGCACCGAGCGCCTCGAAACGCGGGTCACCGGGTACCAACTTGCCGAGGTCGAGCAATCGGCAGACGGTTCCGAGCGGATCCTGGGTCTCGTTCTGCAGATTGGCACGCGAGGCCAGCGTGCCGGATTCTGCGTCGTAGGCGTTGACCAGGTTGCTGATGGCCAACGGCAGCAGCGTCAGAGTTTGCACGAGCTGCTCACGGTTGTCGGCAAGGGTCTGAGTGGGGACCACCAGACCGTTCGCTGCGGTGGTCAGCTCGGTCCGGTTGTCCGCCACGAACGTCGCCACGTCACCGAGGGACACCGAGAGCTGCTGCAGGGCGGCTCCCAGGTCCTCGCGCTGGCCCGACAGGAAGCCCGTCAGATCGGCGAGCTGACTGTTGAAGTTACGAACCTGCTGATCGTTGACGGCCAGCGCACTGACGAAGGTCTGCAGATTCTTGATCGTGTCGAAGACATCGGAGCGCGAGTCGCTCAACGTACGGCCGGCAGCCGAGAGCTGAGTGATGCTGTTGCCCAACGCTTCCCCGTTGCCGTCGAGGTTCGCCGCACCGGTGTTCACGAGGTCGGTGAGAGCGCCGTCCTTGTTCGCGCCGTCCGGACCGAGAGCAGTGGACAGATCGTTGATCGACTTGTACAGCTCGTCGACCTCGACGGGAGTGGCAGTGCGATCACGGCCGATCGTGGTGCCGCTGGCCATGGTGTCGCCGCCGGTGTAGACGGGCGAGAGCTGGACGTAACGGTCGGCGACGAGCGACGGGGTGACCTGGACGGCCTTCGCGTCGGCCGGAATGTCGATGCCGCGATCGACTCGCATGACGACCTCGACGTCTTCACCCAACGGCGTGACCGATTCGACGGTACCCACCTTGACGCCGAGAACTCTGACCTCGGATCCAGAGTAGATGCCGATCGACTTGTCGAAGTAGGCGGTGATCTTGGTCGAACCGGCCCTGGTGAACAGCCACCAGCCGGCGACGGCCAGAACCAGCGCCACGATCACGACGACCGCGATCAGTGCGAGCTTGTTCTTGTTCCTCGGTGCTGCCTGAGTCTCTGTCATCAGTTCCCCGCCAACGTATCGAGCGCGGGCTGGCGGTAACCAGGTATCAACGGAACTCCGGGTGGGGTGAGGTTGGCCAGAACGATGTCGAGCCATCGGCCGTTACCGGTCACGTTGGTGTAGAGCCGGATGAACGGCTCGTACAGCTTCAGCGCCCGGTCGAGATTGTCGTTGTTGCGTTGCAGGATGTCGATGACGCCGTTGAGCTGTTGCAACATCGGGTTGATGGTTGCCTCGTTGTCACGGACCAGACCGGTCAGCTCCTGCGACACACGTTGTGTGCCGGTGAGCAGCTGGGAGATGGCCTGCTGCCGATTGTTGAGCTCCTCGAGCAGTGGACCCGCATCGGTGATCAGTTTGTTGAACTGCTCGTTGCGGTCGGCCAGCACCTTGGAGGTTTCGCCGGTGGCTGCGAACAACTTCTTGAGTTCCTCGTCGCGGCTGGCCACCGTCTGCGACAACCGAGTCACGCCGTCGAGCGAGGCTCTGATGTTGGCCGGGGTCTCGGAGAACGCGTCGGACAACGTCCGCATGCTGGTGGCGAGCTGGTCGGTGTCGATGTCGTTGATCGTCGACGCCGCCGCCGAGAACGCGTCGATGACGTCGTACGGAGAGGTGGTGCGCGCCAACGGAATCGGATCTTTCGGGCTCAGGGTGTCCGAGCCACTCGGATCCAGTGCCAGGTACTTCTGCCCCAGCAGAGTCTTGATGGCGATGGCCGCTCGCGACTCGTTGCCGACCCAGGCGTCCTGCACCGTGAAGTCCACGAGCACCCGGTCGCCGTCGAGCCGCACGTCGGTGACCTTGCCGACCTTGACCCCCGCGATACGGACTTCGTTGGACGGCTTCAGACCTGCGGCTTCACTGAACTCCGCGGTGTACACCGAACCTGCACCGATGATCGGGAGACGGTCGAGGAAGAAGACCGACATCGTGGCGAGCAGGATGATCGCGATTCCCAGTGCCCCGATGGTGGCCGGACTACGTCGAGATGTCATTGCTTGATCCCCCCAGCTTTGCAGCGCTCTGCCGAGTTCGTGTACAGGGGCTGATTGACGGTCGGAAGCCCGGTCGGCAAATTCAGGTTCGGCGAATACCCCGGTCCGGCGACGATGTCGATACCGCAGAGGTAGAACGTGAACCAGGATCCCTGCTGAGCCGTACGAATCAGCTTGTCGAGCTTGACCGGCAGATTTCCGAGGACCGCGTCCACGTCGGCGCTGCGTCGATTGATGGTCTCCGACAACGTGTTCAGCGCTGTGACCGAACCCTGGATCGACGGCCGTGTCGGCTCGAGCAGGTCCGCGGTGGCGTTGGTCAGTCCGGCCAGCGAGGTCACGGCCGAGCCGACGACGTCGCGGTCGGCCGACAGGCCCGACACGAGCTGCTGAGTGTTGACGATGAGGCTGTCGAGCTGCCCGTCGTTCTGGTTGACCGTGGCGAGCACGTTGTTGAGGTTGGTGATGACCTGACCGATGACCTGATCCTTGTCGGCCACGGTGTTGGTCAGACTCGCAGTGTTCTTGACCAGTTCGTTGATGGTGCCCGATTCCCCCTGGAACACCTGGATGATCTGGTACGAGAGCTTGTTGACGTCATCTGCGCTGAGCGTGGTGAACAGCGGGCGGAATCCGTCGAACAGAGTCGTCAGGTTCACTGCGGGCTTGGTGCGCTCGAGCGGGATGGTCGCTCCCCCGGTGATCTTCTTGCCCTGATCGCCCGAACCCTGCTCGATGGCGATGTAGCGCTGACCGACCAGGTTGCGGAAGCGAATGGTGGCCGTCGAACTCGCCGGCAGCCAGTCGCGACTGCTCAGCGTGAAGTCGACCTTCGCCTCTCGTTCGTTGGCGATCTCGATCTTGTCGACCTGCCCGACGCGAACGCCGGCAATTCGGATCTCGTCACCCTCGTTGAGCGAGGTGACATCGGTGAACATGGCCGAGAACTTGGTACCACCACCACCGCTCGAGTTCGCGATGGTGAAGGCCAGGGTGGCTGTGGCGATGATCGTGATCACGGCGAACACGACCAACTTGATGATCGGCGCGAGAAGGCCTCTCATGGCACGGTCACCTCCACTCCTCTCAATGCCGGTGCGCCGAGTGCGGCGGCCCACGACGGAACAGTCTCTGGTGCAACACCACTCGCTTGTCCGTAAATGACGGCAAGGGTGTCACGCTCGAAGTCCGAGCCCTCGTAGCTCGCGGGCTGTGCAGACGCGGAGACAGCGGGAACGATGGAACTCTGAGCCGACTTCGGTGGGCCCTGCCCGGGGATCTCCTGCGGGCCGGGATTACGGGTCGGTACCTGGTAGGACCCGTCGTTGACCGAACCTCCCGGGTACTGCGGGAAGAACTCTCCCGGTGCCGCCGGCTCGAAGCAGGTGGCTCCGCGGTCGTCGAACAGCCGTGGCTCGTCCTGGTTCGGCAAGTAACGGCCCTTCGGGTTGACGAACGATGCGGACACGTTGATTCCGGGGTACTCGTCGCCCTCACCGAGGACGATCTTGCCGCGCCTGGCACCTTCGGCGAACTGACTGAAGGTGCAGCCGAACGTCGGCGAGAACTCGGCCAGCAAATCGAGAGCCTCTCGCGAGTTCGAGGCGAGACCGATCAGATTCTCGGAGTTGACCTGCAAGAAATCGGCGGTCGTGTTCGATGCCGACGTCAGCGAGCCGTAGAGCGTCTCGAGGCTGGACTGCCGCTCGACGACCGTATTACCCGTCGTACGCAGGTTGTCCAGCGCCGAGATCAGCTCCGGTGCCGCGTCTGCATAGGTCTGGGAGAAGTCGGCGAGACCCACCAGCGTCTGCTGGATGTTCGGCAGTTCGGTGTTGAGACCGGACACGACATCGGTGAGGTCGTCGATGGTCTGTCCGAGCTGCTCGCCGCGTCCGCTCAGGCCCTGCGCCAGTGACCCGAGGGTATTGGCGAGGTCCTGCGGCGGGATGGCTTGCAGCAACGGCAGCAACCCGTCGAGCAGCTGCCCGACCTCGATCGCGTTGCCGCTGGTGTCCTGTCGAAGAACGGTGCCGTCGGAGATCGGCGACGCCGAATCGTTCTCGGGCACGATCAGCGAGACGTAGCGCTCGCCGAACAGGGTCTTCGGCAGCAGCCGCGCAGTGGCATTCGACGGGATCAGCGGAGCCTTGTCCGGATCGATGGCGAGCTGCGAGGTGACGACGCCGTCGACGGTCGACGCCGAGCGCACCTCGCCGACGATCATGCCGCGCACCTTCACATCTGCGTTCATCGGCAGAGCGTTGCCGACCGAGTCGGTTTCGAGGCTGACGTTGACGACCGATTTGAACGTCTTGTTGTAGGAGGTGATGCTCCATCCGAGAAACAGGATGAGTACCAAGAAGAACGCAAGTCCGAGCAGTACTCGCTTCAGTCGCGACGGCGAGTCGATCATCCGGCAACCCTCACTGTGGTGGTCGTGCCCCAGATGGCGAGGCTCAGGAAGAAGTCCAGTACCGCGATCGTGACGATCGCCGTACGTACTGCGCGACCCACCGCGACGCCGACGCCTGCCGGTCCGCCGGAGGCGTGGTAGCCGTAGTAGCAGTGGATCATGATCAGCACGAACGCGAAGATGAGCACCTTGAGGAAGGAATACAGCACATCTTCTGGAGGTAGGAACAAGTTGAAGTAGTGGTCGTACGAGCCGGACGACTGCCCGTTGAAGATCGTGCTGATTCCGCGGGAAGCGACGTACGAGGCAAGCAGACCGACGATGTAGAGCGGGATCACCGCGACGAATCCGGCGATCATGCGGGTGGTGACGAGGAACGGCACGCTGGGCACTGCCATGACTTCGAGTGCGTCGATCTCCTCCGAGATACGCATCGCGCCGAGCTGGGCGGTGAAACCACAACCGACGGTGGCGGACAGTGCAAGCCCGGCCACGATCGGTGCAATTTCACGGGTATTGACGTAGGCGGACAGGAAGCCGGTCAACACCGAGCTGCCGAGCTGTTCCAGGGCGGCGTAACCCTGCAGACCGACGACGATGCCGGTGAAGCCGGACATCATCACGATGACACCGATGGTGCCGCCGATGACGGCGAGCGCGCCGCTGCCGAAGGTGACCTCCGCCAGCAGGCGGAGAACCTCCTTCTTGTAATGGACTGCGGTCTTGGGTATCCACCCGATGGCCCGCAGATAGAACGACATCTGCTCGCCTGCGCGATCGAGCACGTTGAGCGGGGCATTGCCGACGCGCTTGACGCGCATCAGCGTGCGGTCACCGCGACCTCTGGCGATCGTCATCGCGGTTACGCTCCCTTCGCTGGTACGACCTGGAGGTAGACCAGGGTGAGAATGAGGTTGGCGAAGAACAGCAGCAGGAACGTGATGACAACCGTCTGGTTCACAGCTTCACCGACACCCTTGGGGCCGGGGTTGGGATTCAGGCCCTTGTACGACGCGATGATGCCGGCGATGAGACCGAAGATCGCCGCTTTCGCTTCTGCGACATACAGATCGGGTAGCTGAGCCAACGCGGAGAACGACGCCAGGTAGGCACCGGGGGTACCACCCTGCAGGATCACGTTGAAGAAGTAGCCACCGACGATGCCGACGACCGAGACGAGTCCGTTGAGCAGCAGCGCCACGAGGATCATGGCCAGCACTCGCGGAACGACGAGGCGGTGAACCGGATCGATTCCCAGTACCCGCATCGCGTCGATCTCCTCGCGAATGGTGCGAGAACCGAGGTCGGCGGTGACGGCAGAACCGGCCGCACCGGCCACCAGGAGGGCGGTCACGATCGGACTGCCCTGCTGGATGACGGCGAGCACGCTGGCTGCACCGGTGAACGATTCGGCACCGAGCTGCTTGATCAGCGAACCGGTCTGCAGCGATACGACCGCGCCGAACGGAATGGCGACCAGTGCCGTCGGCAGAATCGTCACGCTGGCGATGAACCAGGCCTGCTCGATGAACTCGCGGAACTGGAACGGCCTACGAAAGGTGTTTCGGACCACCTCGACGAACAGTTCGACGATATTGCCCGCTTGTGTCAGAGCGGCGTTCGCGGGCGCGAACGCGGACTTCTTCGATCCCCCCATGTCTGCTATTGACCCCGACCTTGTGTTGGAGCTTGGTAGCCCTGCTGATCATGTCCTTGGTCGTAGCCTTGTTGGCTGTACCCCTGTTGGTCGTAGCCCTGCTGGCCGTACCCCTGTTGGTCGTAGCCCTGCTGGCCGTAGCCCTGCTGGTCGTAACCCTGCTGGTCTGCGTACGCCGGGTAACGCTGCCCCGAGTCGGTGCTGTCGAGGCTCTCCTGGATCGCGACCTGAGCGCTGTGCGGCAGGGTGTGCATGATCTGGCGCACCCGCTCCTGCCTGCGTCCGACGGCCTGGCGCACCGGCGTACCCGGGGTGGCCTTCATCTGCGGCACGATGCCTTCGACGTCGTCGACGCCACCGGCGTGGTGACCGGCGTCGACCATGGCCTGCTCCTGCGCCATCTGCGCCTCGTCCTTCTCTTCCGACATTCCGATCGGCCCGATCATCGTGCCGTTCAGGAATTGCTTGACCACCGGCTCGTCACTGGTGAGCAGCACCTCACGGGGGCCGAACATGACCAGCTGACGACGGAACAGCATGCCGATGTTGTCGGGGACCGTTCGAGCCAGATTGATGTTGTGCGAGACGATGAGGATCGTGGCATCGATGTTGGCGTTGATGTCGATCAATGTCTGCGAAATGTACGTCGTACGAACAGGATCGAGGCCGGAGTCCGGCTCGTCGACGAGAATGATCTCCGGGTCCAGCACCAGCGCGCGGGCGAGGCCGGCACGCTTGCGCATACCACCGGAGATCTCACCGGGCAGCTTGTCCTCGGCACCGAGCAGACCCGTCAGTTCGAGCTTCTCCATGACGATCTTGCGAATGTCGGACTCGGACTTCTTGGTGTGCTCGCGAAGCGGGAAGGCGACGTTGTCGTAGAGGTTCATCGAGCCGAACAGGGCACCGTCCTGGAAGAGCACTCCGAACAGCTTGCGGATCTCGTAGAGCTCACGCGAGGAGCACTGCAGGATGTCGGTTCCGTCGATGAAAATCTTGCCCTGCTCGGGGCGAAGGAGACCGATCAGCGACTTGAGGAAGACCGACTTACCGGTACCGGAAGGACCGAGCAATGCACTGACTTCACCCTTCGGCAGAGTCAACGTCACGTCCTGCCAAATCTTCTGTACACCGAAAGACTTGGTCAATCCTTCGACCGAAACCTCGACTCCCACGCTGACCTCCACAATTCATACACATCGACCCGGATGTGGGTTGCGTCACTGTATCCCATGCACGTGTCCGCTCCGACACAGGAGCTTACCGCCCGGTAAGAACTTCCCCGAGTCAGGCTGTAGAGCTTGCATCAGTGTGGCTCATCTCACGCGAGCCGGTCGGGAAGTCGCCCGAACTGTGACAAGTCCCTGCCGTCGGATTCTGTGACAAGACACAACTGCACCCGGCCGAGACCATTCGGAAAGCTTCGGACTTCGGCGTTCACGAGTAAACAGTGACGCGTTGCCGATGTCCCGGGATCGAGAAGACTCCGTGATCGGTCACAACGCAGCGCGATGCGATCCGCATCGAACACAGGAGAAGGCTCCATCGAACGCAGGAGCAGCCCTCCCCCGAACACAGAAAAGGGCCGCCCTCACCGAAGTGAGGACGGCCCCTTCTGTGCGCTCGATGTTAAGAGCGCGAAGTACGACTGCAGTGAAGCGGTCTTACTTGACGGAGATCTTTGCGCCGGCGGCTTCCAGCTTCTCCTTGGCAGCCTCGGCTGCATCCTTGGCGACCTTCTCCAGGATTGCCTTCGGAGCGCTCTCGACGAGGTCCTTGGCTTCCTTCAGGCCGAGGCCGGAGACGACCTCACGGACGACCTTGATGACCTGGATCTTCTTGTCGCCGGCCGACTCGAGAACGACGTCGAACTCGTCCTGCTCTTCGGCTGCCTCAGCCGGAGCGCCTGCTCCGCCTGCTGCTGCAACTGCGACGGGAGCAGCTGCGGTGACCTCGAAGGTCTCCTCGAATGCCTTCACGAACTCGCTGAGCTCGAGGAGGGTGAGCTCCTTGAACTGGTCGAGCAATTCTTCGGTGCTGAGCTTCGCCATGGTGGCGGTCCTTCCTGTAAGTACCTGGCCGCTGATCCGCGACATGGTGTTGGTGTGGAGCTGTTCGCTAATGCCAGCGGATCAGCTTTCGGCGGGAGCTTCCGCCGGTGCTTCTGCTTCTGCAGGGGCCTCGGCTGCGGCAGGTTCGCCGGCAGCCTTCTTCTCCTGCAACGCGAACGCCAAGCGGGCGAACTGCGATGCGGGAGCGTTGAACAGGCCTGCAGCCTTCGACAAGTTGCCCTTCATGGCGCCGGCGAGCTTGGCCAACAGGATCTCGCGAGACTCGAGGTCTGCGATCTTGTTGATCTCGTCCACGGACAGCGTTGCGCCGTCCATGTAGCCGCCCTTGATGATCAAGGCCTTGTTGTCCTTCGCGAAGGCCTTGATGGCCTTCGCAGCGTCGACCGGCTCGCCCTTGATGAATGCAATGGCGGTCGGTCCGACGAACAAGTCGTCGAGGCCGGTGATGCCGGCATCGGCAGCTGCGCGCTTGACCAGGGTGTTCTTGGCGACGGAGTACGTGGCACCTTCGCCGAGCGCACGCCGGAGCTGAGTCAGACCGGAAACCGACAGGCCACGGTATTCCGTGACGACGGCAGCCGTCGAACCCTTGAACTGGTCGGTGATCTCCGAAACTGCGGAGACCTTTTCGGGCTTTGCCATACTTCGCCTCCTCTCGTGGGAAGTTGTGTCGATCGCGAGAGGGCCGGAAAACGACGAACGCCCCGGTGCAGGAAGCACACGGGGCGTGAACAAGTGGCAGCCGAAGCTGCACGACAGGTTCCCTACCGCGTTCTCCTGCGTGGGCCGTCCGAAGCGATCTCGGACCTTCAACCGCACACCTGTCAGGAAATTTCCCTCGAGAAGGCGGTGACCAACGGTCTTGGGTAGAACTTGATTGGGCGGAACGAAAGAAATGCACGCACTGCGAGCACATTCCTTCTGGACCGTCGACCAGGCTACAACACCTCGGGGGTCAACTCCAAAACGATCGGCTACTGCCGCACCCCGTAGACGACCAGGTTGCGTTCGTAACTGCCCACGGTCGCATCGAAATCGCCCGAACAGGTGATCAACCGGATCTCGTCGCCGGGCACCGCGCCGAACACCGACGCCGTCGGGAAGTCCGCCTTGCCGTGGTCGCCGATGCGCTCGATCCGATAGTCCGCTCGGCCACCTGCTTCGTCGCCGACCGTGACGATATCGCCCGGGTTCAGATCCGACAGCCGATCGAACACCGCAGGCCCGGTAGTCGAGTCGACATGCCCGGCGAACACCGTCGGACTGCCGATCCCACCGGGTCGGCCACCGCCGGTGAACCACCCGACGTCGTCGTAGTCGGTGGGTACCTCCATCTCGCCGCTGTCGGCAATACCCAGGCCGACGAGCCCCTCGTCGAGCGCGATGGCAGGAATGCTCAGGCGCATCGGGATCCGCCAATCCCCCACTACGCCGGACAGTTCGGGCGAGGGCACGGGCACGGGCACGGGCGACGAAGAGGACACCGTCGGGGCCGGCTCAGGTTGTGACGACGGTGGCGACGGTGGCGACGCACCACATCCCGTCACCACCGCCGTCAGAACCGCAGCCGTCAGAACCGCGGCCGCGAGTGCAGCCCGCGTGGGGAGCTTCAGCTCTGCACCCCGCGGGTGCGCCGTGCCACCAACGTCACGCCCGCGACAGCCATCGCGCCGAGGGCTACCGCGCCGACGACGGGAGCTGCGGAACCGGTCGCCGAATCGGATGCCGCGGCGAGCGCCGCGCCGCCACCTCCGGTTGCTACCGATCCGACCGGAATCCGGGTCAGCTGTCCTCGGACCGCTCCGGCCGAGAAGTCGACGGTGTGGGTGTCGGCCGCGAAGCCTGCTGGGTCGGCTTCGATCCGGTCCAACGTGAATCCGGTACCGCTGTCTGCATCGGCACCGGCCGGGGTCAGACCGGTGGTGAACGGACCCTGCATGCAGCCGTTGCTGTTGCGCGGGCCGTCCCCGACGGGGGTCGGGTTCGGGAACGCGAGGCGCGGCGGTCCCGCTGCACCTGCTGCGGCCTGGTGGATATGAGTAGCCGTCTTGGCCGGGCTCATGTAGTCACCTGTCACACCGTTCAGCGAGATGTCGTAGCAGATGATGTCGAGGTCGGAATTGATCCGCAGCGTGAAGGTGCCCATCGCGCCCGGCTGACCCGGAGTGGCCACGCCGTCACCGTTCAGAACCTGATCGGGCGTGGCCATCGCGGTGAATGCGCTGGTGAAACTGTCCGGTTCGGCGACCGGGGTGTCGGCAGCGGCCGGGCCCGCCGAGAACAGCAGCAGCGCCGCCGCGGTGGCCGTACCGCCGACGAGTGCCGTGGCGGATCTACGAACGGACGCCGCCCGGCGTGTAGTGGAACGTGTGATCATCTCGTGTGCCTTCCATGAAAGTATCGGGCAGGCGAGCCCGTACACGGTGTACGACGGTCGGCGCGTAGATGTTCAAATATCGGTAAAGAAATATTCCAGTCTTGGATATGAACGCCTGCGGGGCCGCAGACGTAATCACTGTCATGAGCATCGGGAGCGTGATCGAGCTGAACTTCGATGTCGCGGCCGCATACGACCAGCACGCGTCGGAGATGCTCGGTTACGCCGTCAATGCCCTCCGCGATCGAGCCCTCGCCGAGGATTGTGTGCAGGAGACGTTCCTGCGGGCCTGGCGGGCCAGAGCGCGCTTCGACCCGAGCCGAGGTTCACTTCGCACGTGGCTCTTCGCGATCGAGCGAAACGTCATCGTCGATCTCGTTCGGTCCCAGGCGAGAGTGCCTGCGACGACATCGGACCGGCCCGACGAGCACGAACGCGGACCGAGCGCCGTCACGCGCGACACCACCGCCGACACCGACGAGCGGCTCCGCGTCATCGCGGCACTGGCACAGCTCTCGCCCGACCACCGCGAGGTCGTCGTGGCCGTGCACGTATCCGGAAGCAGCTACGCCGAACTGTCGGAGTCGACCGGAGTGCCGGTACGCACGCTCCGCACCCGCGCCTTCTACGCCCTGAACGCACTACGCAGAAACCTCGACAGAAAGGAGGACCGATGACAGCCTCACCCGATCGGCGAGCAGAGCTGATCGCTGCAGCAGTCGGCGACGATCTCGACGATGCCGAAGCCGGCGAACTTCGCGCGCTGGCCGCGTCGGACCCCACGGTCGACACCGAGATCGCTGCACTGCGCGCGACGACGGAGCAGCTCGAACGCCGGGGCCCGAACCTGCCGTGGCTCGACTCGACTCCGCCGCCCGGACTCCGCGAGCGAATCCTGGCCGCCACCCAGAACGCCGACAACGCCGTTGCCCCTGGGCGTTCGGGCAGCTCCGGATTGCAGCCGGTCGCCAGGCCGCGGTTCGGTGTCAGGAACGGGTCGGCCGGGTTGGCCGCTGCCGCGGCCCTCGTCGGCGTTGTCGTCGGCAGTGCAGCAGTACTGGGCATCGACGCATACCGCTCCGAGCCCGGTGAACCCCAGGTCGTGGTCACCGGACCACCAGGAACTCTCGGGGCCTACGAGGAAATATCGTTCACCACCAGCGGACCGACTGTCGACGTCGAAGGCGGTCTCGTCGCCCACACGTGGGGAACGGAAACCGTCCTCGAAATGGACGGCATCTCCGAGGGCGGTCCGTACGACGTCGTTCTCGTCGACCGATCGGGCGTCGACCGGCCGTCCGGCACGTTCCTCGGCAGCACCGTCACCATCGAGTGCCGGATGAATGCCGCCGTCCTGCGCGGCGACGTCGCCGAGATCGAGATCAGGGGTTCGGACGGAGTCGTACTCGCGTCGGCTCAGGTGCCGTCTGCCTGAACGCTTGTCTCGGAACGCAATCCGGGCCACCAATTTCGCTCGCCGAACAGCTTCATCATCGCCGGCACCATCATCATGCGCACCAGAACCGCGTCGAACAACACGGCGACAGCGAGCGCGAACCCGAACTGTTGGAGTTCGAGAACATCGGCAGTGAGGAAGCTGGCGAACACGGCGATCATGATCGCGGCCGCAGCAGTGATCGGCCTGGCGGTGTGCTCGAGGCCGTCGACAATCGCGGTGTCGTTGGCGCTGGTGTTGTTCACGCTGGGGTCGTTCACGCTGTGTCGGTTGCGATGCGAGACGAACACCTCGCGCATCCGGCCGATGAGAAACACCTCGTAATCCATCGACAGACCGAAGACCACGGCGAACACGGTGACGGGCAGATACACCTGGATGTAGCCCGGACTGTCGAATCCGAGTAGCGACGATCCCCATCCCCACTGGAACACCGCCACCGTCGCACCCAACGCCGCGCCGGTGACGAGCACATTCATGGCGACCGCCTTGATCGGAATCACCACGCTCCGAAAGACGATGCCCAGGTACACCAGCGAGAATGCCAGCACCGCGAACACGACCCACAGGAATTTGCTCGAAATCTCCTGGGAGGCATCGACGACGAGGGCGGTGGTTCCGCCGACGGACACGGTGGTGCCGTCGCGGTCTGCGGCAACAACTGCCTGCGACCGGATCGACGCGACCAGGTCGGAGGCCTCGGTCGAGTCGATCGGCACCGCGGGCACCACGATCAGCAACGTGCGGCCGGAGTCCTGTTGCGCCAGGGCGTAGTCGACGCGACCGTCGGCTCGGATGTCGTCGGCGAAGACCGCGACCGTGGCCGCCTGCATCGGTTCGAGGGGACGGTCACCACTGCCGGTGAACACGACGGTGATCGGCGAAATCGTCCCAGGAGCGAACTTCTCGGTGAGGACCGTGTTGGCCCGGCCGCTCGGCTCCGCGGCAAGGGCGTCGGCTCCGAGGTCCACCCCGTACTGGATGGTCCCGATCGGCACCAGGCAGGCCAGCAGCACGGCTGCGGTGACGGCCGTGTAGCGCCACGGGCGTTCGATGACGTGTCGCGCCCACCGTGACCACCACGTGGGTATCGCGGCATCGTGCTCACCGACCGCCGGAGGCTGAAACCTCTGCGGTAGCGACAGTGTCGAGATTCGCGGGCCGAGGACCGCGAGAATTGCCGGTAGCAGCGTCCAGGCCACCACGACGACGCACGCCACCGTCAGCGCTACGACGAACGAAATACTCTGCACGGCAGGAACATCGACGATCGCCAGAGCACCGAGCGAAATGAGTACGACCAGACCGGAGATGACGATCGTGTGGCCCGCCGTTCCCATCGCGGCCCCGACGGCCGCATTCGTACGCCCCTGACCCGTGGCGTCCCCCGGCAGCGTGGTGCGGTCCATTTCCTCTCGAAATCGGCTGACGATGAAGAGCGCGTAATCGATGCCCAGACCGAGACCGAACATCGACGCCACCGTCGTCACGAGGACGTCGAAGGTCATGACGTGCGAGAGCAGCGAGAACACTCCGAACGCCGCCAACACTCCGATGCCCGTGGTGACGAGCGGCACGATGCCGGCGACCACGGATCCGAGAGCCAGGATCAACAGCACGAATGCCAGTGGTAGGCCGATACTTTCGGCCCGGACGGCGTCGTCGGACTCGACTTTCGTCAGATCGACGGTCATCGGCGAGTAACCGGTGACCGCCACGTCGATACCGCCGGCGGACGCCCCGTCGATGAGCTTCTGCATCCGTTCTGCTGTCGCGATCCGGTCGCGAGGGTCGCCGCCGAAACCGACGAAAGCCAGTGCCGACGTTCCGTCCTCGGAGATCTGGGGCACGAATCCGGCCGTCTCGTAGGGATCGACGACCCGCAGCACATCCGGGGATTGCCGCAGCGCAGAGACGGTCTCGCCGACGCGTTCGCGGAAAGCGGGATCTGCGACGCGGACCCGATCCGACGTGAACGTGACGACGAGCTGCTCGGACCCGAACGAGGAGAAGTGCTGTTCGACGAGCGCGTCGGCGCGACTCGATTCGGTACCGGGGACGGAGAAGTTGGCACCCACCAACGAGTTCTGCAGTGCCGGATAGAGCGCAGCAGAACCCACCGCAAGCAACAGCCAGACGGCCAGCACGAGCCACCTGTGACGGCCGACCGTTTGCCCCCAGCGGTCACCGATGTCGAGCCTGGTCTGCGCACGGTCGAGCACCACCGTCCGATCGATCATGGCCGAGGCAGCTCGAGATCGCGGTTGTAGATGCGGTACGTCCGGTGCGGAGTCTGCTCCATGCGGGTCAGCACCGATCCCTTCATCCAGGGGCTGTCGTCGAGCACCGGCGCTGCCTCCACCCGGGTGTAGCCGAGATCGCGCATCCGCACCGACAACTCCATGATCAGCAACGACGACACCGCGCGATCGGGGCAGTCCGGATCGACGAACAGCATGTCCACCCGCACCCCGTCGATGACGTCCGTCCGGCTCGGCTTCTTGACGTGCCACAGCGTCACCAGGTCTCGCAGCCACCGCGACTTCAGGTGCGCGGCCTTGGCCGCGGCCTGATTGACGTCCGGGATGCCCATCAGAAATCCGACGGGCTTGCCGTCCAACTCGGCCAGCAGGGTGAGCCGTCGATCGAGGACCGGAAGCATCATCTTCAGCAACTCGAAGAGTTCGACGAACGACAGTGGTGAGAAGCCCCAGAAGTTCACGAACGTCTTGTTGTAGAGATCGCGCACGATGCGCGCGTCGCGGCGAACCGTTCGGTACTTCATGGAGCGGAACGTCACTTCCGAACGCGCCTTGATCTTTTCGAAGATCTGCATGTGCCGCGCATATTCGGGGCGGTTGTAGATCACGCACGGATCGTCGAACAGGTAGCTGTAGAAGTCCTTGATCCCCACGAGCCCCCACTTCTCGAAATGGGCTGCGTAGTACAAAGGATTGTGCGGCATGCCCACCAACGGAAGGGCAGGCTCGTCGTCGACGACGATGCCCGCGCTGTAGAACATCGACGGACCGAAAGGCCCGGACATCGCGCCGAGCCCGCGCGCGGCAAGCCACGCCGCCGCGGCGTCGAGCAGGCCGGTGGCGACCTCGTGATCGTCGACGGCCTCGTAGAACCCGAAGAAGCCGATGGATTCACCGGTGTACTGGGTGAAGCTCGTGTCGTGGATGGCCACGACTCGTCCGACGACGACCCCGTTCTCGCGTGCGAGGAAGGCCGCGATATCGCGGGTCGACGCGATGGCGACCGGCGGCGAAATCAGGATCCGATCGAGATCCATGGGTTCGTCGGGCAATCGGTACGGATCACCCTGGTAGACGAGATCGGTGACAGCCTTGAATTCGTTCCAGTCCTGGGTGGACTCGACCCGGTCGACAGTGATCATCGTTCCTTCTCACATGAGGTGTTGTCTGCCACCGGGATTGGTGAGCGGGCGACGACGCTCTCCCCCGCGAACACGTACTGACCCGGTCGGACGGTGATGGTTTCGGCGAGAGCGTCGGGGACGAACACGTCGCATTGAGACCCGAAGCGGATCATCCCGTACTGCTCGCCGCGTTCGACGGTGTCGCCGACGGCGACGTGCGCGACGATCCGGTCGACCCACAGATCCGCTATCTGTGTCACCGTCACCACCGACCCCGACGAATGTTCGATGGAGATGGTGAGCCGCTCGTTGCTCAGTATGTAGTCGCACCCCTCGTCGTACGGGGTGCGCCGCGTCAACAGGTTCGCTCCCACTCGCGCCATCGACTTGTTGAACGGTGCCGCGGAGCGATGACGCCGCATGCCGATGGTGCCCGAGATCGGAATCCTGTTGCGGTGCACCGAGTATTCGGACATGTAGATCCCGATGAGGTATCCGCTCTCGGTCGCTGCCACACCCGCGATCTCGTCCAGCGGAATGGTTCTGCCCTTCTTGACGGCGAATGCCGTCGAACCCGCGTCGACGCGTTTGACGTACGTGACGAACCCGTCGGCGGGTGCCAACACCGACAGCGGATCGGCCGGCGGAACGCGATGCGGGTCTCGGAAGAAGAACCGGGTGCGCCAGTACAGGAACAGCCCGAACGGCGCCGCCACGGCGACACCCACACCGACGAGTGCTCGTCCGAGCGACATCAGAGATGTCGCTGTTCGTCGATGCTCTCCGACCACGTCACGAACGCGTCGGCTGCCCGGTGACGTAGCGCACCGGGCAGCAGCCCGAGGGCTGCACACACGACGTAGAAGCCAACGGAGAGAACGGCATTGGTGACCTCGTGGCCGAGGGAGAGTTCCCGCAACCGCACCGAGGTCGGCTCGAATCCGTCTGCCACGTCAGTTGACGACAGGGGTGAGCGTCTTGAGCTGGGCCTTTTCGAAGTACAGCTCGAAGAGCCTGCGGTGATCGCACCAGGAGGTGTCGTGGTCGACGGGCAGGATGGCCTCGGGCTTGTGCACCAGCCGCATGAGCTTGTCGATGTTGTCGGCGAGCATGGTCTCGGCGAACCGAGGAGAGATACGGACGCTGACGCGTTCGACGAACTCGTCCCAGCTCACCAGGTCGAGGCCGAGGAGCTCGGCGTACAGGTCGTGTCCGTAACCGGTCGGGTTACTGGGCAACAATCGGGTGAGCGGGTGGCTCCGCAGTGCGTTGCCGGCCATGACGTCGCACATCACGTCCACCGGGACGTAGTTCATTCCCGGCCCGTCCCAGATCGCGCCGGCGGCGATCGCCAACTCCACGATGCGCCAGAAGCTGTAGACGCGGCCCGGATCGAGGCCCAGGTCGGTACTGCCGAGGATGTAGGGGGCCTCGGCCAGCGTGACGGAGTACGTGTCCGACATCGACAACCACCCGAGCAAGGTGGCATTGACCCACTTCATCTGGGCGTACCCGGAGTACCACCACGAGTCGGGACGACGAAAGTCCTCGGGCTTCTGGTAGAGATGCGCGCCGATGCTGCCGACGTAGGTCAGATGCTTACGGGCCGAGGTGATGCTGAATTCGAGGATGCGCAGCACGCTGACGAACCAGTCGTCCCGCAGCTCGGCGTAGCTCTCGGTGTAGTCGGTCGAGCTGGC
The DNA here is from genome assembly GCF_014905595.1 of Rhodococcus sp. NKCM2511. NCBI lineage: Bacteria > Bacillati > Actinomycetota > Actinomycetes > Mycobacteriales > Nocardiaceae > Rhodococcus > Rhodococcus sp. NKCM2511. Next base: position 209,886 of record NZ_BNHJ02000003.1, on the reverse strand, counting down.
GCAATTGAAGATCTGGCCCACACCGGCTGCGAGTTCGAAGTACCCGGCCTTGTCCAGACCGAAGCGGAACGAGGTCGGCGTGCCTTCGACGATCCGAATCTTGTCTGCATCGACCGTGATCTCGTACTGATCGAACGTGCGCTGGAGTCGCTCGAGGGCCGACTCCTCCTCGGTGGAACGAACCACGGCGTACACGACGTCGACGGCGGAGTCCCGGGTGAGACGACCGATCAGATGCGCGCCGAGAAACCCGTTCGCTCCGAACACGAGCGCAGTGTCGGTACGCGGGGGTGCCATGCTCGCGACGCGGCGACGGGTCTCCTCGTCGATGAACGGCCGCAGCGCGGTGGGATCGCCGTTGCTGAGGGCAACGACATCGGCGTACTTGCCGGCAAAGCGAAGCCCCGGGCATTCGCTGGTGATCAGTGCGTCCGCGTGCGGCCAGATAGGCCGTTGCGATCCGTCTCCGAACAGTGCTTCTACGTGCATTCGTACTCCCCTGCAACGGTCGGTGTCCCACATCACTCGGACGGGCAGACGTTAACAACGCAGCGCGCGTCGTAGTCGCTGGTTTCGAAAGTCTGGTACGCCCCACAGCAACGCTCAACCGGCGTTGAGAATGTTCCCAACAAAACACAGAACTGAGGCCGTCTCGTTGGAGCACACCACGACCGATTCGCGTTCCACAGGACAAAGAGGGTCGTTCGAAGGTCTAATCGTTCTCCATGACCGCCGTCGAGCCCCACCCCCTCCTGAGACCCCCGCGCGACCCCAGCGGCGGCGAGGCCGCGCAGGCCTGGGCAGCGATCACGGCGCAGGCTCCGCAGTACCCACGAGTGTCCGTCTCGGCCGACGTGCGCATTCCGATGAGCGACGGAGCGGCCCTACGCGCATACGTCTTCCGCCCTGCCGATGCGTCCGGGCAGCCGGTACCGGGGACGTTCCCGACGGTCCTGAACCTGACGCCCTACAACAAGCTGCTGATCAAAGGCATCGATACGATCCTCGAAACACCGATACTCGGCCGAGCCATCAGGAAGTTCTCGTCGGCGTTCGACCTGACCGGTACCGCGTTCGACGGCATCACCGAAATCACCCGTGTGGTCGCGGGCGGAGCCGCGGATCTGTTGTCGGTCAACCGCCACCTCGTTCGTAGCGGGTACGTCCAGATGATCGTCGACGTTCGAGGAACCGGAAGCTCCACCGGCACCTAGGACGTGCTGGGCACCCGAGAACAACTGGACTCGATCGAAGTGATCGAGTGGGCGCGCCGGCAATACTGGTGCAACGGCAGAATCGGTATGGCAGGCATCTCGTACTCTGCGATCAACGCACTGCAGGCGGCGGCCAAGAGACCCGACGGGCTCGACGCGATATTCGCCGTCGAAGGTTCGGTGGACATCGTTCGCGAGATCTTCGCAACCGGAGGCGCGACCTCGGCGTTCATTCCCCTGTGGCTCGCTGCTGTCAACGGACTCAAATGGGCACCTGCGGTGAGAGGAATCGATACCGTCGCCTGGCTTCGCGATCGCGTCCGTTCACCTGCGACCGACCTGTTCGATCTGGCCAAAGGCTTTGTCACGGGCAATGATCCACGAATCTACGACGACCCGTACTACGACACCATCAACGCCGTCATCGAGGACATCACCGCACCGACCTTTCTCTACGGCTGCTGGCACGACATCTTCGGCAGCTCCGCCCCGGACATCTACAACCGACTCGCTCTCGAACGCGGCTCCAAACAACTACTCGTCGGCGACGGCTACCACGTCAATCCCGGAATCGGTTTCGGTGAACCGGGATTCCCACCACGACTGGACGTACTCGAGCGAGCGTGGTTCGACAGGTGGCTGTGCGACATCGACAACGGAATCGAGAACTACGGGCCGGTCACCCTCCGACAACAGGGCGGCAATTGGACTGCGCACGGCCGCTTTCCGGCTCCCCAGGCACTGTCGCGCAGGCTGTATCTGTCGGCCGAAGCGTCGAACACCGCCGCCCACGCCGCCGGCGACGGCAGCCTCGCCTACGAGCCGTCCACGTCGTCCGGCGTGCTGACCGTACGTCCGTCCCTGCGTGCCGTCGTATCCCGGGACACCACACAGGTTCTCGCCGGTGTCACGGCTCTACTGGGCGGCGGCTTCACCTACGACAACCGATTCGCCGAAGGAGCCGCCGCCACGTTCACCACCGAACCCGCCCGCGCGGACGCCGTGCTGTCGGGGCCGATGAACCTGCATCTGCGCGTGATCTGCCGTGCCCGAGAAGCATTGTGGGCGATCATGATCTGCGACGTCGCCCCCGACGGTAAGTCGACCGTGCTGAGCAACGGGGCGTTGCTCGCGTCTCGCCGAGCCGTGGACGACGAGCGATCACTGTTCGCACCGAACGGCGACTACACCCGGCCGTACCACCCGCTCACCAAGGCCGCTGTGCTGCCGGTACCCGTCGGGCAGCCCATCACACTCGACATCGACATTCTCGGCACCGAAGCTGTGATCGCGACGGGCCATCGCCTCCGGCTGGCCGTATTCGCCACCGACGCACCACGGTTCATCCCCATCCTGCCGGACCTCGTTCGCACTCGACTGAAACCGCAGGACATCGCGATCGACCCACACGATCCCAGTTACCTGGTGGTTCCGGTGCTGGGCGCCCCCGACTGGTAGGAACGAGAACATGAGAATCGAACAAGGCATCGCGCCGTCGAACTCCATCGACATCGCGTACGAGGACATGGGTTCGGTCGACGACCCCGCCGTACTGCTGATCATGGGTCTGTCCGCGCAGCTGACGCTGTGGCCCATGGACTTCTGCACGCGTCTCGTCGACGCCGGCTATCGGGTGATCCGCATCGACAACCGCGACATCGGGCTGTCGACGAAGATGACGGGCAGAAAGGTGCACGGCTGGCAGATTCTTCGGCTCCTCCGGCACGAACTGGGGATGTCGTCGGACGTCCCGTACACGATCGTCGACATGGCCGCCGATGCGGTCGGCGTACTCGACCACCTCGACATCGACTCCGCGCACGTCGTCGGCGCGTCGATGGGCGGCATGATCACGCAGGTGTTCGCCGGTAGCTACCCGCAGCGAACCAAGTCCGTGTCCATTCTGTTCTCGAGCACCAACGAGGCATTCCTGCCACCGCCGGATCCCCGGGCACTACTGCCGTTGATCGGTGGCGTCGGCAAGGACGCCACGAAGGACGAGATCATCGCGCATTCCGCGAAGACGCTGTCCACGATCGGCTCCCCCGGGTTCCGGACCCCGCTCGAGGAACAGCTCGAAATCGCCCAGGTGATGTACGAACGCAACTACAACCCGTCCGGAGTCATTCGGCAGATGGCGGCCATCACCGGTACCGGCAGCCTCAAGCCCTACGCACAGAAGATCGACGCACCGACGACCGTCATCCACGGGACCGCGGACAGACTGGTGCGGCCGGCCTGTGGCAAGGCCATCGCCCGGGCGGTTCCCGGCGCGGAGCTGACCCTCATCGAGGGCATGGCACACGACCTGCCGGCCGCGTTGCTCGACCGGATCAGCGGCCTCGTGCTGGCCAACTTCGCTCGCGCGAACGCAGCCTAGATCTCGGCAGGACAGAACGACGAAGGCCGGCCTCCCACAGGGAGACCGGCCTTCGTTCGGAGCTGAAGAAATTACGCGTTCGCGTCGTCCTCGAGGAGGTTGCGAGTGCGGTTGGGATCGACCTGGACGCCGGGTCCGGTGGTGGTCGAAACGGTGACCTTCTTGACGTAGCGACCCTTCGCCGACGACGGCTTCGCACGCAGGATCTCGTCCAGTGCGGCACCGTAGTTCTCGACCAGCTTGGTCTCGTCGAACGAGGCCTTGCCGATGACGAAGTGCAGGTTGGCTTGCTTGTCGACGCGGAAGTTGATCTTTCCGCCCTTGATGTCGTTGACGGCCTTGGTCACATCGTTGGTGACCGTGCCCGTCTTCGGGTTCGGCATCAGGCCACGCGGTCCGAGGACACGGGCGATGCGGCCGACCTTGGCCATCTGATCGGGGGTCGCGATAGCGGCGTCGAAGTCCAGGAATCCGCCCTGGATGCGCTCGATCAGATCTTCTGCACCGACGACGTCGGCTCCTGCTGCCTCTGCTTCAGCAGCCTTCTCACCAGCGGCGAAAACAATAACCCGAGCGGTCTTGCCGGTGCCGTGGGGAAGGTTGACGGTGCCGCGCACCATCTGGTCTGCCTTGCGGGGGTCGACGCCGAGTCGCACTGCGACCTCGACGGTGGGGTCGAACTTGCTCGACGCGGTCTCCTTGGCCAGCTTGGCGGCTTCCAGAGGCGAGTAGAGGTTGTCCTGGTCGATCTTGGCGGCCTGCTCGAGGTAGGCCTTACTGCGCTTTGCCATGTCTTACTGTCCTTCGTTCGAGTTCAGAGTGGTTGACGAGCCTGGCCGGCTCTCCCACGTGTGATGCTTGAGAGGCTGAAAATCAGCCTTCGACCGTGATGCCCATCGAGCGAGCAGTGCCGGCGATGATCTTCGCGGCCTGATCGATGTCGTTGGCGTTGAGGTCTTCCTGCTTGGTCTTGGCGATCTCGCGCACCTGATCCATGGTCACCTTGGCGACCTTGGTCTTGTGCGGCTCGCCGGAGCCCTTCGCCACGCCTGCAGCCTTGAGCAGCAGCTTGGCAGCGGGAGGAGTCTTCAGCTTGAAGTCGAACGTACGGTCCTCGTAGACCGAGATCTCGACGGGCACGACGTTGCCGCGCTGCGACTCGGTCGCGGCGTTGTACGCCTTGCAGAACTCCATGATGTTGACGCCGTGCTGGCCCAATGCGGGGCCGACGGGCGGTGCCGGGTTGGCGGCACCGGCCTGGATCTGAAGCTTGATGATCCCGGCTAGCTTCTTCTTCTTCGGGGGCATGTCTTGTTTCCTTGTATTCGCTCGGGTTTCTTGCGGTTGCTACTGCAAGTCTGTGCGGTCGGCTTCTAGATCTTGGAGACCTGGGTGAAGCCGAGCTCGACCGGGGTTTCACGGCCGAAGATCGATACCAGCACCTTGAGCTTCTGCTGCTCTGCGTTGACCTCGCTGATGCTGGCCGGGAGGGTCGCGAACGGGCCGTCCATGACGGTGACCGACTCGCCGACCTCGAAGTCGACCTCGATGGTGGGCTTCGACGTGGTCTCGCTGCCCTGCTCGGCAGTGCCTGCGGCCGCTTTCGCGTCCTTCTTGGCACCTTCCTGAGGCATGAGGAACTTGACGACCTCGTTGATGGTCAGCGGCGACGGACGTGACGTCGCGCCGACGAAACCGGTGACGCCGGGAGTGTTGCGAACCGCACCCCAGGACTCGTCGTTCAGTTCCATGCGGACCAGGATGTAGCCCGGCAGAACCTTGCGGTTGACCTGCTTGCGCTGGCCGTTCTTGATCTCGGTGACCTCTTCGGTGGGAACTTCCACCTGGAAGATGTAGTCACCGACGTCGAGGTTCTGCACACGGGTCTCGAGGTTGGCCTTGACCTTGTTCTCGTATCCGGCGTAGCTGTGAATGACGTACCAGTCACCGGGAGCGCGGCGCAGAGCCGCCTTCATCTCGGCAACGGGGTCTTCGGGCTCTGCAGTGACGTCGACGTCAGCGGCGACCTCGGATGTCTCGTCACCTTCGGCGGGAACGTCGTCCCCGGCGGCAGCGGCGACGTCGGCCTTGATTGCTTCGTCCGTCTCGCGGTCCTGAGCGGCCTGCTCCGCTTCGAGGCCCTGCTTGGTCGCCTCGACATCGGCGTCGAATGCGGCCACTTCGGTGGCGTCGTTGTGCGGCGTGCTCACGTCAGCACCCTTTCTCTAGTTCCTGCTCGGTTCGATCGTCGAAAAGTCACGGCAACTGCGTTCGGTCAACCGAACAGCCAGCCGACGCCCTTGATGAACAGCAGATCGAGGCCACTGATGAACGCGACCATGAACGCCAGGAAGACGAGCACGACGGTGGTGTAGGTGACCATCTGCTTCTTGTTCGGCCAGATGACCTTCCGAAGCTCGGCGACGACCTCGCGGAAGAACTGCAGCAGACGCAGAAACACATTCGGTCGCTTGTCGAGCTTGGCCTTGCCGGATCGAGCCTTGCCCGAAGCGGCCTTCGCGGGTGCGGCCTTCGTCATCGACACGCCGGCGGCGCTGCCACGGGACCTGCCGGACGCGCGCTTGCCGGTGGGAGCCACTGCGCCTGCAGCGGCATCATCTGCGGTTGTGTCAGCATCGGAGAGACGGCCCTCGGAGCCAGGTGCGACGTCGTCTGGAGCCGAGGAGTTCTCGAACTCCTCCGATCGACCGTCGCGCTTACCGCGCTCCTCGCTCACGTCGTTCCTCTCAGTTGCTGACACCTTGGGCAGGGGCGACAGGACTTGAACCTGCAACCTACGGTTTTGGAGACCGTTGCTCTACCAATTGAGCTACGCCCCTTCGGCCGAAAACTTCTCGGCCGCTCTGGTGTCCACCCGACGCATTCACGCGAACCCACACAACCTCCGAGGAGGACGCGGGTAGCGCACAGCGCTGGATTACCCCAGAAATCTCAGTGTACTGCACACCCTTCGGAACAGATAAATCCCGTCGTTCCGGCAGCTCGGTGGCCGTCCGGATCGACCCATCATCAGGCCAAGCGAACCGTAGCGGTCGCTCGCCCGAAAATCTTCTTGCCCTCGAACTTCGCCACGATAGCGATGACGGCAGTTCTCTCGTCCGCATCCACCGACTTGATCTTGCCGGAGAACTCGACCGCAGCCGCGGAGTCCTCGGACACGTAGACCGAGCTGGTGAAGCGAACGTTGTATTCGGTGACCGCACCGGGATCACCCAGCCACGACGTGACGAACCCGGCACCGAGGCCCATCGTCAGCATGCCGTGCGCGATCACATTGTCCAGGCCGGCCAGGCGGACGACCTCGTCGCTCCAGTGAATCGGGTTCGGATCTCCCGAGACACCCGCGTAGTTCACGAGATCGCCGCGCGTGAGCATGACGACTCGCTCCGGCAACTCGTATCCGACGGAGACGTCGTCGAAGCTACGAAGCGCCATGCATGATCACTTCCTTGACCGCGTGCGCGATGTTCTCGTCGACCTCGCCGCCGGTACGCGCGACAATGGTCGTCCACGTCGTCTGCACGACCTCGCCGTTCTGGTCGGTGACGATGTTCTTGGTGGTCATGATGTCGCTGCCACTCATCTGACGGAACGACTCGAGGTGTACATCGCACACCAGTCGATCGCCGACCTGAATCGGGCGGTGAAATTGCAGCCGCTGATCGGTCTGCAGAATCTGGCTCGGGTCGTACCCGGTGATGACCTCTTTGAACATCCGCGTCTGCGCGATGATGCCGACCAGCGAAATGAAGGTCAAGGGCGCGAGGAGACCGTCGTAACCGAGGCCCTTCGCTGCGTCCTCGTCGTGATGCGCGGGATGGAAGTCCTGGACCGCACGCGCGTACTCACGGACCTTTTCGCGGCCGACCTCGTAGAAGTCGTCGACGCGGTAATGAAAACCGACCATGGACGCCGCGTGAGCGGATACATCCATGGCCGGAATTTCAGATGATGCCGCAGCATCGTGTGGTGCTTGTGACACGGTGGAAACGACCTTTTCTACCCTTACAGAAGGGCAGTTGGACCTAGCGAGACTCGCGGTGCGCCCGGTGCGTGCCGCAGTTGGAGCAGAACTTCTTCAGCTCGATACGGTCGGGATCGTTCCGACGGTTCTTCTTGGTGATGTAGTTGCGGTGCTTGCAAACCTCGCAGGCCAAGGTGATCTTGGGCCGCACATCGGTGGAGGAGGCCACTGGACGCCTACTTTCGGGTAAATCTGATCTGGGTCAATCAGGACTGTTCATGCGTGCTACTTGCCGTGCTTGCCTACTGTGTAGCGGTGACCGGACTTGAACCGGCGACGCAACGATTATGAGTCGTTTGCTCTACCAACTGAGCTACACCGCCTCAGGTGCTCATCGTCCACCATCCCACGAACGGGAGCGCGACGTCGAGCCATCCAATCCAGCGAGCCCCCTAACGGAATCGAACCGTTGACCTTTTCCTTACCATGGAAACGCTCTACCGACTGAGCTAAGGGGGCGGGTGACTACGGGAACTCTCGTTCCGCAGGCTCCACCTCAGAACACGAACAAGCCGTGCGCTGAAGCCTTCAAGAGGTTACACATTCCGAGCACCGACTGCCAAATTGCGAGGTCAGCGGCCCTGATATGTCCTCTTCACATGGAAACCCCAGCGAGAAAATTTCTCGCCGGGGTTCCAGGTGTGGCAGATGTAGGATTCGAACCTACGTAGGCATAAGCCGACGGATTTACAGTCCGCTCCCATTGGCCGCTCGGGCAATCTGCCGTGCTGCGATCGAAGTCCGTGCTGGTCTTCGGCGCGGTGAGAAGAATACAACGAACGTCCCCCCGGAACGCAAACCGGGTGGATACGGTCGGTAGCGGGCCGATAAAGTCCCAGCGGGATGTGGACCGACACCACCGCAGAAACAAATTTTCGATTCGACTGGAGAGTGTGAGAAGTGGCTGATTCGTCCTTCGACGTAGTGAGCAAAGTCGACCGGCAGGAAGTGGACAACGCTCTCGGACAGGCCGCGAAGGAGCTGGCGACCCGCTTCGACTTCCGAGGATCGGACACCAGCATCGAGTGGTCCGGCAGTGGCGAGTCCGAGACCATCGTCATCACGTCCGAATCCGAGGAGAAGGTCAAGGCAGCTCTGGACGTCTTCAAGGAGAAACTGATCCGACGCGACGTATCGCTCAAGGCTTTCGAGACCAACGACCCGGCCGCGTCCGGCAAGGTCTACAAGGTTACCGGCAAACTCGTGCAAGGCATCAGCACCGAGAACGCCAAGAAGATCTCCAAGAAGATCCGCGACGACGGCCCCAAGGGCGTCAAAGCGCAGATCCAGGGCGACGAGCTGCGCGTGAGCAGCAAGAAGCGCGACGACCTGCAGGCAATCCAACAGTTGCTCAAGAACGAGGACTTCGGCATCGCCCTGCAGTTCGTCAACTACCGGTAGAGCGCCGCATGTGAGTGGAACCTCGTAGCAGGCTACGAAGTTCCACTCACATGCCGCAGGCTCCGCTCAGTACGGCCGATGGCCGGCCATCCGCTCGAGCCGTTCGATTCGGTCGGCCATCGGCGGGTGGGTGGCGAAGAGCGCGCCCGCCTTGTCGCCGATGCGGAACGGATTGGCGATCATCAGATGCGACTCCGCGGCCAGCCGCGGCTCGGGCGGCAGCGGTGCCAGCTGCACCCCCTGCTCGAGCTTTCGCAGTGCCGACGCCAGCGCCAACGGGTCGCCGGTCAGCTCGGCACCGGACTGGTCGGCCTGATACTCCCGAGAACGAGAGACCGCGAGGCGAACCAGGCTGGCCGCAATGGGTCCCAGCATCGACACCAACAGCAGCGCGAGCGGGTTCGGTCCCCCGTTGCCGCGTCCGCCGAAGACGTTGGCGAAGAAGGCCAGGTTCGCCAGACCCGAGATGACCGACGCCATGGCACCGGCCACCGACGAGATCAGGATGTCGCGGTTGTAGACGTGCGAGAGTTCGTGTCCGAGCACCGCTCGCAGTTCCCGCTCGTCGAGGATCCGAAGTATGCCCTCGGTGCAGCACACGGCTGCGTTGCGCGGGTTCCGCCCGGTGGCGAACGCGTTGGGATTGTTGGTCGGGCTGACGTACAGCGCGGGCATCGGCTGATGCGCCGTTGTCGCCAGTTCCCGCACGATCCGATACATCGCGGGCTGTTCGAGCTCACTGACCGGTACCGCGTGCATCGACTTCAGAGCCATCTTCGCGCTGTTGAAGTACGCGTAGCCGTTGACGCCGACGGCCAGCACGATCGACCCGATCAGAATCATCGAGTTACCGAACAACGAACCGATGAAGACGATCAGCGCAGACATCCCGACCAGCAGGCCGAATGTCTTCGCACCGTTGGCGTAACTGTTCATCGTGACGGGTGCCTCCTCGTACCGGGTGTTCCTACCCGATCCAACGACGGCACCCCGACGTGCAGTTCCCGACCACCGAGTGGGCGACTACCCCACGCGTTCGACGGTGTAGTTCACCAGTCGGCCCAGGGCGTCGTTGGCCGGTCCCTGCGGCAGCAGTGCGAGCTCGGCGTGGGCGCGGTCGGCGTACTCGCCGAGGGTCTTCTTGGCCGCGACCATGCCGGGTGATCGCTGCAACAGCTCCAGGGCCTCGGTGACCAGCGCATCCTCGGTGACCGGGCCGGCCAGGATCTCGCGCAGGCGGTCGCCGTCGGCACCTTCCTCGCGGAGCGCGAACAGCACCGGCAGGGTGTGCACGCCTTCCCGCAGGTCGGTGCCGGGAGTCTTACCCGACTGCTCGGTGGCCGAGGAGATGTCGATGATGTCGTCGGAGATCTGGAACGCGGTGCCGACAGCGTCACCGAGGCGCTCGAGGCGTCCCACGTGCTCGGCATCGCCGCCACTGAACGTGCCGCCGAAGCGCCCACAGGAGGCGATGAGCGACCCGGTCTTCTCCCACACGACCTTCAGGTAGTGCGCGATGGGATCGTCGGTGCTCTTGGCCCCGATCGTTTCGCGCATCTGCCCGGTGACCAACTCGGCGAAGGTCTCGGCGATGATGCGGACGGCGTCGGGTCCGAGGGTGGACACCAGACGCGACGCATGTGCGAAGAGGTAGTCGCCCGCGAGAATGGCCACACTGTTGCCCCAGCGTGAGTTCGCACTCTCGGCTCCGCGGCGCATCGACGCCTCGTCCATGACGTCGTCGTGATAGAGCGTCGCCAAGTGCACCAGCTCGACCACGGTGGCGGCGGTGACGATCGCCGGATCTGTCGGCGACGGCCCCAGCTGGCCGGTCAGCACGGTGAACAGGGGTCGGAATCGCTTACCGCCGGCCTTCGCCAGATGCAGAGCAGCCTCGGTGAGGAACTCTTCGCCGTCGGACAGTTCGCTGATCATCAGCTCTTCGACGCGCGCGAGACCGTCGGCGACGGATCGAGCGAGCTCCGGGTCACCCAGGTCGACTCCGGCAACGACCGTTACTGCGGTCGCGTCGTCTGTACTCACGATGTTGATCCCTGTCCTGTCGTCGGCGTCGAGCGGCGATGGATGACGGAAACTGCTGCTCGGGTACTACCGTAGTGAACCTAGTGTGCACACTCGCACGACGGTGCCGCCCACCACAGGTGACTATTCCCTCACCGAACCGAGCCCGAGTCGCTTCCCGACGCGGCCTGCAGGGCCAATGAGTGAACGACGTCACCGCTCCGACGGTGAACACCCCCGATGAGCAGGGCCTCGACAACGGTCGACCGAAGGCCCTGACGGCGCAGCACCGCGGCAATCGGGATACTGGGATCTGTGACCTCATCCAACCCGGCCCTGCCCTCCTCGACCGATGTGTTGGTCGTGGGCGCGGGCCCCGCAGGATCGTCCGCGGCAGCGTGGGCAGCGCGTTCCGGCCGCGACGTCGTACTCGCCGACGCGGCCGTCTTTCCCCGGGACAAGACGTGCGGCGACGGGCTGACTCCGCGCGCGGTCGCCGAACTCGATCGGTTGGGCCTGGGTGAATGGGTTCGCGGTACCGCGCGCAATCGCGGGTTGCGCCTGAGTGGGTTCGGCCAGGAACTCGAGCTCGAATGGCCGAGCAGATCTTTCCCGGCGGTGGGCAGCGCCGTCCCGCGAACCGAATTGGACGACCGTATTCGCCGCGTCGCCGTCGAGGCCGGGGCTGTGATGGCCGAGGGTGCCAAAGCGGTGTCCGTCACCCGCGACGGAAATGCGGTCCGAACGGTGACGCTGCAGACCGGCGAAGGCAGCCACGAGGTCGCGTGCCGCACTCTGATCGTCGCCGACGGAGTCCGGTCCACGCTGGGCAAGCAACTCGGACGCCAGTGGCACCGCGACACCGCGTTCGGCGTCGCCGCCCGCGCGTACATCACGTCTGCGCGCAGCGACGACGAATGGATCAGCTCACACCTCGAACTGCGCGACGGCGCAGGCACGCTGCAGCCCGGCTACGGATGGGTCTTCCCCCTGAACGACGGCAACATCAACATCGGCGTCGGCACGCTGGCCACCGCCACCCGGCCCGCACCGGGAGCCCTGCGTCCCCTGCTGGACCTGTACACCCAGCAGCGGCGGTCGGAATGGGAATTGACCGGCGAGCTGCGGTCGGTCGCGTCGGCGCTGCTGCCGATGGGCGGGGCGGTCTCCGGCGTCGCGGGGGTGAACTGGGCGATCATCGGCGACGCCGCAGCGTGCGTGAACCCACTCAACGGTGAGGGCATCGACTACGGACTCGAAGGCGGCCGCATGGTCGTCGACCTTCTCGATCACGCCGACCTGACCGACGCCTGGCCGACCCTGCTGCGTGAGCACTACGGTCAAGCCTTCTCCATTGCTCGACGCCTCGCCGGACTGCTGACCGTGCCGAGGTTCCTGCCCGCAGCGGGCCCGGTGGGCATGCGCTCGCGGGCACTGATGAAAGTCGCGGTCCGGTGCATGGGCAACCTGGTCACCGAGGCCGACAGCGACCTCGTCGCTCGTACGTGGCGAACCGCAGGAACCACGTCACTGAAAATCGATTCGCGGCCGCCGTTTTCGTAGCCGCGCGCGGACTCAGGGCCGAATTGCCTTGTGCAGAGCCACGATTCCGCCGGTGAGGTTGCGCCACTGCACGTCGGTCCAGCCGGCGTCGGCGATGCGCTGAGCCAACTGCTCCTGGGTGGGCCACGCGCGAATGGACTCGGCGAGATAGACGTAGGCGTCGGGGTTGCTGCTCACTGCGCGAGCGACTTTGGGGAGCGCCTTCATCAGGTACTCCATGTATGCCGTGCGGAACGGGCCGAAGACCGGGGTGGAGAATTCCGAGACCACAAGACGCCCACCGGGTTTGGTGACCCGGGCGATTTCGCGCAGACCTGCATCGAAGTCGGAGACATTGCGAAGGCCGAACGAGATGGTGGCGGCGTCGAAACTGGCGTCGGCGTACGGAAGCGCCATCGCGTCACCGGCGACCATCGGCACTCCGCGGGAGAGTCCGGCTCGGAGCATGCCCTTGGAGAAGTCGGTGGCGACGCACCAGGCTCCGCTGCGTCCGAGTTCAACGGTGGAGACGCCGGTGCCGGCGGCGAGATCGAGCACCCGCTCGCCCGGCTTCAGGTCGAGGGCTCGGCGGGTCAGCTTGCGCCAGCTGCGGTCCTGGCCGAACGACAGAACGGTGTTGGTGATGTCGTAGCGGCGGGCGACGCCGTCGAACATCGACGCCACCTCGTGGGGCTCTTTTTCCAGGGTTGCGCGCGATGTCGTGGCCACGAACTCCAGCTTACTCAGGCTGCTTCGGTCACCCGTGGCGCTGTGATGCCTTGCACGTCGTAGTAGTGGGAGATCAGCTCGTCGCAGATGGCAGGCCAGGTGCGGTGCAGAACCGATCGGCGGGCGGCGTTGCCGAAGCGGGCACGGGTGGTGGGTTCGGCGAGGGCGCCGACTGCACTGGGCAGCAGCTCGGTGAACTTGTCGACCGGCAGTAGGTAGCCGTTGCGGCAGTGCGAGACCAGATCGCGGGGTCCGCCGGCGTCGGGCCCGATGACGGGCACTCCGCTGGCGAGGGCTTCTTGGACTGCCTGACAGAAGGTTTCGTGTTCGCCGGGGTGGACGAAGATGTCGAAGCTGGCGTAGGCCTGCGCGAGTTCGTCTCCCCCGAGTTGCCCGGTGAAGATCGCATTCGGCATCAACGCCTGCAGTGCTGCCGTATCGGGTCCGCCGCCGACGATCACCAGCTGAACCGACGGATCTGCGGCCAGCACGGCGAGCCGCTCGACGTGCTTCTCCGGCGCGAGCCTGCCGACGAACCCGACGATCAGCTTTTCGCCGGCTCCCCATCGGCCGCGAAGGGTGGCCGACGCGGCCGAGGGCGCGAACCGAACCGCGTCCACTCCCCTGGCCCACCGGTGTACGCGCGGGATGCCGTGCTGCTCGAGCGCGTCGACGGCCGAGGTGGACGGTGCCAGAGTGCGGGCCGCTCCGCGGTGGAGTCTCCTGGTCCAACGCCACGCGGCCTTCGAGGTCAAGCCGAGGCCGTAGCTCGCGGCGAATCCTGCGACATCGGTCTGGTAGACGGCGACGGCAGGCACGTCGAGGCGGTGGGCGGCGGCCAGGCCGCCCGCTCCGAGCAGGAACGGGGACGCCAGATGCACGACGTCGGGCGCGAAGGTCCGTAGCGCCGAGACCATCCCGAGGCCAGGAACACCGACGGGCAGGGAGCTGACCTTCGGCACCATCACGGACGGCACTCGGTGGACCGGGACGCCGTTGTGCCAGGTCGCCGCTCGCGGTCCCGACGGGTTGTCGGGGGCGACGACGATGGCGTCGTGCCCGGTCTTCTCGAGATGTTCGAGGACACGGATCACCGAGTGGGTGACGCCGTTCATGTTGGGTAAGAACGATTCCGCAACGATGGCTACTCGCACGGTCCTCAGTGTGGGTGGCCACGCAGTCGCCCAGGCATGGACGACGTTACGTGTGGGCCAACGTCACACGAATTGCTGGGCGACCCACGACGGATCCGGGTTGGTGCGGTGTTCGGAGCCCGCGAACACCGTCGGAACCGTCTCGTTCCCGTCGTTCACCGACCGAACCCGCGCTGCGGCAGCAGCATCTGCGCGGATGTTCGTCCACACGGCGTTCTTTCCGCGGAGCAACAGCGCAACCCGCAGCCGAAGGCAGAAGATGCAACCGGGACGCCAGTAGATCAGCGGCACCGATTTCTCGGTCGCAGCCACTCGAGACGCGTTGTCGGACAGAGAACGGGGATACAGCACCGGAGTCGTCAGGACGAGCAGGAACACCACCACGAGCACCATGATCACCATCGAGGACGCGATGTTGCCGAAGTTCACCAACGCGAACCCGGCCACTGCGGCGACAGCAGCGATGACCCACTGTCTGGCATTACGCATTCTGTGCCTCCTTGCGCTGGGTCTCCTTGCGACGTAACCAGAACAGGGCAGGCCCGGCGATGAGCCACGTGACGACGATGACCGATCCGGCAGGAACGATCGCTACCGCGGCGTCACGGCCGGCGACACGCACCAGCAGGTCGCTGTCGCTGTCGTCGGAGTCCGCCTTGTAGTACTCGACCTCGATGCGCTGCCCCACGACGAGATTGGTGGGGTACAGCACGCCGAGTCTGGGATTGTGGGTCACGCCGTCGGGGGTGATGAAACTGACCGCCGAACGCAATTTGCCCGCCGACAGCACCTCGGCCGTCGCGACGCCCTTGTCGGAGTCGATGGTGACGTCGTTTCGCCAGGCACCGACCACCAAAAGGACCGACAGAACCGAGATGGCGACCGCGACCACGAGCACGACCAGCCGGATTCTGTGCAGAGTTCGGCTGCCCCTCTCGGTGTCGGTCACAGCATTCAGGTTACTTCGCGGCCGGTTCGCCTCCGCTCCGGTAGCCTCTGTGCTCATGTCGCGCAGCTTCGAGTTCACCGTCGAATCGTCCAATCCGCCCGCTGACGTGCACGCCGCACTCACCAGTGAAGACCAGTGGGCCGCCCGCTTCGCCAAGGCGAAGAAGACGGACGGGTACGAGATGACCAAGCACGACGACGGCGGCTTGACCGTGGACATCACCGAGGAAGTCGGCACGTCCGAACTGCCCGGGTTCGTCACGAAAGTCATCAAGGGCAAGCTGATCGTCTCGCGTACCGACCACTGGGGTCCGCTCGAGGGCGACCACGCCGAGGGCACGCTGGTCGGCGGCACCACGGGTCTACCCGCGAAGGTGAACGGCACCCTCTCGCTTCGCCCCGACGGCACCGGAGCGAAACTGATCGTCAAGGGTGAGTCGACCGTCAAGATTCCGCTCGTCGGCGGCAAGATCGAAGACCTGATCAACAAGATGATCAAGGACATGATCGATCAGGAAACCGGCGAAACACTCGAATGGGTTGCTGCGCAACAGAATTAGAGACGGGCCCGGATCGCTGCGTGTAGGTCGCGCAGCCCGGACCGATCCGTGGTCACTTCCAACACGCGGATTCCGTCGGCATGGCCGGTGAGTTCGGTTGCCAGATCGGCCAAGTCGACCAGGTGGTGCTCCACGCGGTAGGCCCCGCACAACGCTCCCAGGTCCATTCCGTGCGGTGTTCCGAACACCCGCTCGAACACACCCGCGTACTGCGGGTCGCCCTGTTCGAGAAGCTCGAAGATGCCGCCGCCGTCGTCGTTGGCGACGACGATCGTCAGGTCGTCCGGACGCGGCTCACCGGTGCCGATGAGTAGACCGGCCGCGTCGTGCAGGAACGTCAGATCACCGAGAAGTGCCACGGTGCGGCGCTTTCCGGCCATCGCCGCACCGATGGCCGTCGAGACGGTGCCGTCGATGCCGGCCACGCCGCGGTTGGAGAGGACCTTCACGCCCGGGATCGGAGTCGAGACCAGGGCCGCGTCGCGCACGGGGTTGGAGGCTCCGAGCACCAGCTGATCTCCGGGCTGCAATGCCGACATCACCGCGTCGGCCACATGCAGACCCGTCGGCTTGGGGTGCTCTCGAAGTTGTTGGTGCACAGCCTTTTCCGCTCTCTCGGACAGCGCGGCGCAACGGGCGATCCAGGCGGGGTCGGGTGCGCCGGTGGTCACGGCACGCGTGCCGGTGGCCAGTACGTTGCCCGAGACGTCGGGCCAGCGCGGGCCGGTGGTGAGCGCGATGACGTCCACCGCCGGATCCGCGAGCAGCGCCGACACCTGCCGGTGCAGGGTCGGGCGACCGGTGATGACGGCTTGACGCGGCTTCAACTGCGCAAGAGCCAAGGGATGCAACGCGATTCCGTGCAGTGGCGCGGTCGGCTCGGCAACGGTCGGCAAGCCGGCGAGCTCAGGACGAACGGCACCGCCGTGCCCGGACACGACGACGGTGTCGACCGACAGATCGAGTTCGACCGGGACGTCGAGGGTCGCCTGGGTGGTCGAGGTCCACGGCATCCCGTCAGGACGTCCTTCGGGCCGCGCCCCCGGATCGCCGAGAGCGGGGACCAACGGTTCACGCAGTGGAATGTCGAAGTGCACCGGTCCGGCGTTGCCCGAGCGCGCACCGCGCGCAGCAGCGATCACCCGCGAGACCGCGCTTCGCCACTGACTGTTCTGCTTGGGTCCTTCCTCGGCGAGCCCGAGGCTGATCGTCGCGCGGACCTGCGACCCGAACAGGCCCAACTGCTCGATGGTCTGGTTGGCACCGGTGCCGAGCATCTCGTACGGCCGGTTGGCACTGATGACGATCAGCGGGATCCGGGCGTAGTTCGCTTCGAGCACCGCGGGCCCGAGGTTCGCCACCGCTGTTCCCGACGTCATCACCACCGGGACAGGTTGGCCGCTGCCCAGGCTCAGTCCGATGGCCAGGAATCCGGCGGTCCGCTCGTCGATCCGCATGTGCAGTCGTAACCGGCCGGCCGCGTCGGCTTCCTGCAGAGCGAAGGCCAACGGGGCGTTGCGCGAGCCGGGACAGAGCACGACGTCTTCGATCCCGCTGCGCGCCAGTTCGTCGACGACTGCAGTGGCCTGAGCGGTGGACGGATTCACAGTTTCCAGAGTGTCAGATGCTCCGGTCGGCCGCCGCAACCGGGCTTTGACAGTATTGAGGCGTGCGTACAGTCTTCCGGCCCGACGAGGTCTCCTCCCGCCGCTTCTACCAGCTACTCACCGCGTCGGTGGTCCCCAGGCCCATCGCGTGGATCTCCACGGTCTCGGCCGACGGTGTGGCGAACCTCGCGCCCTACAGCTTCTTCACCGTCTCGTCCGTGGAGCCGCCGGTCGTCCAGTTCACGTCCGTGACCCGCAAGGACAGTCTGCGCAACATCGAGGCCACCGGCGAGTTCGTCGTCAATCTGGCCACGGCACCGTTGGTCGATCAGGTCAACGGCAGCTCGGCGAGCTTCGAGCACGGCGTCAGCGAGTTCGAGGCCGTCGGCATCGAGAGCGAACCCAGTGCGATCGTCACGCCGCCGCGGGTAGCCGCGGCCCCGATCGCCATCGAAGCCACGCTGCACCGCGTCGTCGAGGTGGGAAACTGCTTCGTCGTCATGGGCAGCGTCGTCGCGGTGTCGGTTCGACCAGAATTTCTCGCCGAGGACGGCCTGCCCGAGTTCGAGACCATCGCTCCGCTCAGTCGACTCGGCCGTACCGAGTGGGGACTGCCGCCCGAGGTTCGCGAGATCGAGCGACCTTCTTGATTCGCTGGCTGCTGCTGGTTCTCGTCACGGTCGCACTGACCGTCGGGGCCGATGCACTCGGTGTGCCGTCGGCTGCATTGTTCGTCGCACTGCTGGTGGCGATCGTGTTCGCGCTCGCCGGATGGGCTCCGACGACCGGAACCGAGCGAGCGCCGCTCCCCCGCAGGCTCGGCATGGCGGCGCAGGCAATCCTCGGCGTCGAAATCGGCACGCTGGTGCAGAGCGACACTCTGAGCTCGCTGGGCGATACCTGGCTGCCGGTACTGCTGGCATGCATCGGCACCCTGTTGCTGTCGATCGCGGCCGGCGCACTGTTGGGGCTTCGTAAAGACATCGATTCACTGACCGGCTCCTTGGCGCTGGTCGCAGGCGGAGCCTCGGGATTGGTGGCGATCACCCAGGAGTTGGGCGGCGACGAACGCGTGGTCGCGGTGGTGCAATACCTGCGTGTCGTGCTGGTGACCACAACGCTGCCGCTGGTCGCAACCCTGGTGTTCGACGCCCAACCCGGACAGTCGTCGGTCACCGCCGACGTACACGAGGCGCTGTGGATCGACCTCGCCTTCGTCCTGATCTGCGGCGTCATCGGGGTAATGCTGGCCAAAGCGATTCGGCTGCCCGCCCCCGCCCTGCTCGGCCCGCTGATGATCGCCACGCTCGCCGACGTGCTCGGCGTCTCGTTCGACGCGTCCGTCCCGACGCTGTTGCTGTGGGCGGCGTACATCGTCATCGGCTGGCAGGCCGGACTGCGGTTCACCGTCGCCAGCTTGAAGTCGATCTCGCGGGTCCTACCCGCATCGCTGATGTTGATCATCGCCGTCACCGTCTGCTGCGCGATGCTCGGCCTGTGGCTGGCGTCCGCGACGGGGACGAGCGGCTACGAGGGCTACCTCGCGACCACTCCCGGCGGGGTGTACGCCGTGCTGGCCATCGCCGCGTCGACCGGGGCGAACGTCACCTTCGTCGTGGCCGCCCAGGTGATCCGCGTGTTCATGATGCTGTTCGCAGTACCCGTCGGAGCCAAGGTGGTCCAGCGCTACCGGCGCGGTCGGCCCGAGTGAGAGATCGACGGAACCCCATCACAGCTTAGGGTCGGCTAACCTGTGCGGCATGGGTAAGTACCTCAAACCGGAGAACCCCGCGTTCTACCGCCTGACCGTGCTCGGGAGCGACCGAATCAGCCCCAGCTTCATCCGGGTAACCCTCGGCGGCGATTCGTTGTCGAACTTCCGCTACATGGGCTACGACCACTGGTTTCGCCTGTTCCTGCCGCAGCCGGGCCAGGACGAGCCGCGCATCCCCAGCGCCACCTCGATGCTCTGGTACGCCCAGTATCTGACGTTCTCCAAGGACACCAAGCCGGCGGTCCGCAACTACACGGTCAGCCGATACCGCGCTGCGGGAGAGGGCACGTACGGCGACGGCCCGGAGCTGGATGTGGACTTCGTGGTGCACGGCGACGTGGATGGTGGCGGCGGAACCGGTGGTCACAGTGGGCCGGCGTCGTCGTGGGCTACCAGGGCGGTCCCAGGCGATCGCGTCGCGATCTTCGACGAAGGGCGCATCTACACGTTCGAGGGACAATCGAGTTGGCAGTTGCTCGTCGGCGACGAGAGTGCTGCCCCGGCGATTCTCGGCATACTGCGGTCGTTGCCGGCCGACGTTCGGGTCAAGGCCTTCGTCGAAGTGCCCACCGAGGCCGACATCCAGAAGCAGGACGTGCACGCAGGCGTCGAGATCGAATGGATCGTGCGCCCCAACCCGCTGGCCAAGCCGGGCGAGGCCGCGTTGGCCGCGGTGCAGAAAGCCGAGCTTCCGGACGGCGATCCGTACGTGTACGTGGCCGGGGAACAGGGGCTGGCGACGGGCCTGCGTAGATACCTGGTGAACGAGCGTTCCGTACCCAAGTCTCGGATCTGCTTCACCGGATACTGGAAGTTCGGTAAAGCCGCCCCGTAGCCCTCGATTAGTGTGACTTCACATGCCCGGCTCCGGAAAAGGTCATACCGTCGTCACCGACTCGGCAGCAGTCGACAGCGCACCGTACGCATCGTTGCGTGCGCGGCCACTCCCCCGAGCCGAACGATACGAGCTGGGTCGACGCCTGCGCGACAAGGTCCCGATCGCATCGCTGGGCGACTGGACACCGCCGCCGGATCGCCCGGACCCGGTGCAGCAGATCGAGTACTCGCACCAGGGCCGGATCGAATGGCTCATCCCCACGCGCCTCGAGCGCATGGTCGAATCCCCGTACGGCTTTCTGCGCGGGACGGCCATCGTCATGGCCCGTGACGTCGCGATGCTGCCGTCCACCGGCATCAACCCGGTGATCAGCGGCGACGCCCACCTCGGAAACTTCGGCTTCTACGCCTCCCCCGAACGCGACCTCGTCATCGACCTCAACGACTTCGACGAAGCACACCCGGGTGCCTGGGAATGGGATCTACGACGCCTCGCCGCGAGCATCTGGGTGGCCGGCCGTCAGAACGGACGCAGCGAGGATCGGTGCCGCGATGCCGTCGCCGCCTGCGTGTCCGCGTATCGAATCGAGGTCGCGCGCCTCGCCGACGAACCGCTGATGTCGCGGTCGTTCCAACGGTTGACGGCCGAGAAACTGCAACGGGATGCCACTGCGGGATCGTTGCGGAAGGAGATCAAACGCGCCACCAAGAAAGCGCGTCGACGCACCAGTGACCGCGTCCTGCCGAGATTCACCGAGGAACACGAGGGCACTCGCAGGATCGTCGAGGAGCCGCCGATCACCACCCGTATCTCGGCCGAGGACGAGGAGTTGCTGGCCGTCGGACTGGACGAATACCTGGGCACCCTCACCCCGCATTGGCGTCGGGTGCTGGGGGGATACACGTTGATCGACGTCGCGCATCGCGTCGTCGGAGTCGGCAGTGTCGGGCTCCGGGCGTACGTGGCACTGCTCGAAGGCACCAGCGCGGACGACGTGGTGTTCCTGCAGCTCAAGCAGGCCAGACGGTCGGTGCTCGCCCCGTACGTGCACGGCGAATCGGCCTGGCACGACCATCAGGGACAACGCGTGGTGGAGTACCAGCAGGATCTGCAGACGGTCAGCGATCCACTGCTGGGGTGGTGCACGATCGCCGGACGGCAGTACTACGTGCGGCAGTTCCGCAACATGAAGGGGACGATCGATCTCTCGTCGATCGATGCACCCGCGCTGGTGGACTACGCGCGGGTGGTGGGTCGACTACTCGCGAAGGGACACGCTCGCACCAGCGGCGCGTCGATGATCTCGGGATACACGGGCGATTCCGATGAACTCGACGTCGCACTGTGCCGATTCGCGCGGCTCTACGCCGACCAAACCGAGGCCGATTGGGAGTGCCTGCGGCAGTGGCGTGGTTGAGTGCCTCAGGGGGCACATAACCACGCCACTGCGCGGAGCGCACTAGGCGTGCTTGGCGACTAGATCGCCGACGCGCGGGAGTGCCTCGGTGACGTTCTTCTTCGCCGAGCCACGCAGGCTGCCGTAGAACTTCTTCACGACGGACTTGTCCGTCTCCTCGATGCGCGCATCGGTGACCGAGAGCAGAGCGTCGGACGCGGCATCTCCGTTGGCGGCGAGATACTCACCGAACGTGCCCTGCGGGGCGGCGTTGTACGACTGCCAGAACGGATCGAGCTTGTCGACGAAATCGGGCCACAGAGCCGAGACCGCATTGTCGATGTAGGACGGACCGACCTTCTTCACTGCGCCGTAGCCCCCCTTGACCGCGAGGCCACTCGCGCCCTTCTTGTCGGCTACCTCGGCGTCGATCAATGCCAATACGTCGACGCGCAGAGCGTCGGCCTTCGACTCGTCGAGCAGCGAATCCTTCAGTGCAGCAACCACTTCGAACTTCCTCCCAGATGTGTCGGCGGCCCCACGCGGACCGGGCGCAACACTACCGCAGCAGTGCGTGGCAGCGTCGCACTCGCTCGATCCACCACTGCGTGCGCTCGGCGTCGGCACCGAGTTCGATCAACGCGTGCGGATCCGGCTCGACGCTCTGGACCGGATACGTTCCGTCGACCACCTCGGGTGCCGGTGCGACGTCGCGAACGAACAGACTGCCCGTCCCCAGTCCGCAGGCGAATTCGAGATGCGGCAGCGCGGCGGCAGCGGCGAGCCCCGAGGCGATGCCCACAGCCGAATCGAGTGCACTCGACACGACCACCGGCACGCCGTACTCCCCCAGTTCGCCGGCCAGTTCGAGCAGTGCGCGCATGCCGCCGAGCGGAGCGACCTTGAGTACCGCGATGTCCGCGCCGCCGGCCCGCACGACCTTCATCGGATCCTCGGCCCGACGGATGCTCTCGTCCGCGGCCACCCGAACTCCCGGAGCCCGTCGCCGCAGCTCGACGAGCTCGGCAACCGTGGCGCACGGCTGCTCCGCGTATTCGAGTGGCCCGTCCGCAGTGATCGCAGCCAACGCAGTGACTGCCTCGTCGACGGTCCAGCCCCCGTTGGCGTCGATCCGCACCCGCGGCACCAGCTCGCGCACCGCACGAACGCGAGCCACGTCGTCGGCCAGGCTCTGCCCCTTCTCGGCCACTTTCACCTTCGCCGTTTCGGCCCCGGGTGAGCGGCTCAGCACGCCCGCCACATCGGAGGCGGCGACCGCGGGCACGGTCGCGTTGACCGCGATGCGTCGACGCACCGCATTCGGCGGGCCATCCCACGCGGCCTCGATCGCCGACGCCAACCACGGGGCGGACTCGACGTCGTCGTACTCGGGGAACGGAGAGAATTCACCCCACCCACCGGGACCACGAATCAACATCACCTCACGGGTGGTGATCCCACGGAACTTCGTCCGCATCGGCATCGAGAGCACGTGCGCACCGTCGAGCAGATCGTCGATCGGGGGAATCATTGCTGCCCCGGGAGGAGCTGCACCATCAATGCCTCGCAGTCGGCGAGCAGGTTGCCGTCCAGGTCCGTCAGCCTCGCGCTGATGAACGTCTTGCGACCCTCCACCTTGTCCACGGCACCCTCGACGACCAACTCGGTGTTCAGTGGGGTCACCTTGCGGTAGTTGATGTGCAGATATGCGGTCCGGCTGATGGGCCGACCGTAGGCATGCTGGATCAGGCCGAAGAGGTCGTCGAACAGCAGCGGAAGGGTGCCGCCGTGCGCGGCGGCGTTGCCACCGAGGTGGAAGCGACGGAACATGCCACGGCTACGGACGCCGTCGGCTGCGAATTTCTCGATGATCCACGGCGGCAGCAGCAGCGAACCACGGCCCGGCAGAGCAGGTACCCGCCCCGCGGTCTGCTTGCCTTCGGCGACCACGTGCGGCTCCAACAACTCGATCAGTTCCCGAGTCTTGCTCGCGGCTGCCTCGGTGACGTCTGCGGGCAGCGACGTGGACACCGCGAGATCCTGAACCGTGCGCAGTGCCTCGAGCAACTGCCCGTATTCCGGCCCCACCTTCGCCGGAACGAAACGCGGGAAGCCGCCGTGGTGGTCGTAATCGGGGTCGGAACTGCGGTCGAGCTGCATCGGATCGGTCATGACCTGCACGCTAGCTGCATCGCCCGGCCGCAGCGGATTCAGCCCTCGCCGCCGTTAAGCTGGCCCACGTGACCTTCACTCCCGCACTGTGGCGTCCCGTTCCCGGCTTCGAAGATCTGACCGACATCACCTATCACCGCCACGTGTCCGACGCGACCGTGCGGGTGGCGTTCGATCGTCCCGAGATTCGCAACGCTTTTCGGCCGCACACCGTCGACGAGCTGTACCGCGCGCTCGAACACGCTCGCGTGAGTTCGGACGTGGGAACGGTGCTGCTCACCGGCAACGGGCCGAGCAGCAGGGACGGCGGCTGGGCGTTCTGTTCCGGCGGCGATCAGCGCATTCGCGGACGAAGTGGCTACCAGTATGCGGACGGTGAAACGGCCGAGACGGTCGACAAGGCTCGCGCGGGCCGTCTGCACATTCTCGAAGTGCAGCGGCTGATCCGCTTCATGCCCAAGGTCGTCATCTGCCTCGTCAACGGGTGGGCAGCGGGTGGCGGGCACAGCTTGCACGTGGTGTGCGATCTGACGCTCGCGAGCCGCGAACACGCTCGCTTCAAGCAGACCGACGCCGACGTGGGCAGCTTCGACGGTGGTTACGGCAGTGCGTACCTGGCCAAGATGGTCGGGCAGAAATTCGCCCGTGAAATCTTCTTCCTCGGCGAGACGTACTCGGCCGAGGAAATGCACCGCATGGGCGCGGTGAACAAGGTGGTCGATCACGCCGAACTCGAGAACACCGCCATCGAGTGGGCCGCGAAGATCAACGCCAAGTCGCCGCAGGCGCAGCGGATGCTCAAGTACGCGTTCAACCTGCAGGACGACGGTCTCGTCGGCCAGCAGTTGTTCGCCGGTGAAGCCACCCGGCTGGCGTACATGACCGACGAGGCCGTCGAGGGACGCGATGCGTTCCTGGAGAAGCGCGAGCCCGACTGGTCGCCGTTTCCTCGATATTTCTGACGCTTCGTGACCCCGAACTCGCATCACCGCGATCGCGGTACTGCCGCGGGTGCTCTGTGGGCCTGGTTCACGCAGCCGTACGACTACCGCTGGATGGCGGACTTCCAGAACTCGCGGCCCACCGGAAAGCTCATCCGATGGGTGATGGCAATCCTGACGCTGAACTACGGCGCTCTGGCGGTGGTGGCCCTCTTCTCCGACGGTGCCACGCGGAACGCCGCGGCAATCGGCTGGAAGGCATTCCTGGTCGTCATGGCGGTGGCGGTCGCGGCCGCGTGGATCGTCAAGCCGTTCCCGGGCCGTCTCGGGGTGGTGGCATTCGCGGTGTTCGCCGATCTGGGCACCGCGTCGTCCAT
The DNA here is from genome assembly GCF_014905595.1 of Rhodococcus sp. NKCM2511. NCBI lineage: Bacteria > Bacillati > Actinomycetota > Actinomycetes > Mycobacteriales > Nocardiaceae > Rhodococcus > Rhodococcus sp. NKCM2511. The sequence continues at coordinate 184,786 of NZ_BNHJ02000003.1, read as the reverse complement.
CCTCGTCAACCCGATCGCCGACGCGATCCTGACGTGCGCGCTGTTCGCCGTCATCGGCACGTTCTGTACGTTCTTCGTCAGTCCACGGTGGCTGGTGGCTCACCTGATCTTCTCGGTGGCGTGCACCATCGCTGCCTCGGTGGCGACGTACCGCACCGGCGACGTGGACGTCGCGTCACTGATCTTCCGGACCGACGTGGTGTTGCTCGCGATCGCCGGGGTGCCGCTCACCTCGCATCTGTTGGTCACCGTGTTGACCGACGACGCCCGCAGTTCGTTGCTCGACCCGCTCACCGGGTTGCTGAATCGGCGCGGGCTCGAATCGGTGATCCACGACGTCTGGTTGCTCGGCCGCGAGGAGGATCGCTGCTCGGCCGTCGTGGTCGTGGACATCGATCGCTTCAAAGCCGTCAACGACGACTACGGGCACGAGGAGGGTGACGCCGTCATCGTTCGCGTCGCCGAGCGTCTGGGCGCACACATGGGTAGATACGGCGTGATCGCACGCACCGGCGGCGAGGAATACCTCGCGGTGGTCTCGACGTCGCGCCTGCACATCGATGCGTTGATCCATGGTGTTCGACGAGCCATGCGCGATCCCGACGACGGCGTCGCCGTGACGGTCAGCGTGGGGGCAGCCATCCTGCACGCGAGTTCACCCCTGTGGGAGCAGAACCTCGACCTCGTGACGCGGGCGATGCGGGTGGCGGACTCGATGATGTACGAGGCCAAAGCAGCCGGCGGAAACCGGATCGTCACGACGGTGCTGTGATGCCACTGATCGATGCCACTGATCCGGGTCGTTCCGCAGGCTCCACTCTCGCTGTGACCATCCTGCGGCAGTGATGGTCGGTTGCGTGATATCCATGCGAGGTGGACATCCTCGCTGCACGTACCATCCTGCGCCCGGTCGACTACCGGAAGACCCTCGAGTTCTATCGAGACGGCCTGTCTCTTGCGGTGTGCCGTGAATATCCCGGCGGCACGGTGCTGTTCGCAGGCCAAGGGTTGATCGAGATCGCAGCGCACGGTGGCACCGAGGAGCCGGGTTCGTTCTCCGGGGCACTGTGGCTGCAGGTGCGCGACATCGATTCTGCCACAGCGGAATTGGAGCAGGCCGGCATTGCGATCGTGCGGGCGGCGACCACCGAACCCTGGGGACTCATCGAGATGTGGATCGAGGATCCCGATGGAATCCCCATCGTGCTGGTGCAGATTCCGCAGGACCACCCACTCCGCCGGGATACTCGCTAGCCACCCGAGACGGTTCGCAGTACCGCCGACGCCGATTGCGGCCTCGACCACAGATATCCCTGCGCCAGAGTGCATCCGAGATCGAGAGCGGCGTCGGCCTGAGCTCGACTCTCGATCCCCTCGACGATCATCGTCAGCTCCAGATCCTTGGCGACCGAGGCCAACGACTTGATCATCGCCCGACCGGCCACGGTGTCGATGAACCGCGTCAGATGTCCGTCGATCTTGATGCCGTCCGGTTGCAACGTCACCAAGCGTTCGAGAGACGACCAGCCGGAGCCGAAGTCGTCGAGCAGGACGCGGAAACCCAGCCGGTGCACGTCGTCGATGTGCTTGCGCAACAACGGCCCTGGCGTCACCGACGAGGTCTCGGTGAGTTCGAGCGAAATGGACTTCGGCGACACCTCGGTCGACGCGATCGCACGTTCGAGTTGGCCGACGCCGTCCGGATGCGCCAGATGACGTCCGGAAATGTTGACGGTCAGCCGCAGGTCCGGTCGGTGTACGTGCCACTTCTTCATCTCCGCGGCCGCCTGCGCGAGCACGCTCAGATCCACGTCGATGATCAGTTCACTCGCCTCGGCGAACGGCACGAAGTCCGCGGGCACCACCAGACCCCGAGTGGGATGGTGCCAGCGCGCCAATGCCTCGAAGCCGACGATCTCCTCTGTCCGTAGGTCCACGATCGACTGGAACCACGGCACGATGTGACCGTCGGCGAGGGAGTCGGCAATGTCGTTGTCGCTGCCGAGTCGGGTGGATCCCGAGCCGACCCGCCGATGCAGATCGAGCTGCTCCTCGAGGACGGACGCGAACTGTTCGAGCTCCTGCATCTGGTCGTTGGAGAGGGGCCTCGAGGTGCGGTCGAGCAGACACAGAGTGCCGATCACCAGCCCTTCTCGTCCGCGAAGCGGAACCGAGGCATAGGACTCGATGCCGTTCTCGTCGAGCAACGCGCGTTGCCGGGTGGTGGCATCGACCCGGCCGTGGGCGACGACCGCAGGCACTCCCGTGCGCACCACGTCGTCGCACAGGGTGTCGGCCCGCACCACGGTGGACATCGGTGGACCGCCGATGTTGACCAGTGTGTACTGGGTGTCCTCGTCCAACACATTCAGCTGGGCGATGGCGAATCCGACACTGCGTGCCGCGAATTCGACGGTGGAGCGCAACGCGGGTGTGGTTGCTTCCAGATCGAGGTAGCGGCGAGCCGAGTCGCTCTGCCGCCGGGACTGGGAGCGTGCGGTGTCGTGCACCTCACCGTCCACCAGCATCTCCTCGCAGCCGACATCCGGGCACGCTCTCGACCCGGGTGGAACCGAGTTTAACCGTGCACGAACGGCAGACCGCAGGCAAACCCCATCTCGAGCTCGTCACAATGCCGGGAAGCGCGTGTGCAGGAGCCGATGACGCAACACAGCCGCGGCCACCCGTGCGCCTTCGTCGGTTGCGACGCGATTGTCGGCCGAGCGGAACGCTCCGAGAGCGTCGAGTTCTGCGATCAACGTGTCCGCCAGAGTCTCGGCGTGCTCCGACTCCGGCTCCTCCCCCGCATGGGTCCATCCCTCCGCACGCAACAGTCGCGCCGAATCGTCGGCCGTCGCCTGAGCGTCGGCGATGTCGTTGCCCAGGATCATCCGGGCCAGGAGAACCTCCGCAGCGATCGAGTCGGGGTGGTAGTCGCTGCCGACGATTCCCCCGGTGAGCACGCGCCACAATCCGTCCGAGCTCAGCTGCCGGGTGCGCGTCGTCGGAACCAGCCTGCCTGCGGAGCGCCGCATCAACCGAAGTCGCATCACCAGACGCCGGAGAGCGAGAACCTTGTCGGTATCGAGTTCGCGTCCGACGAACTGCGGACGCTCGGCTACCGGAAAGACAGTGCGAGCAATCCGCGCCACCAGATCGTCCGGCAGATACCCGGCATCGGTCAGCGCCACGCCGTCGCCGATGCACCCGATGAAGCTCTCGAGTCTGCGCACGCACCCGTACACCGGCTCGACCGCCTCGTGCAGCGCCTCGCGCAACCCCAGGTACAGCTCGGCTCGTGGAGCGCTGTAACTGCTCCACAGTTCGATGCGGTGGTCGAGAAGTTGTTCGAGCAGAACGTCGTCCGTGCCGTTCTTGCCCTGCTCCGAGGTCAGCACCGCGTCGGTCACGCCGCGGCGACGCGTCGCCCGTGCGGTGACTCCCAGCGGCCTGCCACCGGGCTTCGACGGCTCGAACTCACCGGCAATGGTCGCCACTTCGAGTGTCTCACCGATCTTTTCGACGATGGCCCGCTCGACCCCGGTCGGAGCGTCCTGCCACGTCACCAATTCGGTGTCGACTGCTCCGATACCGGATTTCTCGGTGGCGACGCGGTACTGCTGCAGCCAGATCGCATCGTCGGTGGCACGTACGAGCTCGTCCGTCACGCCGCTGCGTGCGATCTCCGCATACGCGACCCGTCCCAGCCGCTCGAGCAGATCCCCGAGCGCACGGGCGATGTCGACGGCCCGGTCGGGGCCCTCGGCCGCGTGGCGCAGATAGATCCACAGAAATGTCTGTACGGAATGCTGTGTCGGCCCCGCAGGCGGCGACACCGCGGCCAGTCCGTCCCACCCGAGCCGGGCGTCGGCGGCAAGAGCCGGATCGACGGAATCGAAGTACGACAGGGCGGCCGACACCGCATCATCCATACCGGATCCCTTCACGTCGTCCACTGTTCCACAATGCTTCGACCAGAGGAGACCACCGTCGTGCGCTATGCCACAGACGAAGTGGACATATAAGGCAAAAAGGTGAACGGGAGGTGAACTGAAGACGACTTCGCGGCACCCGAGAAGAACACTTCGCAAGAAATTTCCGCGAATGGCCGTTCGTGTCCCACACTTTCCACCGTGAGCGCTGAATTTCTCGTACTTCTCGTGGTGGTCGTGACGGCCCTTGCCTTCGACTTCACCAACGGTTTCCACGACACCGCCAACGCCATGGCGACGTCGATCGCAACGGGGGCATTGAAGCCCAAGGTCGCGGTCACCCTGTCTGCCGTCCTCAACCTGGTCGGCGCCTTCCTGTCCGTAGAGGTCGCAGCCACCGTCGCGAAGGGGATCGTCAATCTCGGCGACACCGGCGGCCAGGCCCTGCTGACCATCATCTTCGCCGGCCTCGTCGGCGGCATCCTGTGGAACCTCGCCACCTGGCTGCTCGGCATCCCGTCGAGCAGCTCGCACGCACTGTTCGGCGGCCTCATCGGTGCCACCATGGCGGGCCTGGGAACCAGCGGCGTCGTGTGGGACGGGGTGTGGAGCAAGATCGTGTTGCCCGCCGTGCTGGCCCCCATCGTCGCCGGCCTCGTCGCCACCGTCGGCACCTGGATCATCTACCGCATCACCAACGCAGTTCCCGAGAAGTCCAAGGAGCGCGGATTCCGTTGGGGCCAGATCGGTTCGGCCTCACTCGTCTCGCTCGCCCACGGCACCAACGACGCCCAGAAGACGATGGGCGTGATCTTCCTGGCGCTCGTCGCGTACGGGACCGTCTCGCCGGACGCCGAGATGCCCCTGTGGGTCAAGGTCACGTGCGCCCTCGCCATCGCGTTGGGCACCTACCTCGGCGGCTGGCGCGTCATCCGCACCCTCGGTAAGGGCCTCGTCGAGATCGCATCCCCGCAGGGCATGGCAGCCGAGTCATCCTCTGCGGCAATCATTCTGACGTCGAGCCACCTCGGCCTCCCGCTCTCGACCACGCAGGTCGCGACCGGCTCGATCCTCGGATCGGGACTCGGAAAGCCCGGTGCCGCCGTGCGCTGGAACGTCGCAGGACGCATGGCCGTCGCCTGGGTCATCACCCTGCCGCTCGCCGGCGTGGTCGGCGCCGCATGCTGGCTGCTCGCCCACACGATCGGAGGTCTGCCCGGCATCCTCGTGGTCTTCGCCATCCTCGTCGCCCTGGCCACCGTCATGTACATCCGCTCGCGCCGCGAACCCGTCGATCCGGACAACGTGAACGCCGAATGGGACGGCGGACTCGTTCCTGCCGCCGCCGAAACCGACTCCCCCGCGAAGGTCTGAACATCATGGAAACCCTCAAGCACACACTCGATTCGCTCTGGCAGGTCGTTCTCGTCGGCCTGCTGCTCGGTGCCGGACTGCCCGCGATCTTCGCTTTCGGACTCAAGGCACTCTCGGTCGGTGAGCCCTCGGACGAGGCCACTGCCTCGGGCACCACACGCGTGGCCCGACCCGCAGTCGCCACCGCCGCGGCCGTCCTCTGTTTCGCAGTGGTCGTCGTCGCGATCGTGGCCGGAATTCTCTTCATCATGAAGAACTTCCTCGACAGCACATTCGGCATCTCCGTCTTCTGACACACCCGAGAAGGGGTACAGCTCTCATGACCGACTCCACCAAGACCGCATTCCCGGCCTCGGTGCTCGAATGGCTCCGAGCCGGATACCCCGAGGGCGTTCCGCCCAAGGACCGATTCCCGCTCGTCGCCCTTCTGCGCCGCGCCGCACTCACCGACGCTCAGGTGCAGGAGATCGTTCTCGAACTCGTCTCTCCCGCCAACGGTGCACTCGACGACGGTGCCATTTCGACCGAGGAGATCGCGACGTACATCCGCGACCAGATCGACGCCGAGCCGACGGCCGAGGACATCTCCCGTGTCTCGGCACGACTGGCCGCCGGTGGCTGGCCGCTCGCGGATCCGGCTGCCCTGTAAGACCATGCCGGTCCCGTCGTTTCTCCACTCGATCGTCGAGTGGCTCCGCGGTGGGTATCCCGACGGGGTACCCGAAGCGGATTACGTTCCCCTCCTTGCCCTTCTGAATCGGCGACTGTCCGACGACGAAGTGCAGTCGGTGATGGATGCCCTCATCGCCGACGGCCAGCTACCTGCCGACAAGGCCGGAATTTCCGTCACCATCACCAAGGTCACCAACGAGCTGCCTAGAGAAGAGGACGTCAATCGGGTGCGCGCGAACCTCGCCGCCGGGGGTTGGCCTCTGGCCGACCCGTTCACGATCCGGCGCAAGGACTAATCTCGCCAGTGTGCTCGAGAGCGTTCCCATTCCAGCAGGCTCGGCCGCGGCAGACATCCTGCCGCGGCTGAGCCGTCTGCTGGCCGGCGACGGCCCGGCCGTCCTCCCCGTCCCCGCCGACGATCCACGCGAGATCCGACGCCTGCACGACGCGTTGGCCCCCGGAACCCCCATCGACGACGACGTCGCATTGGTCGTCGCGACATCGGGGACGACGGGAATTCCCAAGGGTGCCATGCTGTCTGCGTCCGCACTGGTCGCGTCGGCGACGGCAACCGAGGAGCGCCTCGGCGGCCCCGGCTCGTGGCTGTTGGCTCTGCCCGCACACCACATCGCCGGGATGCAGGTGTTGCTGCGCAGCGTGCTCGCCGGCACGTCGCCGGTGATCATGGACGTCTCTGCCGGCTTCGACCCGGCCGCCTTGATCGAGGCCGTGGGACGGATGTCGGGTCCGCAGCGCTACACCTCCCTGGTGCCCGGCCAGTTGGTCAAAGCACTCGAGAACCCCGAGGCCACTGCAGCACTGGCATCGCTGGACGCCGTGTTGCTCGGCGGCGCTGCCACGCCGATTCCGTTGCGCGAGAGAGCCATTGCCGCGGGCGTTCGATTGGTACGCACCTACGGCATGAGCGAAACCGCGGGCGGCTGCGTGTACGACGGAGTTCCGTTGCACAGCACCGTCGTTCGGATCGACGACGGACGAGTGGTTCTGGGCGGGCGGACTCTGGCCTCGGGCTATCGCGGATTACCCGATCACCCGGCGTTCGCCGAGCCAGGATGGTTCCGCACGGACGACGCAGGCACGATGATCGACGGAGTGCTGAGCATCACCGGTCGACTCGACGAGGCCATCTCGACGGGCGGCTTGACCGTCGTACCGCAGGTGGTCGAAGCCGCGCTGGCAACGCATCCCGCTGTCCGCGAGTGCGCTGTCGTCGGATTGCCGGATGAGCGCCTCGGCCAGAAGGTGGTGGTAGCAGTGGTTGCCTCTGCGCCGGTGACGTTGGCGGAGTTGCGCTCTCACGTCGAGCAGTCGCTCGATGCCACCGCTGCACCGCGGGAGCTGTTCCTCGTCGACGCACTGCCGACGCGGGGTCCGGGCAAACTGGACCGCGCGGGATTGCGAGCCGCGTTGGCAGCGCGGTGAGAGCACCCGACGCGCGTATCCGTCAGGACACGATTCGACCGTCCTCGAGTCGCACGACTCGGTCGGCCGCGGCCAACACCTCGGGATCGTGAGACACACACGCAACGGCAACTCCGCGCATCGTCTCCTCACGCATGACGGCTCGAATCCGTTGTCCACTAGCGGCGTCGAGACCTGTCGTGGGTTCGTCGAGCAACAGGAGATCGGCCCGGCGGGTCACACCCTGAGCCAGTAGGGTCCGCTGACGCTGCCCTCCGGACAGGTCGGCGAACGGCATGCCGGTCAGTTCCGCGATGTCGAGGCGCTCGAGGGCGTCGCGCACCGATGCCCGAGCCTCGGTGTTCATCGGACGCCACCGGCCGAGGCGTCCCCACGCACCCACTGCCACGACGTCCCATACGGTCAACGGCAACCGATCCGGCACAGCAGCGCGCTGCGGAACGAATGCAATTGCGCGAGTTGCGCTTCGGGTCCCGCCCGTCAGTGGCCGGGTGCCGGCGACCACCTCGAGCAACGTGGACTTGCCGGCACCGTTCGGCCCTGCGATGGCCGTGAGCCGACCGGGTAACAGGTCCAGATCGACGCCTGCGAGTGCCGTGTGGCCGGAGAACTCGACGCGGACGCCCCGGAGGCGAGCGAACTCGGACGACGCGCTGACAGCTGAGGTGTTCACATTGCCACTATACGATTTTGAATATCGTTATCAATCTCATTAGGCTCCCGAATGTGCCATTTCAGACAATCGACGCGCTGTTCGAGCCGTTCGCCCTCGGTTTCGTACAACGCGCCCTGTTCGGCGGAGCCCTGGTCGCCGTGCTGTGCGGGGTGGTCGGAACGTGGGTGGTGATCCGCGGCATGGCATTTCTGGGTGAGGCGCTCGCACACGGAATGCTGCCCGGTGTCGCTCTCGCGACCGTTCTCGGAGTTCCGGTGATGATCGGCGGCGCACTGAGCGCGGTCGCCATGAGCCTCGGGATCACCGCGCTGCAACGCCGCGGAACACTGTCCTACGACACGAGCATCGGGATGTTGTTCGTGTCCATGTTGGCGCTCGGCGTCATCGTCATCTCCCACTCGGGGAGCTTCGCCACCGACGCCACGTCCATACTGTTCGGCGACATTCTTGCCATCTCGCACACGGACCTCTATCTCCTGGCCGGAGCGGCCGCACTCGGAGTCGCCGTCGCGGCGCTGTTTCATCGACCGCTGGTCGCCGTTGCGCTGGACCCCCGAATTGCCTCGGTGCTCGGACTCGGGCCGCGCTCGGCTCAAGCAGTTCTCGTCGCACTGGTGACGCTGGCAGTCGTCGCGTCGTACCAAGCCGTCGGCTCGCTGCTGGTCGTCGGACTCCTGCTCGCCCCTGCCGTCGCCGCCGGGCAGTGGACCACCCGCATTCCCACTCGAATGCTGGTGGCGGCCGTCCTCGGCGTGCTGTCCGTGTTCGGCGGCCTACTGATCTCCTGGCACGCGGCCACCGCCGCCGGTGCCTCCGTGGCGGCGACCGCGATCGCGGTGTCCGGCCTGTCGTACGCGATACGCAGTGCCGTCACCGCCATCCGTCATCGCCCCACTTCACCCGAAAGGAACACGTGCGCACCCGCATCCTGACCACCACAATCGCCGTCGGTGCCCTCGTTCTCGCATCGACGGCCTGTTCCTCGGAGACGAACGTGCCACCCACAGACGAACCCACAGGCGAAGGCCACGGGGCAATAGCCGGTGCCGCCGAACTCGCCGAACCGCGGCTCGGGCTCACGTCCGTGGACCCGACGGGGAGGGTGTCCCATCTCGATCTGCTCGACGACACCGTCACCGATCTCGGGACCATCGGAGCCCCGCAGGCTCTGCACACCGACGGCCGTTACCTGTTCGTGCAGACCGACGCGGGCGTCGAGATCATCGACAGCGGGGTCTGGACCTGGGACCACGTCGACCATTTTCACTACTACCGCAGCGAGCCTCGACTACTCGGCACGGTTGGCGGCTCAGGCACGGCAACCGTCGCCACGTCCAACCTTTCGACCTCGGGCGGTACCGGACTGTTCTTTGCCGACTCCGGCGACGCTGTACTGCTCGACACCGAGGCACTGTCGAAAGGCACAGTCGTGGAACGATTCCGAAAGGTCACCAACCCCGGTGCCGGAATGGTCGTTCCCGTCGGCACTTTCGCGCTCGTGACCGAGGGATCCGGGCCGTCGACCTCGGTCGTCGGGTACACCGCCGACGGCGAACGCACCGGGCCGGTCGAACCGTGCCCGCAGGCCCGCGGCACGATCACCACCAGGGTCGGTGCCGTGATCGGGTGCGCAGACGGCGCACTGCTCGCCTCGGCCACCGGTGACGAGTTGGCGGTCGAGAGAATCCCCTACCCGGCCGGCACCACCGCCGCGGCAGCGACGTCGTTCGACAACCGCGAGGGCCGCCCCACGGTCGCAGGTTCTGCCGGTGCAGAGGGTATTTGGATGCTGGATACCCGCGAACGGTCGTGGTCCCTACTCCCGGCACCGGCACCCCTGGTGCACGTCACCGCCGTGGACGATGCGGACGAGCACATGCTGGCCCTCACCGAGGATGGCCGAGTCCTGGTACTCGACGGCAACAACGGAGCAATCCTGGCCGAAACCGAACCGCTGGTGGCCGAATCACTCGAGGCCGGCGCGTCCCCGACTCTCGTCGCCGACGATCAGCGCGCCTATCTCAGCGCCCCGACCGAACGACGGCTGTACGAGATCGACTACGCCGACGGTGCCCGCATAGCGCGGACCTTCGACACCGCGACCGAACCGGCCTTCACCGCGGAGACCGGACGATGACGAGCGGACGCGTCAGCCGCTTCTCATCGGCAGTGGCGGTGGCCGCAGCAATCGGACTGTGCCTGAGCGGCTGCTCCGCCGACGGTGACGACCGCCCGGTGGTAATCGTGTCCACGAACATCCTCGGCGACGTCGTGCAGCAGCTCGTCGGCGACGAGGCAGACGTGGTGACGCTGATGAAGCCGAACGCCGACCCGCATTCCTTCGAGATCTCGGCGCAGGAAGGTGCCCGCCTACGCACGGCAGACCTGATCGTCTCCAATGGTCTCGGCCTCGAGGAAGGTCTGCAGCAACACCTCGACGAGGCAGCGGCGGAGAACGTGCCCACCTTCGTCGCGGGCGACGCCATCGATGTCCTCGAGTACACGGAAGGGGACGCCGCAGGCAGTCCCGATTCGCACTTCTGGACCGATCCCGCGCGCATGACAGCCGTCGTCGATGCCCTCGAACCGGCGCTCGCCGGGCTGGACGGTGTCGATTCTGCCGAGATCGCCGACCGCACAGCAGGTTACCGGCTGCAGTTGAAGGGGCTCGACGACGACATGAGCGCCACCTTCGCTGCGATCCCGGATCAGCGCCGCGCACTCGTCACCAATCACCATGTATTCGGTTATCTCGCAGACCGTTTCGATTTCACGGTGATCGGGGCAGCCATTCCCGGCGGCACCACCCTGGCGGCACCGTCTGCTTCCGATCTGGCCGAACTCGTCGGAGCCATCGAGAAGACCGGTGTTCCTGCAATATTCGCGGAATCGTCTTCTCCGGATCGTCTCGTCCAGGCCTTGGCGAGTGAGGCCGACATTCGCGTCGCTGTGATCGAACTGTTCACCGAATCCCTCACCGCACCCGACGGCGGTGCCCCCGACTACCTCACCATGATGCGCGTCAACACCGAGCGCATCTCCGATGGACTCACCAGCTGACCGATTCGTCACACAGAAAAGGAACAATCATGCGTATCAACGATTTTCGAAGGGCGAGCGTCACCGCGCTCGCCCTCGGTGCGGTAGCGACCCTGGCGGCCTGCTCCTCCGGCACCACCCCCGCCGCCGAATCCACATCGATTGCGGCCGGGCCACGGGTCGCAGTGTCCTACGAAGGCGGCCTTCGGGTGCTCGACGCCGACACGTTCGAGACCGTCGCTGATTTCGACTCCGAGGAGTACACGCGCCTCAACCTCGCCGGCGACGACCGCAACGTCATGGTCACCACGAGCGAGGGCTTCCGTGTGCTCGACACCGCGGCCGGGACGACCGAGCAACCGCAACTGACCGACACCGTCTTCGAAGCCGAGAAGCCCGGTCACGTCGTACGACACGGCGGCAAGACCATCCTGTACGCCGACGGCACCAGCGACACCACGATCTTCGACACCGCAGCACTCGAATCCGCAGACGGGCTCCCGGAGACCGAGAGCATCCCCGGTGTCGACGCGCACCACGGCGTCTCGATCGTCCTCGAAGACGGCACGTTTCTCACCACGGTCGGGAACTCGAACGGCCGCACCGGCATCGAGGTTCGTGACGCATCGGGCGCGGTCGTCGCCAAAAACGATCAGTGCCCCGGCGTCCACGGAGAGGGAACAGCGGAAGGCGAGATCGTCGTCTTCGGTTGCGAGAACGGCGCTCTGATCTACGACAAGGGCCAGATAACCAAGCTCGACGCCCCGGACCATCCCTACGGGCGGACGGGCAACGCGTACGTGAGCGAGACCAGCCCCCTCATCGTCGGAGACTACAAGGACGACCCGGACGCAGAGGGCTCACTCCTGCACGCGGTCACCGTCATCGACCCCGCGGCCAAGACCCTCGACGTCGTGAAGCTCCCCGACGGTGCCGAGTACACCTGGCGCGGAGTCGCCCGAGGCCCCGGCGACCTGGCCTACATCATCGGATCGGACGGCGCAGTCCACGTATTCGATCCGACGACAAAGACATTCACCGCCTCGTACCCCGTCATCGACGCCTGGGAAGGTCCCGCGAAATACCAGGACGCCCACCCCGGCATCTCCATCGCGGGTGACACCGCCTACGTCACCGAACCGGCCGGCAACAGCATCCACGCCGTCGACCTCACCACCGGAAACGTCACCGAGAGCAAGCAACTCGATGTCACGCCCAACGAATTCGTCGTCGTGACTGCCTGACCCTGCAACCGGGGACGCAGAAATCCACTCTGTGTCCCCGGGTTCGGCTACCCCGTCCGATCCGGCGGACCGTCGACCACAGGTGTGCCTTGGTGATGCACCAGTTCCCATCCATCGGAGGTGCGTCGCCAGATCGACGATCGATGGGCTCGACGTCCCGACCGTCGTGACGTCCACTGCACCAGAACGACACCCACGTCCAGTATCCGTCCGGAGAGATCGTGGACCTCGATGATACCGTCGGCCGTACTCTCTCCGCCCAACAGCTCGAGTATCGACTGCTTGGTCCACACCGCCCCCGACGCTCCGATCTCGACGAAATCGTCCGCAAGCAGCGCCGCGAGTCTGCTTCCGTCACGACGGGTTTCGGCCCGCTGCAACTGCCGCTCCAGCTCCAACACCTGGCCGACCTCATCGTTCTCCGGCACCGATGTCAACCCGCCATTTCGAGGTACAGCCGCTCGACGTCGGCGTCGGACCATCCCGCCGGTTCGAGGATGTCGGCCCACATGCGCACTGCGTCGGCTCCGTAGCTGTGGCCGTGCCCGTCGTCGACGTCGGTGGAGAACACCTGATCGAAGGTCAATTGCCAGAACGTCACGAACGGGAACCACTGCACTCCCGGGTCGACGTCGGTGCCGCGGGGTTCCCGTAGCCAGTCGGGCCTGCCGAGGATCAGATCGGGTGACCACCACACGATCGGGTCGGATGCGTGCTGCCAGTACACGATTCGCGGCTCTTCCCACGGACCACCGATGTCGAGATCCCCGGACGAACTCGCGAATCGCACGTGCTCTCCGCCGTCGATGAAAGGCAGGATCTCGCGGGAACCGGCGTCACGTCCGCTCGTGATACGCGCCCACTGAGGCGTGAAATTGGGGTTGCCGACCCACAGAGCGCCGTCGATACGAGCGATCATGTCCTGCGCACCGCTGAATGCATCCTGCCCGCCGTAGGCACCGAGGCTCTCGCCGAACAACACCAGTTTGGGTCGTGAATCTTCCGGGAGTTCGCTCCACACCGCGTAGATCGCCTCGAACAGGGCTCGTCCGGCATCCTGCGGGGTCTGCCGATCGGCCAGAAATGCCATCGGGCTCGGCAGGAACGAGTACTGTATCGACGCAATCGCCGAATTTCCGTCGTACAGATACTCGAGAGGGCCGGCGACGGATTCGTTGACCCAGCCACGTCCGGTGGTGGTCGCGACACCGAGCACGGCCCGTGAGAATGCGCCGGTACGTTCGAGTTCGGCCACCACCCGCTCTGCCACACCCTCCACCGTTTCAGCCGACTCGACACCGGCGTACACGCGGATCGGTTGCACTGCAGGCCTTCCGGTGAACTCGCCGATCTCGTCGGGCGATGCCCCGGAGACCACGAAGCGTCGCCCCTCCTGACCCAGCGACTCCCAGTCCTCGTTCGACGCATCCGAACCCGACAGTTCTGCTGCATCAGGCTTTTCCACCCCATCGTGGTTGCCGCGATCGGCGGTAGAGGCCGACTTTTCCGCGACGGCCACAATTCCCCGAATCAGTGCACCGTTGACGGCGAACACCACCAGCAGGGCAACGACGATCACGCTGGCGATCCGCGCCACCGGCTTCGGCACGTACTGCTTGCCCCATCGCGTCAGAGCCCGAGTTGCTCTGCGCAGCAGGCGGCCGAGAGCAAGCACCCCCACCGCTACCACCAGCGAGAGCACCAGCACCGCGATGTAGAGCGGCCGGCCGGGGTCTTCTACGCCGACCAGCTTGCGCACGATCTGCTGCCACCACGAACCGAGGATCAGGAAGAGCGGAATCACCACCACCGCAACCGCGGCCAACGCCCACCACCCACGTCGACGCCACTGCTCCGACCAGTCCGGTGACACTCCGCAGAGCCGAACCACCCAGGCAACGAGGCACCCGACGCCGTACCCGATCGCGACGCTGATCCCCGTGGCCACCGCCTGCAGGTACCACACACGAGGTAGCAGAGACGGAGTCATCGACAGCGCGAAGAACACCAGAGCGAAGAAGATCCCCACCGGATGTAGTGCGCGACAGTACCGATCTGCTCGTGAATCCCGCCAATACGAACGTATCGAGGCCGACCGCCGTGTGGTCACCCATAGATCGTATTGGCCCGCCGACTGGGCCGCACCCACTTCGACGTGCAAGCATTCACGCCATGAGTGTTCTGGTCTGCTTCCACGCGCATCCCGACGACGAAGTGTTCGGCACGGGCGGCGTCATGCGGCTCGCGGCCGACGCCGGCCACCGCGTCGTACTCGTGACGGCAACCGACGGTGCCGTCGGCGAATATCCCGACGGCATCCTCGCCGACGGGGAGACGTTGGCCGCGCGCCGACACATCGAATTGGACCGTTCGGCTGCCGTCCTGGGGGTCGCGCGCGTCGTTCGCCTGCACTATGCCGATTCCGGAATGGCCGGCACGCCGGAGAACGGCAACCCGGAGGCGTTCTGCAATGTCGACGTCGACACCGCGGCTGGACGATTGGCCGACGTGTTGCGCGAGGAGCAGGCCGACGTCGTCACCATCTACGACCCGAACGGTGGATACGGCCACCCCGACCACATTCAGGTGCACGTCGTCGGCAAGCGCGCCGCCGAGATCGCCGAGACGCCCTACGTGTACGAGACGACCACCAACCGTGACCACATGCGCAGGTTGATGGAAGCCAATCCCCACTGGAGCGAAGAGGCGTCACCACCGGACATGGAGTCGTTCGGACTGCCGGAAACCGAAATCACCACTGTCGTCGACGTGTCGAGCGTCATCGCGGCCAAGCGGGCCGCGATGGAAGCGCACGAAACGCAGGTCGGCGATTTCGGGCCGTTTCTCGCAATGCCGATCGAGCAACTGACCACTGCGTTCGGTCTCGAATGGTTCCGCAAACTGCGGGGCACCGGCGGGGTCGGACTGACAGAGACATCGTTGCCGCTCTGACACCACCGGTGTGCCGGTCGTGGGGTCCGTCGTATTGGGCTCGAGGCCGCCCGTCGAACACCCTCGACCTGACGTTCGGATTGTTTTGGACCTCTAATCAAACCTCGAGACGGTACAGTGTCCACGTCGCCGTACAGGAGAGGCCGGTTGGAGATGCGTTCGTCGGTAGGTGTGTCCCTGGGAACGTGCGGCATCCGCACGTCTCGGACGACCGAAGACGGCACGTGGACAGACGCCGCTCCCTTCGACGACTGGCAGCTCTCCCCCTCCCCCGAGGACGTCGCGCGGGTCGTTCGCGGAATCGTCGACCGCCCGGACGCGCCGCAATCGCTGGGCATTGCATACCGGACCGCCGACGAGCGTGATCGCATCACGAACGCTCTGGCCGAGGAATACGTCTCGGACGTACATCTGATCGACGAGACCGACGCTGCCCTCGAGTACCTCCGTCCCGGCCTGGCCAGCCAGCACCGCACCATCGCCCTGTTCGACGCAGGCGAGACCGGTGTCGACATAGACATCGTCGACGTCGAATCCGGCCGCTCCTACGGCTCGACTCGTACGACAGCAATCAGCGGAGCCTCGTTCGACGCGGTGGTTCGGGAACACATACTGGGCCTCGGCATCGTGCGGGAGCCGCACACACACGACGAGGACACTGCTCTGACGGCATTCTGCCGTGGCATCAAGGAGGCACTGTCCACGCACGAGACCACCAGCACGCCCGACGGCGAACACATTCTTCTCGAGCGCCACATCTTCGAGCTGTCGATCGCCCGGGCCACCGAACAGGCGGCCACCACGGTCCGCCAACTGGGGCTCGAAGCCGAGTTCTATCCCGACGCCGTCATCGCCATCGGCGGTACGAGCAATGTCCCTCTGGTCCGCACGACACTCGAACGGTTTCTGCAGCTGCCGATCATCGTCCCCGAGCAACCAGAACTCGTCGTTGCAGGTGGGGCGGCCGTGCACGCTGCGCGCGTCGACGTCGATCGCATTGCACCGGTCGTCTCGCACCGACCGGCGCTGGCGCGGCTCGGATTGATCGCGCTACCGATCGTGGGCGTCATCGCCGCCGTCGGACTGTTCTCGGGCCTGAGTTCCGAGAGCGAAGACCAACCGCTGAGCACCCCTGCCAGCGTGGACGAGGGCATCCGGCAGACCACGACACCCTCGGCTGCACGGACCACCACCGCCACACCGTCACCGACCCCGGACATCCCGGCCCCGCCGCCGACGTCAGCTGCACCACCTCCAGCCGCCGACAGCGCGCCGTACGTGCAGTATCAACCGCACTACAACCCGCCGCCACCGCCGCCCGCTCCGACGGTGCCGCTACCGCAGATCCCCGGTGTCCAGATGCCTGTCATCCCGCTGCCGGTACTGCCGCGCCTGCCGTTCTGACCGGCCGCGTCCGCACCCTCCCGGCAGATACGGAAAGATCGTCGCTCATGGCCACCACCGCACAATGGATCGAAGGGGCGCGACCCCGAACGCTCCCCAACGCTATCGCCCCCGTCCTCGTCGGCACCGGTGCAGCCGTGTCCCTGGACGCAGGCGTGTGGTGGAAGGCTCTACTGGCACTGATCGTCTCGTTGGCGCTGATCGTGGGCGTCAACTTCGCCAACGACTACTCCGACGGAATCCGTGGCACGGACGACGACCGAGTCGGCCCACTCCGACTCGTCGGCTCCAAGGCCGCCTCGGCAGGAGCCGTCAAACGGGCCGCCATCGGCTGCTTCGCGGTCGGTGCCGTCGCAGGTCTTGTCCTGGCCGCCACGAGCGCTTGGTGGTTGGTGATCGTCGGCCTGATCTGCATCGCCGGTGCCTGGTACTACACAGGCGGCTCGAAGCCTTACGGCTACAGCGGATTCGGCGAGATTGCCGTGTTCGTGTTCTTCGGACTCGTCGCCGTGCTCGGCACCCAATACGTGCAGGCCGAGCAGATCGACTGGGCGGGCGTGCTCGCCGCGGTAGCCGTCGGATCTTTCTCCAGTGCCGTACTCGTCGCGAACAACCTTCGGGACATCCCCACCGATACCGAATCCGGAAAGCGCACGCTCGCAGTGCGATTGGGCGATACCCGCACGCGCTATCTACACCTGGCACTGCTGGTCGTCCCGTTCGCCATAACGGTCGCGCTGATCGCCCGAACCCCGTGGGCCCTGGTCGCCCTGCTCGCGCTACCCCTCGCTGCGCGCGCCAACTCGCCGGTTCGCGGCGGTGCTCACGGGTTCGAGTTGATTCCTGCGCTGCGTGATTCGGGACTGGCAATGCTCGTCTGGGGTGCCGCTACCGGTGTGGCGCTGGCGTTCGCCTAACGCTTCTCGGGCACGAATGCGCCGAGCAGAAAGTTCACGATCGAGATGATGATCGCGCCCCAGAACGCGGCAGCGAAACCGACGATCTCGAGGCCGTAACCGGTCTGCGACGACAGCCACCCCGTCAACATCAGCATCAACGCGTTGATCACGAGAGTGAACAGCCCGAGGGTGAGAATCAGCAGCGGCAGTGACAACAGCTTCACCATCGGCCTGATGAACGCGTTGACGATCGTCAACACGGCCGCAATACCGAGCAGGACCACGATGTCCCACCCGTCACCGCGGCCCGAGCTGGTCACGGTGATGCCGTCCACGAATTCCTTCGCAACCCAGATGGCGACGGCATTGATCACGAGCCGAATCAGAAAGTTCATGGCGCCCATCGTAGAGTTCGGGCCCGCTCGGAGCTACGACGTGCGAACCAGCAGGACCGCGTCGCGCAGATCGTCCAGGCTGCCGCGAACACTCACGAGCTCGGTGAACGATGGATCGGCACCTGCGATCACACCGAGAAGCATGTGCTCGACGCCGATCTCCCTGTCCCGCAATCGGACGGCCTCCTTCAAAGCCAGCTTCAGCGCTTCCTTGGCCGACGGCGCGAACGGCAGGTGAGAATCGTTCGAATGGTCGACGTCGCCGAACCCCACCGCAGACTCGACGGTGTCGATCACTTCGTGAAGGTCGATGCCGATGGACCGTAGGGCCCGGGCGTCCCTCGACAGCACGTCCTCGAGCGCGTTGTCGAGGGTGAACCCCGCCTCGGCCAGCGCAGACCCGAGCGGTTCGTCGGCCTTGTCGAGCGCACCGAGGAAGAGATGAATGGGTTCGATCCGCTCCGAGTGCAACGCCCGGGCGTGCAGCCGGGCACTGATGACGACCGCCCTGGCCTGAGTGGTGAATCGCTCGAACATGGTTGTCTACCTTCCCTTTCCGCCGTGCTTCTTGTGAACGGCCTGTCTGCTGACACCCAGCGAATCCGCTATCGCCTGCCACGCCCATCCCTGATTCCGCGCATTGCGGACCTGGACGGCTTCCAGACGTTCGAGTAGACGGCGAAGTGCGGCTACGGCACGCAACCCCTCCCCCGGATCGGAACTGGCGGCCGCGGCGGCCAATGCAGTGGCTTCTGTCATGTATGTCAATGTAGGTTGACAGAAAGGGGGTTGTCAACCTTTATTGACACACAAGTCAGTGGTCCACAGCGATATCGACAGAGACCCGCCCACGGTCGTCACGGGTCGCCGTCGCGAGGCCGGAGTACCGGACGCCGCCGAGGTCGACATCGACACGACCGCCGCCGTCCACGAAATTTCGCCACCAGTTCTTCTTGTCCGGCATCGCCACCCTGACCTTCAGGTGCTCGCCCTTCCGGCTGATCGCAAGCGGCAATGTGATCCTCTTGCCGGACTTCCGGCCGGTATAGGTCAAAATGCCCATCGAGCGTCCGAGCACCCTGTCGAGCACCGGTGCCTTCGTCACGACCATGAAGACCTTGTTGAACCCTGCCGCCGACTTCTGAAATGTGTTCATCGTGTCCGCCTGACAAATCGCCCCGCACGTGTCGGCGAGCGTAGCCGTGACACAGGCCGACGGGAACGTCACTGAGACGGCAGACCGGACTCCATCGACTCGGCGAGCGTGGTCAGGGCCTCGAGAACACGGTTTCGACGTGCACCCAACGCATCGAACAATCTTCCGTGCGCTTCGAGCTCTCGGGGAAATACATCATCCACGATGCGCCTTCCCTGATCGGTCAGGGTGATCGACGCAGACCGTCGGTCTTCGGCGCTGGGCACGCGCTGCAGAAAGCCGCGACGTTCGAGCTTTCCGAGCGTCTTGCTCACACCTGCGCGGGTCATGCCGAGCAGCTCCGCCAACCGCGCTGCCGTCACCGGTTCGATCGCGTAACGCAGGGGCACCATCAATTCCACCTCGGCGACGGATACATCGGCCGCGGCGTATATCGGTTCGACGGCCACGTCGAGCAGCGCGACGATGCGCTTGATCTCGGCCACCACATGCATCGGCGAGGTGTCCAGCTCCGGATTGAACTCGGCCCACCGTGCACAGGTCAGCTCACGAAGCGAGGCATCGGTCATCGGCACCACCAATATTGTTAACTAGTTGACAGTTCTGCTACGTTCACAACATATCGCACCACCAAGGAGGCATCTTGACGTACGACACCGTGGTGATCGGTGGCGGCCCAGCCGGACTCAGTGCCGCGACACTTCTGGCTCGCGCCCGCCGAAAGGTGATCGTTGTCGATGCCGAAGAACCACGCAACGCGCCTGCCGACCATGTTCACAACTTCCTCTCGCGCGATGGTTCCACACCCGAGGAGTTGCATCGGGCTGGATGCGAGGAAGTCCTCCGATACGGCGGAGAAATTTTGCGCGGCAGAGTAATTGGACTCGACGAGGGATTCGAGGTCCGCCTCGAGGGCGGCGAGTCCCGGCAATCGCGGTCGGTCTTGGTGGCCACTGGGCTTCGAGACGAACTGCCCGATATCCCCGGGGTTTCCGAACAGTGGGGCTCGGGAGCGCTGCATTGTCCGTACTGCCACGGCTACGAAGTTAGGGATCAGCCGATAGCCGTGGTCGGCGGATCCAACCGACCGTTCACGATCCACCAGGCGTCGCTGATTCGCCAATGGTCGGACGACGTCGTCTTCTTCACCAACGGCATCGAACTGAGTGAAAACGAACGCCTCCGACTCGACGCGCGGTCCGTCGGAATCGTCGACGTACCGGTTGCCCGAATCGTTGTGCAGGACGGTCGCGTCATAGGCATCGAGCTGACGAACGGGACCGTCGTTCCTCGAACAGTCGTGTTCGTCGGGCCGACGTTCGTTCCGAACGACGCGCTCCTGCGATCGATCGGATGCACTCGCCTCGACAACGGCTGGGTGGCCACCGACCCGACCGGGCTCACCAGTGTGGACGGCCTGTGGGCTGCGGGGAACGTCTCGGATTCCCCCGCCCAGCTCATCAATTCGGCAGCAGCAGGGTCGAAGGCTGCAATCGCCATCAATCACTACCTACTCGAACTCGATGTGACCCGAGCCGTCAGCGCGATCTGACGCCTCCTGCCAGCGCCGAAGAATGTGTCGGTGCCCTGTTCTACACTTGCCGCAGTGGATCGAATACGTGTTCGATCTTCAGTCGCTGGGGGGTGACATGGGGCTACGGAAAGCGGCGTGGGTGACGGGGGACCATTCTCCGCTCGCCGACGTTCTGGGCGCGCGACGGACGATCAACGCTGCCGTCGCTTCGGAACTTGCTCTGCTGGACGAGTATGTCCGCAGCCGAACGGCCGGCGCGTCACCGTGGGACACCGGGGTCACCGAGAAAGATCTGTTCAACTCGGCAGTCTGTGAACTGGCGGCGGCTCTGTCGTCCACGTTTGCCGCCATCAACAACAAGGTGCAGATGTGGCGTCAACTGCGCCCTCTCGTGCGTCAGGGCTTCATCGACGGTGCCCTCGATCTGGAGCGAGTCAGAACGATCCACGATCATCTACTTCATGCCCGTCCGGAGACGGCCGTTGCCCTGGAGACCGAGATTCTCAAGGCCGCCCGGGAGATGGCACCGGGAGCTCTGGGCCGCGAAATCGATCGACTGCTCATCGAGGCCGACGCCGACTGGGACCGTGCGGTACGCAAGCGTGCCGCACGCACCGAGAAGCGAATCCGCCTTCGTCGCCGGGCACGAGGACTGTCGAGCCTGACCACACTGATGACCGACGGCGAAGCCGACGAACAACTTGCGCGGATCGACGCCGAGGTCATACGCCTGCACCCGGAGGATCCGCGGTCGGACGACCAACGACGGGCCGACGCTCAGACCGCCTTGATGCGCGGGGAGACACTGCTGTGCGAGTGCGCGACATGCCTGACGCCGCGCGACGGCGACAGGGCCCCCGAGCACGATGATCCGGACACAGCGGACAACGAACCATCGGACACCGACTGCGCCGCAACCGACGGAACAGGCAGCGGCAGTTCCACTTCCGCTGCACCGGGGGACGAGCCGCCGACGAGCCAATCACCGAACACGATCCCACCGGACGCACCGCCACCCAGGCTTCCCACGCCCGGCTCTGTGAATACCAGAGCTACCCGATCGCGGCCGGGTGGGGGAACGCTGATCGAACGGTGGCGTGCCACCGTCGGGGACGACCCCATCGGGATCCACGCCTTGTACCCCGACGGCCATGGGGGCATGAAACTCCCGCCGCCAGGCGCGCTGAGCCATACGCCCAGTCGAGCTCTCGCGGCGAAGGTTCGAGCCGAGAACCCGTACTGCCTGCATCCTGGCTGCAACGTGCCCTCGGAACGATGCGACCTCGACCACATCGTCGAATTCGACCGACACCGCCCCGAGAAGGGCGGCTGGACCATCCTCACGAACATCGGTCCGCGCTGTCGGCTCCACCACAACCTCAAAACGCGCAAACTTTGGCGCACCGAACTGCTTCCGGACGGAGTGCTGCATATCGTCGATCCACTCGGACGTCACTACTTCACCCCACCCGCCCTGTGAAAAACAATCACCTAGGGTTGGTTCGGTGAGCACCGCGAATCTGACCCGAACCGAAACTCGCAGGCGATCGCGCCACATAGACGGGGTGAAGTATCTCGTCGATCTGAACCTCCTGCGCGCCGAGGACACGGACGTCGACACCTTCGAGTCGGTGACGACCATCGAATTCGATGCGACGACGGCGGCGACATGGGTCGATTTCATCGGTGCGTCCGTGGACGAGGTCACCGTCAACGGCACCGATGCACAGGTCGATTACGACGGAGCTCGCATTCAACTGGTCGGACTCGCCGACCACAACGTCGTTCGGATACGTGCACGCGGCCGGTACAGCAGGTCGGGTGAAGGACTCCACCGCTTCGTCGACCCCGTCGACGACAACGTCTACCTGTACACCCAGTACGAACCTGCCGATGCTCGACGGGTGTTCGCGAATTTCGAGCAACCCGATCTGAAGGCCTCGTTCACGCTGAGGGTCACAGCACCCCCGGCATGGACGGTCCTGTCCAACCGCGCGGGAGTCACCGACGGCACAGTCACCACGTTCGCCCCGACGCTGCCCATATCGACGTACATCACCGCGGTTGCGGCCGGGCCGTACCACGGCGTCGAATCGTCCTGGACTCGAGGCGATCTGACTGTCCCGCTCGGCGCGTACTGCCGCGCATCCCTCGCCGAGTATTTCGACGCCGAGGACATCTTCGACATCACCGAGCGTGGCCTCGACTTCTTCCACGACAAGTTCGACTATCCGTACCCGTTCGGTAAGTACGACCAGATTTTCGTCCCCGAATACAACCTCGGTGCGATGGAGAACCCCGGGCTCGTCACGTTCACCGAATCGTACGTATTCCGTTCGGCGGCAACCGAAGCCCAGTACGAGGCTCGGGCGAACACGATTCTGCACGAGATGGCGCACATGTGGTTCGGCGACCTCGTCACGATGCAATGGTGGGACGATCTGTGGCTCAAGGAGTCGTTCGCCGACTACATGGGTGCGTACGCGTCGGCCGAAGCCACCCGATTCACCGATGCCTGGGTCAGTTTCGCGAACCGCCGAAAGGCGTGGGCCTATTTGCAGGATCAGCTTCCCACCACTCACCCGATCGTCGCCGACATCACCGATCTCGAGGCAGCCAAGCTCAACTTCGACGGCATCACCTACGCGAAGGGCGCGAGCGTTCTCAAGCAGTTGGGGGCGTTCGTCGGTGCCGACGCCTTTTTCGCTGCGTCCCGCAACTACTTTCGCACGCATGCCTTCGGCAATACGACCCTGACGGATCTCTTGAGCGAGATGTTCACCGCCAGCGGGCGAGACCTCGAGACCTGGGCGGGCGCGTGGCTGCAGACCACCGGCGTGTCCACACTGACCTATACCGGTGACGCCGTCGAGCAGACGGATCCGCGTCCGCACCGCATCGCGGTCGGGCTCTACGATCCGGACGAGGCCGAAAATCTCACGAGGACCCACCGCTACGAACTCGACATCACCGACTCGCGAACGCCCGTCGACTTCCCCGATTCTGCACTGGTTCTGCTCAACGACGACGATCTGACCTACGCCAAGATCCGATTCGACGAGCGCTCCACCGCCACCGTGCGGACCTCACTCGATCGCATTGTCGATCCCCTTGCACGAGGGCTGGTGTGGTCGGCACTGTGGAACTCCACCCGGGACGCCGAGCTCTCTGCGATCGAATACCTGGACATCGCAACCAGATTCGCGCCGACCGAACCCAAGATCGGGTTGCTCTCCGCAGTCACGGCCAACGTCGCGTACACACTCGCGCACTACCTCCCCGAAGACCGACGGGACGAGCCCACCCGGCATTGGCTCGAAGCGTCGTGGCGGCAGCTGCAGTCGAGCGAACCCGGAAGCGACGCGCAGTTGGTGTGGGCGCGGGCGGTCGCATCGGCTGCGCAACTCGACGACTTCCTGGCCGACGATCTACGCTCCCTGCTCGATGGCACCGCGACCATTGCCGGGCTGAGACTGGACCCCGATCAGCGCTGGGCATTCTGGCTGGCACTCGCCGCCACCGGACACGCAACTATCGCAGAACTGGATGCCGAACTCGGTTCGGACGACACACTTTCGGGGCGCACTGCCCACACCGCGGCGTCGACAGCGATCCCTGACGCCACAGTCAAAGCGAGCGCGTGGACTTCCATCACCGAGCGCGACGACGTGTCCAACGATGTTCTCGACGCCTACATCACCGGGTTCGGGGCGGGTCACCGACCGGACCTCACTCAACCGTACGAGGACCGGTATTTCGAGTCCATCTCCTCGTTGTGGACCTCACGCAGCATCGAGATCGCACGGAGGATAGTTGTTCGCCTCTTTCCTCAGCAATCGTCGACCGACAGTGCAGACGTGTGGCTCGCGGAGCACGAGTGGGCACCGGCTGCGTTGCGGCGCTTGGTGATCGAGCAGAGAGATCACCTGGCCCGGAGTTTGCGCGTGCAGGCTCGGCTAGGGTGACGATCATGTCCGACCATGATGCTCGACGTTCGTTCGCCACATCCGCTCTCGCCGCAGGCGGCTTGCTCGGCGGCTTCGCCGTTGCTCGCCGGTCGCACAATCGCCAACTCGGCGGAGCGGTGCTCGCTGCAGTCGGCGTTGCCTGCACCACGCAATGGCAGAAGTCCTCGGGCTCGGCTCGTGCCGGCGCACTGCTCGGGACGTACCTCGTGGCGTTCGGTGCGTCGCATCCGCTCGCGAAGAAGATCGGTGCGTGGCCGGCCGTCGGGACGGTCGCCGCTGTCACTGCGGTGACGTCGATGGTCGTGACCTGGTAGATCTGCTCAGAACACCCCGGTACGGATGAACTGCTCGAGCGCGGCGGTCGGTTCGTCGAGATCCATCCCCTGGCCCGCGACCCAGGTGTCGTCGAAATAGGTTTGCGAGTAACGGTCTCCGCCGTCGCACAACAACGTCACCACACTGCCGGTGCGTCCCGCGGCAATCATCTCGGAGATCAATCCGAAGGCACCCCAGATGTTGGTGCCGGTGGATCCTCCCACTCGTTTACCGATCGCAGCCGAAGTGAATCTCGCGGCCGCCACCGACGCAGCGTCGGGCACCGCGATCATTCGATCGATCACTTGGCCAACGAAGGACGGTTCCACCCGCGGTCGCCCGATGCCTTCGATACGTGAGGACTTACCGGTCTCGAAACTCGCGTCACCGGTTTCGTAGCCTCCGATGAAGGCCGAATTCTCTGGGTCCACGACGGCCAAACGCGTTGCGTGTCTGCGGTATCGGATGTAGCGACCGATGGTGGCGCTCGTTCCGCCTGTTCCCGCGCCTACGACCACCCAATCGGGGATGGGACATTTCTCGAGCCGGAGCTGATCGTAGATGGACTCAGCGATGTTGTTGTTCCCCCGCCAATCGGTGGCCCGTTCGGCATGGGTGAACTGGTCCATGTAGTGGCAGTCGGGCTCGGCTGCGAGCCGATGCGCCTCGGTGTACATCTCACCGGGGTGGTCGACGAAGTGGCAGCGCCCACCGTGCGATTCGATGAGGGCGATCTTGGCGGGACTGGTACTTCTGGGCATGACTGCAACGAATTTCAATCCCAGCAGGCCGGCAAAATATGCCTCACTGACCGCCGTGGAGCCGGACGACGCCTCGACAACCGTGGTTCGCGCGGTGACCCAGCCGTTGCAGATCGCGTACAGAAACAGCGATCGCGCCAGCCGGTGTTTGAGGCTGCCGGTGATGTGAGTGGATTCGTCCTTGAGGTACAGCGAGATTCCCCATGCGGCAGGCAGTGGATAGCTCAGCAGGTGTGTGTCGGCACTGCGCTGAGAATCGGCTTCGATCAACCGCACTGCGTTGTCGACCCACTCACGCGATCCGGAGTGGTCCACCGATCCGGTCACTTGCGGCCGTCTTCACCGCGCAGCTTGGACTGCAGGTCCGCGCGAGCGGTGCGTCGGTGTTCGTCGACCGCAGCGATGGACTCGTTGACGCGGATGCGCATCTGCTTGAACAGAAGCAGGGACAACGGCAGCGAGATGAGGACGCCGAAGATCGCGGCGACGAGGATCGGAACCTCGATGCCGAAGAGTAAACCGACACCGATGATGATCGCGGCAATGACGATGACGAGCGCCAGACGCGCGAACGTGTACACGGCGAGATTGATGGCAAGGGACTTCTTCGCAGAACGGCCGGGCGTGGGGTTTCCGCTGGTCGGGTCGCTTCGGTCGGCATTCGTCGCATCACTCACAAGCTCAAGGTTACCGGGCCGTGCAGGGCTTCCCACCCACCCCTGGCGTGACCGATTTGTCCATTACCTCCCCTTTACCAACCTTGTATCAGTCGAGTACCTAGGGGTCCGAGTGCAACCATGGGGCTCACAACACCGCAGACCGATATCTCCGGTTCGACGCAAATGCACAGAACCGCACCGTAGGAGGACACGACAGATGAGCGCACCCACGTTCCACAAAGCTCAGGACTCACTTCTCACACCGGGTCAGGTAGCAGCGCTTTTTCACGTCGACCCCAAGACCGTGACTCGCTGGGCGCACGCCGGACGTCTCGGATCGCTCCGCACTCCCGGCGGACACCGTCGCTTCCGCGAAACCGAGGTCATGCAGCTGCTGACTTCGCTGACGACCGAAGCCGGCGTACAGCACTGAGACAGGCCATTCGGCGCAGTTTCGGCAACGACCTCCGCACCCGTACGAACTCATCGAACATTCTCAGGAATCTTCGACGCTCGACGGGTGCGGAGGTCGTTGCATGACGGCTACCCTCGTAGTAGGAGGTGCGTCGTGATCTATCTATTGGCGTTGATCGGTTTGGTGGCAGTGATTGTGCTGCTGTGGAAGGCATTCGGACCCAGCACGCAACCTGAACCCCCGCGGACTGTCGGGCCCGATGACGATCCGGAATTTCTCTGGAAAATCAACCGGGACGCTCGTCGCGGAGGCAAGGACGGGACCGACGCCGGCACTGAAGTCGGCGAATAAAGTTTCCGATCAGCTGCGGCGAGAAGTAGTGGGCGAGGCCGGAAAGCCTGCTGCCACCGCCGCAGCTACTTCGAGGAGTGCCTTTCGCGTGCGTCCACGAAGCCTGCCCAGTTCGATCTCAGCCCCCTCCTCCAGATGCGGGTCGAACGGAATCGTCCGAACCTGAGCGCATCGCTGCTCGAAATGTTCGACCACCTTCTGCAAGTCGACTTTTCCCGCCCTCGGTCTTACCGCGTTGACCACAGCCACCGACGTGGCCACCAGGTTTCGATAGCCATGGGCATCGAGCCAATCCAATGTCGCCGACGCGCTCCGCGCCCCGTCCACCGACCCTGAGCTGACGACGACCAGAGTGTCCGCGCCCTCGAGAATGCTTTCCATCGCCGAATGCATCAACCCGGTGCCGCAGTCGGTGACGACGATGCTGTAGAACTTCTCGAGCAGTGTCACCGTTCGGTCGTAGTCGTCACCGCTGAATGCCTCGGACGCCGCCGGGTCCGAATCGGAGGCCAGCACCTCCAGCCGGTGGACGTTCTGTGAGGTGTAGGCCCGAACGTCGCTGTAGCGCTCCAAGGAATCCATGTCTCGCAACAGATTTCGGACCGTCGCCGTCGTTTCCGACGGTACTTTCTGCCCCAGCGTTCCGCGGTCGGGGTTCGCGTCGATCGCAATCACGCGGTCACCGCGGATGTCTGCGAACGTCGAGCCCAACGTGGCCGTTGTCGTCGTCTTTCCGACCCCACCCTTCAGCGAGAGCACCGCGACGCGGTAGCACCCCACCAATGGTCGATCAACCTGCGCGGTCAATTCGAGACGTCGCTGTTGCGCCGGACTGTTCCCCACATCGATCCGACCACCGGACACCAGATACAGCGCACGACGCCACCCGGCCACCGGAGCGACACTTGCAGACCTGATCAGCAACGAATCGCCGAGGTCGGCCGCCGACATCGGCTGCGACGGTGGTCGATGATCCGGCTGAACGACAGCAGCCACGGCAGGAACCACAGCAGGAATATGGCCGGGCAACATCGGTTGCGGCCACGAACCGGGTTGCGGAGCCCACTGCCCATACCCCTGACCCTGACCATACCCATGCGTCGGCCAGCCGTTCTGGGCCTGCCACTGATTCTGGGCTGCCCACTCGTTGTTCGGCTGCCAATATTGCTGGGGCACAACAGCATTCTGGGGCAACACCACCCCGTTCTGCGGCTGGACAGGGTGCTGACCCTGTTGCCCAGGCGGCTGCGGCTCGCCCATGGGCCGAGTCGGCGGACCAGGGGGCATGGCCGTGTCGGACGAAACAGGTGACACAACCGGTGGATCCGATGCTTCGGGCATCGTCGGCATCTCATCGGTCGGTGGCGTCACCTCGACGGGTGGAGTCGACATTGCCGCGACAACAGGAGTCGGGCTCGGAGCATCCGCGGGCGGCATGGCGATGGGGGTGGATCGGAACGGTTCACGCTCCCCCGAAACCCGAGACTCCCCCACAACCCGAGAAGACCCCGCAGTCTCAGCAGACCCCGCAGTCTCAGCAGACCCCGCAGTCTCAGCAGACCCCGCAACCCCCGAAACTTCCCCAACCCCGGCAGACCCGGGAATCGGGGTCTCGGTCACCACCGGCTCAGGCGTGTTCGGGGGTTCGTCGTCGTCCATCGGTCGGACGGGTTGCCAATTGTTTCCGCGCCGATCGGCCATGACCGATTTCCCCCCAGTGTGCGTCCCGCGTCGAGTGCCGGCTCGGATGTCTCCCCCATCGAGCCGGATCGGACGCTACCAGCTGCGCGTCGGCAGCGGAGCGTGTGGAACGCGCAGAAGTCAGTTCAGTCCTGCGTAGCTGTGCAGACCGGAGACGACCATGTTGATGATGAAGAGGTTGAACAGCATGGCAGTGAATCCACCGACGTTGATCCACGCGGCGCGGGTGTTTCTCCAGCCGGAGGTGGCGCGGGCGTGCAAGTAAGCGGCGTAGATGATCCACGTGATGAAGGACATCGTTTCTTTGGGGTCCCAGCCCCAGAAACGTCCCCATGCGGCCTCGGCCCAGATCGCGCCGAGGATGACGCCGGCTCCGAACAGCGGGAAGGCGACGATGGTCGTCTTGTAGGCGAGTCGGTCGAGGGCTTGGGCGTCAGGGAGCTTGGAGGCGAAGCGGCCCCAGAATCCCACGCTTTCCTCACCGAGGGGTTGTTTGATGCGCAGCAGGAACAGCAGGCTCGCGACTCCGGAGACCAGCAGGATGCCGCTGCCGACGCTGACGATGGTGACGTGGATGGGCAGCCAGTAGGAGCGCAGCGCCGGGACGACGGGTGCGGCGTCGGCGTAGAGCTTGGTGGCGGCGAAGAACATCAGCACGATGATGGGTGCAAGGACGAACACCAGCATCGGGCGCATCGCCTTCTTGCGCAGCACCACCACGGAGGTCAGTGCTGCGGCAGCGGTTGCCATGGTGACGAACTCGTACATGTTGCCCAGCGGGAATCGGTGGGTGGCGAATCCGCGGAGCACGACCGAGGCGATGTGTAGGACGAGGGCCGGTGCGAGCAGCGCGAACCCCATGCCTGCGAGGCGTTCGGACAGCGGGCGCTTGGGTGCTTCGATAACGCGTCCCGGGCCGGAGGACGCAGCCACCGACGACGCGGTCACCGGGGCTCCGGCACCGACGAGCTCCTTGGCCTGAGCGGCCGTCGCCTTGGCGGAGGCGTACTGAGCGATGAGCAGGACGAATGCGAGCACGTAGATGGTGAAGGCTGATTCGAACGACCAGTCGCTGTACTGCGAGAGTGTCTCGTTGATCGGCATCGGTCAGTTCTCCTGTTTCGAGGTGTCGCCGAGCAGGCGGGTGCACAGGCGGTCGAACTCTTCGCCCCACCCCGCCTGATCGGTGCGTGCAAGTCCGCCGAGTTCTACTACAGTACGTCGTGAGTCGCCGTCGGCGGTGAGTCGGACCCAGATTCTGCGACGTTTGATCACCAGTGAGACGAGCAGTCCGCCCATCATTGTCAGCGCGAACACCAGGACCCAGGTCTGAGCCGGGTCGTGCGAGACCTGCAGGTTGACGAATTCCTTCGCCCCGTCGAATCTGACGACGGTGCCGTCGCTGAGTGTGGCCGACTCCCCGGGCATGAGGTTGACGCGGTCCTGCTTGACGAGCCTGCCCTGGGCGATCATTTCCTGATCGAGCGAGAAGATGGACTGCGGGAGTCCCGTGTCGAGTCCGGTGTCGCCTTTGTAGATGTCGATGGCGACGGCGGGGTCGTTCATCGCCGGGAAGCTCGACGACAGCAGACTGCCGTGGAACGACGCCGTCGGGGCGAACAGTCCTTCGATGGCGATCTGGTTCTTACGCCGGTCCAGCGCGTCGGGGTAGAGGCCACCGGGTGGGTCGACTCGCAGTACCCCGCTGGAGAGGAATGTGGTGGCGTCCGTCGGCTGCCATTGGATGGTGTCGGTGCGGGTCTCGCCGTTCGGGAACGTCACCGTGAACGTGGGCGCGTAGCCGTGGCCCTGCAGGTAGACGCGGTCGCCCGCGACCCGCAGCGGATGGTTGACCTGCAGTCGGTCGTCCTGCCAGTCGTTGTTCGCCAGATCTTCGCCGGCCTGGTACTGGATGTTCGAGGTGAACATTTCCGCCTGGCCGTTGTCGAGGTAGTCCGCCTGAAAATCCTTGACTCGCAAGCACAACGGCTCGAGGTCGGTGCCGTCGACGAGGTTGCCCGCCCGGAACGAGTCGTAGTTGGCAGGCGTGGAGGTACAGAATCCGGGGCCGTCGTCGGCGATGACGATGCGGTTTCCCTCGTAGCCGAGCAGCTTGCCCATGGCGATCGCGGCCAACAGTCCGACGAGCGAGAGGTGGAACACGAGGTTGCCGAGTTCGCGAACGTAGCCCTTCTCCGCCGAGAGCGTCACTGCCCCGCTGCCCTCGGACCGTTGCGCGACGCGCCACCCACGCAGCTGAGTACGGACCTGGGCTGCGATCTCCTCGGGTGCGCCGTCGACGTCGTACCGGGTGTGGTGCGGCAAGCGCGAGAGGTTCCGCGGCGCACGAACGGGCTTGGAACGCAACTGTTTTGCGTGCTCGATGCACCGCGGCAGGATGCAGCCGATCAGGGAGACGAACAGCAGTGCGTAGATCGCGGTGAACCAGAAGCTGCCGAACACGTCGAACAGTTCGAGCTTGTCCATGATGGGGCCGAGTGTCGGACGGTCGGCGATGTATTGGTCGACCTTGCCCGCGTTGAGGCTGCGTTGCGGTACCAGGGCTCCGGGCACGGCGGCGAAGGCCAGCAGGAACAGCAGCACCAGCGCGGTCCGCATACTGGTGAGCCCGCGCCAGGTGTTGCGCACCACGGCCACGGCCTTACCGAGTACGGATTGCTTGTGCGGCGGCGACGCTTCTGTCCGCTCCTCGGTCTCGGCGGTCATATCGGCAACACCACATCGGAGACGAAGGCGTCGCGCACCCAGCCGACGAATTGATCCCAGGCACCGGTGACCAGTGCAATTCCTACCGCTATCAACATGATTCCGCCGAACACCTGTATCTGTCGTGCGTGTGTACGTAGCCAGCCGACGCCTCGAAGTGCGCTGACCGATCCGAACGCGAGGATCACGAACGGCAATCCAAGACCGAGGCAGTACGCCACGATGAGGGTGACTCCGCGGGCAGCCGTGGCACCGTCGGTGCCTGCGGCGAGCGAGATGACGCCGGCGAGGGTGGGCCCGAGGCACGGGGTCCAGCCGAGTGCGAACACTCCCCCGAGCAAGGGCGCTCCGGCGAGGGAGCCGATCTGCTTCGGCTCGAACCGCACATCGCGCTGCAGCGCGGGAATCAGTCCGACGAACACCAGGCCCATGGCGATGGTGACGACGCCGCCGATTCGCATGAGCAGTTCGCGGTTGATCGCCAGCACCGAAATTGCGCCGAACACCGACGCGGTGGCGAGAACGAACACCACGGTGAATCCTAGGACGAACAGCCCCGCGGCTCCCGCGACGCGCAGCCGACCGCTGCGCACCTTCGTCTTGACGGCCGCTTCGTCGGCGCTGACCGCCGGTGCGTCGGCTCCGACGACCCCGGCGAGGTACGACAGATATCCCGGAACCAGCGGTACGACGCACGGTGATGCGAAGGAGACGAGCCCGGCCAGGACGCAGGCTCCGAGGGCCAGCAGCAGCGGCCCGGAGGCCGCAGCTTCCTGGAAACTCGCGCCGACGCCGGCTAGGTACATCTCGCTCACGGCTGCACAGGCTCCTCGGCTGCCACGCGCTCGACGACGGGCTGCAGGTCCTCGACGAGCAGTTCACGCAGGAACACGGCGGCCACGCGGTGCTGTCGATCGAGCACGATGGTCGTCGGAATGACAGAGGTCGGAACGCCACCGAGCGCGGTCAGGGTGCGCATCGGCGGGTCGTAGATCGAGGAGTACGTGACGTTGTTGCTGACGACGAAATCCTGTGCTGCGGTCTGTGATTCGTCGCGCACGTTGATGCCGAGGAATTCGACGCCGGAGGCCTTGGTGGCCTCGTAGACCTTCTCGAGGTCGTCCGCTTCTCCGCGGCACGGTCCGCACCACTGACCCCAGACGTTGAGGACGACGACGTCACCCTCGTAGTCCGACAGCGAGGTCGTCTTGCCCTCGGTCATCAGGTCGGGCCCGGAGAGTTCGCCGAGTGCGCCGCGGTCGGACGGCGGATCGTAGAAGATTTCGGTCTTTCCGCCGGGCGAGACGAACTGGAAGGTTCCGCCCTGAGCAACCGCGTCGGTGCCGGTCGAACAGCCGGCGACGAGGGCCACAGCGGAAACCGCGAGCAGTAACCTACGCACCGGTGATCCTCGGGTCGGATGCTCCTGCTGGCTCGGAGTAGACGAGATCGACGAGCTGATCGCCCTCGTAGACCAGTGACGTCAGCGACGCGAGTCCACACTGGCGATTGCGCGGGTCGTGCCAGAGCCGGTCGCCCTGGAGGAACCGGCGCAGCGTCCAGACCGGGAGTTGGTGGCTCACGCAGACGGCCTCGTGCCCGACGGCTGCGACTCTGGCCGCGTTGACGGCGGCGAGCATGCGGTGTGCGATCTGCAGGTACGGCTCGCCCCAGGACGGGGTGAACGGGTCGCGCAGCTTCCACCAGTGCCGAGGCCTACGCAAGGCGCCGTCGCCGACGGCAACGCGCAGCCCCTCGAACTCGTTGCCGGCCTCGATGAGGTTCTCGTCCTCGGACACCGTCAGGCCGTGGGCTGCCGCGATCGGGGCAGCAGTCTCCTGGGCGCGTTGCAACGGCGACGCGACGACGTGCGTGATGTCGTGACCGGCGAGCGCATCTGCGACGGCCTTGGCCTGGGACTGGCCGGTGACCGACAGCTTGAAGCCGGGCAGCCGCCCGTAGAGGATGCCCTTGGGGTTGTGCACCTCGCCGTGCCGGAGGACGTGCACGATGGTGCGCGTCGTCGAGTGCGGATGTGTTGCGGGGGCCTCGGTCACGTCGGGGTCCTGTTTCTCGCTAGTCGGGTGGTGATCACTTCTGAGTGGACGTCACAGTGGTGCTACAGCGGCTGCCGCAGCCTTCGCGGCAGCCGGGGCCGCGTCGGCGATGATCTCGAAAGCTCGATCGTCGAGAGCAGCCGAGACGAACCATGCCTCGAAAGCGCTCGGCGGCGGGTACACCCCGCGAGAGAGGAACGCGTGAAAGAACGCCGGGTAGCGCCACGTCTGGGCAGCCTTGGCCTGCGCGTAGTCGGTGACGGGTCCATCGGCGAAGAACACACTCACCATAGTGCCCGCGAACTGCACGTGGTGGTCGACGCCTTCGGCGGTGAGAGCATCGCCGAGCAGTGTTCCGAGTCGCTGCGAGTTGGTCTGCAGCTTCTCGTAGACGGCGGCGTCGGCCAGTTGCAGGCTCGTCAGGCCGGCAGCGACGGCGACGGGGTTACCGCTGAGGGTGCCCGCCTGGTACACCGGCCCGGCCGGTGCGAGGTAGGCCATGATGTCCGCGCGGCCACCGAATGCTGCGGCCGGCAGCCCGCCGGACATGACCTTGCCGAAGGTGTAGAGGTCGCCGGCGACACCGTCGATGCCGTACCAGCCCGCGGCGCTGACACGGAATCCGGTCATCACCTCGTCCATGATCAGCAATGCGCCGCGCTCGGTCGCAAGTCGGCGTAGTCCCTCGTTGAAGCCGGTGACCGGCGGGATCGCGCCCATGTTGCCCGCGGCCGCTTCGGTGATGATGCACGCGATCTCCCCGGGATTGGCGTCGAACGCGGCGGTGACGGCGTCGAGGTCGTTGTAGGGAACGACGATGGTGTCCGATGCCTGAGCGCCGGTCACTCCGGGTGACGTCGGCAGTCCGAAGGTGGCCAGTCCCGAGCCCGCGTCGGCCAGCAGGGCGTCGACGTGGCCGTGGTAGCAGCCGGAGAATTTGAGGATCTTGGTGCGGCCGGTGAAGCCGCGCGCCAGACGCACCGCGCTCATCGTGGCCTCTGTGCCCGAATTCACAAGGCGAACCTGGTCGACGGGGCCGACGCGGCGCACGATTTCCTCGGCGAGTTCGATTTCGCGCTCGGTGGGTGCGCCGAACGACAGTCCGGTTGCGGCCGCCTTCTGGACTGCCTCGACGATCGCCGGATGGGCGTGTCCGTGGATCATCGGACCCCAGGACGAGATGAGGTCGACGTAGGACTTCCCGTCCGCGTCGGTCATCGTGTATCCGCTGGCCTGCGTGATGAAGCGTGGAGTGCCGCCGACCGATGCGAACGCACGCACCGGAGAGTTGACGCCACCGGGAATCACTGTGCTCGCGCGGGCGAAGAGTTGGGCCGATACGGGGGCGTCGTTGCCGTCAGGAACAGTCACGACTTCCAGTGTCCCAGGTTCTGCGAAATCACCAACTACAGGGCGTAATAATCGCCGAAACAGGGAGTCGGCCTGGTTTCGGCGATTGAAGACCCCCGCCCCGGGTATTTACTTTCGATGACAAACACCGATGGCGTCACCAAGGTCGCCGAATTGATGTCCGAAGCCGGACTGTGCATGTTCACCACCGTGGGCCGGGACGGCCACCTCATCTCGCGTCCGATGGCACTGCAGGAAGCGGAGTTCGACGGGGACCTGTGGTTTTTCGCAGCGCAGGACTCCAGAAAGGTACGCGACATCGCCGCCGACCCGACGGTCAACGTCTCGTTCCAATCCGGTCAGGGCTGGGTGTCGCTGTCCGGTACTGCTGCGGTCGTCGAGAACAAGGCCAAGGCGGAGGAGCTGTGGAATTCTCGGGCGGCCGCGTGGTTCGAGAAGAACCCCGACTCGCGTGAGGTCGCTCTGATCCACGTGGCCGCCGAAGGTGCCGAGTACTGGTCCTCCCCGGGCTCGAAGGTGTCGACCCTGCTGGCCTACGCCAAGGCGAAGGTCACCCACGAGCGTCCGAACCTGGGCGAGCACGATGTGGTCGAACTCGAACTGCCCAATACCTCGACGAGTTAGTTCCGCTCGTGCCGGGCTGCCGTCGGGGGCAGGTCCGGATTACCGGTCACGTCATGCTGTCCTGCCTCGGACCGGTCGGCACTCGCGTTCCGATCGACAGTCGCATTCCGATCGGCACTCGCGTTCCGATCGACAGTCGCGTTGTGCTGCGCACCGAAGTCCCGATCCGCGCCCGCGTCGCGGCCGACGTTGTGGTCACCGGTCACCTTGCGGTCGCCCTTCACATCCGGATCGATGTGGTTCGCGCGCTCGAACTGTGAGTTCACTTCGTCGCGTGATGCCGCCGCGACTCCCTGGTGAGACTGGGCCTGCTGAGCAAGTTTCTCTGCCTCGGCAGCTTTGACGTCCGCCTCCGCCTGGGCGCGGCGTGCCTTGGCCTCGCTCTCGCGGGCCTGCAGTTCACGCTCCTCGACGACGGTCGCTTGATCGGCCGCCTTCTCGCGAAGGTGGTTCGCTTCCAGCCTCTTTCGCTCTTTGCCCTTGCGTGCCACAACCAGGGCGACGGCAACGACCAACACTACGACTACTACTGCAACGATGATCCACACTGCGGTGCTCATGATGGAACTCCCGATCTGTTCCGACTGCCGAAGTGGCAGACGTTCCGAGCCGGTTACCCGAGTAATGAGCCGGCAAACTCGCCGAACATCGTCCAGGCGAGCGCGCCGAAGTCCTGTGCGTCCAGCGCGGCGGCCCCGTTCGGCACACATGCCAGCAGCTCGACGCCCGTCACGAGCGGCAACTCCTCCACGTTGACCCGCGCCGCCAGATCGGGTTCGGCCGGCCACGATCCGATCACCAGGCCCGCACATGTCACACCCGCTGCGCGCACCGCGGCGACGGTCAGCGCGCTGTGGTTGAGCGTCCCCAGCTCTGCCCCTGCCACGATCAGGACCGATGCGCCGACGGCGCCGGCGACATCGAGTGCGGTGAACCCGCCGGCACCCAGGCGCACCGCTACCCCGCCCGCACCCTCGACCACGACGAGATCGTGGGCCTCGTCGAGCCCTCGCACCGCGTCGACGACGTAGTCGAGTTCGAGCATCGACCGACCCGAACGGCGTGCTGCGGCGTCGGGCGCGAGTGGCTCGGGGTACCGCGCCAGCTCGATTCCGCGGACTCCCGAAAGACGTTCCACCACATCCATATCCGACTCGTCCAGGCCGTCGTCACCGACTCCGGTCTGCGCCGGTTTGCACACCGCCACCGTCCGTCCATGTGCCCGGGTTGCGGCCGCGAGCGCCGCGGTCACCACGGTCTTGCCGACGCCGGTCGACGTTCCGGTGACGAGAAGAACCGTCATCCCGATACCGCCGCACGCAACACCGTCGAGAGAACGGACGTGGCACGGTCGATATCGGTGTCGCTGAGGTCGGCGCGCGCGGTCAAGCGCAGCCGAGATGCGTTCGCGGGAACCGACGGCGGCCGAAAGCACCCGACGCGCACGCCCAGGTCAAGACACTCCCCGGCCGCGCGGACGGCACGCACGGCGTCGCCGAGTACTACCGGAACCACCGCCGACGCCGTCGGCGAAACACCGGCGGCCACCGCCAATTGCCCTGCCCGCCGACCGATCGCGGCGACCCGATCGGGTTCGCTGCGCAGCACCGCCAGCGCTGCCGATGCCGCGCCGACCGCGGCCGGGGCGAGCGCGGTATCGAAGACGAAGCTGCGCGCACTGTGCAGTACCTGGTGCCGTACCGAAGCCGGCCCGAGCACCACCCCGCCCTGCGATCCGAGCGCCTTGGACAGCGTCGCGGTGATCACCAGGTCCGGCAGTCCCGCCACACCGGCGTCGTGGACGGCACCGCGCCCACCGTCACCTCGGACGCCCAGCCCGTGGGCTTCGTCGACGATCAGCACCGCGTTCCATCTCCGGCACGCCGCGTACAGCTCGTGCAGCGGCGCGAGATCGCCGTCGGCGCTGAAGATCGAGTCGGTCACCACGAGCGCGCGAGATTCCGTTCGTTCGCGGAGCAACTGCTCGACGTGCTCGACGTCGCGATGCCGCGCCACGGCCACCCGCGCCCGAGACAGACGGCAGGCATCGATCAACGACGCGTGCGACGCGGCGTCCGAGATCACGACGGAGTCGCGGTCGGCGAGCGCGGTGACGACTCCGAGATTGGCGGTGTAGCCGGACGAGAAGACCAGTCCGGTCTCGGCACCGACGAAGTCGGCAAGGTCCTGCTCGAGCTGTTCGTGGGCGGTGGTCGTGCCGGTGACCAATCGAGATCCGGTGGACCCGGTGCCCCACCGACGCGTGGCCGCGCAGGCCGCGTCGACGGCGTGCGGATGACGAGACAGGCCGAGGTAGTCATTCGACGCCAGGTCGAGTGTCGAATCCTCGGGACTGCGAGCGTGGACGACGCGCTCGAGCCCGGCCGCGCGACGGTCGTATGCGGCGGCGTCGAGCCAATCGAGTGCACTCATGTCCACGACCATACTTGAACAGTGTTCAAGTATGGGTGTTCAAGTATGGTCGCGCGCCACCGCCACCATGGCATCGGCGATGGCTGCCACATCGGCATCGGTACAGACATACGGCGGCATCGCATAGACCAACCTGCCGAACGGCCACAGCCAGACACCTGCGTCCACGGCGACGGCCGTCGCACGTGCCATGTCGACCGCGCCGGTCAGTTCGATCACCCCGATTCCGCCGAGCACGCGCACGTCGGCCACGCCCGGGAGCGACCGGGCCGGCTCGAGCCGTTCGGTCAGCACGTCTGCGACGGCGGCGACCTCGGCGCGCCAGTCGCGCGAGAGCAGCAGCTCCACCGACGCCACCGCGATCGCGCAGGCCAGTGGATTGCCCATGAACGTGGGCCCGTGCATCAGACCGCCCGCCTCACTGTTCGACACCGTCTCCGCCACCTCGGTGGTGCACAGCGTCGCCGCCAGCGTCATGTAGCCGCCGGTCAACGCTTTGCCGACACACATGATGTCGGGTGCGATGCCCGCGTGATCGGCGGCGAACAGCTCACCGGTGCGGCCGAACCCGGTGGCGATCTCGTCGAAGATCAACAGCACGCCGTACTCGTCCGCGAGTCGGCGCAGTTCGACCAGCAGACGTGCGTCGTGGAAGCGCATTCCGCCGGCACCCTGCACGATCGGCTCGACGATGATCGCGGCCACGTCGTTCGCATGCGCCGCGAGCACCTGCTCGAACTCGGCGACGTAGGCGGCAATACCCGCCGCATCGGACGCGGCGGGTGGCGCGGACGCGAACACCTGCTGCGCCAGCACACCGGTCCAGATCCTGTGCATCCCACCGTCCGGATCGCAGACACTCATCGGCGCGAACGTGTCCCCGTGATAGCCGCCCCGCCACGTCAGCAACTTCGTTCGCCCGCTCTCACCCCGCCCACGCCAGTACTGGACTGCCATCTTCACCGCGACTTCGACGGACACGGACCCGGAATCTGCGAGGAACACCTTGTCCAGCCCGGCCGGCGTGATCGAGACCAGCAGCTCCGCCAATCGCGCCGCCGGCGCATGAGTGAGGCCTCCGAACATCACGTGACTCATGCGGTCGAGCTGGTCTCGCGCTGCCGCGTCCAGCACCGGATGCCGGTAGCCGTGCACCGCCGCCCACCACGAACTCATGCCGTCGACGAGTTGGCGACCGTCGGCCAACGTCAGTCGAACCCCGGACGCGCTGTCGACGACCAACGGTGTCGTCGTCGACGGAAATCCGCTGTAGGGATGCCAGAGATGCTCGGAATCTATTCGACGGACGTCGTCTGAA
Source organism: Rhodococcus sp. NKCM2511 (assembly GCF_014905595.1). NCBI lineage: Bacteria > Bacillati > Actinomycetota > Actinomycetes > Mycobacteriales > Nocardiaceae > Rhodococcus > Rhodococcus sp. NKCM2511. Next base: position 145,366 of record NZ_BNHJ02000003.1, on the reverse strand, counting down.
GTCAGCACGCCAGAGCACACTGCCACAGCACCCGACCGTCCGTACCGAGACTGGGCGGGTGGCGAAATGTCCGAATCCTTTAGCATTGCGACATGACGACGCGCACCGTGACGAGACTGGCAGGGGTGGTCGTGGCCGTAACTCTGACGCTGTCCGCCTGCGGGGGACCGTCCGAAACGCCGACGCCCACGACCACCACGGCACCGGCGTTCGCGATCGACACCTCGACGCCGCTGGGCGCGGTCAACGACCGAATTCTGCAGTGGATCAACGCCGACGCCGCCCCGGATCCGGCGGCGGTGGACGCCGTGACCGGCGCGGAGCTGGCGGCAGCACTCGAGCCGATGGGCGGGCTCGTCACCCCTCTCGAGCAGTTGCGCGCCGGGGCGCCGAACGTGGCGACGGGTTTCGAGGCCGGCCCGGACAGCGCCGTTCTTCGCTTCACCACCGCCGGCATTCCGGCCACGATCACCACTTCCCTCGGTGCCGACGGCACGCTCGACGGCATTCTGGCCAGTCCGGAAACTCCGAAGATCTCGTCCTTCGACGAGCTCGATGCCGCCCTGTCGAAGGTGGCTCCGAATTACTCCTACAGCGCGTCTCGTCTGAACGGCGGTGAGTGCGAGTCGGTGTACTCGGTCAATGCCGACGCGATGCTCCCGCTGGGATCGGTGTTCAAGCTGTACGTTCTCGGGGCGCTGACCGACGAGATCGAGGCGGGCAGCGTGCGATGGGACGACCAGCTGACCATCCGCGACGAGAACAAGAGTGCGCCATCGGGTGAGCTGCAGAACCGCCGCGACGGCACGACGGTGTCGGTACGCGAGGCCGCGGAGAAGATGATCTCGCTGTCCGACAACACCGCCACGGACCTGCTGATGGAACGCCTCGGTCGGGGCCGCGTCGAGGCTCAGCTCGCCACGATGGGTCATCACGATCCCGCGGCGATGACGCCGATGATGGACACCCGACAGTTCTTCGTCATCGGGTTCGGGAATCCGAATCTTCGTTCCGAATGGGCGGACGCGGACGCCGACGCTCGCGAGCAGCTCCTGAAGCAAGCCGATTCCCGGCCGCTGGACATCCACTTCGAGAATTTTCTCGACAACCCGGCATCGGCCGACGGCGTGGAGTGGTTCGCGAACGCGCAGGACGTGTGTGCGGCCATAGGGTACCTGGCAACCGGCCCGTCGGCGGAGGAGAACCGTCGGATCCTGGCCATCACCCCGGGTGTGCAGCTCGATCCCGCTCGATGGCCGTACTCCGGCTTCAAAGGCGGAAACGCTCCCGGCGACCTCGCCGCGGTGTTTTTGACAACCGACGCCTCGGGCCAGGACTGGATCGTCACCGAGCAGTTCCGGGCGGACGGTGCCATCGACCTGATCCCGTCCAGCTACGCGTTCCTGGTTGCGCAGGAAGCTTTCGCTTTGTTGAAGTGAGTGGGATTTGTAACACCGGTGTTACCGCTGGATTACACTCGTGCCCGTGGAGGCACAACACGAACCGGCTCAGCAGGCGTGGCCGACGGGCTTCAAAGAGTTCCTGGTCTGCGAGTTCACCGACTTCAGTCCCCTGGTGACCAGGGCCATGGAGGACAACTGCGCGTCGCTGTTCCACGACGGTCCCTACGGCAGATCCGGCTTCTGGCGGACCTTCCGGGCCGTGTTCCGAGAATTCGTCTGGCCGGTCTGAAGTTCCGGGCCTCACGGGCCGCGGCAAAAGGTTACCGTCGAGTATGGCAACCACAACGGATCACCTTCGGAACACTCTGGACGGCCGCTGGCGTGATGTGAAGAACGAGGCGCGCAAGCAACTCGCGCGCGACGAGTTCCGCCCGCATTACACACCGAACACCGTCATCGCCCGCACCAAGGCGCTCGAGCAGCTCAAGCTTCTCGCCGCGGCCGGGGCTGCCGACAACGGATTCAAGAAGGAACACGGCGGTACCGGAGACGTCGGTGCCGCGGTGACGATGATCGAAATGCTCGCGATGAGCGACCTGTCGTTGATGGTCAAGGCCGGGGTCCAGTGGGGACTGTTCGGCGGTGCCATCGAGAACCTGGGTACCGAGCGTCACCACGAGGCGTACGTACCGAAGATCATCAACCTCGAGTTGCTGGGCTGCTTCGCCATGACGGAGACCGGACACGGCAGTGACGTGCAGTCTCTCGAGACGACGGCGACGTACGACCCGAAGACCGACGAGTTCGTGATCAACTCACCCACTCCGTCCTCCCGCAAGGACTACATCGGTGGTGCCGCCGAGACTGCGACCGTCGCTGCCGTCTTCGCGCAGCTGATCACCGCAGGGCCGGGCGAGGAGCCCGAGGGCCACGGCGTGCACTGCTTCTTCGTGCCGCTGCGGGACGAGAACGGCGACGACCTCCCCGGCGTGACGACCTCGGATTGTCAGTACAAGGGCGGACTCCCCGGCGTGGACAACGGCCGACTGATGTTCGACCATGTCCGCATTCCGCGGGACAACCTGCTCAACAAGTATGCCGACGTCTCTGCTGACGGCACGTACACCTCCCCCATCGAGAATCCGTCCAGGCGGTTCTTCACGATGCTCGGCACGTTGATCCGCGGGCGCGTCACAGTCGGTGGCAGCGCTGCGGCCGCAGCTCGTGTCGCCCTCGACATCGCGACGCGATATGCGTTGCAGCGCAGGCAGTTCGCTGCCCCCGGTTCCGATCAGGAAGTGCTGATCATGGACTACCTGGTGCATCAGCGTCGACTCTTCCCGCTCATCGCCAAGTCGTACGCACTGCAGTTCGCGCAGAACGAGCTGGTGTCGAAGATGCACGAGCTGCAGACTGCGGACAACCCGGATGCCGAGGAGCAGCGCGAGCTCGAGTCGCGTGCCGCCGGCCTCAAAGCCGCCAACACCTGGCACGCCACTGCCGCGATCCAGGAAGCACGCGAGGCATGTGGCGGCGCTGGCTACCTGGCCGAGAACCGGCTGATCTCACTCAAGGCCGACACCGATGTGTTCACCACCTTCGAGGGCGACAACCACGTGCTCACGCAGTTGGTGGCCAAGGAACTGCTCACCGCGTACGCCGACGACGTGAAGTCGATGAGCCCGGTCGAGTGGGTCAAGTTCGCAGCCGACATGGTCGGCGATCGCGTCGTCAAACGCACTGCGGCGCAGGCGATCATGCAGACCATTCTCGATCGGCGTCAGGACAACGAAGAGGAGGGGTCGCTGTTCAACCGCGGCACCCAGGTCAAGATGTTCGAGGATCGTGAGGAGTACCTGCTGTCCACGGTCGCGCGCCGTCTGCAGTCGAAGTCGAAGGAGAGCAGTTCGTTCGACGCGTTCAACGCGGTACAGGACCACGTTCTGCACGCTGCGAGCGCCCACATCGACCGCATCATCTTCGAGGCCTTCATCGCCGGTATCGAGTCGTGTGAGGACGAGACCACCAAGGACCTGCTCGAGGAGGTCTGCGATCTCTACGCCCTGTCGGTGATCGAGGACGACAAGGCCTGGTTCATCGAGCATCGCTACCTGTCCACCGAGCGCTCCAAGGCAGTGACTCGCGCGATCAACGAGCGGTGCCGCACCCTGCGTCCGCATGCGGAGTTGCTGGTCGACGGCTTCGGCGTGCCCGAGGCTCTCGTCGGTGCCGCGATGCTCGGCGAGCCCGGAGCGGGTACCGAGGAAGAACCGGCCGGAAACCCCAGCCACGCGCACTGACGCGTAGTCGGGGGTCAGCCGGGAGAGATCGCGAAGACCCGGCAGGGACCACCGGTCGCGCCCGCGTGCTTCGGTGCGCCGACGACGACCGTGGCCCCTGCCGGGGGCACGGCATCCAGATTCGCCAGTGCCTCCACTCCGTATCGGCCCGCGCCGAGTACCGCTGTGTGCGCTGGATAGTCGCGGTCGCTCATCCGATCGAGACTGAGCGTGTCTACCCCGATTCCGACGACGTTGCGCTCGCGCACCAGCATCCGTGCCGCGTCACCGCCGAACCCGGGTGCGGCACGTTCGGCGAGCCGGTCCTGCCATCGACTGTGCATGACCACCAGTGCGCGATCGGGTATCCGTCCGTGCTCGCGCTCCCACCGGGCGATGTCCTCGGTCGTCACGACCGATTCCGGATCCGACGCGGCCCGCGCGGAGATGTCCAGCACGACCAGCGGGGCGATCAGGTCTTCCAGCGGCAGGATGTCGGCCGTCGCACCGCCGCGCACTCGATGCGCGGGGGCATCGATGTGCGTGCCCGTGTGCTCGTAGTACGAGAGCTTGTTGACGAGGAAGCCGCCCAACTCGTAGGCGGCGACCGGGTGCATCGAGAACGGTTCGTTACCCGGCCACACCGGAAACGTCGGACTCAACGTGTGCGTCAGATCGATTAGTCGACCTGCGGGGATCACCGCTGCGACCGCCGGTGCGGCGCGTGCAGCACCGCCGGCCGCGACCGTCAGAGCAGCTGCCCCCAACGACCCGAACAGCGCCCTACGTCCGATCCTGCGGTGAACAGACTCGACGACCTCGGGGCCGCACATCAGTCGGCAGCAGGGGTGACGAGAAGAACCTTGTCGTCGGATCCGTTGTCCGTGGTGAGCAGGAAGGCTCCGTCGCTTCCGAAGCTGGTGAGCGAGCGCAGCCGACCGTAGGTACCCACCAGGGCGTCGGCTTCGTCGACGTAGTCCGTGCCGTCCTCGGACAGCTTGAGGAACACGAGCTTCTCGCCCTGCTGACTCGACACCACTGCGGAACCGTTCCAGGAACCCCATCCCGCGCCGTTGGCGAACGTCAGGCCGGGCGTCGCGATAGTGGGGCTACCCGAACTCCACACCGCCGCGCGGGCCCCGGGCACCCGGGTGGGATCGGTCATCGGCACCGACTCGTCGTAGACGAACGGCAGCCGATCCGGCCGGTAGCCGTAGTTGCCGCCGGGGACCAGTAGGTTGAGTTCGTCGTCCCTGGTGGTTCCCTGCTCCACCTCGTAGATGTCTTGAGTGCCGGGCCGTATCGCGAGCCCCTGTACGTTCCGATGACCGAGCGTGAAGACACGTCCGGGTGCATCGGCCGCCGCCGAGCCATCGGCGTTGATGTGCAACACCTTGCCGCCCAACGAGTTTCGATCCTGCGGCACCGACGGCGACGCGGTGTCTCCGGTTCCGATGTACAGGGTGCCGTCGGGGTGGGCCAAGATGCGGCAGCCGCCGTGGCGACCACCGTCGGCGACGGGGATGTCGTCGACGAGAGTGCCGGTGCGCGTCAACTCGGTCCATGCGGAGTCGACGGTCCACGACACCACGGCGATATGGTTGTCGGTGCCCCCGCCCGCACTACCGGTGCCCGCACTGCCGGCACCTGTTCCCTGACCCTGCACGCCCTGGCAGGTGTAGATGGTTCTGGATGTGGCGAAGTCCGTCGCCAGTGCGATGCCCATCAGGCCTGTCTCGCCCGACGCGTAGAGATCGCCTAGATCCGCTTCGAGATCGCGAGTGGCACCGCCGACATCACGAATGACGAATCGTCCCGCTCGCTCGCCGGTCAGCACCGTCCCGTCGGGGGCAACCACGGCATCCCACGGTTTCGCGAGCCCGTCGAGCACGGTGGTGACCGTCAGGTCGGGCAGCGGATCGGCCTGTGCCGTCGCTCCCGTCGAGCATGCCAACGTCAGGAAGACGCTGGCGGCGAGCACACCGGAACTGGACACCAGCTTGTTCATCCACACTCCTGACGACGATCGGCCACCAGCCCGATATGACCGGTATCACACGATCATAAACACACCGAGGAGATGGCCGACGCAGTCAGGACGCGATTCGGTAGCCGGCTTCTTCGATCGCGGCGTCGACGGCAGCAGCGTCGAGTTCCGCGTCACTGCTGATTACGACGGCTCCGGTGTCGACGTCCACATCGACGCCCGTGACGCCCGGAACCTCGGACACTTCTTCCTTCACCGACGCTGCGCAATGCGCGCACGTCATACCCTCGACGGAGTAGGTCGTCTGCATTTTGTTGCCTCCCATGTCTGGTCAGGAACGTACGAGACGCGCAATGGCCTCGGACGCCTCTTTGACTTTGGCGTCTGCTTCGGGCCCGCCCTGCCGGGCGGCGTCGACGACGCACCCGGCGAGGTGGGCGTCGAGCAGCTTCAGCGACACGGACTGCAACGCCTTCGTCACCGCGGATACCTGGGTGAGAACGTCGATGCAGTACCGGTCGTCGGCGACCATGCGTGAAATGCCGGCCACCTGCCCCTCGATGCGACGCAGTCTTTTCAGCAGGTCGTCCTGTTCGGCGCTGTAGCTGCTCATGCCGTCGATCATACCCCTACCCGGTATGGGAAGGTTCGTCCGTCAGCAGTCGACGGACGCCATCGATCGCAACCAGTCCCCCGACGATCACCGCCAGGGCGGCGACCGCAATCCACGCCCCCGAGTAGTACGTGCCCGTGTACGCCGGAGAGACGTCGGGAACGGCGGCGAATTCGGTGGTGCGTACGCCTGCCTTCCAGCACACCACCGCGCAGATCACCGCGACCACTGCGAGGACCAGTTCCACCCAGCCGACGGACTTCCTCACACGTACTCCTGCTTCGCCGTCTCGAGTGCGGCGCGTAGACCGTCGTCGTCCTTTGCCCACGCTTGCACCAGTCCGCCGCCGACCAGTCGCAGCCCGATGCCGTGCCGTTTGCGCGGCACCCCCGAGAGCTCCCCGAGAACGCGTGCGGTTTCCCACTTCTTCGGCTCGTATTCGCCGTCCTCGTACTCGGCAGGAGGGAAGATCTCCGTGATCTCGGCGACGTCGACGGTTTCGGTCCCCTGCCGCAGCTGCCGGGTGGTCAGCTCGACGCTGACATGCATCCGGGCTGCGCGGAGCTGTACGTAGGTCAGTCCGACGAGAATCAGCGAGAACAGCGCCAGGGCGAACCAGTGGATCGCCGGTCCCGACGCCAGCTCGACCGCGAGCACCACCAGACAGAACGCGGGGCCCCACAGCAGAGCGCGCCAACGGCCACCGGGCTCGTGGAACAGAACGGGGTCGGTGCCGCCGAGATCATTGCTCACGAACGAACCACTCTCGCGCCGTCGGTCGATACACCAGCACCGATGCAACGACCAGTGCGATCGTGATGATCAGCAACACGAACGGGAAGACGAGCGCGGCGAAGGTCAAGAGCAGCGCGGTGGCCCCGGACAGCGCCACCAACGCCCGTCGGAACCGTCGGTCGCCACCTCGGACGGGGCCCGACATCAGCCCCACTGCCAGGCCGACCACGCCGAAGATGACACCGAGACCTCGGAACACGGTCAGAAACGAGTCGATCTGTTCGTCGCTCGCACCGCCGTCGGTGAACGACGCGCGGATCTGCTCGACGGGCAGCGTGAGCGCGATCATGCAGACGACGATCAGCATCACTGCCGACGCCAACCACAACCAGTACGCGGTGGAGACCACCCGGGGACGAACCATCGATTCGTCAATGTCAGCACTCACGCTCGACATACTGCCACCGCGCGGTGGCACGGAGTTCAGCCGGCAGAGATTCCCAGCGCCATGATGGCGATGGCCGCCGACACGGCGAGCACCAGACCGAGCAATGCCCACCCGGGCCTGCCGTTCTCGGCGGGACACGCGTTGCTCTCGGCCGCCGCGATCGACTCCGGGAGGGCACGACTGGGCGGCACCGGAATGTTCTCTGCCATGTTCGATCCGATCACTCGATACGTTTATCGAAAGTGATGGTAGTCACACCGGCGGGCTCAGCGCGCGGAACACGCTCGAAATCAGCGCTTCCGCGAGGACAGGAAGTACTCGTTGGATTCCTTGCGGTGCATCAGGTAGATCGCACCCGCAGCAAGCACACCTTGGCCGATGCTCAGCACGCTCATGACGATGTTCATCGCACCGGTACTCGATGCGATCGCGAACAGGTCGAGAATCGTGGTGAACACGGTGATCGAGCCGATGACGGTCAGCAGCATGCGCGCCCACATCTTGCCGGCACGCATCCGCTTCACCCAGAACAGGAACAGGGCACCGAATCCACGACGACGAACAGCGTCACGACGAGCATCACCGTCACCATCGACTGCGTGGACTCGACGGTCATGTCCGCCGCCGCACCCTGTGCTGCGAGGTCGTCGAGCAGAGACTGCGCGAATTCCGCGCGTGCGCCGAACAGCGTCCACACCGAGTACAGCGCCGAGATCGCACCGATCAGCGCAACTCCCCACCACAGGTGCCGGGCAGTCTCCACATCCACCGGTGCCGGGCGAGCGGACGGCTCGAGCTCGGGACCGGACTGAGGGAAGCCGTGTTCGAGCTCCCAGCGCTGCCAGTCCGGTTGCAACGGAGGATTGTTCGGCACGTTGCTGTCAGGATTGCTACCGTCCGCGTTGTTGCTCGGAGGAAAATCGTTCACAGCCAGCCCGCCACTTCGGTTGCCCAGTAGGTCAGTACGACATCTGCACCGGCGCGCCTGATGCCGACGAGCGATTCGAGGACCGCGGCGTCCCGGTCGATCCACCCGTTCTGGGCAGCGGCGGTGATCATGGCATACTCCCCCGAAATCTGGTACGCCGCAACCGGAACCGGTGACATCTCGGCCACGTCGCGGAGAATGTCCAGATACGACATCGCCGGCTTGACCATCACCATGTCGGCACCCTCGTCAAGATCGAGCTCGACCTCGTGGGTCGCCTCACGGCGGTTGGCCGCGTCCTGCTGATACGTCCGACGGTCACCCTGCAGCGACGAGCCGACCGCTTCACGAAACGGTCCGTAGAACGCAGACGCGTACTTTGCCGAATACGCCAGCTGCCCCACCTCGACGTGACCGGCCGCATCGAGTCCAGCACGAATGGCACCGACCTGGCCGTCCATCATGCCGCTCGGCCCGAGCAGGTGCGCTCCGGATTCCGCCTGCGCGACGGCCATGTCGACGTACCGCAGCAACGTCGCGTCGTTGTCGATCGAGCCGTTCTCGCTCAGCACACCGCAGTGGCCGTGCGAGGTGAACTCGTCGAGGCAGGTGTCGGCCATGATGACCGTCGAGTCACCGAGATCGGCTTTCAGACGGGCCAGGCCTCGGTTGAGGATTCCGTCCGGATCCGTTGCCCCCGAACCGTTCTCGTCCTTGTCCTCGACCTTGGGGACACCGAACAACATCACGCCGCCGACACCGGCTGCGACTGCTTCCTCGGCTGCCCTGCTCAGCGAGTCCAGCGTGTGCTGGGACACTCCGGGCATCGAGCTGATCGCGCGGGGCTCGGAGATGCCGTCGGCGACGAACATCGGCAACACCAGATGCCGTGGCTGCAGCGACGTTTCGGCCACGAGGCGGCGCAGTGCCGGAGTGCGGCGAAGGCGTCGGGGACGGTCGGTGGGGAACAAGCGAACCTGCCTCACTTGGTTCGTCGTGCGCGTTGTGTGTAGCCGGAGCTACGCACAACGCGCACGAGGCGCATTCAGCGCCTGCGTGACTTCTTACCGCCTGCGTGACTTCTTGCGCGGTGGCGGCAGTGCACCCTCGGCCCGCAGCCGAGCCGCGTGTTCTGCCAGTGCCTCGACCAGCGGTCCGACCTGAGCCGACTCCGGCTGCACGTCCACGCGCAGACCGAACTCGACGGCCGTCTCGGCAGTCTTCGGGCCGATGCATGCCACGAGCGTGCGAGCATGCGGCTTACCTGCGATGCCGACCAGGTTCCGCACGGTGGAGCTCGAGGTGAAGCACACCGCGTCGAATCCACCGGTCTTGATCATCTCGCGGGTCTCGGCGGGGGGCGGCGCTGCCCGGACGGTGCGGTAGGCCGTGACGTCGTCGATCTCCCAGCCGCGTTCGCGCAGCCCTTCGGCGAGCGTCTCGGTAGCAATGTCGGCGCGCGGCAACAGAACTCGATTGACCGGGTCGAAGACCTCGTCGTACGGCGGGAAGTCCTCGAGCAGTCCGAGCGAGCTCTGCTCTCCCGACGGAACGAGTTCGGGATTGATGCCGAACGAGCGCACCTTGGCCGCGGTTGCCTCACCGACACAGGCGATCTTGACGCCGGAGAACGCACGCGCGTCCAGGCCGAATTCCTCGAACTTCTCCCACACCGCGCGAACGGCGTTGGTCGAGGTGAACACGACCCACTGGTAGCGGCCGTCGACCAGGCCCTTGACGGACCGTTCCATCTGAGCCGGGCTGCGCGGGGGCTCGACGGCGATGGTCGGAACTTCGATGGGGATGGCACCGTGCGTGACGAGGCGATCGCTCATCTCGCCGGCCTGATCCTTGGTGCGCGGCACCAGCACGGTCCAGCCGTACAGTGCGCGAGACTCCCACCAGGACATCTTGTTTCGTCCGGAGACGACCTTGCCGACGGTAACCACCAGAGATCCGACGAGCTCGGATCCCGCGTCGTTGAGGGTGGCCAGTGTTGCCTCGACGGTGCGCTGCTGACGGGTGGTGCCGCGCACGGTGATGGCTGCAGGTGTCTGCGGTGCCAGGCCGTGTTCGACGAGGGCACTGGCGGTTTCGGCCAGGTGCCCCGCCGTGGCGTGCAACACCAGCGGGCCGGGAGCAGCCGCGAGTGCAGCCCAGTCGACCTCGCCGCGAACGTCCGCTTCGGTGTGGCCGGAGCCGAGCGCCATGCCTGCGTAACTGGGTACCGCGGAGCCCGAAGGCAGACCGGGCAGCACCTCGAACGGCACGTGAGTGCGGGCCACGGCACTGACCTCGGCGATCACCGAGTCGGTGGTCAGCGGATCTCCCGAGACCAGACGCACCACATCGTGGCCGTTCTTGGCTTCGGCGAGAAGGGTTTTGGCGACCTCGGCGGGCTCGCCCAGTGCCGGGCGCACCTCGACCCCGTTCTCACCCGTCTCGGCATCGCGAGGGACGTCGGCACCGACGAGAGCGGTGACACCCTTGTCGACGTCGGGATCGGTGAAAGCGAGCTCGGCCGCTCCGAGCACTTCCCGTGCCCGGACCGTGAGCAGAGCCGGGTCACCGGGCCCGGATCCCACGAACAGGATCCGTCCGTTGGTGTTCTTGCGGACTGGGCTCATCGGTTGTTCTCCAGTGCTGTCTTGTGTGGGTACTGCAGTTCTATCGGGGTTGCGGTGCCCCGTTTGGGAATCAGCCGGGCAGTGGCGATCGACTCTCTTCGCACTACGGGACGGGTCGCCGCGCGTTTGGCGCGTCCGCGAACGGGTGCCGTTATTGCCCTAGACATGAGATCCGCCCTGTGCTGGTTCGGTGACCGAAACGAGTTCGCGTGCACCGAGATCGAGTAGTTCGCGGGCCAGTTCGCGGCCCAGTTCCTCGGCCCGGTCGGGTGACCCGACGATCGACGCGCGAATGGTGTCGCTGCCGTCGATGGCCGCAACGCAGCCGCGCAGCGACAACTCGTCGAAGATGCGGCCGTCCTCGTCGATGGACTCGACGACCTCGGCGATGGCACCCACCGGCGCGGTGCAGCCGGCTTCGAGTTCGGCGAGCAATCCGCGTTCGGCGGCCACTGCGGCCCGCGAATGTGCATCGTCCAGTGTGGCGATGGAGGTGGCGAGATCGGTGTCGCCACTGCGACATTCGACGGCCAGTGCCCCCTGCGCGGGTGCCGGCAGCAACTGCACCGGATCCAGCGCTTCGGTGACGACGTCCAACCTGCCGATACGGGCCAGTCCCGCCCGCGCGACAATGACGGCGTCGAGCTCACCCGAGGCCACCTTGCCGATGCGGGTGTCGAGGTTGCCACGCAGGGGTCGAACGTCCAATCCCTGTCCGAGAGCACGCAATTGAGCAATTCGGCGGGGTGCGGAGGTACCCACCTTCGCGTCGGCGGGCAGCTCACCGAGCACGAGCCCGTCGCGGGCCACCAGTGCATCTCGGGGATCTTCACGCGCCGGAATGGCAGCGATGGTGAAGCGCTCGTCGGCGGCGGTCGGCAGATCCTTGTACGAGTGCACTGCTATGTCGACGGTGCCGTCGGCCAGGGCCTCACGCAACGCCGCGGTGAACACCCCGACGCCGATGGTCTGCACCGGTGCTGCCGACAGGTCGCCCGCGGTCTTGACGATCACCAGTTCGGCTTCGACTCCCGCCGCTGCGAGAGCCACCCGAACCGTATCGGCCTGAGTGGTCGCGAGAAGGCTTCCGCGAGTACCGATCTTGACGACGCCGGTCATTCCTGATCCCCCTCGGCGGTGGTTCCGGGGCGAAGATCGGTACGGCTTGCCGTGAAGTCGTCGACCAACTCCAGGGAACCGATTTCCATGGGAGTCGCCACGGCCTCGACCGAACCGGGGCTGAGCTCGAACAATTCGCGCAGCGCCGCAGCATAGGAATCTCCGCCGGGAGTGCTGGCGAGCTGCTTGACGCGCACCGTCGGTGAATGCAGCAACTTGTCGACGACGCGGCGCACGGTGCGGGCCACTTCGTCACGCTGCGGGGAGTCGAGCCCGGGCAGCCGCGACTCGAGCCGCAGCAGTTCCCCTTCGACCACCTCGGCGGCGCGCTGGCGCAGCGCTGTGACGGTGGGGGTGACCTCGGCAAGTCGTTGTCCCGCAAGGTAACCCGAGAGCTCGTTGGAAACGATCTCGCGTGCGGCCGACGCGTCGTTCGCGGCAGCTCCGGCAGCGGGGTCGCGCTGCAGGGATTCCATGTCGAAGACGGTGATGCCCGGCAGACCGGAGACGGCCGGGTCGACGTCGCGCGGCAGTCCCAGGTCGCAGATCACGAGCGGCCGGTCTGCGTCGCGGCGGGCGAGTGCGAGGTGGGCGTCGGCGATGGAGACGACGGCCCCCACCGCACCGGTACAGGTGACGAGGATGTCGGCGGCGGCCACTGCGTCGGCCAGGTTCTCGAGCGCGACCGAGGAGGCGGTGATTCCGTTCGAGACGGCGTTCTCGGCCAGGTGGTCGGCTCGTTCGCGGGTGCGGTTGACGACGGTCAGCGCCTCGATTCCGGCCCGGCCCAGGTGTGCGACGGCGAGTCCGCCCATCGCTCCTGCGCCGAGGACCACCGCGGTGCGGCCGCGGAGCGAGCCGCCGAACACGTCTGCGGCGCGGTCGAGAGCGACGGACACCACCGAGGCTCCGGCGGCGTCGATGCCGGTTTCGCTGTGCACGCGCTTGCCGACTCGGAGGGCCTGCTGCGCGAGTTCGTGCATGACGCGGCCCGATGCCTGCTGACCGTCCGAGGCGGCGTAGGCCGATCGAATCTGGCCGAGGATCTGCTGCTCTCCGATGACCATCGAGTCCAGGCCACTGGCCACGGCGAACAGGTGCTCGACAGCTGCCTCGCTGTACCGAACGTAGGCGTGCTTGGTCAGGTCGGCGATTTCGAGGCCGGAGTGCTCACCGAGAACTTCGCCGACGGCGGTCAGTGCGCCGTGGAACGCATCGACGACCGCGTAGATCTCGACCCGGTTGCACGTGGAGACCACCATGACCTCGGAGATGTTTCCGCTGGCCATCAGTTTGTCGGTCAGTTTCGGGCGATCGGTGTCCGTGATGGCGACACGCTCGAGGACTGCGACGGGAGCGCTACGGTGCGATATCCCGACGAGAAGGACACTCACGGTGCAATCACCGATCCGTTTCTTGTCGAACTGTTGACTGGGCTTGGATTACCGGCGATGCGCGGGCCGTGACTGCGACCCAGACGCGAGGTGGAAGGCAGTGGTGACGCCGACACGGGCGTCGACACCGGGGCTGTCACGATCGTCGGCCCGGACACGTTGCGGGAGCTGTTGAAGGACAGAACCTGCATCTCGACGGCCAGGTCCACTCGGCGTACCTCGACGTGGTCGGGGACGTCGAGCACCATCGGCGAGAAGCTCAGGATGCACTCGACTCCGCCCGAAACGAACCGGCCCGCCACCTGATGGACGGCCTCGTCGGGAGTGGCGATGACACCGATGGTCGCCTCGAGTTCGCGGCAGGCGTCTTCGAGCTCGTCGATATGCCGAACAGTGAGTCCCTCGACTTCGGTGCCGACTCGCGCGGGGTCGATGTCGAACAGGCCGACCATGGTGAATCCGCGACGTGCGAAGCCGCCGTATCCGGCGAGAGCCTGACCGAGGTTGCCCACACCGGCCAGTACGACGCGGTGGCCACGGTCGAGCCCGAGAGCACTGTCGATCTTGGCGCGCAGGCGCGCGACGTCGTAACCGACTCCGCGCACACCGTTGGGTCCGAGGAACGAGAGATCTTTGCGCAATTTCGCTGATCCGACGCCTGCTGCGGTGGCAAGCTCTTCACTCGAGACGATGAGAACGCCTTCGTCTGCAAGGATCGAGAGGACCCGCAGGTATGTCGCCAGACGAGTGACCGTAGCCTGAGGGATGACCCGCTCTACGCCGCTGGGCGACGGGCGCTCTTCGGTCACGTCTGGGGCTCCTCGTCCGAACGGCGTCGATGCCGGTCTTCACGCTGATCCTGCGTTCGTGTCTATTTCACGAATGCTGTTCACACCACGGTAACTGCTTGTGAACGAATGAACAAAGTTGCGCATACCGGCCCTCACCTGCACACGGAGAGCAATCACACGTTCTTAGGGTGCCCTGCCCGGCCCAGATCGGCCCGCAATCGGGGCACGTCGACCTCCCAGTAACTGTGCTCGACACCGTCGAGTAGCACCACGGGCACTCGATCCCCGTACTCCGCGCGCAGGTCAGGCGATTCGGCCGCGGCCTCGTCCACGTCGATGACCGTCACGGCGACGCCGAATTCGGCGCACACCTCGTGCAGCACCGCGGACGCGTGGGTGCAGGAATGGCAGCCTGCGCGGGTGAGAAGTGCCACGCCGGACGGAGTCGTTTCCATCCGTCCACTCTGACATGCCGGCAACAGAGACGAAGGTCACAGCTGCGCGGTGCGACGGGAACTGTTCATCGTCGGTAGGTGCCGTCGTGCGACGCTCGTGTCGGACGCACGCATTAGGCTGCGAGTGACGTACTGGCGAGGGAGGTGGACGTGGTGACTGACGGGGGCACAGACCTGCCGATCGAGGACACGCCCGATGTCGACATGGTCGACACGAACGATCCGGACGGGGACAAGCAGCGCAAGCGGCGTATTCGCCGGATTCGCAATCCGTTCGGCCCGTCCGATGCGGAGGTCCGCGCCAACGTCGCGGGTGAAGCGAGCGCCGATGCCGCTCTCGCCCTGCAGGTCGAGTCCGAGGGAGCGGTTCCCCGCGATCTGACCGCAGCCGCCTTCTTCGACGTGGACAACACCATGGTCCAGGGCGCATCGATCATCCACTTCGCGCGCGGACTCGCCGCCCGAAAGTACTTCACCACGGGCGACGTCGCCCAATTCGCTTGGCAGCAAGTCAAATTCAGGGTCAGCGGCAAGGAGAACAGCGAGGACGTGGCCAGTGGCCGCGAGAAGGCGCTCTCGTTCATCACCGGTCGTCCCACTGCCGAGCTGAGCCGGCTCGGCGAGGAAATCTACGACGAGATGATCGCCGACAAGATCTGGGCGGGCACCCGTGCCCTCGCCCAGATGCACCTCGACGCAGGTCAGCAGGTGTGGCTGGTCACCGCCACTCCCCTCGAACTGGCGCAGATCATCGCCAAGCGGCTGGGCCTGACGGGCGCGCTGGGAACTGTCGCCGAGAGTAAGGACGGCGTCTTCACCGGCCGTCTCGTCGGCGACATCCTGCACGGCATCGGCAAAGCTCATGCGGTGCGGTCGTTGGCCGTACGAGAAGGCCTCAACCTGAAGCGGTGCACCGCGTATTCGGACAGCCACAACGACGTGCCGATGCTTTCGCTCGTCGGTACTGCCGTCGCGATCAACCCCGATCCGGACCTGCGTGAGCTGGCGAAGAACCGCGGCTGGGAAATTCGCGACTATCGCACCGGACGCAAGGCCGCCAAGATCGGCGTTCCCACTGCGCTGGCCCTGGGCGCGGTGGGCGGCGGTCTCGCCGCGGTGATCGGTCGCCGCAAGGCCTGACCTCGCTCGCCCGTCGGGTCAGAGCGTCAGTTGCATCAGGGTCAGGTCCAGCCAGCGCCCGAACTTGACCCCCACCTCCGGCATCTGTCCGACGCGAACGAATCCGAACTTCTCGTGCAGTGCAATGGACGTGGTGTTCTCGGATTCGATGAACCCCACCAGCACGTGGATGTCGCCGCCTCGGGCCCGGTCGATCAATTCGCTCAGCAGGGCACTGGCCAGGCCGCGGCGATAGAAGTCGCGGTGGATGTACACCGAATGTTCCACCGAGTGCCGATAGCCGCTCTTGACTCGCCACTGGCCGTACGACGCGTAGCCGGCGACCCGGCCGTCGACCTCCGCGGTGAGTACCGGGTACCCGGCAGCGATCCGTCCCTCGAACCACGCTGTGCGATCGGCGAGGTCCACCTGTTCCTCGTCCCAGATGGCGGTGGTGTTGGCGACCGCATCGTTGTGGATGTCGAGAATGTCTGGGAGGTCTTCTACCGTGGTGTCGCGAATATGCACTGGCAGAGGATAACCCGAGCTATCCGAGAAAGACGTTGCGTCTCTTGGCAAGCAGTCGGTACAGCGTGTGCTGAATGGTTTCGCGCACGTGGTCGGTCAGCTCGAAGAGCACCATCGGATCCTCGAACGCGGTGGCGTCGTAGGAGTCGGTGTGAATGGGCTTGCCGAACTCGATGTACCACTTCGACGGCAACGGAATCAGGCCCAGCGGCCCGAGATGCGGGAAGAACGGTGTCACCGGGAAGTACGGCATCCCCATCAGTCGTGCCAGCGGGGCGATGTCGCCGATCTTCGGGTAGATCTCCTCGGATCCGACGATGGAGCACGGAATGATCGGCGCACCCGTTCGCAGCGCAGCCGAGACGAAGCCGCCGCGGCCGAACCGCTGCAACTTGTACCGCTCACTGAACGGTTTGCCGATGCCCTTGAAGCCCTCCGGGAACACGGCGGCAACTTCCCCGGTGCGCAGCAGCCGCTCCGCGTCGGGATTGCACGCCAGCGTATGCCCGGCCTTGCGGGCGATCGTGCCGACGCCGGGCATCTCGAATGCCATGTCGGCAGCCAACATTCGCAACGGCCGGTGGGCAGGGTGATGATCGCGCACGGCAACCGACGTCATCAGCGCGTCGACCGGTACGACTCCGGCGTGGTTGGCCACGACGAGCGCACCTCCCTCGGCGGGGATGTTCTCGATGCCCTTGACCTCGACGCGGAACCATTTGTCGAACAGCGGACGCAGCAGCGGCAGCCACACGGCATCGGCGAAGTGCGGGTCGTAGCCGAACTCGTCGACGCTGTAGTCGCCGGCCAGGCGTCGACGCACGAACTCGGCGACCGAGGAGATCTGGTCGACGATCGCGGTCTTGGTGTCGTCGATCATCGACAGCACGGGTGCCGCTTCTGCGGCGATCGTGGCCGCAGAAGCGGCGGGGGTCGGGTCCACCAGCGGCGTCGGCTCACGTGGATCGGCGTAGGCCGATGGGTGCCGCTCGCGTGAACCCTGCGCGGCGCGGGCGGACCGGGCGGACGCGCCGCCGTGCAAGGGAATGACTTTGGCCACGTCGCTCACCTGTCCGCTCCGGATTCTCGCGCCGTGTCGGCACTGCCGAGCGAGGCCAGTACGCGCGCCGCGGACGCCCCCGTGTCGACGGCCCCGAGCAGCCGATTCTCGATGGCGTCGACCCACTCGGTTCGGACGACCGGCCGAAGAGCCGCGCCGCGCACGAAGTCGTCGAACGCCTGGACTGTGGTCCACCGAGGCTCGAACCCGAGCACGGACCGCATCCGCGTGGTGTCCAGCCCGCAGCCGAAATGGAAGTAATCGAGTTGCTCGGTCGTGAATTCGCGCATCATCCCGCCCATGAGCGCCCGCCCCACGCTCTTGAACAGTGGAAACGGCACCGGAACCTGCACACGGCCGGCACGTCGAATGGCCTGCGAGAGCATGATGGTGCCGTCGGCACCGATGTTGAACGTGCCTGCCGGCCCGCCGATGGTCGCGCGTTCGAGAGCCGCGAGGGCGTCCTCCTCGTGCAACAGCTGCATGCGCGCGTCGCGTCCGACAATGCTCGGAATGAGGGGTGACGTCATGTACCGGGAGATGGTGCCGTTGAGCCGCGGGCCGATCAGTGGGGCCATACGCAGGATCGATACCGCGATATCCGGGCGACGACGACCGAGTCCGCGAATGTAGCCCTCGATGTCGATGGTGTCCTTGGCGTACGCGCCGCTCGGTGGGCGTCGGGCACTCATCTCCTCGGTGAATTTCACCGGATCCTTGGCGCTGCATCCGTACACCGAGGACGACGACCGCAGGACCACCTTCTCCACGGTCGGCGACTTCTGGCACACCGCGAACAGCTGCATGGCTCCGATGACGTTGAGGTCTTTCATCGTCGCGCGACCGCCGGATTTCGGGGGCTTGGCGACCGTGGCCGCATGCACGACGGTATCGACGCCGGCGTTACGAATCACCTTGCCGATCAACGGGTTTCGAATGTCGGCACGAACGAATTCGGCGCGACCCATACGTCGCAGCAGATCTTTGCTCGGAGATTTCTCGTCGACGGCGATGACACGTTCGATGCGAGGGTTCTGAGCGAGCCGGGTGACGAGGTATCCGCCGAGGAATCGACTGGCACCGGTCACGAGCACCACTCGGGGCGCGGCAACACCACGATCGCTCGGACTCACTGCGCCTCCCCAACTTCGGCTCCCGTGCCGAGCCTACTGGATCGACAGGTTTCCGCGAGGTCTGAAAGGAAAGGAGGTCCGAAAGGCAAGGAGCCACTCGCCTTCGAACGAGCAGAGCCCGCCACCGATGGTGACGGGCTCGGCCGTGAAGCAGATGACGGCAGGCTTATTTGCCGAGTTTCCTGCGCTGCACGCGGGTACGACGAAGCAGCTTGCGGTGCTTCTTCTTCGACATGCGCTTGCGACGCTTCTTGATCACTGAACCCATGCGGGTGTCCTCACGTTCTTCTCTAGCGTTTTCGCGCACGCCGTTTGCGTACGCCTACCTGACAACCAAGCCCGAAGGCTTCGAGCCAACAACCTTGGTCACCGAGCTGGCGCTGGGGCCACGTACTCGCCCACGGCTGCACACCGGCTGGCTGGCACGACGAACGCCAATCCTACCGGTGTGAGCCGTGACTTACGAAACCGGCCCGGTCTTACGACCTAGCTACGTGCACTAGCCTGCGTCGAAATACGAGGTCTCGAGATAGTCGTGTACCGCCTTGGCGTGCACACGAAAAGATCGACCCACCCGTACTGCGGGCAGCTCTCCGCCGTGCACCAGTCGGTACACGGTCATTTTCGAAACTCTCATCAGAGTCGCCACCTCGGCGACAGTGAGGAACTGTGTTCCGGCCAGAGCCGGTTGACCGTCCGGGGACGAACCCTTGGACGGCTTGTTTATAGACGCCATCAATCCACTTACCTCCGGCACGTCTCATGCGGCAGGCTTCCCCTCCTGCCGAACAGACACGCACGTGCTGCCCCCGAGCCTATAGGGACAGATGGGGTTACTGCGACGGGTGTGGGGAAAAGATTTTTTATTCTGCTGTGATGCCCATCTCAATCGATCGGGCGTTGGCTGCACCGAGAGCATCGAAAAATGCAGCTCGGAGGCCGTTTCGCTCCAATTCGCGTACCGCCGCGGCGGTCGTTCCGCCCGGGGAGGTCACGGCATACCGAAGCTCGCTGGCGGACTCGTCCGAGCGATCCAGCATCGCTCCCGACCCCACCATCGTCTGTGCGACGAGTGCAGACGCGACATCCCGGCTCAATCCCAGGCCCACTCCCGCGTCGATCATGGCCTCGGCGACCAGGAAGAAATAGGCCGGACCGGACCCGGACACGGCCGTCACCGCGTCGAGCTGATGTTCCTTGACGACGACGACCTTGCCGACGGCCGACAGGATGGAGCGCACGAGCTCGAGGTGCTCGGCGCGGGCGTACTTCCCCGGGGCCAGCACACTGACGCCCTCCCCCACCAGCATGGGGGTGTTGGGCATGACCCGTACGACCGGGAATCCGGCGGGGAGCTTGGGCTCGAATTTGGCGGTGGGCACGCCAGCGGCGAGCGAGACGATGAGTTGTTCGCGGTCACCGTCGAGCTCGATCTTGGTGATCTGATTCAGTGCGCCCTCGACGTCGGCCGGCTTGACCGCCAGCACGATGACGTCGGCTCCCTCGGCCGCGTCGGCGACACTGGCGGTCAGCACTCCGAAGTCCTTCGCGATCTCTTTGGCGCGCGGCTCGGACTTCTCGGCGACCACGAGGTCGCGCACGGCATGACCGGCCTCGAGGAGTCCCGCAATCAATGCCTCGCCGATCCGTCCGCCACCGATCACTGCAATTCTCGTCATACGGCCAAGCCTGCCATGTCAGTTCGAGCGCGGCACCATCGCCAACTGTCGGCTCTGCACCACCACGGCACCGGTCGAGTCGAGTATCAGGTGGTCCTCCTCGAACCAGGTGCTGCCGATGACGGAGCTGGTCGCTGCCACTCGCAGCCACCCCGGAGCCGGGCGGCGACGCAGATATGTCGTCAGCTGGACCGTCGGTGCCCAGCCGAACATTCCGCGGTTCATCGTCACCGGGGCCGAGATGTCGCCTGCCATCAACGCGAAGAGCACCGACGTGTCGGCGTCGGCTTCGTCGCCCGCGAAGGGGCGCACCCACAGTCGAATTTCGGCCTCACCCTGCTGACCGGTGAGAAACGATGCCGACGACGGTTCGATCCGCATCTCGCAGCCCTTGGCGACGTGCACGATCGACGCCATGGGGTGATCGCCTGCCACCGCGAGGGTGTCCGCAGGAGGCTCCGCGGCCATCGACGTCAGCGACAACGGGGTTTCGTGGTTCGGTTCCTCCGAGTCGGGCCGACCGAGGGTGACCACCGCCCGCACTGCGACGCGTCCGGCCTGAGTCAGCTCGACGTCGACGTGCGAGACCTGCCTGCCGCGCTTGCGCACGATCGTCGTGAGCGCCACTTCGCCTGGGTCGGGCGCGGCCAGATAGCTGACGCTGACGGCCAAAGGCTGGATCTCGACCTGGGCCGGGTCGATCAGCACGATCTGCTGACGCGCCGCGGCCGCGCAGATGGCGAGCATCGCCCCGCCGTGCACTTTGGGGCCGATGGTCCAGGTGGAATCGATCGCACCGGCGAAGGACGCCGTGTCTGCGGAGACGTCGAGTGGGACCAGTGTGGTTGCGGCCCGGAACGGGCTGGTGGAACTCATTCCGGACAACTTACCGGCAGTCAGGACAGGTGTGCGCGGGCGAACTGCAGCGCCTGGTCCAGCATCGACGAACGCTCGGGCACCGTGCGCGCATTCTGAGTGTTGATCTCGATGACGGCTTGACCGTCGAATCCTCGCCGCACCAGTTCGGTGCAGACCTGGGCGCAGGGCTGGCTGCCGTGCCCCGGGATCAGATGCTCGTCCACGGACGCGCCGCGGCCGTCGGCCAGATGCAGGTGCGCTATCCCGTCGCCCATCCGGTCGAGCATCTCGAGTGCGTCCGAGCCTGCGGTCGCGGTGTGCGAGAGGTCGAGTGTGTAGTGGCCGTGACCGACGTCGGTCGGGTCGTACGACGGCGAGAACGCCGACAGGGCCGCTCCCGGGCCTCCGCGTCGTTCCAGCCGTTGGGCGGATTTCTCCTTGCGCCCGAAGAATCTGTCGGCACGCATCGGGAACATGTTCTCCACCGCGACCACGACGTGGGAGTTCGATTCCAGTTCCGCCACCTGATCGGCGAATCCGTCGCTGTACTTGCGCTGCCAGCGGAACGGCGGATGCACGACGACGGTCGCCGAACCCAGCTTCTCGGCCACTTCGACCGACCGGGCCAGTTTGACGATCGGATCCGATCCCCACACCCGCTGTGAGATCAGCAGACACGGCGCATGGATGGCCTGCACCGGTATCGAGTACTCACGTGACAGCGCAGCCACCGCATCGACGTTCTGACTGATCGATTCGGCCCACACCATCAGTTCGACGCCGTCGTAACCCAGATCGGCGGCATAGCGAAACGCTGCCTCGGTGTTCTGCGGGTACACCGAGGCCGTGGACAATCCGACTTTGATTCGCTTCGCCGCCATCGTTGTCGAAACTCAGCCGGTACTGAGCTGGAAGGCCAACGGACCGAGCGTGACGAACACACCGACGGCTATGGCAATGACGATCGAGACCAGATCATCGGTACGCCGGAGAATCCTCACCACGGCGACAAGACCGACGATGACCAGCACCGACAGCACCAGTGCCACCCATGGCAACACGTCCCACAGCTGCTCGAAGCCCTTGAACAGCAGCGCACCGACGACGATCGACACCACTGCCTGCCCGATGAGCACCAGCCACTGCCGAACCGCGCCGCCCTTGCCCTTGACCGGGGACTTGTCCTTGCTTCCCGTGTCCTTGCTCGCCGTGTCCTTACTCGCCGACTTGCGACGATCGGCACGCGAGCCGGTACTCGCGGTGTCGGCGGTCTTCGGGTCGGCGGTCGTCGAGTCGGCAGGGTCGTCGTCGGTGGTCGGCTTCGTGAGGTCGACCACCTCGGGTATGACCTGAGTGCCGGCCTCGTCGGCCGATTCGTCAGTGGCCTTCTCGTCCGCGATCTTCTTAACAGCGGTCTTTTTGTCGGCGGTCTTCTTGTCGTCGACCTCGTTGTCGCGCGTGATGCGCGGGGTGACCGCGGTCTTCGCCAGGTCGTCCACCTCGACGAGAGCGGCATGTGGGCTCTCCACGAGCGGCGCACGCGAGGTGACGTCGGTCTTGGGTTCCGCGGATTCGGTCGAACGCGGCGGCTGGAATCCCGCCGATCGGCGGGCCCGTCCCTGCTCGGCCTGGGTCGCCCCGTACGGGCGTCGCTCCGATCCCTGCGCGGCAGGAGCAGCGGGCCGCAACCCGCGCGCGGTGTCGTCGTGCGATCGATTGAGCAGGTCTCCGGCGACGGTCGTGGAGCCCGACAGCAGTTCCGGTTCGGGCTGCTGCTTGTCGCGCTTGCCTGCCGGTTGGTACGGGGTCGGGCGGGTGCTCTGGGGCCGGGCCGGTTGCGGCGTGGACGCCGCGGTCGTGTTGCCGTCGGATGCACTGCTCGTGGGCTCGTTCGCAGCGGTATCGGGAGCTTCGTCCCGCGGCTCGTCGACGACGGGTGCGCTGCGGTCGCCGGGTTCGTCACGAACGACGGGAATCTCCCCGGTCAGTTCGGCCACGGAGATGCCGCCCTTGACGCCTCGTCGGCGTCGCCCTCCTGCCGTCAAGTTGGTCTTCTGGCCGTTTCTGGCCAACAGCTCGGCGACCGAGATCTGCCCGGTGTCTTCCGGGTTGGCGTCGCTCATCTCGAACTCCCCACCAGATCGCCGTCGGCTTCGGTGTCCAGCTTCCTCAAAATCAAACCTTCCCTCAGCGCCCACGGACAGATCTCGAGTGACTCCACCGACAGTGCCCGCATGCTCGCCTCCGCTACCAGCGCCCCGGCCACCAGTTGTGGTGACCTGTCGGCACTGATGCCTTCCAATTCTGCACGGTCGGCGGCCGTCATCCGCGATATGAACGCGATGAGTTGCCTCAGACCGCTCGCCGTCAGCGTTCTCGTCACTCGCGGACCGGCCGCGGAAGGCGCAGCACCGGTCAAGCGAGCCAACGAACGAAATGTCTTCGACGTTCCCACCGCGCGGTCCGCGTCGCCCGCAGCCAACAGTTCCTTGGCCGGTGTCGCGAGTTCGGCATCCAACCAGTCACGAAGCACGGCGATACGACGCTTTCCCGGAGGATCCTCGTCGAGCCAGTCCCGGGTGAGGCGACCGGCACCGAGCTGCAGGGAGAACGCCACGTCGGGATTCTCGTCGCTGCCGCTGGTCAGTTCCAGCGATCCGCCGCCGATGTCGAGTCCGAGGATGCGCCCGGCGCTCCAGCCGTACCAGCGGCGCACGGCCAGGAACGTCAATCTGGCCTCGTCCACGCCCGACAGGGTTTCCAGGGCCACTCCGGTCTCGGCGAGAACACGCGCGAGAACGTCGTCGGAGTTGTAGGCGTCGCGCACCGCGGAGGTGGCGAACGCCATCAGTTCACTGCAACCCGACCGGGCGGCGATGGCGGCGAACTCACGCACCTCGTCGACGAGCCGATCGGCACCCGCAGGAGTGATGTTGCCGAACGCGTCGGTGTTCTCCGACAGGCGCAACGTCGCCTTGCTCGAGCTCATCGGCGTCGGGTGTGCGCCACGGTGTGCGTCCACTACGAGCAGATGCACCGTGTTGCTACCGACGTCGAGCACCCCTAATCGCACAACCCCACGGTACTGGGTCTACCGTCGTCGTTTGTGACAGCAGGTCGTGAGCAGCAGTCGTTCGCTGCAGAGGTCGAGTTGGATTTCCCGCGGGAATGGGTCGAGTTTCCCGACCCCGACAACGCCGAACATGTCATCGCCGCCGATCTGACGTGGCTGTTGTCCAACTGGACCTGCGTGTTCGGCACCCCCGCATGCCAGGGCACCGTCGAGGGTCGCCCCGACGACGGATGCTGTTCGCACGGCGCGTTCCTGTCCGATGAGGACGACAAACGCAAGCTCGACGAGTCGGTGAAGTTGCTCACGCCGCAGGACTGGCAGCTGATGGACAAGGGTCTGGGCAAGAAGGGATACGTCGAATACGACGATCTCGACGACGAGCAATCTCTGCGCACGCGGCGGTACAAGGGTGCGTGCATCTTCCAGAACCGACCCGGGTTCGAGGGTGGCATCGGGTGCGCACTGCATTCGATGGCGCTGCGCAAGGGCATCGAACCGCTCGAGGTCAAGCCCGACGTGTGCTGGCAGTTGCCCATCAGGCGCACCCAGGATTGGGTGACGCGTCCCGACGGCTCCGAGATTCTCAAGACCACCATCGGCGAGTACGACCGACGCGGTTGGGGCGAAGGCGGACTCGATCTGCACTGGTACTGCTCCGGCTCACCCGACGCGCACGTCGGAGCCAAGCAGGTGTTCGAGTCGTACAAGCCGGAATTGACCGAGCTGCTCGGCAAGGCCGCGTACGAGGAGTTGGCGTCCCTGTGCAAGCGTCGCCGTGGCCTCGGTCTGATTGCCGTACATCCGGCCACTCGTGAGGCCCAGCGCCGGTAGAGCGGCTGGCGCCGCACGTGAGTGGAAACTCGTAGCCCACTACGAGTTTCCACTCACATGCCGCAGGCTCTACCCCTCGAGCTTGTAACCCAGACCGCGCACGGTGACAAGGTGTTCCGGCTTGGCCGGGTCGGTCTCGATTTTCGACCGCAGTCGTTTGACGTGCACGTCGAGAGTCTTCGTGTCGCCCACGTAATCCGCGCCCCACACTCGGTCGATCAACTGGCCTCTGGTCAGTACCCGGCCGGAGTTGCGCAGCAGGTATTCGAGCAGGTCGAATTCCTTGAGCGGCAACGTGATCTGATCGGATCCGACCATCACCACGTGGCGTTCGACGTCCATCCGCACCGGCCCGGCTTCGAGCACTCCGGTGTCGGTGCCGCCGTCGACCTCGGCGTCACTGCCGCGACGCAGTACGGCGCGGATACGAGCGATCAGCTCACGGGCCGAATACGGCTTGGTGACGTAGTCGTCGGCACCGAGTTCGAGCCCGACGACCTTGTCGATCTCACTGTCACGCGCGGTCACCATGATCACGGGAACGCCTGAGCGCGAACGCAATTGCTTGCACACGTCGGTGCCGCTCATTCCGGGAAGCATCAGGTCGAGCAGCACGATGTCCGCGCCGGCACGATCGAATTCGGCCAGAGCCGACGGTCCGTCGCCGACGACGGTGGCCTCGAACCCCTCTTTGCGGAGCAGGAAGGCCAGCGGATCGGCCAACGACTCTTCGTCTTCCACGATCAGAACGTTGGTCACTGATTCTCTCTTTCTGTAACCGCGGCGTCGTCTTCTTCTTCGAAGTACGCGGGGATCTGGAGGGTGAAGGTGGATCCGGTGCCCAGCTTGCTCCACAGCGAGATGCTGCCGTTGTGGTTGGCTGCGACGTGTTTGGCGATGGCAAGGCCCAGGCCTGTGCCGCCGGTGGCCCGCGACCGAGCTTTGTCGACGCGGAAGAATCTCTCGAAGACGCGTTCCTGGTCCGCCTTGGCGATACCGATTCCGCGGTCGGTGACGGCGAACGCGACGTTCGATCCGCGCAGTGCCCTACTGACCGAGACGGGCGAACCGTCGGAGGAGTACGCGATCGCGTTCTGGATGAGGTTGGCCAGGGCCGTCACCAGGAGCGCCTGGTCGCCGAGTACTTCGAGCCCGCTCGGGTGATCGGTGGTGACGGAGATGCCCGCGTTCTCGGCAGCGAGTTTGGACCGGTCCATCGCCTCGTTGACGACGGTGTCGACGTCGACCACTTCCAGGTCGGGCAGTTTCTCGGCCCCCTGCAGACGCGACAGGGCGATCAGCTCGGTCACCATGTTGCCCAGGCGCTTGGATTCGGCGACGACCTTGCCGCCGAAGTGCCGGACGGAATCGGGATCGTCGGCGGATTCGAGCAGCGCCTCGGCCAGCAGGCTCATCGCACCGACCGGCGTCTTGAGTTCGTGACTGACGTTGGCCACGAAGTCGCGACGCGTGGCCTCCATCCGTACCTGCTCGGAATCGTCGTCGGCGAAGAGAACGACGAACCGTCGGTCTTCTTTGCTGAGCAGTCTCGCGACGCACCGGACGGCAATCTTGTCGCGGCCGGGCCGGGGGGCCTTGGCACTGAGATCGACTTCGACGGGATTGCCGTCGGACAGCACTTTCGTCGCCGCGGCCCACGCCCGCTCGTCGATGGAACGGTTACGCACCAGACCGAGCTCCTCGGCCCGAGGATTCGACAGCACCACGTCGTGAAATTGATCGACGACGGCGATACCGCTCTCCGACGCCAGCACGATCAGGTCCAGTACCTGCGACATCGTCAATCCGGAGGTGGCGCGGCGGCGCTCCGAGTGTCGAGTGTTGAGGTACGGGATCAGAACACCGCCGACGAGGTATCCCACGAAGGCCGCGGCAATTGCCAGTAGTACGGCCGATGCAACACTCACACCGGAATCGTACGTTCGATGGACGGCTCACATACGCAGGGTGCAGGCATTTCCCTGGTCGTCATAGCCCTCGTCGGCAGTGTTCTTCGTTCGTTCACCTGCAGTTTCGACAAACTGCCGGTTTGTGCGTGGCGGAGTTACTTACCGCCCTGGTTTGCCACGGCAGCCGCACCCGCAGCCGCTGCTTCCGGATCCAGGTAGGTGCCACCCGGATTGGTCGGCTTCAGCTTGCCGTCGACCTCGGTGAGGTCGTACTGCAGTGGGATGCCGGTGGGGATGTTCAGTTCGGCGATGTCCGCGTCGGAGATCTCGTCGAGGTACTTCACGAGTGCACGCAGCGAGTTGCCGTGTGCGGCGACGAGCACGTTCTTGCCGGCCTTCAGATCGGCGACGATCGTCTCCTCGAAGTACGGGATGAGCCGTTCGACGACGTCGGCGAGGCATTCGGTCAGCGGAACGCTGTCCAGGTCGGCGTAGCGGGGATCGGCGTCCTGGCTGAACTCGCTGCCTGCCTCGATGGCGGGCGGCGGCGTGTCGTAGCTACGACGCCACAGCATGAACTGCTCGTTGCCGTACTTGTCCTTGGTCTCGGCCTTGTCCAAGCCCTGCAGTGCGCCGTAGTGACGCTCGTTCAGACGCCAGTCGCGCACGACGGGGATCCAATGCCGCTCGGCCGCGTCGAGCGCGAGGTTCGCGGTGCTGATCGCGCGGCGCAGCAGCGAGGTGTACAGCAGGTCGGGCAGTACGCCCGCCTCGGCGAGGAGCTGGCCGGCTCGCTTGCCCTCGGCCTCGCCCTTCTCGGTCAGTCGCACGTCGACCCAGCCGGTGAACTGGTTGGACGCGTTCCATTCGCTCTCGCCGTGACGAAGCAGAATCAGGGTTCCGATACTCATGTGGTCAGTTTCTCATGCGGGACGCTGGGGAGTGGAGCCTGCGGAACGACCTAACGCTGGGGGTCGTGGCCCGCGTGCGACGAGCACGCCGACGACGACGATCATGACGACCGCGGTGAGGGTGATCGGGATGGGGATGATCGGGTCGAACAACACGAGCACGGCACCGACCGGAACTGCGATGTTGACGACGCGATCCGCGTGGGCGCGGATGGCGATCAGCCACACTCCGAGGACGAATATCGCAATCGGCACCGTGACGGTGAACGACGCGGCGACGTCCCCGAGCTTGCTGTGTTCGGTGAGCACATCGATCTCGACCTCGATGCCGGCCGAGAACGCGCCCGCCGCGGCGAAGATGAAGTAGTGCGTGTAGCCGTAGATCAGCGAGTTGCCGAACTTTCCGATGGCCCGGTGATGCGGCGGCCAGAAGTAGATCCACCACAGACTCGCGGTGACCACGAGGGTGAGGACGGAAATCGAGATCAAGGGTGCCAGCGCCGTCTCGTCGTGCAGCGCTTCGATGATGGCGTTGGCCGATGCGAGCAGACTCTCGCCGAGCAGTATCAGCGTGAACAGCCCGTAGCGTTCGGTGATGTGATGCGGGTGCCATGGCGTCGACCCGCTGCGTTCGGCGATCAGTGGAACCGCCATTTCCGCGGCTGCCAACACGAAGAACAAGACGACGGCGGCTGTGCCGTCGAACAGCACCAGCCAGAGAATCCACAGAACTTGAACGCCCGCAATGCCTGTCGCGTATGTCAGTGCGGTCTTCTTGTAGTCACCGGTCCGAGACGCTCGAACCCATTGCGTCACCATCGCCACGCGCATCACGACGTAGCCGAGCACCACGACCGCAAAGTCCTTGTCCACGAACGCTGATTCGACTCCGGCGGCGAGCACCAGCACGCCGGCCATCTGCACGACGGTCAGCGTTCGATAGAGCCAGTCGTCGGTATCGAAGGAGGTGGCGAACCACGTGAAGTTCATCCACGCCCACCAGATCGCGAAGAACACGAGCGCGTAACTGAGCAGGCCGTCGGCGACATGGTTCTCGGTGAGCGCGTGATGGAGTTGCACCGCCGCGATACTGACGGCCACGACGAACACGAGGTCGAAGAACAATTCGAGTGGACTCGCCGCGCGATGCGGTTCGTTCGGATCGCGCGGACGCATCTGTACCAGCCGGGCCGAGGAAAGATTCACGAAGGCAGAGTAAGGCATCCGATTCGCGAATGTTGTCGTGATTGCGTTGCCGTAGTTGCCTTTACGGACATTTCGGGCAGGGTCGACGGTATGGCGTTGGCAATGCACGGAACCTCCCACCCTTTTTGGCGACCGCACGCCGGGGTTCCGCGCATAGCGGGGGTGCGAGGTCCGGAGAAAGGGTGTGAGGTTGCGGGACTACTCCCCCAGCGCCGCCCCGATCTCGCCGACCCGAGCGCCCACGCTCTGATCAACCTCTTCGGTGTCGACGAAATAGCGCCGAAACACCGAGCGCATCAATTCGATGACCTCGATGTGTTGCCTGATCGCAACAGCCGCCGACCGTTCCTCACCATCGGCCAGTCGCTTGAACTTGCGACCCAGCTGTCGAGCTGAAGGAAGCGTTCCGAATGCGTCGAGATCGACGAGAAACTCCGTCTGCTGCACCATGCCCTCCAGGTGGGCGATGTACGTGACGCATGCAGCGTCGCACTGCGCCGCAACACCTTCCGGTATATCCAAAATTCCGGCTGCGGCCTGATCCGACGAGTGTCGCCAGTTCTGCATCGAGTCGAACAGATCCCCGGGGTTTTGTCCCACAGTCATACCCTCCAGTTCAGTTCGAGATAGGTGGGAGCGATGCGCGCGTACTGCTCGCAATATTCTCGATTTCCACACACGGATCTCTTGCTGGCTCGCTCGCCGCGCGAGTGTCGAGGACGAAATACACCAGACCCTTCTCCACCTCGAATGCCATGCCACAACTTCGTCCGGCGGGGCGATCGGCGCGGAGGAATTGGTATCCGCCGAGAGCGTCGACCTTCGAGAATTGATTGAAGCGGTCGTTCGCCTCCAGATCGTCCAGCGAGTGGAAGCCCGAGAACGCGCCCAGGAAGTACCACGATCCAGGGTCAGGGTCTGTCCAGATACACGTCTTCCAGTCGTTCGACAGCGGGGCGTCTCCGAACAAATTCGTGGTCTTGCTCCCCACATCCAATCCCGCGGCATCGACGGCATTGTCCGGGATGGTGCAGGGGTCCCAGGGCTCGGTGGCGATCGGCGCAACGCTGGTCGACGTCGGCAACGCAGCATTCGGTGCACTCGGCGTCGACTCACCACATCCGGCGACCAGCATCATCAGTCCGACCACACCCGTCACCCAGCGCCCCGTTGCTCTCACAACTGGTTGGACGCGGCGAGCACCCTCTCGGTTCCCCGGCAACCTCACACGCTTACTACCAACTGCGCGCCCCCGCTCACTCAGGAGCGAGGGCGCGCAGTCGACAAATACGGTGTGAGGTCACCACCAAGCGGGCATCAGCCGCAGTTCGACGGTGCCGGCTCTCCTCGGAATCGTGCGTCCACGTACGCGTAGGCCTCGGGCAGTCCGACGATCGATCCGCTGAAGTGCTCGGCGAGTGGATACGCCCGGAACTGCACGGTTGCTCCGGCTGCGCAGTAGCGGTCGACCGTCTCCTTCACCGGCGCGAACGGGGTGATGAAGTCGTTGATGCCGTGCCAGATGTACACCGGGGCCGTGGGGACGCCGTCGTAGTCGACGAGACTGTTCTTCTTCAGTACCGCCTGCGCAGAGGGCAGGGACGCGATGTCGACGTTCGACAGATCTCTCGCGCTCTTGAACGCTCCGCCGATGATGATGGGGCGCCTGCATTCGTTGCTCACGCGATCTCGCAGGGCCAGGCCCGCTGCATTCAGGTTCTCCGAGACGGGGAATTCGGTCGGGTATTCACGTTCGAGTCCGAGTGATGCCGCGAGTGCCATTCCGAAGGCGGGGTGCGGAATCGCGCTGTAGCCCAGGTTCTGTGCGATCAATCCCAGGTCCGCCGGAGTTCCACCGTGCACGCTGGCCACGATGTTCAGCTCCGGCGCGTAAGTGGGTGCCATGGCACCGGCCCACGAGGTCGCCAGTGCGCCTCCCGAGTAACCCAGCAGTGCAACGGGACTGTCCTTCAGCGGCAACTGCTCGAAGTTCTGCACGGCCCGCACACCGTCGAGCGTCAAACGACCTTCGTACTCCGCGGCTCCGTAGGCTCCGGTCGGGCCGAGGTAGTCCGGCACCGCAACCGCCCAACCGCGGGCGACCATACCGACGTACAGGCTCGGCGATTCACCGATCTCGTATGTGAAAAGACCATGTGACGGTGCACATTTGACGCCCAGGGCATTGATGACGGCTTGATAGGACACCAGTGGGGTTCCCGCGCCCTTGCCTCGCGGCATCAGCACGGTCGTCACCGCGGCGACGGGTGCGCCTGCGGAGTTGGTGGACCGATATTTGAGTTGCCAGATGTCGGTGTTGGGGTACATCCAGGCGTCGGCCCGTCGGCTGGCCAAGATGTCACCCGGCGCGTGATCGGCGATGTCGGCCGGTGCCGCGTAGAAGACGTCCGGATCCGGGGCCGTCGGCGCGGGAGCCGCCGAAGCTGTTGTGCCCACTGCGAACAGGGACGCGCAGAGCGCCACCAGGATGGACCCCAGGGTAAAGAATTTTCGGATCACAGCGAGCCTTTCGGGTGAGCAAAATCGAAGATCACGGGACTACGGGAAGAGAGAACTGGTTGATCGGATCCGTCGAGGACACGGTGACGTCCGCTGGGCCCGGCCCACCTGCGAAGGACGGATCCGTCGCGGTGATCTCGACGGCGACGCGATGACCGCGGTCGAATCGATGGACGATGCTGGGCAGCGAGATGGTCACCGGTTCACCGGATCCGGTGAGTACGGCGGGTGCAAGGAGTCCGTGAATCGGGCTCCGCGCACCGTCGGGTGCTACGTCGAGCACGGTGACGAAGACGGTCGCGGGACCGGACACCGTGGGACCGATGGACAGTTCCGGTGCGCCGACGACGTCGATGGGTTCGGTCAGTGGCGGCGTCGTCCAGTTCGCGGCAGAGCCGGGTAGCGAGACCCGCGGCACGGGCAACTCGGCCGCGAGATTCGGCAGTCCGAACGTGGTGGGCATCGACGCACCTGCACCCCGAATCGTCTGCGTCCACACTTCGTTCGACGAATCCCCCTCCGCCAGTGATCCATTCGAAAAACGGAACGTGCGGCGAGCACCGACGGGAAATGTCTCGGATTCGACGTAGGCCGGCGACGCGACACCGGTATAGGGCACCCAGTCCCGGAAGTAGGTGAAAGCCGGTCCTGGGTCGACGTCACGATCCTTGAGGTGTCGGTCGAGCCAATTGCCCACCAGTGCCGCTTCGTGCTGAGTGAACGGGTCGGGGGCCTTGATGTCGAACTCACCCGGATAACCCTTGCGATCGTTGTGTCCCCACGAGTGCCAGACCATGGACGTTTCCACTCCCCGCGCCCGCAGGGCCTCGAATGTAGCTGCGGCCTCGTCGAGACTGAACAGCGAATCTTTCTGCCCCTGCGTGAGCAACACCGGCACATCGACTCGATCGAGATAGTCCACCGGTGAGACATGACGCATCGCCGCCAGAGTTCCCGGGTCGGGTTCGCGATTGGCCGTGAAGGCGGACGCGGCGTCGCACACCCACTGGGCGTAGTTCGGGCACCCCTGTGCCCGTGCCGGATCGACGGCGTATCCGCCCGGTCCGGTCAGAACGGCACCGGCGGCCAGAAATGCCGAACCGAACACGCTCTTGACCGGCCCGACGGATCTGCGGCCGGCCCCGTCCGGTGCCAACGACCGCGCCAGATCGTTCCAGGTGATCATCGACGCGACGGTGTCCAATCGTGGATCGACCGCCGCCGTCGCCAATCCCGTTGCGCCGGCATAGGAACCGCCGAGGTAGCCGACGCGCGGGTCACCCGGCGCGTCGAGGCGAACCACATCCAGTGCGGGGGCGGCCACCGTCCGTGCGGGATCGGTGAACACCCCGCCGCTCGCACCGGCGAGATAGCCGATCAGAACCGATGCGGCCATGCCGTCGTAATCGGGATCGGCGAAGTAGATCTTGCATGTCGAGCCGCCGAAACCCAGAGCCGAGTACGTCAGAACCACGTAGCCGTGAGTGGCGAATCTGGCAGCGGCACCGGCCTGGTCGTCCTTGGATCCGCCGAAACCGTTGCTGGTCAGAATGGCTGGAGCTCGGTGGTCCGGTCCCAGCCCGACAGGAACGTACACATCTCCGACGACGGTGCAGTGCTGGTCGTGTTCCGGCCCCACTACGACGTCGAAGTACCGAGTCTGCACCGAGAAGTCGCCGAGCGTCTGCGGTGCCAGGACCGGAAGATCCGCTGCATATCCGGGCGCGGAAGCCGCGACCAGTGCCGTCGTCACAGCAGCGACGACGGTTGCCAGTCGTCTCATCGGAGGCAGTTCGTCGGCGGCGCGACACCCCGGAACCTGTTGTCCAGGAATGTCAGTGCCGCGGGAAGGCCCTCGAACGCAGCCTGGATGTGCTGCGGTGCGTGCACGACGTCGAACTGCAGTGTGGCACCACTCGCGCAGTACCGAGCAGCAGTGTCACGCAACGCACCGATCGGAATGAGCGGATCGTTGTCGCTTCCCCACAGAAGTGTGGGTGCCGTCGGCACACCGGCGTACTTGACCAGACTGTTCTCGTCGATGATCTGCTGCGCCTCGGGGCTGTCCACCAACGACGTAGTGGTCGAGACCGCCAGCGCGCTCTTGAAGGCTCCGGTCGCAAGGATCACCGGCGTGCACGCATTCGACACCTGATCCTTCAACGCCAGACCGGTGGGATTGAGCTGCGCGGTGATCGGCAGGCGATCCGGGTATTCGCGTTCGAGTCCGAGGGCGG
The DNA here is from genome assembly GCF_014905595.1 of Rhodococcus sp. NKCM2511. Taxonomy (NCBI): domain Bacteria; kingdom Bacillati; phylum Actinomycetota; class Actinomycetes; order Mycobacteriales; family Nocardiaceae; genus Rhodococcus; species Rhodococcus sp. NKCM2511. The sequence continues at coordinate 111,522 of NZ_BNHJ02000003.1, read as the reverse complement.
CCGCGAACGCGAGACCGAATGCCTGATGGGGCTGAAAACCCAACGCGCGAGCAATGTTGTCCAGATCCGCAGGCACACCCCCGGCTGCGGCACCCACGATGTTCAGCTCGGGTGCATAGCTGGGAGCGAGCGCCGCGGCCCACGCCGTCGCCATACCGCCGCCGGAGTAACCGGCCATACCTACCGGACTCGCTACCAAACCGAGTTCCGGCACGCGCTGTGCGGCGCGGACGCCGTCGAGCGTGATCTGTCCGCCCAACTTGGCTGCGCCGTACGCACTTTTCGGCCCGAGGTGGTCCGGTACCGCCACGGTCCATCCACGCATCAGCGCGAGGTTGAGAAATTCACGTTCCTGCACACCGGTCGTCGGGTCGGCACCGAACAGGGACTCCGACGGTGCGCACTGCAATCCGAGCGCATTGACGAACGGCTGATACGACAGCAGAGGCCCACCGGGTGCACGGTTCGTCGGTGCCAGAACCGTTGTCACTGCGGCGATGGCGTCGCCTCGGGAATCGGACGACCGGTACTGGAGCTGCCAGATGTCGGCACCGGGATACAGGGGGCTCGAAAACCGCCGACTGGCAACGACATCGCCATTGTTCTTCCCGTTCAGGTCCGCAGGCGCCGCATACAACGTGCCGGGTACCGGGGCCGGATCACCGGGCGCAGCCGACGCATGGGGAGCAGATACGAACAACAGCGACATCAACCCGACGACGAGTGTCGAGGTCACGAGGGTGCGAAACATGGTGTAACTCTTCTCGATTTCGATCGGCCCGAACTCCTGGTCCGGGTGAGACATTGTCGGATACTGTTGCGGAACAATCACTTACGAATATTCACGGCACACCCTGGGAGACCATCGACGAGCTGCGTTCGATGACGCCGCGGGGCAGCGCGGCCGCGAATGCGGTGGCCACCACCATGGTCGCGGCCAGCCCGAACAACACCGTCCGCTGAGACGCCAGATAGTCCGCGGCAACCGGCTCCGCAGGAAGCAGACCGAAGTACAGGGCCCCGGTCACCGCGGTTCCCACAGCCGATCCCACTTGTTGGACGGTCGGCAGAATTCCCGAGGCCGAGCCGATGGCGTGCGGGGCCACCCCCGCGACGATGGTGCTCTGCAACGGCGCGATCACCGACCCGAGACCCGCGCCGAGTACCCCGAGCGGCACGACCGCCCACCAGGGAAAGCCGGCACGGTCCAGGTATTCTGTGGTGACGCCGAGAACGAGCAGAGCCAGTCCCATAGCGGCCGCGCCGGCCGCAACGACGCGAGAATCCCAGTGGTGGAACGAGATCGGCGCGGCCACGGAAGCGAGCACCGCCCCGAGCGCGAAGGGAACAGTGATCGCTCCCACCGTCGACGCGCTCTCACCCAATCCGGATTGCAGTGTCACCGACATCGTCAGAACGAACCCGGTGAAGGTCCCGTACACGAGAGCCGATACGGCGCATCCCACGGAGAATCCTCGCTCACCGAAGACGCCGATGTTCACCATGACGTGTGCTCCTGCAGCACGTCGACGACGCTCCCACATCGCGAACCCGGCCAGTGTCGTCAGACCGAGCGCAACCGCGGGCAACGCTGCGGCGACACTCGAGCTGATCATGACGGGACAGACGATCAGCAGGGCCCCGATCGACCATAGGACGGCACCGACCGGGTCGAACCGCCCGCCGTGTCCGGCCGGGACCTGCTCGGTACCCGATGCCACGAACCTGCGGCCGAGAACGATCGCCGCCGCCGCGATCGGGACGTTGATCAGAAACAGTGCTCGCCAACCGGTTCCGAGGATGTCGAGGTGCAGCAGCGCTGCGCCGATGGACGGCCCAGCGAGTCCGGCCAGCCCCGCGGTGCCACCGTACAGCGCGAACGCGGTGGTGCGCCGCGTGCCGGAGTAGGCCGCTGTCACGATCGCCACCGTCTGCGCCGACATCGCCGCTCCCGCGAGCCCCTGCAGCACGCGGGCGAGGACGAGCAGTTCGACGGTGGGCGCGTAGGCGCAGAGCACCGACGTCACGGCGAACAGTGCAGTGCCGGTGACGAATACCGTTCTGCGCCCGAACACCTCACCTGCGCGCGCCATCGTGAGCAGCGCGCAGGCGAAGGCGAGCAGATATGCCGTCGGGATCCAGACCTGCTGGGTGCCCGACGCGTCGAGGTCACGCGCGATCGTCGGCAACGCCACGGTGACGGCGGTGACGTCGATCATCTGCATCGTGACGGCCAGCAGGCAGGCACCCAGCGTCAGCCACGACCCGCGGCGAGGGAGCGTCATACCCTGCTGACGTCCGGAAGCTCGTGGGCCAACACGTGAGCCTCGGGTGGCTGTGGGATGTAGTCGCCCTTGTCGACCACGGCGGCGTAGATTTCGGAGATCTTGGAGAAGTACAGGTCGATCGAACGATCGGCCTCGTCGGTGCCCGGGTACAGGAACTCGACGCCGGTGTGGTCCTCGAAGCGGTTGATCCACATGAAGACTTCCTCGGAACTGCCGCGGTTGCCGTACAGACCCGCTCCCGCCGCATCCAATTCGGCTTCGCCCGGCAACTTGCGAACGTCGACGTACGAGATCATCGGCGCGGTCCATCCCGGCTGCGTCGTGATTCCGTGTTCCGGCAAGGCCAGCTCGAGCACCCGGTGGTACGAGGTGTTCGCCAGCAACTTTCCGGAGTCGAATGCTGCCTGTGCGAGCACTGCGAGGGTACGGAACGTCGGCTGCTCACCGAGGTCGAATTGCACCGGAATCAGGCTCGAATACCACCCGATCGACGCGAATTCGCCCGGGGTCGCCCGCGTGCTCTTGGGCGTCAGACCGAGGTAGCTGCCCCGGCCGGCGAGCTCGTACTCCGCCAGCGCTGCGGCGGCGAAGATTCCGCCGATGAACTTGACTCCCACGGCTGCACACGCCTCGTCGACTGCCTGCGCGGTGGCACCGTCGAACAACGGGAACGAGCTGTGCGAGGTCCGCGTGTAGTCGATGCTGCTGCGTCCCAACGGAAGTGGGAACGTCGGCAGATCGCCCCCGTTGTCGGTGACCAAGTCGATCCAGGTCCGAACCGCGGGGCTCTCGAGAGTCGTCGCGTCGCTCTCGAGACGTTCACGCTGGCAGTACTCGAGGTAGCTGCCCGGGGTGAACAGGCCGTCGGACTCCCCCGTCACCGCGTTGCGATATAGCTGGCGCAGTTCGTAGTAGGTCAGGGCCTGCGAGATGCCGTCGGTGTCGAGGTGATCGACCGCCGCGTACACCACGAAGTGATCGTCGTGTTCGATCGTTCCGAACGAGAAGCAGTCCCAGCTCTCGGGACCGGGCGTGCTGTCCTGCACGTGACGCCGAATGGCCTCGGAGTCCGCAGGCGTTCCGAAATCGGTCGCTTCGAGCGCGATGTCGGCGACGTCGACGAGGTGGCGCGTCGAACCCTCGGCCGTCGTCGAGAACCAGCTACGGAACGAATCGTGTCGGGTGACGAACGTGTTGAAAGCTCGTCCCATCGCGGTGCGGTCCAGTGCGCCTTCGATCTTGAACGTCACCAGGCACAGCCGGGAGAATCGGAACGACGATCCCCGGTTGCGGTAGGCGGCTTCGAGATACGCCTGCTGGATGTGCGAGGGCGGTGCCGGGTGAACGGGCGCAGCCGCGGCAGCAGCTCGTGAGGCGACGGTGGGTGACCACGTGGTGAGCGGTCCTGGAGCGGGCTTCCACTCGTCGATGAGTCCGAATGCGACCACGACACAACCTTTCGAAGGAGACAGAGCGATTCGACGCGGCGAGGTGCGTCGGAGGGGCCAGTGCATCACCCGGGCAGAGGCCGAGAAACCCCGTCGACGAGCATTTTGGAAAATTGACAACGATTCGCGGGATATCTGTGTCAGAACTGAAGGATCGTCAACATTGTTGTCGACACCAGTGATCCGCATTACCGTCCAAAGGCACATCGCGCTCGCCGGAGATTTGTCGTGCGCGGCTCCCACAATGTCAGGAACCGTTGATGCCCAGTCGATTTCGCCTCGGTCAGGCGACCTTGTCGGCGCTGAGTGTGCTCGCTACCGTCGTCGTTCTCCTATCGACTACGGCGGGGTCGGCTTCCGCCGACACCGTCTCGTCGGTGGTCGGCGTCGAGGGAGTTGCCGACCGACGAGACATCGTATGGGTGCATTCGGCAGCCATGGACCGCGATATCCAGCTCGACGTATTTCGGTCGGCGCAGCCCGGTTCACCCACGCTCTATCTACTCAACGGAGCGGCGGGCGGTGACGGGGGAAGCAGCTGGTTCGATCAGACCGACATCGCCGGCTTCTTCGGAGACAAGAACGTCAACGTGGTGGTTCCGCGGGGCGGCGCTGCGAGCTATTACACCGACTGGTTGCACGACGATCCGGTACTGGGCCGAAACATGTGGTCCACCTTTCTCGGTCGCGAACTTCCTCCGTTGATGGATGCTCTGCTCGACGGCAACGGGGCCAATGCGGTCGCCGGGATCTCGATGGCAGGCACGTCCGTTCTGCAGTTGGCCATCGCCCATCCCTCGGTGTATCGATCCGTCGCCGCGTTCAGTGGATGCGCACGCACCAGCGACCCGGTGGGTGCGATGTACGTCAGGTCCGTCGTCGAGGCCCGCGGCGGTGGGTCGACCGCCAACATGTGGGGACCACAGGGCAGCGCCGACTGGATTGCCAACGACCCCTACGTCAATGCCGAGGGGCTGCGCGGCATGGCCGTCTACATCTCGTCCGGAACGGGAGCGCCCGGTGCGTTCGACGTGCCGGGCGGCCCCGGTATCGGCAGCGATTACGGCAAGCTCGCACAACAACTCGCCGTCGGCGCAGTGATCGAAGCAACGACAGATGTGTGCTCGCAACAGATGCGGAAACGGTTGCAGGAGTTGAACATCGAGGCCACCTACAACTTCCGACCCAACGGGACCCATTCCTGGGCCTACTGGCAACAGGATCTGCACGATTCGTGGTCGGTGATCGCACCGTCGTTGGGGCTGCCGACCGGCCCGTCCTGAGCCGTGCACTCCTCGAGCGATGACGAAGGAAAAGCGATGAACCGAACCGACGTTGCGGGCACTCCGGCTCTGGCTGCCACCTGGGCCCGCTCTCCGTGGCCACTGGCAGACATCATCCGGGCCAAACGTGGCCGGACCGTCTCGGTCGTGCTGCCCGCTCTCGACGAGGAAGAGACCGTCGCCGGCGTCATCGCCTCGATGACTCCCCATCTGGGCAGCCTGATCGACGAGCTGGTGGTGCTGGATTCGGGGTCGACCGACCGCACCGCGGCGCGGGCCCGCTGCGCCGGTGCCACCGTCGTCTCCAGGGAGGACGCCCTAACCGGCACACCCGTGGTTCGCGGCAAGGGTGAAGCGCTGTGGCGCGGAGTGGCCGCCACCTCGGGCGACCTCGTGGTGTTCGTCGACTCCGATCTGGTCGATCCCGGTTCGCACTTCGTTCCCTCCCTCGTCGGTCCACTGGTCATGTCCGACGACGTCGAGTTGGTCAAAGGCTTCTACCGTCGGCCGCTGACGATCGGTGACACCACCGACGAGGACGGCGGCGGCCGCGTCACGCAGCTGACGGTACGACCGCTGCTGACGGCGCTTCGGCCCGAACTCGCCGGCGTCTTCCAACCGTTGGGCGGGGAATACGCCGCGACTCGTCGCCTCCTGGAAGCACTTCCGTTCGCCCCCGGCTACGGCGTCGAGATCGGTGTACTGCTCGATACGTGCGACCGTTGGGTATCGGCGCGATCGGCCAGGTCGGACTGGGAACCCGACGGCATCGAAATCGGCCGACGTCGGAGTTGGCTGTCATGAGTCGGCAGATCATCGCCACGATGTTCTCGCGCCTGGGTCTGAGCGATTCCGGAGCCGGGTTCACCACGTTCTCCACCACCGGAACTCAGCTCTCGATGAGCGTGGCACCGTTGTCTCTCGTCGACCGTCCCCCACTGACCACCCTGGACGAATACAACCGCCTCACCCGATGCCCGGCGATGAGTGCACCCGGCTGATTCGAGCGCGGTTTCACGACAACCTCACGCCCCTGCTACCGACTGAGCGCCCATGTTTGCGCCCGAGGAGGGTCGCGCGGTCGGAAAAAGGGGTGTGCACTATCGAAACGTCTGCGCCACAACACAACACCCCGCCCCACTGAGTGTGGGACGGGGTGTTGTCGTGGAACGGAGTATTACTTTCCGGCCTCCGCTGCCCGCAGATCCTTACGAAGAATCTTGCCGGCCGCAGACTTCGGCACGATGTCGATGAACTCGACGCGTCGAACCTTCTTGTGTGGGGAGACGCGCTCGGCGACGAACGCGATGATGCCCTCTTCGTCGATCGTGGCACCCTGCTGGCGGACGACGAACGCCTTGGGGATTTCCTCGCCCTCGTCGTCGAGAACACCGATGACGGCCGCGTCGGCGATTTCCTCGTGCGTGAGCAGCAGCGCCTCGAGCTCCGCCGGGGGCACCTGGTAGCCCTTGTACTTGATCAGTTCCTTGAGGCGGTCGACGATGTAGACGACGCCCTCGTGGTCGGCGACGGCGATGTCGCCGGTGTGCAGGTAACCGTCGGAGTCGAGGGTCTCCGCGGTAGCGGAAGGATTGTTCAGGTATCCCGCCATCACGTTCGGTCCCTTGACCCACAGCTCGCCCGGCTTGCTCAATCCCTCTGTGGGCAGCTCGATTTCCTCGAGCGTGCCCGGGTCGACGAGCTTGTTCTCGGTGTTGGCCAGTGGCTGGCCCACCGAGCTGAGCGGCATGTCGTCGCGATCGAACGGGATCGCGTGGCTGACCGGGCTGAGCTCGCTCATGCCGTAGCCCTGACGCACCCGCGTGTTCAAGCGCTTGGCGACGGCCTTGCCGAGCTCTTCGTCCAACGGTGCCGCGCCGGAGAAGATGGTGTGCACGCTCGAGAGGTCGTACTGATCGATCATCGGGTGCTTGGCGAGCGCAACGGCCACCGGCGGGGCGATGAACAGGTAGGTCAGCTTCTGGTCCTGGATGATGCGCAGGAACTCGACGAGGTCGAACTTCGGCATCGTGACCAGGTGCGCGCGCAACTTGAGGGCGATGTTGAGCAGCACCGTCAGTCCGTAGATGTGGAAGAACGGCAGCAGCGCCAGGATCGCGTCGTTGCTGTCGATGCCCACGCGCGGTTCCATCTGGGCCACGTTGGCGACGAGGTTGCGGTGCGTGAGGATGACGCCCTTGGGCACACCCGTCGTGCCGGACGAGTACGGCAGCACGGCAACGTGCGTCGCCGGATCGAACGAGACCTCGGGAGCAGGCGCGCCCTGGGTGAGCAGGTCCCGCAGACTCGGGTGGCCCTCGGCGCCGTCGAGCACGATGACGTGATCGGCGTCGATACCCACCTTCTCCGCGGCGGCCTTGGCCTGCGGGTACAGCGGGGAGACGGTGAACAGGAACTTCGCGCCCGAGCCGGTGAGCTGCTTGGCGATGTCCTCGGCGGTGTAGAGCGCATTGATCGTCGTCGCGGTTCCGCCGGCACGCAGAATGCCGTGCAGCACCGAAGCGAATGCGGGGACGTTCGGCGAATGCAGTCCGACGACGTCGCCGACCTCGAGCCCACGGGCAGCGAGCGCCCCGGCGATCGCGTCGACCTGGCCGATCAGGCTCTTGTAGGTGGTGACGTCACCCGACGTGCCGTCGATGAGCGCAGGCTTGTCCAGATCGGACTCGGCGATGGACCCGAACAGGAAGTCGTAGACGCTCAGATTCGGGATCTCGACGTCGGGAAAGGGACTGCGGAAGCTCATGGCTCTCCTTCGAAAAACTGCGGCAACAATGATCGAACCTTACAGTGAAAGCGGTCACATCGGACTTACGACCCTACCGCTGAGTCAGATGGCGAAACCGTCAACTCCTGGACGCGTACGGTTTGCCCGCCGCGGCCGGTCCTCGCACGTGGCCCACCAGGCCGGCGACGGCGAAAATGGTGACCACGTACGGCAGCATCAGCATGAACTCGCTCGGCACCGGGGACCCGATGATGCCCAGTACGTTCTGCAGATTCGACGCGAATCCGAACAGCAATGCGGCCAGGGTGGCCCGCACCGGATCCCATCGGCCGAAGATGACCGCGGCGAGTGCGATGTAGCCGGCACCTGCGGTCATCTCCTTGCCGAAGGCTCCGACGGACCCGAGCGTGAAATACGCACCGCCGAGCCCGGCGATGGCACCGGCGAGGCAGACGTTCCAGAACCGCGTTCGGGCCACGTTGATTCCGACGGTGTCGGCGGCTTGCGGATGCTCACCGACGGCACGTAGTCGCAGACCCCACTTGGTATGGAACAGACCGAAGAACACCAGGGCCACGGCGATGTACATCAAATAGACGATCAGTGTCTGTCGAAACAGCACCGGACCGAGGATCGGAATCTGCGAGAGCACCGGAATGTCGATGCGCGCGAAGCGCGGTGGCGAATTCAGCGTCTCGGCGTTCTTGGTGAGCACCACCGAGTACAGGAAGCTCGTCAGTCCCACGACGAGCACGTTGAGCACCACACCGACGATGACTTGATTGACGAAGTAGCGAATCGAGAACACGGCCAGCAGAGACGCCGTCAGTGCGCCTGCGACCAGAGCGGCGAGCAAGGCCACGTAGGTCGAACCGGTGATCGACGCGACGACGGCGCTGACGAAAGCCCCTGCCAGCAGCTGCCCCTCGATGGCGATGTTGATGACGCCGACACGCTCGGAGATCACTCCGCCCATCGCACCGAAGATCAGCGGTGTGCTCAAAGCGACTGCGCCGATGAGCAATCCGGGTACGGGGATCGTCTCCCCGTCCGCGGCCCACGCGAGAAATCCGAATACGAACAGCACTGCGAACACGGCGAGCAGCCACAGCGGCGTCGACCGGTAACGCGACGCCAACAGGGCCGCGTAGCCGGTGATGACGGCCAGCAATACGACCACGACCAGGCCGGCACCGTACGACGGTACGCCGACGGCGGGCAGTGCGAAGAAGTCGTCTTCGGAGGCCAGCGCGAATGTACTGGTGCCCGAGCCTTTTCGGACGACGAACAGCACCAACGCCAGCAGTGTCACGACCCCGAGGATCGTGGGCACCTTCCAACTACGACCGAGGACCGTCTCTGCGGGTGAGTCGACGGAGGTGGTCACAGTGCACCCACCTTCGCGGTCTCGGCTTTGGCGAGTTTCTCTTCACCGGGTTTGGGCAATCGGAACACTGCTCGCACCAACGGCGGTGCGGCGATGAACAGCACGATCACCGACTGCACGACGAGCACGATGTCGATGGGTACGCCCTCGGCCGCCTGCATGGCGAACCCGCCGGCCTTGAACGCGCCGAACAGGATTCCCGCGAAGAAGACGCCCCACGGTTTGGATCTCCCGAGCAGGGCCACGGTGATGGCGTCGAATCCGATACCGGCGTCGATGTCGGCACTGAAGCCGGTGGTGACCGTACCGAGCACCTGAGCCACACCGGCCAGGCCGACGAGAGCTCCGGACAGGATCATCGCGTAGAGGTAGATACGGTTGACGTTCATGCCGGCGACGCGGGACGCGTGCGGGTTCTCACCGACGGCGCGGAATCGGAATCCGAGGCTCGATCGTTCGAGCAGCCACCACACCGCGACCGTCACGAGGATCACTAGCACGAACCCGAGATGCAGGTTGTACTTGTCGCCGAACAGCTTCGGGAACACGGCCGTCGATTCGATGGGGGCCGTCTTGGGATTGTTCGATCCCGGAGCCTGCAGCGCACCGGGAGTACGCAGCAGGTACGAGATGAGATAGAACGCAACGTAATTGAGCATGATCGTGACGATCACCTCGTGAGCACCGGTGCGGGCCTTGAGGAATCCGGCGATGCCGCCCCAGACCGCGCCGCCGACAACGCCTGCGACAACGGCCACCAGCAGATGGATGCCGGCGGGCAGGCTCACCCCGAAACCGACCCAGCCCGCGCATGCGGCGGCGATCAGCATCTGGCCACGACCACCGATGTTGAACATACCGACTCGAAAGGCAAGGGCCACACCGAGTCCGGCGACGATGAGCGGTGTCGCGAATGTCAACGTCTCGGTCAACGGCCGGATGCCGTTCTCGAACCCGGGACGACGGAAGTTGTACACCGACCCCTGGAACAGCGACGAATACGCGCCGGACACCGAATCCCAGATCGCCGTCAGCATGTCCGACGGACGGGAGAAGAAGTAGCCTGCCGATTCCTGGACGCCGGAGTTGGTCGCGGCAATGAGGACGGCACCGACGATCAGCGCAAGCAGGACCGCGAGAACCGAGATGATGGCACTGCCGGTGAAGATCTGCCGAAGTACGACATGAGCTTTCGACGGCTGCTCGGTCTCACTCACCGCGCTCGCCGCCCATCATCAATCCGAGTGTTTCGCGGGACGTATCCCCGGGGACGATTCCCACGATTGCTCCTCGATACATGACGGCTATGCGGTCGGCCAGTGCGGCGACCTCGTCCAGTTCGCTCGACACCACGATGACCGGGATCCCCGAATCCCGGGTGGCGACGATGCGCTTGTGTACGAATTCGATGGATCCCACGTCGATTCCGCGAGTGGGCTGCGCGGCGACGAACAGTCGCAGATCGCGGCTCAGTTCGCGTGCGAGCACCACCTTCTGCTGGTTACCACCGGAGAGGCGTCCGACAGCGGTTCCGATTCCCGGTGCCCGCACGTCGAATTCGGTCAGTTTCTCCGACGCGAACGTGTCGAGATACTCCCGCTGTACCGCTCCGCGCCGCACGAACGGCTCACTGATGGAGCGGTCGAGCATCAGGTTCTCGGCAATCGAGAACTCCCCCACCAGGCCGTCGACGGTCCGGTCCTCGGGCACGAACCCCACGCCGGCGTCGAGCACCTGCTGAACTGTCTCCCCGACGAGCGAGCGGCCGTCGAGGGCGATCTTTCCGGATACGTTCTCCTGCAAGCCGAGTAGCGCCTCGACGAACTCCGTCTGGCCGTTGCCCTGCACGCCGGCGATGGCGAGGATTTCTCCCGCGGCGACCTCGAGACTGATGTCGTCGACGGTTTTGTTGCCCTGGGCGTCGAACACCGACAGGTTCTCGACGACCAGTGCGGCAGCACCCGGCTCGGCCGGTTCCTTCGAAACTGTCAGCTGCACATCACGTCCCACCATCAACGCGGCGAGTTCGGTGTTGCCTGCCGTCGGCTTCGCTTCGCCGACGACCTTGCCGAGCCGGATGACGGTGATCTTGTCTGCTACTTCGCGTACTTCACGGAGCTTGTGGGTGATGAACACGATGGTGGTGCCCGACGCCGCAAGTTCCCGCATGATCCGCATCAGATCGTCGGTTTCCTGCGGCGTCAGCACGGCCGTCGGCTCGTCGAACACGAGCACCTTGGCTTCTCGAGAGAGCGCCTTGACGATCTCGACCCGCTGCTGCACGCCGACGGGGAGATCGTCGACGAGAGCATCGGGGTCGAGGTCGAAGCCGAACCTCGCGGATATTTCTCGTACCAGCTTTCGCGCTGCCACGAGGTCGAGTCGTCCACCGAGCGAGGTGGTTTCGTTGCCGAGCACGATGTTCTCGGCCACGGTGAACACCGGAATCAGCATGAAGTGCTGATGCACCATGCCGATTCCTGCAGTCATCGCTTCGCCCGGTCCGGCGAAGTTCTGCTCGACGTCGTCGAGCAGGATCTGGCCCTCCTCGGCGCGGTACAGGCCGCTGAGCACGTTCATCAACGTGGACTTGCCTGCGCCGTTCTCACCGAGGAGGCAGTGGATCTCGCCGGATTCGACCGTCAGATCGATGTGATCGTTGGCGATCAACGAGCCGAATCGTTTGGTTATACCGCGAAGTTCGAGCTTCATATCCCTTTACGACCGGGGCTACTTGGGTGCCGACGGCGATTCGACGGTGATGGACCCGTCGACGATGCCGGCCTTGATCGTGTCCAGTTCGCCCTGCAGCGCGGGGTCGACCTGGGACTCGAAGTCGTGGAACGGCGCGATGCCGACGCCGTCGTTCTCGAGGGTGCCCACGTACGGGCTGTTGTCGAACTTGTCTGCACCGGAGTTGGCCACTACCTCGTCGACACTGGTCTTGAGGCCCTTGGTCACCGAGGTGAGCAGCAGGTCGCCGACCGACGGGTCCGACTCGAAGACGTCGGCGTCCGCACCGATCAGTGCGACCGGACGAGAGGAGTCCCGAATGGCCTGCGCCGCACTCTGATAGATGGGTCCACCGACCGGGAAGATGACGTCGGCGTTCTGGTCGATCAGGCCCTGGGCGGTGTTCTTGGCGACCTCGTTGGCGGTGAATCCGCCGGTGAACGAGCCGTTCTGGGAAGGCACGTCCCAGCCGATGACGCGGACTGCCTTGCCCTTCTGCTCGTTGAAGTAGTTCACACCGTCGGCGAAACCGTCCATGAAGATGGTGACGGTCGGCAGCTGCGAGCCGCCGAAGGTGCCGACGACTCCGGTCTTGCTGTAGCTGGCGGCGGCGTAACCGGCCAGGAATGCCGACTGCGACGCGTCGTAGGTCAGCGGCTTGACGTTCGGCAGATCGATCGAGGAGTCGTCGATGATCGCGAAATCGATGTCGGTGTTGGCCTCGGCCGCGACCTTGGTGGCGTCGGCCAGGTCGAATCCGACGGTGACGATCAGGTTGCAACCCTGATCGACGAGGTTGTTGATGTTGGGGGCGTAGTCGGTGGGCGACGTGGACTCGACGGTGCGCGGCTCGACGCCGAGCTCGCCTGCGGCCTCGGTGAGTCCTTCGAAACCGAGCTGGTTGAACGACTTGTCGTCGAATCCGCCACTGTCGGAGACCATGCAGGGCAGGAAGTCACTCGAGCCGCCCTCGCCGGATCCTTCGTTCTCGGGTGCGGATCCACAGCCTGCGATCAGGGCGATGGCACCGAGCGACGCGACGCCGCCGAGTGCTGCCTTCCGCGTACTCGTGCGGGTAACGAATGACAAGATGTCCTCCAATATCGATGTGTGTTTCGTCTGTTTCGGGACGGTACTCGCGCGAACCTGGGTGCGCAGGATTTCACTCAGGTATCGGTGTCGGGCGCGACCTTGCCGGGCAAGGTTCCGCCTTTGCCGAGTACCCGTGCTTCGTCCTCGCGCACCATCACTGCCGGGCCCGCGGCGACCACCGATGGATTCGACGGCGTACCGGGCTTGAATACGTTGAAGAATACGTTGAGCACCACTGCGACAATGCTTGCGGCACTGATTCCGGAATGGAACACCGTGACGAACCAGTCCGGGAACTCGTCCCAGAAGTCGCTCGCAACAACAGGAATGAGACCGAAAGCCAAGGTCACCGCCACGATGACGACGTTGGCGTTGTTGTCGTAGTTCACCTTGCCGAGGGTGCGGATTCCACTGGCGGCGACGGTTCCGAACAGGGCGATTCCGGCACCGCCGAGCACGGGCAGCGGAACCACGCCGACCACCGCCGCGAGAACCGGCGAAAGACCCAGCAGCGCAAGCACGCCGCCGCCCAGGGCGACGACGAAGCGGCTCTTGATGCCGGTCATCGCAACCAGTCCCACGTTCTGTGCGAACGCCGTCGCGGGGAACGTGTTGAAGATGGGGGCGACGGCCGAGGAGACCATGTCTGCACGCAAACCGTCGCCGACACGTCGGGAGTCGACGTCGGTTCCGACGACCTCTCCCACGGCCAGGATGTCGGCCGTGGTCTCCACCATCACCACCAGGATCACGATCGTCATCGACACGATCGCGCCGACGGCGAAGATCGGCGAGCCGAAGGCGAACGGGGTGGGCACCGCGACCACCGCGGCGTCCCCGACGCCGCCGAAGTCCGTCTTGCCCACGATCAGTGCTGCGATCGTCCCGACGACGAGCCCGAGCAGGATGGACAGGCGCGAGAGCACCTTGATCTTGGTCATCACCAGCACCGCGAGCAGGGTGAACATCGCCAGTCCGATGTTGCCGGGGTCCAGGTACTCGGGGTTCGGCGCACCGCCCACCATTTCCTGGCCAGTGATCCAGCGCGCGGCCACCGGCATCAGCGACAGCCCGATGACGGTGATGATGCTTCCGGTCACCAGGGGCGGGAAGAATCGGACGATCTTCGAGAAGAACGGGGCGATGGCCAAACCGATCAGCGCGGCCACCAGGACGGCCCCGAGGACCGTACGGAGCCCGGTCCTACCGTCCTCGGCGCTGCCGATGATGGTCAGCACCGTCGACACCGATGCAAACGAGATGCCTTGCACCAGCGGCAGTTGCGAGCCGAAGAAGGGCACTCCGACGGTCTGCAGCACGGTCGCGACGCCACTGACGAACAGCGCGCACGAGATGAGCAGCGCTTGATCGGCCCCGGACAGGCCCGCTGCTCCGCCCACGATGATCGGGACGGCGATGACACCGCCGAACATGGACAGGATGTGCTGCATGCCGTAACCGAACATCTGCAGCAGCGGCGGGCGAGTGTCCTCGGGCCTGGTCATGACCTCAGGCTAGGAACCGGACGTTACCGAGGGCAATACCCAGCCGTTTCCGGCGAGTTACGGATGTTCCGGCTCGTCGCTGCTGCCACCGGCCACCAGGTGCTCGAACGCCTTCAGATTCGCGAGCGATTCTCCGCGTGACACACGCCAGGCCCATTCGCGCTTGATCGACTCCGCGAAACCCAGCTCGAGCAACACGTTGAAGTCGCCGTCGGCGGCCTCGAGGGTCTGACCGAAGATCCGATCGAGTTCGTCACCGTCGACGGCGCGCAACGACATTCGGCCCACCAGGTAGATGTCACCGACCTTGTCGATCGTGTAATGCACTCCGTACAGCCGACGGTTGCGACGCAGCAGGTATTTGTAGACGCCCTCGAAGTTCTCGTCGGGCTTGCGGCAGACGAACGCCTCGATGCGCACCCCGTGGTGTCCGACGGTCACCATCGTCGTCGTCTTCAGTTTGCGTTCCCCGGGCAGTTCGACGGTGAACACCTCGCCGCGCCGCGTGTAGTCCAGTTCGCGGTCCTTCAGGACCCGGTCGATCAGTTCGGCGGTTTCGCTCATGCAGTCACTGCTCCCGATCTGCGCAATTTCGACAATCCTCGGACTCGACGCGGCGAGAATTCACTCGGTGCCTCGCCTCGATCGAAGTGGAATCGGGCCTGCCGGTAGCTCTCGATCAGGCCGTCCGCGGTGTGTTCCCACGAGAAGTTTCGCGCATGGAGCGGTGCGGCAATTGCCATCTCGGACAACGCCGCTCGATCGACGAGCATCGACGCCAAGGCGTCGGCCCAGTCCGTGATGCGGTGTCCCTGCACCAGTCGCCCGGTTTCACCGGATCGCACCGCGACACCGAGCCCGCCGACATCTGCTGCGAGAACCGGTGTTCCACAGGCCTGGGCTTCGATCGCCACCAGACCGAACGATTCGTTGTAGCTCGGCACCGCCACGAGATCGGCGGCTCGGTACACCTGCGCCAGGCGCGCGGACGGCTGCGGCGGCATGAACGTCACGTGCGGGGTGATCCCGAGCGTATCGGCCAGATCGATCAGACTGTCGGGTCGGTCCAACCCGCTGCCGGACGGTCCGCCGACGATCAGGATCCGCAGCGGCATGCTCGGATGTCGTTGCAGCACTTCGGCAGCCGCTGCGACCAGAACATCGGGGGCCTTGAGCGGTTGGATCCGCCCGACGAACGCGACGACGGCCTCGTCCTGCGAGAGTCCGAGTGCGGCACGTGCAGCCCGCTTGTCTCCCGGATTGTATTGCGCCAGATCGGCTCCCGGGGCAACCACGTCGATCGACTCCTGCCGAGCCCCGTAGATCTCGACGAGCGATTTCGCTTCCTCGGTGGTGTTGGCGATCAATCGATCGGCCTCGGCGACCACCTGCTGCTCACCGATCTGACGGGCCGCGGGCTCGGGTGCGTCGCCCTGAGCCAGGGACGCGTTCTTGACGGCGGCGAGGGTGTGCGCCGTGTGCACCAACGGCACTCCCCAGCGATCACGCGCCAACCACCCCACCTGACCCGACAGCCAGTAGTGCGAATGAACCAGGTCGTAGTAGCCGGGCTCGTGCCGAGCTTCCTCGCGGAGCACCCCGGCCGCGAACGCACACAGTTGAGTGGGCAGGTCGTGTTTGTCCAGACCCTCGAACGGCCCCGCGACGATGTTGCGTACCAGCACCCCGGGAGCGGCCTCGACGACCGGCGCGTCGCTCGACGACGTCGCGCGGGTGAATATCTCGACCTCGACGCCGCGTTCGGCCAACTGCTTGGCGCTCTGCAGTACGTAGACGTTCATTCCCCCGGCATCGCCCGTTCCGGGCTGCGCCAGCGGGGAGGTATGCAAGGACAACACAGCGACCCTGTTCAGCCGGCGTCCAGTCACTTCTTCAGCGTGCACGCCTCCACATTACGTCGCCACGTCTGCCGCTTCGCACGGCCTGCGCTTTTGCTCACCCGTCCAGACCGTCGACGAATTCGCTCACCTCGCCGAGAAAGCGCTCGGGATCGGCGACGAACGGGCCGTGGTCGACGCCGTCCCAGTACGACGCGCCGGCTCCGGGAATGAGGTCCGCGGCGTGCCGACCGGCCGAGACATCGACGACGGTGTCGTCGGTTCCGTGCAGCACGAAGGCGGGGACATCGAGGTTGCGCAGCAGCTCGTCGTGGCCGACGGTGCGATCGAACAACGCGGCGCGAACCCTCGGCCGGGTGGACAGGGTCAGCCCGAACAGGGCCTGCGCCTCGGTGCCCTTTCCCTCGACAGGGCCCGTCAACGCGTTACCGAAACTACCCAGCGCCTTGATCGCGATACGCGGTTCTTCCGCCATCGCCCCGGGGATCGCCGCCCGCATGGCCGTGCCCACCCGTCCGCCTGCCTCGCCTCTGCCGATACTCGTGATCGCGCCCACGAGCACGATGCCCGCGATCGCGTCCGAGCCGTGAGTCGCGAGATAATCGCAGATCACCAGCCCGCCGTACGACCACCCCAGCAGCACTGCGCCCGCCGTGATGTTCTCGGCGTCCAGCACCGCGGCCACGTCCCCGGCCCAGATCTTCGAGTCGTCGTATCCGGCCTCGGGGGCATCGGAGTAACCGTGGCCACGCAGGTCGACGGCGACGACGCGGTAGCGCGACGAAAGATCGGCCAGCAGCCCGTCGCCCCAACACGACGAACTCTGCGCCCACCCGTGCAGCAGAACCAGCGGTCTCGCCGCCGGGTCACCGGTGACGCGATAGACGATGTTCGTTCCGTCGATGCCGGTGGCCTGCCGAACCGGTCCTGCTGCAGGGGTGCTCATGTGGGGTCAACTTACGCGGCTGCTCGGCGCATCGAGGCCAGTGGATCCGAGTACAGGGAACTGAGCGAAACCACCGTTGCGGCGAACTCCTGCACCCTGTCGCCGAATCCGGTGACCCGAATGTCCCTGCGCGGCAACGTCGAATTGGCGGCGAAGGCCTCCCCCACGTGCGGAATCCCGGCGGGATACGCCGTGAACGCCTGGCCACCGAGTACCACTCGATCCGGATTGAACATGTCGCGTAACAGGGCGACCGTCCGACCCAACGTGACGGCCCGTTCGACGAGCAAGTCCCTGGCCGCCTCCGAGCCGTCGGTCGCGGCTCGGTACACAGCGGAGATAGTCGGCCGGGCTCCGCGGGCTACGCTCGCGAAAATTCTGCGGTCGATCGCCGCGGTCACGATCGCGCGATCGCTGACGGCCGCTTCGAGGCAGCCCCGGTTGCCGCAGCTGCACAGCACCGACGAGCCGGTGGGCAGGTGAGCGATCGACCCGGGTCCGCTGGACGGAGTGTGCACGCGGCCGTCGATCGTCAGCGCCATACCTGCGCTCTCGCGTGCATAGAAGTAGAGCGAGGTGCCGGTGCTGCTCGGCGGAGCAGCGGTATCCGATACGCGGGGCGCGAGCAGAAGTTCCGACGCCGCCATCGCTTCGACGTGGCCGGAAACAGAGATCGGTAGCCCCAGCCCACCGCCGATGACACCCGCCACCTGGGCGTTCTCCCAGCCCAGACGCGGATGATCGACGGTGCCGGTCGTCGTGTCGACACGGCCGCCGAGGGCAACCCCCACCCACAGTGGGGTGCGCCGATGCCATCTGCCGGCGAAGGCCCCGGCACTGCGGGTGATCGAAGCGAGCGCCGCATCGGCGGACCCGCTCGGCGTGGGAATCTCCACAGCCCCCAGGATCTTTCCGCGCGGATCGCTGACGATGATCCCGGTGACGACGGCACCGATATGGATCCCGATGGTCGAGAACGGCTCGTGATTGACCTCGAACGGCACGCGGGGTCGTCCGATCGCACCGGCGGCCGTGAGGTCCGCGCGCTCGCGCAGCAATCCGACGCCGAGCAGAGCGGACACCTGACGATTGACCGTGGCAATGCTCAAACCCGTTGTGCGCGCGGCACTGTCACGCGAGATCGGGCCCTCGACGCATGCGACCCGCAGTACCGACGCCGCGGGACTGTCGGCAATCCGAAGATCGGGCGCGACGAGCTGGACCCGCGATCGCAGCGGGCTGTGGGAGGTGGACCGCGCCGGCGAGCGCAGCGCGGTGGGGCGAGAGTGGTGGTGCAGCGTGGATACGGACATCCGTCGTGTTCCTCAGCAGTGGAAGACTCTCGTCTCGTGTGCAACGTCGACGAAAGAGCGAAGTGATGCAGGTCAAGGGGTGAGGCGGACCGGAGAGGTCCACGTCACGCGAATCGACTGCCCATAGCGCGAGAAGGCTAGAGACAGGTTCCTTGGCCGAGACAACACAATTCCCGAGGAAGCGGGAGGCGAGACCCGAGGGACGCGGTCACATAGGTGACCCGCATCGCGGTGGTCTCGCTGGCGGACATGAACCCAAAATTAGCACTCGAAGCCCGATTGTCCAATCGGGCCCGTCCGGATGCGCTGTTTCTCCCGCACTAGAATTTCTCCATGACCTCGCCCGAACACATCGCACCCGATACCCGCATCGCCGTCGTCACCGGAGCGAGTTCCGGCATCGGCGCGGCCACTGCGCGGCAACTCGCCGCCGACGGATTCCACGTCGTCATCGGCGCACGCAGGCTCGACCGACTCGAAGAACTGGCCTCGGAGATCGGCGGCACCGCCCTGGAACTCGATGTGACGGACGAGGATTCGGTGGCCGCCTTCACCGCCGTCATCCCCCGCGTCGACGTCCTGATCAACAATGCCGGTGGCGCAAAGGGATTGGCCCCGGTGATCGACGCCGACCTCGACGACTGGCGCTGGATGTGGGAGACCAACGTTCTCGGCACACTCCGCGTCACGAAAGCGTTGCTGCCCAAGCTGATCGATTCCGGAGACGGCCTGATCGTCACCATCACCTCCGTCGCGGCATTCGAGGCCTACGACAACGGCTCGGGATACACCTCCGCCAAACATGCTCAGGCCGTACTGCATCGGACGCTGCGCGGCGAGCTGCTCGGCAAGCCGGTGCGGTTGACCGAGGTCGCACCGGGTGCCGTCGAAACCGAATTCTCACTGGTCCGCTTCGACGGCGACGCGGCCAAGGCCGACGCGGTCTACCAGGGCATCACGCCGTTGGTCGCAAGCGACATCGCCGAAGTGATCGGCTTCGTCGCCTCCCGCCCGTCGCACGTCAACCTTGACCAGATCATCATCAAGCCACGCGATCAGGCCGGTCCGGGGCGCTTCTCCCGTAAGTAGTAGTGCGCTGCGCGCAGTGGTGCGGTTAAGTGCCCCCTGGGGTACATAACCGCACCACTGCCGTAGGCACTCACCCAGCGGGCGCAGGTGCCGTTGTCGTCGCGGGTGCCGTTGTCGCAGGCGTCGTCGATGCGGCTGCTCCGCCGGCAGGAAGAGCCGACATCGACTCCCAGGTCGGCCAGTCGATGGCCCAGTCGTACAGGTCACCGTCCGCTGCGGAGAGGTCGATGCGGGTGCCGGTGACCTCCACCGGGTCGCCGTACATAGCCGTGCCGAAGTACTGCTGCGCGTCCTCGGTCGAGAGGTTGATACATCCGTTGGTGACGTTCGATGCGCCCTGCACGCCGGTGGTCAGTGGGTTGGCGTGAATGAACTCGCCGTTGTTCGAGATGCGCACCGCCCAGCGTTCGCGCACGTTCTCGTAGAACGGCGGGTTCGACATCAGGAAGTCCTCGTGCTTCTCGGTGACGACGTGGATGCCGCTGCGGGTGACGTTGCGATCCTCGTTGCCCTCGCCGTAGCTGACGGGAATGTCCATGATCGTCGCGCCGTCACGCACCACCTGCATGCGGTGGCTGGTGGCGTCGGCGACGACGACCTGGCTGCGTCCGATACTGAAGTTCAGGGTGACGTCGTCGGCCCCGTAGGCACCGTCGCCGTAGTTCACGCCGTAGAGCTTGGCGTTCACCGAGACCGTCGTGCCGGGCGTCCAGTAGTTGGTGGGACGCCAGTGGATGCGCGAGCCGTTGTCGTCGGGGAACCACGCCCAGGCACCGGGCGTCGGCGGATTGGTGGTGACGGTCAGCGCCTTCTCGACGGCTGCCTTGTCCTCGATCGCCGAGTCGAACTGCAGGATGATCGGCGCTGCAATGCCGACTTCCTGGCCGTCGCCGATGTTGGTGCTCACCGAGGTACGGCTGTCCGGTTCGACGGTGGTGAAGCTGCCCTCGATCGGCACGGTCTTGTTGTCAGCGCCGACGGCGGAACCGGACCACGTGTATTTCACCCCGTACCCGAGTGGCTCGGTGACAGCGTAGGACGCCTTGTCGGGTGCCAGCGCGCCCTGAACGACCTTGCCGTCCGGGTTCGTCAACTCGACCTGGGTGAGCGTTCCGTTCGTCACCGACACCGAGATCGGTGCCACCGGGCTGACGTCGGTAGCACCTTCGGCCGGGTTCTGCGTGATCTGCGCGACGGGCGCTGCCTCGGTCGTCGGTGCCGAAGCACCGGGGCTCTTGTCGCCCGATCCGACGGTGCAGCCGGCTACTAACGCAACCAGTGCGACGAGCACGGTGACCAACCACACCATGCGCGTCCGTTTTGTCTGTTCTACCTGCTCATGCACGTTGTCCAACGTACCTGCGTCTGCGAACTACCCCACATTTCCCACTGTTTTTGGGGGCAGTCTCACAGCGAACCGTCAACGACGAGTCAGAGCTTCTGCGAGCGCAGCTCGTGTCCCTTCGACGTCAGGCAGCGGCCCGAGTCCAGGTTCCAGTCCCAGCCGTGCAGGTTGCAGGTGAGCTTGTTTCCCTCGACGATGCCGAACTTCGTCAGGTCCGCCTTCAGGTGCGGGCAGCGACGTTGAATTTCGTAGCCGCCCATCGTGATGGTTGCCGTGTCGTCGTGCGCCTCGGAGAACCAACCGTCCGCGTAGGCGATGCGTTCGTCGGTGAGGCACTTGAAGAACGTGTACAGGAACTCGTTGTACCCGCCGACCCGTCGGGCCCGGAACCGGGTGGACAGGAAGATCGAGTTGACCCAGTCCGGCTCCTGATCACGCACTGCGGTGCGTACGAGTTCTGGCGGGATGGTGAAGCTGTAACGGAATTTCTCGTTCGAGATCGGTTCTCGGACAATCCTTTTCGGGAAGTCCAGCACAACTGTCTCGTCGCCCATCGTAATTCCGACGGGGTAGCCGATGCCGTCGCAGATCAGATCCGTCTGCGCCATGATCGGCTCGAAGAGTCCGCGCAGCGGCTCGAGGAGCGGCTCTCCCTCGGCCGGTGCCCAGCCTGCCTTCTCGGCCGCGATCACCGACGCCTGACGCTGGGCGTAGGCCTCGATGTAGTCGGCTTTGCCGGTGGTGAAGATGGCTTCGGCGTCGGCCGTGGCGATGGGATGCTCGTGGGACTTCAGATCCGAACCCTCGAATGTGGCCGTCGTGCCCGGAATCATCAGCAGACCCTTGTCGTGCCCGTGCAGTCGCATCTGCTCGAGAAACACCATCTGGTCCGGGAACACGTTGGCCGGGTCGCCGTAGACGTCGTTGAGCGAGCGCAGTTCGTCGTCGAGGAAACACGGCGGGCCCGCGGACGGAATGACCCACGTGGAGCCGACCTGCTCGATGTACTGACGCGCACGATCCATCTGTCGCTGACGCTTCTGGATACCGAAGTTTCGCTTCGCCCGCGAGACCATGTCGTAGACCATCGGGTACCAGATCGCGCCCGAATACTGCAGCATGTGGACGTCGACCGGACCGAATTGCTCGGTCATCATGTCCAGGTCCACCGGCCGCGCGTCGTTCATGTTGAACGCGACGGTCTTCCCGTCGGACACCACCAGGCCGGAGTCGCCGATCGGGCCGTCGGCAGGCGCGCGGAGCGCGATGATCATGATGTCGAGATCGCCCTTGGGCCCGGTCAGCGTGTGCTTGACCGAGTCGGTGGTCTCGTAGAACTTGTGGAAGCCGAGCTTCTCCAGCTCGTGCTTGAGATCGAGCACCGGGTAGTCCGGCAGCAACACCGTCGCGTCCTTGTTGACGTGTTCGGCCAGGTTCTTCGGATCGAAGTGGTCCTTGTGCAGGTGCGAGACGTAGAGGTAATCGCAATCACCCAACTCGTCCCAGTCCAAGCCCGAGTTGTCGGGGAAAGGGAACCACGACGCGTAGAAAGACGGGTTCACCCACGGATCGCACAGGATGCTCCCCGCCTCGGTCCGAATATGGAATCCCGCGTGCCCCACGCTGGTGACCTGCACTGACTTACCTCCTACGAGCCGAACTCTCGAATCTCCATCGTATGCGCCGTTTCGAGCGTCCCTAACCCAGAGCGCAGTTGACGAGGTCACACTCGGGGGTCAGCGTGACCCCGAACTTCTCTCGCACACCGTCTCGGACGTGCGCGGCAAGAGCCATGATGTCCGACGCGGTGGCCCCACCCCGGTTGGTGATCGCGAGTACATGTTTGGTCGACAGAGCCGCGGTACCGCGGCCGAACTCGGTGCCGTAGCCCCGCGGGAATCCCGAGTTCTGAATGAGCCAGGCGGCCGGAATCTTCGTGCCGGCCGGATCGGAAAAGCTCGGCGCGTGGGTTGCCTGCTCCGGCACCTCCGGCAACACCGGGTTGAGGAAGAACGACCCCACGCTCCACGTGTCGTGATCGGCCGCATCCAGCACCATTCCACGCTCACCGCGCAGCGCGAGCACTGCTGCGCGCACGTCCGGTACCGGAACGACGTCGCCGATCTGCACATCGAGCCGCTCCGACAACGCCGCGTAGCGCACCGGCAGCGATTCGGTGGTCTTCTTCAGCGCGAACGTCACGTCCAGAATCACGTAGCGCGACGATCGCTTGAACACCGACGACCGATGCGTTCCGAATCCGCACTGCTCCGGCGTCCACACCGAGGTCTCCTGCGTCTGCCGGTCGTAGACGGTGAGGCTGTGCAGCAATTCCGACGTCGACGCGCCGTAGGCCCCGACGTTCTGAATGGGCGTCGCGCCCGTCGTTCCAGGAATCCCCGACAGCGCTTCCATCCCGGACAGACCCGCATCGATCGTCGCCTGTACGACGGCATCCCACTCGACACCGGCGTCCACGGTCACCCGCTCGCCGTCGATCTCCAACCGCGAGCCGGTCACCCGAACCACCCGGCCGTCGAACCCGTCGTCGCCGACGACCAGGTTGGATCCGCCGCCGATGACCAGCACGTCCGTCCCTGCACGGTCCGCGTCACGCACCAGGGAGACCAACTCGTCAGCGTTCGTCGCGACGGTGAATTCACGGGCTGGGCCGCCCACCCGGATGGTGGTGAGTTCGGAAATTGCAGTAGGCACGGACCCTCACGCTACCGGTCGCGCACGAACGTCCTCAGTCACCCGGTAACCTGCGGGGATGCCTCGCCCTATTGAGCACAGCTCGACTGTGCCCGCCTCCGCCGACAAGGTCCACGCAGCGCTGACGTCCGAGCAGTACTGGAAGGACCGCATCGAGCAGATCGGCGGCCCCGGTGCCAGCTTGAAGAGCGTCACCGTCGGCGACGGCACCATCGACGTCGTCATGACCCAGTCGGTCCCCGAAGAAGAGCTGCCGTCCGCGGTCACCGCCTTCAAGAAGGGCGACCTCATCATCGAACGCACCGAGAGCTGGGGACAGTTCGACGGCACCCACGCCGCGGGCACCTTCGGAGCCACCGTCGAAGGAGCACCCGCGCGCATCACCGGCACCACCACCCTCGACGGCAAGGGCGAGACGACCACCGTCGCTCTGGCCGGCACCACCGAGGTCAAGGTCCCCATCTTCGGCGGGAAGATCGAAGCGATGATCAGCGAGCAGGTCCTCGCCCTCATCGACAACGAGCAGGACTTCACCGGTAACTGGATCGCCGCGCAAGCAAGCAGCTGAGCCTGGTCGTTCCGCAGGCTCCACTCCTGGGTAACCTGGTCGCTCCGCAGGCTCCGCTCCTGGGTAACCTGGCGCACTATGGCTCGCCGAATGAACTACTCCGCCCGGTTCACCCACTCGACGCAGCAGGTCTATGCAGCGCTGTCCAGTCGCGAGCACTGGGACGCGCGCATCGAGGAGATGCGTAAGTATTCGGAGAACGAGCTGAAGAGCTTCGAGGTGTCCGACGCCGGAATCGACATCGTGATGCACCACGTCATCCCCCGTACCGAATTGCCCGACATCGCACAGACGGTGATGAAGAAAGACATGGTCATCACCCGCAACGTGCATTTCGACGCGTACGGAGAAACCACGGCGGGGCACTACGACGCGTCGATTCCGGCCGGACCCGGCTCACTGAAGGGCACCACGTCACTGTTCCCCACCAACGGTGGCTCGACGCTGCGCACGTCCTCCGAGGCCAAGGTGTTCCTGCCGTTCATCGGCGGCAAACTCGAGCAACTGATGCTCGTCAACCTCATCGACCTGTGGCGCGGCGAGGGCGAAGTGACCGCCACCTGGCTCGAGAAGAACGCCTAGCCCTGAACAAGCCTGAGGGTGTCATCACCCGCGGCACCACCGGTATCAATCGGTTGCGTCGCAGCGACCGGTGGTTGATGCACGATCCCGATGTCCGACGCGTCCTGCGCGAATCACCGGACCCCCTCGTCGTCGACCTCGGGTACGGGGCGATGCCGAACACGACTCTCGAACTCGCGGGCCGACTTCGCACCGTCAGGCCCGATCTCCGAGTCACCGGTCTGGAAATCGATCCCGCGCGGGTGGTCGAAGGAAGCGGCGGCGTCGAATTCGCCCGTGGCGGTTTCGAGTTGGCCGGACTGCGACCGAATCTGGTGCGGGCCTTCAACGTGCTGCGGCAATATCCCGAGGACGCGGTTCCCGGTGCCTGGCACCGCATTCTGTCGGGCCTGGCGCCCGGCGGCCTGTTGGTCGACGGCACGTGCGACGAACTCGGTCGACGCTGCGCGTGGGTGCTGCTCGACGCCGATGGGCCGCGATCTCTGACTCTGGCCTGGGACCCGTTCGATGTCGAGATGCCGTCGGACATCGCGGAGCGGCTTCCGAAAGTGTTGATACACCGCAACATCGAGGGCGAGCTGATCCACGATGTGCTCCGCCGAGCCGACCGCGCATGGTCGGTCTCGGCACCACTGGCCCCGTTCGGACCCCGCCTGCGTTGGCGGGCGGCATTGAAAGTGCTTGCAGAGCAAGGACTCCCGGTCGCACTCCCCCGCCGCCGCATGCGAGACAACGTGCTCACAGTGCCCTGGTCGACGGTCGCCCCGACGTGACCGATCCTGCTGCGAAGGAAATACGCATGAACACACCTGACGCTCTCACGGTGAGGCCGTGTGTGCGCGACGACCTCGAAATACTCGAGCAGTGGCGCACTGTGGATCCAGTCGAGTGGGTCGATTCGACTCGCCTCCACGAGGACATGGCATCGGGCAATTACCGGTTCGAGTGGATATGGCTCGCCGAACGCGCCGGCCGTCCGGTCGGGCGCGCGGTGTGGTGGGGCCGTTCCGACGCAACGAGCCCGGTCACCCTCGACTGCTTGTCGGTCGCCCCGGACGAGGAGAGACCGGACGACGTCGGCGCCGCCCTGGTCGGTGCCGCCCGTGCAGCGTTCGATCACAGCATCGCACTGGAGTTCAATGTCGATGTGCCGGTGGGGAACTCGATGGACGACTCCCTGTCGCGGGCGTTGGCGTGGCGCGCATCGGCTGCGTACGGAGGCGGATTCACCCGCACGACCGAACGCGTCTCGTTCGCCCGGACGGCTGACGCCCCGCCGCCCGAGACGTCGACCCGACTGCACTTCTCGGCGGGCACCGATGCAGAATTCCTCGAGGTGTTCGAAGCCGTCGCAGCCGGAAGCCTCGACTCCCATACTCGAGAGATGGTCGCCGAGCACGGCGTCGCCGCACTCGCCGCGGACGATCTCGTCTTCTATGGTTCGCTACCGGGGCGGCGGGAGTCCTGGCAGATCGCCGGCCGACTCGACGGCACGACGGTGGGCTTCGTCGTCCCGACCAGAAATGCCTACGACGCGGCCATTAGCTATCTCGGGGTGCTCCCCGAGCATCGTGGTCAGGGCTATGTCGACGATCTACTGTCCGAGATGGTCCGGATACACCACGACGACGGGCAGCACCGCATAGTCGGAACCACCGATGCAGCAAACGCACCCATGCGAGCAGCCTTCGAGCGCGCAGGCTTCGTCGTCACCCGCACCCGTATCGTGCACGCGGGCTAGCGATCACGTACAGGCGGACAGTGCCAGTTCGACGCGTTCGGCCACTCGATCGGTGCTGCTGCCGGCCTCGGAGTACAGCGCCTGCGGGTCGACGCGACCGATAGCCACGGCGTCGCCCACCACCTCGTCGAGGGTGATCTGCGAGATGCCACCTGCGGCGAGGTCGAGGACCGTGCGTACGGGAGTGGTGATGTTGAACGTGCCGGCCGATTCGACGTCACGCGGCTCGAGCCGCAGTCGATGCACTGCCAGGCGAGTGTCGGTGAGTCGTAGGTCTCCGAACGCGCAGAGATGTACGAACTGCGGGTGCAGGTGTCCGAAACCGTGCAATTCGGCGGCGCTCTGGTGTGAGATCACTGCCTCGCCGCCGAACCACGCGCACCACATAGCGAACACTTCGAGTTCGCTGTGCGGCCACTGCCCGAGCCGAAACAGGTTGCGCTCGACGCGAGTCCACGTGGCCGTCGCCAGGTTGACGCGCACCATCGCAGAGTCGAAGCCGAGTTCACCGGCCTGTTCGGCGGTGAAGTAGCCGTCCTGCCGGGTAGCGAGCGAGTGCAGCTCCTGCACACTCGGTCCTATCGTGCTCATGCAGCAAGAGTACGTCAGAATGTGTTACACATCACAAACTTTCGAATCGAATCCCCGGACTCGGCGAGTTTCACAGAGCTTGCTCAGAAACTTCGGGAAGACTGCCGGGAATGACATCCTCAGCCAGGCGCAGCACAGTACCGCTGATCGCAGTCTCCGTTGTTGTCGTCCTCCTCGTCGCCGTCATCGGCGGAGAACTGTTCGTTCGGCAGCAGATCAAATCCTGCCTCGCCGGCCAGCTCGAGTCCGAGCTGGGCAGCCAGGTGGAGGTGGGTCTCGGCTTCAAGCCGGTCTTGCTGTCCTTGGTCGACAAGAAGGTCTCGTCGGTGACCGTCGACAGCGACGATGCTCGATTCGGCCCGGCCGAGGGCATGGTCGTGCACGCCGAGGCGAACGATCTGAACCTGACCCAAAGCGCCGACTCGGGCGGCACCATCGGTAGCTCGAGTGCCGACATCTCGTGGTCGACCGACGGCATCACCCGCACCCTGCAGAGCCAGGGCATCGGTGCCATCGTCTCCGGGGTCACGTCCGACGCGTCGGCGGGCACCCTGGAGTTCGCCGTCGGCGCGCTTGCGAAGCTGACCGTCAAGCCGCAGGTCACGGGCGGCAAGGTCGACGTCCAAACCGTCGACGCATCGATTCTGGGCCTGGGAATCCCCACCGATCTGGTCGATTCCGTCGTCGGCGTGCTCACCGACAGCCTGCAGGCGTACCCGCTGGACATGGCTCCGACGTCGCTGACCGTCACCGACTCCGGCATCGAGCTCGCCCTCGAAGGCGGCCAGTACACCATCCCGGCCACCCAGCAGAACCAGAATCAGCAGACGCCCGAGGGTTGCTCGCTGGTTGCGTAATCCATGTGAGTGGAACTTCGTAGCCCACTACGAGTTTCCGTGCACGTGCGACGCAGTCGCTCTAGTTCAAACCGTCGAGTACCGCGCGGGTACCCGATAGCCCCAACCGCGTGGCACCGGCGTCGATCATGGCCAGGGCAGCGTCCGTGGTGCGGATGCCGCCGCTGGCTTTGACGCCCAAACGTCCGCCGACGGTCTCGGCCATCAGCCGCACCGCCTCGACGCTCGCGCCGCCAGCGGGATGGAATCCGGTGGATGTCTTGACGAAGTGAGCTCCGGCCTTCTCCGCGGCGCGGCACACTTCGACGATCGCCTCGTCGGACAGCGCTGCCGATTCGATGATCACCTTGAGTACGGCGTCGCCGATGCCTTCGCGAACGGTCACGATGTCGGCCAGAACGGCGTTGTAGTCCCCGGCAATGGCCGCGCCGACGTCGATCACCATGTCGACCTCGTCGGCCCCCTGCTGCACGGCCAGTCGCGCCTCGGATCCCTTGATCAGCGAATGATGCTTGCCCGACGGGAATCCGGCCACCGCAGCGGTGAGCATGCCCTCGGCGCGAATCGGCAGCATCGACGGGGAGACGCACACGGCGAGCACTCCCAGCTCGCGGCCTTCCTCGATGAGGGCCTCCACGTCGGCGGCCGTGGCCTCCGGCTTGAGCAGGGTGTGATCGACCATTCCGGCGAGGGCGGCGCGGGTGAGTGTCATGAACCCAGCTTTTCACAGCACCGCATGTCGCGGCCCTGTCGGTCTACCATTCTGGGCTATGGACGCAGCCTCGCTCGCCGACACGTTCAACGCCACCAGCAGGGAGTTCAACGCGGTGACGCCGCTGGTCTGGGGCCCGGCCGGGCAGTCGCTGACGTTCGCTCTGGGGCTGCGATCCGGCGACGCCGTACTGGACGTGTGTTCCGGCACGGGGGCGTCGGCGCTTCCCGCCGCGGCAGCTGTCGGCCCGGACGGCCTGGTCCATGCCGTCGACCTGGCCGACGACCTGCTGGAGGTGGGCCGGGTGAACGCCACCGAGCGCGCCCTACGCAACATCGACTTCGTCGTCGCCGACGCCACGGCCTGGGAACCGCCGTCGACCGTTCCCGACGCCGGATACGACGCCCTTGCGTGTTCGTACGGCATCTTCTTCCTGCCGGATCCCGAGCGGGACTTCTCGCGTCTGGTGTCGCTGGTCCGGCCGGGTGGCGGCGTCGGGGTGACGGTGTGGCGTCAGGGCGCGATCGAGGCGTTCTCCCGTGCGTATTTCGAGGTGATCGCAGCACATTCACCGTCCACCGAGCAGGTGGGCCGCCTCGCGCAAGAGGGGTACGACAAGCACCCGATCCGGCGGATGGAGACGGCCGATCTGCTCGGTACGTGGCTCGCGGCGGCCGGTACGACGGACGTCCGGGTGGTCGAGCTGAGTAATCATGTACCCGCCACGGAGTCGTTCGTGTGGAGCTTCGTGTTGGGCAGTGCTCTGCGCGGTGCCCTCACCCCGTTCGACGACGCAGCCGTCGGGCGGATTCGAGCGGACTTGTTCGCGTCGCTGACCGAGCGCGTCATCGATTCGATCGATCTCGGGACACTGGTGGCAACCGGGTTGCGAGCGCCCTGAGAGAATTGCCCTCATGAGTTCTTCCGTGTCCGAGGATCGCCGCTACGTTCTGTCCCTCGGTTGCCCAGACAAGACGGGCATCGTCGCCCGTATCTCCACGTTCCTCGCCGAGGTCGGCGGCTGGATCGTCGAGGCCGCCTATCACGCCGATCCCGATACCGGTTGGTTCTTCACGCGTCAGGCCGTGCGGGCCTCGTCGGTGAGCATGAGTGTCGAGGATCTGCGTGCCCGCTTCGCCGAGGTGGCTGCCGAGCTCGGCCCGGAAACCGAATGGGCACTGCATGATTCGGGCGCACCCAAGCGAGTCGTACTGCTGGTGAGCAAGGAAGCACACTGCTTGCACGATCTCCTGGGCCGCGCGGCCGGCGGGGAGCTACCCGCTCAGATATCGGCGGTGATCGGCAACCACAGGTCGCTCGAGCCCGTCGCTGCGGCGCACGGAACACCCTTCCATCACGTCGAGTTCGCGAAGGACCCGTCCGAGCGCGGACCGGCTTTCGAGGAAGTCCGCTCGCTCGTCGACTCCTACGACCCGCACGCAGTGGTGTTGGCGCGCTTCATGCAGGTGCTGCCCGAGTCGCTGTGCGAGCACTGGGCCGGTCGCGCCATCAACATCCACCACAGCTTCCTGCCGTCGTTCGTCGGTGCTCGGCCGTACCACCAGGCGTTCGCCCGTGGCGTCAAGCTCATCGGCGCGACGTGCCATTACGTGACCGCCGAGCTCGACGCGGGACCCATCATCGAGCAGGACGTCATCCGCGTCGACCACTCCGACGAGGTGACCGACATGGTGCGTCAGGGGCGCGACATCGAGAAGCTGGTGCTCTCCCGCGGTTTGCGCTGGCACCTCGAGGATCGCGTCCTGGTGCACGGACGCAAGACCGTGGTGTTCAGCTAGACCGTTCGGGTCACAGGTTCCGCAGGCGAACCACTTCGGCGTTGAAGTCGTCGATCGCTTCCACCGAGCTCATGTGGCCGATTCCGGGGATCACGATCAGTCGGCTCAGGTGGTCGTGGTCGTCGAGTGCTCGGGCGAGCTTGCGCGCGTGCACGGGCGGGGTCAGTCGATCCGCAGATCCGACGAGCACGCTGGTGGGCACGGACATGTTCTCGAGCGCCTCGCGGATGTCGAGGTCGCTCAGCGCAGCGCCCCAGATACCCCGGGTACGCGGCGCGCACTCGAGCACGATCTTCTCGCAGAACGCCACCTCGGCGGGCGTGGCACCGGGGGCCATCGAGATGTACTTGATGGCTTGGCGGGTCACCGGGGACGGCCGCAGCGGTAGCGCGGAGCTCAGCACAGCGCGTCCCACCGGAGCGGGTACCCGTGGGAAGCGCTGCGGCAACGGGATGACGGTGGTCTCTCGGACGAGGGAATCCGTCGCCGTGCTGGCGAGCAGCACGGCGCTGACCAGGCGGTCGACCTGGTCGGGGTAATTTCCGGCCCACGCCATGATCGACATGCCGCCCATGCTGTGCCCCACCAGGACGGTCTTGTTGTCCTCGGTGACGGTGGCCGAGAGAACGGCCGACAGGTCGTCGGCCAGTACGTCGGGGCTCAGCGGACGCGTTCCGACGTCGCTGCGCCCGTGTCCGCGCTGGTCGTAGACGATGACGCGGTAGCGACCTGCGAGCGCATTGATCTGCGGAAACCAGTAATCGGCCGAGCAGGTCCAACCATGACTGAACAGGACTGGTTCGGCATCGGGGTCACCGTAGCTCCGCACGTGCAGGTGTGCGCCGTCGTCGGTGACGACTTCGGTGACGGTCGGCTCGGCCGTGGGATGCTGCAGCAACTCGTCCGGCTGCACGTCCGTGGTCTTGGTGAACGAATGCAGTCGACGTCGCCGAACGACGAAGGCCCCGATGCTCGCGACAGCGGCGATGCCTCCGACTCCGAGCAGCGAACGTTCGATTACCTTGCGTGAAACCACTGATATTCCCCTCTACCTGTGACCCCCGAGCGGGTGCGGTAGAGGTTACGCCCAGCGCCGAACGGGCGTCGAAGCCCCTCTACCAGCGCGGTCCGCGCTGAATTCCGTCGATCTTGGGACGCACGTCCACCAGGTACACCGCGATCGCGACGACTCCGATGATCCAGAACATGATGACGATCGGGCCGATCAGCGTCAGCAGCAGCCCGACGGCCAGAATGCCCAGCCAGGCGTTCTTGGTCAGCTTGCCGGTGGCCGGAAAAGCGTCGGCACGTTGGCGTAGCGCGTGGAAGATTGCGTACGCAGCCCCTGCAATCGAGATGATTTGCAGGATCAGGAAGATCGTCTGGGAGAAGCTGCTCGCAATCACGTCGCCCAGTGTACGAGAAACGACCCCTGCACCGTGCGGTGCAGGGGTCGTTTTCTTTACGAGTGCTTTAGCTGGTGGTCTTCTTGGCCGGAGCCTTCTTGGCAGCCGGTGCCGGTGCGGTCTTCTTGGCGGCCGGTGCCGGTGCCGCCTTTTTGGCCGGTGCCGGAGCAGCCTTCTTGATCGGTGCATCGGCGGTGCCGCGGGTCTTGGATTCGACCTTGCCTGCCACGCCGCTCACCTTGTCGGACGCCTCTACGGCCTTGTCCTTGGCTTCGTCGCCGGCTTCGTCGATGTTCTCGGCGAGCTCGTCGGCGGCCTCGGAGATCTCGTCGGCACCTTCGCGAACCTTGTCCGACGCGATGCCGGCCAGAGCTGCGGCGCGCTCGCCGACCGCGCGGGTCTGCGATGCGACAGTTCCGAGAGCGTGCTCGGTGAGGTCGACGACGTCGTTGGCGGCGGAGTTGGCGCGTTCGAGGCCTTCTTCGACTGCCGGGGTGCGGCGGATGCGCTCGACGGTCTCTTCGCCGCGCTCGGCGAGCGAGGTGTACAGGTCGGACGCGACCTTGAGGTACGCCTCGGCTACCTTGCGAAGCTCGTCCGGGGTGAAGCGCTCGCGGAGCTCGGCGATCTCGTCGGGCAGCTCTGCGGGCAGGTTCGTCAGGCGCTCGCGGAGCGACTCGACGCCCTCGGTGACCTCGTCGGAGAGGTCTGCGATGCGAGCGTTGACCTCGCTGGTCCGGCTCTCGGCGCGCGAGCGCACCTGTGCCACGACGTCTGCGACGGCCTGGACGACTGCGTCGCCAGCACCGACAGCTGCGTAAATCGGAGTCTTGACGTTCTCGAAGTTCTTGGAATCAGACATCTGGTGTCTCCTGTTCGTCGGTTTCGGGCTCTTGCGTCGACTCGTTCTCACGACAGAACGAGTCGTAGATCTCGATCAGCACTTGCTTCTGCCGTTCGGTGATGTGCTCATCGCCGAGCAGAGCTTCGCGCACCGGACCGTGGGGACGCGCTTCCAAGATCCCGGCCCGGACGTACAGCACCTCGGAGGAGACGCGCAGACCCTTGGCTATCTGCGCAAGCACTTCTGCGGACGGATTGCGTAGTCCGCGTTCGATCTGGCTCAGATACGGGTTGCTCACTCCGGCCCTGCTCGCGAGCTGCCGCATGGATACTTGTGCGGCTTCTCGCTGGGACCGGATGTAGCTTCCGATGTCCTGGGCTGCAGTCGTGACGACTGCGGCGACAAGGTCTCCGGCCTCGGCGACCACCTGCGTCGCCTCGGTCGCTTTGGCGACCAGATCCCCCTCGTTCTCGGCCATCTCGGCCTCCTGGTTTCGGTGTCCTACTGGACGGTACCGAAGGGTGCTAACTATTGCAAGCACTCTGCTAGCACTAGTGCCCGAAGATCAGATCGGAGACGGTGTAGATCGCCAGGCCTGCGATGGAACCGACGACGGTGCCGTTGATCCGGATGAACTGGAGGTCCCGTCCGACCTGCAGTTCGATCTTCCTGCTCGCTTCCTCGGCGTCCCAGCGCGCGACGGTGTCGCCGATGATCGTCGTGATCTCGTCGGCGTAGTTGGCAGCGATGTAACGGGCCCCACCCAGCAGCCATCCGTCGGCTTTTCCGCGCAGTTCGTCGTCGTCGCGCAGTCGAATGCCGAAGTTGGCCGTGTTCTCCTTGATCTTGTTGCGCAAAGTACTCGTCGGATCGTCCACCGACTCGGTGATCAGACGCTTGGCCACCTTCCACGTCGACGCGGCGAGCCCGGTGATCTCCTCGCGGCCCATGATCTGTGCCTTGAGCTTCTCGGCCTTCTCGATGGTGGCCGGATCGTTCTGCAGATCGTTGGCGTAGTCGACGAGGAACTTGTTCGCCGCCAGGCGCACCTCGTGTTCGGGATTGGAGCGGATCTTCCACGTGAACTCGACGAGTTCCTTGTAGACCTTCTCCCCCAGCAGCGTGTCGACGAACTTCGGCGACCAGTTGGGCGAGTCCCGGGCGACCACACGATCGATCATTTCCTGGCTGCCCAGTGCCCACTGATGAGCCCGCTCGGCCAGCATGTCGATCAGCGGCAGCTGACGGTTCTCGCGAAGCAGCTCGTCGAGGATGCGGCCGATCGGCGGACCCCATTGCGGATCGGCCAGTCGGCGCACGATGGTGCTGTCGATGACGGCGGTGATGTCCTCGTCGTTGAGCACGTCGACCACGCCGTGCAGCACCGTTGCCGCCTCGGCCGCCACCCGTTCCGCATTGTCGGGTTGGGCGAGCCAGGTGCCGAGCCGCAACGGCACCTGAGCCGACGCGACCTTCTCCGAGACGACCTCGGGCGCGAGGAAGTTGCTACCGACGAACGAGCTCAGGCTGGCACCGAGCTGGTCCTTCTTCTTCTTGATCAGGGCTGTGTGCGGAATCGGAATGCCCAGCGGATGCTTGAACAGGGCCGTCACTGCGAACCAGTCCGCCAGCGCGCCCACCATGCCTGCCTCCGACGCCGCTCGGACGTACCCCACCCATGCCCCGGCCCCGGTGGATTCCTGCCAGCGGCAGAAGAGATAGACGATCGAGGCGAAGACGAGGAATCCCGTCGCGACGGTTTTCATCTTGCGGAGGTCGCGACGCTTGGTCTCGTCGTCGAAGTTCATGAGCTGCACACCCGACATTGTGCCCAGAATCGCAACCGATCAACCGGGCACGGCCCCCTCCTGTGTCGTACCCGACGCATAAGGTGGGTGACGTGGTGAAAAATAGTGCGGCGGCAGCCTCGGAGGACGCCCCCGAGGCGGACGCGGACAAGCCCAAGATCGAGAAGCCGGACGGCCGCAAGCGTCGCTGGCGAGAGCACAAGATTGCCCGACGCGAGGAGCTCGTCGACGGTACGTTGGCCGCGATCCGGCTGCGTGGTCGAGAGATCGGGATGGACGAGATCGCGTCGGAGATCGGTATCTCGAAGACGGTGCTCTATCGGTATTTCACCGACAAGAACGATCTGACCAGCGCGACGATGTCCCGGTACGTCGAAACCACCCTCGCGCCGCGCATCTACTCCGCGATCTCCCACGAGCTCGACGAGTACGAGCTGACCCGGGTGGTGGTGACCGCCTACGTCGAGACGGTGGCCACCGATCCCGAGGTGTACCTCTACGTGATGGCCAACAACGCCGGCAACAACCGGGACGTGGTGGCCGAGTCCGAGCGCATGATCGCCGAACTCCTCTCCACCGTGTTGGGTGAGCGGCTGCGCCAACGCGAGATGGATTCGGGCGGCTCGGTGCCGTGGGCGTTCGCCATCGTCGGCGCAGTCCAGTTGGCCACGCACTGGTGGATCTCGAACAAGTCCATGTCCGCCGATGACCTGATCGACTACCTCTGCATGATGATGTGGGGCGGCATCCACGGCGTGGCCATGGCCGACGGCTCACCGGCCAAGTTCAAGTCGCAGCCGCATCCTCTGGTGGACGACGAGCCGGGTAAGTCCTAGCGCTCGTCGTATTCGTCGTCGAGCGGAACTTCGGTGCGTTGTTCGATGACGTCCGTGGCGTCGGCCTCGACGGGGAGATCGCCCGCATCCGGCTCGTCCGGTTCGTCCGCGATCGGCAGATTCTGCTCGACGCGATCCTCGGTCGGAGATTCGATCGGTGATTCGCTCATGTGTCCATTCGTACCACTGCCGCGCACACGGTTCTCGTTTGAAACTCGATCGCGCCGGTAATCCGAACGAGCATGAGCAACGAAACATTGTCCGGACGCCGCATTGCCGTTCTCGCCACCGACGGTGTCGAGCAGGTCGAATTGGTGCAGCCTCGTGAAGCCGTCGAAAATGCTGGTGCCACAGTCACATTGGTGTCGCTCGATCACGGCGACATCCAAGCCATGAACAGCGACGTGAACGCAGGCGACACGTTCAGTGTCGACAAGATCGCGGGCGAGGTATCGGTCGACGACTTCGACGCGTTGATCCTGCCCGGCGGCACCACGAATCCCGATCAACTGCGCGTGGATGCGGACGCAGTGGAGTTCGTGCGCGCATTCGTTCAGGCGCGCAAACCGGTCGGAGTCATCTGCCACGGCGCGTGGACGTTGGCCGAAGCAGACGTACTGAAAGGCCGCACGCTGACGTCCTACCCGAGCATTCGGACCGACCTGCGCAACGCCGGTGCGACTGTCGTCGACGAGGAAGTGGTCGTGGACGGCAACCTGGTGTCGAGTCGTAACCCCGACGACCTGCCTGCCTTCTGCGCGAAGATCGTGGAGCACTTCCGCGCTTGATAGGTTAGCGTGCCCTATGCGCATTTCTCGATCTCTGGCCCTGCCTGCGGCAGCCGTGGCCCTCGCTCTGACCCTGACCGCGTGCGGATCCGGTAATTCCGACGGCGGCGACTCGGCCGACTCGGCTGCTGAAGGCACCGTCGTCACCGACATGTTCGGGGAGGTCGAGGTGCCGGCCGACCCCCAGCGAGTAGTTGCACTCGGCTGGTCCGACGCCGAAACCGCACTGGCTCTCGGCGTGCAGCCCGTCGGAGCCAGTGACTGGCTCGGCGTCGGAGGCAACGGCCTCGGCCCCTGGGTCACCGAAAAGTACGACACAGACCCGACGATCCTGGCCACCTACGACATCGACGTCGAATCGGTCGCCGCCTTGGCACCGGACCTGATCCTGTGGACCAGGAGCACCAACGACAAGGCCGTGTACGACCAGCTGTCCGACATCGCCCCCACTGTCGCGGCCCCTCCGGGAACCGACGTCGCCTACGGCACCACATGGGACGGGCAGACCGAGATCGTCGCCGAGGCGCTCGGAAAAGTCGACGAAGGCAAGAAGCTGATCGACGACACCAAGACCCAATTCGCCGAGACCGTCGCTGCCAACCCGGAATTCGCCGGCAAGTCCGTCGCCGTCGGCACGCTGTACAGCGGCCAGAGCGGGGCCTACGTACGCGGCGACACCCGAGTCGACTTCCTCGAAGCACTCGGACTGACGAACGCCCCGGCCATCCAGGACCTCGCCCAACCCGGGAAGTTCAGCGTCGACCTCTCCGAGGAGAACATCGCGAACCTCGACGCCGACCTGACGGTCATGTTCCCCATCGGCAGCGGACCCGAGGTCATCACCGAGAACCCGCTCATCCAGGGACTCCCGTCGGCCCGCGACGGACGCCTCGTCGTGCTCGGTGACACCGACCTGTCCAACGCATTCTCGGCCGCCTCGGTCGCGGGAACCCGATACGCACTGGACAACGCAGTGCCACTGTTCGCAGCACCACTGAAGGCTTAGCTCACACTCTGCCCGGGGGAAATCCACCCGCGGCGATCGGGCCCCAGGTGTCGATCGTGATGCGGATCAACGACTTTCCCTGCTTCACCATCGCTGCGCGGTACTCGTCCCAGTCCGAGTGCTCGCCGGCGATGCTGCGGAAGTACTCCACCAGAGGCTCGACGGCGTCGGGGAGATCGATGATCTCGGCCGTCCCGTCGACCTGGACGTAGTCGCCGTTCCAGTCGTCGCTGTGCACCAACACGGTGACGGCCGGCGTGCGGCGGATGTTGTGCACCTTGGCGCGCTCGGGGTAGGTGGCGATGACGATGCGGCCTTCCGAGTCCACTCCTGCGGACACCGGGGAGACCTGCAGACCGTCGTCGCGCTTACGCGTGATCAGGGTGTGGTGGTGCCGCGGAGATACGAATTCGAGCAGTTGCTCACGCGACACAGTCTCGGCTTTTGCGATGGTAGGGGCCATGAATCCCATGGTAGAGAAGTAGTCTTCCGCCTATGGCCGACAAGTCGAAACTGTGGACGCTCTCTCCCGTCGATGTGCTGCGCGCCAGTGCCTCTCCTCGTGTGGAGGACATCGATTTCACCGCCACTCCGGGGTTCGACGGCGCGAAAGCACACGGCAACGACGTCCTCGAGCAGCGCGGTGCGGTCCTTGCGGCGCTCCAGGAAAAGCTCTATGCCCACGGGCGCGCAGGCGGCACCAAGTCGGTTCTGCTCGTGCTGCAGGGCATGGACACTGCGGGCAAGGGCGGCATGGTCAAGCACGTCATCGGGATGGTCGATCCGCAGGGCGTCGACCTCGCGTCGTTCGGGGTGCCGACCCAGGAGGAGAAGCAACACCACTACCTGTGGCGCATCCGCAAAGCTCTTCCGCGCGCAGGCCGAATCGGGGTGTTCGATCGGTCCCATTACGAGGACGTTCTCGTCGTCGCGGTCCACGACCTCGTGCCACGGCAGGTGTGGGAGAAGCGATTCGACGAGATCAACGCCTTCGAGAAGGAGTTGGTCGACGAGGACACAGTCGTCGTCAAGGTGGCCTTGTTCGTCTCGGCCGACGAACAGAAGAAGCGACTGCAGGAACGGCTGGATCGACCCGAGAAGCACTGGAAGTACAACCCGGGCGACGTCACCGAGCGTGGTTTCCTGCCGCAGTACCGGACGGCGTATCAGCGGGTTCTCGATCGCACGGATACCGACCACGCACCGTGGTACGTCGTCCCGTCCGACCGCAAGTGGTACAGCAGACTGGCCGTCACGGAAATTCTCATCGACGCGCTCGAAAAGCTCGATCTCGATTGGCCCGCAGCCGATTTCGATGTCGAACACGAGAAGCAGCGACTCGCCGAGAGCTGAACCCCCGTCGAAGGCGTGAATGGTCCATCGACCCCCGTCTGGGCAGGTCGATGGACCATTCACGCGTCCAAGGAGACAGTTACAGCGTGGCTGCGTCGATCACGAAGCGGTAGCGCACGTCGGACTTGACGACGCGGTCGTATGCCTCGTTGATCTTCTCGGCCGGGATGACCTCGATCTCGGCACCGATGTGGTGCTCGGCGCAGAAGTCCAGCATTTCCTGGGTCTCGGCGATGCCGCCGACCATCGAGCCCGCGAACGAGCGACGGTTGGTCAACAGGGCGAATGCCGGGATATCGAGGGGCTTCTCGGGAACACCGAGCTCGACGAGGGTGCCGTTGCGGGCCAGCAGTCCCAGGTACTTGCCCATGGGCAGGTTGGCCGAGACGGTGTTGAGGATCAGGTCGAACTTGCCCTGCAGATCCTTGAGCGCGGTGGTGTCCTTGGTGGCGTAGTACTCGTCGGCACCGTAGGCCTTGCCGTCTGCTTCCTTCGCATCCGTCTGGCTCAACACGGTGACGTGCGCGCCCATGGCGTGAGCGATCTTGACGCCGATGTGTCCGAGGCCGCCCATACCGATGATGGCGACCTTCTTGTCGGGGCCGGCTCCCCAGTGCTTGAGGGGCGAGTACAGCGTGATGCCGGCACACAGCAGCGGCGCTGCGACGTCGAGTTCGACGCCTTCCGGGATTCCGAGAACGAACTTTTCGGTGACGACGATCTGGGTGGAGTAGCCACCGTTGGTGAACTCACCCTCGTAGGTGGTGGAGTTGTACGTCTGGACGACGCCCTTGGTGCAGTACTGCTCGTCGCCGTCGAGACATGCCTCGCACTTGCCGCAGGAGTCGACGAAGCAGCCGACGCCCACGCGGTCGCCGACCTTGCGGGTGGTCACCTCGGAGCCGACCTCGGCCACGATGCCGGCGATCTCGTGTCCGGGAACGACGGGGTACGTGGTGCCGCCCCACTCGTTTCGGGCGGTGTGGATGTCGGAGTGGCAGATCCCCGCGAACTTGACGTCGATGAGGATGTCGTGCGGTCCGACTGCGCGTCGCTCGATCGTCGCCTTCTCGAGCGGAGCGTCCGGAGCGGTGGCCTGGTAAGCGGTAGCTGAAGTCATGTCTACATTGCTACCTACGCATCTGTGTAAGCGCAACACAGCTACCGCTGCGACCAGGCTATTCCTGCTCCGGACGAGTCGTTCGCAACAGTAACGTCAGCTGTTCTTGGCGATATTGACGCCGAGCCATCCAACATACGCTGCCAGACCGACCAGTCCGATCTTGCGGGTCTTGGGGTACGCGATCGCCACGCCGACGGCCAGTTCGGTGGCCCCGTTACGACTGATCCAGGTTCGAGTGTCCTTGGGGAACGGAAGCTTGGTGATTCCCTCGAAGGCCTCCGGCACCACGAAATGGGCCGCGCCTGTTGCGGCCAACCCGATTCCGAATGCCTTGGGCACCAGACCGTTCGACTTCTTGGACTTGCTCACTGACATGCTCCCTGGGATCGATGGATTTGCACCGGCAGACCGACAATAGCGCTCGGCAAGCCGCTGCGCGGCGACCCGCCCGAGACGCCCACTACTTTGCTACGCGGCCGTTCTCGTAGCGGTAGAACCCGGCCCCGGTCTTCTTGCCCGTCTGTCCCGCCTCGACCATGCGCAGCAACAGCGGCGGTGCCGCGAACAGCGGCTCGTCGAATTCCGAATACATGGAGTCGGCAATGGACTTGACGGTGTCGAGACCTACGAGATCCGCGAGCGCGAGCGGTCCCATCGGGTGCGCCAAACCCAGAACCGTCGCTTTGTCGACGTCTTCCTTGGTGGCGAATCCCGACTCGACCATGCGGATCGCCGAGAGCAGATACGGAACGAGAAGTGCGTTGACGACGAAGCCCGAGCGATCTGCGGATCGCACCACCTGCTTGCCGAGAACATCTCCGGCGAAGGCTTCGGCGCGGTCGGCCACCGCATCGGACGTTGTGCTCGTGGTGACCAGCTCGACGAGCGGCAATACCGGAACCGGATTGAAGAAATGAAGTCCGACGACGCGCTGCGGTGCCGTGGTGGCCGACGCGAGCGTCGTGATCGGAATAGACGAAGTGTTGGACGCGAGCACGGCATTCGCGTCGGACACCACCGCATCGAGTTCTGCGAATATTGCCGACTTGATCTCTTCGTCCTCGAGGACTGCTTCGACGACGAGTTGACGGTCTGCGAAGTCCGCGAGGTCGCAGGTGAACCGCAACCGGGAGGCGGCGTGTTCTCGTTCGCGCTCGGTGATCTTGCCGCTGCTCACTCCGCGGTCCAGTGATCGCAGGATGCGGCTGCGGCCGGCCGTCGCCAGTTCGCGAGTCTGTTCGTAGACCGCCACGTCGACGTGCGCGCGGGCGCAGACCTCTGCGATTCCCGCACCCATCTGTCCGGCTCCGACGATCCCCACCCTCTCCACCGTCACAGCAAACTCCTAGCGAATAATGTTGCAGCACAACAGCTTAAAGCGAGATGAGGGTAACCCTTCCGGGGTACGCCCAGAACCCAGGCGATACAAATCAGGCGGCCCGCAGCGAAACGCTGGGGCCGCCTGACTAGTGCGCTGAAGATCCGGGGAGGCGGGCTAGCTCAGTGGAACTGGCCTTCTTCGGTGGAGCCCTTCAGTGCTGCCGTCGAGGTGTTGGGGTCGACGGTGGTGGCGATGCGGTCGAAGTAGCC
This sequence comes from Rhodococcus sp. NKCM2511, assembly GCF_014905595.1. NCBI lineage: Bacteria > Bacillati > Actinomycetota > Actinomycetes > Mycobacteriales > Nocardiaceae > Rhodococcus > Rhodococcus sp. NKCM2511. The sequence goes on along the minus strand of NZ_BNHJ02000003.1, from coordinate 70,166 downwards.
CGCGCCGACCTCACGCTGGTGCTTGATGGCGGTGAAGCCACGCTCTTCGGCAGCCTTGAACTCGCGCTCCTGCAGGTCGACGAACGCGGTCATGCCTTCGCGGGCGTAGCCGTGTGCCAGGTCGAACATGCCGTAGTTGAGCGAGTGGAAGCCCGCGAGGGTGATGAACTGGAACTTGAAGCCCATGGCGCCGAGTTCCTTCTGGAACTTCGCGATGGTGGCGTCGTCCAGGTGTGCCTTCCAGTTGAACGAAGGCGAGCAGTTGTAGGCCAGCAGCTGGTCCGGGAATTCGCTGCGAACCGACTCGGAGAACTTCTTGGCGACCTCGAGGTCCGGGACGCCGGTCTCCATCCAGATGAGGTCTGCGTACGGTGCGTAGGCCTTGGCGCGAGCGATGCAGGGCTCGATGCCGTTCTTGACGCCGAAGAAGCCTTCTGCGGTGCGGGTTCCGTCGAGGAACTCGCGGTCACGCTCGTCGACGTCGGAGGTGATCAGCGTGGCTGCCTCGGCGTCGGTGCGGGCGATGATGACCGAGGGGACGTCGGCAACGTCCGAGGCCAGACGGGCGGAGGTCAGGGTGCGGATGTGCTGCTGGGTGGGGATGAGCACCTTGCCACCGAGGTGGCCGCACTTCTTCTCCGATGCGAGCTGGTCTTCCCAGTGCACACCGGCAGCGCCGGCCACGATCATGGCCTTCTGCAGCTCGTAGGCGTTCAGTGCGCCACCGAAGCCTGCTTCGGCGTCGGCCACGATGGGTGCAACCCAGTTCTTGACGGACGTGTCGCCCTCGATCTTGGCGATCTCGTCGGCGCGCAGGAGCGCGTTGTTGATGCGACGGACGACCGACGGAACCGAGTTGGCCGGGTAGAGGCTCTGGTCCGGGTAGGTGTGGCCCGAGAGGTTGGCGTCGCCGGCGACCTGCCAGCCGGAGAGGTAGATCGCCTGGAGGCCGGCGCGAATCTGCTGCACGGCCTGGTTGCCGGTGAGGGCACCGAGCGAGTTGATGTAGTCCTCGTTGTTGACGAGATCCCACAGGATCTCGCTGCCGCGGCGAGCGAGTGTGGCTTCTTCGACCACAGTGCCCTGGAGGTCGGAGACCTGCTGCGCGGTGAAGTTACGGGTGACGCCCTTCCAGCGCGGGTTGGTGTCCCAATCCTGCTGAATCTCGGCGGTGGTCTTCGGGGTGCCGGTGGTCGACATCGGAGCTCCAGTCTCTTCTCTGCTTCTCGGCCTGCCGCGAGACGAATCTTCACATCGTTGCCAGGCCCTTCTGGTGTACTCCAAAACAATGGCACACCCGAAAACAGGCGTCTACCAGTTGTTAGTGCCAATCTTGGCTAGCTTTCCAGAGCCCTTTGCTAAGTCTGCGAATTTTCGGGGCTCGCATACCTCGCCGATCGGGCAGCGTGGTTACTCGTCGGTAGCGACGAATCCCCAGTTGGTGAACGGAATGAACAAAATTCTTTACGGGACGCTTGTACGGTTTGAATCGAGCGTCTGAATCGAGTCAGAAAACAGCTTGGTAGTGATGGACGTCACACACGCTTTGTCTCACGATGTGGACGCTGCACAAGGTGCTCCACTCGCGATCTCTCGTTGGAGAATCCCCCGTGCGAGTGCGTCGAGTGGAGCAGGAATTGCACCATCCACAAGCCATCGGCCATGCACAGGCCATTCCATTTCCCCAGGTCGACCGATCAACGCCCCACAACGACGCACCGATGCTGCAGCCATGACACACCACAACCCCAGAGGTCATTCCGCAGGCTCCACTCCCACCCCCGCAGGTCATTCCGCTGGCTCCACTCCCACCCCCGCAGGCTCCACTCCCACCACTTGGGGGGATCTCGTCACCGCAGGGATTCACCCCAGCACCATCTCGCGTCGCTTCACGCGCGTCCTGCCGACGGTCCATATGCGCGGGGAGCCGTCGACGATGGACCGTTGTCGGGCGATCACGCTGTGGCGACCCGACGCCGTCCTCAGTCATCGATCGGCCGCGTACCTGCGCGGCTGGACCACCGAACCGACAATGCTCGACGCCACCGTCCCCCGAACTGCGCGGCTGAGACCTCCGTCTTGGCTTCGGCTGCACCGTCGCGACATGGACTCCACGCTCGTCGACGAGGTCGCGGCGCTGCCCTGCACCATCTCTGCGCAGACGATGCTCGACTGCCTGGCGCTACTCCCCCGCCCCGATTCCGAGTTGCTGATCGACGAGCGCCTGAAGTTCGGAATGGACCCGGCTTCGCTGCTATGCCTACTCGACCGCTTCCCGGGTCGGCACGGGAACGTCGAGCTGGCTCGTCAGGTGCGGCTCGCGGTATCGAGATTTGCGTCGGAGCCCGAGCGCGCCCTGGGCCGCGCAGTGCATCGACTCGGCCTGCGCCTGGAGATGAACGCTGCAGTCGGTCCGTTCGTGTGTGATTTCGTCGACCGCCGCAGCCGAACGATCATCGAAGTCGACGGTCGCGAATTCCACAGTGCAGCAGCCGTATTCAGCAAGGATCGCCGACGACAGAACGCGCTGGTCCTCGATGGCTGGTTGGTGCTGCGCTATTCGGCGTTCGATGTGCTCACTGCACCCGATCGCGTTGCGGGCGAGATCGCAGCGGTGATTCGACGACGACGGGCATCGCGGCGATGACTGCACACAATGCTCCACTTCCCGGGGCGAGCACGAGATTCATCGCGCCTGTCCCAGGGAGTGGAGCATCAGTTGCAGAGAAGGGCTCAGATGCGAACGCCGGTGCGCTCGTTGCTGGAGGCCACCACTCGCGAGGTGACCGGCACCCGGCGCGACGCGATGACCCCCAGCGCACCCATGGCAGCGATCACGAGTCCGCCGACGATGGCGAACAGGTCCGCGGCCAGCAATCCGGAGGGGAAGACCATCAGCGCGGGTGAGACGGCGAGCAACACACCGAGGCCGACGTGGGTCCAGTGGCTCTGCCTGGACGCGGATCCGATGGCCCAGAGCGCCGACGATGCCGCGAGTATGCCGAGCACCAGGATGGCTCCGGTGACTTCTTGGTCGCCCTGGACGGGAAGCCAGACGGTGGAGGCGACCAGAACGGCTCCGGTGACGAAGACGACGACGTCCCTGACGATTTCCGATGTGCGCTGACGATTGGACATGACCGCTCCTCGAGGTGCGTGATGAATAGCTCGTATATCGGTATACGCCTTTACTTCGGCTAATGTTCCCGACGGTCACCGAATCGTGACCCAGCAGCTAGTTGCGAACGGTGTTAAGGCAATTCTTCGCAGGCGTAGCCTGGCAACCGTGTCCAAGACTTTCGTCGGCGTTCGCCTTCGGCAGCTCCGCAGCGAACGCAGCATGAGCCAGGTATCTCTGGCGCAGAAGCTCGGTATCTCGGCCAGCTATCTCAACCAGATCGAGCACGACGTACGCCCGTTGACGGTTCCGGTACTGCTGCGGATCTCGGAGGTCTTCGGCGTCGACACCTCGTTCTTCTCCTCCGAGGACGACACCAGGTTGGTTGCCGAGTTGCGCGAAGTCGCACTCGATCAGGACATGGGCATCGACGCAGATCCGCACGAGATCGCGCAGATGGTCAGCTCGCACCCACAGCTGGCTCGGGCAATGGTCAATATGCATCGCCGATACCGCAATACGACGGCTCAGCTGTTGGCAGCGACCGAGGAACGATTCTCCGACGGCAGTGGCAGCGGCTCCATCAGCAAGCCGCACGAAGAGGTGCGCGACTACTTCTATCAACGACAGAACTATCTGCACGAATTGGATACCGCCGCAGAGGCATTGACGTCGAGAATTCGGTTCCATCGCGCCGATGTGGGCGGTGAGATCGCGAAGCGGTTGCGCACGGTGCACGACGTGCAGATCGTCAATCGCATCGACCTCGGTGAGAACGTGTTGCATCGGTTCGACCCGCAGACGCGGGTGTTGGAGATTTCTCCTCACCTCTCCGGCGGGCAGAAGGTGTTCAAGTTCGCCGCCGAGCTCGCGTATCTCGAATGCGGTGATCTGTTGAACAAGATGGCCGACGAGGGAAACTTCACGAGCGAGGCGTCGAAGAAATTGGCGGTGCTCGGGTTCGCCAACTATTTCGCGGCCGCGACGGTGTTGCCGTATCACCAGTTCCACGATGTCGCCGAGGATTTCCGATACGACATCGAGCGGCTGTCGGCCTTCTTCTCGGTGAGTTACGAGACCATCTGTCACCGACTCTCCACGCTGCAGCGCCCCGAGATGCGCGGTGTTCCGTTCTCGTTCGTCCGAGTCGATCGCGCCGGAAACATGTCGAAACGACAGTCCGCCACCGGCTTTCACTTCTCCTCCAGCGGCGGCACGTGCCCTCTGTGGAACGTGTACGAGACGTTCGCGTATCCCGGCAAGATCATGACGCAGATCGCCGAGATGCCCGACGGCCGCAACTACCTGTGGATCGCGCGGACAGTGGAACGCCGCGCCGCTCGATACGGGCAGCCCGGCAAGACTTTTGCCATCGGCCTCGGTTGCGAACTGCGCCATGCCGGACGGCTCGTCTATGCCGATGGATTGGACGTGCAGGGCTCGGCGGTCGCAACTCCGATCGGAGCGGGTTGCCGGGTCTGCGAACGCTCGAACTGCCCGCAGCGTGCGTTTCCGCCGCTCGGCAAGGATCTCGACATAGACGAGCACCGAAGCTCGGTGTCCCCGTACCTCGTTCGCTGAGTAGAAAGAGAATTCCCATGACCCGAATCGGCGTTGTACTCCGGCCCGAGATCGCCCCGGAGGCGCTGGTCGACGCGGCTCGCGCAGCCGATGCCGCGGGCGTCGACGAGGTCTGGCTGTGGGAAGACTGCTTCTTCTCCGGCGGGCTGTCCACTGCTGCACTGATTCTCGCGAGCACCGATCGCGTGAATGTCGGCATCGGGGTGTTGCCCACTCCGATGCGGAACGTGGCGTCGACGGCCATGGAGATCGCGACCGTCGCTCGGGTCCATCCGGGCCGGCTCCGCGTGGGGCTCGGCCACGGCGTCCAGTCGTGGATGGGCCAGATCGGCGCGCGAGTGCAGTCTCCGCTGACGTTGCTCGACGAGCAGATGACGGCGCTCACCGCGCTGTTGGCGGGCGAGAGCGTCATCGTGCAGGGTCGGTACGTCTCGCTCGACAATGTGCAGCTCGATTGGCCTCCGCTGCAGGCACCTCCACTGCTCGTCGGGGCCACGGGCCCGAAAACCCTTGCTCTGAGCGGCCGCAGGAGTGTCGGCACCATTCTCACGAGCGAGACGGACCCGGATCAGCTGCGGACTGCCGTCGGGCATATCGCCGCAGGGCCGGGTCACGACATCGTCGTCTATGTCGCCGTCGGATCCGATTCCGATGCCGCCATGAGCAATCTGCAGCGCTGGATCGATGCGGGCGCGACCACTGTCGTACTCGAACCGACTGCAGAACAACCGGATCCGACCCCACTGTTCGCGCACGCCGCGTCCTTGACAAAGGAGTTTGGAGCCCGGTAACCAGCAGTCTCAGCGAAAGACTGACACTAGCGCTCCCGCAGATAGCGTCCCGCGTCGGCGAATGCGCGTGCTCGACGCGTCAGCGTGGGTGGCGCAGCGGGTTCGCCCCGCCACAGGCGGTAGAGCGTGCTCATGCTGAGGATGAGTCGCTCCGGCGAATCCCAGTGCGCGTAATGGCCGAATTCGGGTGATTTGAGCAGGTTCAGGGCGGCCTCGGTGGAGCCGAGGCCCGCGTCGAAGCACGCTCGTCCGGCCTCGCCGACCCAGGTCCAGTAGCTGCGCACGGCGCGTATTTCGTCGGTGCCGCACAGGGGGCCGTGGCCGGGGACGTACACGTCGGCGTCGAGTTCGAGGAGGTGGTCGAGGGCGTCGATCCAGTTTTGCAGCGGGCCGTGCCAGAGCACCGGGGTGGCGTCGATGAAGAGCAGGTCGCCCGCGAACACGACCCCCACGTCCGGGAGGTGAGCGATGAGATCGCCTTCGGTGTGCGCCGGACCGAGGTAGCGCAGGTGAACCAGTCGTCCTGCGACATCGATGGTTTCGGTGGTTTCGAAGGTGTGATCAGGCAGCCGGGGCAGCGCCGACGGAAACAGCGCATCGCCGCGAACACGGTTCATGTAGGAGCCCATCGCACCGATCGGTCCCGGCACCCAGCCGACCGCCTTGCCGAAGGACGCGAATGCGGATACACCCTTCGGCGGAGTCTCCTCCTTCATCGCGTGCAGCGACGCCGCACTGGTGGTGATGCGTGCGGAGGCGGGCACGCTGTCGTTACCCCACCAGTGATCACCGTCCGAATGCGTGTTGAGGACCTCGGTGATCGGTGCGGCGGCAACCAACTCGGCGGTGTCGGCGGCAACCCGCTCGGCCCAGTTCACGTCCCAGACGGTGTCGATCAGCATCGACGCCGAACCGGGTGCCACGACGAGCCCGGTGTTGGTCTGCCCCCAACTGCCCGGCGGACGCATGAAGGCCCAGGTATCGTCGGCGATCTGCTGGTATCCCACCTCGGTGTTTCGCACTGCCACAGGCTATCCGCTGAGCATCTCCTGCAGTCGACCATTCCACTGGCGCTCCGGAAAACATCGACCCAATACCTCCAGCATGATGGGAACAGCGGTGGAGGCGCCGGGCGATGCGCCGAGCACGGCGGCGATGGAGCCGTCCTGCGACGCGATCACCTCCGTGCCGAAACGCAATTGCCCGTTCACGACGATCTGGGCGCGCTGTCCGGCGGGGACCACGGACCAGTCCGACGGATCGGCATTCGGTACGAATTGGCGCAACGCAGCGATCTTCTTGGCTCGGGTGGCCGTCAATTCCGACAGCAGCAGACCTATCAACGGCGTGTTGTTGCCTGCCATCGACAGCAGTGACCCGATGTTGTGCCGGTCGATCGACGTCGGGAAGTCGAGCCACGATCCGTGTTTCAGAAACCGAGGATTCGCGCCGGCGTACGGTCCGAAAAGTATGGACCGCCGCCCGTCGACGATGCGGGTGTCGAGATGGGGCACCGACATCGGAGGCGCTCCGATGGGCGGAGTTCCGTAGACCTTCGCGTCGTGTCTGTCGACCACCTCGGGCCGATCACAACGCAAGAACTGCCCGCTGATCGGTAGTAGTCCGTAACCGCGGGCCTCGGGAATCCATGCTTTGCGCAACAGCTTCAGAGCCCAGCCACCGGCACCGACGAACACGAATCGCGCGCGCTCGATCGATCGACCACCGCGCACTCGCAGGGACCAGGATCCGTCCCGTTCCTGACTCATCCCGGTCACCTCCCGCCCGGTCTCCACGCGCGCACCACGTCCACTCATGTCCCCCAGCAACTGCCGCGTCAGTGCACCGAAGTCGACGTCGGTTCCGGTCGCATCTCGGGTGGCGGCCCAGTCACCTGTTCGTCCCGCCGACACCAGCGGTGCCCACTCGTCCAGTACCGCAGCATCTTCGGTGTACTCCATGGCTCGAAACAGCGGATGCGCGGTCAACGCTCGATGCCTGGCCCGCAGCGATCGGACGTTCTCCGCCCCCTGCACCAGGGTCATGTGCGGCACCGAACGTACGAAGCTGGTGTCGGCCAGCGTCGACCAAAAACGTCGCGTCACGGCGAACTGCTCGGCGATCGCGACGGCCCGGTCGATATCAACGGAGCCGTCGACTCTCTCCGTCGTGTAGTTGGTTTCGCACAGGCCGGCGTGGCCGGTCCCGGCATTGTTCCACCCGTCGGAGGCTTCCATCGCTACCTCGGGCAATCGTTCGAGGACCCGAATCGACCAGGTCGGCTCCACACGTTGCAGCAGCGTGCCGAGCGTCGCGCTCATCACCCCACCGCCGACGAGGATGACGTCATCCATCGTGCACCCCTCTCTCGTACTAAGTACAAGTCACGCTAACACCGACTCGTACGGCTGTATAGTTCTGCCGGTGCCTCGCTTGACCAGGACTGCCGTCGTCGACGCCGCGCTCGAAGTCGCGTACCGACGCGGACTCGACTCGCTCACCATCCGCAAGATCGCCACCGAACTCGGTGTCTCTCCCATGGCGATCTACTGGCATGTGAAGAACAAGGACGAACTGCTCGACGCCATGGGCGACCGCGTCTGCCAGGATCTCGAGATCACCGTCGATCCCACGGCGACGTGGTGGGAGCAACTGCGCACCGTGCTCGAGGACTTCATGCGCGCCTTGCGCGCACATCCCGGAGCAGCGACCATCGCCGTTCCACGAATGCTGTTCTCCCCCAACAGCAGAGCGGCGATGGAGCTCAGCCTGAAACTTCTCGGCGAGGCCGGCTTCTCCCTGTCCGACGCCACCCAGCTGGCCCGTCACGGCGTTCGAGTCGCCATTTCGTTGATCACGGAGCCGCTGTTCACGGGTGTCGAAGTCGAGCCGGAGCGTCGGGCACACGTCGAACACGAGGTGGCGGAAACGATGGACTCCCTCCATCCCGACGAGTTTCCCAATATCCTCGCCGCAGCCTCGTATCTGAGCGACGTCAGCGCGCGGACGGCGTTCGAGAAGCTCGGGCTGGACACCTACATCGCCGGTGTCAGGGCCCTGGCCGAGGAGACTGACGTTTCGTCCTGATTACTCGCATCGTCGTGTACATCTTGTCGGGTGGCAAAGTCTCGCCCGCGGGTGCAGGCTTTGCAGAACCGAAATAGTCGACGCTAGGGGTTGTGATGACGGTGCCTGTCCTGCAGAACTACATCGACGGGGCATTCGTGACGCCCTCGGGTACCGAGATGCTCGATGTCGTCAGTCCGGTGGACGAGTCGGTGGTCGCTCGAGCGCCGATTTCCGATGCCGCCGATGTCGATGCCGCAATGTCGGCTGCCGCCAAAGCTTTCGAGACCTGGGGCAAGACGACTCCGAGTGAGCGGCAGAAGGTACTGCTGAAGCTCGCCGATGCCATCGAGGCCCACAGCGACGAGATCGTCGAGGCGCAGAGTCGTAACACCGGTCAGCCGAAGGCCACCATCGCCGCCGAGGAAGTCACCGTCGGAGCAGATCAGATTCGGTTCTTCGCCGGGGCTGCACGGATGCTCGAAGGCAAGTCGGCCGGCGAGTACATGGACGGGTTCACCTCGTACGTACGCCGCGAGCCGATCGGCGTCGTGGGGCAGGTGACGCCGTGGAACTACCCGTTCATGATGGCGATCTGGAAGATCGGGCCTGCGCTGGCAGCCGGCAATACCGTCGTTCTCAAGCCGAGCGACACCACCCCCGAGAGCACCCTGGTGCTGGCGAAATTGTCGAAGGGCATCGTCCCCGACGGTGTGCTGAACATCGTGCTCGGCAACGGCGGCACCGGCGCAGCCATCGTCGAACACAAGACGCCCGGCCTGGTCTCGATCACCGGTTCGGTGCGGGCAGGCATCGCCGTCGCCGTCGCCGCCGCCAAGCAGCTCAAGCGCGCGCACCTCGAACTGGGCGGCAAGGCACCGGCCATCGTGTTCGACGACGTCGACATCACCAAGGCCGCCGACGGCATCGCCGAGGCCGCGTTCTTCAACGCCGGCCAGGACTGCACGGCGGTCACTCGCGTGTTGGTACACGAGTCGGTACACGACTCGCTCGTCGACGCACTCGTCGCCAAGGCGAAGACACTGAAGGTCGGATTGCCCGACGACCCCGACACCTTCCTCGGCCCACTGAACAACGTCAACCACTTCGGCCAGGTCAGCTCCAAGGTCGACGGTATCGGCGCGCACGCCACCATCGTCACCGGCGGAAAGCGCATCGGCGACAAGGGATTCTTCTACGAGCCCACGATCATCACGGGCGTGCAGCAGTCCGATCCCATCGTGCAGGAGGAGACGTTCGGCCCGGTGCTGACGGTGCAGAAATTCTCCGACGAGGCAGAGGCGATCGAGCTGGCCAACGACGTCGACTTCGGTCTCGCGTCGAGCGTCTGGACGTCCGATCATGCTCGCACGCTATGTATTTCGGCGGCTCTGGACTTCGGTGCCGTCTGGGTCAACTGCCACATCCCGTTGGTGGCCGAGATGCCGCACGGCGGCTTCAAGTACTCCGGTTACGGCAAGGACCTCTCGGCCTACGGCGTGGACGATTACACCCGCATCAAGCACGTGATGAGCTCGACGGAGACCATCGCATGACATTCCATCCCCTGGACCCACTCTCGAGCGACGAGTTCTCTACCGTCGCCGAGGTTCTGGGCCGGGAACACGGTGTCGGCGACGGGTGGCGATTCGCCTCGATCGAGATGATCGAACCGTCCAAGTCCGAGGTCGCCGCATTCGATGCGGACGGTACCGTCCCCGCCCGTCGCGCAGTCTCGGTGGTGTTGAACCGCGCCGAGAACAGCACGTTCAAAGCCGTGGTGTCACTGGACAACAGGAGCACCGAATCCTGGACCCACATCCCGGACGTGCAGCCCAACTTCACCGTCGACGAGTGGGAAGAGGCCGACGCGGCTCTGCGCGCACACCCCGATGTGATTGCCGCGCTTGCCGATCGAGGCATCACCGATCTCGATCTGGTGTTCATGGACACCTGGACGTACGGCGAGGCGGTGACGCCCGAGAAGTACAAGGGTCGACGCCTGGGCTGGTCGGACACGTGGGTCAAAGCCGCAGAGGGTGCCAATCCGTACGCGGGTCCGGTGGGCGGCTTCCACTGCGTCATCGACGCCAACACGATGGAACTGCTCGAGATCGAGGACACCTACCGCGTCGAGCGGCCGGAGATCATGGGCGAGTACGTGCCCCGCCATATTCCGGAGCGCATCCGCAACGCCAGCAGCCGTCCGCCGCTGAAGCCGCTCGAGATCACCCAGCCGGACGGCCCGTCGTTCGAGCTGGACGGCAACAAGCTGACGTGGCAGAACTGGTCGCTGCGCGTGGGTTTCAACTACCGCGAGGGCATGACGCTGCACGCCGTCACCTATGACGACAACGGGAACACGCGATCCGTCGCGAACCGAATGTCGTTCGCGGAGATGATCGTTCCGTATCGTGACCACACCGAGGATCACTATCGGCGCACCGCATTCGACATCGGCGAGTGGGGCCTGGGCTTCATGACGACTTCGCTCGAGCTCGGCTGCGATTGCCTCGGTGAGATCCGGTACCTCGATGCCGTGCTGCACAACAGCAAAGGCGAGCCGTACACGATCACCAACGCGATCTGCATCCACGAGGAAGACAACGCGGTGCTGTGGAAGCACGTCGATCACGACGCCGGGGCAGAGGTGCGTCGGATGCGCCGTCTCACCGTCAGCTTCCACGCCACCGTCGCCAACTACGAGTATCTCGTCTACTGGCGCTTCTATCAGGACGGCAACATCGAGTGCGAGGTGCGCGCCACCGGCATCATGGTCGTCACCCACTTCGAGGAGGGCGGCACCCATCCGTCGGGCACGCTGATCGACAATCGCACGTATGCGCCGTACCACCAGCACTTCCTGGTCGCCCGGCTCGATCTGGACATCGACGGCACCGAGAACACCGTCTATTCCAGCCAGACCCAGATGGTTCCGATGGGTCCCGACAATCCGTACGGCCTCGCCCTGACACAGGTGAACACCCCGCTCACCACCGAGTCCGAGGGTAAGCAGGATTACGACTGGAACACGCAGAAGGCGTGGAAGGTGGTCAACGACAACGTCACCAACGGTCTCGGTACCCGGCCGGCGTACAAGTTGGTGCCCGGCTCGACGATTCCGGCGATGTTCGATCCGGCGTCGCCGATCTTCCAGCGTTCCCAGGTGATCGGTCACACCGTGTGGGTCACGCCCAATTCACCCGACGAGCGTTGGCCCAGTGGCGAGTTCGTCAATCAGAGTGGCGTCGACCATGGCCTCCCCGAGTGGACCGAGAAGAACCGTTCGATCGAGAACACCGATGTGGTGGTCTGGTACACCTTCGGCATCCATCACATCACTAGGCCCGAGGACTGGCCGGTGATGCCGTCCGACACCGTCTCGTTCTGGCTCAAGCCTTTCGGCTTCTTCGACCGCAACCCCTCACTCGACGTCGCACCATCGGAGCCGAAGCACTGCCACACCGATCCCGGCAGCACCTGTCACTGACTGGCGCGACCTGACGGCAGCCAGGACCGACAACAAAGCGAAGCGGCGCGTAGCTCACCTGAGCTACGCGCCGCTTCGCTGTCCTATGAGCCGAGGTTTAGGAGCTGCGCCGAACCTCGAACTGCTCGCCGACGACAGCAGTCTGCGATTCGGTGACGCAATCCAGGCGTCCGTCCAGACGCAGCGAGACGTTGTACTCACCCGGCTTGAGCGCGAACGTGGTGATCGTGATGCTTGTCGCGTTGTCTTCCACGACGACGCGTGGGCTCAGCGACAGCATGCCGTTGTGCAGGACCTCGCATACCTGACCCGGAAAAACGTTGTCCACATCGACGGTGATGGTTCTGGGGCCGCCCAGAACCTCGATCGTGGGAGTGCTCGACCCTACGAGTCTGAGGTAGCTCTTTTCTCTGCGCACGGTCTCGACTTCCCTGTTTGCATGCTCCACCGGAAGGTGGACGCCCGACACGGTCTCGTTGGTACTTCGTGGCGCGACGGAGGACGGATTGGTATTACACGTCGTCATCGCCGTCCACCCGAGCCTCCCTTTACATCGAACGTGCATCCGTCCGCGTTACCGAAACCGCCGCCGAACAGCACCCCTACAGCCGCAACACCGGGAAATCGCGATGTCATCGGTCAGAACATACCCTCCGGCCTGCAAATCTGCGAAACGGAGACGGTCCAACCTAAGCCTTTACGCATCCTTGCACCCTGTAACAGATCGTGCGACACATTCGAGACCAAATTCATTCGTCCGTATCGAAAGCCCGCTGCTCGGCCAGCTCGGCGGCATGCTCGGCCTTTCGCTGCCGGAGCTGATGCATCTTCACACCCACGACTACGGCAGCCAGGCCCACGGGTGCACCTATTGCGGCTCCGATCGCGACAGACCCGAGGTCGCCGCCGCCGTAATGAGCAAGCAGACGAATCATTGCGCCGCCGCCGGTGAGAAAAAGCAGCACGCCCGCCAATGCGATTCGAGCGCGCCGGAGTTCCTGCGAGGTGTACATGTCGATCCCCCGCGCGCGGGCGTATGCCAACACCACGTTCGCGACGGCCGTCAGAGCCACGAAGATTCCCAATGCCACCCAGGCCCCGGTGACACCCGCCGCGAAGGGCAGTACAGCGCCTGCGATCATTCCGATCCACAGCAGGGATTGAAAGCCGACGGCCGAGGCCTCGTTCCAGATGTCGCGTTGTAGTTCGTCGGCGTAGAAGTCGTCGTCCAGGTCTCCCAAGAAGCGGGCAGCTTTGGTGAATGCGCTCATGTTCGTTTCCCTTCGTCGTCGCCGAACAGTGTTTCGACTGTCGTGTCGAGTGCTCGGGCCAGTCGCAGTGCCAGGTACACGCTCGGTGCGTAGTCGCCGCCCTCGACGGAGACGATGCTCTGCCGGCTGACTCCGCAGATAGTGCCGAGTTCGGCCTGCGTGATGCGTGCCTGTTTGCGATGCGCGCGAACGTTGTTGGATCCGGGCATGACAAAAAGTCAACTCTGCTTGTCATGAAATGTCAAGCAGTCTTGTCATTCGCTCGCCTTTACCTACTCGTAACGCGAGAAACAGACTCGTCACCGCAGAAAATACCAACGCAATAAGTTGCCTTTACTGTTCGCAATCGCGAATACATCTCCGTATACACACTTTCCGAAAGGGCCGTAGATGCCTGCTGTCTCGAAGCGCATGTCCGTCAAGCGCGTCATGGTCGTTCCCGCAGCACTGGCTGCATTGAGCCTGGTTGCCACTGCCTGCGGTAGCAAGGCGAGCGACACCACCACCGCCGAGGGCGGCGGAGGCTCGTCCACCTCGTGTGTGGACACCTCCGGTGACACCATCAAGGTCGGCTCGCTCAACTCCCTGTCCGGCACGATGGCGATCAGCGAAGTGACAGTGCGTGATTCGATCGCACTGGCCGTCGAGCAGATCAACGCCGCCGGTGGCGTCAACGGAAAGCAGATCGAGGTCGTCGCAGAGGACGGCGCATCCGAGCCGACCGTGTTCGCCGAGAAGGCCGAGAAACTCATCAGCAGCGACTGTGTCGCAGCAGTTTTCGGTGGCTGGACGTCATCGTCGCGCAAGGCGATGCTGCCGGTGTTCGAGGACAACGACGCACTCCTCTACTACCCCGTGCAGTACGAGGGCCTCGAGGCGTCGAAGAACATCTTCTACACCGGAGCCACCACCAACCAGCAGATCATCCCGGCCCTGGACTACCTGAAGGAGAAGGGCGTCAAGTCCCTCTACCTGGTGGGCAGCGACTACGTGTTCCCGCAGACCGCCAACCGCGAGATCAAGGCGTATGCGGCCGCCAACGGTATCGAGATCAAGGGCGAGGATTACACCCCGCTCGGTTCGACGGACTTCTCCACCATCGTCAACAAGGTGCGCTCCGCCGACGCCGATGCCGTGTTCAACACGCTCAACGGTGATTCCAACGTCGCATTCTTCCGCGAATACACCAACGCCGGCCTCAAAGCTGCTGACATGCCGGTCATCTCGGTGTCCATCGCCGAGGAAGAGGTGGCGGGCATCGGAGCCGCGAACATCGCGGGCCAGCTGACTGCCTGGAACTACTACCAGACCGTCGACAGCCCGGAGAACACCAAGTTCGTCGCCGACTACAAGGCGAAGTACGGTGCCGACAAGCCCACCTCGGACCCCATGGAAGCCGCGTACACCTCGGTCTACCTGTGGAAGAACACCGTCGAGAAGGCAAATTCGTTCGCGGTGGCCGACATTCAGGCCGCAGCCGACGGTGTCAGCTTCGCCGCTCCCGAGGGCGAGGTCGTCATCGACGGCGACAACCACCACATCTCCAAGACCGCACGCATCGGTGAGATCCGGCCCGACGGCCTGATCTACACGGTGTGGGAGTCCCCCGAGGCCATCGCTCCAGACCCGTTCCTCGAGACCTACGACTGGGCCTCCGACCTCAACTGACCACCACCCATGTGAGTGGAACTTCGTAGCCTGCTACGAAGTTCCACTCACATGCTCCGAAGGAGCTCCCCCATGGACGTCGTGATCGGACAGTTGTTCACCGGCCTGTCGATCGGATCCATTCTCTTGCTCGCCGCCCTCGGGCTCTCACTGACGTTCGGTCAGATGGGCGTCATCAACATGGCACACGGCGAGTTCATCATGGCCGGCTCGTACACGGCTTACGTAGTGCAGCAGATCGTCTCGACCGGCGGCGCATCACTGTTCATCTCCCTGATCGTCGGCTTCCTCGTCGGCGGCGCGATGGGTGTGCTGCTCGAGGTCACGCTGATCCAGCGCATGTACCACCGTCCACTGGACACCCTGCTCGTCACGTTCGGCGTCGGGCTCATCCTGCAGCAGCTCGCCCGCGACATCTTCGGTGCCCCGGCGGTCAACGTCGTCTCGCCGGAATGGCTGAGCGGCGGCGTCGACATCCTCGGTGCCGTGGTGCCCAAGACCCGAATCTTCATTCTGGTGCTGGCGGTCGTCGCCGTTGTCGCACTGTCGATCGCGCTGAAGAAGACCGCCATGGGTCGACGCATCCGCGCGGTGGTGCAGAACCGCGATCTCGCGGAAACCTCGGGCATTTCGAGCCGCCGGACCGACATCTCGACGTTCTTCCTCGGCTCCGGTTTGGCGGGCGTCGCGGGCGTGGCACTGACTCTGATCGGATCCACGAGTTCCACTGTGGGACAGAGCTATCTGATCGACGCCTTCCTGGTGGTCGTCGTCGGTGGACTCGGCCAGATCAAGGGCGCGGTGATCGCCGCCTTCGCCCTGGGAATCCTCAACTCGTTCATCGAATACAGCACCACGGCCTCGATCGCCAAGGTCATCGTGTTCGTCCTCATCGTGATCTTCCTGCAGGCCCGCCCGCAGGGCTTGTTCGCTGTCAAGACAAGGAGCCTGGTATGAGCGACTTCATCGCCAAGCGCGGCGCTCTGCTGGGTTTCGCGCTCGCCGCAATCCTGCTGTTCGCTGTGGCGCCCGCCGTCCTCAGCGACTTCCGGTTGAATCTGCTGGGCAAGTTCATCTGCTACGCAATTGTGGCGGTCGGTATCGGATTGGCCTGGGGCCGAGGCGGAATGCTGACCCTCGGCCAGGGTGTCTTCTTCGGCATCGGTGCCTACATCATGGCCATGCATCTGAAGATCTCCGACGCCGATCTGCGCGGCGACGCGGTACCGGACTTCATGTCCATCGCCGGTATCCGTGAATTGCCCTCGTACTGGCTGCCGTTCACCTCGCCCATCACGACGATCCTGGGCATCCTGTTCGTGCCGGCACTGGTGGCGCTGGTGCTCGGCCTCGGCGTGTTCAAGCGTCGAGTCAAGGGCGCGTACTTCGCGATCCTCAGTCAGGCACTGGCCGCCGCCTTCGCGATCCTGCTCATCGGACAGCAGACCACCGGTGGATCCAACGGACTCAACAGGTTCCGCACGTTCTTCGGGTTCAACCTCAACGACCCCGCCAACAAACAGATGCTGTTCTTCATCGCTGCCGGCGTACTGCTCGTCGTCGTCGCCATCACCCGCCAGCTGATGTACTCGCGCTACGGCGAACTACTGGTGGCCGTCCGCGATCAGGAAGAGCGAGTGCGCTTCCTCGGCTACGACCCGGCGAACGTGAAGATCGTCGCGTACGTCGCCGCAGCGTTCTTCGCCGGTCTCGCCGGTGCGCTGTTCGTACCGATCGTCGGCATCATCTCCCCCAACGACGTCGGCATCGTTCCGTCCATCGCGTTTCTCATCGGCGTCGCCATCGGCGGCCGCACCACTCTGCTCGGCCCGGTTCTCGGCGCGCTCGGAGTCGCGTGGGCGCAAACCACGCTGTCCGAGCAGTTCCCGTCCGGTTGGACGTACGCGCAGGGTCTGCTGTTCGTCGTGGTCGTCGGATTCTTCCCCGCCGGCATCGCCGGACTCTTCGCACTGCGCAAGCGAAAGAAAGAGCCCGAATCGGTCCCCGAGGCCAGCGCGGAACCAGAGAAAGAGCTCGCACGATGATCCACGTCGAAGGCCCGCAGCCCACGTTCGGCGGCAACGCCGGCATGTCCAGTCAGTACCTCGAAGTCCACGATCTGACAGTCAGTTTCGACGGCTTCAAGGCCAACACCAACGTCGATCTGACGCTGATGCAGGGCGATCTTCGCTTCCTCATCGGACCGAACGGAGCCGGCAAGACCACGCTGATCGACGCCATCACCGGACTCGTTCCGGCCACTGGCTCGGTCACCAAGTCCGGAGTGGAACTGCTGGGCAAGAAGGTACATCAGATCGCCCGGCTCGGTATCGGTCGAACCTTTCAGACCGCCAGCATCTTCGAGAATCTGACGGTGCTGCAGAACCTGGACATCGCCGCCGGGTCCGGACGATCCGTACTGACGATGCTGCGCCGTCGGGCATCGGTTCTGCCGCAGATCGAGGAGGCCCTCGAGACGATCGGCCTGACGGCCCAGAGAGACAAGGCCGCAGGAATTCTGGCGCACGGACAGAAGCAGTGGCTGGAGATCGGAATGCTGTTGGTGCAGAACGCCGATGTGCTTCTGCTCGACGAGCCGGTCGCCGGCATGAGCCACGAGGAACGTGAGGAGACGGGCCAGCTGCTGCAACGCATAGGCGGTGAACGGACCGTGGTGGTGGTCGAGCACGACATGGACTTCATGCGGATGTTCGCGACCTCGGTGACAGTGCTGGCGGCCGGACGCGTTCTGGCCGAGGGCACCGTGGCCGAGGTGCAGGCCGATCCGAAGGTTCAGCAGGTCTACCTCGGCACCGCCGCGGCGGGCGAGGAACTCGAGCACATCGCAGAAGAGGGAGCCGATCATGCTTGAACTGGTCGACGTCAGAACAGGTTACGGCCGCAGCGAGGTCGTTCACGGTGCGTCGCTGACGGTTCCGGCCGACGGTGTCGCGGCGGTGATGGGCCACAACGGTGCGGGCAAGACGACGCTGCTGCGCGCGGCGGTCGGGCTGTTGAAAGTGAACTCGGGCAAGGTCATGTTCGACGGTGAGGACGTCAGTGCGTTGCGGCCCAGCGCCCGCGTCGCTCGGGGTCTGGCGTACGTGCCACAGGGCCAGCAGTCGTTCGGTCAGTTGACGACAGCGGAGAACCTGCAGGTGGTGGCCGACGGGCGCAAGCGCGGCAAGGCACTGATCGACGAGGCACTCGACCTCTTTCCGGCGCTGAAGGAATTGCTGAATCGCAGAGCCGGCCTACTGTCCGGCGGCCAGCGCCAACAGCTCGCCATCGCAAGAGCCTTGATCACCGAACCGCGGATGCTGATTCTCGACGAGCCGACCGAGGGCATTCAGCCGTCGGTCGTCGCCGAGATCGAGCGCACCGTCATCGAGCTCACCCGCCGCGGCGGTCTCGGAGTTCTGTTGGTGGAGCAGCACATCGGCTTCGCATTGGAATCTGCCCAGAAGTACTACATTCTCGAGGCCGGCCGGATCACGTCCACCGGTGTGGGCGGATCCGATTCCGAGGCCGACGTGCGCGCAGCCATGGCGATCTGACCGGGCGTATCGTGCCGCGCAAGGACCTTCGCGAGAAGGTCTATTCGTCACTGCGCCGGGATCTGATCTCCGGTGCGATCGGCTCCACGGAACGGCTCGGCGAGGAGCGTCTCGCCGAGCTGTACGGCGTCTCGCGCACTCCTGTGCGGGAGGCGCTGGCACGTCTGCAAGCCGACGGTCTGGTCGTGCGCGACGAGGCCGGTCTGCACCCCTATCGTCCCCGGCTCGGCGACCTACCGGATCTGTACGAACTGCGGTCGACTCTCGAGTCCCGCGGAATCACCCGCTCGACGCCGCAGTCCTTCGATCGGGCGGCCTTGTCGTCGTTGGCGGCGACGTGGGCCGGGTTGCGTGCGCACCCACCGGAGACCACCGACGACATGGTCGCCATGGACGAGCAGTTCCATGTCGCGTTGTCGGCCGCGTCGGGCAATGCGGCTCTGACCGAGGCCCTGTGCGCCGTCAACGCCAAGGTGCGGCCCGTGCGTATTCTCGGTGGTCTCGACGCGTCGGCCGTGGTCTCGGCGATCGATGAACATCTCGCGATCGTCGAGCACCTACTGGCCGGGCAGCTGGACACGGCGCTGGATACGCTTGTTGCACATATCGATTCGTCCCGCGACCGAGTGGTCGAGCGCGCCCGTCAGGCAACGGCGATGGCCGGCGCGGTCCAAATCTGACGCGTCAGTTGGCATCCGACAGGAGTGGAGCCTGCGGAACGACCCAACTAGCCAGCCGACAGAATTCGGTCGATGTCGTCGAGCACGGTTTGCCCGCCCATGGGCCCGACGCCGGTGATCCAGTAGGACAGGTCCACCGCATGCGGATTGGGCAGTGTCGCAGCATTGTCGGTGATCGACGACGGGATTGCGCCGGGGTCCGACGGGTTGTCGGCGGTGACGACGATCAAGTCCGCGGCCGCCTGAGCCGCGAGCTCGGGCGAGAGGTCGACCGAGATCTCGTCGGCCCATTCCGGCCGCGGCGGGGTGGTGAATCCGGCGCATTCGAGCGTGCTTCCGGCGAACGACGACGGCCCGTACAGGGTCAGCTCACCACTGCGCGGCCTGATCAACTGCGCTGTTTTCCCGGCGGTGTCGTGCTTTTCGGCGATCTCGGCGCACCGGTCGTCGTAGGCGGTGAGCAGTTCCTCGGCCTTCGCTTCCTTGCCGAGAACGCGCCCGACGAATCGGACACTGTCGCGCCACGGATCGGACTGGGAGGCGATGAACACCGTCGGCGCGATGGCGGAGAGTTGGTCGTAGTACTGCGCGTGCCGAGTCTCCGTCCCGAGAATCAGGTCGGGTTGCGCGGCCGCGATGTCCTCGATGGTCGGTTCGGCCACCGTGCCCACGGTCGCGATGTCGGCCGCTTCCGTACCGAGATAGGCCGGTACGCCAGCGGTTTCGCTGAGCACCGCCGTGCCGACGGGCACGATGCCGAGCGCGACCGTGGTGTCGAGTTCCACCGGTTCCAGGGTGACGACCCGCAGAGGATTATCGGGAACGTCGATCGAGCCTCGAACGGTCTCGACCGTTCGAGTCGCTTCGCCGGCGGAACCGTCGGCGGTATCGGCCGACGAGCATGCCGTCGCTCCTGCCGCCACCGCGAGCGCGGTGATGGCCAACGCTGTCAGACCGAGCTTGAACTGCACCACTTCGAGGAACCTCCGGGTAGAACAATGCGAGACACAAAGGAGGTTAGCCTACCCTCTAACGCGTTGCGAACCTCGTCCCCGGACGGCGGAGCTACCAGTCGGTAAGATGTGATCGTGACCACTCCACGCATTCCGTCCGGTACCGCCCGCACCCTCGGCCCCGTCAACTGGGTCATCTGCAAGGTCATCGCCAAGGGCGCGGGAGTCCCCAACCCCCACCTGTTCACCACTCTCGGTCGAACCGGCGGCCTGTACCGGGCGTGGCTGTTCTACAGCGGCCATCTGATGCCGGGCGGAAAGATCTCCCGCAAGGAATCGGAAATGGTGATTCTCCGGGTGGCGCACCTGCGCGAATCGGCATACGAGATGGACCACCACATCCGCCTGGGCCGTCGAGCCGGCATCGACCGAGACCTGCTCGAGCTGATCATGACCGGCCCGCACGCC
The DNA here is from genome assembly GCF_014905595.1 of Rhodococcus sp. NKCM2511. Taxonomy (NCBI): domain Bacteria; kingdom Bacillati; phylum Actinomycetota; class Actinomycetes; order Mycobacteriales; family Nocardiaceae; genus Rhodococcus; species Rhodococcus sp. NKCM2511. The sequence goes on along the minus strand of NZ_BNHJ02000003.1, from coordinate 49,523 downwards.
CCTGGGCTGTCGACTCGCTACCGCACCATCCTCACTGCCGTCGACGAGCTGATCGAGACCAAGACGCTCACCGACGCCACGTGGTCCGAACTGGCGACCCAGTTCGACGAACGTCGCCTCATCGAATTCGTCTTGCTGGTCACCCAATACGACGGGCTGGCAACCACATTGGGCACCCTCCGCGTCGAACGCGACTACGGCGACCGGCCACCACGACGATGAACGAGACACCCGAGACTGCACTGCGCCGCGCTCTGGCGATGATCGAACCGGAGTCGGTGCGCACGAGCGCCCGGATCGACGGCGGCTACGTCGAACTCATGGGCGACGCCAAAGCCCCCAATCCCACGATGGCCAGCCGAGCGATGAACAACCGCGGTGTCGCGGCGATCTACGAGAACATCTGGCGCCCGTTCGGAGTATCGATGATGGGCATCGGCGGGCTGCCCATGTCCGCCGAACGCGCCAAGGCCGTCGCCGATCTGCGGTTACGCGGGCCGCAGCGAGTCCTGGACGTCGCCTGCGGCCCCGGCAACTTCACCAGGTTCCTGTCGGAGCAGCTGACCGAGGACGGTATCGCCGTCGGCTTCGATATCTCCGAGGCCATGATCGCTCGCGCAGTGCGCGACAATCGGGGGCCGCGTGCGGCATACGTTCGCGGCGATGCGGCCGAACTCCCGTACGCCGACGCGACATTCGACGCCGTATGCTGTTATGCCGCACTGTATCTCGTGCCACATCCACTGCAGGTGGTCAACGAGCTCATCCGCGTCCTGCGACCGGGTGGACGCATCGCCATCATGACCAGCTGTCAACTGGGCCTGGCACCGCTGCGTACCGTCGTCGGCCTGGGATCTGCCGCCGTCGGGGTACGCATGTTCCCGAAGGGGCAGTTCACCGAGATGTTCGCCGCTGCGGGCATGACCGACATCGAGCAGGACATCCGCGGTCTCGCCCAATTCGTCAGTGCCACCAAGAATTAGCGCTACCGACCCTGCTGTACCCCCGGCGATGCGAGACCTGACCGTGGTCAAGAACGAACCGGAAGGGCTTTTTACTGATACTTTGGCAAACAGACCGATCAGACTGGGAGCCACACAGTGACACACGCACCGGACCGTACTCGTATCGAGTTTCCCGATATCTCTTCTCGCACTTGGGAACATCCTTCGGACCGAGCAGCCTTGGTCACTCTTCGTACCCTCAAGGGCTTCGACACGGTGCTGCGAACGCTGTCCGGACTGCTGCGCGAGAGACAGCATCGCCTGATGTACTTGGCCACCGCGGTGCGTGTCGACGAACGCCAGTTCAAGGATCTGAACGATCTTCGAGCCGATTGTGTGCAGATTCTCGGCGCGGAGGAAACTCCGGAGCTGTTCGTGGTTCAGTCGCCGATGGTCAACGCGTTCACCATCGGGATGGATCGACCGTTCATCGTCCTGACCACCGGCATGCTCGACATCATGACCTACGAGGAACAGCGATTCGTCGTCGGCCACGAACTGGGCCACGCCCTGTCCGGCCACGCGGTGTACCGCACCGTTCTCATGCACCTGATGCGCCTCGCCGGCACGGTCGGCTGGGTTCCGGTGGGCGGCTGGGCCTTGCGCGCGGTGATCGCGGGACTGATGGAATGGCAGCGCAAGTCCGAATTATCCGGCGACAGAGCAGGTTTGCTGTGCGGACAGGACGTGCACACCGCGATCAGCGTGCAGCTCAAGTTGGCGGGCGGCGCACGTATCAGCGAAATCGACGTCGACGCCTTCCTCGCTCAGGCCGCCGAGTACGAGGCCAGTGGAGATCTGCGCGACGGCGTGCTCAAGCTGCTCAATCTCGAACTCCTCTCGCACCCGTTCTCGGTGCTGCGAGCTGCAGAACTGAAGAAGTGGGTCGACAGCGGCGAGTACGCGGCGGTCCTCCGCGGCGACTACCCGCGCCGGTCCACCGACCACGAGGCGAAGGTGTCGGAGGAGTTCCGTAACGCGGCCCGCACGTACAAGAACAACTTCGACACGTCGGAGGACCCGCTGATCAAGACGGTCCGCGACATCGGCAGCGGCTTCACCGGCGCGGTCGACGCCGTCGGCAACGGAATCGGCGACGTGGCGTCGGACATCAAGGGCAGGTTCGATCACTGGCGAAAGTCCTAGCACCCGACAACAGTCCTAGCACCCAACAACGAAGCGAACGGCGGGGGGCACCCCGGGGGGGGGCCCCCCTCGGGGGGGCCCCCCCGCCGTTCGTCGTTCTACAGCAGAGATCAGAAGTTGATCATGTGGCCTGCGAGGCCGTGGATCGCTTCCTGCAGTGCCTCCGACAGCGTCGGGTGCGTGTGGACGTTGCGGGCCAGCTCGTTGACCGTCAGGTCCCACTTCTGGGCCAGGGTCAGCTCCGGCAGCAGCTCCGAGACGTCGGGGCCGATGAGGTGGCCACCGAGCAGCTCGCCGTGCTCGGTGTCGGCGATGAGCTTGACGAAGCCCGTCGCGTCGCCGAGGCCGTGTGCCTTGCCGTTGGCGGCGAACGGGAAGTTCGCGACCTTGATGTCGGATCCACGAGCCTGCGCTTCTTCGCGGGCCTGGTCCTCGGTCAGACCGAAGCTGGCGACCTGCGGCTGGCAGAACGTGGCGCGCGGCATCATCCGGTAGTCGTCGATCGGCAATGTCTCTGCGCCGCCGATGGTTTCGGCAGCCACCACGGCCTGCGCCTCCGCCACGTGGGCGAGCTGGAGCTTGGCGGTGACGTCGCCGATGGCGTAGATGTGCGGGACGTTGGTCTGCATCGTGTTCGTGATGCCGATGGCACCGCGATCGGTGAGCTCGACACCGGTCTTCTCGAGACCGAAGCCCTCGACGCGAGGGGCGAATCCGACGGACTGCATCACCTTGTCGACGGTGAAGGTCTCGCTCTCACCGGACTTGTTGTGCTTGATCTCGACGGTGACCTTGGAGCCGTCGTCGTCGATGCTCTGCACACCCGCGCCGGTGATGACCTTGACGCCGAGCTTCTTGTACTGCTTCTCGATCTCCTTCGAGACGTCCTTGTCCTCGTTGGGGAGCGCGCGATCGAGGAACTCGACGATGGTGACGTCGACTCCGTAGTTCTTCAGGACGTACCCGAATTCCATACCGATGGCGCCCGCGCCGACGATGAGGATCGAGCCCGGCAGATCCTTGGTCATGATCTGCTCTTCGTACGTGACGACGTTCTTGCTGAGCTCGGTTCCCGGGAGCAGCTTGGTGGTGCTGCCGGTCGCGATGATCGCGTTGTCGAACGTGATCGTCTCGGTGCCACCCTTGGACAGTTCGACCTCGATGGTGTTGGCATCGGTGAACGTGCCCTGGCCGTCGTACTCGGGGATCTTGTTCTTCTTCATCAAGAAGTGGATGCCCTTGACGCGTCCGTCCGCGACCTTGCGGCTGCGGTCGAATGCTGCGCCGAAGTCGAAGGATGCTTCACCCGAGATACCGAACAGCTTGGCCTCTTTGGTGAAGAGGTGCGCCAGCTCGGCGTTACGGAGAAGCGCCTTCGAGGGGATGCAGCCCACGTTGAGGCACACACCGCCCCAGTACTTCTTCTCGATGATGGCAGTGCTGAGTCCGAGTTGTGCCGCGCGGATAGCAGCGACGTACCCACCGGGACCGGCTCCGAGGACAACGACGTCATAGTGTGAGGTCACGAGTCCCCAGCGTAGTCGTGCCCTCCGACACTGTCTCGACCTGGTCTTCGTTACCAGCCGGTAGCCTCGCACGCGTCCTGCACCCGACCGCACGTGTGCTGCTAGAACTGTGCCATGGCTTTCTCGGACGACCCGTACCTCTGGCTCGAAGACGTCACCGGCGACGACGCACTCGCGTGGGTACGCGAGAAGAACGAGGTGACGATCGAGGCGCTGGCAGGCGAGCGTTTCGACGCCACCGTGGCGGGTGTACGCGAGATTCTCGACACCGATGCGCGGATCCCGTACGCACGCAGGCGCGGGCAGTTCCTCTACAACTTCTGGCGCGACGCCGAGCACATCCGCGGAGTGTGGCGGCGCACCACGATGGACGAGTACCGCACGGACGAACCCGCATGGGACGTCCTGCTCGATCTCGATGCCCTGGCCGCCGACGAGGGCGAGAACTGGGTATGGGGCGGCGCTCAGGTACTGCGCCCCGACCAGCTGCGCGCTCTGGTGACGCTGTCCCGAGGCGGTGCCGACGCGACGGTGGTACGCGAGTTCGATCTCGACTCCCGCACGTTCCGCGCTGCGGAGGACGGCGGTTTCACGCTGCCCGAGGCCAAGACCGACATCGGCTGGATCGACGCCGACACCGTGTTCGTCGGCACCGATTTCGGACCGGGGTCCCTGACCGAATCCGGCTATCCGCGGATCACCAAGCGATGGCACCGAGGCACACCGCTCGCCGACGCGGAGACCGTCTACGAGGGCGAATCCCAGGACATCTCGATCTCTGCGTGGCACGACCGCACGCCGGGATTCGAGCGCGACTTCGTGCAGCGGTCCACCGACTTCTACAACTCCGAGACCTACGTGCTCGACGGTACGGCGGTGACCCGCATTCCGACGCCGACGGACGCATCGACGTCGGTCCACGAGAACTGGCTGCTGGTTCGGACGATGACCGAGTGGACCTACGACGGTGTCACCCATCCGGCGGGCGCGCTGCTCGCGGCCGACTTCGACGAATTCATGAGCGGCACAGCATCTCTGACGGTTCTGTTCACTCCGGACGAGCACACATCCCTGCATCAGTACGCCTGGACCGAGAATCATCTGCTGCTGGTGACGCTGCAGGATGTCCGGACTCGTCTGCATGTACTCACACCCGGTGCGCACGGTTGGGATACGACCACCGTCGACGGGTTGTCGGAGTTGGCGTCGACCGAGATCATCGGTACGGATGCCGAGGAGAACGGGGACGAGTTCTTCCTCGGCTCCTCGGGTTACCTCACCCCGGCCACGCTGCTGGTCGGCACGGTCGGCGGCGCGCTCGAGGTACTCAAGCAGGCTCCTGCATTCTTCGACGCGGACGGCATGACGGTGCAACAGTTCTTCGCGGAGTCGGACGACGGCACCGCGATCCCCTACTTCGTCGTCCGACGCGGCGACGCAGGCCCCGGCCCCACACTGCTGTACGGCTACGGCGGCTTCGAGATCTCGATGACGCCCGGCTACAGCGGAGCGATGGGTCGAACGTGGCTCGAGCGCGGCGGCACCTACGTCGTTGCCAACATCCGCGGCGGCGGTGAGTACGGACCGTCCTGGCACACCCAGGTGTTGCGAGCGGGCCGGCATCTGGTCCACGAGGACTTCGCCGCGGTCGCCCGCGATTTGGTGGCCCGAGGGATCACCACCGCCGATCGCTTGGCCGCCCAGGGCGGCAGCAACGGTGGCCTGCTGATGGGCATCATGGAAACGAAGTACCCGGAACTGTTCGGGGCGTTGGTATGTCAGGTCCCGCTACTGGACATGAAGCGGTACCACCTGTTGCTCGCGGGAGCGTCCTGGGTGGCCGAGTACGGCAACCCCGACGACCCCGCCGAATGGGAGTTCATCTCGCAGTACTCCCCGTACCAGAACGTCGTGGCCGCGTCCGAGCGGAAGTACCCACCGATACTCATCGCCACGTCCACCCGAGACGATCGAGTCCATCCCGGACACGCCCGCAAGATGGCTGCGCGGCTGGCCGAGCTCGGTCAGGACGTGAGCTACTACGAGAACATCGAGGGCGGCCACGGCGGGGCGTCGGACAATGCGCAGCTGGCTTTCAAGACCGCACTGACGTACGAGTTCCTGTGGCGGCACCTCGAGAGCCGGTGATGTCAGTCGGCCAGAGCCTGCTCGAACATCGGCCAGGAATTGTGGAGATCGTCCTGCCAGTATCCCCAGGAGTGCGTCCCGCGTTCCCGTAGCTCGAAATGGGCTGGTATATCCAGCTTTTCGAGAGCGCTCTCCAGTCGACGGGTGCAGTCGCCGGTGGCGACCTCGATGGCGCCGCCCACCACCATCTGGTTCAGCAGCACGAAACCGGGGCCGTTGGGGTTGGTTCCGTCGAAGGTGTCCGATGCCCCCGCCAGGCCACTGCCGTTGGAGATGTACAGCGCGGTGCCGCGCAGCTTGTCGGCGTTGACGACAGCGTCGTTGTGCACCCAGTCGGGGTCGTCGTCCGCGCCCCACATGTTCTTCACGTCGGCTCCGAGCGCCATCGATACGACGGTCTTGACGTACGCGCGGCCCAACGGATCGGTGGTCGAGGCGCAGCCGCTGTAGGAGCCGACCGCCCGGAAGAGACCGGGGTTGTGCGCCGCCAGATTGAGCACCGACGTCGCAGCCATCGAGATTCCGGCAATGACGTTGCGGCCGTTGGTCTTCAGCAGCTGGTCGACGAGTGGAGGCAGTTCGCGGGTCAGGAACGTCTCCCACTTGTTGCGGCCGAGCACGCGATCGTCGTGCTGCCAGTCCGTGTAGTAGGAATAGGCCCCGCCGACGGGTGTGACCACATTGACGATCTTGTCCGCGAAGAACGACACGACATCGGTCTGGGTGTACCAGTCCATACCGTCCACCCCACCGCCCGCGCCGTTGAGCAGGTACACGGTAGGGCTCGGTTTCGCACGGTCCGGCGATCGAAGAATTTTCAGGGGGATGGTCCGATCCATCGCGGCCGAATGCACGAACGCCGTCATGGCGACGGCGTCGGTCTCCTCCGTACGCACCACGTACGACGTCGACGCGTCGGGCGCGGCGAGGGCCGTGCCCTGCGCGGCCGACGCAGCGATACACGCGGCCACGAGCACAGCCCTACCGATCCGACGAGCTGTAGCCCCCAGGCCGTTCATACACGTGCTCGCTATCTTCGGCAGAACAGAAGTTGAGTCACTAGCGTTGTACACCAGAACGGGCGCGGAGTTGGAACTTATCGCATGAATTGGTCCAAACGACCGTATCGTTCGGCACGGGGTTGTGTCAGCGGTGCATCCACCGCTCGACCAGGTCGGCCACCGCGGTGGGATTGCGGATCCATCCGTTGTGGCCCAGCGGCTCGTCGATGTGTTCGGTGGTGATGTCGGCGTTGGCAAGCTTGGCCGTCAGATTCTCCATCGAACCCTTGGGGGCCAGATCGTCGCCCTCGATGGTCACTGCCAGCACCGGTAGGGTCAGCCGGCCCATCCGTTCCTCGTAGTCGATGTCGGCACCGGCCGGCTCGATCGAGCCCGTTCGGGCGAACCTCGACCAGTCGTCGATCAACACTCGTGATTGACGACCGAATCCGCCGACCCCGATGCGGTCCCCCGGCCAGAATCCGGCGATGTTGCTGGTGATCGCCATCGCCGCCGCGCCGAAGTACAGCGGGACCCCGCGAGTGGTGCCGAAACCGCGGTGGTACGGCGACCCGGATGCCACCAGGATCAAGCCACCGAGCCTGCCTCGAATTCGGGCTGCGTACATCGCGCCCAGTTGTCCGCCCATACTGTGGCCGAGCAGATACGGGGTTGCGGCGGGGAACTGCTCGCGCACCACCTCGAAGATCGCCGGAAAGTCGACCGACACCAATTCCTGATATCCGTACCTGCTAGACGAACTCGGCTTCGGCTTACTGTCCCCCTGGCCCCGAAGATCGCCGATCGCAGCATGAAATCCGCGTGCGACGAGCGCTTCGGCGAACAGCCGGTAGTAACCGCCGGGTATGCCGAGACCCGGGAGAACGACGATGACGGGCGCATCGTCTCGGCCCTCACTCGGAAACAGCGTCACCGGCACCGTCGAACCGTCGGGCATCTGAATCTGAACCGTCTGCATCGGCCAACCCTATGACGGTGCGACCGCACCTTCCCCAGGGCACTACCTCACAGGATGATCGGGTGGTAGCTACCGGTCGACCAGCTGAACCAGAACAATTGACTGTTGATGAATCCGACTACGGCTTCGAGCATGGCACCACCTCTATTACCGTCGATACCGAGCGCATCGAGGATGAGGTTCAGGTCTACCCGGTCGGCGGCGAATCATCGACCGCTGGAGGATATTTCGGTCGAACGAATGACACTTCGAAACCACGAAAACCGGGCCCGACGGTAGTCGGGCCCGGCTTCGGGGTCGCGCTTCAGCTGGGGAGCGTGCCGGGGATGTTGACGACCGAACCTGTTCCTTCGGAGCTGCCGACAGCGAGCAACTGCAGCAACAGCGAGAGAAATTCCATCAAAACTCCTTCGAGAGAGGGGGATTCGCCGCCGACGCGGCGTCGCGAGCCTTACTGTTCATCGATTCGGCTCCAGTCGGCCGTCCTGGCCGAGGCCTACGGCGCGGAGCCGGGATGTCAGTCGGAGGAAGAACTGATACCCGAGAAGAGCTGGATGAAGATTGCCAAGAGGTCACCGAGTTCAGCGGACATGCGACAGGCTCCTTGTTGTTCGAGGGATGTGCAGATCGAACGTGACGGTCGTCACTCGATTACCTCTGCATGAAGATTTCTACCCGAACGGATAACGTTTCGTACACGCATTGGCATCGAAAAGTCAGAAATCTTGGTGAGCTGTCACAAAACGGTCACGGAGACGAAAAGTCGCGGCCGCCCCCGACAGCGACCGCGACTCGTGGACCGACGAATTACGCGGCGCTACCCGACGTCAGCACGCCGACGATCTGCTCGACGATCGCGTCGACGATGCCGTCGTAGACTCCGGTTGCAATGTCGGTGATGAACTGCGCAGCTGAACCCATGAGAACTCCTGATGCTCGTCTCTTCGTACAGCCGTAGGTAATACGGCCTACCACTTTCCTACCGCAACCACCGGCGCGGTGCACAACGCGGCACGAACTCGCTGCGCGGATACCGAAGCGACGCAGGACGTTCACCGAGCAGACCCCGGTATGTAGCCCAGAATTATTCTCCGAGCACGTCTTTCGCGCGTCCGACGAGCAGCGGGTCTGTTTCGCCCACGATCTCGGAGTCCTTGTTGGCGTAGTCGAACTTGTTGAGCACGAACCGCATCGCGTTGATCCGCGCGCGCTTCTTGTCGTTGCTCTTCACCACGGTCCACGGTGCTACGTCGGTATCGGTGGCGCGGAAGTTCTCTTCCTTCGCCGCGGTGTACGCATCCCACTTGTCCAGTGACGCAAGATCCATCGGCGACAGTTTCCACTGCCGTACCGGATCCACCTGCCGGATCGCGAAGCGAGTGCGCTGCTCGTGCTGCGACACCGAGAACCAGAACTTGGTCAAGCTGATGCCCTCGTCCACCAACATCTGCTCGAACAGCGGTGCCTGCCGAACGAATTGTGCATGCTGCTCCTCGGTGCAGAACCCCATGACCCGTTCGACACCGGCACGGTTGTACCAAGACCTGTCGAACATCACAATTTCGCCGGCCGCAGGCAGATGCCCGATGTACCGCTGGAAATACCACTCCGTCGACTCCCGCACCGACGGCTTCTCCAACGCGACGACGCGTGCGCCGCGGGGATTGAGGTGCTCCATGAACCGCTTGATCGTGCCGCCCTTACCGGCGGCGTCGCGACCCTCGAAGATGATGACGTGGCGTCGTCCGGTGTCCTTGGACCACATCTGCAGCTTGAGCAGTTCGATTTGCAGCAGCCGCTTTTCGAGTTCGTACTCGGCGCGGGTCATACGCTCGTCGTAGGGGTAGTTCTCCCGCCACGTGTCGACGACGTGACCGCCCGGTACCGTCAGCAGCACCGGGTCGTCGTCATCGGAGTCGTCGACGACGAACCCCGAAGTATCGGCAAGATCCACGGCGGTCGTGATGTCCCGCACGTCGCTGAGATTCTTGCGTGCAGCCACGCCGTTGCGGAGATCGAAGTCGGTCATGCGCCGAAAGTTAGTGCTCATCGGTGACCGGTCCATGGCGATTCGGTGAACACCGAGCGCAACCGGACGCATCGGACACGCTTCCGGTCTGCAAGGGGGACGGACCGGAAGCGACCGACACATCCGACCGTAATCCTCGCGCCGACAACAGGTCGAGCGTCTGCGTCGTAAAAGTCACCGAACTTGCATATCGACCCGTTTCTCGATCGTTCGATTCTCCGGGTCGATATGGGTGAAAGCCCCGATGTGCCCACAGGCGTCGGCGACGCAGACTTCTCACCATGACATTCGAGAGCAATTCCCCCAGAGAATTCACCCTGTCCAACTCGCAGAAGATGATCGGAGGCGTCTGCGGCGGTATAGCCGACTACTTCGGTTGGGACGTCAACCTCGTTCGCGTCGCCACCGTCGCCGGTGCAGTGCTGAGCGGTGGCACAGTCGTGCTGATCTACCTGGCGGCCCTGATGCTGATGCCGCGCCGCCCGTGAGCTCTCGCGACCGCGGAAAGGCCCCGCATCCTCGCCGGTGGAGGAACGGGGCCTTGCCGTCGGACTTCGCGGAATGGGGTCTAGCTGGAGCCGAAGCTACCGGTGCTTCCGCCGAGCAGTCCGTCGAGGAGTTCACCGAGACCATCGGTGAGGCCACCGGTGATGGGTCCGGTGATGCCACCGTCTTCGCCGCCGCCGAGGATGGGCAGGAGGCCGGTGAGGAGATCGAGGAGCATGGGTAAGCCTTTCGAAAGACACGTCGTGGCCCGAGTCGGAGGGTGACCAGGCCACAGGAACATAACGTTCCAGACGCAATCCATTCCATCGTTTCGGACAAAAAGGACCCACCGGCTGTTTCGGGGCTCGAAAGCCGACCCGGTTCTTCGCCGTTCCGGTGATCAGTCCTCGGTTTTCCCGGTGATCAACCAACCGCAGGGCGCAGCCAGATCGTCGGCTTCCGTCGGTCCCATCGAGCCCGGCGCATAGTTCTTCACCGCGGGCGGATCGTTCAACAGCGGCGCCGCCACCTCCCACACGTGGGCCAGGCCGTCGGGTCTGGTGAACAGCGATCGGTCCCCGTTCAGTACATCGAGGATCAGCCGGGAGTACGGGCTCAACGGCTCCGCGTCGGGCACCGATTTCAGCGGCAACGACAGATGCCCGACGGACAGGTCGAAATCCGGTCCCGGTTCCTTGACCGTCATGGCGATATCGATGCTGCCGTCACCGGACAGGTCGAACGAGAGCACCGCGCCGTCTTCGGGCAGCGTCGACAGTGGACTGTCGGCGGGCTTGCGGAACACCAGCGATACCCGCTGCGCTCCGGCACCGAGCATCTTGCCGGTACGAAGCAGGAACGGCACCCCACGCCAGCGATCGGTATCCACCCACAGCTTCGCGGCCACGAACGTGTCGACCGTCGAATCCTCGGCAACGCCGTCGACGTCGCGGTAGCCGTCGTACTGCCCCAGAACCACCTCGTCGGTGTCGAGTGGACGGAACTGCCCGATCACCGTTTCGCGAGCCGACTGCAGATCCTCGGCCTTCAACGACGCAGGAGGTTCCATGGCGACCTCGGCGGCCACCTGGAACAGATGGGTCACCAGCATGTCCAGAACGGCACCGGTCTCGTCGTAGAACTCGGCGCGGTCGTCGATGTCGAGTGTCTCGGGCACGTCGATCTGCACGTGCTCCACGTGCTCGGAGTTCCAGATGCCGCTGATCATGCCGTTGGCGAACCGCAGCACGTGCAGGTTCTGCGTTGCTTCCTTACCGAGGAAATGGTCGATGCGATAGACCTGTTCCTCCTTCACGACCTCGTGCACGGCCTTGTCGAGTTCCTCGAAGTTGTGCTGCGAGGTGCCGAACGGCTTCTCGTACACCACTCGGGAACCCTCGGCGAGATCGTGTGCACCCAGGGCCTTCGTGTAGTCGACGAACGTGCTCGGCGGCAGCGCGATGTAGTGCACCAGCTGTGCGTCGTCACCGATCTCTTCCCTGGCGTCGGCGACGACGTCGGGGAGCTTGCCGGGATCGTCGACGGTGAAGCCGTTGCCCGCGAAACGGATTCGCTTCGAGAACGCCGACCAATCGTCGTCGGCCACGTTCTCGGCGAACTCGTCGAGCACATCTTTCACGTGGTCGCGGAACTCGTCGTCGGACGAGTCCTTGCGACCGTTGCCGATCAGGATCCATTTCTCCGGCAGCAGGCCTTCGACGTGGAGTTGGTAGAACGACGGCAGAACCATTCGCTTCGCGAGGTCTCCGGTCGCGCCGAACAGGACGAATACAGTGGGTTGCGAGGACGCCATGACCTCCACTATGCACCGCATAGTGCTACCTAGGTGAGAGTGCACGAAGATGACCAGATCACGGTTTCACGGAGAGATCTACGGGGTAGGTACGACGTCGGGAGTGCGCATCGTCGTCGGACACTGGACGCGTTCGCCCCTCGGCGAATTCACCGATGTGATGGTCCAATTCGCGGACGGTCGACGCCTACTCGTGGCCCCGAACGAGGCGGTACGTGAATTCGTCACGGCGACATACTCGTTCGATTCCACCGAGCTGGTACCGGTCACCTTCTCCGACCAGCCCGACGGGTGGCGGTCCGTCGTCGCCGGGAATCTGTCGGTACGCATCCGAGTGGCCGGACCGACGGTTCTCGGCCGCGCCCTGAGCCTCGTCCCCGACGCCGTGTCCACCGCACCGTGGTTCTGCACGATCAGCGACCCCATCGCCCGAGTGATACTGCGCGGAGTGCGAACTCGCGGCAGCGCCGGCGGAGGCAGGCGCGAATACTACGGAGCCAGGCACCAGCACCGCGTCGTCGACGTCGTCGCGTCCTGGCAAGAAGAGGACCTCGGCTCGCTGACGCCCGTCACTCCCCCGGTGACGTTCGGATTCGGCAGCACCCCCGCGGCACCGTCGGTCACGTCCATCACCACCACGATCGACTCGTAGACCACTGTAGTTTCACACCACTGCTGTTTCACACCACTGCTGCTCCGACTTCGCGCAGTTCGTCGAGAGCTGCTGCGGAGGTCTCGGGAGCGACCCCGGCCACCAGATCGGTGAGAACCCGAACGTCCAGGTGCTGTGCCACTGCATCTTTCGCCGACGCCAGCACGCAGTAATCGGTGGCGAGACCGACGATGTCGACGGCCGTCACCTCGTTGGACTTCAGGATCTCGGACAGGGATGTTCCGTCCTCGGTGACGCCTTCGAACGCCGAATACGACGGTCTGCCCTGCCCCTTGTAGACATGCACGTCGACGCTGCCGGTTCGGTAATCCGGGTGATATTCCGCGCCGACCGTTCCCGCGACGCAGTGCACGGGCCACGTGGTGACGAAATCCGGAGCAGCGTCGGTGGCGAAATGTCCACCGTTGTCGCTGTCGCCGTCGTGCCAGTCGCGTGAGGACACCACGAGGTCGTAGTCGTCGCCGCTCCGGGCGAGGTACGCGCTGATCCTGCGCGCCACCTCCCCACCGCCGACCACGGCCAGAGCACCACCCTCGGTGAAATCGTTCTGAACATCGACTACCAACAGAGCACGAGTCATGTGTCCCAGTATCCTCGACGGGTGCGCGTGTCGTCTCTGGTGACCTATCCCGTCAAAGGATGTGCCGGTACGGCACTGGACTCGGTCCGGGTGAGCGCAGCCGGTCTCGAACACGACCGAGCGTTCATGATCGTCGACGCGGACGGCTCGTTCCGCAGCCAACGCACCGATCCCGTGCTGGCCGTCGTTCGCTGCTCGGTGGAAAACGGCTCACTGACACTGCGCCACGAGAGCGCAGGGAGCGTCACCGCCGTCGTCGATCGCGATTCCGCGGGCCGCGAGGTCACGATGTTCGGCACGCCGCTGCGGGGCATCGACCAGGGCGACGACATCGCCGCCTGGCTCACCGACGTCATCGGCGAGCCCTCCCGCCTCGTCGCCGCGCCCCGCGATCACGGCCGCGTCACCGACGGAATCCGTCCCGGCTCGGCCCAATTCGCCGACAGCGCCGCCGTCCACATCCTCTCGACCGCCACGCTGGCCGGTCTGAACTCCCGCCTCGACGCGCCGCTCCCGATCGACCGATTTCGGCCCAACATCGTCGTCGACGGCTCGCAGGACGCTCATGTCGAGGACGAAGTGCGCGACATCTCGATCGGCGACGCACGATTGACGTACACGAAGCTGGCGATCCGCTGCGCCGTCACCACGGTGGAGCAGAGCACCGGTGTTCGCACCGGACCCGAACCTCTGCGCACTCTCGGCACCTACCGCCGGGCCCGGCAGAAGGGCGTCGCCTTCGGTTCGAAATTCTCGGTGATCGAGGAAGGAACCATCTCGGTCGGGGACGAACTACGCGTCGAGACCTGGGGCGAATCGGAGCTGTAACTCGAACGGCATGTGGTTCGCCCACCCGTTTCGAGCTCGCAGCCGAAGATGCTGTTCTGCACCGAGTTCGACGCGTCGCCGCCCGGTGCCGAGTGCGGATGTCGTGCCGCGATAGCGGATGAATGCGGTGAGCTCGTGGCCACCCGGTGCCAGCTCGTGGGTCGACGGTTCCGACCACGACTGGCGATGCTCCACGCCGTCGATCGTCACGAACGGCCGCGCCAGCGTGCGCACCAAGGACGCGTTCACCCAATGTGGAGCGAACTCGATCTCGATCGTGCTCACGTCACGCCTCCCTGGTGCGCTGAGTGTCCACTATTCGGCTCCGTGGGCGGGATCGATCCCGCCTACGAGAACGAATTGTGGACAACCACGTCAGTGGCTCCGGTGGCAACCAGCGCCGCCAACTGGATGCGCGCCTGCCCGGCCCGGAGTTCGCGGGAGAACACCGCGCCGGCGTCGAGCAGATCGTGGCCGCCGCCTCCGCCGCCGTACGTCGGCGAGGTCTCACCGAACGGCACCCGCGTCGTGACGACCACGTGCAGCCCAGCAGCAACGGCCTCTTTCACCGCGTGCACCACCAGAGCGTTGGTGTTTCCCGAGCCCAACGCCTCGAGCACGATGCCCGACGCCCCGGCTTCGCGACAGGCATCGATCTGCACCCCGTCCGCGCCCGGGTACAGGGCCACGACGTCCACGCGCACTCCCGCGACGGGCTGCCACCGCAGCGGGTCCGGCCTCGGCACTGCTGCCGACCGAAAGGCGTCGAGTTCGGAAGTGTGCTTCTTGATCGCCCCGCGGGCCGGCAGTACTCGTCCGCCGAACGCGATCAGCACTCCCTGCGCGGACCGCGCCGCCGTCACCGCTGCGGTGATGTTGGCGGGGCCGTCCGGGTCCGGATGATCGGCGGTGCGTTGGGCCCCGGTGAACACCACCGCACGCGCGTCGTCGTGGAACAGGTCGACGTACAACGCCGACTCCTCCATGGTGTCGGTGCCGTGCAACACCACCACTCCGGCGCAGCCGTCCTCGGCCAACGCGTCGACCACGGCAGTGCGAATGGCGTCGAGATCGGCGAGGTCCAGGGCGGAGCTGTCCTTCGACATCACCTCGCGCACCACCACGCCGTCCATGTCGACGCCGACGCCTGCGACCGGCCGAGAAACCCCGTGCTCGTCGCGACTACTGGCGATCGTCCCACCGGTGGTCAACAACGCGACGAACTCAGCACTGTCGGGTCGTTCCGGCAGGCTCCACTCCTCAGTCATTACGGGCGGCTACCTCTCGAATTCTGTTGCGGCACATGTACCATCCGGCGATCAGCATCGGCGCGATGAGCAGGATGGACGCGACGGTCCACGTACCGACGGGTTTGTCGAAGGCCATCAGTACCAGTACACACGCCAGAAAGCCTAGCGTTGCGTAGCCGGTGTACGGGGCACCGAACAACCGGAACGCAGGCCGGGTGACCGCACCGGTCTTGGACAGAGACCAGAACTTGAGCTGGCACGCCACGATGACGGCCCACGCGCTGATGATGCCGAGCGCAGCGAGGTTCAGCACGATCTCGAACGCCTGCGCCGGGACGACTGCGTTCAGGACGACCCCGAGCAGCGTCACCACCGACGTCAATGCGATGCCGCCGTACGGAACTCCTTGCTTGTTCATGCGGGCCGCGAATTTCGGTGCCGAACCGGCTACCGCCATCGAATGCAGGATGCGACCGGTGGAGTAGAGCCCGGCGTTGAGAGACGACAGCGCTGCGGTGAGCACGACGAGGTTCATGATCGCGTCGGCACCCTCGACGTCGATCGCTCCGAAGAATGTGACGAACGGGCTCTCCCCGGCCTGATACGCGGTGTACGGCAGCAACAGCGAGAGCAGCAGCACCGAGCCGACGTAGAAGACGACGATGCGGACGATGACGGTGTTGATCGCCTTGGGGATGACCTTCTCGGGGTTCTGCGTCTCTCCGGCGGCGGTACCGACCAATTCGATGGAGGCATAGGCGAATACGACGCCCTGGATCACGACGATCGCCGGAAGCAGTCCGTTGGGGATGAGACCGCCGTTGTCGGTGAGGACGCTCAGACCCGGAGCCTGGCCGTCGATGGGGGTGCCGAAGATGACGTAGTAGGTGCCGATCGCGAGGAACGTCACCAGGGCCACGACCTTGATGAGTGCGAACCAGAATTCGAGCTCACCGAACACCTTGACCGACACCAGGTTCAGACCCAGAACCAACACCAGTCCGGCCAGCGCGAACACCCATTGATCGACGTTGCCCAGTGGTGCCCAGTACTTCTTGAAGAAGTTCATGTACAGCGCCACTGCCGTCACGTCCACGACGGCCGTCATCGCCCAGTTCATCCAGTACAACCACCCGGCTGCGAACGCGACCTTCTCACCGAAGAACTCGCGGGAGTACGAGACGAACGATCCGGACGACGGGCGGTGCATCACCAGCTCACCCAGCGCGCGCAGGATCAGGAATGCGAAGAAGCCGCACAGTGCGTAGACCAGAACCAGCGCGGGCCCGGCGTCACGCAGTCTTCCACCGGCACCCATGAACAGGCCGGTGCCGATCGCGCCGCCGATGGCGATCATCTGAATCTGGCGCGGAGCCAGCTCTTTTCGATACCCCAGCTCCTCCTCGCGGAAGGCCTGCTTCTGGATCGGGTTCTCGGTGCTCATCGCATTACCTCGTCGACGTCTCGGGAGCAACGGAATGCTCGGTGGGAGCCACCCGCAGATTCGCGAGATGCTCGGGGCTCAGCAATCGATCCAGCTCTTCTCGCGCCAGCAGGCCCTTCTCGAGCACCAGGTCGACGACATTGCGGCCGGTGACCAGCGCTTCCTGCGCAATGGCCGTCGACTCCACGTACCCGAGGTACGGGCTGAGCGCGGTGACCAGACCGATCGAGTTCTCCACCCGCTCACGCAGCAGATCGACGTTCGCGGTGATGCCGTCGACGCACCGATGCGCGACGGTCCGGCAGGCCGCACTCAGATGCGCCATACCGTCGGACAGGGATTTGACGATGATCGGCTCGAAAGCGTTGAGCTGCAACTGTCCTGCCTCGGCGGCCATCGTGATGGTGACGTCGTGGCCGATCACCTCGTAGGCAACCTGATTGAGAACCTCGGGAATGACGGGGTTGACCTTGCCGGGCATGATCGATGAACCCGCCTGCATCGGAGGCAGATTGATCTCGTTGAAGCCCGCGCGCGGCCCGGAGGACAGCAGCCGGAGATCGTTGCAGATCTTCGACAGTTTCACTGCGACGCGCTTGAGCACACCCGACAGGTGCACGAACTGACCGACGTCCTGCGTTGCCTCGATGAGGTCCGTTGCGGTGACCAACGGCAGGCCGGTGATGGTGCGCAGGTGCGCGACGGCCGATTCGGTGTATCCGGCAGGAGCATTGAGCCCGGTGCCGATGGCCGTGGCCCCGAGGTTGATCTCGTGCACCAGCAGCGCGGCTTCCTCGAGCCGTGAGCAGTCCTCGTCGATCATGATCGCGTAGGTGCCGAACTCCTGACCGAGTGTCATCGGCACCGCGTCCTGCAGCTGGGTGCGGCCCATCTTGACGACGGTGGCGAACTCGCTTGCTTTGCGGGAGAACGAATCTCGCAGGACCTTCATCGATGCGATCAGCTCGTGCACCGCGAAGATGGTCGCGATGTTCACCGACGTCGGATACACGTCGTTGGTGGACTGCGAGGCGTTCACATGCTCGTTGGGGTGCAGCATCGAGTAGTCACCGTGCGCGTGGCCGAGGATTTCCAGGGCACGATTGGCGATGACCTCGTTGGCGTTCATGTTGGTCGACGTACCCGCGCCGCCCTGAATGACGTCGACGACGAACTGTTCGTGCCACTGGCCGTCGAGAATTTCCTGGCACGCGGCCCGGATCGCTTCCCCGCGGGTGGCGTCGAGTATTCCGAGGTCCTGATTGGCCGCCGCGGCCGCCCACTTCACGGCTGCGAGCCCGCGGACGAGGTGGGCGTTGGTGGAGATCGGCCGCCCCGTGATGGGAAAGTTCTCCAGCGCGCGCAGGGTATGGATTCCCCAGTAGACGGTCATCGGAATCTCGCGTTCGCCGAGAAGGTCTTTCTCGATGCGGGTATCGGCCACGGTGGGTGCGCTCCTTCAGAGGGTGTCCAGCTGTCCGGCTGTCTGACAGGTAGAGTGTGGCGTAGAACACCTCGTCGGTCAACCCCGGGATAGGATCACTGCATGAACCTGTCGGACAGCTGGGCAGTCAGTGCGCCCACCAATGCCCGCATGAGCGCCGCCGAGGCAGTCTTCGCCGACCTGCGTGCCGCGATCTCGTCGGGAAAGCTCCCCGTCGGGCAGAAGCTCCCGTCCGAGGCGGCGCTGGCCGCGAGGCACAGCGTCAGTCGTTCCGTCATCCGCGAGGCGCTGCGCTCGTGCCACGCGCTCGGTCTGACCGAGACCAAGACGGGCCTCGGCACCTTCGTCGTCCGTGATCGAGTGGGTAGCGACCTCGACATCGGCAATTACGAGGCCCGTGAACTCATGGATGCCCGACCCCACGTCGAGGTACCCGCAGCCGGGTGGGCGGCCGAACGACGTACCGACGACGAGTTGGCGGTGCTCTCCGGCCTCGCCGACGAGATGCGTTCCGAGGACGACCACGAGGCCTGGGTCCTGTTGGACGCGCAGTTCCACACCGCGATCGCGCGGGCCAGCAGGAACCGCGTGTTCGAGTCGATCGTCGTCGACATCCGAGATGCCTTGACGCGGCAGTCCGAAACGTTGAACCTCGTCGCGCACCGGCAGCAGCAGTCCAACGTCGAGCACGACGCCATCGTCGCCGGTATCCGATCCGGCGATTACGACGCAGCAGCCCGCGCCATGACCGCCCACCTCGATGCCGTCCGTGGTGCAGTGGAGTCGCTCGCCGATCGGCCCAGCTGACCGTACGACTAAGCTGCGGGCCGTGACGAAGGTATTGAACTCTCTCCCGGTCGGTGAACGAATCGGCATTGCATTCTCCGGTGGTCTCGACACCTCGGTGGCCGTGGCGTGGATGCGCGAGCACGGCGCGATCCCGTTTGCCTACACCGCCGACATCGGCCAGTACGACGAGCCGGATCTGTCCGACGTACCCGCCCGCGGCCTTGCGTACGGTGCCGAGCAGGCCCGGCTGATCGACTGCCGCGAACCGCTGGTCGAGGAAGGCCTCGCGGCACTGACCTGCGGCGCGTTCCACATCCGATCGTCACTGCAGACGTACTTCAACACCACTCCCCTCGGCCGCGCGGTGACCGGCACGCTGCTCGTGCGCGCGATGCAGGAGGACGGCGTCTCCATCTGGGGCGACGGCTCGACGTACAAGGGCAACGACATCGAGCGGTTCTACCGTTACGGCCTGCTCGCCAACCCCGAGTTGCGCATCTACAAGCCGTGGCTCGACGAGGCATTCGTCGCCGAGCTCGGCGGCAGGCACGAGATGTCGCAGTGGCTCACCCAGCGCACCCTCCCCTACCGTGACTCGGCCGAGAAGGCGTACTCCACCGACGCCAACATCTGGGGTGCCACCCACGAGGCGAAGCGTCTCGAATACCTCGACACATCCCTCGAGATCGTCTCGCCCATCATGGGTGTCCGCTTCTGGGACCCCGAGGTCGAGATCGCAGCCGAGGACGTCACCGTCGACTTCGAGCGTGGCCGTCCCGTTCGGATCAACGGCAAGTCCTTCGACAGTGCCGTCGACCTGGTGATGGAAGCCAACGCCATCGGCGGACGCCACGGGCTCGGCATGTCCGACCAGATCGAGAACCGGATCATCGAGGCCAAGAGTCGCGGCATCTACGAGGCCCCGGGCATGGCACTGCTGCACATCACGTACGAGCGGCTCGTCAACGCCGTCCACAACGAGGACACCATCGCCTCGTACCACAACGAGGGCCGCCGCCTCGGACGCCTGCTCTACGAGGGCCGTTGGTTCGATCCGCAGGCGCTCATGCTGCGCGAGGGCCTGCAGCGCTGGGTCGGCAACGTCGTCAGCGGCAGCGTGACGGTTCGCCTGCGCCGCGGTCAGGACTTCACCATCGTCGACACCCAGGGCAGCAACTTCAGCTACCACCCCGAGAAACTGTCGATGGAACGCAGCCAGGGCCAGGCCTTCTTCCCCGGCGACCGCATCGGCCAGTTGACGATGCGCAACCTCGACATCGCGGATTCGCGCAGCAAACTCGAGCAGTACGCCGCCCAGGATCAGCTGACCGCCTGGGGCGACCTGATCGGCGAACTCGCCCCCGGTGGAGCCGACGCCATCGCCGCCAGCAGCGCCGAGAACTCCGTGGACTCCGCCGCCCTCGACCACGCCGCAATCGAGTCCGGCACCGACTGACTTCTGGCTGCCGAACTCGAAGTTATGGACGGATTTCTGCCGATTTCCGTCCATAACTTCGAGTTCGGCTACTCCTCGGGCTCCGTCAGGCCCTGATGCTCGTCGCGCTCCGCCCACTCGAGTAGCTCGTCGATGGCGAACACCGCGTCGTCGATACCCGCATGCAGGTCGCCGAGTTCGGCGAATCTGGCCGGCACGGTGAAGATCGTGAACTCGCGTGGATCGACGTCGGGTACCTCGGCCCATGAAATGGGTGTCGACACAGTCGCTTTCGGGTTTCCCCGCACCGAATACGCGCTGGCGATCGTGTGGTCGCGGGCATTCTGGTTGTAATCGACGAACAACTTCGACGGGTCGCGATCCTTGCGCCACCACGTCGTCGTCACGTCCTCGGGTGCGCGGCGCTCCACCTCCCGCGCGAATGCCAGTGCAGCCCGTCGTAAATCCTTGAAGCCGTGGGCGGGGTCGATGCGAACGTAGATGTGCAGACCGTGACCGCCCGAGGTCTTGGGCCAGCCGACAGCGCCGAGATCTCCCAGAACGTCCTGCACCACGCCGGCGACGCGTTGGACCCGGTCGAAGGGGCAGTCGGGCATCGGATCGAGGTCGATGCGCCATTCGTCGGGCATCTCGACGTCGGCGCGGCGCGAGTTCCACGGATGGAACTCCACCGTCGACATCTGCACCGCCCACGCCACGTGCGCCAATTCGGTCACGCACAGCTCGTCCGCGGTGCGGTTGTAGCGGGGGAACGTCACCTCGACGGTCTCCAACCACGGCGGGGCTCCGTGCGGCACCCGCTTCTGGTGCACTTTTTCACCGGCGAGGCCCTTGGGGAAGCGATGCATCATGCACGGCCGTTCCCGCAACGCGCGGACGATGCCGTCGCCGACGCTCAGGTAGTAGTTCACCAGGTCCAGCTTCGTGGCACCGCTCTCGGGGAAATACACCCGATCGGGGTTGGAAATGCGCACCGTGCGCGTGCCCACCTCGAGTTCTATTGCCGGAGATGCCATACCAGCGACACTAGATGTACCCGCGGCCGCGCGCGCTCGGAAGTCGGAGATTTTCTCGCAGGTCCACCGGAGCTACGTGTGGGAACGCAGCGTGATGCCGTAGCGGTCTCGCTTGCGGTAGATCGTGGCCCGACTCATTCCCAGTTCCTCGCCCGCCTGATTCATCGTGATGCCGGGCCGGCTGAGTACTCGAATCATCTCGTCGCGCTCGAACGTCTCGATTCGTGTCAGACGTTGGGTGGTCCGCGAAAGCACCTCGGGCGGCAGGTGATTGACGCCGACGACGTCGGCGCGGACCGCCGCCTCGTGCATCACCGTCGCCAGCTCGGTGACGTTTCCCGGCCACGAATATCCGACGAGGGCTCGTTCGGCGTCCCCGGTCAGGCTGACCTCGCGTCCACGTGCCCGCAATGCCAGATGCCGAGCGAGCGGAGCGATGTCCTCGGGCCGATCGCGCAGCGGCGGGACCTCGACGACCGAACGCACCAACTGCGCCAGGGCAGCGGGAACAGCGTCGTAATCGGAGGCTGTCAGGGTGACGGGCACGCCGTCACCGACACGAGAGATCAGTTCCGCCAACGCGTCTGCCCCTCGCGCCGGAAGACGGTCTACGTCGCGGACGATGACTGCGGTGTCCGGCTTGGGCAGCTCGGGCGTCCACAGGTCCAGCCAGGCATCGACGTCTCGTGCCGCCGGAACTCCGGCACTCAGAATTCGACCCCGTGGGCGGATGGTACGCAGCGCTCGGGCCAGAATCGTGGCACGTCCGGTTCCCGGTTCTCCCACCAGCAGGACCGAATCATGTTGGCTCAGAGCTGTTTCGGAGGACGCGAGAGCCTGATTCCACCGCGTCGACAGCGTCGGGACGCTGCCCGCGCCCGGCCGACCCGATGACGCTTCGACGCGAAAGACCGTCCCACGTGGTGCCGGACGCGCGTGCTGTCCCTGCGCTCGCGCGAGCATCATCGCCGCGGTGTTCCCTGCCGCCGACTGAGCAAGGGCCAGCAGCAGATCCGTCGACGACTCCGACCACGTGGTCAGGTTGACGCAGCCCTCCACGGTGCCCGTCATCGGGTTCAGCACCGGCGCCGCGGCGCAGGTGTACCCGGTGAGCGAAAGCGAGTAATGCTCCGAGGCACGCACCACTGCGGGAATTCGATCGGCGAGCGCGAGGGCGAGGCCGTTGGTGCCCGCCTGGTTCTCGCCGTACGAGAAGCCGGGGGCCAGATGCACACGGTCGAGCGCGGCCAACAGCTCGCGGTCCGCGCTCACTCGATCGAGCACCAGACCGTCGGCGTCGGTCAGCATCATCGACACCGGCTCGTTCGCCAACGTGTCGCGCAGTCCGTCGAGCACTTCGCGTCCACATCGGTAAAACAGCGATTCGCCGTCGTAGGTGCCCGAAAATGCGGGTACGACGTCTTCGAGTGGCACTCCGAATTCCTGGCTTCGGTGCCACGATGCGAGCAACCGATGCGACACGGCAGCAAGGGGCTCCGAGTGCAAGCGGGCCCGTACGAGACCCTCGGGATCTGCCATGTGATTCAGGTTACATTCGCTGGTCGCCATGGATCCGAAACCAGCGTCTCGAATTGAGACATCACGCCACTTCGTCGAGCCTCCGCCGCGCCTACCGTCATCCACAGATCGCTTGTGACAGACGTCACGCACAGTCTCTGGAGGTCAGCCATGTACAGCAAGAACGGCGAGAACTACTTCATCGTGGACGCCCACGTCGCGCTCTGGGATGCGCGGCAGGAAAACCAGCGCAACATCCACGGCAAGCAGTTCATCGACTGCTTCTACGACTACCACCGCAACCTCTCCCCCGAGAGCGAGCTGTGGACCTACGACGAGTACCTCTACCAAGGCGGCGATCGGTTGATGCGCGACCTGTTCGAGATCGGATACGTCGACCACGCCATCTTCCAGCCCGCTCACCTGGGCGAGTTCTATCACCGCGGGTTCGGCCAGACCGACGAAGCATCGGCGCTCGCTGCAGCTCACCCGGACAAGCTGACCTACAACCATCACTTCGACCCACGCAACGGCGAACGTGGCCTGGACCAGCTGCGTGCCGATGCAGAACGCTTCGGGCTCAAGGGCGTCAAGCTCTACACGGCCGACTGGCACGGCGATTCTCGCGGTTACAAGCTCGACGACGACTGGACCCGGCGTTACCTCGACGTGTGCCGCGAGGTCGGCATCAAGAACATCCACGTGCACAAGGGACCCACCATCCGCCCGCTCGATCGCGATGCGTTCGACGTGGCGGACGTCGACCACGTGGCCACCGACTTCACCGATCTGAACTTCGTCGTCGAGCACTGCGGCCTTCCGCGCCTGGAGGACTTCTGCTGGATCGCCACCCAGGAGCCCAACGTGTACGCCGGCCTCGCGGTCGCCATCCCGTTCATGCACACGCGCCCGAAGTACTTCGGTCAGATCATGGGCGAGCTGCTCTACTGGCTGGGCGAGGACCGCATCTTCTTCTCCTCGGACTACGCGCTGTGGACGCCCAAGTGGTTGGTCGAAGGGTTCGTCGACTTCCAGATCCACGAGTCCCTCGACGAATACGCACCGATCACGCTCGAACAGAAGAAGAAGGTGCTCGGACTGAACGCCGCCAAGCTCTACGACATCCCGGTGCCGGCCGAACTGCAGTTGCCCGACGCGAACGAAACCGAGACCGGACCGCGTCAGCCCGAACGCGCCGACCTTGTGGCGGTGTGAGATGACGGTCGTTGCAACCCTGTCGAGGCACGACGAGGCCTACGCCGCCCTCGGAGTCGTCCTGGATCCCGAATTGGACGAGCCGATCACCGATCTCGGGTTCGTGCGATCCCTCGAGGTCGACGACGGGACAGTGCACGTTCATCTGCGGTTGCCCACGTCGTTCTGCTCACCGAACTTCGCGTACCTGATGTCGGGGGATGCGAAAGATGTGTTGACGGCGTTGCCGTGGACCGAGCACGTTCTCGTCGAACTCGACGATCACCACGACTCGGACAAGATCAATGCCGGCCTCGCCGCCGACGCCGGCTACCGCGGCACCTTCGGGCACGAGGCCGAGGAGGACCTCGAGGAATTACGCGCGACGTTTCGCCGCAAGGCCTATGTGGCGGCGATGGAACGGTCGCTCATGGCGTGGTTGCGCGCCAATCCCGACTCGACCGAGAACGACTTGGCCGCAGTGGTTCTCGGAGATCTACCGGACGATCGCACCTCGACCGCGCTGCTTCGCCGCCGCGAGGCTCTCGGCCTGCGGACCGATCCGGCCGCACCGGCACTGGTCGATCATGCGGGTCGCCCGCACACCGGCGACCTGACGATGGTGATGCGACGCGCCCGCGCCACCCGAGTCTCGATCGACGGCAACGCCCACTTCTGCCGCGGATTGCTGCAGACCCGCTACCCCGGCGCGGAGGAACAGCAAGTCCCCCGCGAGGAGGGTGCGTTCGTTCCTCTCACCACTCTCACTGTCCCCCTCCGCACTACACAGGAGCATGTTTCATGAGTTCGATGCGCGCCGTCCAGGTCGTCGGATATCACAAGAATCTGGAGATGACCGAGGTTCCGATTCCAGAAGTACGGGGCCCACTCGACGTCATCGTCAGGATCGGCGGTGCCGGCGTATGCCGTACCGATCTGCACATCCTCGAAGGCCAGTGGGCCGAGAAATCCGGCGTCACACTGCCTTACACGATCGGCCACGAGAACGCCGGGTGGGTACATGCCGTCGGATCGGCCGTCACCAACGTCCGCGAGGGCGACAAGGTGATTCTGCATCCACTCGTCACGTGCGGGTTGTGTCGGGCGTGCCGCTCGGGCGACGACGTCCACTGCGAGACGAGCGATTTCCCGGGTATCGACACCAACGGTGGATACGCCGATTACCTACGGACCAATGCGCGAACCGTCGTCAAGATCGACGATTCGCTCGAACCGTCCGCGGTCGCTGCGCTCGCCGACGCCGGACTGACGGCCTATCACGCCGCAGCCAAAGCAGCCCGGCGGCTGACTCCCCGCGACAAGTGCGTCGTCATCGGAGCAGGCGGCCTCGGCCACATCGGCATTCAGGTACTCGAGGCACTCTCCCCCGCCGAGTTGATCGTCATCGACCGCAATGCCGACGCCGTGAAACTCGCGCTCACCTTGGGGGCCGATCATGCGGTGGTCGCCGACGGCAGTCAGGTCGATCAGGTCATGGAACTCACCGGCGGCTTCGGAGCCGAGGTGGTACTCGACTTCGTCGGCGAGAACGGCTCCACCGCAGAGGGATTGGCCATGACGAGGCGGGCCGGCGACTATCACGTCATCGGGTACGGAGAGAACGTCGACGTGCCGACCATCGACCTGGTGTCGGCGGAGAAGAACATCGTCGGCAATCTCGTCGGGTCCTACAACGACCTGTGCGACTTGATGTCCCTCGCCGCCCGTGGTGCCGTCAACCTGCACACGCAGACATACGCACTGGACGACTTCCAGAGCGCCATCGACGACCTCGACAACGGACGGGTTCGCGGCCGCGCGATTCTCGTACCGTGAAATCGGGTACAACCCAGATTCGTCACTACAACCACAGGGAGCAACGTTGATCTTCATCACCGCCAAGTTCAAGGTGAAGCCCGAGCACGCCGACAACTGGCCCGAGATCTCGCGCGACTTCACCGAGGCCTGCCAGGCCGAGGAAGGATGCCTCTGGTACTTCTGGTCCCGCACCCTCGACGACCCCACCGAGTACGTCCTCGTGGAGGCGTTCAAGGACCCTGATGCCGGTGCCGCCCATGTGAATTCGGATCACTTCAAGCAGGCCCAGAAGGATCTCCCGCCGTATCTGGTGGAGACGCCGAAGATCATCAGCCAGGAAGTCGACGGCACCGACTGGAACGAACTGGGCGAGCTCGCGGTCGACTAGTTCGTTCGTCTAATCCCTTTCGCGATCCCGGATCACCTGGCCGAGCGTCATGACGGCGTCGGCGAACTGCCCCGGCAACTCCTGGGGCGGGTTGTGGCCGCACTCGACCTGACGAACATCGATCAGGTCGGTGAAGTGCGCCGTGTGGTCCGGGCGGCCGTACAGCGAGGCGACGGTGTCCTCGGTCGGATCGATCACGACCGTGGGCACCGTGATCGCCGGTTGCCGTGTCAGTAACTCCTGCGTCGCGGCGTAAGCGGCGTCGCCCGCCTCGATGCCGTATCGGTGCCGATAGGAATGCACGGACACATCCACGAAATCGGGGTTGTCGAACGATGGCGCGGTGGCCGCGAATTCGGAGTCCCCGAACCTCCATGTCGGCGACCAATCCGTCCACAGTGTCTGCGCGATCTCGGCGCGGTAGGCCGCGAGCCCGGCCCGGCCGCGCTCGGAGTGCAGGTAGTACTGATACCAATACCGCTTCTCGAGGTGCGGCAGCACGGGCGTGGACACCGCCGCCTCGATGTCCTGCACGAGGTACCCGGACACGATCACCAGACCGGACACCAATTCCGGCCACAGCGCGGCGACGACGCACGCCGCTCGGCCACCCCAGTCGTAGCCCGCGACGATGGGGTCGTTCAGCTCCAGGGCGAGGATCAGCTCGCGAAGATCGTGGCCGATCGCAGCCTGTTCACCCGAGCGCATCGTGTCGGCGTCGACGAAGCGAGTCGGTCCGAAACCGCGCAGGTAGGGCACCACCACGTCGTAGCCGGACTGAGCGAGCAGCCTGGCGACGTCGTCGTAACTGCGCGGGTCGTACGGAAACCCGTGCATCAGCACTACCGATCGACCCGACGGATCACCGACGCGTTCGTACGCAACCTCCAGCACCCCTGCGCGAATCATCATGGGTCCATGCTCGCATTGCCGGGCTGAGGGTCAGCTGCTCAACACGTCCTGCATGCCGGGAGCGAGAACATCCGAGAGGTCGGTCCAGGGGATTGTGATCGTGACGAGGCCGATGCCATAGGCCCCCACCTGGTAGTCACCGAAGTGAATGTTCATACCTTCCGGCGATGCCGTCCAGTTGCCGAAGTTGGCCACCGTCGGCTCGATGCCCGAGCGCTCGAAGCTCGCGCCCGCGCGGGTGGACGGGAGAATTGCCGCTGCTCGATCGGACAGTCGAGACAGACCGACATCGAGGTCGGTGAAGGCATCACCGAGCGTGATCGGCTGTGCGGTATCGGCATCAATGGTCACGGTTGCAAGCAGTGAATTACCGTGCGCTCCGGGCGGTACGGCGATCCAATCGGTGATCTGTTCGGCACTGATCACGCGCCGCCCGACATAGGTCGTACCCGTCGAGTAGCCGTCGCTGAGGGCGAAGTCGTTCCCGTACTCGCGGTCGATCTGATCCTGGAGCGCGGCGCGCATCGACTCGTTGAACTCCGCCGTCACGGCCGGATTGCCGCCGCTCAGCTGTGGAATCGCGACGTCGTAGGTCGCACGCGCTGTCGATCCGGTGATGCGCGTACTGCCGACGACGTACGGCTCGGCGGCACTCGAGGTGGGAGGCGGAGTTGTGCTCGTCGGCTCGGCGCGCTCGGTCGTGACCCTGACTTCGGTGATCGTCGGAGCCGACGCCGGCGTGGCGGTTCCCGAGGTGGAGCAGCCCGTTAAGGCCGCGGTCACGGCCACTGCCGCGACCATCGAGCAGATACGAGTCATGCCCGACCCTAACCACATCGCGGCACCGGGTACCACGAATCGGGTGCAGCTGACCGCGCTCAATCTCGACTCACAAGCAGCCTGGCAAAGAGGGTCAGCGCGGCTGCCCGCACCCGATTCGGGCAATCCAAAACTGGAGCTCCGCGAGGATGCCCAAATGAACGCGCTTTCATTACTAGTTTCCTTTGCGTTCACTTTCACGGTTGGTGCTGTATACATTGCGCCGTCAAGCTTCAGAAACACGATGAAAGCGCGTTCACTGGCGCACGACTTGAAAGACCGAGATGAACCACACGAAAAAACTGTTCACGGGATTGATCGTCACGGCAACGCTTCTGACCGGCGCATGTGCCCCACCGAGCGACAAAACCGACAGCGAACAGGGCGAATCGCTGGTGATCTACAGCAACTCGGTCGGCGATGGGCGTGGCGAGTGGCTGTCAGAACAAGCAAAGGCAGCCGGCTTCACCTTGAACTTCGTGGATCTGGGCGGCGGAGACGTGATGAACCGGCTGACCGCAGAGAAGAACAATCCGCTCGCGGACGTCACCTTCGGACTGAACAACGTGTACTTCGAGAAGCTCAAAGCGCAGGACGTTCTCGAGCCCTACACGCCGGCATGGTCCGACGATGTCGACGCGTCATTGGGCGACGCGGACACCGATCTGTTCTGGCCGATCGTGCGCGAGCCGGTCATGCTCGTCTACAACAAAGCCGCGTACCCCAGTGCGGCAGACGCCCCGCAGGACTGGTCCGATCTCTGGACCAAGCCCCAGTTCGAGAACCGCTACGAGGTGCAGACGACTCTCGGCGGCGCGACCACCCAAATGGTCATCGCCGGAATCCTGGCTCGCTATCCAGACCCAGAAGGCGAGCTCGGTGTGAGCGCCGAGGGCTGGTCACAGATTGAGTCGTACTTCGCGAAGGGGAATCCCTCGGTCCCGGGTACCGATCTCTATGCACGCATGAAGAGTGGTGAGGTCGACGCCGGACAGATGTGGTTGGCAGGCAAACCCGCTCGCGAAGCTCAGTACGACATCGAATCCGAGGCTGTCGAGCCCGCGATAGGTGTCCCCTACGCGGTCCAGCAGGTCGCGCTGGTGAAGGGGACCAAGAAGACAGAGGAAGCGAAACGGTTCATCGACTGGTTCGGATCCGCCGACGTTCAGGCCGCCTGGTCCAACAAGTTCTTCACTGCCCCGACCAACAGAATGGCGCTGGCCACTGCCGACCAGGACGCAATCGCACAGACGGACTCGTTCACCGTTCAAGACATCGATTGGGACCTCGTCGCGCGGAACATCGACAAGTGGATCGAGAAAATCGAGCTCGAATACTCGAAGGGCTGACGGCGGTGATCACGTTCGACAAGGTCGTCGTCCGCTACGGCGACGTCACGGTACTGCCGGAATACGATCTCACGGTCGAAGAAGGTGAATTCTTCACGCTGCTCGGCCCGTCTGGATGTGGGAAGTCGACGGCGTTGCGCACCCTTGCGGGATTCGTCACGCCGCATTCGGGTGAGGTGCACGTTGCCGGTCAGAACGTGACCCACTTGCCCAGTCACCGACGCCAGATCGGGATGGTGTTCCAGAACTACGCATTGTTCCCCTCCCTCTCCGTCCGCGACAACATGGCCTTCGGCCTGAAGGCAACCGGGGTATCGGCGTCGGAGCGGGACGAGCGTGTCCGTTCCATTGCTCGCGACGTCGACCTGAGTGAGGCCATCCTGGACAAGGGCATCGCCGAACTGTCTGGCGGACAACAACAACGCGTCGCCATTGCGCGTGCTTTGGTGCTGCGCCCACGCATTCTGCTGCTCGACGAACCGCTCTCGAACCTCGACGCGAAGCTCCGCGGACAGTTGCGCGGCCAACTCAAGGAACTACAGACGCAATTCGGCATCACCACGGTTTATGTCACCCACGATCAGGACGAAGCCTTGGCCCTCAGCGACCGCATCGCAGTCATGAACGGCGGACGCATCGAACAGGTGGGCACCCCGAACCAGGTCTACACGCGGTCCTCCACCGAATTCGTCTGCAACTTCGTCGGTGAGTCGAACCGGTTGAGTACCGACATGATCGATGCTCTTCGCGCCGGCGGTGCGCAACATCTCGACCCGAGCAAGCCCAGCTACGTCCGCGTCGAGAAAGTCGCTCTCACCCCCGCGTCGGAGGCACGCCTGTTGCACGAGACGATGCGAGGCGAAATCCGTTCTCGGAGTTACCACGGGCTGTACAGCTCGTACCACATCGATACGGCCGGTGGACCGTTGCGCAGCATCGTTCCGGAAAGCGCCGGCCGCGTTTTCGACAAGGGTGACGTGGTGGACATCGACGTCGATGCTCGCGACGTCCTTCAGTACGAGGACGCGGCATGAACAGATCTGCCGGGCAACTCCTCCGTTCACCGCTGTTCTTGATTGTCTGGGCCGCGCTGCTCTGGTTCATCGGAGCGTTTCTGATCTATCCGAATCTGCGCATGCTCGGCCAAGTCTTTCTCCCCGGCGGAAATCTGAGTTTCATTGCAATCGAACGTCTTTCGTCCTCGGATCGAGCAATGGCGTCATTGCGCAACAGCCTTCTGCTGGCGATCGTATTGTCGGTCACCGTCAACGCAGTGGGCATCTTCATCGTGCTGGTGACCCGCTATTTCGATATCCGCGGCTCGAGGATTCTTTCCATCGGCTATGCCACGACGCTGATCTACGGTGGCATCGTTCTCGTCGCCGGCTACAAGTTCATCTACGGACAGAACGGAATCGTCACCACCGCCGTCCGGCGACTGTGGCCCGGTCTCGATGCCGGCTGGTTCAGCGGAATGTTTGCTGTCGCGTTCGTGATGACGTTCGCCTCCACCGGTTATCACCTACTCTTCTTGAGCAGCGCCATGGCGAAGGTCGACTTCTCGACCATCGAGGCCGCGAAAATGATGGGCGCGTCCAATTGGTCCGTACTGCGATCTGTAGTTCTACCGACGCTGCGGCCGATGATCTTTGCCATCACCATCCTCACCTTTCTGGGCGGTCTCGGCGCACTGGCAGCACCACAGGTGCTGGGCGGTCAGGACTTTCAGACGATTACGCCCTTGATTCTCGCGTTCGCCAGCGCTCCGAGTTCGCGTGATCTTGCGGCTACGCTCGCCATCGTCCTCGGCCTTGCCACAATCGTGCTGCTGATGGTGATGAACAAGCTGGAAAAAGGGGGGACGTACTTCTCTGTCTCGAAAGTACCTGCCACGATGAAAAAGCAGAAGATCGAAAATCCGGTGGTCAACGCGATCGTGCATGCGGTGGCTTACGTGCTGTTCGCCGTGTACACACTGCCGCCTCTGCTGATCATCATATTCTCGTTCACCGACTCCGCCGCGATCCAAAGTGCCAGCCTGTCGTGGGACAGCTTCACGCTGAGCAACTACGCGCAGGTGTTCACCGACTACACCCACCTGTGGCCATTGCTCGTCAGCATCGGTTACAGCGCCGCAGCCACGGCCGTCGTGGTCTTCGGAATGCTGTTCGTAGCGCGGATCGTGCAGCGCTATCGAAATCCGATCACCAGCGCGATTCAGTACCTGCTGCTCATTCCCTGGATTCTGCCGTCCACCATGATCGCGCTCGGACTGATCATTGCGTTCGACCACAGCGAATGGATGGTCGGCAACGCAGTGCTCACCGGGACAGTGTCGATCCTCGCAATCGCGTACGTGATCGTGAAGATCCCGTTCACCATGCGGGTATTGCAGGCGGCGTACGCGTCGGTGCCCGATCAGCTCGAGGAAGCGGCGGCAATCCTCGGCGCGAGTACGTTCACCACGTTTCGCCGTGTGCTGTTTCCCATCGTCGCACCCACTGCGGCTGCCGTCGCCGCACTGAATTTCAACAGCCTGCTCGACGACTACGACATGGCCGTCTTCCTGTCTCACCCGCTTTATCAGCCGCTCGGCATCGTGATCAAGAACGCGACGACCTCGGAAACACTCAACGACGCCACCGCCCTGACCTTCGTCTACACCGTCATTCTGATGGTGATCACAGGAACGACGATGTATCTGGTGTACGGAAGAACGAGCCACTCCCGTGGTAGCGAAAGACACCGTCGCGCACAGGCTCTCGAACCCGAAGGCACTACCCACACCCCGACGCGGACGCTCGTGACCACCGTCGCAGCACCAGTGTTGTCCGGCGCAATACAGGAGAAATGATGTTCGGTTCACCGCAGTACGCCCAGGAGAACGCCACTATCAACACCGCACTCGCCCTTCGGCGTCCACTCGTCGCGGTGCACCGGGGAACGGGACTCGGGTCGATCGCCGAGAATACCCAGGCAGCTGTTGTCGCTGCGGTCCGGCAGGGCGCAGACATGGTCGAATTCGACGTCGTGCGATCGACCGACGGCGAGTTCTTCCTGTTTCACGACGGGTACGAGGCCCTCCATTTCGGCTTCGAGGACAAGATCGGCACACTGACGGCCGAGCAGATTCGGGCGCTGCGTTACCGGTGGAATTCCGACGAACCGTACGGGGTCACAGCGCTTGCCGACGTCTTGAACAACCACCCCGACACCCTGTTCAACGTCGATCGGTCGTGGTGGTTCTGGGATACGCTCCTGCCCTACCTGGACCGGTTCGCAATCGACGGTCGAGTGCTACTGAAATGTCCGGTCGAGACCGTCTGGCTCGACACGTTGGCGGCACATCCCGTCAAGTACAGCCTCGCCCCCATAGCGCGCACCCACGAAGAGGTGCTCCAGGTACTCGCCCGAGATGACGTCAACACCATTGGAATCGAATTGATCGCGGATCGGCCCGGTCACGAATTTGCGACGCCCGACTACACCGAATGGCTGCACGCGCAGGGCAAGCTGGTGTTCCTGAGCGCGTTGACCATGCGCAGTCGGGACCACTTGTTCTGTGGGTGGGACGACGAGACATCGATACTCCGCGGCCCGGAGTTCGGGTGGGACCGGCTGACCGCACTCGATCCCGACATCATTCAGACCGATTGGCCGGGCCTGCTCATCGGCCATCTTCGTTCGACCGCGACGTACGACTCGCCATCGCGGTCGCAGTAATGTCCGCGGAGTGAGCGACAAGAACGCGGGCAAGCCCGATTCCCGAAACGGCAGTTCGACGCTCGGCGTGAAAATGGACGACGTAGCTCGTCTCGCGGGAGTCTCGCGCGCCACGGTCTCGCGGGTGCTGACCGGCACGGCACCCGTCTCCGAGGAAACCCGAGAGCGAGTGCATCGCGCGGTCCGGGAATTGAGCTACGTGCCGAATATGAATGCGCAGGGGCTGGCCGGCAAGGCGTCGGGCCTCATCGGTCTGATGCTGCGAGATCCGGCGAACCCGGCCTACGGATTGCTGCATGCGGAGTTGCAGACTGCAGTCGCTAGACGCAACCTGCAGCTGATCACCACGAGCCCTGCCGTAGGTGAGCGGGCCGACAGTGAATTGCTTGCGCTGCACCGAATGCTGGGGATGCGCGTCAGCGGCCTCATGGTCGCTACCGGGGTGGTGTCCGCCCACGACCTCGAGCCGTTTCTCGCATCTGTACCCGTGATTTCGGTAGGCAGGGTGGAGGATCATCCCGCCATTCATGCCGTGTCCAACGACGAGGACACCAACGGCGCGATCATCGCCGATCAGGTCGCGTCGAACGGGCACCGAGACGTTGCCGTTGTCATCCCCTCGCGCATGCTGTCGGTCAACGAGAACCGGCGCGGCACGGCCATCGCCGCGCACCTCGACGGGCGGGGAGTGCGTGTACGCCGCTTGACGGCAGACGTTTTCGGATCGACCCACGATCGGCTCGACGACGTCATGACATTGGCTCGCAGCCATGACATCACCGCCGCCATGTTTCCGAACGACGCACGCGCTGTGTCCTGCCTCGAACGTGCGCGTGCAGAAGGCCTCGACGTTCCACGAGACCTCTCGGTCACCGGCCTGGACGGCGCCGCCATGGGCATCGAACTCATCGGTCTGGCGACAGTGCGACTGTCGGTGAAACAGGTTGCCGAGCGCGCCGTGCAGTTGATGGCCGAACTGCTCCACGACCGCGCTTCGGTCCCGGTTCGACACGAGGTCATTCGCGGCACCTTCGTCCCGGGCACCAGCCTGTCCGCCCCCAGCCGTACCTCGTGATGGCACTGATCTCCGTATCCGAAAGGCCGCACATCAATGACCGAAATCCGTACCCCGATCGAGTCCGTCGTCTTCGACTTCTCGGGAACACTGTTCCGCCTCGAACCGACGTCCGACTGGAACATCCCTGATCTCAGTCCCGACGAACTCGACACCGTCGTGAGCTGGCTGACCGAACCCGCAGGTCCTCCCGTGCCGTTGAACGACAAAGACCACCGAGCGTGGGAGCTCCGCGACCTCGACCCGTCCATGCATCGCAGTGTTTACACCGAGATCCTCGAAAGATTCGACGCATCCTCGGGAGTCGACGTGCTACCGATGCTCGACCTCCTCGTCGATCCTCTTCGGTGGACGCCGTACCCCGACACCGGTGCAGTACTCGAAAAACTCTGCACCGCAGGAATTCCGGTCGCGGTGCTGAGCAATATCTCGTTCGATATCCGTCCCGCGTTCGCATCGCGCGGCTGGGATCGGTGGATCGAGAGCTTCGTCCTGTCCTACGAACTCGGCGCAGGCAAGCCCGATCCGACCGCGTTCACCGCGGCGATCGAACGAATCGGAGGACGACCGGAAACGACCTTGATGATCGGAGACAGTCCCGGGACAGACGGCGCAGCAGCGTCGGTCGGTTGCGCCGTCTCGCTCGTGGAGTCGCTTCCGACAGGCCTGCGGTCCGACGGTCTTGCGAACGCACTGGCAAAACACCACATCGAAGTCTGACGCCGCGGTTCGAACACGAAGAAGCCCGGCACCTCGAAAGGTGCCGGGCTTCTTCAGTGCAAGACGGGACTCAGAAGTCCATGCCGCCCATGCCACCGGTCGGATCGCCAGCGGGCGCTCCGGCCTTCTCGGGCTTGTCGGCGACGACGGCCTCGGTGGTGAGGAACAGAGCCGCGATGGACGCTGCGTTCTGCAGTGCCGAGCGGGTGACCTTGACCGGGTCGTTGATGCCTGCAGCGAGCAGGTCCTCGTACTCGTTGGTCGCGGCGTTGAGGCCGTGACCTGCGGGCAGGTTGGAGACCTTGTCCGCAACAACGCCGGGCTCGAGGCCTGCGTTGAATGCGATCTGCTTGAGCGGGGCGGACAGTGCGACGCGAACGATGTTCACGCCGGTTGCCTCGTCACCGTCGAGCTTGAGGTTGTCGAGTGCGGGCGCTGCCTGGAGCAGTGCCACGCCGCCACCGGCGACGATGCCTTCTTCGACGGCTGCCTTGGCGTTACGCACGGCATCTTCGATGCGGTGCTTGCGCTCCTTGAGCTCGACCTCGGTTGCCGCTCCGGCCTTGATGACTGCAACGCCACCGGCCAGCTTGGCCAGGCGCTCCTGCAGCTTCTCGCGGTCGTAGTCGGAATCGGAGTTCTCGATCTCGGCGCGGATCTGGTTGACGCGACCGGCGATGGCGTCGGAATCTCCCGAGCCCTCGACGATGGTGGTCTCGTCCTTGGTGATGACGACCTTGCGTGCCTGACCGAGCAGCTCGAGTCCGGCGGTCTCCAGGGAGAGGCCGACCTCTTCGCTGATGACCTCGCCACCGGTGAGGATGGCGATGTCGGCGAGCTGCGCCTTGCGACGGTCACCGAATCCGGGAGCCTTGACGGCGACGGACTTGAAGGTGCCACGGATCTTGTTCACCACGAGGGTGGAGAGAGCTTCGCCCTCGACGTCCTCGGCGATGATGACGAGCGGCTTGCCGGACTGGATGACCTTCTCCAGCAGCGGCAGCAGGTCCTTGACGGTGCTGATCTTGGAGCTGACGAGCAGGATGTACGCGTCTTCGAGGACGGCTTCCTGACGCTCTGCATCGGTGGCGAAGTACGCCGAGATGTAGCCCTTGTCGAAGCGCATGCCCTCGGTGAGCTCGAGCTGCAGGCCGAAGGTGTTGGACTCCTCGACCGTGATGACGCCTTCCTTGCCGACCTTGTCCATTGCCTCGGCGATGAGCTCGCCGATGGACGGGTCGCCTGCGGAGATGCCAGCGGTAGCAGCGATCTGCTCCTTGGTGTCGATCTCCTTGGCGGACGCGAGCAGCGACTCGGTGACGGCTGCAACAGCCTTCTCGATGCCGCGCTTGAGGCCGAGCGGGTTCGCGCCGGCTGCGACGTTGCGCAGGCCTTCACGGACGAGTGCCTGAGCGAGAACGGTAGCGGTGGTGGTGCCGTCGCCTGCGACGTCGTCGGTCTTCTTGGCGACCTCCTTGACGAGCTCGGCACCGATCTTCTCGTAGGGATCTTCGAGCTCGATCTCCTTGGCGATGGAAACACCATCGTTGGTGATCGTGGGAGCTCCCCACTTCTTCTCGAGTACGACGTTGCGACCCTTGGGGCCCAACGTCACCTTTACTGCGTCGGCGAGGGCATTGAGGCCTCGCTCGAGGCCACGGCGTGCCTCTTCGTCGAACGCGATGATCTTGGCCATTGCGAAGTGATCCTCCGGATTGGGGGTGACACATTGCTGGCCGAGCTCGGTGCCCGCGACGGACGACCAGGGGTGTCGTTGATTCCCCGGCCTCACCGTGTCCCGACCTGGCACTCACGTGTCGAGAGTGCCAACTGCATTTCTAGCACTCGCCCATGGTGAGTGCAAGGTCGTCCGCCGCCGGCGAACCGCCGCACCCCCCATGCTCGACGCCACCGCGGGACGCAGGTGCCGAGCAGATGCTCGGCCGAGCCGGTATCCGTCACACACTGTTCACACCTGTACGCATTGTTAACATCCGAATACTGTGCATCGGACCCGTGACGCTAATACCGTTGAGCGACAACGGTTTCGACACCCGAAAAATTCGGACAAACCCCCGCAAAAGCGACAGTGAGGATCGAATATGTCCGATACGGTCGACACGTCGTACGACAACTCGGCGATGGACCACGAGGAAGAGGGCTACCACAAGGGCCTCAAACCTCGACAGTTGCAGATGATCGCGATCGGTGGCGCAATCGGCACCGGCCTTTTCCTCGGCGCAGGCGGACGCCTCGCCAGTGCCGGGCCTGGCCTGTTCCTCGCCTACGCCCTCTGTGGAATTTTCGTCTTCTTCATTCTCCGCGCCCTCGGCGAATTGGTGTTGCACCGCCCGTCGTCGGGCAGCTTCGTCTCGTACGCTCGCGAGTTCTTCGGCGAGAAGGCCGCATTCGTCGCCGGGTGGATGTACTTCCTCAACTGGGCGATGACGGCCATCGTCGACGTCACGGCCATCGCGACCTACATGCATTACTGGGGAAGTTTCGAGGTGATTCCGCAGTGGGCCATCGCGCTGGTCGCACTGGTTCTGGTGATGAGCCTGAACCTGGTGTCGGTCAAGTGGTTCGGTGAAATGGAGTTCTGGGCGGCCATGATCAAGGTCATCGCGCTGGTGACCTTCTTGATCGTCGGCATCGTCTTCTTGGCCGGCCGCATCCCCGTCGGTTCCGAGATGCCCGGAATCAGCTTGATCACCGACAACGGCGGCCTGTTCCCGTCCGGCGCGTGGCCCCTGGTCATCGTCATCTCGGGTGTCGTGTTCGCTTATGCCGCAGTGGAACTGGTGGGGACCGCGGCCGGCGAGACCGAGAACCCGGAGAAGATCATGCCGCGGGCGATCAACTCGGTCATTGCCCGTATCGCACTGTTCTACGTCGGCTCGCTGGTACTGCTCGCACTACTGTTGCCGTACACCGCATATCAGGCCGGTACCTCGCCGTTCGTGACGTTCTTCTCGAGCATCGGCCTCGGCGGCGCGGGCACCATCATGAACATCGTGGTGCTCACCGCGGCGCTGTCCAGCCTCAACGCCGGTCTCTACTCGACCGGCCGAATTCTGCGGTCGATGGCGATGAACGGCAGCGCACCGGAATTCACCAAGAAGATGACCAAGGGCGGAGTACCGTTCGGCGGCATTCTGCTGACCTGCTTCATCACACTGTTCGGTGTCGCCCTCAACGCCATCGCCCCGGGCGAAGCGTTCGAGATCGTGCTGAACATGTCCGCACTGGGCATCATCGCCAGCTGGGCAACCATCGTGCTGTGCCAGATCCAGCTGTACCGCTGGTCCAAGAAGGGCATCCTGAAGCGGCCCAAGTTCCGTCTGTTCGGTGCGCCGTACACGAGCTACGCGACGCTGGTCTTCCTGTTCGGCGTGCTGGTCCTGATGGCCTTCGATGCCCCGATCGGCTCGTGGACCATCGCGACCCTCGTCGTCATCATCCCCGCACTGATCGGCGGCTGGTTCCTGGTGCGCACCAAGGTGCTCTCGGTGGCCGAAGAACGAATGGGCTACACCGGCCAGTACCCGGTGGTGGCCAACCGTCCGACCGAACCGGAGGAGTGACCCTTCCCAACCCCCTCTCGAGCCAGGGCCCCGCATCGACCCGATGCGGGGCCCTGCTCATGGAGTCACGAAAACCTGAGCCATCGCGAGCGGGTGAACGGTGAGCGTCGCGCCGGCGGCTCCGGCACTCCGGCAGAAACAGCAGCAGCCACGGCATCGGCAAGCTCCACGCAGGTCTGGAATCGATCTGCCGGGTCCTTGGCCAACGCGCGTGCGACCACCGCGTCGAGACCCCGCGGCAGTGATCGCCGACGCCTCGTCACCGCAGGCGGTTCGGCCGACAGATGGGCGGCCGTGATCGCGAGCGGCGTGGCCAACGGGTACGGCGTTCGCCCGGTCAGCAATTCGACCAGCGTCGCCCCCAATGCGTAGACGTCGGTCTGCGCGCTCAGCACTCCCCCGCGAAGCAGTTCCGGTGCCGCGTAGTGGATGGACGCCAGTACAGTTCCGCCGACGACCAGCGGCGTCGAGTCGTCGACCAGACGCGCAATTCCCCAGTCGGACAACAACACCTGCTCGTACCCGTCCACCCGCTCGGTGGAGATGAGGATGTTCGACGGCTTGACGTCGCGGTGCAGGACGCCGTTCGAGTGGGCGTAGTCGAGGCCCTTGGCCACCTCGGCGACGATGCGTGCCACGCGGGAGACGTCGAGAGCGATCTGACCGCGAGCGACCAACCGCGCCGCGCTGTACCCGTCGACGTAGTGCATCGACATCCACAACTGGCCCTCGAACTCACCGTGTTCGTGCACCGACACGATGTTCGGATGCACCAGCAGCTCGGCCACCGTGGCCTCGGTCCGAAATTTGGTGCGCAGTCGCGGCGAGCGCGAGGCGTCGCGGTCGAGGATCTTCAGAGCTTCGAGCCGATCGTGTCCGCGGCCGAGTACGAGGTACACCTCACTCATGCCGCCGACCCCGAGGCGACGCTGCACCCGGAAGCCGGCGAACTCCGCACCCGGCTGCAGCTGGCCGGGATTCACGGAATCTCCTGTGCAGCAGTGCTACTCGCGGCACATCGACTCCACAAGGGGACGACCGGGCGAGACCGCAACATCGACAGAACTGTAGTCCGTTCGGGTGCTCGCGGCGACTCGGCAGACTTTCGACGCGGGCCTGTCTCCCCAGCTCACCGGCTCGGTCACGTTTCGCCGCCCGCGCCGACGTCGTTTATGGTGATTACCGGTACTTGACCAAAACAAGGGAAAAAGAACGGCATACCGATAGTGGTCAGCCGATCACCTCGACTCGAGTTGTAAGGAAGTCAAGTAAGTGAAAGCAGTAAAGGAAGCGTGGGGCGGCCTGCTCAAGCCGGTTTTCGTCCCCGCATCTATCGTCATTTTTGTGATGATCACCTTCTCGGTGATCTATGCCGGCACTGCCGCCGACGCGTTCGACAAGCTCAACAACGCCATCACCAGTGGCGTCGGCTGGTGGTACATCCTGGCCACCACCGGTTTTGTGGTGTTCGCGCTGTACTGCGGCCTCAGTAGGGTCGGCAACATTCGCCTGGGCCGCGACGACGAGAAGCCGGAGTTCGGCGTCCTGTCCTGGTTCGCGATGCTCTTCAGCGCCGGCATGGGTATCGGCCTGGTGTTCTACGGCGTCGCCGAACCTCTCTCGCACTACGTCACGCCACCCGAAGCCGGGGGCATTCCCGGCAGCACCGACCCGGCCGCCCGTCAGGCGATGGAGCTGACCCTGTTCCACTGGGGTCTGCACGCCTGGGCGATCTACGTCGTGGTCGGACTCGGGCTGGCCTACATGACGTACCGCAAAGGACGCCCACTGTCCGTGCGCTGGTTGCTCGAGCCGCTGCTGGGACGCAAGCGCATCGAGGGCGGCATCGGCCATGCGATCGACTCCGTCGCCATCATCGGCACGTTGTTCGGTGTGGCCACCTCGCTCGGATTCGGTGTGCAGCAGATTTCGGCCGGTCTCGAGTACCTGGGTTGGGTCGACACCAACAACTGGGTGACGGTCCTCATCATCGCCGGCGTCACCGGCCTCGCCACGTTCTCTGTCGTATCCGGCGTCTCACGAGGGCTCAAATGGCTCTCGAACATCAACATGGGAATGGCCGCGGCGCTGGCCGTCTTCGTTCTGATCGCTGGACCGAGCCTGTTTCTCATGCAGTCCTGGGTGCAGAACCTCGGCGGCTACGTCCAGGCGTTGCCCGAGTTGATGCTGCGCACGTCGCCCTTCTCCGACGATGGCTGGGCCGGTGCCTGGACCATCTTCTACTGGGGCTGGTGGATGAGCTGGGCACCGTTCGTCGGCATGTTCATCGCCCGCATCTCACGCGGCCGTACCATCCGCGAATTCGTGTTCGGAGTGCTGCTGGCACCGACCATCATCGGTTCGCTGTGGTTCACGATCTTCGGTGATGCCGGCATTCTGCGTCAGCGGGACAACGGTGACCTGCTGGTCGACGGTGCCGTCGACACCAACACGAGTCTGTTTCAGCTGCTCGACACGTTGCCGTTGGCTACGATCAGTAGCGTGCTGGCGATCTTCGTCATCGTGTTCTTCTTCGTGACCTCCTCCGATTCCGGCTCGTTGGTCATCGACATCCTCTCCACCGGCGGTGACCTCGAGCCCCCGAAGATCACCCGCGTGTACTGGTCGATTCTCGAAGGCGTGGCAGCAACGGTGCTGCTCCTGATCGGCGGGACAGGATCGTTGACGGCTCTGCAGACG
Source organism: Rhodococcus sp. NKCM2511 (assembly GCF_014905595.1). Lineage (NCBI taxonomy): Bacteria > Bacillati > Actinomycetota > Actinomycetes > Mycobacteriales > Nocardiaceae > Rhodococcus > Rhodococcus sp. NKCM2511. The sequence continues at coordinate 8,111 of NZ_BNHJ02000003.1, read as the reverse complement.
ATGTCGATAGCCACGGCAGTACCGTTCTCGATCATCCTTGTGCTCGCATGCATATCGATGCTCAAGGCCTTCCGCTACGACGTCGCCACCACCCCGCGGTACTTGCGCGTCACCGCGACACCCGATGTGGGGCAGGACGAGCCTCAGGCAGCACCGGTGTCACCGGCGGTACGCAAGCGAGTGAGTGCCGGAATTTCGTCGACATTCTCCGGCCTGGCACCGTCTCGAGAAGGGGTGACGCCGCCGCGCACGGACGGCAGCGTCGTGCTGGCGGTGCACGAGGTGCCCACCGAACAACTCGAGATTCACCCCGAGACGGGTGCGGTCGAGTACTCCGGTGACAACGCACCGGTCGATCCCCTGGGCGGCGAAGTGTTCGACACCCAGGAGTTCGCAGATTCGGCCGAAGGCCAGAACGTCAGCAAGAACGCGGACTGAGCACCTTCTCAACCACCGATCTCTGGCCCTCGCGACATTGTTCGCGGGGGTCAGAGGTTTTTCGAAGCCCAGTCGGTCAGTGCTTGCAGGGACGGCAGCAGCGCCGCACCGGACGGCGTCAGGCTGTACTGCACCGAGAGCGGCGGTCCGTTGTCCACTGTTCGCTGGACCAGGCCGGCCTTGCCGAGCTCACCGAGCCGCTCGGACAGGACCGAATCGCTGATACCACCGACGGCCCGGCGTAGGTCCGCGAATCCCATCGACCCGTTCATCAGGGTGGCCAGCAGAATTCCGTTCCATCGCTTGCCGAGGAAGCCGAACGCTTTGGTCAGGGCTCCGTCGCAGGCACGAGGTTCGTGAGTGGGTTCGTTCGCGGCCATGACCCCACCGTACCGAAGTGCTACTGTCTGCCTTGCCACTTCTGATTCACTAGTGGCCTCAGAAATGAAAGCAGGGCTCATGTTCATCGCAACAGTCGTCGTGTCGGTGCTGCTGGCCGTGGCACTCACGTTCTCCGCCGTCGGAAAGCTGACGCGCAACCCCTCCGTCGTCCCGATGCTCGAACAGGTGGGCGTGCCCGCAGACAAGATTCCGTGGTTGGCCTACGCGGAGATCCTCGGTGCCATCGGCCTGCTCGTCGGCCTGTTCGCATGGCCGATCGGGGTCGCGGCAGCCATCGGCGTCATCGCGTACTTCGTCGGAGCAGTCGTCGCGCACCTGCGCATCAAGGACAAGGAATTCGGTCCGGCGGCAGGCCTGGCCGTGTTCGCCGTCGTTGCCCTGGTCCTACGGGTGCTCAGCGCCTGACCAGTCGTAGTCCATCTGGCCCGCGGTGGCGAGAGCCTGATCGGCGCTCGTCCACCGCGCGACCAGATGCAGCGCAAGGTCCAGGCCTGCACTGATACCGGCCGACGTCGCCAGATCACCGTGGTCGATGTATCGAACTCCCTCATGCACGGCCAGCGCGGGCCAGCGGGTGCGCAACAGGTCGAGGTCCTCCCAGTGCGTGGTGACCGGACGCGAATCGAGCAGGCCCGCCGCGGCGAGAACGAAAGCACCGGTGCACACCGATGCGACAACTTCTGCGGTGGGTCGAAGTCGCTGCAGCCACTGAAGCACTCGGCCGTCCGCTTCGACCGCGTCGACGACACCGCCGGGAACCAGGACGAGGTCGTAGGTCCGTGGATCGTCGATCGTGGTGTCGACGCCGATCCTCATCCCACCTCGCGCGCGTACCGCTGCGTCGTCGAGCCCGACGAGCGTCACGTCGAAAGGCACCGCGCTACCGGCACGTTGGGCCACCCGATTGGCCACCGAGAACACCTCGAACGGCCCGCAGGCATCGAGCACCTCGACGTCGTCGAACAACAGAATCGCAATACTTCTCATTTTCGCCCTCAGCTGCTCGTGGTCGAAACGATGACGGGCACCATGATCGCTGCCGTCACCGCGGCATTGACGTCCGAGACCGCTTTGCGGACAGCTGCACCCGCCCACTCACCCTCGGCGATCTGCTTGGCCCTCGTCTTCAGCACCTTCTTGTCGGCATCGACGATGACCTTGTGCGTCAGATCGACTGCCGAGATCAGTGAGATCAGAGCAGCCGAATGCGGCGTCGGCGTCGTGCCGTCGACGAGAGCGCTCCGCAGTGCATCCCGCAGCACCTTCTCCCGCGAGGTGTCGCGAGCCGGCCACGTCGTCGTCGGGAACAGCCCCCAGACCTTGTCCTGCTTCTCGGTGACGAAGCCCTGCGCGACCAGACGCGCAGCCAGTTCCTTCGCCAGATTCTTCTGCGACTTCTCGATCACCTTCTGCGGCTTCATCGGCCGCGACGCCGTTGCCACCAGATCGAACACCCGGCGCAGCAACGGGTCTGCGGGCGGATCTCCCGCGACGACGACGTGGTCCTTCTTGGTCTGCTCACCGGGACCGGTGATGCGGAGCGACCCGCCCAGGGCGAGCTCGACGACCAGCGCACCCGCGAGAACACGGGGCAACTTGGTGGAATCGGCCGATGGCTTGCCCGATTCTTCGTCGAGCAACAACAGCAGCAGGTCCTCCGCAATCAAGGTCATGCTGCGAGATTACCCACAGTGCGCGCTGGATTTGCGGTGTTCATCCGGGCGAAATCGACTGTTCAGTCGGCCCAGCCCACTCAGTTGATCAGACTCTGCCAATTCGAGGGCACCCGTTCACGGGGGCCCGGAACCGTCTGATCGAGCGGATGATGTTGCGGCGGAGCAAGTTCGGGCCCGTCGTACATCTGCTCGTCCTCGTAGTTGTAGAACCAGTCCTCACCGGGCTCGTAGCTGCGCACGAACTTGTGCCGAGTGGATTCGGCGTGCTTGCTGGCGTGCTGCGACGGAGACGAATCACAGCACCCGATGTGCCCGCACTGCGCACATCGCCGCAGATGCACCCACCACCCCTGCGTCTGCGTGCACTCCACGCAGCCCGGGCCGGACGGCGGGACTGTCGGATCGATACCGTCGATTGTCATAATGCCTCCTCGATTGCTGGATGAACGGGCAGTCGCACGATGAATCGGGTGTCCCCCGGCTGGGACACCACTCGCAGATCGCCCTGATGTTTCTTCACCACGATCCGCCACGAGATGTCCAGACCGAGCCCCGTGCCCTCACCGACGGCCTTGGTGGTGAAGAACGGCTCGAATATTCGCGACCGAATATCCTCCGGCACACCGGGTCCGGTATCGCACACCTCGATCTGCACCTGATCGTCGTCGAGAAGTGTGCGGACGGTGAGCGTGCCGCGGCCCTCCATGGCCTGCACCGCATTGTCGATCAGATTGGTCCATACCTGATTGAGCTCGGCGGCATACGCGGGAATGGGAGGTACCGACGGGTCGTATTCCTTCACCACGCGGATATCGTCACCGATCTTGCGCCCCAACATGATCAGCGTGCTGTCGAGCAGTTCCCGTACGTCGACGGTCTGGTAGGGCGCTCGATCCATCTGCGAGTACTGCTTGGCCGCGCCGACCAGAGTGGAGATCCGAGTGGTCGAATCCGAGATCTCGTTCATCAACAACTCGGTTTCCACCGTGTAGTTGAGCCACCTGATCGCCCCTTCGAGCATGGCCGGATCCCCCACCGTCGCCGACACCCGATCCAGCCACGGCACGTCGAGACCCGCCGAGACGAAAGTGGGGGCCAGATCCCATCCCCCGTCGATTCCGTTGTCGTCGAACCACTCTCCGAGCTCGTCCTCCCGGTCCGACGCTTCCATTGCGGTGAGCTTCGGAGCCTTGGCCACCAGTTCCACGGCCTCGTTCTGCAGTCCGACCAGATGCGACAAACTCGAGCGATCGAGAGTCCCGCCGGCGATCATCGCCAGCTTCTGCCGCATGTGCGCCACCCGATTCCGCAACGCGGACGTCGCCCGCACCGCGGCCGCGGCCGGATTGTTCAGCTCGTGCGTCAACCCGGCCGACAGAGAACCCAACGCCAACAAGCGTTCTCGCTGCTCGACGACCTGCTTGGTGTTCTGGTTTCCGAAGAACAATCCCTCGAGCAGATGCAACGCCATCGGGAACCACTCGCGCACGATCGAGGCGAAGCAGTCGGCATCGAGGACGAAGAACCGGGACCGCGCGGTCACCCGCATCGAACCCTGATAGGTCTGCGGCACTCGATCACCCAGATACGCCTGCCAAGCACCGGCATACACCCCACGCTGCGAGGTGCGATTGACCACCAGGTCTTCCCCGCCCGAGAGCTTCGAGAGCACCACCGAGCCCTCGATCAACACGTAGAAGCACGTCGCTGGGTCGCCCTCCGCGTACACCGGCCCCGGCTCGATCGTTTCGATACGGCCGTCTCGACACAGCTCGGCGAGCTGTGCGTCGGTGAGCTGCTCGAACAAGAACAGCGTCCGCAACTCCTCCGGATCGCACAGGGGCGCGTTCACGGATTTGCCAGGTATCTGTGCACCAACATCACGGCCATCGCTCCTTCTCCCACTGCCGAGGCAACCCGCTTGGCCGAGTCCGACCGGACGTCACCGGCCGCGAACACTCCCGGCACGCTCGTCTCGAGGTGATGCGGCAACCGCGCGGGTGTCCACCCGGCAGGACCGCGGCCGTCGACCACCAGATCGGGGCCCGTCACCACGAATCCGTGATCGTCACGCACGAGCACGCCGTCGAGCCAATCGGTACGCGGTGCCGCGCCGATGAACAGGAACAGGTACTGCGCGTCCACCGTCGTCGTCTCGTCGGTTGCCCTGTTGTGCAGCACGATCTGCTCCAGGTGCCCGTCACCGGAGACGCCGACGACCTCGGTGCACGGCCGAACGCTGATCTTCGGGTTCTCCTCGATCTGCTTGATGAGGTAGTACGACATCGATGCTTCGAGGGACGCCGCGCGGATCAGGATCGTCACCGACCTCGCGCCTCGCGAGAGATAGACCGCTGCCTGGCCGGCCGAGTTCGCGCCGCCGACGATGAAGACGTCCTGCTCGGCGCAGCGAGCTGCCTCGGTCATCGCCGACCCGTAGAACACCCCGCGGCCGGTGAAGTCGTCGATTCCGGGGGCCTCCAACCGGCGGTAGGCGACGCCGGTGGACAGGATGATCGTCTGGGCACTGATGCTGCGGCCGTCGGCGAATCGCACGGTCCGCGCAGCGCCGTTGGTCTCCAAGGCCACGACGTCCTGCGTGGTGACCACCTCGGCACCGAACTTCAGCGCCTGCCGCCGAGCCCGCTCCGCAAGTTGTGCACCCGAGACGCCGTCGGGAAAGCCGAGGTAGTTCTCGATGCGTGAACTCTGCCCGGCCTGCCCGCCCGTCGCGGTGCGCTCGATCAACGTGGTGCGCAGGCCCTCGGACGCGCCGTAGAGCGCAGCGCCGAGACCGGCCGGGCCGCCGCCGATGACGACGAGGTCGTAGAACTCTTCCGACGGCGAGACCGTCAGCCCCAGGCGGTTGCCGAGTTCGGCATCGGACGGCTCGATCAGCGCGTCACCTTCGGTGGTGATGACCACCGGGAGCCGGTCGTCTGCCACTCCGGCCGCGGCCAACAGACGCGCGCCCTCGGATTCGTCGGACATGTACCAGCGGTACGGCAGTTGATTTCGTGCGAGAAACTCCCTGATCTCCGAGGACCGCGCAGACCAGCGGTGGCCGACGATCTTGGTGTCCTCCACGGCCCGGTGGTCGTACGCGCACCAGGCTTCGAGCTGAGCGTCGAGGACGGGGTAGAGCTTTTCCTCGGGTGGATCCCACGGCTTGAGCAGGTAGTAGTCGAGATCGATGACGTTGATGGCGTCGATCGCAGCGTCGGTGTCGGCATAGGCGGTGAGCAGGATTCGCCGCGCCGTCGGGAACAGATCCATGGCCTGTTCGAGAAATTCCATGCCGCTCATGTTCGGCATGCGGTAGTCGGCCAACAGAATCGCGACCGGAGTGCCGCGCAACGTCAGCTCCTTGAGCGCATCGAGCGCCCCGGCACCGGATTCCGCGCGCACGATGCGGTACTGCTCGCCGTACCGGCGGCGCAGGTCGCGGGCGACCGAACGCGATACTCCGGGATCGTCGTCGACGCTGAGAATGACCGGTTTCATGACCCTCCAGGACTGGTGCTCGTCAACCTCATGAGCATGCCACCACCGGACCCCCTATGGGAGGTGAGTGACGGCGTCGAGCCTGGGAACAGCAGGGTCAGATTCGGCCGCGCCTGATCAGATCGATCTCCTGCGGGGTGAGCAGCCGCTCGAGCTTCTCGGCAGGCCAGGTACGCGGACTGCCGCTCATCCTGGCGGTCTTCAACAGGGGCAGATCACTGCTGGTACGACGCATTATCGACTGTAATTTCACGGTGGATCACTCCGAACAATTTCTTCGTTGGTCCCGACACTCCGCTTGCTACATCGATCAGTGTCCGCCCGGCGTTAACGCCGGGCTGGGATCTCGTACGGCGTTTCGCGCCGAAAGACCGTTTCTCCCCGCACTCCGTGGGGTAAACATCGGCCCACATCAACTGATCGGGGAACGTTCGTGAACACGTCGGGAAAATCCACGTCGGGACATTCGGGAACAGGCAAATCGGCTACAGGAAAATCATTGGCCAATTCGTTTCAGGACAACGGTGCATTCGAGAAGGCGGCCCGGGCCGGACACTTCGTCAGCGGAGTGCTGCACATCCTGATCGGATACATCGCCATCCGATTGGCGTTCGGTCAGGGCGGTAACGCCGACCAGTCCGGAGCACTCGCCGAACTGGCCGAGAAGCCCGGCGGCAAGATCGCGCTCTGGGTTGCCGTCGTCGCGTTCGTGGCACTGGCCCTGTGGCGCATCGTCGAGGCCATCGTCGGCAAGAAGTCCGATTCCGACGAGGGCAGCGCGATGGATCGACTCAAGGCGGCGGCGCTGGCCGTCGTCTACATCGCCTTCGCATTCTCTACCTACGGTTTCGCGACCGGATCCGGTAAGTCCAGCGGACAACAGAACGCCGGCTACTCGGCGCGACTGATGGAATCCGGTGGCGGCAAGCTCGTGCTGATCGTCATCGCCCTGGTCGTCATCGGCGTCGGCGGGTACCACGTCTACAAAGGCGTCTCGAAGAATTTCCTCGACGACCTCGAAGGCAGCCAGAGCGGAGCGGTCGTCAAACTCGGTATCGCCGGATACGCGGCCAAGGGCACGGCGCTCGTGGGGGCGGGAATCCTCGTCGTCGTAGCGGTACTGCAGTCGGACCCGTCGAAGGCCACCGGAATCGACGGTGCCGTCAAGACCCTGGGAGCCCAGCCGTACGGGCAGGTTCTGTTGATCCTCGCCGGCGTGGGAATCGCGTTGTACGGCCTGTATGCATTCGTCTTGGCTCGCTTCGCTCGCATGTGAGTGGAAGTTCGTAGTGGGCTACGGGCGGATTCGAGCGGTGGTTGCAACGTGCCTGATCATTAGGGATGTTTGCGATGGTTCACCCGGGTTTCTCACATCAGGTTCGGATGACGTTCTGGTCACTTGCGTAGCAGTGGCGTGACGATCAAGGACGCTGCCCTCGCAGTCGGTATCAGCGAGGGCAGCGGCTGGAACTGGGTGTACGAACGTGGTGGTGTGCGTCCACGCTCGACACCGGAGCCGACGGGCCGTTTCCTCTCGCTGGAGGAACGCGAGTTCATCGCCGACGGTGTCCGGGACGGCTGGACGATGACCGCGATCGCGACATGCCTGGGGCGAGCGGTGTCGACGATCAGTCGAGAACTCAAGCGGCACAAGTACTTCCGTGGACAGTACAAGCCGCATCAGGCCGAGCGTGATGCCCGAAAGGCAGCCAAACGCCCGAAGAAGGGCAAGCTCGAGCTCACGCCGTTGCTGCGCGATCGGGTGCAGGCGCTGCTCGAGTTGGACTACTCGCCCGAGCAGATCTCGGCGACACTGAGGAAGGAATTTCCTCACTCGCCGGAGATGCATGTGTCGCACGAAACGATTTATCAGACCCTTTACGTTCAGAGCAAAGGTGGCCTGACCAAGGAGCTGACCAGGCATCTTCGGACGGGCCGGCCGGTGCGGCTGGCGCATCGCCGCACCACCGAACGGCGATCGAAAATCCGCGGGATGATCAACATCTCCGAACGCCCCGCCGAGGTCGCCGACCGCAACGTTCCCGGCCATTGGGAGGGTGATCTGATCATCGGCACCAAGGGCGGGTCGGC